>JAYRGX010000019.1:0-78520 GCA_041907545.1 Bacteroides sp.
GCCACTGTGTTTCTTCTAAATCCGTACAATACATAATTATTTGAAGCTTGGTAACTAAAAATAATCATTTGAACGGAAAGAGGAAACACTCTTTTTATTTCAAATTACAAAATTTAAACAGGCTCTAAGCATATTCTAAACTAATAATTAGCTAATAAATAAAATAACTACGGGTAAATTCTAATTAGAATAAGCTAATTACATCTACGCTAGTAATTCTAACTACCTAAATTCTTATTCTAAGAAGTAGAAATATTCTGTTACTGCTATAAAAATAATATGCCACAGCTATGTGTAGCCTCATTTTCTACCTAACTACCCTACCTATCTAGCTAGTAAGCTGAGGGGCTTACATTCTTACCTATTCCACCCTTACCCAGATACAAGGTTGCATATACCCGTGTAACAGGATTCATATACCCCTATAGTTAATCATATACTTTTATATTATATAGAATTTACCAATCATTGCCGCGAATAATTTTCCGGGATATTTGTTGTTTTCCCGTATCTATTTACTCACTTATAAGGAATAACCACTTATAACCGCGTTTTTACCCCTCTTTCGTGTGGTTGCATATAGTATGCCTATAACCGTTATTACTCATTAGACACTGATTACTAAGGAAGTTACTACTAAAAGAGAGTACAGCGGAGATATGTCGCAAAAAATGTTGTTTTTAAAAGTAATTTAAAATGCAATTCACAGGGTGCATATACTTAACTGCCAAAAGAGGGATACTCCCACAGTTACTTTGTTCTAAAAATTGCTATCTGATATTCATTAGCATACCTTTCACTTGTGCCAACCTCTATGCAAACATTTCCATGCGCAGTAGTTTTTCGGTAGCGTCTTACTTTAGTATCATAGACATCGGGGAGTAGTTTTCCTGTATTAGAGCGTGCATTCACATTTTTTCCCTTAGCTACATACTCATAGCCGTAATCAAGAGCTTTCTGTACAAACTCTTCCACTTTATCTGAGAATAGCCTCAAGGTCATTTGCACTACAACTCCTATTTCGTTGGATTTCATGCCAACAAAGCAATCTCCAAAATCATAGAAAAAAGTCAAATCTAAAACACGAACAGGAATAACATCACACTCTTTTTCTATCGTTGGAATAGTAAAAAATGATGCGCCAACCCAATTCGTATAGTATTTTGGGGTAAGCAGTGCTGCACGCTTCTCTTTGGGTGTGTCGAGCGCAGTATCTGCGTTGTTTATGCTCTGTGCAGAGCTAAGTTGGCTAATAACAGCAAATAATACCGTCAAAAAAGAAGTTTTAAATACTCTTGCTACCATTTTAAATTCTAGTTGAGTTAAACAATAAACTTGCATAAACTATTTCTGTCTAATTGTACATAGCTATTCGAATTTTAGAGTATATTTTTCTATCAGTGCATTTATTCTATCTTTCTGATAAGAACAACAAGAACTCTGTTTTAGGAACTCAACTACATCTTCTACACGATACCGAATGGTCTTCCGGCTAATTTGATAATACGTCAATTTACCTTCTGTACGATAATTTTGCAAAGTGCGCTTGCTTACCATTAAAATAGCAGCAACTGCTTCAGAAGTTAAAAGCAAGTTTGATTTATCCATGATTACAAATTATTTAAGACATTAATAGCCTCTTCTTTCTTTTTAGATACCACTTTTGCATAAATCTGAGTGACTCTTATATCTCCATGCCCGAGTAAATCTCTTATAACAGAAATACCTACATCACCCGTTACTAACATTGTAGCAAAAGAGTGCCGGGCTACATGAGTGGATAAATTCTTTGTTATTCCAGCTTTTTTGGCAATCTTTTTCAATTGTTTATTTATTATTGCTGTTGCAGAACTTATAGCATTTAAAGCATCTTGTGCAGAAACTTTTTCAATATCTATTTTTAGAATATTAAAAATATACTTTTCAGGTAAAATCTGCCCACTATTAATTTCAATTATTGCCCGTCTTCTTTTTAAGATAGACTTAACTACATCCTGTTGAGGTATAGAAAGGGGTTTATCTGTCTTCCGCATACATATTGTTATTTCTTTATCAGTAACATTTCTCCATTTTAGAGTAAGTATATCAGATATACGAATACCTGTAAAACATTCAAAAAGAAATATTTCTCTTGCATCATATAATGGACTTTGTAATTTAAATCTTAAACCCAAAATTTTCTTAATATCTTCTATTTCTAGAAAGACCCTTTCTGTTTGTTCTCGTTTAAATTTTATCTTCCGAAACGGATTGCTTGTTTCATCCAAGTCATAGTTCCGAAAAATATCCCCTACTAATTTAGCTAAAGCTTTCATATTTACAGTAGTCGTATTCCTGTTATTTCCAAGGTTATTCATTAAATAGTGTTCATACTGGTTTATAAAATCCAATGTTATAGATTTAACAGGTAAGGTATCTTTCCTCACGTAAAAACGTAATTTCTTAATAACCGATTTATTTTTCATATATGTAGCATGTTTGCCGTCTTTATATAATTGCTCAATATATTTATCAGCATACTCAAATAAATCGAATGAGTTCCTATTATTTATCCTGTTGCGTATAGTGGAAATACTGACAGAGTCATTTGCTAAAGTTAAAAGACGAGCTTCCTCCTCTAAACGGGCTCTCTTCTTGGCTATATCAGCATTAAACAATTCTGCATTGGGATGTTGCTTCTTTACACATTGTCCTTTTGCATCCCAATATTTAGGATCGATATGCAATAATGTTTTGTACGTTGTTTGTCTGTCCTTCGTGATTCTCAAACAAATAGGCACTTCGTTAGTAGATTTAGACAATTTATTCTGCCTAATTACTACTCTGAATTTTGTTACACTCATTTTCTTCAAAATTAATTTTACTAATATTTTTATTCAATGTTTTTTTGTTTCCTGTCTTTGACGGCTAATAGTTTTTTTATAACTTTGCCAACGTTTTAAAAAGGGGTATACCTAACAGGTAAAACATAGGTAAAACATTTATGCTCCATTTTAGCAAAGCATACAATTAAAAAATGAAAGTTGCAAATCACTCTACCCCGATAAAAGATTGAATATGAGCAACCAATTTATTGTTGCTAAAAGATATAAGAAAAAGAGTGCAATCCATTTTAGAACTGGTGGCACCACCTTCTTCTCTTGAAGAATCGGAATGTAGCGCAGTTGGTAGCGCACTACGTTCGGGACGTAGGGGTCGGGCGTTCGAATCGCCTCATTCCGACATAAGGAGCTTAACTTGATAAAAGTTAAGCTCCTTATGTTTACCAAGCCACTCTTCATCGAAAACCTGGCTACAAATGATCAAAAGTCAGATCATTCTCTTGTGTAATAAGGGCATAAATAATCACTCCGAAATGCTGAGGTATTGCAAACTTCTTTCTAAGGGCTTCCATTGCTGAACCATAGCCCTTTGGTTCCTACACCGAAGCGCTACGGTTCGCGTAGCAAAGCCCTACGGTTCGAAAACCAAAGGGCTACGGTTTCCGATAGATAAAAAAGCCGACGGATATCCTTTGAGAGAAGTACGAAAGTTATAATACAAATTTATATTCCAGTTATAACATGAAGATAATCTTCGAAAGAGAGACTTTGAAGGATGATGCTATCATTCAAATCAAAATATAAAAAAAATAGAGCGTGGACCGACTAGTTAGCCCACGCTCTACCTCTAATATATCTAATCTTAGCGTTGAAGAGTAATACCCATCAATCCAATTACAACATCATTAGAAGAGGTTTCAATCACTAAATGAGATAATTTCTTTTCTGCATTAAGAGGCAAATCCAATAAGATGGCGGCACCGCCATCAACCATTTGACTAACACCGGGGTAACCTAACTCTTTACCAAAATTATTACTGATTTCAGCTGTTTTGAGTCTCAACCGATATAATGCCAGTGCATGCCGGTTGAATGCAAGTCCGTCCTCAAAGTACAACTGTTCTATGGGTGCCCAATTCGTAGGATTAACCAACGGGAGGCATGAAGACGAACCATCTTTATAATAGACCCGTATCGTCCCATTTGCGATATGAGACTGCATGTGGTTTGTACTGCCTGCCATCAACAAATATGCCCGTGAAGCCTTTCCCTTAAGAGGTAAGCTTATGCTGTCAGGATAATTATCCCATAAACTGGTAAAGGCAATATTCCGACCTGTTGCAGGGGTACGGAAAGGAATACCCAGCTTAGTATCAATCTTTCCATTGCGCACTGCGGCACGTAACCCGGAATCATCAATTTCAGCAGTTGTCAAGGGATGACACCATTCGCCGATACCTTGTACAGGAATCTGCAACGTAGTATAAGGAGAGCGTGGTGAAAGGTATTTATTATTAAAAATATCCGTTACTGACGAATTGAATAATTTATCCAAGACAACGGGTTCGCACTTCGCTGACACCACATGAGCAAATGCCGGTTCGGCAGGTACGCTATCAAGCTGCTCACCTCCATTTTCTACCGCTTTCCACCATCGCATCTGCCCCTGTTTCATCGGTTCGAAACGAATGGGAGCTTTGTCCGAGATATATCCGGATGCAGGTTTCATTCCATCTTGGCCAGAGTTTGCGTCAAGGCGCAGACTCTCACCACCCCACCGGATAGAGATATCCAGTCTTTGATCGGCATTTGCCGGAACAATGACTGATAATACCGGATGGCCGATAGACTGATCAAGAATCTTCCATTCGGCTGACTGCCCGTTGACTAATAATTCCGCAACCTGTGAAGACAGTGCAGGGAATTGCAGTTCAAGGGTACGTACGGCACTCAAACGGTGAGTTATGATATAGGAAGAAGAATCCGCTGCTTCTTTAAAGTCAAAATCAATATCCGGAGTATGTAGAGAAGCATATTTCCAATCACTCGGGAAACCGGGTTTCACCAGCAAGCGCCCGTTCATGGCATCCGGTAGTATTCCGTACAGACCTTGAATCAAAACTCTGGAAGCGACACCAATGGGATCACCAAAATCACGATAACACTCTCCGCGAGCTGCGTCATAGAAACTTATCTGCCCGAAGCTACCCGGACTCTCTCCAAGATACATCCCATCCAATAAAGAGCTTTTCAGTAGTTTAAATCCTGAATCGGCACGTCCTGCCTGGAAATAAGCCAGCGAAGTATGCATCACTTCAGCAAAAGCCACATTGTTAATACTCCAGGAATAGGGCAACCAATTTGTAGTGGAAACCGTTGCATAACCTTCATCTTTTAAGCCTTCTCCACGAACCGGGATATGCGGAATATCGGTATCCACATAATTTGTAGCCTGATAAGCCTGAAAAGGATCGGCAACATCGCTATCGAGAGCATGATAAATAGTCCATACCGCCGCACTTTCGTGCAAACGCTTCTTTCCCATGAAATCCTGAAACTCCGCCCAGTGACCTTTCTCCGGCATCCAAAGTCGTTTGTTTAATGCGCTCAGTATCTTCTCCGCTTCTTGCTTGTAGGGAGTGGGATCTTCACCTATCTTCGATGCAATCATTGCAGCCAACTTGTTTGCACGATAATTATATGCCGAAGAATGAGTCACCGCCCCACTATTATAATAAAGTGCGTCACTGGCCCATATACATGCATATCCATCGTATAAACCGTCGTTATCGGGATCAAAGTTTCGTTTTTCCCAAGCTAAATGTAGCTTTAGCACAGGCCACATCTTACGGGCATAATCCAGATCTCCCGTCCAGTTGAAATGCCACAACAACTCATCAATATAACAGAGATTCATATCATAATGATGCATCTGATCATTGCGGTTGGGATTACGACAGATATAACCGTCACTATACATAGGAGTACCCCATTGTTTCTCCGAACGAGCCATAGCCAAAGCCGAATCTTGCGCCGGATGTGGAATGGTATTCGGCACATTGGTCACCTGACTAGCCGCATAAGCATCAAAATGCGTGCGGGCTCTATCATGCCAGCCCAACACATCACCAGTATAAGCGGCACGCCAGCCATTCAGAGGCATACGCCAACCAATAGCCCCATGCAACCAAACCTGCCCATCCCATATTCCGTCGGCAGCGACAGCCAGCGTACCGCCAAGAGTATTGAAGTAAGGATCGGGTGTTGTGATTTGAATACGCGAAGCCAACTCACTGCGAGCTGCTTCCGATTTATCAAAGAGACGTGCTCCCTCTAGAGCCGAAGGAATATTCAAAGAATAGTCGCGCACCAATACATAGAATGCTTTTGGCAAAGTCACCCCTGAAGGCGACGGCGATACAGATTTCTTTCCTTTCTTTACTTCCACCGAGGAAGAAGGTCTCTCATTTAAAAGTAAATCATAAGTCTGCATCATTTTAGGATGCTCCGGAGCATCAAAGCAACCCGGAGGATCTGCTCCCATATCACCATTGCGACTCAATTTCGATAAACGGATTTCAGATAAGGCACAACGTATAGTTGAACCCTCAGGCATATTGAAAGCTGTTATCTTCCAAATTCCGGCATCTTCATCCGGTAGAGCCAAAGCTACAATATTTAGTTCCGCCCGATCTCCCCATGCCGGGTCTTTCACGCTATAAACACGTTTGCCAGCAATGTAACGGGCTTCGCACCAAGCTGCAGAGTCTAAAGCAATTGAAACACCATTCTTTAGACACAATCTAAAACTCAGGTTGCGACTGTTCTTTTTATCGTATACCGCAAATATGGGACGATCGCTTGTCTCTACGCGAAAAGCGGTGTGACTCCCATATAAAGCACGGGTGTAGCGATTCTTACCATTGATACAAACAAAGCCATCGCCTTCGGGGCGATACTGCAATGTGCGTTTACTTCCACGTTTATGGTCATTGAAAGAGGTCGATTCGATAAGATCACCTGCTCCCTGAGGCTTATTCGCTTTGGCAGCATACTGCCCGAATAAGTCCACAGAAAGCAGAAATAAAACTATTAAGACTAAGAGTTGTTTCATTCTTCTACAAAATAATCAGCTATAAGTCGACTAAGGCATAGGTTGCAAACCTTCCCAACGTACATCCCATTTTCCGTCTTTAGGAAATCCAGGGTTCTTCTCTTTACATCCGTCCCATCCGGCGCACATCATAGCAACAGCCGTCAACAGTCCACCGTTACCGGGAAGATAAATACGCAGACGCTCATCCTGGTAGTTGTGACCACTAATGAGGTAAGTATTGGTTCGTTTGTCCATCAACAAAGCGCCGACAGCCTTTTCCGGTTCACCCAGACGAGCTGCATTCATTGCCGTCATCGGATAATCCCATCCCCAAGTCTGATCCCAATTCCAGTTATCCCATATCCAGTGAAGGGTATTTTTCATGTAGTCGGGACGGGTTTGATTAGTCAACGGTAAGATGCCAACAGCACCAAGCACAGCCATGTGATCGGACGTAAAGCGAACATCTTTGTAAGTATCCAAGGCCGTTTCAGCCGCAAGATATAAATGATCCTCATTATAAGCAAGAGGAGACATCTTAGCTATCATTTCATCCCAAGCTTTGAGACGTGGTTCACCGGAGCGCTCACGCCATTTCTGTGCAACTTCCAATGCAAAATGCCAGTAGGAAAGTTCAAACGGAGGATTTACTGTTTCAGACGCACGAAGTGTTTCCTGAGCAGGAATCGCACCTTTCAATACATAACGATCATTTGCTTTGTCGTAAGTGGCAAAAGAATACATGAATTCGGCAGTCTCTTGTATCAACCGGTTATATTTCTTCAATATCTTATCAGAAGGATTTGAGCGATAAAGTAATTCGGCAAGATAAATTAAATGCGGTTGTTGCCAAATCAAGAAACTACCGACCTTCGAAGGAGCTTCCAAACCGCTTGGATCTGTCATCTTCATCCAACGTACCCCGTCAAATCCCTGACGTTTTGCAATGCCACGAGCAATTGGTTCCACCGTTTCATACCATTTCAATGTGCGATCAAGCAGGTTGCCATGTTTCCAAAGTGGCTGCCATGACTGATGCCACCAGATCATTTCGAGGTGGAATTTACCAAACCATGAGTTGTAAGTCAACCCTGTCTCCTGCGGCGGTGTACTTCCTGCACTCTGTATTGCCAAAAGATACTGGCTTTGTACGACTCTACGCTCCAGTTCTTTTGCACGCGGATCGGTACAATGAGAGAAGTCAACTGCAGCACCGTTTTTCCAGAAAGCAGTCCAATAGTTGGCCGAAGCGTTTGCTGTAACAGCGAAAGACGGTAACGAAGGAGCTGAAGATTGTGCAAGGGCATTTGATTTAGCAGCTCCCAATATAGGATTGTATGCCGAAAACTGGCAAGAAAAAGCAATTTTGTCAGTAGCTGGAGTCAATACGAAATAGTTCTTAGACTTTTCTTTAAGCGCAGCCTTACCTTCCCACCGGATGGTAACGTAATATGTTGTAGCATCAAGCACCCGCTTTATCACCACTCCCGAAGCGCTTTGCGCTATGATCTCGGAAGAGTGCTTATCGTTAGCATTCCAGTCACACGCGTCGTCACTGTGCCCACCTGTCGGATAAGGGAACTGGAATTTGATCCCTGTATGTGATTTAGAAGTCACGCTAGCTGATATCATATCCATTTGGGGATGACATACGGTAGCCACATCAAAGGTATAACCCTTCCATACAAAGTGACTGTTCACAACACCCTTCCAAAGGTTTAATACCTGGTCAATGCTTTTTATGTCAGAAGCTTTAGTCTGGTCGCCAAGTTCCAAGCCGACAACACCCAAATGCAATCGATGGGAGTTCGCACGCAGCCAATTGGCAGCATCATGGGGTCTACCCGGCTCGTTAAACTGTACCGAGTAAGGTTCTTTGCGACCTCTACCGAAATCATAATCTTTCAATGCATCATCGGGAACAAAATGATCCGGGTTGGCAAAACTGTGCCAGCCCCATTGAGATTGTGTGCCAAGAGGTACACCTTCTTTGTATATCTCAGGAAAAGTTTGTAAACCGGTTGCATCCACTGTATAGGCAAATTCACCATTACCTACCGAAAGAGAAGATAAACGTTCAAAAGCCTTCACATGAGGATTATGACGAGTTACCAGCGCTTCACGATCTATCGGAGCCTGCTTATTTGCACCATACGCAATAAGAGCAATAAATGAGAAAAGGGATAGAAAGACTTTTTTCATGGTTAAAACATTGCTATTTTAGAGTTTATATAGATTTTACAAAGATAAATCATACATTCCTGCAACAATCTGTATATATTGACAGAAAACATTAATGATTTGTTTTTCAAAATAGCCAATTACTAAATATCCAATACAATAGGCTTTCAGTCTTGAACCGAATACGCCTCCCTTATCATCAGATAAAATTGTATTTAGCTTATCTTAATACCCGCTTAAGAGCACATATATTCTGAAAAGATCAGAACTTAACCAAGCTATTCAGGTAGACTTCCACATTGGTATAATCTTTTGATAAGCCAAAGATAGAACCATCCGAAGGATCTTGAGGATTTAAATGATGATTTTTTTCCCAAGAATCAGGCATACCGTCTCCATCTGTATCCTGTACGGCCTTACCTTTCTTCAATACAGGCCATCCGCCGACATCCTCTTGGGAGTTAATAATCCCGTTTTTACCGAATGTACCGATGCCTTTACGCACCTGACGTATCACCTCACTATCATAAGAGTCACGTGAGAAACTACATCCTACAGATTTTAGTACCCGATGATAAGCCAGAACCGGAGAGTCTTCGTTTATTGCTTCAAAAGGAAAAGGTTTATCCACCAGACAGTCTTCCGGATTAAGAGATTTATTGGAGGTATCGGATGAAGCTGCAGCATGAAATTCACCAATGGCATGGCGGTTATCTTCCGTTACTTTTTTATCGCCAACCATGACATTACCACTAATAAAATAACGTCCGGTTCCATCTTCAGCCACATCCAACAAATGATGATGCTCGGATGCAGGCCCCGGTTTGTAGTAGTTGTTCACAATATTGATCTCTCCGTGATGCCCACCACCATAAGCCGATTTAAATCCCCAGTTGTATATGACATTATTACGATAATCCACCCATTTGGTTCCATCCACCGATGCAAACCGCGGATTACGGCTGGAATTATTAGCCAACATATTGTGATGAAAGGTTGCTTTATATCCACCCCATATACCGCCAAAGCCATGTTTTCCTTTAGTGTGTACTGAGTTATTCAGACTATGAGTGACTAAGCACCATTGAACGGTCAGGTTTTCTGTTTTATAAATAGACAAACACTCATCGATACTCCAGCTTGATGTCAGATGATCCAATATTACGTTCTTCTGTCCATAACGTCCACCACCTATACCGTCACTGTCTATATGATGATGATCACCGACACGTACCCGAATATAACGTACAATCACGTTATTCGCATTAACCACCATTGGATAATCTTTTAGACAGAT
Source organism: Bacteroides sp. (assembly GCA_041907545.1). GTDB lineage: Bacteria > Bacteroidota > Bacteroidia > Bacteroidales > Bacteroidaceae > Bacteroides. Next base: position 10,397 of record JAYRGX010000019.1, read on the forward strand.
ACCTTGCCCGGGAGCTGATTGACCGGCTATGGTAACATTGTCATTATTAATGCGCAAAGGTGATTTCAGTTCAATCGTACCATCAACTGCAAAAACAATGATACGTGCACCTTGAGCCTCAACCGCTTCACGCAAGCTACCTTCACCGCTATCATTCAAATTGCGAACGGTGAATACTACCCCACCACGTCCACCGGAAGTATACTTTCCGTATCCTTCCGCACCGGGAAATGCAAGCTGTTGAGCTTGCAAGCCACCTGATAAGAGCATTACCAAGCCAGCAATAATAAAGCTTTTTCTCATGATTCAAATCAATGTTATCAAATTACATCAATTATATGCAATACCGCCCAATACAAAATACAAGAAGGTGCCAAAATCTCTAAAATCTGAGAATTACCCCACCCAAAGAATTTACAATGGGAGTAAAGGTTCAGAAAATAGCGTTTTTAACACCCTCTTATTTTATAGCCGATTAGTAACAGGGATGCTGTTGCCCCGACAAGCCGGGGTTAACATCTATTATATTCGTAGTATTAAATGGCAGAATCTCTACCATATTCTTTTGTAAGCCATAGAACATATTTTCAATCCATGTATTCTTTGAAGCCAGTCCAGGCACATCGTCTACAGAAAGTCCACCAATCTGTTTTACCGAATGACACCCAAACATATTCAATATATAATAAGTGCTTTCGACAACATTAGCTCCTTGAGGTACAGATGCTTTAGTGAAGAAAACCTTACCGGAAGATTTATCTTCATAAAAAACCTTCTTTAAGAAACCTTTAGTTGCAGAATTTAGTGTATTTAATGTAGTCGTTTCGGCTGTAGTAAGATTCAACGAAGCTATATTTGCAGTACTCATAGAGATATAAGAAACTCCAATTATCTGATTGGGCAAAGTTCCTTTCACCATCTTAAAGGCACGATATACATCTACATTGGCATATTTATCCTGACGCTTGGCTAATTGATACAACTTGCTTTTTTCTGCATTTAAGTACTCATAAAGAATACCCCATCGAGTTAAGTCTGTTTTACGCAAACCCTCATTCGATAGTTCCAACTTACGTTCTTGAATAATAGCATCTTTAAATTCGCTATATCCGGATGGAATAGTTCCTATCTTCGAAGCATCATTTCTATACGCACGTAAGCGGACTTGCTTAAGAGCATCAATAGCTTCGGGAGTAGGACCATTATTCAACTCGTTCAAGGCTTCGGCATACATCAACAGCACATCTGAGTAACGCAATAGCGGGAAATTGATATCACGCTTGCTGTCTGAAGTGCCTTTGTCCTTTTTCCAGTCGAGACGATATTTACCAATGCAATATCCAAGGTAGGTACTCATCTGCAAAGAGTCATTAGAAAGAATACCATAATTGCAAACAGACACATCACGGCGCTGATCGCCCTCTCCAAACTCAAAGTAAAGTGTCGGCATAGTTACCATCTGCGCTCCACCTTTACCAAATGTCAAACTGGTTCCACTTGTCGGAATACCATTGGTATATCCCGTACGAACATCCGGGGCGTTTGCGCCAAACCAGCCATATTCAAGCATGGTTTCATTGTTGTATTGTTTCAGAGCCAGATCTCTGAAGACCTGATCATAATCACTCAACAAACTATTTTCTTTTTGAGCAATAACTGCAGCACAAGCATCCGCTGCAATCTTATACAATTCTCTAACACGGGTAGCATCACCACGTTGAGCTATTTTCACCGTACTTTTGTTATAAGGTACTGTATTCAGGTCCCAACGCAAAGAGTATCCGGCAGCATGCAAAGCCACACGTGCCAAAATTCCATAAGCTGAGTTTTTAGTGAATCTTTCGGCAGTAGCTACCATCCCTTCGCTTTTCCAAGGTAGCAACTTTACAGCACGCTGCAAATCGGTCACACAATGATCCCATATGGTATCGCGACTTACACGTGAAGAGGAGAATGTAGTCTGATCAACCGTAGGAACATCTGCATAAGGAACGTCTCCATAGAATCGTACTATATTCCAATAAGCATAAGCACGGATTGCATACGCTTCGCCCAGCAATGAGTTGACTTTTGTCTGTTCTGTTTGGGTAGCAACACTCATTAACGGGAGGTTCTTGATGCAGACATTAGCTTCTTCAATGGCTCTATACATGGTAGTATATGTTGAGCTAAGCATCCCGGTAAGGTTGGTATAATCATAATTGGATACGTTATACTTAGAGTTCGATTCTGTCGAACTTGATTCATCTGTCCCCATTAGCAATTGGTAGCCAAGCTCTTGTGTGAAGAGATTAGGATAAGCTCCAACCACAGTCATTTCAGCTCTGTTTACAGAGGCAAAAATAGAAGAACTATCAGCTTTTGATTCAGAGGGCATATCAAGCCAATCCTGGCACGATGCAGCAACTAGCAAAATTGCAGATACACCTAATATATTTATTATTTTTTTCATATTCATAATCTATTAAAATGTTAAGTTTACACCCAATACCCAGCTTTTTGAGCGAGGATATGAAGAGTCATCAACACCCGGTGTCAAAGCACTACCGGAAGCAGATACTTCAGGATCATAACCCGTATAGTTTGTGAAAGTATAGATGTTATTCAACGTGCAATAGACACGTGCATTATTGATCTTAGCTTTTTGTACTATTTTCTTAGGTAGTGTATACCCCAACGTGATCGTATTCAATCGAAGATATGAACCATCCTCCAGATAATAACTACTATAATCACTAATGGCAGTTTTATTATTAGAAGAGATATTCCATAATATCGAACCGCTATACTGATTTGGATTCAACTCAGCCAATCGGGCTAAATCAGAACTTTCTTTACCGGTAGTAGGATCTATCAAGGTAAACCGGTTTGCCATTTTAGCTAATGTGTTTTGGTTAGCCAAGTAAGGACCAATAAAACGTTGTGTACTCATATTGAATACTTTGTTACCATATACAAAGTTGAAGAACAAAGTCATGTCAAAACCTTTATATCTAAAAGTATTATTCATACCTCCTGTGAACTTAGGTTGAGCACTTCCAATAATGGTACGGTCGTTAACCGAAAATACCGGCTTTCCATTACTATCCTTTTCACCAACAATCGCTTTATATTTCACATCACCAACTTTCACTTTACTACGAGGGCTACCTTTCAGATAAGGTATATCATCTTTCAAGGTATAAGTTCCGTCTGTGTTTTGAGTGAAATCACTAGTTGTATAAACTCCATCATAAACAAGACCGTAATACTGCCCCAAGGGCTTACCTATCTCTATCTTATAACCCATACGGGATTGATAATCCTGAATAAAGTAGTTTTGATCGCTGCTACCATACAAGTCCAGTACTTTAGAGCGATTGAATGCAATATTGAAATCTGTTGTCCATGTGAAATCCTTTGTTTGCATATTTGTCGTATTCAATACAAACTCTATACCTCTATTCCGAATAGATCCCAAATTCTGTACCTGATTGGTATACCCGGTGGATGTAGGTATCTTATTACTAATCAAGAGATTGGAAGACTCATTATTGTACCAGTCAGCTGACAAGTTTATGCGACTGTTGAATAAAGAGAAGTCCAAGCCTAAATTGGTAGTGGTTGTTTTTTCCCATTTGATATTAGGATTACCCAAAGTAGTGCCGGGAACATAGGTAATGTAATCACCGCCATTGTAACCATAGTGTCCTGCTCCATAGGTAGTAGCATACATATTGTTACCAATACCGTTATTACCGGCTATACCATAACCCACACGTAATTTCAAATTATTCAGGAAAGATTTAAAGCTATCCATGAACTTTTCTTCAGAGATACGCCATGCTGCAGATGCCGAAGGGAAGTACCCCCATTGGTTTTTCCTTGCAAACTTAGAAGAACCATCGGCACGTAAAGTTCCGGTAAATAAATAACGATCATTAAAATTATAAGATACTCTACTGAATGCGGATACCATACCAACTTTGCTTTTATCGGATTTCCAAGTATATGGAGTACCCATGCTGACATCATTCAAGCCAAAATTACCATCGGAAAAGCTTCTATATTCATTATCTAAATTCATCGCTTCCGAATAAGAGGTTTCTTGCCCTAATAAAACATTAAAGCGGTGCTTCTCTGCCAGTTTAAAAGCATAATTCAATGTATTCGTAATCTGCCAAGAGAAAGATTCGTCATTATTGCGAGAACCATATCCGTAAGGACTATTATTGGCAATGGCCTGCTTAGTGCTACCGTCATCCCAGTAATCCTCACGTACTTGTTGCCACATATAACTACCGGCAGTGCGGAATGTCAGGTTCTTCATCAAATCAAACTCAAATCCGGCATTAACAGTAGCCATTCGAGTATATTTCTCATTCGTTATGGCAGCATTATCCAATATAGGGTTTTGCGAGTCGTAATTAGCATCATTCATCAAATCGCCGATTTGCTTACCTATATCCGAAGATACCATTTGATCATTGGTCCACTTTGCTCCACCTGTAATAGGCTGAAGAATGGTTTGTTTCAACTTTCCACCTAATGATCCGCCACCTTCAACTTTAGTCATTTGCATACTGGAAGCAAAATCAAAGCGGACTCCTTTCCACAGCTCATGATTGATTTTGGCACGAATGCTATTCTTTTGGTATCCATGTCTCGCCATAATTCCGTCTTCTCCCGTATTATTATAGCTCAACATATACTTTGTCTTTTCGCTACCTCCACTAATATTCAGGTTATGATTTTGTGTGATACCCGTATCACCAAAGACCAAATCCTGCCAGTCAATACCGGGGCGATTACCATACTCCTGAGCTATCCGGCTATATGCTCCCGTATAAAAATCAGTTGCGTTTACATCGCCACCAAAGAAATCAGCAAAGCGATCCTGATCTCCTCTAAGCACATCAAACTCATATTGATACTTCACATAATCCTGAACATTCAAAAGATTCAGCTTTTTGCCCAAGTGATCAAAACTAACGAAGCCATTGTAAGAAACTTCGGTTTTACCCGATTTACCTGATTTAGTGGTGATCAAGATCACACCATTCGAACCGCGCGCTCCATAAATAGCTGTAGCCGAAGCATCCTTCATGACGTCAATACTCTCAATATCGTTTATATCTACATTCTGCAGACCTTTTTCCATCTGAAAGCCGTCTACGATATACAAAGGTGCTGTACCTTGTGTGATAGATGTTCCTCCACGCACTGTGATCTGAATATCGGCACCGGGAGCACCGCTCTGCTGAATGACATTGACTCCGGCTGCTTTTCCAGCCAAAGCTTGGGCTGCCGTCGTTACCGGCGACATTTTTAAGTCATTCGCGCCAACCGAAACCGATGAACCGGTCAGATCTTTGCGTTTTACTTTAGCATAGCCTATCGCTACTACTTCATCCAGCATCACAGATGATTCTTTCAAAGTGACATCTAAATGAGTTTTGCCGGCAAGAGCCACCGTCTGACTGTCATAGCCAATAAATGAAATGATTAATTCTTTTGCAGAAGCAGGAACCGATAGTTTGAAATTACCATCAATATCGGTAATTGTCCCAAGACCAGCATTGCCCTTTACCGTGACAGAAGCACCGATTATCACATCAGCTGCATCTCTTACCGTTCCGGTAATCACCTTGGTTTGAGCAAACATACTTAAAGAAAAGCTTATTAACAGAAACACTAATAAGCATGTTTTTCCGTGAATGATTTTCATAGATTATTACTATAATTGATTAATAAAAATAATATTAGGTCTAACAAAGCCTCTCCGTTATCGAGCACGGATGATAATTTCACAAAAGAACAAATTCATTCAATCGGAGCCAATACTAGTTTTGACCGAAAAACTATCATTCTTGATCTTATAAAAAGAAAGAGAAGCATAACTCTGTAAATTATGCACTAGAAGATACATAAAGATGGGTTGGATTAGTGTTTTAAAATCGCAGATAGATAAGACAACGGCAAATGGAAAGTGACAACAATAACCTGCAATATTTTTGAACATTATCTATAAGATTGCGCATCACGTGCCAAAGTGAATAATATTAATTCATAATGTAATCAAAGATCAGTCGTATTATTATGGTAGATCAGTTATACTCTCATCCCACTTCAGTCATATACTGATCATCCCCCACTCTGAAGATGGATCAGGGAGGGGGATGTCTTTCTGAGTGATTTTGATAATCGGCTAAAAATAGAACAACAAAATTAAAGTAAAACCCGGGGAGACTTTATAAAAGCACCTTATAAATCCACCCATCCTACCGGCATATCAGAGAGTAGCACATTCCAGCGCTTTACTGAACCCGGCATTACCTTATCGAAAATCAAAAAGTAGATTCAAATTCAATCCTTCATCTCCTTTCTTTATGCGGATTATACCGGGTTGGCTTTGCGGACCGTGTTGGCTAATCGGCTTGAACGAGCGGATACCCGGAATATCCAGCAAGAAAGAAAGATCACCTGCTGGAAAATCAGGCATAGTATTCACACCATCTTGCCGGAAACGAGGTTCTTCGGGAGTGAACAAACGCAGATAAACTCCATCAGTCTCGGAATACACAGTGAAAGGAGCCACAGGACTTTGAATCGTAGCCCAATACATATTGGCATGGTAGCCTTTGAACTCTGGATACGTTAAGTGCTCATAGCTTTCGCCGGTAATTGTATTATTGTAAGCTTTACTCCATACACCATAGTTTGTTCCGGGGATACGGTTTTTCCAAACGCGATAGGGACCGCGTCCCAACCAACGAACTCCGGAACAAAGTTTCTCGGGGAACGAGAAGGTAAAACCGAAGTTATACACCTCGGAATCGGTAAATGCATCGTCAAAACCGCCACCGCCGGACGCCTTGTTCAGCAGCACGGATTTCATCGACAATAACCCGTCGGGAGTCAACCTCCATACGATTGAATCGACGGCACCAGCATAACGGGCACAGAAAACGGCATCACCATTTTCTTTTCTAGCAGTAACTGACTTCAGTTTTATCTTCATTCCAACAGGTAAAGGGCCATCGGTTAATGACACGGATCTCTGATCACGAGAACGGATAATAGAAACTATAGTGGCATTGGATTTGCGAAATGACACACTTAATGCAGCCGAACGTAAGGTATAGATAGAATCCGACTCTATGATTTGCGGGAAAGCAGATGGCTTTATTTCGGTTGTCGAAGATCTTTTGAATTGCTTCTGTTCATTCATCAGATAATCTTCAGCGGAATGAACTGGGAATGTCCGGGTACAAAGCAAATTGCCGTCTAAACCGTATGAGTTAAGTTCGAGAATATCTGCTTCAAAAAAACGCTTTGGCAAAGTCATTGAGGCAAAACCTGTTTCTCCAGGACTTAAATCAGGCAGCGATACTGAACCTGAATCCACAACGCAAGTAGTGCTTGCTACTTGAAGTGGAGACGCACAACGATAAAGTCGGTAGCTCATCGAACAAGCCCCTAAAGAGGTATATAAATAACGATTGGAAATCAGAAACCGCCCATTAAAGGAAGGGGTTATTTTAAGTGGTTCAACCTTTATGGGAGACCAAATCTCGCGTACCGAATAAAAGCTACCCTCCTTTTCACGATATGGCCCGACTATGCCATCGGGTGCGTTAAAGCCATCACTATCCAGTTTTCCATTCCAATCAGATCTGCGTACCGCTTCATCGCAAAAAGCCCACATAAATCCACCGGCAAATAAAGGACTTGAGGTATATCTCGCCCAAAAATCTTCCAGTCCGGCTCCTAAACCTTGATCGTACATACCATGCATGAATTCAGTCGGCATAAACACTTTATTTCCATTATTGAAGCGACCTACACCTGTTAGATATGCAGGATAATGCTGAGTATCTATACCGTTAAAGTCAGCCCAAGGATGGATCACATGGCGATTTTGCGGATCATACTTACAGAAGAGTGAGTCAAGTGCTGTATTCCATCCTCCTTCGTTACCATTACTCCAAAGGACGATACAAGGGTGGTTCACGTCACGACTTATCATTTCTTTTATCAGTTTGCTGCCCGTGTTCGTATCGTATGAGTTCTGCCAACCGGCTAGCTCATCAATATAGAGTAAGCCCAGCGAGTCGCAAACATCAAGGAAGTGTTTATCGGGTGGATAGTGCGAACGAACGGCATTCATATTCATCTCTTTTATCAATTTTGCATCCTGAATACTAATTGCTTTGTTGGTCGTTCGGCCTCCATCCGGATAAAAAGAATGACGATTAATCCCTTTCATTACGAGCCTTGTATTATTCAGATAGATGCCCTCATGAGGACGAAAATCGATTGTACGGAAACCTATTCGTGTGGAAGTCGTATGAATAATCTTCCCGTTTGCATCAACAAGAGAGACTGTAAGCAAATACATATAGGGAGTCTCCGGAGTCCATGCTTCAATGTCATCCCAATGGCATGATACCGCTATATTTCTGGAAATCTTTGTCCCCGCATCTGTTTCATTGCTGCAAGCAGATTGATTGATTTTAAAGTTCTGCGGATTGAATGCAGTCACAATGGATTGCTGTGCCTTAGGACTATTCCATGTAAAAGGAGTACCCTTGCCCATGATCGGAGATAAGCTAAAAGTAAGATGAGCGTCTTGAATATCTCCTGTAGTATAAACTTTTGCATTCAACGTACCGTCATACCGGGCATCAACCGCCAATCTATCAATATGATTTTCCGGTTTTACTTCAAGCCATACAGGTCTATAAATTCCTCCAAAGAGCCACCAGTCGGCACGACGCTCGGCTGCATTCACCGATTTATTATCAGAATGCTTTTTAACCTGTACTTCAATATCATTAGTGCGACCATAGTTCAGCAAAGCGCTTACATCGTAAGAAAACTGGTAGAATCCACCTTGGTGAACATCCCCTGCAGGAATTCCGTTGATTAAGACTTTTGTATCGGTCATTACCCCGCCAAAACAGATTTGCACATTCTTGCCATTCCAGTCGCGAGGCACACGAAACGTACGTTTATAGATACCCTCTTCCATACTTGGGGCTTTTACTCCGGGTTTCTTATACCACCGTCCATAAGTATATTCACCAAAGCCCTGTAATTCCCACTGCGAAGGGACTTCTATCTTATCCCATTTTCCACTCTTCCGCCCATCGGAGCAACGGAATTTCCACATCACAGTATTATCGAGCCCCGTACCGGAGAGATATATTTGTTGAGTATCTTGGGCATGAACATCCAAAGAAGCAAGTAGTAATAAAAAGAGCCCTAGGAAGCTGGAAAAAAAGGATATTCCCAGGCTCTGTCTAAAAGAGTGTTTTTCAACCATAATTCATATTTTATGAGAATGTTACAAATAAACTCAATCTTTATCGAAAAGCTATTAATTAAGATGATTTTATCGCTGTATATAATGATGAAAAAGGTGGCTATTCTTTACGAACAACCACCTTCCTTCACTAACCTAAATATTAATAACACACAGAATATCTTTCAAACAAGTCCTGAAAGATTATTTCTGAAAGCAGGACATTTATTATTTATAGCCCGGATGTTGGGTCAAATTAGGATTATCAACCATTGGATGACCTGCAGACTTATTGGCAAAAGGCAACAACTCTGAACAGTTTTCCTTATATCCATAATAGAGACCATCACTTCCATCAGGAGCTTGAATCCAGTTAGGATAAGTACCTCCATTTTCAGCAGAACCTGTCGGCTTGGTATAAATGATATTACCTATTTGCAAAACATTATAGCCTTTACCAAATCCAGCTGCTTTACGAGCATTGCCGTTAAATGTGCTGGTATATGCTTCGAATAAATTAGCAGGATACCATTTATCACCAGTTTGCACTGTCTTACCATGAGCAGAAACAACACCCGCCAAAACAGCCTGATAAGCAGCATAACCGGAAGAACTAGTCGGTACATTCTTTACAAGTGCTATTTCATTAGCATCTGTAAGATCAATATATTCGACAGCCAAGAACTTATCACCATAGATTTGTGCATCTTTATGATATTTGTACAAGCGGTAAACCGGAGTATTGGCATATTGATTTTTCTTATCCGAAAGATCTTTCATTGCCTGTTTTGTAGCAGCCAATTCTTTAGGCAGACGTCCCATACGAGTCAAGTCATTACGTAAGAATAATTCACTTCCAAATTCCCACTTACGTTCCTGTACCAAAGCATCATCAAAATCTTGCTGCCCGGTAGGTATTGAAAGAGATCCAATACCGGCACGATTACGAATTTGCTGCAAGGCGTCTTTAGCTCCTTGAGTAGGGCCACCGTTCAAATAGTTCTCTGCTTCTGCATACATCAACAATACATCAGAGTAGCGTATAAGCGGTATATTCAAATTACGTTGATCGGCACCCTGTGGCTCAACACACCACGAAATACGGAACTTACCCGGCATAATAGAAGAATAAGTAGTACCCACATCAACCCAAGTATCATTAGTCGCACCACTTTCGAGGAAGTAGATGCTATAAGAAGTACAAGTTACATCACGGCGGGTATCTTCTTGTTTAAAAGACAGATAATAAGTAGGCAGGATAAACTGCAAGGCTTTACGGCTACCAAATGTACCGCCTCTTACACCCGGATGTGCATATACTCCAAACTTAGAGTTTGTGTTAGGTCCGTATTCAGCCAAGCTCCAAATAATTTCATTATTGGCCACAGCAAGGTTACGCTGACAGAAATTGTACCACAAATATTGGAAACCGCTCATATCACCTTGTCCTTGAACCAATGAATTTGCATTATGGGTTATAATGTCTTTACATGCCTTATCAGCTATTTGATAGAACTCTTTTACGCGAGCTTCATCACTACGACGAGCAACTTTCAACGTAGCAGGATCATTAGTTTCAAGATTCCAACGTAAAGAATAACCACCGGCATACAACGAAATGCGTGCCAATAAAGCTAAAGCACCTTGCTTAGTTATACGTTCAGTAGTCGGGAAACCACTTGCGTCAAACCAAGGTAAATAATCAACAGCCTTTTGCAAATCAGCTACAATCTGATCATAGATACCATCACGTGAAGAGCGTTTCGGGTAAAATGTACTTTCAGCCTTAGGATCTAGATCCTCTAAAGGCTGCCAAATTGCCGGGACATCACCATAGGTCGTTATAAGATTATTATAAGCGAATGCGCGAAGAGCAAGTACTTCACCTAATAAAGCATTGCGCTTTGTTGTTTCAGGCATTTGATTCAAGCGTTTAATAGCTAGATTGCTAGATTCAATAGTACTGTATTCTTCATTATAAAGTGTAGTCACCGTATAAGGAGAAGTGGAATCATAAAACCAGTTACAAATATTGTACTTACCATTATTGGTGGTAGCATCCTCGCAAGAATGCGTTACTGTTTCACCGGCAGCCAACTGATAAAACATCTCAGTTGGAACAATACCGTTATAGCAGCCTTTAACAAATAATTCCGCAGCATCTTCGTTCGCAAATACCGTTTCCGAATCGGCCGAATTAGAAGAAGGCATTTCAAGCCAGTCAGAACAAGATGTCATTCCTAGAGAGAATGCCACAGCTGCTGACATTATAATAAAGTTCTTTTTCAATTGAATATATCTTTTCATTATAATCAAGTTTAGAATGTTAAGTTAAGACCAACAACATAGCTCCTTGAACGCGGGTAAGTAGAACTGTCATATCCGGGAGTACATACTACCTGATCGTTAGCAGCAGAAACCTCAGGGTCATAACCCGAATAACCTGTAATAGTCAACAGATTATTAGCGGTAAAATAGACTCTCGCATTAGAGATCATATATCTCTTCAACAGATTCTTAGGAAGCGTATATCCAAATGTTAATTGGGCCACACGCAGATAAGAACCATCTTCTACATAATAAGAGGAAGGATAAGTGATATACCCTGAATTAACCTTACTTAAACTCCAAATATTAGAATTCTCATTCGGATTCAACTCTTTAATACGAGCCAAAGTAGTAGCTTGTTTACCTGTCAAAGGATCTATTAAATGATAATAATGATCAGCAAATTCCGAAGGTATATTCTGGAATGCAGCGTAAGGACTCATACTATGCTTAGTTGCATTGTAGACATCATTACCAATAGAGAACTTCAAGAAGAGATTAAAGTCAAATCCACGATATGTGAAAGTATTATTCAAACCACCAATACAATCGGGAGTACCACTACCTATTTTAACATCTTTACGGCTGAACAAAGGGTTTCCATTTGCATCAACACCATCAGCAGCAAACTTCATATCACCTGGTTGAGGAGTACCGCTAGCAGGTCTAACCACACCATCTTTCAGAGTCAACTTACCATCTGAGCCCTGAACAAAGTCATCCGTAGTATAAACACCCTCATATTTATAACCGTACATATCACCCAAGCTTTGACCAACCACAGCATAGTAGTTCACCATACCGGAGCGGTTTCCACCTACCGAGAATGTTTTGCTTGTAACACCCTTCTCCAATGAAATTACTTTAGACTTATTGAAAGCTAAATTCAAATCGGTAGTCCAACGGAAATTCTTAGTCTGAACATTCACTGAATTTACTGTAAATTCCCAACCACGATTTCTTATCTTACCTATATTCTGGAATTGATACGAATGTCCTGTAGAGGCAGGGATTTTACCTTTTAATAACAAATCGTTTACTTGGTTATTATACCACTCAGCGGTGAAATTCAAGCGGCTATTAAAGAGAGACGCATCCAAACCTATATTAGTAGAATGCATAGTCTCCCATTTCAAGTCTTTATTTCCCAAAGTATCAGAAACCTTATACGCAGGATTTCCTATCATATTATTCATCGGATAATCTGATTGAGCAAAAGAAGTTATATACATATAGTCATCAATAGCACAGTTACCTGTTGTTCCATAACCAACACGCAATTTTAAACTATTAATGGTTTCTGCTATTTTACTATCCTTCCAAAATCCCTCTTCAGAAATACGCCATGCACCAGAAACTGAAGGAAATACTCCCCATTTATGTCCTTTTGCAAATTTTGAGGAACCGTCACCACGAACGGTAGCAGTAAGCAAATAACGCTCATCAAAAGTATAATTAATACGCGTGAAGAGAGATACGATGCCAGCACGTGTGCGGCTTACCGATTTATCTTGCACAGTAGCATTACTGATATCATCCAGTCCGAATAAATTGGGATAAGGGAATTTGATAAGCGTCATTTTATTACCCTCTGTTTCAGAGTAAGACACTTCATGGCCCAACAATACGTTCAATTTGTGTTTTTGAGCAAATGTCTGATTATAATTCAATGTATTTGTAATCTGCCACTTAAGAGATTCTGCATTTGCAATACTACCATTCATACCAATATTAGCATCCATCAAATAGGAAGTAGAGTTTTCATCGGCAAAAGCAGTACTCTTGCTGTTAGCCCAGGTATAACTACCTGCCGTGCGCCAAGTAAAGTGCTTGAATAGATCAAATTCAATTCCAGCATTCACTGTATAAAGTCTGGAACGCTTTCTCGAAGTTGAAGCCTCATTCTGTACAATAGGATTGGCTGTATCAAAGTTAGCATTCAACGCCGAAAAATCGGGATAGGTTTGCTTATGAAGCAATTCATCTTGAGTAAAGAGCGTCCCACCAACTATTGGCTGAAGAAGTACGCTCTTCATGCCTGAATATGCACCACCTCCATCGGTTCTATCATTAGAAAACATTGTGCTTACATCCAAACGAACCCCTTTATAAAGTTCCGAGTTGATTTTTGCTCTAAAAGAACTCTTCTTTGAAGCATGGTTTGCCAGCAAACCGTCCTGACCACTATAATTGTAGCTCAATAATACTTGAGTCTTATCTGTTCCTGTAGTAACATTCACATTGTGCGTCTGAGTCAAAGCGGAGCCACCAAAAACTTCATCCTGCCAATCAATTACTCCGGCATTAGCATAGCGATTACTGATACGACCATAAGCACCTGTATAGAAATCTGCGGCATCCGTTCCTAAGTTAGCATCAAATACACTACTATAACCGGATAAGTTACCTTGTAATGCAGCCATTTCATATTGATATTTCACGAAATCTTCCGAATTAGAAATCATATCAAGTTTCTTAGAAAGCTTATCTATTGAGAAATAAGTATTATATGAAACTTGGGTTTTACCTTTTTTTCCGGATTTGGTAGTTATCAAAATAATACCATTCGATCCACGCGCACCATAAATAGCTGTAGATGAGGCATCTTTAAGGATATCAATGCTTTCGATATCATTGATATTCACACTAGAAAGAGCATCATCCATTTCAAAACCATCAACAATATAAAGAGGCTTAGTACTCTGAGTAATAGATGTACCACCACGAACTGTTATATTCATGCCAGCTCCCGGTGCACCACTTGCGGTAACAATATTCACACCTGCCGCTTTACCCTGAAGCGCTTGTCCTGCTGTCATAACAGGAGCAGCAACCAAATCTGAGTTACCAACAGAAGATGTAGCTCCGGTAAGATCTTTACGTCTCACCTTAGCATAACCAATCGCCACAACCTCATCCAACATTACAGCAGATTCTTTCAAAGTGACATCAAAGTGAGTTTTTGTCCCGATAGCGACTGCTTGACTATCGTAACCGATAAAAGATACAACCAGTTCTTTTGCAGAAGCCGGTACTGAAAGTTTGAAGTTACCCTCAACATCAGTAATTGTACCAATAGCAGTATTGCCCTTTACTGTAACCGAAGCACCAATTACGACGTCAGCGGCATCCTTCACCGTTCCGGTAATTGTCCTATTCTGAGCAAACATGCTTAAAGGAAAGCTTATTAATAGAAGTATTAACAAGCATAGTTGTTTGTGAAACATTCTCATAGATTATTAATATAATATATTTGATAATAAATAATTTAAGCCCAACAAAGCTGAAACCCGTGATCGAACACAAAACTTGCGGGCACAAAAATACAAAGGGTATCCATGCAATAAGGTAGCACTTTTGACCGAAAAGCTTTGATTTTTGACTTTACTATACGTCAATTGACAGATAATCAACTGCAATACAGGAGCTAAAAAGGCATAAGCGGGAATAATTTCAGACTAAAAAGCTTATTCTTCAGCATCAGTATTTCTACCGAAAGACCGATATTCAAGAGGAGTAAAACCCGTACGTTTCTTAAATAAAGAAAAGAAATGTTCTGTTGATTTATAATTGAGAGTAAAAGAAATTTCTTTGACAGATTGCGAAGTGCTTATAAGCAACTGCTTTGCTTTACGAAGTTTAAGTTCCTGAAAATATTTGGCAGGTGCATATCCGGTATAATCTTTAAAAACCTTACGGAACCAAGAATAGCTGATGTTCAGCTTCATGGCTAATTCTTCAGGCTCTATGTCTTTATACACATTCTCATTCATAATAATTTTAGCCTGCTCTATTTTTTGATCAACTCCGCCAATCTCAAATATTTTGTTTTTTGATATTGAGAGAATCATTCCAATCATGTGCAAAACGATTCCAGATAGATATTGCTGGGAAGATATTTTGTCTCCTTCCGCCACATCCAGTGCTCTGGAATATAGAGAGACTAGCTCTTCATCCAAACCCACTTCCAATATTTGATTTTCTTTCGAAAGAAAACCTCCTTTCATCATGTTATCTACAACCGGACCTTCGAATCCTATATAATATTCATTCCATCCTGTCTGTAAATAAGGATGATAGGTATGCCATTGCCCCGGGAACAAGAGTATCAATCGTCCCTTGCTGATTTGTTTTTCGGGTGTTGATTCCGACGAAAACAGCCCACGTCCTTTCGTAATATACACCAGTTGATATTCGCGTAATATACGGCCTTTTTGTGTATTAAAATAGTATCCGGAAGGATGGTCCCTCAGCGGATAAGGAGTATTGGGCTGAATAGACTGAAATCCAACCGTATTTACCCAAAGTCCAAATTTGCGGTCCATATCGTTCACAATTAAATACTTGAACTCAACTCCCAAATCATTATAATCCTTAGTCATAATACGTTTTGTATAATTCAACTTGGCAAAAGTAGGTATATTCAAGATATAAACATCACATTTACATCATATTAAACGTTAAGAATCATTAGATTATCATAGATTTAAAGAAAGACAGAGCCCTAAAAATATAAAAAAAGAAGGGCTGTTGAATAAAAAAAGTATAAAAAGAAACTTCCATGATATCAGGTTAAAGCATATCATTTAATGCCAAAACCGGCTATCACGGAAGCTATTTGGAATAGAGATATTCTCCGTTATTTCTTTACAACAATTTTATCATATTGCTGTTCTGCTTTAATCTCCGTATACTTAGGGGCATCAATCATTTCAATAAGCGCACGGAGTACAGGCCCTTCTCCCATCGGATCATTTTCCTGAGTCGGACGATTATAATAATACGCAATTGAAGGCATAATACCAGTTCCTACACAGATAGAAGTCACATCACCATTGTCGCTGATCTTACTCAAAAGGCCTTTCAATCCTTGTTCAGCCACATAAATAAAATCAGGATGCAACCAACCTTCTTTGACGCCACGCGCAATACCAAATACAAACATTGCAGTTCCCGTTATTTCATCATAAGAATCTTCTTTATCAAGCAATTGGTGCCAAAGACCATTTTTACCTTGATAACGGGCAACCCCACTAGCTTGTTGCTGGAAGTTTTTAATTATAGCATCACGCATCGGATGATCTTTCGGCATCATGGACAGCAAATCGGCTTGTGCCATAAACACCCAACCATTTGCGCGACTCCAATGAGCAACACCGTGTTCCTTGTTATCCGTATGGTAGCAATGATAATAAATTTGCTTTTCAGGACACCATAGATATTTTGTATAA
The DNA here is from genome assembly GCA_041907545.1 of Bacteroides sp. Taxonomy (GTDB): domain Bacteria; phylum Bacteroidota; class Bacteroidia; order Bacteroidales; family Bacteroidaceae; genus Bacteroides. Next base: position 27,242 of record JAYRGX010000019.1, read on the forward strand.
TTCAAGATCTGAAGAGCCGCATCATCAAAATATTTCTTATCACCTGTAAATTTACCCATACGGGCTAAGAAGGAAATGGCCATAAAGGCATCATCAGCCCAAATTGTATTCACATGCGGCCAAAGACGCGCAATTGTACCGTCAGCCAAACGAGGCTCAGCATAATTCAAATGATCAGCCGTCTCATTAATGTATTTCAAGAAAGATTTGTCAGGATGTCTCATTTGGAGATCAATAAGGCTGGCACCCATCGGCCCGTTATCATCCAAACGTTTTCCTCTGAATATCATATGCCAGCTTTGCTTACGGATAGCATCCCATCCTCCGTCTTTAAAAGCCTTGTCAAATTGCTTACGGAAGAATTCAAGATTGCCTTCATTGAAGACAAAGTTCATATTCTTCAATACGTATTGGTCATATTTCTTTTCTTTTGCCTTATCAGCAAGTTCCATTAAAGCAATGTCGGTTACACCATTGGTGTAATGCCAGTCATTGTACTTGCAAGCAACCCGCACGTTCATGTCCAACGGCAGACCTTTTACACTTTTATAGGTTTCGCCTGTTTTTGTATTTTTAAAGTCATAAGTCGTACTTGACAATATCCGATCTGCTATTTTCAATGCCGCTTCTTTTGCCGACATTTTAGTCTGGGCAGACATTCCGGCTGAGCACAGCAACAAGATTGCAAAAAAAGATAGTTTCTTCATATTCTAATTTATTGAATAGTATATAATTACAAAATGCTATTAATAAACAGCAATCTATTTTGGTAGATTGAAAGCCACAGTCATTTCTTTCATTTGTTCCTGAGACATTCCTTCGGGTTCAAAGCCCATATTCTTTGCTGAAATATAAATTTGAGCAGACTTGTTTAGCACATCTACCTGATCAAAAGCTTGCATAATATCGCAATCTACAGCAAAGACGCCATGTTTCTCCCACATCACCACGTCATAATCAGCCAACTCTTGGATAGTAGCTTCAGCCATTTCAACAGAACCCGGCAATTGATAAGGAATAATACCAAGTCCGCGAGGACAGAACGCTTTTGTTTCAGGAATCATGCTCCACAATAAATTGGTTGCTACATCTTTCTCCAAGAACTTCTTGCCATGTGTTAAAGCGATCAGTTCAATAGGATGAGTGTGGAGTGATGCTTTATAGGGAGAGCCTTTACCAATAAGATAATTATGCACACTTAAATGTGAGGGTAATTCGGAAGTCGGACGAACCGGAGCATCCGCTATTATAACATAGCTTGCACAATCATCCAATATACGTATAACAGATCCATTCTCCATAGGAAAACGTGCAAGATCTCTCATGCGCATATTAGTGCCTTTGCAATAAAAATAACAACCCTTTAGATGAGGAAGAACCGCACCTATCTGCTTTACTTCACTGATAGCAGGGAGATTGCGAATCTCATCGTCAATATGCTCTGTGATATTAACCGTTATATTTCCACCATTACGTTCAGCCCAACCTTTTTGCCACAAATATCCGGCAACTTCAGCTACCCGGTTTACTTCAACTGCTAACGCCGGGCGATTATCCAATATAGATTTCATATAATTAATTTATTTAAAGTCACTTCCATGTAGAATTCCCGGTAAAACACTTCACTGAGGTTCACTAGGAGGAACAAAGAAGAAACTCACTATTTGAAAAAACATTTTATACTTACATACACGCCATAAGGCATAGAGCAAAGCTCTAAAAACCTAGTATGTATATACGATAATACAAGAAAAAGACGATAAACAACCAAAGCCCACCGCACTCATCATTAAAACGCGTTACATTGCCACAAGAATAATAGAAGAAATCAATATTAGCAAGCCAAAAATAAGTACTGCAATGGTACGGTTACCGACTCCTTTCCACTCTTTCAAAAAGATACCCCAGACATTACTAAATGTAACATTCAGAGACATCAGAATACTCCATGAAAAGGCAAGTAATACAGGACTTTCTATTAAAAAGCTTTTTCCCATTTCCAATCCGAAGAACTGTGAATACCACAAACCTCCGGCCAATGCACAAAGCAATATATTATTAATTAGAACATTACTGTCTACTGATAGGTATTCCTTTCCCGTTTTATTTTTCACATTCTGCTGAATACAATAAACAGCATTCGTGAGAAAACCACCAAAGGTTACTAAAAAGATAACCGGTAAACCTGCGTATAGTGGAGCAACTCCGCCTGCCAACGCAGCTTCTTTAATAGGTACTCCAGCTTCAAGACCCAATGCAAAACATGCACTCATTACACCTGCCAAAAGCGCTACCAATAGTCCCTTGGTCAATGCAAAGTCCTTCACCGCAGCCTTTTTCTCTTCTTCAGTCATATTCTTTGAACGAAGACTTCCAGCATAACCTATCACTGCAATTCCCGCTAACGTCACAGAAACACCGATAAGGAGCATTAGGCCATCACCATGGAATAAATCCTTTCCGGCAAAAAGAGCAGGAAATAATGTTCCAAATCCTGCACAGGTACCTAGAGCTATACTTTGCCCCAAAGCAACCCCCAAATAGCGCATACTTAGTCCGAATGTCAGACCACCGATACCCCATAGCACGCCATAAAGCATTGCCGCTAAAGCTCCGCCGGATGCCCATAATTGAAACAAGCTACTTCCTTGAGGTATGGCCAGTAACGCGCCCAACAAAGGAAATACCAACCATGCAAAGATGCCTTGTACCAGCCAGAAGTTTTCCCACGACCAGCCCTTTACTCTATTTATAGGTACATAAGAGCTGCTTTGTCCAAAACTCCCGATAGCAATAATAAGAAGTCCTATCAGTGTATTCATGATATTAAGGAATGAAAAAATTAATAATAACTATTTCTTCTACTTTTAAGAATAAAAGTGACCGGACAAAGATATACAATTCTTTCCAGTCACTTACTTTATAGATTAAAACACAATTAGTTGCGTTTTGAAGTCACCTCTGCTTCGTACTTTTCTATTTCAGCTATAAATTCTTCGCCTACAGGTACATTATTCTTAAGACAGAACATATCCCAAACTGCATTCCAAGGCAAAGATTTTGATTCTTCAAGCAATGCCAAGCGTTCAAACAATTGCTCGTTAGCTTCATAAGCACGCAATTTCTCAAGCGGCTCCAGTAATGCCTGCATTAAGCTCTTCTGAGTAGCACGGCTACCGATCACATAAGCTCCGATACGGTTGATGCTTGCGTCAAAATAATCAAGGCCGATATGTACGCGATCAAGAGCATTGCAGCGAACAATTTCCTTGCAAAGATCGAGTGTATCGTCATTCATGATTGTAACATGGTCACTATCCCAACGGATCGGACGGCTTACATGCAACATGATTTCAGGAATGTACAGCAATAAAGAAGAAAGTTTATCAGCTACACTCTCTGTCGGATGGAAGTGACCGGTATCCAACGTTACTATTTTCTGATGACTTACGCCATAACCGATATAGAAGTCATTGGAACCTACCGTATAGCTTTCCAAACCGATACCAAACACTTTAGATTCAATACAATCTCTCATGTTCTGATATTCTTTAGCAAAAATGCGATCAAGAGAGTCTTTCAACAGTTCACGATATTTCATACGATTCACTGTGATATCCTTACTACCATCATGCACCCATAAGTTCATAATACATGGGTCTCCCTGACGTTTTCCCATTTCTTCGGCAATAGCACGACAACGTATAGTATGTTCCACCCAAAAATCACGAATACTGCTATCAGGATTGGAAAGTGAGAGATTGCCACTCTTAGGATGAGAGAAAGAAGTAGAGTTGAAATCCAACTTCATATTATTTTCCGCACTCCACTGAATCCAGCTTTCAAAATGAGTGGGCTCTACTTGGTCTCGATCAACAAATTTACCTCCGAAGTCTCCATAAATTTCATGAAGATTCAAGCGATGAGTTCCAGGTATGTAAGACGCAGCTTTCAATACATCTTGTCTTACTTCCTCTATATTGCGTGCTTTACCCGGATAATTACCGGTTGTCTGAATACCACCTGATAATGAACCGGTAGATTCAAAACCCGCAACGTCATCAGCCTGCCAGCAATGTAGCGACAGTGATATCTTCTGCAAAGCATCCATAGCCTTGTCTACGTCCACCCCTACAGCTGCGTAGCGTTCTTTTGCTACTTCATAAGCTTTTTTAATCAGTTCTTCTTTCATAAATATTTTATTTTAATCATTTGTTATTTGTTCGAAACGCAAAAAAGCAGTATTCCACTCTTCAACGTCTTTTGCATGAAATGTTTTTAAAGGAATTGAATTGCCAATCAAGTGTCTCATTGAATAAATGTCAGTCGCTTCACCGGCTGCCAATGCTTGAATCATCACATTACCTATAGCCGTAGCTTCAGAGGGTCCTGCCACAACGGGAATGCCAATTGCATTGGCTGTAAACTGATTCAACAAGTCGTTGCGACTTCCGCCGCCTATTACGTGCAGCGTCTTTACCGCACGAGGTGATAAGTTGCGCAGGTCGTTCAATACCTGACGATAACGCAGAGCTAAACTTTCAAAAATACAACGAACGATCTGCCCGCGTGTTTCCGGTTCCGGCTGATTAGTAGCAAGGCAATAGCTACGTATTGCTTCGACCATGTCAGATGGATTGGCAAATGCTGAATCGTCGGGATTTATCAAGCTGCGAAAAGGTTCAGCAGCTTCCGCTTCTGCAATCAGCTGAGGATAAGAAACATCTCCCCAACCAATACGTGACCGTTCCAAGAGCCACATCCCACATATATTTTTCAGAAGTCGGATTGTTCCGCCCACACCGCCTTCATTGGTATAATTTAATTTTTCCGTTTGATCGTTAATAACGGGAGAAGTTGTTTCCACTCCCATTAATGACCATGTTCCGCTACTCAGATATGCAAACTCTGTATCCATAGCTGGAACGGCAGCGACTGCAGAAGCCGTATCATGACCGGCAACAGCTACAACAGGAATGACTTTTAATCCGGTCATCCGTTGTATCTCTTCTGTTAGTACACCTATTTTTTCTCCGGGATAAACAAAACGCCCGAAATGGTCTTCGTTCAAATCTAGAGCAGAGAGTAATTCAGAATCGAGTTTGCGTGTTTCTGCGTTAACAAGCTGAGCTGTGGTAGCAATAGTATATTCGGTAATCGTCTCGTCGGTCAGTAGATAACTCAACGCATCAGGCATAAAAAGAATTTTATCGGCATGCTCCAATGCACTGTCATTATTACGACGCAAAGTATCCAACTGAAAGAGTGAATTGAAGTTCATAACCTGGATACCCGTCTTTTGGTAGACTTTAGCACGGGGAACGCGATCAAAGAAAGCATCAGGTGCACCAACGGTATGAGGATCACGATAAGAATAGGGCTGACGCAGTAATCCACCATCTTTGCCTAAACAGACAAAATCAACTCCCCAAGTATCAATACCAATAGAAACAATCTCAATGTCTTTTATTTCGGCAACTAATTTCAACCCTTCCAATATATTGCGATACAATTCGTATATATCCCAATAATAGTGTCCGCAAGCTTCTATTAATTGGTTGGGGAATCGGTTTACCTCCTGTAATTCCAATCCTTTATCGGTAAATATAGCTAGAATCGTACGCCCACTTGTGGCTCCTAAATCAACTGCGAAAAAACCTTTCTTCATAATATTAAACTATTTAATGTTACAAATTTAAGGTTTTAGGCTTCTTCGCTTTATGTATAATTTGACAGAAAAGGTGCTTTATTTGACAATCCGTTCCATCGGTATAAGTCGAACCGGTCCCAATAATCCACTTGGCACAGGTTCCCAGTTCTTATAATTTTCTTTATTATAATGGATATTCACAATATTCGCATCTTTAAAGATTCTCCATTGCACACCCCTTCTATCCATATCCGCAATTCTATTGGCTGGCAAATTCGTGACTTCTATTTCAATAGTGTTAGTACCCGGATGCAGGTATTTACCAATAAGAGTACGGAAAGGCACAGAAAATAAAACTGCAACATCCGCACCATTTACCCTGACACGTGCACTCTCACGAACATCTCCAAGATCAAGCATCCATTCTTTCGCTTTGTCTGTCTCTTTCAAGTCAATAGTGGTAGTATACAAAGCAGTTGCCATCGTATTCTTTACATTTTGGGCAGGTAGCTCAGTCCAGGATCCTAAACAGACACTATCAGGAGCTGACGTTACATTTGGAGTAGCATCGATAAAATGAAAAGACCATTTGTTATTGAGCACAATTGTGCCAAGCGAGCTTCTTGTTGTATCTCCCTTTAACCAAAGAGTAGAAGCATTCCAAAAGTGATATTCCGGAGCATCCACATCAATTGCCGTAAATGTTTTTAGAATAATAGACTCTCCTGAGCTTAACTTCATATAAACTTCTGTGCGACCGTTATTTTTACGTAGCTTTGCTTTCCCTGATGATCCATCCAACGGGTTGAAGAACATGGCAGAACGCGCATCAACAGCCAATGGTACCCATCCTTCTGTATCTTCACCTTTCAAAGCCGAAATGAAATAATGGTACCCCGTCTCATTAGCCCGACGAATATAGCTTAAACCAAAAGTGTTCTTCAAGACTTCCGGAGCAACCGATGTGGCTGCCAACGTTTTTACATAATCTGTTCCAAACAAAACGCGCCCTTCTTGAGTTTTAACCTTTATCTGAGCTAGAGTGCTCTTAAAATCAGAGCGCCTCTTCTCCAAATTCATATATCCGGGCACATCCTCGGGATATTGATCTAAAAAGACAATCTTAGCCCCTTGCTCCGTAAGCTTATATAATTTCTGAAGGACATCAGGAGGCATTAATTTAGCTCCTGGAATGATTAAGGCCTTATAGGATGCACCGCCGGAAGTAACGATCTTACCATCTTTACAAGTGACCGTCCGTATAAAGTTATCGGAAATGTAATCCATGTCATATCCGGCATCATAAATACGATGTACCGCATCGATAAACCGAGGTGCGCGCTTATCCATTTTATGAATATCAAACAACAACAAACGCCCACTCTGTTCTTGCCACATATCATATACCGGCAGATAAAGCAAAAAATCATTATCAGGCTTTCCCAATTGCAAGAATGACTGACAACGGGTTATATATTTAAAGAATGCAGGAGCATCTCTCCATATACTATTCGTAGGACTCATATCAATGGCTGCATAAAACTTCCACCCGGGCCATGCCGCTTCGGATGGAGAATAAGCCGTTCCATGAAAAAACATGTGATTAACACCGGATACGAACATCAAATCCATATCGGGTTTACATTGCGATAATGAAGTACGGAAATGTTCCGTCAGCCAAGTAAATGTTTCAGAACTGGTGAAGGGCTTCCCCGCGATATGAGCAGCAGAAGAAGCATATTTAAGCATGGAAAAATCGGAATCATTCGGTCGCGTCAGCGAATCTCTCCGCAAACCCGCTATACCAAAATCGGACAAGCCGAAGCCCTCACACTCGGGCGTATCCACTGTTGCATAAATATCGATCAAATTACCGGGGGATCCATGAGCCTGGTTACGGGTTTTCGTACCATGCTTGTGTGCCCATGCCGTCCATTGACGAGTAAAGTTTTCCTGTAGCAACTCTCCCAGAGTTTCTCTATAATCGGAAACAATCCGGCATGTCATATCAGTGCGCTTTGCTGAAAGGAATTCCGGCAAGTGCTCCTCAAGTTTATACCCACGACGACGTGCAAATTGTTCAAACAAGTCATCTGTCCAGTCGGCCCCGTATACCTCATAAGAATCATTGAAAAAGTTATGTGGGTATGCAGTAGATCCTCCATTTTTTCCATTCCCAAACTTGCCGGCAAATGCTTTTTCAAATCGTTCAAGATAGTTCTTTACGGCTCGAGCAGAGAAATGATTCATTACATAGCCTTCACCACCCGGTGCAGCACGTTTTACTTTCTGGAATGTTTTTCCGCAGAAGACAGCTATCAATCTCCATTCTCCTTTCGGAGCTTTCCAACGAAGTTGCCCGCCTTTTACTTTTGCCGTCAAATCATAGCATTCTTCAGCCCGGTCAGGTGAAACCTTAAAAGCCATCAATCTGCTTAATTTTGCATAAGGCCGTTGCTTCTCATCTTGGGGTTCTATTTTTGAGTCTAACGTCTGTCCACCCGAAACCTTATATTCAGTCACAAACAACTTACATGCAGCATCCTCTATACCAACCTCCGGTCCTCCAAAAGGCCATCCGGTACCGGTATTCATATCTATCTGCATACCTAGATGTCCGGCCTCATTTTCGGTATGTCTAAGCATATTCATCCATCCGTCCGAAAGAAAAGGTATCTCATTGGCATCATTTCCGTTCACACCATATATGGGAGTTATCTCCATTGTCCCCATCCCTGCTTTGGCGTAAGCGTCAAGGTTGCGACTTAGATTTTCTTTATCCACAGCATTACCCATCCACCACCAACGTGCCGACGGCTTACTATTTATGGTAATTTCAGGCCATGAAATGCTTTGTGCATAAAAAGTTCCTACCCACAAGCACAGTAAAATGAAACCTAATATTCTTTTCATTATGACGATATTTATTAATAGTTGAAAGCTCTCTCACCGTAGATTACAGAGATTCATTATTTTCTCAATTCCAGGCAACCCATGATAAAAGGGCCTGTAGCTTTAGCATCATTATCTCTCATCTTCTCACCGATATAGTATTCGAAACTGCCATCCCGATAAGGAGTACCCCCAAGTCCACCAACTTGGCAACAACGGGTTAGCGTCAACATACCATCTTGCTTTTCAACAATCAATTTATCTTTCAATCCATTAAAGGCTTTCTCTGCTATTTCGCGATACTTCGGCTCGATATAGCCTTTATTCACAGCCTTAGCATAAGCATACATAAGTTGTGTGGTCACAGAAGCTTCCGGGAAATTACCTTTCCGTTTAGGTTGATCGAGTACCTGATACCATAAGCCATTCTTATCTTGATAAGTTGGTAAGACTTTCGCCAAATCCTTTATCCAACCGACCATCTTGGCATGCCCGGGATGTGACTCCGGAATATAATCGAGTGCATCAACCATAGCCATAAACCACCATCCCACGCTTCTTCCCCAAAAATTGGGCGAGAGACCGGTCTGAGCATCAGCCCAGCGTTCGCTTTTACTTTCATCCCAAGCGTGATAGTACAGCCCGGTTTTTGCGTCATAAGTATGCTTTTGACAAATAGTAAACTGTTTTACAGCCTCATCAATCCATTCCGGCTTATTGAATTCCGTACCGTATTGAGCAAGGAAAGGAGAAGCCATATACAGACCATCCAACCATATTTGATGTTGATAAATCAATTTGTGCCAATATCCTCCCTCCAAAGTACGAGGCTGATTTTTCATCTGCTTAATTAAGCAGTCCATCGCCAATTTATATTTCTCGTTTTTGGTCTCACGGTAAAGATCGAACAATACCTTACCGGGATTTACAAAATCGATATTATAAGAAGCCAAATCATATAGATAAATCTCCCCTTTGTCATTAATTAAAGAGTCAGCCCATTCTTCCACATAGTTGTAATATTTGCGATCGCCTGTTTTTTTCCACATCTGAAGCATTGCGGAACAGCCTACTCCTTGAGGATAACCAAAGAATAAGCGCTTGCCATGATCCAACTGATAAGCTTTCGGGAAACGATACATTTCAGAATTGGCAAACCAACGAGCATAAGACACGCTAGTCCAAGCATCACTTCTGAAAGGAACAGCAGGAAAACCATCCTTATTATATAGATTTACACGAAAGAAATTGCAATAACCATAACGGACAGCAACAGGCACCTTAACCTGAGGCGCGGAAATCTCCAGTTTACTACCTTTGATAACAGCAGTAGCCGGATAAAATTGTTGATCGGCACCTGCAACAATAAAGCCAACGACCGGCGTATTCTCAGGTGTCATAAGACCACTCTCGGCATATTCGAAGCTTAATATCGCTTTATTACCTTCCACTTTCATACTTCTGAAAACCGGACCGGAATATGCTACATTCTTTCCATATTGTTTGGCAAGAGCCCAAGCAGCCAAACGTTCACCTGTAACCCGTTTATTGCGTGGATGGATATCCAATGAATCGGCCGCATCGGTTACAACAGCCATCCCTACATTTTTCAATCCACTCTGCCAGGTTTTCAACTGGGCTTCGCGTATGCCCGCAGGCTGTTGGTAATGCGGAGCTATCTGTACAAAGTAAAAAGGCAACTCAGGTTGATGCCATTCTTTACGCCAGCTATTAATCAGATTCGTAAAAACCTGATGATATTTTTCAAAACGAATGGAGTTCGATTCGCCTTGATACCAGATATTACCTTTCACTGTATATCCTAAAATGGGATGTATCATTCCGTTCCAAAGCGTAGCTGGAACCTTGCATTTATCTTTCTCCTGCTTCACCTTATCTACAGCAAAATCTTTAAGTACGTCTGCATACAGAGGATTGTTTTTCATTACAGACATCTTAGTCCATGATTCGGCATGGGTTCCTCCCCAAGTCGACTGGATAAGTCCCACAGGAACATGTAATTCCTTGTATAACTTTCGCCCAAATATAAATCCTACAGCGGAGAAATCATAAAGGTTCTTCGGATTGCAGACCAGCCACCTTCCTTTGCAATCATCAGCTTCTGCATCGTTAGCCAGCTGATGCTCTACTATAAATAGTCTGATATCAGGATAATCGGCATCTTCCATCTCCTTTTCACCATTGAGCATTCCCGTCATCCATTTTTTGTCTGCATGCCGGGCTACAGGATATTCCATATTACTTTGACCGGTACACAACCACACTTCACCAATCAATACATTCTTTATCGTGATAGAGTTTTCGCCCGTAACTGTAATTGTTTGTCCCTTCACCGCAGCCGGAGTCTTCAACTTAAGGCTCCATTTACCATTAGCAGTAGCTTTTGTAGTAATAACCTTATCCGCCCACGAAGCTTTAACCGCTACACGTTCACCGGGAGCAGCTTTTCCCCATACATTTACCTTTGTGTTTTGTTGCAGTACCAGATTATCTGAAAAGATAGCAGGTAATGTCACTTTTGCTCCTACAGAAAAAGGAAGTAAGCTTATAAAAAAGACAAGAAGTAGAATATTTTTTATTTTCATGTGCCTTAAATAGTTTATGGGTTTAACAAGCTAAACATCTACGTTTTAACAACATAACAATTATAAGGTTGCAAATATAAAAAGTATATTCTACTATGATGCTCTTTTTTTTGGCTGTTATCTTATCCGTTTTGCGCTAATCTGCATTTTTCAACAACCAAAGCGACTCTTTAACAACAACATTACTTGACTAAAGTAATTAGTACAAGCATAGCAATAAAGCCACTAAAGCTTATAAAAAAAATCTTTAGATCAGATAAATATTCAAAAAAAAAGTTTTTCTTTGTCATCATAAAATATCAGCCAATTTACTGAAAATGAAATGCCAGAAAATACTACTATTGCTAATCTACCTTTGCTGCCTGACCAACACTCATGCACAAAAACAGAACTTTATAATGTACAGAGACTCGGTGTCGGGAAGAGATACAATTATCCATAAAGTATTCTTTAAAATCAAATCACCTATAAAACAACAATATTCCATTACTACTGAAAGAAACGGAGAGACATTGAACACATATACTGCCAAAGAGGTATTAGCATATCGTGATGGCAACACCGTTTACCTTTCAAAGACAATTATCGTGAATGGTGAAAGACGGCAGGTCTTACTACCGCGCGTATACTTGAGAGACTCGGTAGGCATATATATTTTCAGCACAGACAGTGGAAAAAAAGAATATTATTATCAAAAAAAAGAAAACCAAGAGAAGCCTTTAATACCATTACAAGACAATTCGTTAAAAGATTACAAAAACCCTTTGAAAGTCTACCTCGATAAATTTCCTATAGCCCAGGAGGATGCAAAGACAAAGGCCTATATTCAGTCTATGAAGCCTACCCTAGCGTCATTCAAAAGCCGTTACATAGTTTGTCGCACAAGCAACCCCAATTATATACCACAACTCCGGTGGGGAGTATTAGGAGGAATAGGCATTAGCAAATTATGTTATAAGCCTTTTAAATATGGGAAAAAGAATCAATACTTCATCGGCTTCTTTGCCGACTTACCTTTAATCAGAGGTTTATCTTTTCACCCTGAAGTAACCTATCGGCAATATGCTTTTGAACAACAGAGAGATTCTCCTCTTGAATATGATGCAGTTTACAATCGGAAAGAGTTTATTTTACCTTTAATGCTACGCTACACTTTAGTTCCATTGCGTGGCAAGATATTACCCTATTTACAAGCAGGTATCGAGCTTGAATATGCATTAAAGAAGGAATCAGCTTATCAATATGCGACGACTAAAGACGGATTTAACGTTTGGCATAGAAGCGAACCCATCGCCTATAAGAAATCAGAAACTGCCAATACCATAGGAATAGGAGCAGAATACAAAATTCATCCCAAGCACTCCCTCTTTATTGATTTTCGTTACAGTAAAGATACCGCTAAAGAGTATTTAACGGGTTACTACATTGTATTTTCATATAATCTCTAAATTCATTAAAGGATGAAGACAAGCCATTATACACTGCTCATTTCACACATAATACTCCTATTATTACTCTTTGATTCTTGTGAAGAGGCAAAACTACCTCCAATGGAATCAGCTCAATTAAAGATCAATGTGGAATGGACAGATTTTTCATTTCACTTTTCTGCTGAGGTTTCTAAATCGGATAATATAACAATAGAAGAACAGGGCTTTGTTTTTACCTATCCAAAATACTATTCGGACGATTACTGGAGCAGTAATGAAACAAAAAGTGAAACATTCGTAATCAGCAAAAACATGCCGTTTGAATATGCTGTAAAAGAAGAATGGCCGTCCCAAATGCAATGTCGGATATATGCCTACATAAAAACCAATTATGGTAATTTCCGCAGTGAGGAACAAAATATTTTTACCGGTGCCCAAGAAACACCTATAATAACGTCTATCCTTCATGTGCCGGATGAAGAAAACAAACAGCTATGGACCTCACCTGGTGGAACAGTTTATATCGAGGGTAGAGGCTTTTCTAAAACGCTATACAGGAACAAAATATGGGTGAGCGATGGAGAAAATACTATGACTTTATATCCAGAAGAAGCGAGCCCTAGCAAAATTAAAGCAAGATATTATTCGGGAGGATGGCCTAAAATCGGTAAATGCCCGATATTCCTCCAGGTAGGAAACGTTGACTGCCCATCTCAGATGTCTTTTGAAATAAGCGGTACGACGCTCGTTAGTACCGAACCATCATCATTCTACTATGGAGACGAAATAACTCTTCATCTAAAGAATTTTCAAGCAACAGACAATTTTCAACTGCAGATGCTTAGTAGCGAAGGTTGGAATGATCAATTCAAAATTGTATCGATGGCTGAGAACAAAATAAGACTTCGCATATACCCTCATAAAACCCAGGATGTGAAAATACGATTATATGACAAGAATCATAGATATGGGCCTGATTTGCCCATATCTATTAACAATCCATGGGTAGTAATCAACCATCTTGAAATGCCATATATCGACGCGCATTGCATATATAAAGGAAAAGGATACATATATAGCGTAAGCGAAAAAAGTCTAATCTGCTACAATCCAGTTACAAACCAATGGAGTAGCTATCAATTTGAAATTCCAAGTATAGCATCTTTAGATCGTGTTTTCTTATTAGGTATGAACAATTATATTTATATGTTAGTTCGAATGCAGCCTCTATGGGTACAGGAAGAATGGACGACCCGATATAGACAATTATTCTATCGTTTCAATTTGGCAACTTATCATTGGGAACAACTAAAAAATAATGATTTAGACGACTTACAATTTATGAATGTTAATTATATAGCATGGGATCAAAAAACGGCATATTTACATAACGATGACGATTGCTTTTTAAGAATATACCATTCTGAAACGGACTCTTGGGAAAAATCGTCCCAGTCCAGCATATACAAAAATATAAACATGATAGGCAGATACGGAGAATATATATATTTTTCTAAAAATCCATGGACAGAAGAAAATAATAAAATTTATCGCTTCAAATCTGGAAACATTGAACATTTCGAATTAGTCTTTGATGGAAAAGACCTGCTTTGGAACAATATTCAAGACCCTGTCATGCACAAAAATTACATTTATTTTCAGAATGTATATGGCGTTTTTCGGGTAAATCTTTCTGCACCTATATCCACATTGGAGTCCTTGGCAGGACCTCTAGAAAATGGAATGATAATTCCTTCGGATAGAGGTATCTTTTTTTACGATAAAACAGCAATATATAAATATTCTAAATAAAAAACATAGACAACCCAAACATCTACAGCATAGCAGTTTCTATTATTTTTATTAAGCACTCCTTATGCCATTAATAACACATAATATAGTTGATTTTCAAGTAATAATTATATTATTGATTTATCATATATCCGCAAAGTTTAGTTATTTTAGAACATAGGTATTACAGATATGATTAATAAAATTCTTTAAAATATTAAATTAATTATCTATTCTAAGTTTGTACAGAAATTAGATATTACATAAAACATCTACTGTGAGTATCAAATAAAATTATTATTACAAATAAGAGCTATAACGATCAATCCTTCTCAGCCAACAATTCCAATATTAATTTATAAATAGCATCTTCTTTGTCTTCATTAAATCCTACCCAATGCCCTCTAATGATACCTTTCTTATCGATCAAGATTCGGACAGGTACTGCTTGGATGTAATAATTACCATAAATATCGTTAGGCTTATAAGAAAAAGGAGTCGCAGAACGAAGATCAGTAGCAATTTGTACATGATGCCAACTTTCAATGCTATCTTCTTTTATTGCTTTCTGCCATTCGGCAGTTCTTTTCAAATCTACATTAACGCCTACTATTTCGAATCCCTGATTATGATATTGTTCGTAAAAAGGCTTCATCCTTTTAAAAGCTTCACGACATGGAGTACACCAAGAAGCCCATGCGTCCATCAATAAAACTTTCCCTTTGAAATCAGATAAAGAGGTCGTTGTCATATTTTGTCCCAACCAATACGGAGACTCTTCCTTTGCTGCCCAATAAGGAGCCTTTTCTCCGGGAATCATTTTTTTTTGTCTTGCAATAAAATTCTCTATCAATCTTCCAGAAGATGACTTCTGAATATCAGGAGAAAGAGTCTTAAGCAAAGAATCAGACTCTTCAACAGAACACGACTGATTTCCTACAAGCATAAAAAGTGCTTCTCCCGCGACATACGAATCAGAATATTGAGCTATTATTTGCTTCCAAATCTTAACTTGCTGTTCTTCTGTTTCAGCCTTTGACATCATTTCATCTTCCAAATCTTGTATCTTTTGATTTTTTGAACCCTTAACTGAAATAATATTCTGTTTATTTACATCCAAAGTAAGTTCAATATTATTGGGTTCAAGCCAAAAAACTTTTTCATCTATATAAGCACGTGTCGGTTCTGTTACATACCCTTCAAGTGAGAACTTTCCATTCATTAGAGGAGCTTTAAGAGTTACTAAAACAGTATCTTTATAATATTCCAACGTAACTTTTCCATTTTTTTTATTAAGATACACACCATTAATTCT
The DNA here is from genome assembly GCA_041907545.1 of Bacteroides sp. GTDB lineage: Bacteria > Bacteroidota > Bacteroidia > Bacteroidales > Bacteroidaceae > Bacteroides. The sequence continues at coordinate 42,926 of JAYRGX010000019.1, forward strand.
ATAATTAGTTGAAACTTGACTAAATATAGAATTACACACACACATCACACAGAGCAAAGTAAAGATCGTTTTTTTCATACAGCTTATTTTTTAAGTTATTTCCAATAAGAACCATTATTAGCTAAATAGAGATTTCTTCATTATTCACACATAACTTACAAATAAAAACATTATTTTTAAAATTCCCTCACATAAAATAGAATAAAATAATTACATATAATAAGAAACCAAGTAGTTTACATACCAGCTGTAGACACCATGCCTAACAGAAAAGGCGAAGAATGACTTTTGCCTCTATCGGCGCCTGACGGAGTATTATACACAACAGGAGCATACTCTATTTTATTTTTTTAAAAATCCTCCGTTCTTCCCTCCTCTTCAACTCCTCCCGAGGAATCGAGGGAGGAGTTTATGCTACGCTTTACTATGCTATACTATGCTGTGCTATGCTATGTGTATCCAATGTAACATTTTCGGGCATAAATGTTACATCATCATTGTTAAGCAACTGTTTTTCAGCCGATGAAGAAGAACCTTCAGATTCATTTTCTTTCTTGGTACTTGCATCTGTTTTCGGAGATGCACCAACCATTGTCTTCCTCGCATGAGGCAAAACACAATATTCCGTTTCAATAAGCGAGCCCCGTCTACGTTTTGTACTAAACAGGTATTGACTCTGTATATCGGCAGAAGTCAGCACCTGTTTCTCTCTAAAAAGCGCGGCATCGAATATCCCGTACTTTACGGCCAGCAAAATGATGCGTTTTACATCGGCAGCAGTTTTTTCATATAGGTCAGCCAATATATCTTCATAAAAGAGGTCGTCCACATAAATATAATAACCCTCACCGCCATATATATAGGACAACACTTCCACCAGTACAGTAACGGCTGCATCACCTTCACGCTTCATTATACGTTGGATAAGGCGATTGTCTATAAAATCAGTATCCATGGGGAAATAGTCTAATCCCCGTTTCTTTATTTTAGCCATCTTTCTTCTATTTATTAAGAGTAAAAATTAAATCGTTTTATACTTGCTCACAAGATGATCATCCGAAACCTGCAACGCACGCTCAAACTACTTGCCTCGCAAAAGCGAGCGGTTGACAGTGTAAAAGAACAATAGCCCTCCGGTAAGCGAACCGAAGCCTTTCGGTACAAGAACCAAAGCCCTTGCATTCGGGAACCACAGCCCTACACTGAAAATATACCTTATACATCATAAGTCGCAGGAAAGAAAAATGATACCCTAATGATTATGGAGCTTCTGCGGTGGGAGGATTACTGTGGGAAGTAAAATAGTTGTTCTTTATAATTTCTATGTCCATTGATGTTGTGTCAACTAAATTGACGTTTTTTCAGTGTAAAATAAAAATGTTTTTCCACAAGAAACAAACAGTCTTTCAGTTTAACGCATAAAAAGTCCATAAAGCATTATTAATGAGCACAGAGCACATTCTTAAATCTTTACTAAATAAAAGCATCAGTAGAATACAGATGAAATATATAGTATTCACCACTTGTCTTTCACTTCATATTTTTTGAGGCTAAAAGGGTTTTATTGAATAAGACAGAAAACAAATCATCACAGATTGTATAAAAAGGCATAAAATACACGCTATTTCTGCATATTATTTCCAAAATAATCCTTAATTTTGCAGAATCATTAGAATAATTATGCATAATATGAAAAAGAAAGCCAATCGGTTAGATGCCATCAAAATGATTATTTCCAGCAAAGAAGTGAGTTCACAAGATGAATTATTGCAAGCTTTGGAGAAAGAAGGTTTTGAATTGACGCAAGCCACTTTATCCCGCGACTTGAAACAGCTGAAAGTGGCCAAAGCAGCAAATATAAATGGCAAATATATCTATGTGCTGCCCAATAATATAATGTACAAACGTTCTACAGAAGAAAGTGCAAGCGAAATGCTGATGACCAGCGGATTTATTTCATTACAGTTCTCTGGTAACATTGCAGTCATCCGCACGCGTACAGGTTATGCCAGTAGTATGGCTTATGATATTGATAACCGTGAGTGCCCTGCAATCTTAGGGACAATAGCCGGAGATGATACTATTATGCTTGTACTCCACGAAGCGGCGTCTCATGATGAGGTGCATGATTTTCTTTCGCAAATCATTCCGAATTTATACTAAAATATACATAGTTTTAATCTGAACTGAAGAATAAGAGATGGATGAGAGAGAGATTGATGTGATGGTTGCAGATGCCTCACATGAAGTTTATGTGGATGAAATTTTGAATACGATTCGTGAAGCAGCCAAAGTCCGTGGGACAGGTATTGCAGAACGAACCCATGAATATGTTGCCACTAAGATGAGAGAAGGCAAGGCGATTATTGCCTTGTGTGGAGACAAGTTTGCCGGTTTTACTTACATTGAGAGTTGGGGAAACAAGCAGTATGTAGCTACTTCTGGACTTATAGTCCATCCTGACTTCCGTGGCGCCGGATTGGCAAAACGCATAAAGCAGGCATCATTCCGTTTAGCACGATTGCGATGGCCAAACGCAAAGATCTTCAGCCTTACCAGCGGTGCGGCCGTCATGAAGATGAACACCGAACTGGGATATGTTCCTGTCACGTTTAATGAGCTGACAGACGACGATTCTTTTTGGAAAGGATGTGAAGGATGCATTAATCATGATATTTTAATGGCGAAAAACCGTAAGTTTTGCATTTGTACAGCTATGCTTTACGATCCAAAAGAGCATAAAGACGATAATATTTAGGAATAAAAATATAACAGTATTATGAAGAAGAAAGTAGTAGTCGCATTTAGCGGCGGATTGGATACCTCATTCACCGTAATGTATCTGGCTAAAGAAAAAGGATACGAAGTATATGCAGCTTGTGCCAATACGGGTGGATTCAGCGCCGAACAGCTAAAAACGAACGAAGAAAATGCTTATAAGCTGGGTGCTGTAAAGTATGTTACGTTAGACGTCACACAGGAATATTACGAAAAAAGCCTGAAGTATATGGTGTTCGGTAATGTATTGCGCAACGGCACCTACCCTATATCTGTTAGTTCCGAGCGTATTTTCCAGGCACTTGCCATTGCTCGCTACGCAAACGAGATCGGCGCAGATGCCATAGCTCACGGTTCTACGGGAGCAGGAAACGACCAGATTCGTTTCGACATGACTTTCCTTGTACTGGCTCCTAATGTCGAAATCATTACTCTAACCCGTGATATGGCTTTGACTCGCCAAGAGGAAATTGACTATCTTAACAAGCATGGCTTTAGTGCTGATTTCGCAAAATTGAAATACTCCTATAATGTAGGATTATGGGGTACATCTATTTGTGGCGGTGAAATATTAGACTCTGCACAAGGTCTTCCCGAGAGCGCATACTTAAAACATGCAGTAAAAGAAGGTAGTGAGGAATTGCGCCTCGAATTCAAGAACGGCGAATTACATGCGGTAAACGGCGAAGTATTTGAAGATAAGATATTGGCTATTCAGAAAGTGGAAGAGATTGGCGCAGCATACGGCATCGGTCGTGACATGCACGTTGGCGATACAATTATCGGTATTAAAGGTCGTGTAGGTTTTGAAGCCGCAGCCCCCATGCTCATCATCGGAGCGCATCGCTTCCTTGAGAAATATACACTCAGCAAATGGCAGCAGTATTGGAAAGATCAGGTAGCCAACTGGTACGGCATGTTCCTCCACGAAAGTCAATACCTGGAACCGGTAATGCGGGATATTGAAGCGATGTTGCAAGAGAGCCAGCGAAATGTCAATGGTACTGCGATCCTCGAACTTCGTCCGCTTTCTTTCTCAACGGTAGGTGTGGAATCGGAAGATGATCTCGTAAAAACTAAATTCGGAGAATACGGTGAGATGCAAAAAGGCTGGACTGCAGAAGATGCAAAAGGTTTCATTAAAGTACTCTCCACTCCTTTGAGGGTTTATTACAACAACCATAAAGACGAAGAGATTTAGGTCTATCCGTTTTGGAACAATTATAAAAAAGATATATCATGAACAAAAAACTTACTCGCTCATCCAGTAATAAAATGTTGGCCGGAATCTGCGGAGGATTGGCCGAATACTTTGAGCTCGACCCATCTCTGGTACGTATAGGCTATGCTGTCTTGACTCTGTTTACTGCTTTTGCAGGAGTACCGATATACCTTATCATGTGGCTAATTGTTCCAAAACAAAAATTCTAGAAATATGATTAAAGTTGGAATTATCGGGGGAGCCGGATATACAGCGGGCGAATTGATTCGCTTGTTGATCAACCACCCCGACACGAACATTACATTCATCAACAGTAGCAGCAATGCCGGCAACAAAATCACAGATGTGCATGAAGGCTTGTATGGCGAAACGGATTTGGTTTTTACCAATGAATTGCCGTTGGATGAAGTAGATGTTCTTTTCTTCTGTACAGCCCACGGTGATACGAAAAAGTTCATGGAAACACATAATGTACCGGATAAACTGAAAATTATCGACTTGTCGATGGATTACCGCATTGAAGGTGAAGACCATGACTTCGTATATGGTTTGCCTGAATTGAACCGTCGTGCTACATGTACGGCTAAACATGTGGCAAACCCGGGCTGCTTTGCTACATGTATCCAGTTGGGGTTATTACCTCTTGCCAAACATCTCATGCTAAACAGTGATATAATGGTGAATGCCATCACAGGCAGTACGGGCGCAGGTGTAAAACCCGGGGCGACGAGCCACTTCAGCTGGCGCGATAACAACTTAAGCGTATACAAAGCTTTTGAACATCAACATATTCCGGAAATCAAGCAATCTCTGAAAAAACTGCAAAGCAGCTTTGATGCAGATATAGACTTTATCCCGTATCGGGGGAACTTTCCTAGAGGCATCTTTGCAACGATTGTAATCAAGACCAAAGTTGCACTGGATGAAATCAAACGTATATATGATGAGTATTATGAAGAAGACTCTTTTGTGCACATTGTCGACAAGAATATTGACCTGAAGCAGGTCGTAAATACTAATAAATGTTTGTTGCACCTTGAAAAACATGGTGACAAACTATTGATTATCTCGTGTATAGACAATCTGCTGAAAGGAGCCAGCGGTCAGGCTGTTCACAACATGAACCTAATGTTTAATCTGGAAGAAACAGTAGGATTACGCTTAAAACCCTCTGCATTCTGACAACAACAACGACAAAAGATTATGAAGTTATTTGATGTATATCCCTTGTTTGACATTAATATTGTCAAAGGAAAAGGCTGCCACGTATGGGACGAGAATGGAACGGAATATCTCGATCTCTATGGGGGGCATGCTGTCATTTCAATCGGTCACTCCCATCCCCACTATGTGGAGATGATCAGTAAGCAAGTGGCAACACTTGGATTTTACTCCAATTCCGTGATCAACAAACTGCAGCAGCAAGTAGCAGAACGCCTTGGCAAAATCTGCGGCTACGACGATTACTCGCTGTTTTTGATCAACAGTGGTGCAGAAGCTAACGAGAATGCACTAAAATTATCCTCGTTCTATAATGGACGCACTCGAATTGTTTCTTTCGGAAAATCTTTTCATGGCCGGACTTCACTAGCAGTGGAAGCCACGGACAACTCTAAGATTATAGCTCCCATCAACAATAATCGACATGTCACCTACTTGCCTTTAAATGACATATCCGCCATGCAGGCAGAATTGGAAAAAGGAGATGTTTGTGCTGTTATTATCGAAGGTATTCAAGGTGTCGGCGGCATTCAATTGCCTACAGATGAGTTCATGCAATCTTTGCGGAAAGTATGTACGAAGCATAACACCATACTAATTCTTGACGAAATTCAAAGCGGTTACGGACGGAGTGGCAAGTTCTTTGCACATCAGTACAACGGAATCAAAGCCGATATCATCACCGTAGCTAAAGGCATTGGCAATGGCTTCCCAATGGCAGGTGTTATTATCAGCCCGATGTTCAACCCGGTATATGGTCAGCTTGGCACTACATTCGGAGGAAATCATTTGGCTTGCAGTGCAGCATTAGCTGTACTCGACGTATTGGAAGACGAGAAGCTGGTGGAGAACGCTGCCAACATCGGTGACTACTTATTGACGGAGCTAAAGAAATTCCCTCAAATCAAGGATGTTCGTGGGCGCGGCCTTATGATAGGCTTAGAGTTTGAACAACCAGTAAAAGAAATAAGGAGCCGTTTATTAAAAGAGCAGCATGTATTCACCGGAGTGAGTGGGACGAATGTTATTCGATTACTTCCTCCCCTCTGCCTCAGTCTGGAAGAGGCGAATCTCTTCCTCGAACGGTTCAAACAAGTTTTATAAAACTTTACGTTTAGATATTTGATAGATTATCAGCATCAAAAGTAACCCTCCGAAATCCAATGAGAATTAGGCCGGGTTACTTTTGTTTTTTAGGAATATCCGTAAGTTTAAGATACAAATATAGAAACACAACGCATCAAACAAGGCTATCTTATTGTCAGATTCACTGGAATTTGTACTTTAGCGGAGAAATAAGACAGTAACATGCTTTTAAATAATATAATATGAAAATAGCCATTATCGGAGCAGGCAACATGGGTGGCTCTATTGCCCGCGGATTAGCAAAGGGGAGTATAATCTCCACCACTGATATCACCGTATCCAACCCTTCGGAGCAAAAGCTTAACATGTTGAAAAGCGAGTTTCCAACCTTGCATATCACTCAAAACAATCAGGAAGCAGCAAAAAATGCAGAGATTGTTATTCTTGCCGTGAAACCCTGGCTGATCAAAAGCGTTATCAACGGACTGACATTAACAAAGAAACAAATCATTGTGTCAGTTGCGGCAGGCATCAGTTTCGAAGAATTGTGTTGCGACTTAAATGAAACCGAAATGACTCTATTCCGGCTTATTCCGAATACTGCCATTAGTCAGTTGTGCAGTATGACGCTTATATCAAGCTATAATGCCACACCTGCACTGGAACAACAAATGCTCGATATCTTTAATGAGATGGGACTCGCCCTCATTATCCCCGAAGAAAAGTTAGCCGCAGGTACGGCATTAACATCTTGCGGCATCGCTTATGTCTTGAAGTATATTCAAGCAGCCATGCAAGCGGGCATAGAAATGGGAATATACCCCAAGGACGGAATGAAAATGGTAGCTCAATCCGTAAAAGGTGCAGCCGAACTGATTCTAAATAATGAGACTCATCCCAGTGTGGAAATAGACAAAGTTTGCACCCCGGGAGGAATCACCATCAAAGGAATAAACGAGCTGGATCATGCCGGATTTACTTCAGCAGTGATCAAAGCCATGAAAGCATCAAAATAAGGTAATCTGATCTTAAATAACCATGAAGACACATACCAAAGGCTAATATATGGAACCTATAAACCATCTTTTTTTACCCCGTATATTGTTTTTTCACCCCGCAGTTTGTCTTTTTATCCCGATCACTACCTCTTAGCCCCTTTTTTTTGCATAGCCCGCGAAACCGTTGTTTGTTTGCAGCGGCAAATGCGAAAAGGGAATAGAAAACATCGACGAATAAACGGTATTTTTAATTCTAATATCATTAACCAACCAATATGGATGAACAAATAAAACAAATTGCAGAACGTCTTTATGGACTCCGCGAAGTATTGGAGCTCACTGCTGAAAATCTCGCTAAAGAATGCGATATTCCGGTTGAAGACTACCGCTTGGCGGAATCAGGCGAATATGACATTTCGGTGAGTATGCTACAGAAGATAGCACGCACTTATGGCATTACGTTAGACGCGCTGATGTTTGGCGAAGAACCAAAGATGAACACTTACTTTTTAACCCGTGCCGGAAAAGGAGTCAGTATTGAGCGTACTAAAGCTTATAAATACGAAGCTCTTGCTGCCGGTTTCATCAATCGTAAAGCAGATCCGTTCATTGTGACGGTAGAGCCTAAGCCGGATAATGAGCCCATGGTGTTCAATAATCATGGAGGACAAGAGTTCAATTTGGTCATTGAAGGGCGTATGCTCATCAATATTGAAGGGAAAGAATTAATACTCAACGAAGGAGATAGTTTATATTTCAATTCTCAATTGCCACATGGCATGAAAGCGCTCGATGGTAAAACCGTACGCTTCTTAGCCGTCATCATGTAATTTTATTAAAGTTATGGTAGAAAAATTTTTAGCACAAACATCTTTTACTTCGCAGGAAGATTTTATCCAGAATCTTAAAATAAACGTACCGGAAAACTTCAATTTCGGATATGATGTAGTTGACGAGTGGGCAGCCGAACAACCAGACAAACCGGCACTACTATGGACTAACGACAAAGGGGATCACCGCCAGTTCACTTTTGCAGAAATGAAAAAGTATACCGACCAGACCGCGTCTTACTTTCAAAGTCTGGGCATAGGACATGGCGATATGGTAATGTTAATATTAAAACGTCGTTATGAATTTTGGTTCAGCATCATAGCATTGCATAAAATTGGAGCTGTTGTCATACCGGCCACGCATTTACTTACTAAAAAAGATATTGCATATCGTTGCAACGCTGCCGATATTAAAATGATAGTTTGCGCGGGAGAATCGGTAATCACCGACCATATCACTGCCGCCATGTCTGACTCTCCCACTGTGAAACATTTAGTGAGTGTTGGTCCCGAAATTCCTGAAGGCTATGGTGATTTTCATTATAATATAGAACATTCAGCTCCGTTCGTTAAACCGGAACACCCTAATAAGAATGAAGATATTTCATTAATGTATTTCACAAGCGGTACCACAGGCGAACCCAAAATGGTGGCGCATGACTTTACTTATCCGCTAGGGCATATCGTTACTGGAAGCATCTGGCATAATCTACACGAAGACAGTCTACACCTTACTATTGCTGATACAGGATGGGGAAAAGCTGTATGGGGAAAACTTTACGGACAATGGATTGCAGGGGCCAATATATTTGTCTATGATCATGAGAAATTCACTCCCGCAGATATTTTAGAGAAAATCCATGACTATCGGGTAACTTCCCTTTGTGCCCCTCCCACTATATTCCGTTTCCTCATTCACGAAGACCTCACGAAATATGATCTTTCATGCCTGAAATATTGTACTATCGCAGGTGAAGCTTTAAATCCGGCTGTCTTCGAAACATTCAAGAAGCTTACCGGAATCTGTTTGATGGAGGGTTTTGGGCAGACAGAGACCACACTAACTATTGCAACTATGCCTTGGATGACTCCAAAACCAGGAAGTATGGGATTGCCAAATCCACAATACGACGTAGATCTCATTGACCACGAAGGACGTTCGGTAGAGGCTGGCGAACAGGGAGAGATTGTTATTCGTACCAACAAAGGTAAACCTCTCGGATTGTTCAAAGAGTACTATCGCGACGCAGCCTTGACTCACGATGCATGGCATGATAATATTTATTACACTGGTGATGTAGCTTGGAAAGACGAAGATGGTTACTTTTGGTTTGTCGGTCGAACGGACGATGTGATCAAAAGCTCGGGTTACCGCATCGGCCCTTTCGAAGTGGAAAGTGCTTTAATGACTCACCCAGGAGTAGTGGAATGTGCTATAACCGGAGTACCGGATGCCATACGCGGACAAGTTGTGAAAGCTACCATCGTTCTCTCAAAAGCTTATAAAGGGAAAGAAGGGGAAGCACTGATTAAGGAGTTGCAGGACCACGTGAAGAAAGTGACTGCTCCTTATAAGTATCCACGCGTCATCGAGTTTGTAGATGAATTGCCCAAAACAATCAGCGGAAAGATACGTCGCGTGGAGATAAGAAAGAATGACGAGAAGTAATAACCACTCAATATGAGGAAAAGTCAGAGATCATCAGCTTCCTGTCAAAGGATCGTTATGAATAGTGCTTAATACCAAAGCAAAGACTAGCCCTCAACTAAAAAGAAGTTGTACCCTGTTTTTATAGACTTGCGTACAACTTCTTTTTTTATAAGTCCAGTAATCTAAATATACTGCAAAAGGTTGTCCTAGGCATATACTCCGTCCATAAACCACTTTCTCCGCCTAAAATCAATTGTCGTTGGCTACTTGCGAGGGAATCGATCAAAAATTGAATCACAAATATGTATCTAACACTAAAAAAACAGGCAAACACAAACCAAGTGTCTTTTTTTTTGTATATTCGCTCCAACGTAATAAATGTACAATTCTTGCCTATGAAAACACTTATTTCAGCAGCAGTTATTGCTACTGCTCTTGCCTTAACCCCTTACAATATGGAAAAATGGACTGAACACGAGTGTGATGGCTATCGTCTCATCACACAAAAAGATGGTGCCACTTTAGGCTACTCTCCCATTTCGGGTATAAAGATTATATATGATGATGGATATGCCTTTAAAGATCTGGACGGAAACGGTAAGCTGGATATCTATGAGGATTGGCGACAACCCATTGAAAAACGGGTGGATGACCTGGTTAGTAAACTCTCAATAGAAGAGATTGCCGGATTAATGCTTTATAGCAATCATGAAGCTATTCCTGCTACTTCATACGACATATCGAACTATAACGGGAGACCTTATGCCGAAAGTGGAGCGCATCCCTGGGACTTGAGTGACAACCAGAAGCGTTTCTTAAAAGAAGATCATCTACGCCACGTATTGATCACCATTATTGAAAGTCCTGAAGTTGCTGCGCGCTGGAATAACAACATACAAGCTTATGTAGAAGGTTTAGGCCACGGTATTCCGGCAAACAACTCTTCAGATCCCCGCCATTCTGCACGATCGGATGCGGAATTTAATGCCGGAGGAGGAGGTAAAATATCCATGTGGCCCGGATCATTGGGGTTAGCAGCCACATTCTCCCCGCAACTAGTAAAGAGATTCGGTGAAATAGCCTCCGAAGAATACCGGGCTCTAGGATTTTCAACAGCTCTTTCGCCTCAAGTAGATATAGCCACAGACCCGCGTTGGTATCGTTGCCAAGGCACATTGGGAGAAGACCCTAAACTCGCAGCTGATTTGGCACGTGCCTATTGTGATGGATTTCAAACCTCTCTAGGAAAAGAGGAAATAGCTAATGGCTGGGGATTTAAAAGTGTCAATACTATGGTGAAACATTGGCCGGGTGGTGGAGCATGCGAAGCAGGAAGGGATGCTCACTACGGATTCGGCAAGTACGCCGTTTATCCTAATCATAATTTTGGCTTACACAAAATACCTTTCACCGAGGGAGCTTTTAAATTGGATGGAAAGACCAAAATGGCCTCGGCTGTAATGCCGTATTACACCATTTCCTACGGGCAAGGTTCGGAAACAGTAGCAAACAGTTACGATGCAGATATTATTACCCGCCAGCTAAGGGAAGAAGCCCATTATGATGGTGTGATCTGTACCGACTGGATGGTCACCGCTGACGAAAAACATCCGGGAATACATTCCGGAAAGCCTTGGGGGGTAGAGAATCTTAATGTGGCTCAGCGTCATTACAAAGCATTAATGGCAGGCGTAGATCAATTTGGAGGCAACAATGATAAAGTTCCTGTATTGGAAGCTTATAAGATCGGAGTGAAAGAACATGGAGAGCCTTGGATGCTGAACCGGATGCGGACTTCAGCACGCCGTTTACTTTTGAATATTTTCCGTACAGGCTTATTTGAGAATCCTTACCTCGACCCTATACACACTGCTAAAACAGTAGGTTGCCCGGCTTTCATGACCGAAGGCTATGAGGCGCAAGTGAAAAGTGTAGTCATGCTCAAGAATCATGCAGGTACCTTACCCATACAGTCCGGTATTTCTGCTATGAGTAAGAAAAAAGTATATATACCAACCCGTCACGTCCCTGCATATCGGGGCTTCTGGGGAAACATCATCGAAGCCCAGGACATCAAACCGGTCAGCAATGAGTTAGCTTCCAGATACTTCACGGTAGTAGATAAACCTGAAGATGCCGATTTGGCCATTGTATTCATAGAGTCTCCCAATAGTGGTTACGGATATAGCTTAGATGACCTAAAAGCCGGTGGGACAGGCTACCTGCCTATAAGTTTGCAATATAGCGACTATACCGCTCATAAAGGTCGGGAGCAAAGCATAGCAGGAGGTGATCCTTATGAGAAATTCAATAATCGCAGTTACAACGGGAAAAGCACAAAGACTGTAAATATAGGGGATATGGAATTGGTCGTCTCTACCAAAAAAGCAATGGGAACGAAACCTGTGATTGTATCTGTAAATCTCAGTAATCCTATGGTAATGAAAGAGATTGAGTCTTATGCCGATGCACTTTTCGTAACGTTCGATGTACAAAATCAGACTGTGTTCGATCTTATTACGGGACATCGTGAACCTTCTGCTCTCCTACCGTTACAAATGCCCGCTGATATGGATACAGTAGAAGAACAAGCAGAAGACACACCACGCGACATGAAATGTTACAGAGACAGTGAAGGCAATACATACGACTTTGGCTATGGAATGAATTGGTCGGGAGTTATAAATGATGAGCGCGTAAAGAGATATAAATAAAAGGAATAGGTCATTGCGTATCATAAAAAAACAGATGGTCTGTTGGGCTTCAACAGACCATCTGTTAGACCATAACTAATGGTGTATTTCACATCAACAGACATTCTGTTTACAACGGCTTTAATGCCAAACAAATATCTGCATTTATCTGTTCTTAAGTAAGAACAAGCTTTTTAGTAGTATCTGACATTTTTCCATAAGCTATCGCACTTCTTGTGAATATTTCAAGTGTTAGCACCGATGCAATATCCCAATTCATTTTTATCATTCTTATCAACAAACCAATATGCATTTCCCTGATCAGACTCGATATAATAAACATTAGTATAAGAGAAATCCGGATGCAATCTATTCAAAACGTTTAGCACGTTTTGCGGAATTTGAACGCTCTTATCCAATTCATACCTCGTCTCTTTCCAAAAGCCATAATCTGTTGTATTCTCGCCCCTAAAGAAGACATATTTAATGATATTTTGATGGAAAATAAAATATTCATGTTCCCCCGCGTTATTTATATAACCCCTTATCTGAGCTCCCGCATATTTTTTTGCAATAAAATCAAAATGGTCTTTCGGAAGACTGACAAACCAACGCTGACTATTGGGAGTCCAGGTCAAAGTTGTCAGGAACATTCCATCACCATTAATAAAGACGTAATGTTCCACTTTCTCCACATCCTTCCATTTGTACTGAAAATGTAGCATATAAAGAGGTTGTTCTATCTCCTCTCTTTCAGTCTTGCAAATATCTATGACTTGAGCATCCCCGAATTCTGAATCAGAAAATGCTTTCTTGACTTTCATTGGAAGTTGACCTATATCATTAATTTCAGTACTAGTCATTTTCCAAGAATCGTTTACATACCAGATAGATGCTTCATTCTTTTCATGATCAATAAAATCAATCTGCTGAATACCATTTGAATAACTGTGAAAAGATTTAATTTGTGCAACAGGATATTTTCCTAAGAAATCATTTTTGATCGACAATGGGACTTCTTTATCTTGCACTTGGTTATCATCATTGCTACAAGCACCGATAGTGATTAACAAAAGAAATAGTAAAGTAGAGTACAGATAATTTAAAGCTTTCATTTATTCACCAATTAATATTACAAGCATAATAAATTAAAGAAGATTTAAATATAACGAATTTGCCTATAACAAAAATGCTAATAAACTATAAATAGTTTATTAGCATTTTATTGTACTCGGAGTGGGACTTGAACCCACACAGCCGCAATGGCCAAGGGATTTTAAGTCCCTCGTGTCTACCGATTTCACCATCCGAGCATCCAATATTAAAATAAAACGAGCGGAAAACGAGACTCGAACTCGCGACCCTAACCTTGGCAAGGTTATGCTCTACCAACTGAGCTATTTCCGCAAATGCTCTTTCCCTTAAGAGCGGTGCAAAGATAAGCAGTTTACCCTTTACAGCCAAACTTTTCAGCGAGAAAGTTAGCCCTATAGTTGAAATTTACCCGACATCCATATACCTGTTTTTTACACCAAATATCGTTTGCCAGCACAAAACATTCACTTTATGATAAGCTAAGAAGCCTCTGCTCAGCCTGTTGCATTACATCGAAATCAAACCCATCTATCACCTTTTGCATCAATGCTACTATTTCGTCATTACAAAGATTTCCGATACTCCCTTCATGAGTGTGATGAACTTCCTTCGTGGGTGAGAAGTTACCGGCTTCAATGTCAAGACCAACCTTTTTATAAGCATCTCGAAATGGCATACCACCACGCGCCAAACGATTTACCTCTTCCACACTGAATATAAGCTGATATTTATCATCATCCAATATATGTTCGTTGACTTTAATCTCGTTCATAATATAGCTGGTCATTTGCAGGCAATCTTTCAATTCTTGAAATGCAGGTAAAAACACCTCCTTTATAATCTGTAAATCACGAAAATAACCTGATGGAAGATTATTGGCTATCATCATAATCTGTTGCGGCAACGATTGAAGTTTATTACACTTGGCACGAGTGAGTTCAAAAACATCCGGATTCTTTTTATGAGGCATTATACTCGACCCGGTGGTACATTCATCCGGTAGTTTTACAAAAGCGAAGTTCTGACTATTGAAAAGACACGCGTCATACGCCAATTTAGAAATGGTTCCTGCCACGCTTGCCAAAGCAAAAGCCACATTACGTTCCATCTTTCCACGTCCCATTTGAGCATAGACAACGTTATAATTCATCGAGTCAAAGCCCAACAATTGAGTAGTCAGACTACGGTTAAGCGGGAATGACGATCCATAGCCAGCTGCAGAGCCCAAAGGATTCCGGTTACATATTTTAAATGCAGCTTGAAGGAAAAGCAAATCATCCACCAAACTTTCTGCGTATGCCCCGAACCATAATCCGAATGAAGAGGGCATTGCTATTTGCAAATGGGTGTATCCGGGCATCAAAGCATTTTTATAATGCTCACTTTGACGAATAAGTATTTGAAAAAGGTCGGTAACCTGTTCTGCAATATCCTTTATTTGCGAACGGGTAAACAACTTCAAATCAAGTAAAACCTGATCATTGCGTGAACGACCACTATGTATCTTTTTACCTACATCACCCAACTTACGGGTTAACATAAGTTCCACTTGTGAGTGTACATCCTCAACACCGTCTTCAATGATGAATCCACCTTTTTCTATTACCTCATAAATATTTCTCAGTTCTTCAAGTAATGACGCAAGTTCTTCCTTAGTCAGAAGACCGATGGTCTCAAGCATTGTAATATGAGCCATTGATCCCAAAACATCATATTTTGCCAAATAGAGGTCCATCTCCCGATCACGCCCCACAGTAAACCGTTCTATGTCTTTATTGACCTGAACGGACTTCTCCCAAAGTTTCTGAGCCATATCTTGGATTTATTGATAGTTTATCATTGCAAGCATATCTGCCATTTTCTCAAGCCCTTCTTGCAAAGGTTTCTGCACCATTGCTTTCATAAAAGGATTAAGTTCGAGACTGATGGTCAACTTCATTTTACATTCGGTTTCGCTGACCGGAAGAAGTTGTACCCATAATGAAAATGGCAATGGAGAAGAGATAGCACCAAACTTGATCATCTTGAAAGGTTCTTTCTCTACAACACTGAAAGATATCTTTCCGACCGGATCAATATCAACACTAAAGCTATCGCCCTCGAAGCTTAATTTCTGAAGTTTATCTTCCGGTAAACGATCTTTTATTTTCTCCAGATTCTTTAAATCGGATAATTTTTCATAAACAGCTTCCTGAGAAGCTTGTATGTTTTTTACAGCACTTTCAAATTTTACCATAAAATCAATATATCTCTTAAAACGACAAAAAGAACTATTCGGACGAAACGTATCCGAACGGCTCTTTCATCTTTATTTTTCAAAAAAAACAGTTATTTCCCTGACTCCCAACGGGCAGGATCCTTTCGCCATTCATCCAATGTCTTTACATCTTCTTCTTCGATGTAACCTGTACGAAGAGCTACTTCCAATACTGCTTCGTAATTAGTCAATGTAACCAAAGTCACTTTTGCTTCCTTAAAAGCTTTCTCTGCTACCGGGAATCCATAAGTATAAGCCGCAACCATACCGATAACTTCACATCCATCTCTGCGAATGGCTTCTACAGCTTTCAAGCTACTTCCACCTGTAGAAATCAGATCTTCCACGACAACAACTTTCATACCTGGGCGCAGTTCACCTTCGATCAGATTTTCCAATCCGTGATCTTTCGGAGTAGAACGAACATATACAAAAGGTAAGTTCAAAGCATCTGCAACCAAAGCTCCCTGTGGGATTGCTCCCGTAGCCACACCTGCTATCGCATCAACTTGACCGAAACGTTCCAATATTAATCGGGTAATTTCTAATTTCACGAAATTGCGCAAGGAAGGATAAGAAAGCGTTTTGCGATTATCACAATAAAATGGAGATTTCCAGCCGGAAGCCCATGTAAAAGGATTAGCAGGCTGTATTTTTACTGCCTTAATTTTCAACAACTTCTCAGCGAATAATCTTTCTAAAGTTTTCATAATGATTATCTATTATGATAAATATGCCACAAAAATACAGAAACAAGACGAAAATAAAAAAAAGAATAACGAGATTTTTTCATAAGAAAGGGTCAATGTCATCAAAAAGTTGGAGACAAAGACGAATATCTTTCATTTCGAAACCTCTTCCCAAGGCAAAACGTATCAATTTTCCATTCTTTTCATATTCATTCTGCGCATGAACATTTTTTCGTTTGGCTCTCAATAAATTACCTAAGATTTCCATGTATTCATCCTGATCAATCGCTTCAAGTGCTGAAGAGCGAAAACCTGCGGGTATGTTTTTTTGTTGCAAGGCTTGTGATATTTTCACTTTGCCCCATTTTGCAAAGCGATATTTATCCTTGACAAATGCAGAAGAGTAACGTTCCTCATTTATATAATTCTCTTTTTCCAGTTTATCAAGTATTCGAAGTATAACTTCTTGGGTAGTTCCCCATTTCCGCATCTTTTCAGAAGCATCCAAGCGACAATGTTCTGCTATGGAGCAATAGCCTGAAATGCGGTTCCACACTTCTATTTCAGTCAGTTCTTTCATTTCTCCGCAATAATAAATCGATCGTTTCCAGATATATCTTTCAACAACCGAACATTTTGATAACCCATATTCGTAAGCAAATTCAGCATTTGAACGCCAAAAGCGCGATTTATTTCAAAATAGACTCTTCCTCCTTCTTTTAGCATTTGCATTCCCAAGCAACCGATTCGACGGTAAAAAATCAATGGATCATCATCGGGAACGAACAAAGCCGTATGGGGTTCCCAATTGAGTACATTCGGTTCCATTTCTTTAGCTTCGCTCTCGGTTACATAAGGGGGATTACTGACTATAGCATCTAAATCAGGCTGCACCCCCGGAGTGTAGCCAAGCACATTGCGCCGCTTAAATGTAATTTGTGCATCCAATGCTTCACTATTCATCCTTGCTATGCGCAATGCATCTTCCGATATATCCCATGCTGTAACTCGTGAATGAGATAATTCTTTGGCTAAAGTAATAGCTATACATCCACTACCCGTTCCGATATCTAGAATAGATGAGTCAGAAGACAATTCAGCAAGCATATATCCAACCAATTCTTCCGTTTCCGGACGTGGAATTAACACCCCCGGAAATACTCTAAACGAACGACCATAAAATCGTGCTATACCTTGAATATATTGTATAGGTTCGTTTTTTCTCAAGCGAAATAAAATGTTTTTTAAACTCTGTTCATCCTTCTCCGACAAAATAATATCTTTGCCTAAATAATAATCAACGACAGACTGCCCTAATATCTCGCAACTGATCAACTTGGACATGTTTTTTATCTCTTCAGAGGGGTAATAACCGTCCAAAGCTTGACGAATTCGGGCAACAACTGCATTCATAACAAATTATTTAATGCAAAAATAGAAATTATCCATAATGTAAAGGCTATGACAGAAGAAGAAAAATACATAAAACGTTGTATTCAGTTGGCCCGCAACGGCTTATGCAATACACCGCCCAATCCAATGGTAGGAGCTGTTATTGTATGCGACGGAAAAATTATAGGTGAAGGTTACCATGTCCGTTGTGGTGAAGCTCATGCCGAGGTAAACGCCATTCGTTCAGTTAAGAATCAATCTCTACTAAAACGGGCCACAATATATGTAAGTCTCGAACCATGTTCACATTATGGGAAAACACCTCCATGTGCCGATTTAATTATTGAAAAGGAGATTCCACGTATCGTTATTGGTTGCCAAGATCCTTTCTCGGAAGTTAGCGGGCGAGGTATCAAAAGGCTGAAAGATGCGGGAAGAGAAGTTATAACAGGTGTCCTAGAAAAAGAATGCCGTGAGTTAATAATGAGATTTATAACTTTTCAGACTAAAAAAAGGCCATACATCACTCTCAAATGGGCTGAATCGGCAGACGGTTATATAGATATTAAGCGACAAAACGGAAAACCAGCCATATTATCGAGCGCATTAAGCAACATGCTTACCCACAAGAGAAGGGCCGAGAATTCAGCCATCATGGTAGGGACGAACACCGCTCTACTTGACAATCCATCATTAAATGTTCGTAATTGGTACGGCCATTCTCCTGTGAGGATCGTTATAGATAGAAAGAAGAAACTTCCTTCGAATCTCAAGTTGTTCAATGGTAATATACTGACATTAGTATTTACGCAATCATCCCACCCTACTATTCAAAATGTGGAATACATTTCCACTGATTTCAATAGAGACTTTTTGCTGAAAATACTGAAAACGCTACACTCGCGAAATCTACAATCCCTACTAGTCGAAGGAGGAGCAAAATTGCTACAGTCATTCATCGACGAGGGGCTATGGGATGAGATTTTTGTAGAAAAAAGCTCAAAAAAACTGTTTAGTGGCGTTAAAGCGCCCGAAATAGCTGGAAAAGAAGAACATGACAAATTTAGTTTCTTCAATAGAGAATTTAACCATTATATCGCCCAAAAAGAGGAAGAATAGCCTCATTTTGACCGTTTTTTATCGAGAAAAAGGGGGGCATTATCTATAATTTTATATAAAACTTCCCGGCGATGCTATTTATAGAAAAAAATGTTCCTATTTTTGCAACTTGTAAATAAATAGAATCTTTCAAATGAGAATAAAGTTTTTATCCTTAATCGTAGGTTTTCTTTTTGTATCGATAGCAGTCACTTCGTGCCTCAATTCAGATAACAATTATGACTACAGTTCTGATGCCACAATACACGCTTTCGGTATAGACACCATACATGGAAAACATTATAAATTCACGATAGATCAGCTCAAAGGGGAAATCTATAATGCAGACTCATTACCCGTAGGAGCGGATACAATTATCAATCGGATTTTGATAGATACTTTGAATGTATCAGGATGGGTAACATCCGGAGTTACCGATACACTCTTTAATATAAAGGACTCCCTCGATCTAAGGTCCCCTATCAAGGTAAAAGTACACGCACCTGATGGAAGTTCTGTAAGAGAATACACTATTAGAGTCAATGTACATAAGCAAGATCCAGACTCACTGGTATGGGAAGATATGAAGAGTCCCTTATCATCCACCCCTGTCAACTCGCAAAAGTCAGTACTTTTAAACGGAAATCATTTATTTACCTACACGTCCTCTACTGAAGTATATGAAGCGCTAACAGATCGGGCTAGTTTTCAATGGCAACGAAGCAGTGTAAACGGGCTCCCAGTCGATGTCAAGCTGTCATCTTTAATCAATTTTCAAAATAAGCTGTTTGTTGTAACAGCAAGCGGAGATCTCTATAATTCAACGAATGGATTGGATTGGACGAAGGTTAATGCGGGTGGCATTCTATTCTCAAATCTTTTATCGAGTTTTACTACAAGCATCAGCGGCATAGAAACAGCTGACGGCAAAAAATATTTCTGCACCAGTTCCGATGGAATTACATGGACTAAAGGAGAAGAGATCCCCGACAACTTCCCGATTGAAAACATATATGCTACACTTTTCGAGACCCCAACTGGTGTGGAAAAGACTGTTATAGTAGGTAATACAGAAGCTACAGCAACCGCCATAGTACCATGGTTTTCATTAAACGGATACGATTGGGCCGATTTAGCAAGTGATAGTGAAAATTACTGTCCATTCATTCAAAACCCGAGCATTATTAACTACGGGGGAGCATTCTATATTTTCGGAGGAAACTTCGATAAGATATATAAATCGACAGCGGGAATTGCATGGTATGAAACCAAAAAGAAATTTTTATTGCCTGCAGAAATGGCTGGAGAGAACTCTTATTCAATGGTTGTCGATAAGAACAACTATATTTGGCTAATTATCGGACAAACGAAAAAAGAGTCTGGAGCTATTGTTGCCGGTAAGACATGGCGTGGGCGTATGAATCGCTTGGGATTCGTTCAACAGTAATCTGCTGCTGAGAGATTCCTTAATTCCACGAAGGCCTTTTATCAAATGAAAAAAGAATAATCTCTATAAAATGCAATATAAAGAGCAAATTGATTTAGACCGGATTCCCCGACATGTTGCAATTATAATGGATGGCAACGGACGTTGGGCAAAGCAACGCGGACACGAGCGGAGCTACGGACATCAAGCTGGTGCTGAAACCGTACATATTATTGCGGAAGAAGCAGCTCGTCTTGGAATCAAATTCCTTACTTTATATACTTTCTCTACAGAGAACTGGAATCGCCCGACAGATGAAGTCGCTGCATTAATGAGCTTATTATTCGGTTCTATAGAAGAAGATATTTTTATGAAAAACAATATCAGCTTCAGAATTATCGGAGATATAAACAAACTACCTACTAACGTGCAGGAACGATTGAAGACTTGCGTAGAACACACTGCAGGAAACAGTGGAATGTGTTTGGTGTTAGCGTTGAGCTATTCATCACATTGGGAAATAACAGAAGCCGCACGCCAAGTCGCCATAAAAGTTCAAAAAGGAGAACTTACTCCCAATGAAATAAATAGCGATATGATTGCCCGTCACCTTACCACTAATTTTATGCCTGATCCCGATCTACTGATACGTACGGGAGGTGAAATCCGTTTAAGTAACTATCTCTTATGGCAATGCGCTTATTCAGAACTATATTTTTGCGAAACTTACTGGCCCGATTTTAAGGAGCAAGAATTACGCAAAGCTATTTGTGATTATCAAAAAAGAGAACGCAGATTCGGCAAAACGAGTGAACAAATCAATTAAATCCAATTTATAAATAAGAACATAAATGCAATATCGTATTTTCACCATACTCATAAGTATTATTTGCCTTTCAGGCTACGCCTTTACAAGCTATGCGCAAGATACCAATGATCCCGATAATGCGTCGAAGCCTGTCATTCTCTATTCCGGTACTCCGAAGAAATATGAGATTGCTTCAATCAAAGTGGAAGGGGTCAAGAACTACGAAGACTATGTGCTTATCGGACTTTCAGGTCTGACTGTGGGGCAATCAATCTCAATACCTGGGGATGACATAACCCAAGCTTGTAGACGCTATTGGAGACATGGTTTATTCTCTGATGTGAAAATTACGGCAGACAAAATTGAAAATGACAAAATTTGGCTGACAATCCATCTGACCCAACGCCCTAGAGTATCCGAAATTCGTTTTCATGGAGTGAAAAAGTCGGAACGAGAAGATTTGGAAGCTAAAATAGGTTTGATTAAGGGTAACCAAATTACCCCAAACTTGACAGACCGTGCCAAGACACTTATCAAACGTTATTTTGATGACAAAGGTTTCAAGAATGCAGATGTTATTATTAACCAAAAAGATGATGCGGCAAATCCTAATCAAGTACTTGTTGACATCATCATTGATAAAAAAGAAAAAGTAAAAGTCCATTTAATAACCATTGTCGGCAACGAGGCTCTCACAACCAAGAAGCTGAAAAGAGTTATGAAGAAGACTAATGAGAAAAATAAACTCCGTAACTTCTTCCGCACTAAAAAATTCGTAGAAGAGAACTTCGTAGCTGATAAAAAGTTGATTATAGATAAGTATAATGAACTGGGATATCGTGATGCTATGATCGTAAAAGATAGCATAAAGCCATACGATGGACGTACTGTAGATGTTTATCTTGAAATCAGCGAAGGACAAAAATATTATCTCCGCAATGTGACATGGGTAGGTAACACGTTATACCCCTCTGAGCAGTTGAATTATATGCTTCGTATGAAGAAAGGTGATGTCTACAATCAAAAATTATTGGAAGAACGTACCTCAACTGACGACGACGCTATCGGCAATCTATATTACAATAACGGTTATTTATTTTATAACCTTGAACCTGTCGAGGTAAATATTGTAGGAGACTCCATTGACTTGGAAATGCGTATATTCGAAGGTAGACAAGCCAGTATCAATAAAGTCAGCATCAATGGTAACGACCGCTTGTATGAAAATGTAGTTCGTCGTGAATTGCGTACACGCCCAGGAGAATTATTTAGCCGTGAAGACTTGATGCGTTCTATGCGTGAACTTCAGCAGATGGGCCATTTTGACCCGGAGAACATAAAGCCGGACATTCAACCAAAACCCGATGATGGCACTGTAGACATTGGTTATGACTTAGTATCTAAAGCAAACGATCAGGTAGAGTTCTCTGCCGGATGGGGACAAACCGGTATTATCGGAAAGCTTAGCTTGAAATTCACCAACTTCTCTCTAGCCAACTTATTACATCCGGGTGAAAATTATCGCGGTATCTTGCCACAAGGTGATGGCCAAACCCTGACAATCAGCGGACAAACTAATGCGAAATACTATCAATCATATAGTGTCTCATTTTATGATCCTTGGTTTGGCGGTAAACGTCCGAATGCATTCTCTCTTTCTGCATTCTACTCCATACAGACTGACATAAGCAGTAATTACTATAATTCTGCCTACATGAACAACTATTACAACAGCTACTACAGCGGAATGTATGGTTACGGAATGTACAACTATGGCAACTACAATAGTTACGAAAATTATTATGACCCTGCCAAGTCCATTAAGATGTTCGGTCTTTCGGCAATGTTCGGAAAACGTTTGAAATGGCCGGATGACTATTTCCAACTTTCGGCAGAATTGGCTTATCAACGCTATATTTTACATGATTGGCAATATTTTCCAGTCACTAACGGTAACTGTAACAATATTAGTTTGAATCTTACATTGGCACGTAATTCAAGTGATAATCCTATTTATCCTCGTCAAGGATCGGAATTTTCACTTTC
Organism: Bacteroides sp.; assembly: GCA_041907545.1. Classification (GTDB taxonomy): domain Bacteria; phylum Bacteroidota; class Bacteroidia; order Bacteroidales; family Bacteroidaceae; genus Bacteroides. Next base: position 66,216 of record JAYRGX010000019.1, read on the forward strand.
TGTACAGTTCACTCCGCCATATTCTCTGTTTGATGGTGTAGACTATAGCAAATATAGTACAAGCAATCAGAGCGACATGAATAAGATGCATAAATGGATTGAATACCACAAATGGAAATTCAAATCCAAAATATACATTCCTTTAATGGACCCTGTGACCGTAAAGCATACTCCAGTATTGATGGGACGTGTGGAATTCGGTTTGTTAGGACATTACAATAAGTACAAGAAATCTCCGTTTGAGACATTTGATGTCGGTGGTGACGGTATGACCGGTTACTCGACATACGCAACTGAAAGTATTGCTTTGCGTGGATATGAAAACAGCTCTTTGACTCCTTACGGGCAAGAAGGTTATGCTTACACCCGCTTGGGAATGGAGTTAAGATATCCTCTTATGTTGGAAACAAGTACCAGCATCTATGCTTTAGGTTTTGTTGAAGCAGGTAATGCATGGCATGAAGTGAATCAGTTCAATCCATTTGAGTTAAAACGTTCAGCCGGTGTAGGTGTACGTATCTTCCTCCCGATGATCGGTATGATGGGTATCGACTGGGGATATGGATTTGACAAGGTATTTGGTTCCAAACAATATGGTGGTAGTCAATTCCACTTTATCTTAGGACAAGAATTCTAATTAGTTTCACAAAAACCAAACGTTATGAGAAAGTCCATTTTATTACTGATTTTACTGTTTGCCATAGGCATTACAGCAAATGCGCAAAAGTTCGCTCTTATTGATATGGAATATATCTTGAAAAATATTCCGGCCTACGATAAAGCGAATGCGGAATTGGAGAAAGCTTCAAAGCAGAGGCAGACTGAAGTGGAAAGTGCAGCAGAAGAAGTGAAGACGATGTACAAAAATTATCAAGCAAAGTCCGGGACTCTCGCTACAGCACAAAAGAACAAACAAGAAGAAGATATTGTAGCAAAAGAAAAAGCTGTTGCCGAGTTGCGTCGCAAGTACTTCGGACCCGAAGGGGAATTAGCGAAACAACGCGAGAACCTTTTGAAACCGATACAAGATCAAATCTATAACGTGGTAAAAACACTCGCTACACAGAACGGTTATTCTTTAGTAATAGATCGTGCTTCTGCATCAAGTGTAATCTTTGCATCACCCGGCATTGACATCAGTAATGATGTACTTGCCAAATTAGGATATTCAAATTAATTTCATACTTTTGCATCCGTTCTAACGAATAATCATTCAAATAAATAATAAACATTATGCTTAAGAAAATTGCACTAATCGTATTTATGTTCGCCCTCCCCTTGGGAGCTATGGCGCAAGCTAAATTTGCTCACTTGAATTCTCAGGAGGTTATTACCGCAATGCCGGAATACACAAAAGCACAAGCCGATCTCGAAGCACTCTCAAAAAAGTATTCCGAAGAAATGCAACGCACACAAGAAGAGTTCAACAAAAAGGTACAGGAATTTCAAGCACAAGCTGATTCTTTACCTAAAAACATAGCAGAAAGACGTCAGAAAGAATTGCAGGATATGGCTCAAAGACAAGAGCAATTCCAACAGAACGCTTATCAAGATATGCAGAAAGCACAACAAGAAGCAATGGCTCCTATATACAAGAAGCTTGATACAGCTATCCAAGCAGTGGGAAAAGCAGAAGGTGTAGTTTATATCTTTGATGTAGCACGTACTCCTATTCCTTTTATTGGTGCACAAAGCATTGACTTCACCGCTAAAGTGAAAACTCAATTGGGCATTAAATAAAACGAAATCTCAAAGAAAATAGAGACGCGGATTTTTTAATCCGCGTTTTTTTTTGATCTGTCATTTTCATTATATAAGGACCTCATTTGCAAATAAACCTGTATATTTGCGTGACACATATTATATCTTCAACTATGAAGGAATTAGCTTTACCATTCAAGCCCGGTCCAATTGGCGTCTTCGATTCAGGATACGGGGGATTGACTATCTTACAAAAGATCAGAGAATCATTACCACAATACGACTACATTTATTTGGGAGATAACGCACGCACTCCTTATGGCACGCGCTCGTTTGAAGTTGTTTACGAATTCACATTACAAGCTGTAACCCGGCTTTTCGAAATGGGTTGCCATTTGGTAATATTGGCATGTAACACGGCTTCGGCGAAAGCCTTAAGAAGTATACAAATGAATAATCTGCCAGTTCTCGATCCGAAAAGAAGGGTGCTGGGAGTCATCCGCCCAACAGTTGAAAGTATAGGGCAATTAACCCAAAGCAGACATGTCGGCGTATTGGCTACCCCCGGTACTATAAAATCGGAGTCTTATCCAATGGAAATTCGTAAACTATATCCCGATATTCAAGTAACAGGCAATGCTTGCCCTTTGTGGGTTCCGATAGTAGAAAGTAATGAAGCCGGAAATGAAGGAGCTGACTATTTTGTGCGCAAGTATATTTCCGAGCTATTATCAAAAGATAATCAGATAGATACTGTTATACTCGGATGTACACACTACCCCCTCCTATTACCCAAAATACAGCAATATATGCCAGACGGAATACGAATCGTAGCACAAGGAGAATTGGTCGCACACAGCTTGAAGAATTACCTAATGCGGCATCCTGAGATTGACAACCGATGCACACAAGGGGGTAGTTGCTCATATTGCACCACAGAATCCGAAGAAAAGTTTATTGAATCGGCGTCTGCTTTCTTAAGTGAAGACATTACTGTTCAACATCTTACATTAGAATAAGAGTCTTTGCTTTTTGGTAAACAGACTTGCTATTTCAAAAATTATAATGTATGTTTGTGAAACTAAACCCATAAACAATTAACCAACATGAAAGATATAGACCATACCCAGGCTGTGGAAGTATTCAAGGGATCTCCTTGGGAAGCAGAACTTGTAAAAGGACTGCTTGAAAACAGTGGAATTGCAACAATTCTTAAAGATGGTATCTTAGCAACTTTGGCTCCTTATCTTGCGCCGGACGTCACAATTTTGGTGAGTCAGAACGACTATGAAGCAGCCATGGAGATTATTCGTGAACGGGATAAGAACAAAGAGAACGATTAAAAGTGCATGTCCAACGATTCCATCAATCGATACAATAACCACCACAAATACAAATAGCGATAAAGGCTATATTCAAAATATGGGACAAGAATTTAGCAGAATAGCTATAAAGATAGGAAGTAATGTGCTCACTCGTACCGACGGTACCTTGGATATAACAAGGATGTCTGCACTTGTTGATCAGATTGCCGAGCTACGTAAAATGGAGATCGAAGTTATTCTGGTATCTTCGGGTGCCGTAGCATCCGGGCGTAGCGAAATACATCCAGCTAAAAAGTTGGATAGTGTAGATCAACGCCAACTATTTTCTGCTGTTGGGCAAGCCAAGCTCATCAATCGATATTACGAACTATTCCGCGAGCATGGCATTCCGGTAGGGCAAGTACTAACGATGAAAGAAAACTTTTCCACACGCCGTCACTATCTCAATCAAAAGAACTGTATGACGGTAATGCTAGAGAATGGAGTCATTCCCATAGTAAACGAAAATGATACTATTTCAGTAAGCGAACTGATGTTTACGGATAATGACGAATTATCCGGATTGATTGCTTCAATGATGGATGCTCAAGCTCTCATTATACTCAGCAACATAGACGGTATTTATAATGGCTCTCCGTCTGATCCATCATCCTCAATAATTCGTGAAATAGAACAAGATAAAGATCTGACTTCATATATACAGACTTCAAAATCAAGCTTCGGAAGAGGTGGCATGCTTACTAAAACCAATATCGCCAGAAAGGTAGCCGACGAAGGTATCAGCGTGATAATAGCCAACGGCAAACGGGATAATATATTAGTTGAGCTTCTAAAGCATCCTCAAAAGACTCTTAGCACAAAATTTATACCCTCAACTACTCCGGTCTCAAGCATTAAGAAATGGATCGCACACAGTGAAGGCTTTGCCAAAGGAGAAATCCATATCAATCGACAAGCTGCCGAAGTACTGAACTCCGACAAAGCCATCAGCCTTTTACCAATTGGCATTACAGCCATCGAAGGAGAATTTGAAAAAGATGATATTGTGCGGATTATTGACTTCGAAGGAAATACCGTAGGAGTAGGTAAAGCCAACTGCAACTCTCTACAAGCAAAAGAAGCCATGGGTAAGCACGGTAAAAAGCCGGTCGTACATTACGATTATCTCTATCTGGAATAAGTGATCTTCAAATCAAATCCCTACATTTGTAGAAAATCGATATATTCACATCATGAGTCTTAAGAATATTTTTACCGAGGTACAAAATGCCAGTCGGGAACTTTTGGCATTAGATGACAAAACGATCAATAATGTATTAGTAGCGGTAGCGAATGCTACGGTTGCCCAAACAAACTTTATCCTTTCGGAAAATGAGAAAGATTTAGTGCGTATGGACCCGAAAGATCCGAAATATGACCGACTAAAATTAACGGAGGCCCGGCTAAAGAATATAGCAAACGATATGCGCAATGTAGCGAAACTGCCTTCGCCAATAGGTCGGATATTACAAGAGACCATTCGACCCAATGGGCTGAAGCTGAAAAAAGTCAGTGTCCCTTTTGGAGTTATTGGTATTATTTATGAAGCGCGACCAAACGTGAGTTTCGATGTATTTTCCTTATGCATGAAAAGCGGAAATGCTTGCCTTCTAAAAGGAGGAAGTGATGCTGACTTGTCGAATAAAGCCATTATTTCGGTTATTCACAATGTACTCAGTCAACACCATATCAATCCTCAGGTCGTAGAACTCCTCCCTGCAGATAGAGAAGCAACAGCAGAGCTCTTAAAAGCACGTGATTACGTAGATTTGATTATTCCGCGCGGCAGTAGTAGTCTGATCAATTTCGTACGCCAAAACGCAACTGTACCGGTCATTGAAACCGGCGCAGGTATCTGTCACACTTTCTTCGACCAATACGGCAATATAGAGAAAGGTGCTGCCATTATTAACAATGCAAAAACACGCCGTGTTAGTGTGTGCAATGCATTGGATTGTCTTATCATCCATTCGGAAAGACTAAATGATCTACCCCAACTGTGTAAGAAACTGCAAGAAAGCAATGTTGTGATATACGCAGACCAACCGGCATACAAAGCATTGGAGAATAGCTATCCATCGGATTTCTTGAAGAAAGCAACGGAAGAGGATTTTGGCATAGAGTTCTTAGATTATAAAATGTCTATTAAAACTGTTCAAAACATCCATGAAGGGTTAGCCCACATTCGCCAATATGGCTCCAAACATAGCGAGTGTATTGTGACCGAAAACAAGGACCATGCAGACATTTTCTGTTTGGAAGTAGATGCAGCCTGTGTTTATGTCAATGCCCCTACATCATTTACAGATGGAGCTCAATTCGGCTTAGGAGCGGAAATAGGTATCAGCACACAAAAATTACATGCGCGAGGCCCTATGGGATTGGAAGAGATCACCACCTATAAATGGATTGTGGAAGGTGAAGGGCAAATCAGAATATAAGATTTCCCCCACTTTAGCTTTGTAGATAAAGCATTATATAGGATACAATAAATGAAACTATTTTTTTATTAAATAAAAGAGTAACTCTAATTTTCGTTCTCCAATCTTAGCCGCTTAATAGGCATTACGGAAGGAGACAAATTAGAAGAACTTGTAAAACGACTAAGAATAATGAAGAATTTTACTTGTGTGCAAGACATCGGTAATCTGAAAGCTGCACTGGACGAAGCATTCGAAATCAAGAAAGACCGTTTCAAATATGTAGAATTGGGAAAGAATAAAACGTTGATGATGATCTTCTTCAATTCCAGCTTGCGTACACGTCTGAGTACCCAAAAAGCAGCAATGAATCTTGGTATGAATGTGATGGTACTCGATATTAACCAAGGCGCATGGAAATTAGAGACTGAGCGTGGCGTCATAATGGACGGAGATAAACCGGAACATTTATTGGAAGCTATCCCTGTAATGGGGTGCTACTGCGACATCATCGGAGTACGTTCTTTCGCTCAATTCGAAAATCGCGATTACGACTATGAAGAGGTTGTATTGAATCAGTTCATTAAATATTCAGGACGCCCTGTATTCTCGATGGAAGCAGCTACACGCCATCCGCTACAAAGCTTTGCCGATCTTATCACAATTGAAGAATATAAAAAGACTGTGCGTCCCAAAGTCGTAATGTCCTGGGCGCCTCACCCAAGGCCTCTTCCTCAAGCGGTACCTAACTCTTTTGCGGAATGGATGAATGCTACAGACTATGAATTTGTCATCACCCACCCCGAAGGTTATGAATTGGCTCCCGAATTTGTGGGTAATGCCCGGGTTGAATATGACCAGATGAAAGCATTTGAAGGTGCAGATTTTATTTATGCCAAAAACTGGGCGGCTTATAGCGGCGATAATTACGGAAAGATACTTAGCAAAGATCGTGAATGGACAGTAGGTGACCGACAAATGAACGTAACCAACAACGCCTATTTCATGCATTGCTTACCGGTACGCCGAAATATGATCGTTACAGACGACGTGATTGAAAGTCCCCAATCTATTGTGATACCGGAGGCTGCAAATCGTGAAATATCGGCAACCGTAGTACTGAAAAGAATGTTACAGAGCCTATAGGAACTAGTTTCCGACTATGGGTTATGCTCGTTCCCTTTATTGGGAACGAGCATTCCAATACTTGGGAATTGTGGTTTCTATTGTGGGAAAGAATCGTTTCCAAGGCTTGGAAACGACTATCATCAGGCATTCGGTAAGACAACCACGGGGAAGAACAAGTAACGATCCTCTCTACTTTACTGTTTCCTTACCGGCTAAAGTCCAACTTTCAAATCCCTTATCTAAATTATAGACCTTATATCCTTTCTCAGCCAAAATACCGGCAGCCTTCCGACTGCGCTTTCCACTACGACAATAAAGTGCGACAGGTTTTTCTTTAGAAAGCAACGAATCCGCCATAGATACAAAACTATCGTCAAGTACGTTGATATTTATACTTCCGGGAATATGGGAGTCGGAGAACTCAGCTAGAGTCCGCACATCAAGGCGTTGGACTTCCGGATTGGATATCACACTCGCAAATTCGTCAACGGAAACTGTTTTATAACTCTCATTCTGTTGACACGAAAACAGAGAAGAGAGAAAAAGGCAAAAACCGGCAATTATTGTATTCATTTTCATCAGGATATTTAATGAGGAATATAGTCAAATGTGTATGTTTTAATCCCTGAAGCATAAGTATTCAGACTGAAATGTACGCTTATCTCCTTCACTCCTTCCACGGCATACTGCCGCAAAGGTATAGAAAGGTAAGCCCGCTTTGTATAAGCCTGCACATCACCATCGGCATCATGATAAAGCGTGATATCCACTTCTCGCACTCCACCGGCACTGTCCTTCACCTTATCTTCTATAAAATGAAAATAATGTTTCCCGTCCTGAGCTTTAATTTCGAGTATTACATTGAGATAGTCAACACCCATCCAAGCACTCAGCACATTAGCCGGATCCGTTTTTACTCCATCTTTAAAACCGGACGGAGGCAATGGAACGGGAGAAACACTCTTCAGCAAATTATACAACTTTATTCCAGCTGCTTTATCATTGGGATTTACGAAACCATAATTACTCACAATACGTACACTACTGTTCGAATCAATACTGGTATTTGTCGCATCTTGCGCCACATTATAAGTCTCTCCTTCATCTGTTATTACGGTTTGCAATCGGCCGTCGGAACCGGATGCTGCAGTCAGAAACTCTTGCTTGACAGAAGGATAGTAATAATCATCTTCCCCACTGCACGAAAGCAGCAGGATCGGTATCCATAAAAAGGCCAATAACCGAAAAGATAATTTCATCTCCATATCCATCTTTTACAAAAAAACAGTTATCACTTGCCAGCCGAAGCCTCCACTGAATGCAGATAGTTTGTCAACGGATTAGCATACATCAACAACATCTTTCCACGTAAAAAGGAAACATCTTTATCGGCCAAATCAATGCGATCTATTTGCCTGTCAAGATAAACCAGAAAATTCTTTTTTTCCTCTTCCGTATAATTGGCAACGAATGTCGATTCACCGGAAAGCATATCATAAGCAATATAGTTATTGGGATACAAGCGGTAATTTGCATGTATATGGCGATCAATCAAGTCTGCAACAAGCGTAAACAACTCCTGTTTAGGTAGCGAACGATTTAAAGATCTAAGTTCATCATTAATGCAAGTTGCAACCTGAAAATGCACCCGCCCTTTATACCCGGTCAATCCCGTTTTCATATTGAGCAAGTCATCCGACGGACACTTCTTATAGCAAGCGTTATCACGCTTCAACTGAAACTCTTTAGCCTTCAAATAATCACAGGGATCATATTGATAAGAGATGGTTAAAGGAGCAATATTCAAGCTTAATAAGCGATCAATAATATCACCTTCGCCTCCCATGGCCAGCATCTTCAATACACTTTCCTGAGTACGGTCGTCCGAATCTTTAGCCCGTCCTTCACGTTGGGCAATCCACACAGACTGCATCTTTTCACGAATAGCATAATGCATATAGTTGGAAAGTCTTATTGAAGACTCCAGCATTTGTCTCATAGACAAGGCACGCTGAACTATAAACGATTTGTTGACACGAACCAACTTCTTGATCCAGGGATATATCAGCAGATTATCGCCAATAGCTATTTCTACCGTTTCAAGTCCTTCATCCACCAATTTCACCGATAGAAGTCCGGAGTCAAGAATTATATCTCTATGATTGGAAACATAAGTATAAGCTAACTTCCTGTCAGGCAAGGTGGAACAGTCTATAGTAGTGCCATCCGTATCCTTGTTAATGATTTTATGGAGAAAGTCATAACAAAACGCCTTTTGAAAATCGGTCTTCGACTTGCATGATCGCATTTTATTTGCGATCATTTCAAAAGGGACACCCGGTATGGCAGCAGTCATAACCCGACGGAAATCCGGATCTGCAATCAGCTCCTCAAAAATTTCAGGAAGCTCTGCATCATCATATGGACGTATTTCATCAAAATCCATGACAATAGAGATTAGTCATTAAAAAACATTTTCAATAATATCCGTCATGACATCTTTTATGTCTAATCCGGCAGCACGTACCTGTTGTGGTATAAAGCTTGTAGGTGTCATACCGGGAGTTGTATTTACTTCGAGCAAGTTAATTTTCTCTCCCGAAGTAATGATGTAATCCACACGGATAATACCAGAGGCCCCCAAGATATCATAAATAGCCGAAGTTATCTTCTGTATTCTATCAGTCAATTCGGCAGAAATTCTTGCAGGGGTAATTTCAGAAACCTGTCCGTTATATTTAGCATCATAGTCAAAAAACTCATTCTGCGTTACCACTTCTGTTATAGGAAACACCACAGATTTCTCTTTTGTTTTGTAGCAACCACAAGTTACTTCAATCCCTTCCATGAAAGCCTCAACGACTACTTCTTTAGCTTCGTCGAATGCTTTGCTGATAGCCGGCTGTATCTGTTCTTTGGTTTTGACTTTGGTGACACCAAAGCTGGAACCACCCAAGCTTGGTTTTATAAAACAAGGTAAACCAATCTTATTCAATACATCCTCATCGGAAACAGATTGTCCTTTACGTAACATGAGGGATTCGGCAATACGAATGCCAAATGATTTAAGATATTGGTTACATGCAAACTTATCATAAGTCAGAGCTGCCGCCAATACACCGCAGCATGAGTATGGAATGCCAAGCATGTCAAAATAGCCTTGCAAATGTCCGTCCTCACCGGGAGTACCGTGTATGGTTATGTACGCAAAATCAAATTTTACTTTCTCGCCATTGAGCTGGAAACTAAAATCATTACGATCTATCGGTGCTACAGTCTCATCAGGCAGCTGTACATGCCAGTCCAATCCGTGCATTTCGACAACATACAACGTATACTTTTCCTTATCAATGAAGGAATAAATTCCCTGGGCACTGCGAAGGGAGACATGAAATTCGGAAGTGTCACCACCTCCTACAATAGCAATCGTGCGTTTCATTCTAAATTTCTGTTACTTATATAGCCTCTCCATTTGTCAATCAGCTGAGCCATGTCATCGGGCAATTCCGATGTAAAGTGCATCTCTTCGCCTGTAGCCGGGTGTACAAATCCCAACGTCATGGCATGTAATGCCTGCCGCGGACAAGTTTCGAAGCAGTTGTTTACAAATTGTTTATACTTACTAAAATGAGTTCCTTTCAATATCTCATGCCCACCATATCTCTCGTCATTGAAAAGAACATGACCGATATGCTTCATGTGAACACGGATTTGATGAGTTCTTCCTGTTTCCAGAATACATTCCACCAGAGTGACGTATCCCAAACGCTCCAATACGCGATAGTGGGTCACAGCATGTTTACCCTGGGTAGGATCACTCAATACTGTCATTTGCATACGATCTCTGGGATTACGCCCCACATTGCCTACAATTGTCCCTTCATCTTCTTCTACAATTCCCCATACCAAAGCACGGTATCTACGCTTGGTGGTCTTATTGTAAAACTGCAACCCCAGATTGGTTTTCGTATCGGGTGTTTTGGCTATCACCAACAGTCCCGACGTATCTTTATCAATACGGTGTACCAACCCCACATGTGGATCATTGGCATCGTACTCAGAATCATCTTTCATGTGCCAGGCAAGCGCATTGACGAGTGTTCCGTGATAATTGCCATGACCGGGATGTACCACCAACCCAGCCGGTTTATTTACGACCATCAAGTACTTGTCTTCATAAACAATATTCAAGGGGATATCTTCGGGAATGACCTCATTCTCATAGCGTGGACGATCCATCATCACGGTAATGACATCCAGCGGTTTCACTTTATAGCTACTCTTCACTGCCTTCCCGTTTGCCATAATGCAGCCGGCATCGGCAGCTTTTTGTATACGGTTACGGGAAGCATTTGTCAGTCGGTCGAACAAGTACTTATCTACCCTGAGCATTTCCTGCCCTTTATCTACCACTACACGGAAATGTTCATAAAGCTGCGCGTCATCGCCTACCGCCTCCACATCATCCGCTTCCAATTCATCATTCAACAGGTCAATATCTTCCGGCAATTGTTCCATCATCTGATTCAAGCTTTATTTATAATGCGATCCCGGTTCGAAAGATTAGAACCAAGAGTCATCACTAGTCGATTTTCGTGACGAAGACTTTGCAGGAGCAGCTTTTGCCGGTTCGGTGGATTGATCTTCCAATTCTTCAGATTCATCTCCGCTCAAAGAATCGGTTACTTGAGGAGTACCCGTTCCATCGCCGACCATTAATGTCAGTCGGGCTCCAGCCGGAACTCTTTCATTAGTAGAAAGTTCACGACCATGATACTTCACTCCATATACCCAATCTTGTTCTCCAGGTACATACTGCACTTCATCCAGTTTAAAACCCGAAGCCAACAATCGCGCTTCGGCTTGACGAACCGAACTGTTATCAGCCACATCAGGAATTACCTGAAGAGGGATATCCAGTGTGTTAATTGTCAAATATATCGTTCGTCCTTCTTTTACTTTTTGTCCCGCAGAAGGGGTATAATCCACAACACTTCCGGCTGGTAAATCTTCTACATAGGTGGAATCAGATACAACAAAGTTTAAGCCTTGATTTCGGAACATCTTTTCAGCTTCCGCCAATCCCATGCCTTTTACATCGGGCACTACTACCGCTTGTCCATGACGGGTATAAAGATCCACGCCTTTCAATACCCCAAATAGCAAGACTGCAATAGCCGCTGCCATACCTATGATATTTACCCAGAAATATTTGTTCTGTCGAAAAGAAAAAAACTCTTTTACCGTCATATTCTAAATAACAATATTTGGAGGCAAAGATAAAGATAAAAGATGAAAGACGGCAAAAATTTGCCAAATAAGGAGATCGAAGGAGCAATTTATGCAAGGGTTTGTCCGAAAGTTAGTTACTCATAAACCTTAGCTAGCATACTACTACACACTTTCAAGTACCTGATGACATACATTGCTCGAAATATTTATACGACAAAGAACACGGAAGCACTAAAAGGTATATTTAATGAATAATTTTATTTCATTGCTGTCCCATTAAAATCTAAAATAGTTCTTTGAAATATTTGAAATTTAGTTAGTTACAGATGTTTCTCGAGCGCGACGATTTCAATTGATAACTTTGCAGCCCATAATAAAGGCTGCAATGAATAAAGAGAAATATGTGTTTGCCCAGTTGATCTCATTTCTGAATGAAGATAAATTCCGACGTATTGTCAAC
>JAYRGX010000020.1:0-76425 GCA_041907545.1 Bacteroides sp.
GTAAAAAATAAAATAAATAATTACTTTAGCAATCTAATTACAGCCTGTGAAAAGTGGCACATTTAAGAGTGATATATCCGGCACATTTGTGAGTGATACAAGTGGCACATTTGGTGTGATATATTCAATCAAAGGTTATATCCTTTGTTCTATACCTTTTGATTTACTTGAGCGGGTATACTTTATCATTACTGGACATGAAGCTGTATGGTTTGCCGGGACTGATTCTGAAAGCGAATGATGCTAAAGGTGATTTTATTTTTAATTGTATTGGTATTGAGAAGGGAAAGATGCAACCCATTGTGTTGCGAAAATCGAAATATATTAATGTGCTCCTGAAGTGTTGGAAGAGAATATAAGGTTGTCGCACTCAACTGTTGAATTGTTTATGACAAAGATGGGATATCCCAATATACAAGGTTTTGATACTAATGGTAAGCCTATTGTTCATAAATCTCATATTCCTTGTTTACTTGAATATAGATTGAAAGATAAAAGGTGAAGGGCTAGTGAAGGAAATTTGTGTATGTATGAGTATACAATATAAGGGATTTTTTCTTTCTGTAAAAGAGTTGTTTGCAATAATTAACTGTATAATATTTTGATTATTACGATTTAATCGTAGATTTACAACGAATTCGATTTGAATAAAATCAAAGCATGAATAAGTTACTTAATATTACATTATTGCTTTTGTACATCATTTGTTTCAATCTTGATGCCCAAGATATTCAGGATTCGGTGGTTCTTCGTATTCAGTATACTTCACAGATGCGTTATTATGAAGATTCAAAAGATTTGAGTCCTGATGAAAAGATTTTGGATATAGGAAAGTACTCTTCTCATTTTTATAGCCGATGGGCTGAAAGAAATCGAGATATTTATGATAGTGTATTTAGTAGGGGAGGTAAACTTGAAGACTATTATGCGGCTATTGATAAGAGCGGGTTTCCAAATAGTAAAACACGTTTTAACGTGTTTAAGAATTATCCGGAAAAGGGTAAACTAACATATACTAACCACGATCTAAGATATTTCATATATGATGAACCAATGACTATGCCGATATGGGAAGTGTTAAGAGGTGATACGATGATTGTCGGACATTCTTGTAAAAAAGCAAGGACTACTTTTCGAGGGCGAACGTGGATAGTATGGTATGCTATGGATATCCCTTATCATGACGGTCCATGGAAACTATACGGTTTACCAGGGTTGATTTTAAAAGCTTATGATGTAAAAGGTGATTTTATATTCAATTGTATCGGCATTGAAAAAGGGAAAAATCAACCTATCGTTTTGCGAAAGGCAAAATATATTAAATGTACTCCTGAAACGTTGGAAGAGAATGAAAGGCTATCAGCTAAGGATGTTGATTTATTTATCCTTAAAATGGGATATCCTAAGGCCCAAGGCTTTGATGCCCAAGGCAAGCCATTGGTACGTAAACCTCATATTCCTTGTTTGTTGGAATATCGGTTGAAAGATAAAAAGTGAAACATTAAAAAAGAGAGGATTTATTGAATAAACAAGTTCCGTAGACTTATAAATGTAAGTATATAAAATAAACAGTATGAAGTAAAATACCTTTCTATGAATAGATTCTTTGTAATAATTAACTGTTTAATAGTTTATGAATTACGGTTAATTAGTAGATTTATGCGTGCTTATGATTGAATAAAATCGATATATGAATAACTTCTTTTTCTACACATTATTGCTTTGGTCTATTGCTTCTTTGCAGCTTGCAGCTCAAGAAGTTCCTGATTGGGTCATTCTTCGTATTAGTTATGCTTCTCAGGCAAGATTTACAGAAGATTCAAAACGTTTGAATCCTGATGAGAATATTTTGGATATAGGTAATCATTCTTCCCATTTCTATAGTCGATGGACTGAAAGAAATAGGGATATTCGTGATAGTGTGTTTCATAATGGTGGAAAGCTTGCTGATTACTATACAGCTATTGATAAAAGTGGATGTCCTCGTAGTAAATCAGCCTATAATGTGTTTAAAAATTATCCTTTCAAAGGAGATTTGACTTATACTAATAAACAGTTTAAGGATTTTTTGTATAAAGAATCAATGGTAATGCCTCAATGGAAAATGCTTCAAGGTGATACAGTGATTGTTGGCTATCCTTGTAAAAAGGCAAAAACAACTTTTAGAGGGCGAACATGGATTGTGTGGTACACTATGGATATTCCTTATCATGACGGGCCGTGGAAACTATATGGTTTACCGGGATTGATTTTGAAAGCAGATGACATCAAAGGCGATTTCATTTTCAATTGCATTGGTATTGAAAAAGGGAAAAAACAACCTATCGTTTTGCGAAAGGCAAAATATGTGAAATGTACTCCTGAAGAAATGGAAGAACTTGAAAGACTCTCACTCAAAGATCCTGATGCTTTTGTTGTCAAAATGGGTGCTCCCAAAATGCCCGGTTTTGATGCGCAAGGAAAACCTTTAGTTTATAAACCTCGTGTTCCTTGTTTATTGGAGTATCGACTGAATGATAAAGAATGAAACTCTCATGAAAGCTTTTTTATTGCTAAATCTATAAAAAATAGAGGAATGAAAAATGGTTGTTTAAAAATGAATATTCTTTGCTTTCTATCTCTGCTTTCTTCTTTAGGTTATGCACAAATTGCACAGTTCTTTTATATTACGGAAGCCTATCCTGATTTGAAAAAGAGAGCTCGTCATGATGAAATGGTGTTGGATATTGATACGAAGAAGAATGTGTCTTCTTTTTACAGCATAATAGAGAGACGCCGGGAAGAAGTGAAAGATAGCATATTTGCAAGGGGAGGTAATCTTGGGGATGTTCTGAGTGCGCGTGAAAAACTATGTAGGCCAGCCAGCTTTCAATACTATGAAATTTATAAGAATTCTCCTCAAAAAGGAGAAATGGTAACAATAGATAAGCTTTGGGGATATTTTAGATACACAGAAAAGTTGGAAAAACCAGCTTGGACAATCACGAATGAGAAGAAAGAGATTTTGACTTATGAATGTCAAAAAGCTACGGCTAACTATTTTGGAAGAAACTGGACAGCTTGGTTCACTTTAGAAATACCTGTCCCGGAAGGACCCTGGAAATTGTATGGATTACCGGGTATAATTTTGGAAGCTTCTGACGCTGACCGGCATTATACATTTAAATGTATTTCTATAAAAACTTCAAAATCGAATAAAAATATATTTCCACCCAATCACAGGAAATATATCAAAATCTCTAAAAAAGAATATTGGAAATTACACAAGGAGGATGCTACAGATCCTGAAACTTTTTTTAAGCGGAATGGCATGCCATATTCAAGAGGATGGGATATGAATGGGAAACCTCTGCCACCTAGAACGGTATTATATAATCCAATCGAACGATAATATTTAAAGGAGTAGTATATGAATAAATCTTTTTTATGCACATTATTGCTTTGGTATGTTGTTTGTTTACAGCTTAGTGCTCAAGAAGTTTCTGATTCAGTAGTGCTTCGTATTCACTATGCTTCACGAATGAGATTTACTGAAGATTCAAAAGATTTGAGTCCGGATGAGAAGATTCTGGATATAGGTAAATGCTCATCCCACTTTTATAGTCGATGGGCTGAAAGAAATAGAGATATCCATGACAGTGTATTTAGTAGAGGAGGTAAGCTTGAAGACTATTATGCGGTTATTGATAAGAGTGGGTTTCCAAATAGTAGAACACGTTTTAATGTATTTAAAAATTATCCTCAAAAAAATAAATTGACGTATACATCGGATCATCTTCGAGATTTCATTTATGAAGAACCAATGGTTATGCCAAAGTGGGAAATGTTAAGTGGCGATACTACTATTGTTGGCTATCCATGTAAAAAAGCAAAGACTGCTTTTCGAGGGCGAACGTGGATAGTATGGTATGCTATGGATATCCCTTATCATGATGGTCCATGGAAACTGTATGGTTTGCCTGGACTGATTCTGAAAGCGAATGACATAAAAGGTGATTTTATTTTTAATTGTATTAGTATTGAGAAGGGAAAGATGCAACCCATCGTATTGCGAAAATCGAAATATATTAAATGTACTCCTGAAACGTTGGAAGAGAATGAAAGGCTATCAGCTAAGGATGTTGATTTATTTATCGTTAAAATGGGCTATCCCAAATTGCAAGGATTTGATCCTCAGGGTAAACCAATAGTACGTAAGCCTCATATTCCTTGTTTATTGGAATATCGGTTGAAAGATAAAAAATGAAGGGTTTTAGA
Organism: Bacteroides sp.; assembly: GCA_041907545.1. Classification (GTDB taxonomy): domain Bacteria; phylum Bacteroidota; class Bacteroidia; order Bacteroidales; family Bacteroidaceae; genus Bacteroides. The sequence continues at coordinate 4,258 of JAYRGX010000020.1, forward strand.
AGTAATGCAATAATCAAATGATTATTCATCTTTAATAATATTATATGCAAAAATTCTTTAGTCTTATTTTAGTCGTTTCTTTATCTGCTTATAGTCTGAATGCACAAGTGATTGATAAAGTAAAACTACGCATCCATTATGCCACAAAATTCAGGGTTTGGGAAAATACTAAAGGGATGCGTCAAGATGAAAAAGTATTGGATTTGGGAACTACATCTTCTAAATTCTATAGTTTGTGGGAAACAAGGTATTGGGAAATTGTAGATAGTGTGGCAAAACATGGAGGTAGCATGCAAAATGCATTGGCTCATTCACCTTACCCACGTAGTTATGATTGTTATGTCGTGTACAAAAATTATCCAATAAAAGGTGAGCTAACCTATACTGATAAATTGTTGCAAGACTTTATCTACCAAGAGAGTATGGAAAAACCTGTTTGGCGGTTGGTCAAAGGTAAAGATAGTATTGTGGCAAACTATCGTTGCCAAAAAGCTCAGACAAAGTATCGGGGAAAAGTATGGAATGTGTGGTATACTATAGATATCCCAATAAGCGATGGACCTTGGAAACTCTATGGATTACCAGGATTGATATTAAAGGCGGAAGATCAAGATGGAAATTTTGTATTTGAATGTATTCAAATAGAGAATATGAATAATACAGCTATGAGTATTCCTAAAAAGAAGTACTTGAAATGTAGTCGGGAGCAATTAAAGCAAGCCAAATGTAAAATGGGGGAAGATCCCGAAGCCTATTATAAGCAAGTTACAGGTTTGAATCCCGGTCAAGGTTATGATGCGAATGGGAAACCCTTAAAATATACTCCAAGGAAACCTGCGCTTTTGGAATATTAGTTATGCGTTTGGTGTGTATTATAGGTTAGAAAAAGAAATATAAAAGACTTCTAATATGATAAGGACTACTACTGTACAATATTCATGTCGTATTGTTACTTTTTGTGTGCTTTTATTGAGTGCCATTTTTGCCGCCAATGCCCAGACTTATACCGGAAAGGTGATTGATGGAAAGTCAAAGGAAGTGCTGGAAGCGGTATCGGTGATATTGCTCGGGACTGATCATTCACCTGTGGCATTTATCTATACTGATGATGCGGGAGTTTTTTCGCTTCCGGTTCCCAAGGATACGCACCCGGTGGAGATATCTTTTTCCATGCTGGGGTATGACCGGAACACGATTCCGTTGAGTCAATATAAAAACGGGCAGACGGTGGGAATGGAACAAAAAGCGTTTCAGATCAAAGAAGTGAAAGTGACGGCACAGCGCATCCGGCAGCAACATGATACGTTGACTTATTCCGTAGCCGGATTCCGTCAGAAGCAAGACCGTAGCATAGCGGATGTCATAGCAAAAATGCCCGGGATGGAAGTGAAGCAGAACGGGACGATTACTTTTCAGGGTAAGGCTATTAATAAGTTTTATATCGAAGGGATGGATCTGTTGGGATCGCAATATGCGCAAGCCAGTGAGAATCTATCAGCGGATAAGGTGAAGAATGTGCAGGTGCTGCAAAACCACCAACCTGTGAAGGCTTTGCGAAAGATTGACTTCAGTGAACAGGCTGCCCTGAATATCGTGTTGAAAGAGGATGCGAAGAATACCTGGAATGGGGTCGCCGATGTGGGTATAGGGACGAGCTTACAAGAAGGGGCTGACTGGCTACGCGACTGTCGGTTGGTAGAAATGATGTTTGGTGGGAAGAAGCAGAATATTTCGATGTATAAGTGTAATAATACAGGCAAGGATATACAGCATGAATTGCGTGACTTAACCAGGGTAATGCGCTCATTGGAGGATGAGAGCGGAATATTGAGTCCATTATCTGTGGGAGCTCCTGCTCTTGATGATTCCAGGTATAGTTTTAATGATACGCATCTGTTTGCTACGAATTGGTTGTTTAAGCCCAATAAGGATAATGATTTGCGTTTGCAGTTGAATGTAATTCTTGATAAAAGCAAGCTGAGCCAGCATCGGGAGACTTTCTATACGGATGTGGATAATGGAGCCTTGATCACTGAAGAATCATCAGCAGTCAACCGTCGTATCGAATGGAAAGGGGAAGTGATGTATAAGGTTAATAAGGATTAGTTTTATCTGAACAATACCTTGAGGGGATATGCCGATTTCAATAAAAGTGAAGGAATATCAGATTTAAATGGTAGTGAGGTGGAGCAACTTGTTAAGCCGCGTAAACGATATATTACCGATGACTTTGAGTTGGTACGTACCATGAAAGGGGATAAGAGCTTTTCATTGTCTTCGCAAATGAGTTATAATTACCTTCCGGGTATGTTGCTGCTCTCCGATGCTTCGAAAGAGACACTGAATCTGCATACTTTGCAATGGGATACGTATTCTTTTTTCCGTCACCGCTTGGCAGGAATGTATATTACTTATAAAGCCGGTTTCTCAACCCGGACGCAGGATATGCAGACCTATAATAGGGAGGCGTCCGCCGATGACGAATACCGTGAATATCGTTGGTATCTCACGCCATCTGTCAATTTTACACGTGACGGACTTAAGATTATTGCAACGGCACCATTTAGTTGGTTATCCCGTTCCTATGGTGACAAAAGTAAAAAGACACTATTGGTGGAACCGAGCTTGAAAATGAACTATGAAGCTACAGCAAAGACTACGGCTTCAGTGGGTTATTCGTACAATTGGCAACCTACGGATTTGAAGGGTATCAGTGCAACGCCTATATATACTAATTATATTACGGTATTGGCAAACTCGGGTGACTTGGAGAAAACAATGAGCCATAACCTGTATGGTTCGTTGCAGTATACCGATCCGATTAAGGGATTCTTTGCCAATTGCTACTTTAATTACTTTAACCGTCGCCACACTCCGCTTTATGAAAGTACATTGATGGATGAGGTGTATCGCCGTAAAGCAACAGGAGAATATACCAATTCGGAAACTTACATGCTAAACGGGAGAATCAGTCAGGCATGGGGATGGAGTAAGCTATCTGTTGCACTTACCGGCATGTACAGTTGGGATAATTATAAACTTCTGTTTGCGGGTGCTTTAAATCCTTATCAGATGCGTACTTCGTCCGTAGGTGTGGAATTTTCTTTCCGTCCTGTGGCGTTGTTGTCGTTCGAAGAAAATAGCAGTTATGATTATAGTAAACAAATAAATAAAGCGGACCCTTCTCTATCTACCGATCCGTTGCGCTCATTGTACCATAAGTTGAAAACTTTTATATTACCCGGGAAGTGGCAGATAGAATGGGATAATGAATGCTACCATAGTAATGATAAAACGGTTTCTTTTAATTTCTTTTCCGACCTTTCTGTGTTTTACCGTGCCGGTTCTTATGAAGTAGGTTTATCTTGTAATAATATTTTTGGAAATACACAATATGAAAGACGTATGATTACGACCAACCAACAAGTTTATACAATCAATCAACTTCGTCCTCGCGAGCTTCTTTGTAAGGTGAGTTTTAATTTGTAACCTGCAAACGTTTTCTAATTACTTTAAATGTATTTTTCTTCTATTTTTTCTTTCCTTTGTTTTTCCGTGTTATATTTGCTCCATCGTAACAAATATTTAACATCATGAAAAGCATGAAATTAGTATGTGTATGGTGTACTCTATTCTTTTTATGGAGTACTTCTGCTAAAACTGAAAACATTACTTCGCCCAATGGGCAGTTGAAACTTAATTTCTCGCTGACTACTCAGGGAGAGCCGTGTTATGAACTTTATTATAAAGGTAAAACGGTAATTAAGCCATCCAAGCTTGGCTTGGAATTGAAAGATGATCCGGGACTGATGAACGGTTTTGTGGTTGCGGACACTAAAATTTCTACATTTGATGAGACTTGGAAACCTGTTTGGGGCGAGATGAATCATATCCGCAATCATTATAATGAATTGGCGGTAACTTTGAATCAAACGGCTCAGGATCGTAAAATCGTTATTCGCTTTAGGGTATACGATGAGGGTATCGGCTTCCGTTATGAATTTCCGTTACAGCGCAACCTTAACTATTTCGTAATTAAAGAGGAGCATAGCCAGTTTGCTATGACGGGTGATCATACCGCTTTCTGGATCCCCGGCGACTATGATACTCAGGAATATGACTATACCGAATCTAAATTATCACAGATCAGAGGGTTGATGAAAGAGGCCGTTACTCCCAATGCTTCACAAACACCTTTTTCACCGACGGGTGTACAGACTGCTTTACAGATGAAGACTGCGGATGGACTCTATATCAATCTGCATGAAGCTGCATTGGTGGATTACTCTTGCATGAGCTTGAACTTGGATGATAAGAATATGGTGTTCGAATCATGGCTGACTCCTGATGCTCAGGGAAATAAAGGATATATGCAGGCTCCCTGCCATTCTCCATGGCGTACGGTGATGGTGAGTGATGATGCCCGTGAATTGTTGGCCTCGAAACTGACGTTAAACCTGAATGAACCTTGCGCTTATAAAGATGTATCATGGATTAAACCGGTGAAATATGTAGGTGTTTGGTGGGAGATGATTACAGGTAAGAGTACTTGGGCGTACACTGACGACTTGTTGTCTGTGAAGCTCGGTGAGACCGATTATAGCAAGACTAAACCAAATGGCCGACATGGTGCTAACAATGATAATGTGAAACGTTATATTGATTTTGCTGCTAAACATGGCTTTTCTCAGGTGTTGATTGAGGGGTGGAATGAAGGTTGGGAAGATTGGTTCGGTCATTCCAAAGATGATGTGTTTGATTTCGTAACTCCTTATCCTGATTTTGATGTGAAGATGCTGAATGCCTATGCTCACAGCAAGGGTGTAAAATTGATGATGCATCATGAGACTTCTTCTTCTGTGCGCAATTACGAACGTCACATGGATAAAGCTTACCAGTTTATGGTGGACAATGGTTATACTGCGGTGAAGAGCGGCTATGTAGGCAATATAATTCCCCGTGGTGAGCATCATTATGGTCAATGGATGAATAATCACTATTTGTATGCCATCAAAAAGGCGGCTGATTATAAGATTAGTGTGAATGCACACGAGGCTGTGAGACCTACGGGACTTTGCCGCACTTATCCTAACTTGATTGGCAACGAATCTGCACGTGGTACCGAATATGAAGCTTTCGGAGGAAGTAAACCTTTCCACACGACAATTCTTCCTTTCACTCGTCTGATGGGTGGTCCGATGGATTATACACCGGGTATTTTCGACACCCGTTTATCTTTCTTGAAAACAGAAAATCACAGTTGGGTACATACCACACTTGCTAAGCAACTCGCTTTATATGTGACGCTTTACAGTCCTTTGCAGATGGCTGCCGATCTACCCGAAAATTATGAGCGCCATCTTGACGCTTTCCAGTTTATTAAAGATGTGGCTGTAGATTGGGATGATAGTAAATATCTTGAGGCGGAACCGGGACGTTATGTGACGGTAGCTCGTAAAGCCAAAGGGGCGGATAGCTGGTTTGTTGGCGGAATAACCGGTGCTGATGCACGTGTTTCTTCTTTCACGCTTGATTTTCTTGATCCTGCCAAAGAATATGTGGCTACGCTTTATGCCGATGGTAAGGATGCTGACTATGAGCATAATCCGACTTCTTATCAAATAAAGAAAGGTCGCGTTACTGCCAAAACAAAGATATCGGTAAAGCTTGCGCGTAGTGGTGGCTTTGCTCTTAGCTTGATTGAAGTTACACCTGCAGATAAGAAAACGGTGAAAAAATGGTAGTTATCAATTAAACTTTGTCTCCGGAACTTCCGAAGTTGTGACGAAGTATAACATATTGTAAAAAGGGGTGTGAATTGCTTGGCTATTCACACCCCTTTTTTTACCTTTACGGCAGTTAGGTGCTTCTTTTCTTACTTTTAGTAAGGAAAGATAAAGATGTAAATTGCGCTTTACTGAGATGAACCTTTCTGATAATATCCGGTTTACTCTGAATAGGGTTTACAAGAGATTTATTGTAGGGTTTAAGAAAGGATATAATAGATAATATTCGATAAAATTAAATAGTATGACTTTAGTAGAACGTTTTTTAAAGTATGTGAGTTATGATACGCAGTCGGATGAAGAGACACGTCTGACTCCAAGTACTCCCGGGCAAATGGTATTTGCCAAAGTATTGAAAGAAGAATTGGAATCGTTGGATTTGGAAGATATTACGCTGGATGAAAACGGCTATTTATTTGCTACACTTCCTTCTAATATATCCCAATCGGTGCCTACCATTGGCTTTATTGCACACATGGATACCAGTCCTGATATGACAGGGAAGAATGTTTCTCCACGGATTGTGAAGAACTATGATGGAAGTGACATTACCCTTTGTGGAGAGGATAAAATTGTGCTTTCTCCCGTACAGTTTCCTGAATTGTTAGAGCATAAAGGAGAGGATCTGATTGTAACGGATGGCAGGACATTACTTGGAGCGGATGATAAGGCCGGTATTGCCGAAATCATTTCTGCTATTGTTTATCTTAAAGAACATCCCGAAGTAAAGCATGGAAAAATTCGTATCGGTTTCAATCCGGACGAAGAGATAGGAGAGGGCGCTCATAAATTTGATGTAGATAAGTTTGGCTGTGATTGGGCTTATACTATGGATGGTGGTGAAAAAGGTGAATTGGAGTTTGAAAACTTTAATGCTGCCTCTGCCAAAATTACTTTTAAGGGGAGAAATGTCCACCCGGGGTATGCAAAACATAAAATGATCAATTCCATAAAGGTGGCAAATCGCTTCTGCAGTATGCTTCCAAGTCACGAAACACCAGAGGATACCGAGGGATACGAAGGGTTTTATCATTTAATTGGTATTAATGGTAGTGTGGAGCAGACGACAGTGAGTTACATCATTCGTGACCACGATCGCGTACTGTTTGAAAATCGTAAAAAGGAGATCGAGCACTTGGTAAATAAGATCAATGCAGAATATGGTGAAGCGACTGCTATACTTGAAATGCGTGATCAGTACTACAATATGCGTGAGAAAATAGAACCTGTAATGCATATCATTGATACGGCTTTTGCTGCAATGGAGGCTGTCGGAGTGAAACCTAATGTTAAGCCGATACGTGGTGGAACGGATGGTGCACAACTCTCATTTAAAGGACTCCCTTGCCCTAATATATTTGCAGGTGGACTGAATTTTCATGGGCGTTATGAGTTTGTGCCTGTTCAAAGTATGGAAAAAGCCATGCAGGTAATAGTTAAGATTGCCGAGCTTGTAGCTGCAAAATAATAGAATACCCTTAAACAATAAAACGATATGAAAACTACGCCATTTACAGAAAAGCATGTTTCACTGGGAGCTAAAATGTGCGATTTTGCCGGTTATAACATGCCTATAGAATATTCAGGTATTATAGATGAGCATTTGACGGTATGTAATGCAGTCGGTGTATTTGATGTGTCTCACATGGGAGAATTCTGGGTGAAAGGTCCGCAAGCTTTGGCTTTTTTGCAGAAGGTGACTTCTAATGATGTGGCTGTTCTTTCTCCGGGAAAAGTTCAGTACTCTTGTTTTCCGAATGAGACAGGTGGAATAGTTGATGACTTGTTGGTTTATCAGTATGAGCCTGAGAAGTATTTGCTTGTGGTGAATGCTGCCAATATTGACAAGGATTGGAATTGGTGCGTGTCTCATAATACGGAAGGAGCGGAATTGGAGAATGCATCCGACGGGATGGGGCAGTTGGCTGTTCAGGGACCAAAAGCCATATTGGCTCTTCAAAAGCTGACTTCCATTAATTTGTCCGAAATTCCTTATTATACATTTACTCATGGTGAATTTGCCGGAGTAAAAGATGTGATTATTTCGAATACCGGATATACCGGTGCCGGTGGATTTGAATTGTACTTCTATCCCGATGAGGCTCTGAAGATATGGAATGCTGTTTTTGAAGCCGGAGCTGAATTTGGCATTAAGCCTATTGGTTTGGGAGCTCGCGACACTCTTAGATTGGAGATGGGCTTCTGTCTTTATGGCAATGACTTGGATGATACGACATCACCTATTGAAGCTGGTTTAGGCTGGATAACCAAGTTTGCAGAGGGTAAGAATTTTATTAATCGCCCGATGCTGGAAGTTCAGAAAACAACAGGGGTAACCCGTAAGTTGGTCGGTTTTGAAATGGTGGATCGTGGAATTCCTCGGCATGGCTATGAGTTATATTCCGCCGATGGAGAGCTGATTGGGCATGTGACTTCGGGAACAATGTCTCCCATTCGCAAAATAGGCATTGGAATGGGGTATGTAAAGCCTGAATTTAGTAAGCTGGGAACGGATGTATTCGTCGATGTTAGAGGTCGCCGATTGAAAGCTATTATAGCAAAACCGCCCTTTAGAAAATAAGAAGTTTTAGTAAATAAAGCTGCCCAAGACTACGTGGAATACGTGATCTTGGGCAGTTCTTTTTCGAATAGTCAGTAAGGCTTAGTTATATTTTGCTTATTTTAGTCAGTAGTTGTTGAGCCCATCCTATTTCTTTTGTAGCCCAATCCTGTTCGTCTCCCTTTACACCTTGTTCGTTATATTTGGTGAGCAGAGTCAGATAGTCTTGAAGAGCTCCGGCAGCTTGCATCTGTTTGTTCATACGTAGTAAGAGCAATATCTCTTGCTTGTTGATGTCGAGATTCGGACTTGTACCGGCCAGTTCCTTTGCCTTTTGCAATAATGAAAGGCAATCATTGTTAGACTCTTCAGTGTTGTAGAGTGCCATCTTTGCCTTGACAAGTATGACATAATCATTGTCCGAAGCAAGGTTGGTTTTAATGTTTTTCTGTATTAATCGGGCAGCTGCAGCATATCTTTGATTGGCAAATTCCATCTGTGCATTGAATGTGATTACATCTGAGACGGTCTTTTGATAGGGGCGGGCTTCTATATTGTGCACCTCACCTGCTTTTTCGATTCTTTTCTTCAAATCATCCGTACTGCTATAGCGAGTCAGATTATTACTTTTATTCTGGCGTTCGTAGTAATCTACTATTTTTGATAAAGCCGAAGACAATGCATCAGGATTCATCCCTTTTAATGAAATGAGACTTTTTGCAATTTCATCCGCAGAAAATTCTTGTTTTAATTTATATTGCATCCCTAAACGGTCGACAACATTTGCATTAATCAGTGTGGCGATGCTACCGATACTTGCTACAACCCCTATGCCGAGTGCTTTCTTATTATCATCCCAATAAGCAACATCAAATGCTGCATCAGCTGTTGCTGCGAGAACACTTCCCCAGAAAGCTGCCCGCTTGGCGTTACGCTCTGCAATATAAATATTATTGATTTGATCGTCCCGTACGAAGTGTGCCATTTCATTAGCTATGATTGCTGCTAATTCATCTTCGGAGTCGAGTGTGCAAAGTAGTCCTGTGCTGACAAGCATGGAACCGTTGGGTAGCATATATGCTTCCGGTTCGGGGGATTGTATGACTTGCACGTTTAATCTTTCGGAACGGTTCGGATCAATGTTTGATACGCTTAGTTTGGCAAAAACACTCTGTACGTAAGAATTTATATAGTCATCATTGTAAGCTATACTTTTCACTTTGTCAAGATAATCCATGCATTCTTCATCAACTTGATTACGCAACTCTTTGCGGTATCCATTCTCCGAAAAGTACTCGTATAAATGTTGTTTCACATAAATCTGTTGCCACAGTTCCTCGCTACTCTCAGGAGTATAAAATTTAATTAGCTTAAGCTCTTCCGCAGGCAAGGCTGTCTGGGTGCTGTTAACTTCTATAGCATAATAGGTGTCATATCCATACTGTCCGGGATCGGAGTTATGTAGTTTAACTACTCTCCGTACTATAACAGGTGTACCTGCTGGATAATTTCCGTAGGGTTTTATAAACTCTCCTTTTAGGACCATAGGTCCGCTCAGGTCTTTTGTTTTTGCTGCATATCCTGCTACAACTAAAAACATTATGAAGCATAATAGGGTGACAAAGCGTTTCATGATGATTAATTAACTTTGGTTAGAATCTTTGTTTATTAATTTATGAAAACAAATATAGGAAAGGCGTAATACCTTTCCTATATAATTTCCCCTATACTGTGGTAGGGAATTCCCTATTCTTCGCCTATTTCCTGAGGAACGATAAGACTGTCGGGTTTGACAGCCACTGAATCTGTATCCCTTCGATGGTAAATAGTGTGACAACTATAGTCTTTGTTTATCTTTTCTTTCGGTCGTGGGAATTTTGCACGATATGCTTTTAGCCTGTCATCTTTCAATACTTTTTCCATGAAGTAGGCAAATACAGGCAAGGCTGTCCGACTACCTTGTCCTAAAGCTCCTGTGCGGAAGTGTATACTTCGGTGTTCTCCTCCGACCCATGCTCCTCCTACTAATTTAGGAGTGACGCCGACAAACCATGCGTCAGAGTGATTGGAAGATGTTCCTGTTTTTCCACCGAATTCCGTGTCCGAATGAAATAAATCGTATCCCCAAAGAGCTTGTGATGTTCCCATTGGTTCGGTTAGCCCCGCTTTCAACATCTCTGTCATGAGGAATGCCGTTTCATAAGGGATAACCTGCTTTTGCTGGCTTTTATCTTCGTAAATCACATGCCCTTCGGAATCTTCTATTTTGGTTACCAATATCGGATCATGCTCTTTTCCATCGTTAACCACGGTGGTATATGAATTGACTAACTCCAACAATGATACATCGGAAGCACCTAGACTCAGCGCAGGAGTCTCTTCAAGCGGGGTCTTTATACCCATTGCGTATGCTGTTTGCGCTACGTCATGTACTCCGACTTCTTGTCCCACTTGTACTGCTATCGAGTTGATAGAACGCGCAAATGCGGCTTTTAATGAGAGAGTGTCTCCAGTGTAAGAACCGTCGGCATTGCGAGGTATCCATTTAGCCGGTTTACCTTTTTCCATTACATCCCATGCTTTATACTGATCGACACGTAAGTCGCAAGGAGACATCCCTTTATTGAATCCGGCGGCATAAACAAATAATTTGAATGTTGAACCCGGCTGTCGTTTGGAGAGTACTTTATCATACTTCCATGCTCCGAAATTTATATCTCCAACCCAAGCTTTTACATATCCGGTTTGGGGCTCCATTGCCACAAAGCCGCAGTGCATGTAACGTTCCATATATCGGATGGAATCCATTGTGCTAATGGTGGTATCTCTTGAACCTCTATCATAATCGAATACTTTCAGCCTATGTGGCTTATTCAGATAATAATTGATTGAATCGGGTCGGTCGGGGTATTTTTCTTGTAATAATTTGTAGTGTATGGTACGTTTAGCTATATCCTCTATAAAGTTAGGTATCTCATTTCCGTTACGGTCACGCCATGGTGCTTGGTTCCCCCAGTGATTATTGAAGTTACGTTGTACCACTCGCATTTGTCTATTCACAGCAGCTTCGGCATAGCCTTGCATACGACTGTCGACTGTGGTATAAATTTTGAGTCCGTCGGAATATAGATCGACGTTATTGGCTTTACACCAAGCTGAAAGGTATTCGGAAACAGCTTCTCTGAAGTAAAGGGCCTGTCCATCGTAATTTGTTTCAATATTATAATTGAGATGGATTGGAATCTGTTTTAATGAATCATATTGGGCACGGGTGATGCCATGATGCTTCATTAAGTTTTCCAATACCACATTACGGCGGCGTAAGCTATTCTTCGGGTTGAGACGTGGATTATAGGTGGTGGTGGCTTTTAACAACCCGACAAGTGTTGCTGCTTGTTCGTAGGTTATTTCTTTAGGTGTTGTATTAAAATAGGTTTTGCAGGCTGTCTTGATGCCATAGGCATTACTTCCGAAATCGACTGTATTAAGATACATCGTTAAGATTTCCTGCTTCGAATAAAACATCTCGATCTTAACAGCTGTAATCCATTCCTTGGATTTCATGATAATCAGTTTTACACCCGGAATGAATCCTAGTATCCCGGTAGAATATTGGGATCGTACTTTAAACATATTCTTTACCAGCTGTTGGGTGATAGTGCTGGCACCTCTGGCTTCGCCTTTTGCCATGTCTTTCATTGCGGCAAACACTCCTTGAAAGTCAATTCCGAAGTGGTGGTAAAAACGTTCATCTTCGGTGTTAATGAGAGTTTTTATCAGAATGGGAGATATTTCCTGATAAGTCACCGGACTTCTGTTTTCGCGGAAATACTTGCCAATCAATTTACCGTCTGCGCTATATATTTCGGATGCAATAGGCTGTTCTGGATTGTGTATACTTGATAATCCCGGAGATTTACCAAATAACCAAAGAAAGTTGATGTCTACCAAGCAGAGATAGAGCATAAAAAAAACAATAAATGAGACGACCCCCACAATTGCACGTCTATACCATGGCTTGTCTCTGTAAAGACTCTTATACCACGTGGCAAACTTATATAAATATGTTTTCAGCCAACGAAAAGCTTTTTTGAGGAAAGAAATGAGTTTATTCATAATAATATTATTTGCTTTATGCAAAAAGAGGAAACTCTCACGGTGAGAATTTCCTCTTTTTCTACCTCTATATACAGGTTATTTTTTCTTACGGTCACCGTAGCGGCTCATAAACTTGTCGACACGACCCGCAGTATCTACCAATTTGGATTTCCCAGTATAGAACGGATGTGAAGTACTGGAGATTTCCAATTTAACCAACGGATAAGTTTCACCTTCAAGCTCTATAGTCTCTTTTGTGGAAACTGTTGAACGTGATAAAAATACATCGCCGTTTGACATATCTTTAAAAACTACCGGGCGGTATGATTCAGGATGGATACCATTTTTCATTTCAATATTTTTTTTAATTTATACTTCTTAGTTATGTAGTGGTGTAATGGTCTTTTTTCAGTGCGCAAAGATAATGCTTTTCTCTGAATAAGAAAAAAGATTGCTGGAAAAATAGGTTTATCTCTTTTTATTTCAGATTTTTGCAACATATTTTAATTGATAAACGGTATGAAAAAGCTACTTATTCTCTCGCTATTGGTGCTTTGTGTATTCTCTCTCCGAGCTCAGCAAAGCGGGCAACAAAAATTCAGTGTCGCTTTCTATAATCTTGAAAATCTTTTTGATACGATTCATGATTCCGGTAAAGATGACTATGAGTTCTTACCTAATGGGGATTATCATTGGACAGGTAAACGTTATGAGGCTAAGTTGAAAAATATGGCTAGGGTTTTGGGGGATTTATCTCGTGATAAAGTTTCTAACGGTCCTGCGGTAATTGGTGTTGCTGAAGTAGAAAATGATAGAGTTTTGGTGGATCTTACTAGCCAAAAGCCGATTTCTAATTATAAATTTGTTCATTATGAAGGTCCTGATAAACGCGGAATAGATTGTGCATTATTATATGATCCTAAACAATTTAGCGTAAAAAAAACAAAATTAGTACTTTCTATGCCTTATCAAGGTGATACGGTACATCTTACCCGTGGCTTTTTAATAGTCGACGGATTGTTGGGTGGCGAGCATATTTGTTTTGTCGTGAATCATTGGCCTTCGCGTGGCGCGGAATCTCCGGTCAGGGTTCATGCTGCCGAACAGGTTAAAGCGTTGAAGGATTCTTTATTACGCGAGGATAAGAATTTGAAACTGATAGTTATGGGAGATTTGAATGATGATCCTATGGATATGAGTTTGAAAGCTCTTGGTACATATAAGTTTCCGGATCAAGTGAAAAAGGGTGATTTTTATAATCCATGGTGGCAAACTTTGGAGGATAAAGGAGTCGGAACTTTACTTTATAAAGGCAAATGGAATCTTTTTGACCAGATTTTGATATCCAAGTCTTTACTTGAAGCGAAAAAGGGTTTGGTTTATGAATCCAATGAAGTTTTCAACCGGGAGTATTTAATCCAACAGGATGGAAATTATAAAGGTTCTCCGTTACGGACTTTTGGCGGACGTAGTTGGTTGAATGGTTATAGTGATCACTTACCGACAATTGTCTATCTGGAGAAGAAATAACATATATGAATTCACGGAAGAGTGTGTTTCCGCTTAGAGGACAAACTTTAGCTTACTGTTTTTGTTATTTATAAAGATAAATGCAAACCTTTAATTCGTTTGGTTTGTAATATGGAGATTGCAATATGTTGAGCATGTGGCTCGATTATAATAAAATTAAATAGTTGCCTTAGTTATTAATAGGTAATTTATTTAATCTGAATTCTTCGTTTGAAGGATAATGTGTACTTTTGCGGAGAATTTTATTCACTAACAATAAACTTTAAACAAAATGATTAGCTACAAAGAATTAGGTCTCGTAAATACTAAAGATATGTTTGCGAAGGCTATTAAAGGTGGATATGCCATCCCGGCTTTCAACTTTAACAATATGGAACAGTTGCAGGCTATTGTGAAAGCTGCCGCAGAAACAAAATCTCCGGTTATTTTGCAGGTATCTAAAGGTGCTCGTAACTATGCAAACCAGACTTTGCTGCGTTATATGGCTGAAGGTGCTGTTGAATATGCAAAAGAATTGGGCTGCAATCACCCTGAAATTGTTCTTCACCTTGACCATGGAGATAGCTTTGAGCTTTGCAAATCTTGTATTGATATGGGCTTTTCTTCTGTAATGATTGATGGCTCTCATCTTCCTTACGACGAGAATGTTGCTTTAACAAAACAAGTTGTTGAATACGCTCATCAGTTTGATGTAACTGTAGAGGGTGAATTAGGCGTTTTGGCAGGTGTTGAAGATGAGGTTGTCGCAGAACACCACACTTATACAAGACCTGAAGAAGTTGTTGACTTTGTAACCAAAACAGGTTGCGATAGTTTGGCTATTTCTATTGGTACTTCTCACGGTGCTTACAAATTCAAACCGGAACAATGTCACGTAGATCCTCAAACAGGTCGTTTAGTACCTCCTCCTTTGGCATTTGATGTATTGGATGGCGTTATGAACGAACTTCCCGGATTCCCTATCGTATTGCACGGATCTTCATCTGTTCCTCAAGAAGAAGTAGATGCAATCAATAAGTTCGGTGGTAAATTGGAAGCTGCAATCGGTATTCCAGAAGAAGAATTGCGCAAAGCTGCAAAATCTTCTGTTTGCAAGATTAACATCGACTCAGATTCTCGTTTGGCAATGACTGCGGGTATCCGTAAGGTATTTGCTGAGAAACCTGCAGAATTTGATCCTCGTAAGTATCTTGGCCCTGCTCGTGATAACATGGAGAAACTTTACAAGCACAAAATTGTAAGTGTATTAGGCTCAGAAAATAAATTGGCTCAATTAGATTAATCGATTGATCCTAAGATAGAATAAGCCCTTGCATGTTTTCATTGCAAGGGCTATTTTATTTCATAAGCTTTAAAGATCCCCTTATTTATATGCTGTTCATTAATGAAAAGGATAAATAAGGGGATTTCTTTTAAGGCGTTGTTTTATCTATATGGTTTTCACATTTAGCATGCTGCTCAATAAAAATGTTCTAGGGATGGCATTTATTGATTATAGTTCAATCACTAGAGATTCTCTAGGCGTCATTTTAAAACTGTCTTTATCAAAGTAAACGGTTTGTCCACTTACAACATCTTTACCCTGTTTGCTTTCTTTGAGCACTTCTTTATAGGGCTTCAGCAGTATTGTTGTGTCACTGTCGGTTCCGTTCAACATCACAAGCACTGTTTTACCTTCATATTGGCGGGCGTATACATAAACGCCGTTTTGTACCATGAATTGTATCATATTCCCTTTTGCTATTACAGCATTATTTTTTCGCCAGTTCAATAGTGTCTTGTAGAAGTTATAGCATTCTTCCTGTATTTTGCTGCGACCATTGGGTGAGAAAGCGCTTTGTTTGTCGTCAGCCCATCCTCCGGGAAAGTCTTTACGTACATATCCATCACTCCCGTGTTTCACTCCATTCATCATTATTTCTGTCCCATAGTACAGTTGAGGAATGCGGCGGGTTGTAAGGAGTAGGGTAGAGGCCTGTTTCAGCATAGGCAGGTTGTCTCCTTCTCCTAAGAAGCGATCGGTATCGTGATTCTCGATAAAGGCTAGTACCGAGAGCGGATTAGGGTAGAGAAAATCGTACGCAAAGTTATTGTAGATACGATCGAGACCTTTAGTCCATGTTTCGGTCTGTTCATATTTAGCAATGTTTATCCTTTCGAAGAAACTGAAATCCATTACAGTCTTTAGATTACTGTTTTTTGGTGCTGAGAGTTTGGAGTCTTTTTGCCACCAAGCTGTGTAAGCCGGTTCCGTTACCCATGTCTCGCCTACGGTATTGTAATTAGGATATTCATCATTAAGTTCTTTCATCCAATTGCTCATTGCATCGTAGTCCGCATAAGGATAGGTATCCATTCGAATCCCATCAATGCCGGCATATTCTATCCACCAAAAACTGTTTTGTACCAAATAGCGATACACATACGGATTTCTTTGATTCAGGTCGGGCATTGCTGTAACAAACCATCCATCATTCATTTGATTGAAATCATACTGAGAGGTATAAGGGTCGACATGTGGAGTAAGTTTGAAAGAAGTCTGTACAAAGTTTTTTTCATGATCGGGATTGTTGAACCAGTCTCTTGATGGCATATCTTTAATCCAAACGTGCTCTACGCCACAATGATTGAAAATCATATCCATTACGATTTTCAAGCCCTTCTGATGTGCTTCATCAATCAGGTTTTTATATTCTTCATTTGTACCAAACCGGGGATCTACTTTGTAATAGTCTGTTGTGGCATAGCCATGATAAGAACCTCCACTCATATTGTTTTCAAGAACCGGAGTAAACCATAAGGCTGTTACTCCGAGATCGGAGAAATAATCGAGGTGTTTCTCTATTCCCGCTAAATCGCCTCCATGGCGGGCGTTAGGGTCATTACGATCCACTTTGTATGAAGAGAGGCCAGCTATTTGATCATTATCTGTTTTCCCATTTGCAAAGCGATCCGGCATTAGCAGGTAAAGAGCGTCTGAAGCATCAAAACCTTTATGTTCACTGCCTTTTTTTGCACGGGCTTTCAACTCATACTCTTTTACTATTTTCTTCTTACCTTGTGTAAAGGTGATGGGAAATTTCCCGGGTTTGACATCTTTATCCAAATGAAGATAAACTAAAAGATAATTAGGACTATCCAGCTGTACCACACTACTTATATTCACTCCCGGATAGTTTATCGTAACGTTTGAAGATTTGATTCCTTCCCCATAAACCATTAATTGAAGCTCTGGATTCTTCATCCCGGTAAACCAGCATGGAGGATCTATCTTGTTCACGTTTGTTGCTGCGACATTAGCGCTTAACGGGAGAAGTAATGTCAATAGAATAAATAATAATTTCCTCATGATATTAGCTATTAGATATTTGGTATGCTAAAATAGAATAAACAGTTGAGATAGCAGGTATTATCCGTTGCTTAATCTACTATTGTGTATGCAAACGTTTTCTATACTTCGAAGGAATTGGTAATTATCTTATTTTATTGGATGGATTATAGGTTTTTATGGCTAAAGTTTTTCCTGTTACAGTGGATTTCTCTCTAACTTTTTGTTGCTGCTTTTTCTTTCTTTTTAGTGCGAATGTCATTCAGCCAATTTTCCGCGGCATTATAATAGTTGGCTGTAGCGGTGATTGTGCCGCCCGAATTGTTATCGGCTGCTTGTTCATTTTTTCGATTGTCTTTGACACGCGTCTTCAGAAACATTTCCAGATAATGTTCTGCATTGGGTGTATCTTTCAGTCCGTATTCATATATTAGAGCTGCATCGTAAAGTAATTTATGATTTTGTGGGCTGTATGACTTGTATCTTTCTAATTTAGTATCAATTTCTCTCTGGTACATTCCAGCCATCTTGTAACAATCTTCCATACCGACGTATAGCCGTATCATGTCACTATCTTTAGGGACAGTGAGCTTGATTGCTTTCTCCAAATAATCCACTCCTTCTTTCTTCCATGAAGTCATAGCGCAGGATCTTCCCAAATAATAGAGTAAATTGACATTGTTGGGCGCTTTCTTCAAAGCTATTTCCAAAAGATCATGAGCTTCGTAGTATTTTTCTAATGCGTAGTAGCATACTCCCATGTAATAGATGGTTTGTAAGGTACTGTCTTTGTGGCTAATGAGATAATCATATCGTTTGATGGCTGTGGGGTAATCCTCTTTTAAACAATACGCCAAAGCATTCTGTCGATTGACGTTGAAGTTAGTACTGTCTTTCTGCCGGTATATTTCCGTGGCTTCAATGGCCTTTTGATATTTTTCGGCCGAGTTGTATAGCAGACCTAATTTGGTGGCAGCTAAGCAGTCGCTGGGATTTCTATTCTGGATACTACGATAACATTCTATGGCATACTCAGGTTTTTCAAGTCCCTCAAGGCTTTGAGCCTTTAAATATAGTGCAGTTGCCGTAGTATCTGTTTTAAAAAAGATTTCTGATTCATGGAGGGCCTCATTATACATCTGTTGCGATAGTAGTATGGTGATGTATTGAATACGTGCATATTTATTCTCGGGTTTCAAATTAATGGCGTGTGTGTAGTATTTAAGTGCTTGTTGGTCTTGATAGAGCTGATGACTACATTCGGCTGCTTCTATATAGGCCCGTGGATTGAGCGAATCTTTACTGATAATATCTTGGTAGGTTTGTAGAGCCTCATTTATGTGCCCGAGCCCTTTCAGAGCGCTGCCTCGCTGATAGAGTGTTGGTAATGTAGGTTTTTCTTTTTCAATCAGTTGAAGCGCTGTTTCATAGTCGTAGCTGGATAAGGCTTCCGTAATAGAAGTCTTCTTTTGTGCAGATATTGATACAATAAATACGAATGAGTAAAGAATTAGCAGTAAGGTTTTCATTGTCTATTGATTAATGTGTTATGATGCGCAATATATTGAAAAATAAGATTATTACGATATAATCGTAGTTTTATTTATTATAATTAACTTACTGTAAATAAAAAAGCCCTTTAGCTCAATATTTATTGAACTAAAGGGCTTTGAATATTATAAAATACTCAGGTGTAAGGGCCTGTTATTTATTCTATAACTACAAGATCGGTTCCTTCCATTACAGATTCCCCTGCGCTGACATTGATTGCAGTAACTTTGCCATCCTTGTCTGCATTGATGTTGTTCTCCATTTTCATGGCTTCCAAAATCATAATGGTTTCCCCCTTCTTTACTTCTTGACCTACACTTACTCTGATGTCAACAATAACTCCAGGAAGCGGAGATTTTATTCCGGATTTTTTTGCTTGAGTTGCAGCAGGTTGTGCAGGAGATGAAACAGGAGCAGCAGCTGGAGCAGCAGGTTTTACAACGGGCTTAACCTCTTCTACAGGCTTCTTTTCCATTTCCACTTCGTATGCAGTACCGTTTACTTCAACGTGCGCCACATTTTCTTCTATATTTCCAATGGTAACTTCGTATGTTTTACCATTAATTTTATACTTATATTCTTTCATTGTTACAAATCTTTTTAAAGAGGATTCTACTTTTTGTGAGGCATTGCACCTAGCGTATAAATCTTAGAGCTCCACGGAGAGTAATTCTGCCGTACTGGAGAAAAGGTAAGTACCAAACTTTCGGCATCGTGTACCTCGTCCTGCATCTCATGCAAAGCCATTGCAATAGCTGCAAATACTTCATCGCCTGAATTTACTTTGACTTGCTTCTTTTCAGACTTTGTATTTTCAGTCTCATTTACTTTTTTGCTCATAACTTTTTGCTTTAAATAGAATACAAATTACAAAGGTATATTACCGTGTTTCTTTGCAGGATTTGTTAATTTCTTCGTCCTCAACTGTTGTAGAGCGCGGATAATGCGGAAGCGAGTATTACGCGGTTCGATCACGTCATCGATGTAACCGTATTTTGCTGCATTATAAGGATTAGCGAATAACTTAGTATATTCGGCTTCTTTTGTAGTAAGATATTCAGCCGGATTTTCTTGTTCTTTAGCTTCTCTAGCATACAACACTTCAACGGCACCTGCACCACCCATTACTGCGATTTCTGCAGTCGGCCATGCATAGTTCATATCTCCACGAAGTTGTTTACAACTCATTACAATGTGAGAACCACCGTATGATTTACGTAATGTGATTGTTACTTTAGGTACTGTAGCTTCACCGTATGCGTAAAGTAATTTAGCACCATGAAGAATTACACCGTTGTATTCTTGTCCTGTTCCGGGAAGGAATCCTGGTACATCTACCAATGATACGATAGGTATATTGAATGCGTCGCAGAAACGAACGAAACGTGCGCCTTTACGTGAAGCATTGCTGTCGAGTACACCGGCCAAATATTGAGGTTGGTTAGCTACTATACCTACTGACTGTCCGTTGAAACGTGCAAAACCAATGATGATGTTCTTAGAGTAATCTTTTTGAATTTCAAGGAATTCGCCGTTGTCTACAATAGCGCTGATTACCTCGTACATGTTGTAAGGCTTGTTCGGATTATCAGGGATGATTTCATTAAGAGAATCTTCCAAACGATCGATAGGATCTTTGCATTCAACGTAAGGAGCTTCCTCTAAATTGTTTTGAGGAATATAGCTGAGTAAGGTGCGGATTAAAGCGAAACCTTCTTCTTCTGTTTTAGCAGTGAAGTGAGTAACACCCGATTTTGTAGAGTGTACGCTTGCACCTCCAAGATTTTCTTGTGATACGTCTTCTCCGGTTACTGTTTTTACAACTTTCGGACCGGTAAGGAACATATATGAAGTACCTTCCATCATCAAAGTGAAGTCGGTCAATGCCGGTGAATATACTGCACCACCTGCGCAAGGACCAAAGATACCGGAGATTTGAGGAATAACACCCGAAGCCATAATGTTACGTTGGAAGATTTCAGCATAACCAGCTAAGGCATTGATACCTTCTTGAATACGAGCACCACCCGAGTCGTTGATTCCGATGACAGGAGCTCCCATTTTCATAGCCTGATCCATTACTTTACAGATCTTCAAAGACATCGTTTCAGACAAAGAACCTGCTGAAACGGTAAAGTCTTGTGCGAAGATGTAAACCAAACGACCATCAATAGTACCGTAACCGGTTACCACACCATCACCAGGATAGTGTTTCTTGTTCATTCCGAAGTTTGTACATCTATGTTCTACAAACATGTCCATTTCTTCGAAGCTTCCTTTGTCAAGGAGCATAGCTATACGTTCGCGTGCTGTATATTTGCCTTTTTCGTGTTGTTTGGCTATAGCTTTTTCACCACCACCAAGACGAGCCTCCGTCCGACGATCGATGAGTTCTTTTATTTTTTCGAGTTGATTACTCATTATGATTCTATTTTAAGTTGTTAAACTAGAGTTGTTGTTATTTTTCGCAAAGTTCGGTTAATACACCTAATGTGGATTTAGGATGTAGGAAAGCAATGCTTAAGCCTTCGGCTCCCTTACGGGGGGCTTTGTCAATCAATCGTATACCGGCTGCTTCGGCTTCACTCAAGGCGTTTGCTACACCGTCTTCGATAGCAAATGCGATATGGTGAATACCAGCACCTTTATTCTCAATGAACTTGGCAATAGTGCTTTCAGGACATGTAGGCTCCAAAAGTTCAATTTTAGTGTCTCCCACTTTCAAGAAGGCAGTTTTTACTTTTTGATCTTCTACGGTTTCAACGTTGTAGCATTTTAACCCCAGGACCTTTTCATAGTAAGGCAATGCTTCTTCAATGCTTTGAACGGCAATGCCTAAGTGTTCAATGTGTGAAATCTTCATAATTCTATCATTATAGTTGTTGTAATAATATTGATCGATCTTCTAAAATCGTACAAAGAAATAGATTTCTTCCCTAATAAAGAAATATTTCGTCAATTAATTAATGTTCATAAGGTTATCTTAATGAATGTAATATGTATGATTATGCTGTTACAGAGGCTTTTCCTTTCATTCTGCTAAAATGGATATTTTATGTTTTATGATTGTCTGACAATAAAATAGCATATTTTACTGCATAGGGAATGAAGTGAACAGTCTCTTCTTTGCATTGTTTTATATTTGTTCCGATTGAAGTGCTTTCTTTTGCATCCGATTAGATGGTCTATTGATAGTGAACAGATGGTCTGTTGACCTTCAATACATGGTCTGTTGGACCTCAACAGATAGTCTGTTTTAAAGTACCACAGCTTATATTTTAATGAATGGAACTTGTTAAAGTTAGAAGTTACACATTATTATATATATGGATCTGATTGGTAGCTGTTTTTTTCTTCATAAGCGTTCTTTTTTCATATCAATTTGTACCTTTGCCGGCAAATTATTATATTCTAAATATATGGGAATTGTAATAGGAATAGATGTAGGGGGTAGTACTACAAAGATTGTGGGCATTGATAACGGGCGGATTCAGTCGCCTATGTTTATTACCGCAACTGACCCTGTAACTTCGCTGTTCGGGGCTTTCGGAAAATATATTTATGATAATGGAATTAAACTCTCGGATGTGGAGCAAGTAATGCTGACCGGTGTCGGGAGCGCATTTATTGATAGTCCACTATACGGTTTGCCGACTGATAAAATCGATGAGTTTATAGCGAATGGGCTGGGGGCGCGTCACGCTACTGATATTGACCAGCTTATCGTGGTCAGTATGGGCACGGGTACTTCTTTTGTGCGCATAGACCGTGACAAAGTAGAGCATATCGGCGGCATTGGAATTGGTGGAGGAACTTTGCAAGGGCTTTCGCGGCTGTTGCTTAAAACGAATGATATCCATCAGGTTGCGGAATTGGCTACGAAAGGTGATATTAAGCATATTAATTTATTGATCGGTGATATCTGTAACCGTGCTTTGCCTGATTTACCTGTACATGCTACTGCCTCTTTATTTGGCAAGGCTGATACAAATGCTACGCCTGAAGATATTGCGAAAGGTATAATATATACCGTTTTGCAGACCATAGGTGGGGCGGCTGTATTATCAGCATTGAATTCACCCATTAAGGATTTCGTCTTGATTGGTAATCTGGCGCAACTGCCCCAATGTCATGAGGTTTTCCCGAATATGGAAAGTATTTATCATGTCCGCTTCCATATTCCTCCCTACGCTGAATATCGTACGGCAATAGGTGCGGCATTGGCTTATCTGAATAAGAAATAATTTGCTGAAGCATTAAAATATACATAAAGGAGGAGAGCCTGGAATTTAGTTTGTCAGAGATAGACTTCTGAACATATTAACAGTCTACACTTCTCTTGAATCCATAAAGTCGTTTTAGTTTCAAATCAATGGACTAAAACGGCTTTAATATTATATAGAAGAATAGTTTGTATTTATGAGAGAATGACTTGTATCTCTATGTTCTAAAGATGATATTTTGCTATGTTTCACCCTTTTCATAGCTCGTAACCCACTCCTTATTTATTGTTTTTATCCTTTTTATTCTCTCAGACAATGCATTATGTAATTATTCTTATATATTTGTCTTTTGAACCTCATAAACTGAAAAAGATATGAAAACATGGAGAATTGAAGCAGCTATTCTTGCATTGGGTATGTTGCTATTGGGAATAATGATAAAGAACGGCATCAATGACTTTAAAGACAAAGACCGTATGGTAAGTGTGAAAGGGCTTGCCGAAATGGAGGTACCTGCCGATAAGGTGATATGGCCGCTGATGTATAAAGATTTGGGCAATGATCCAGCTGTGTTGTACTCGAACATGGAAACAAAGAATAAAGCTATTGTCGCATTCTTGAAAACCAATGGAATAACCAACGATGAAATCAGCATTGCGCCACCGGAAATTCTGGACATGCAAGCTGAAAGATTTTCTTCTACTCCTTCACCTTACCGTTACAATGCCACATCGGTGATTACTGTCACTTCGAAGAACGTGAGTAAAGTAAGAAAATTAATGTCGGAGCAAGCCGAGCTTTTGAAGAAAGGTATTGCAATAACCGGTGGAGATTATCGTTATAACGTAGTTTATGAATTTACCGGATTGAATAAAATCAAACCTCAAATGATTGAAGAAGCTACGAAGAATGCAAGGACAGCAGCCGAAAAATTTGCAAAAGACTCCGATAGTCGCTTGGGTAAAATATTAAACGCTTCGCAAGGTCAGTTTACTATTGAAGACCGCGATGCTAATACTCCATATATCAAGAGTATAAGAGTAGTAACGACCGTGAATTACTATTTGAAGAATTAGATGCTGAATGAAAGCTTATTTTTATACTTTGGGCGTACTGATTGAATGATATTTTGATATCGAACTTTTTGTAATTCAAGAAAATACTCCTATCTTTGCGGCCGATTTATGAAATAAACATAATGTCTCACTTAATTAATTGTTAAACAACTTATTTTATTAATGGAAGATTTAAAAAATGTAGCTCCTGTTGAGAATTTCGATTGGGATGCTTATGAAAACGGCGAGACCTTGACAGGTGTTAGCCATGATGATCTTGAAAAGGCATACGATAGTACGCTTAACAAGGTAAATGACCGCGAGGTTGTTGACGGTACCGTTATTGCTATGAACAAGCGTGAAGTAGTAGTTAATATCGGTTATAAATCAGACGGTATCATTCCTCTTAATGAATTCCGTTACAATCCTGATTTGAAAGTAGGTGATGCTGTAGAAGTATACATCGAAAGCCAGGAAGACAAAAAAGGACAGTTGGTACTGTCTCACAGAAAAGCTCGTGCAACTCGTTCTTGGGATCGTGTTAACGCGGCTCTTGAAAATGAAGAAATTATCAAAGGTTACATCAAATGCCGTACTAAGGGCGGTATGATCGTTGATGTATTCGGTATTGAAGCATTCTTACCGGGTTCTCAAATTGACGTTAAGCCAATTCGCGATTATGATGTATTCGTTGGCAAAACAATGGAATTCAAAGTTGTTAAGATCAACCAGGAATTCAAAAACGTTGTTGTTTCTCATAAAGCTCTTATCGAAGCTGAATTGGAACAACAGAAGAAAGAAATTATCAGCAAACTTGAAAAAGGACAGGTGCTTGAAGGTACCGTTAAAAATATCACTTCTTACGGTGTATTCATCGACTTGGGTGGCGTAGACGGTTTGATTCACATCACTGACTTGTCTTGGGGCCGCGTAAGTGATCCTAAAGAAGTTGTTGAATTGGATCAGAAGTTGAATGTCGTTATTCTTGACTTTGATGACGAGAAGAAGCGTATCGCTCTTGGTTTGAAACAACTTACTCCTCATCCATGGGATGCTCTTGATCCTAACTTGAAAGTTGGTGATAAAGTGAAAGGTAAAGTAGTTGTTATGGCTGATTACGGTGCATTTATTGAAATTGCTGCTGGAGTTGAAGGCCTTATCCACGTTTCTGAAATGTCATGGTCACAGCACTTACGTTCAGCACAAGACTTTATGAAAGTTGGTGATGAAGTAGAAGCTGTTATTTTGACTCTTGACCGCGAAGAACGTAAGATGTCTCTTGGTATCAAGCAATTGAAAGCTGATCCATGGGAAAACATCGAAGAGAAATATCCTCTTGCTTCAAGACATACTGCAAAAGTTCGTAACTTCACAAACTTTGGTGTATTCGTTGAAATCGAAGAAGGTGTTGACGGCTTGATCCATATCTCTGATTTGTCTTGGACTAAGAAGGTTAAACATCCTTCAGAATTCACTCAGATCGGTGCAGATATCGAAGTACAAGTATTGGAAATCGATAAAGAAAACCGTCGTTTGAGCTTAGGCCACAAACAACTTGAAGAAAATCCTTGGGATGTATTCGAAACTGTATTCACATTGGGTTCAGTACACGAAGGTACAATCATCGAAATGCTTGATAAGGGTGCTGTAGTTGCTTTGCCTTATGGTGTAGAGGGTTTTGCTACTCCTAAACATTTGGTAAAAGAAGATGGTTCTCAAGCACAACTTGATGAGAAACTTTCATTCAAGGTTATTGAGTTCAACAAAGATGCAAAACGTATCATCCTTTCTCACAGCCGTATCTTTGAAGATGCAGCAAAGGCAGAGGAAAGAGCAGAAAAGAAAGCTTCTAAGAAAGTAACTTCTAAGAAAGAAGACTCTCCAGCTATTCAAAATCAAGCTGCTTCTACTACTTTGGGTGACATTGATGCTTTGGCAGCTTTGAAAGAACAACTTGAAGCAGAAAAGAAATAATTTCTTCCTGAATAAGATAAGTGAAAGGCGTCTGCAATAGCAGGCGCCTTTTTTATTGTTTTTTTATAGATGATGCTATTCTAAAATTAAGATGTATCTTTGTGGAATCATGGAGAAATTTGATGTACATATTCTAGGGTGTGGTTCGGCTTTACCAACCACCAGGCATTCTTCCTCTTCCCAAGTGGTCAATCTTCGTGATAAGCTTTACATGATTGACTGTGGTGAAGGTACTCAGCTACAATTCCGTAAAGCCAAATTGAAATTCTCCCGGTTGAATCATATTTTTATTTCGCATCTTCATGGTGATCACTGTTTTGGTTTGTTAGGACTTATTTCCACTTTAAACTTGCTTGGACGTACCGCAGAATTACATATTCATTCTCCCAAGGGGTTGGAAGAACTTTTGAAACCAATGCTCTCATTCTTTTGCCACCAGATTACATTTGAGGTTTGCTTCCATGAGCTTAATACTAAAAAAGCAGATGTGATTTATGAAGACCGTTCGTTGACTGTCAGTTCCATCCCGTTGAAACATCGTATGCCTTGTTGTGGCTTTTTGTTTGCCGAAAAGCAACTTCCCAATCATATTAAACGTGATATGGTTGATTTTTATAAAGTGCCGGTCTTTGAACTGAACCGGATAAAGAATGGGGCGGATTATATTACTCCTGAAGGCGAAACCATACTTAATTCAATATTAACAACCCCGTCCGAGTCGCCTCGTAAATATGCTTATTGTTCCGATACGATATATCACCCTGCTATTGTAGAACAGGTGAAAGGGGTTGATTTACTCTTTCATGAGTCGACATTTCTGACCGACGAGATTGGTCGAGCTAAAGAAACGTTCCACTCTACGGCGGCTCAGGCAGCCCATATAGCACGGATGGCTGAAGTAAAGAAACTACTTATCGGCCATTTCTCCGCGAGATATGAAGATGACAGTGCTTTTTACGACGAAGCTGCCGCTATATTCCCTGATACTATTTTAGCCAAGGAAATGCTATGTATTCCGGTTTGATCTTTTTTCTAGAAGAATCTCCGTTTCTATCCTCTTTATTTTTCCGATTTTAAAAGAAACATAAGAAGTTTGTCGAATATACTTGATTATTATATCTTTGCTCATCGGAATTTATAGATCGTATACCCATGAGAAATATGCTATCTTTTCTACTGGTTTTATTCTGTATTTCTTTGCTTGGAATGACTTCCATGGCAAAAGAGAGAGAACAGGTAACTCCTAAGCAGATAGCTTTGTCCGATTCTGTAAAGCTAATTGTTTCGGACGATAATAAGGTACGCGTGCAAAATGCTACACCTGGAACTGTGATAGATGTTTTTTCCTGTATAGGAATAAAAATGGCTTCTTTTTCAGTTGATTCTCCAGATACAACAATCCGTTTGAATTTACCTAGGGGATACTACTTTTGCAGAGTGGGCCCGTACGTCCGTAAAATAGTTATTTTATGACTATTTTAAACGCATATTCATTTTGTTAGTCTAAAATAAACATAGCAAATGTTTTTATGAATTCGGCATATAAGGAAGATGAAGTGTTGGCGCTCCTACAGGATGAAAAAACACGAAGGAAGGGGTTTGAAATGATGGTTTCCCAGTATAGTGAACAACTCTACTGGCAAATTCGTCGTATGGTACTTTCGCACGAGGATGCCAATGATTTACTTCAGAACACCTTTATCAAAGCTTGGACAAATATCGCTAACTTCCGGGGAGACTCAATGCTTTCGACTTGGTTGTATCGTATTGCTTTGAATGAATGCCTGACTTTTTTGAATAAGCAGCGTGCTGTCCAGATGGTCTCTATTGATGAAGAAGATTCCGTGGCAGTTCAAAAGTTAGAGAGTGATCCATATTTCTCGGGTGATCGTGCCCAGTTTTTGTTGCAAAAAGCTTTACATAGCTTGCCCGAAAAACAACGTATGGTGTTCAACTTAAAGTATTATCAGGAGATGAAATACGAAGAAATGTCGCAGATATTTGGAACTTCTGTGGGAGCCTTAAAGGCCTCATACCATCATGCAGTGAAGAAAATAGAGAAATATCTCGAAGATGAAATTTAAACCTTTGACTGAAATAACAGTCTAAACACATACAATAGGAAAAGAGTTATGAAAGAAGTGGATAACATACTACAGAAGATGAGTAAGGAAAATGCATTCCATACTCCTGAGGGTTATTTCGAGAATCTAACTTCTCAAATAATGAGCCGGATCCCTGAAGAAGAGATGACTCTACATCCTGCAAAACGGGTGAGTAAGTGGCATAAATTGCGGATTTGGGGATATGTAGCAGCGGGTTTGGTGACAGCAGCGCTGATCATTCGTGTATTTTCTGCAGATCATTCGGTTGAATCGGGCCATGTTGGAGTGGAAGAATCTTCCGAAAAAGAATTCAAGACCGATCGCTATGTTAGTACTGCAATGGATAATTCGATGATGGATGATTATTCTTTGTATGTCTACCTGACGGATAATGCGGAATAAGATTATGAGGAAAATTAAAAGATAAAAGGCATGAAAAAGTTAATTATTCTATTTGCATTACTGCTTGGTTTAAACAATGTATGGGCAGTTGACGGTACCGACCAAAAGCTTACCCCCGATGAATTTCGTGCCAAGCAAAAAGCATTTATAACTCAGCAAGCCAGTTTGACTGATGATGAGGCTGCTAAATTTTTCCCTGTCTATTTTGAACTTCAGGATCGTAAGAAACAGATAAACGATAATGCGTGGAATCTGCTTCGCAAGGCTAAAGATGATAATACTACCGAAGCTCAATATGGGGAAATTCTTGAGAAGGTGTACGATTCACGCATTGCTTCCGATCGCATGGAGAAAGCTTATTTCTTGAGATTCAAAAAGATATTATCGTGTAAAAAGTTATATGAGGTACAACGTGCTGAAATGCGCTTTCATCGTGAGCTATTAAAAGGTATGCAACAGTACAGAAAGGGCATGGATAATAAAAGATAAATAGGTATTGGGCTCCATGTCCCGATAGCGCTTTTGATTAGAATTTTTGTTTGTTGAGTAGTGCGGGCGGTCTGTTTTGGAGACCGCCCGCCTTTTTTATTCTTGTTTCTTGGCTTCATTCCAAAGTTCATCCATTTCCTCCAGTGTCATATCATGAAGGCTTCTTCCTTTTTTTATGGTATGTGCTTCAAGATAGTTGAAGCGACTTATAAACTTTTGATTGGTACGCTCAAGCGCATTGTCGGGGTTGATTTTATATAAACGTGCAGCATTAATAAGGCTAAATAGTACGTCGCCGAATTCTGCCTCCGCTTTATCTTTATCCATATTGGCTATTTCTTGCTGAAACTCTAGAATTTCTTCTTTTACTTTATCCCATACTTGTTCGCGCTCTTCCCAATCGAACCCAACGTTTCTTGCTTTATCTTGAATTCTATATGCTTTAATAAGAGCGGGTAGGGCTGAAGGTACGCCACTTAATACACTTGTATTTCCACCTTTCTCTTTAAGCTTCAATTGCTCCCAATTCTCCGAAACCTGTCCGGCTGTTTCTGCTTTTTCATCACCAAAGACATGGGGGTGTCGGTAAATAAGTTTTTCGCAAAGACGATCACAAACATCTTTAATATCGAAGTCTCCCTTTTCCGAACCAATCTTGGCATAGAAAGCGATGTGTAGCAATACATCTCCCAACTCCTTACATATCTCATTTTTATCGTCGCGTATGATGGCATCGCACAACTCATAAGTTTCCTCTATGGTGTTAGGGCGCAGACTTTCGTTGGTCTGTTTCCTATCCCATGGGCATTTTATTCGTAACTCATCGAGTATGTCGAGGAAGCGTCCGAAAGCTTCCATTTTTTCTTCTCTACTATGCATATTAATCTGTATTTACGATTTATTTTTTTTCGAAATAGAATATTTCCATTCTTCATACGAAATCAGTAATCCTACTACTTCCGAGTAATTTTTCTGTCCGCTTTTTATTTTATTGCCTTTCAGATATAACTCGTAGAGCCAGTCTTGTATGTTTCCGATAAACGGGCTGTACTTTGCCATCCAATACTTTCGCTCATTTTCAGCCAGATCTATAATTTCGGGACGTATACGGTTGAAGAGTTCGGAATACTCATCTTCATTCATTAAGCGGCGGGCATTTACCAATACATGTCTTAGTATTGAAAGATAGCCCGAAAAACGTATCCCTCCGACTTTCGAGTGAGTGCAAACCTGATATGCATAAAAGTTAGCCTCCGCTTCACTTGATATTCCGAGAAGATGGGCCATCTCATGTGCATAAGTTGCCGGATACTCAGGAGGTAAGAGATCGCCGTTCAGTGTAAATTCGCAAAAGAACGGTCCCATACTACCTGTGGCACCTACCATTGATATTAGCGGGGTGTAAAGCATCCTTTTTACCCGCGGATATTGATGAAACGGTGCATGTATGCTCAATGAATCGCTCATCCGATCATAACCCTCAACTGTTTCCCTGCAAATCAAGTCGGGGTTAATGGATGAAATATCTACATACGAAGCATTGAGTTGTCTGATATAGTTGTCGGTAAATCTTCGGAAATTCTCTTCGGTATAAGCTGTGTGAGGTATTCTGCTACGTTGATAGAAGTTTGGCTGGGAATAGTTCAATCCCCACGCCATATAAAACCATACATAAATCCAGAGTAGATATTCCAGTATATTAAACCCGATTGTTTTCCACTTTTTCCTTTTGAAACGACGGGCATAAATGGGATAAAAGAGTATGCCCGCAATGCTTAATCCGATAAATAAATCGCCTATTGCGAAAGGAAAAAGATTGGAAATGCCGGATAGGGGACGGGCAATGTGTGGATAGATGTATTGTGAATAGACAATTCCCAGTGAATGAATTGATTGGGTCAGTATGACAAGAACAAGTAGAATTCCTAAGACTATATGCCTCTTTGTAAATATTTTGCCATATATTGTTATGCCCCGTTTCATTTATTGTTATGCCTCATTACATCTATTGTTATTAACATTATCATCTATTCTAAAGGAAATCGGAATGTAATGAGGCAAAGATATGGAATTCTTTTCATTGGTTTTACCGTTCAAAGCCATTAATTTATTAATTTTGCGACCGTTATTTACGATAGTTTATTAGAAATAAATATATAAAATGGAATTAGCAAGTAAGTACAATCCCGCAGACGTAGAGGGAAAGTGGTATCAGTATTGGTTGGATCACAAATTATTCAGTTCTAAACCCGATGGTCGTGAGCCTTATACCGTCGTCATTCCACCTCCAAACGTCACAGGTGTATTGCACATGGGGCACATGCTGAATAATACAATTCAAGATATTCTGGTACGTCGCGCCCGCATGGAAGGTAAAAATGCTTGCTGGGTTCCGGGCACCGATCATGCTTCTATTGCTACCGAAGCCAAAGTTGTAAATAAATTGGCTGCTCAAGGCATTAAAAAGACCGACTTGACTCGTGATGAGTTTTTAAATCATGCGTGGGATTGGACCCACGAACATGGTGGCATTATATTAAAGCAGCTTCGTAAACTGGGTGCTTCGTGTGATTGGGAACGTACGGCATTTACTATGGATGAAGAACGTAGTGAAAGTGTGATTAAAGTGTTTGTTGATCTTTATAATAAGGGGCTGATATACCGCGGTGTACGCATGGTGAATTGGGATCCTAAAGCTCTGACTGCGCTTTCGGATGAAGAAGTAATTTATAAAGAGGAACATAGTAAGCTTTATTACTTGAGATATAAAGTGGAAGGCGATGCTGAAGGGCGTTATGCCATAGTGGCAACTACCCGTCCCGAAACAATTATGGGTGATACTGCAATGTGTATCAATCCGAACGATCCCAAGAATACCTGGTTGAAAGGAAAGAAAGTCATTGTTCCTTTGGTAAACCGTGTGATACCTGTTATTGAAGACGATTACGTTGATGTGGAATTTGGTACGGGATGCCTGAAAGTTACTCCTGCACATGATGTCAATGACTATATGCTTGGTGAAAAATATAATTTGCCCAGCATTGATATTTTCAATGATAATGGAACGTTGAGTGAAGCTGCCGGATTGTATGTCGGTATGGATCGTTTCGATGTTCGCAAGCAGATAGAAAAAGATCTGGAAAATGCTTCTTTACTCGAAAAGGTAGAAGCTTATACAAATAAAGTAGGTTATTCGGAGCGTACCAATGTGGTGATAGAGCCTAAGCTCTCCATGCAGTGGTTCCTTAAAATGGAACATTTGGCAAAGCCGGCTTTGGATGCTGTGATGAATGATGATGTAAAGTTCTACCCTTCAAAGTATAAGAATACTTACAGATATTGGATGGAAAACATCAAGGATTGGTGTATTAGTCGCCAGTTATGGTGGGGACATCGTATTCCCGCATATTTCTTGCCTGAGGGTGGATATGTTGTGGCATCTAACGAAGAGGAAGCTTTACGGTTTGCAAAAGAAAAAACAGGTAACGCAGCATTGACAATCGGTGATTTGAGACAGGATGAAGACTGCCTTGATACTTGGTTTTCTTCATGGCTGTGGCCTATCTCTTTGTTTAACGGAATCACTAATCCGGGTAATGAAGAAATCAGTTATTATTATCCGACCAGTGATTTGGTTACGGGACCTGATATTATTTTCTTTTGGGTTGCCCGCATGATTATGGCTGGATATGAGTATAAAGGTGACAAGCCTTTTAAAAATGTCTACTTCACCGGTATAGTTCGTGACAAAATGGGGCGTAAGATGTCCAAATCATTAGGTAACTCACCTGATCCTCTCGAACTCATTGAAAAGTTTGGAGCTGATGGCGTACGTATGGGTATGATGTTAGCTGCTCCTGCAGGAAATGATATTTTGTTTGACGATGCATTGTGTGAACAAGGTCGTAACTTCTGTAATAAGATTTGGAATGCATTCCGTTTAATTAAAGGATGGACTATTGATCCGAATGCTCCTCTACCTCAATCCTCTATTATTGCGATGGATTGGTTTGAGTCTAAACAAAATGCTGTAGCTGTGGAAGTTGCCGATCTTTTTGGCAAATATCGTTTGAGTGAAGCATTGATGGCTGTATATAAACTCTTTTGGGATGAATTTTCTTCCTGGTATCTTGAAATCATCAAGCCTGCCTATGGCCAAGGCATTAATCCTACCGTTCATAGTGCCACAATCTGCTACTTCGAGAATTTACTCCGTTTATTGCATCCGTTCATGCCTTTTATAACCGAAGAACTTTGGCAACAAATGTATGAGCGTGAATTAGGAGAGAGTATCATGGTATGCCCGTTGACTACCGATACGTATGTGGACGAATCTCTTGTGCAACAATTTGAGGTAGTGAAAGAAGTGATAAGCAATATCCGTTCCATTCGCTTGCAGAAGAATATTGCGCAAAAGGAAGTCTTGGAATTGCATGCTATCTCAGCCAATCCGGTTGCTGACTTTTCATCGGTAATTATTAAGATGTGTAACCTTTCGGTATTGACTGTAGCTGAGAGTAAAACTGAGGGCGCTGCGTCATTTATGGTTGGAACTACCGAGTATGCCGTCCCGCTGAGTAATATGATTGATGTTGATGCTGAAATAGCTCGCATGGAAGTCGAACTGAAGCATAAAGAAGGTTTCTTGCAGGGGGTTATGAAAAAACTTAGCAACGAGAAGTTTGTACAGAATGCTCCTGCAGCTGTGCTGGATATGGAACGTAAGAAACAGGCTGACGCCGAAAGTATTATCAATTCTTTGAAAGAGAGTATTGCTGCTTTAAAGAAATAACAGGAACTAAAGCGCAAGGTAAATCATCAAAATCGAAGAATAGGGATTTATCTCATAATGTCTAAAAAGTAGAAAAGACTCTTGTTGTGAACCTGTCTCCATAATTTTGGTTAAACTAAATTGGAGTACATTGATCACAGCAAGAGTCTTTTGTCAAATCAAATCTTTGAAATATTATTTTCTCTATAATGCCTCTATAATCTTTGAGTAGTTTATTTTAGAGGCTCTTTTCTGATAAATCATTTCTTGTTATATTTTAATTCAACGATAAATGCTGTGATTAGCCCTATACCGCCGAATAGTAATACACAAGCCCCATAGATTAATGAAATGGTCTCTCTATATCTCCATTCTTCAATTGAGTAGTTGGAATAACCTACCACAGTTGTTGTGCAAATAAGATAACCGACAAGCAACCCCAACCCCATACCTACCAATAAGCATCCTATTTTCAACGCGGAAAAAGAGAAATTGCCTATTGAGGAGAAATTCAATTTACGTTCAAGCATGTCCGGCGAAAACTTATCACCCATTTTTTCAATGATTGTTAGCCGTTCCTTTTTACATACAAACAGTTCAAACAGTTTGTAAACACCTAAAGTTACAATTGCCATAATGGTTGGCACCATAATAAACTCCATCATAATCTTTTCTATTTTAAGTTATCAATTTTGTTTCGTTCTCACCCTTTAGACGCATCGAAATAGTTCAGGTTACAATTATATTCAATAATATTTTTTTTCTTTGTATCTGTAACCTTGTTTATATACCTGCGTCTAAAAGATGAAAATGGAATATAGCGAAGCACATATCATCCAAAATATACTCAGTGGAAAGACTATTCTTTATGAATACTTTCTAGATAAATACGGGCAACAAGTATTTAATTTGATTGTGCGTATTGTTTCCAGTCAGGAGGATGCAGAGGAATTGACGCAAGATACTTTTCTTAAAGCTTTCCAACATCTTTCCTCTTTTAAAGCTGAAAGCAATTTTTCCACTTGGATATATCGAATAGCATATAATACTGCGATCTCGGCAACTCGAAAGAAAAAATACGATATATTTGCAATGGATGAAATGTTACTCGCTAATATCTCTGATGAACAAGTTGATTCCATTCTTAATGATGACAATGAACAACGGATAGGGGAGCTAAATCGGGCGATAGATAAACTGGAAGTTGATGAGAAGGCTTTAATAACGTTATTCTATTTGGAAGAAAAACCAGTGAATGAGATTGCTCTTATATTGGGAATAACCGAAAGCAATACAAAAGTAAAATTGCATAGGATACGCAAAAAACTGTATTTACTTATAAAACAAGAAGAATGATGAACGAGGCATATGAAGATAAAGGATTGAAAAGAGCCATTGGCGAACAAGGAAGCTTTCGTTTGGCCTCTAATTTTACTTTTCAAACGATGCAGAAAGTGGAGGAATCTCTGCTGCTGCATGAAAAGAAAGTGGAGCGGAGAACACTTATAGCAACAATTATTGCTGCTTTATTTCTAATAGCAAGTGGATTGGGTGGGTTGATATTCTATTTCGGCGAAAGTCTGCAAAGTTTCTTTTCGAAGGCTTTTCAGTTTAGCACTCCCTCAACGGATGTATATATTCCGGGCTTTTATTTCCTATTTGTTATACTCATTCCCATTTTTCTGGCATTCGATCATTGGATGCGAAAAATATACTTTAAGCGTCATTCCGGCTTATAATATGAGCGAGAATATCTTTTATCACGGTGCCAATATTCCTAATATGAGCCATCTGCTAACTGCCTCTTAACTTGGCTATGTTTTTTAGCGACTTAGTGGAGTATGCTGCTTAATCAGCTAATAAGTCTTTTAAGAAAGCGTCCAATTCTTCATCCAAGCCTTTTAGTAGTTCATCATTTACAAGAAGTGTGTCATCATCAATGAGCAGAAGCTCGGCAAGAGTTTCTTTATCGTCGTCGACTAATACAAACGAATAAGGCTTGAGGATTGCTAATTTATCAAAATTGGCTTCTGATTTTATATTGTTGAGTAATGTAGACAGAATACGCTCTACATATTCATAAAAGTCATCTCCTTCGTATGCGGCCCATTCCTCTATAACTACGTTTGCCAACTCTGCATCTTCGTCATCAAAGATGTATAATTCACCTGAATTCTGATTAGGCTGAAGATGAATATCCGTTACAATAGTTTGTTCACAACTACAAGGATACTTTTCTACAGCTTTTTTTATTGTAGATTCGAGGAGCGATAAAGATGATTGGCTAAGTTTCATATATGAATATTTCTTTCTAAATACTTTTCAAAGGTATAAAAAAAATAATAAGCTCTTTAACTTTTTATTAAAAATCATTTTTGAAACGTCCCATTTGCATGTTAAGCTTCAATACATACTCCCTACGGCGTTCCAATTCTTTCACATAACTACTTGCTGCGTAATAATTGGGGACAAGATTGGGTACTAATAATTCTTTGGGATACATGTCGTCTATCTTGTCTACTTTCTTTGCAATTCGTTGTGCTTCCATAGCCCATTCTTGAGCTTTATCAATGCTATCTTTCATCTCATAGCCCAAAGCGAGATTATATGCAGCATACATTTGCTGTTTCCCCTTTTTTGTATTATAGGTTTCTTTCCACAATTCTATTGCTCTGTCCCAATTCTTTTGCCGCGCATAATATCCTGCATCGCGCATAGCCGGTGAGTTTCCAATCAGATAATAGCGTTCTGCCGTTTCCCAATGTGGAACAAGATTCTTTACGGGGACGCTTCCTGCAAAATCAGAGGCTTGATTTACCATTTCTTTGTCCTTTATCAATAAAGTTTTCACCCTTTCCGGCGTTTTGGCTTCTTCTTCCCAAAATATGCTGTCATTAGTGTTGATTGTAACCATCGGACCGTTACGGTTGGGTACATAGACTTTTATTGAAGGGAATACTTTTACATCAACAGAGCCTTTGAAATTTCCATACCACTCCGGCATATACTGTATTTTCTGAATGGCATAGAGTTGGA
This sequence comes from Bacteroides sp., assembly GCA_041907545.1. Taxonomy (GTDB): domain Bacteria; phylum Bacteroidota; class Bacteroidia; order Bacteroidales; family Bacteroidaceae; genus Bacteroides. The sequence continues at coordinate 41,166 of JAYRGX010000020.1, forward strand.
TATTCTCTAATGAGATGAGGAAATCAACATCTAGCTCTTTCCTCAGATTCTCCACTTCTTCTTTGCTCAATCCACTTTCACGAGGAATATTGTCATTACTGCGCAAGGCAGAGTCGCAAATTACTACTTCATCAAAATAATTGGCTTTAGCCAACGCTTCGGCAAGTGACTCTGTGGTAATACTTGGGTTCCCATTTAAGTATTTCCGTTGTCGCTCTATTTCGAACTTTCCATTGGGCTCTTTTACAGAATCCGCGATATTGCTGTTATCCGGTATGGCAGGCATATTATTTACAATCCCTACTTTCTTTAATGAAGCAGGAAAACTCACATCTGCAGGGACTAAATAGTCGATAGAAAGTCCTTCCACACTTTCACAACTTTGGAATAGGAAGCTGCATGCGAAGAGTAAATAAAAGGTGAATTTAGTCATAGCCGTTCTTTTTTCTAAGATGAGAAACAAAAATAAAGATTTGTTGGTAAATAAGAAAGCCTCAAACAGTTTTTAACCGTTTGAGGCTTTCTTTATGGAATATATTTATTCATGCTTTTTTATGAACTGCTCTAGAGATATGTCCTACTGGTTCTTTTAATCTCTTTTGCTGTTATAAAATTTATTAGGCATTTTTTCCGTGACAGTTTTTATATTTCTTGCCACTTCCACATGGGCAAGGATCATTTCTTCCTACTGTCTTTTCCACTCTGATTGGCTCATGCTTTACTTCACGTGTATCATTTTGAGCAGCAGCTTCTTGATCCGGATCATTCAAATCTTGTTTTTGCTCACGATATTTGCTCATATCCTGACGCTCTTCAGGAGCTGCTTGGCGCACTTGTTGTGGCTCTTGGAGAGGAATTTGTCCACGCATCAATACAGATACAGTCTGATTGTTGATTCTGTCAACCATTGTATCGAACAAGTTTACAGATTCTAATTTGTAGATCAACAATGGGTCTTTTTGTTCGTAGCTTGCGTTCTGTACTGAATGTTTAAGTTCATCCAATTCACGTAAGTTTTCTTTCCAAGCTTCGTCAATAACGTGCAAAAGAATTGATTTTTCAAACGCTTTAACCACTTCTTTACATTCGTTTTCGTACGCTGTTTTTAAATGGCATGATATGTTATACATGCGTTTGCCATCGGTGACAGGAATCAATATGTTTTCATAGATATGACCTTGATTTTCATAAACCTGTTTAATGACAGGGAATGCCACTTGAGCCATTCTTTCTGTTTTCCGTTTAAACTGCTGCATAGCTTCTTCAAAAGCTATATCAGCAAGCTTTTCTTTCTTCTCTTCGCGGTACATATCTTCAGTGAATGGAACGTCCATAGCCAAAGTATGTAGAAAATCCATCTTGCAGCTTTCAAAGTCGGGAGCCTCTATTGCCGTGACACAGCGATCCCAAACCATATTTACGATATCCATTCCGATACGTTCTCCCATTAAAGCGTGGCGACGTTTTGTATAAACAACCGTACGTTGCTTATTCATGACATCATCGTATTCCAACAGACGCTTACGGATACCAAAGTTATTTTCTTCTACTTTTTTCTGAGCGCGTTCAATAGAGTTTGAAATCATCTTGTGTTCAATCATTTCTCCCTCCTTGAATCCTAAACGGTCCATGACACTGGCAATACGATCGGATGAGAATAAACGCATCAAATCATCTTCCAAAGAGACAAAGAATACTGAAGAACCCGGGTCACCTTGACGTCCTGCACGTCCACGAAGCTGACGGTCTACACGGCGTGATTCGTGACGTTCAGTACCGATAATGGCAAGACCACCAGCGGCTTTTACTTCAGAGCTTAATTTGATATCAGTACCACGACCTGCCATGTTGGTGGCAATGGTCACCGTACTACTTTGTCCGGCTTGAGCTACGATATCAGCTTCTCTTTGGTGTAATTTTGCATTTAATACGTTATGAGGAATCTTACGCATAGTGAGCATCTTACTCAACATTTCCGAGATTTCGACTGAAGTGGTACCAACCAACACCGGACGTCCGATTTCTACCATCTTCTCAATTTCCTCTATAACAGCTTTATATTTTTCGCGTTTTGTTTTATAAACGCGGTCGTTCATGTCCATACGTGAAATTGCACGGTTCGTGGGAATTACCACAACATCCAATTTGTAGATATCCCAGAACTCACCAGCTTCAGTTTCAGCAGTACCCGTCATACCTGAAAGTTTATGGTACATACGGAAATAGTTTTGGAGGGTGATTGTTGCAAAAGTCTGTGTGGCTGCTTCCACTTTCACTCTTTCTTTTGCTTCAATAGCTTGGTGCAATCCGTCGGAATAACGTCGTCCTTCCATGATACGGCCGGTTTGCTCATCAACGATCTTAACCTGTCCGTCTATCACAACGTATTCGTCATCTTTCTCAAACATTGTGTATGCTTTCAAAAGTTGATTGATGGTATGTACACGTTCTGATTTTATGGCATAATCAGTCAGCAACGCATCTTTCTTCTCAAGACGTTCCTCTTCTGATAGATTTTTTTCACTTTCCAATTCCGAAAGCTGAGCCGTGATATCCGGTAATATAAATAAAGTAGGATCCTCTGCATTTCCAGTTATCAAATCAGTACCTTTATCTGTTAAATCTACACTGTTCAACTTTTCATCAATTACGAAAAACAAAGGGTCTGTAGCCTCATGCATCCGTTTGTTGTTCTGCTCCATGTAGACTTCTTCGGTCTTTAGCATACCCGCTTTAATACCTTGTTCACTAAGGTATTTTATCAAAGGTTTATTCTTTGGTAATGCTTTATGGCTACGGAATAAAGCTAAATATCCTTCTTCCTGCTCTTTTTTGTCGTTGGATGCGATTAAACGTCTTGCATCCGCTAAGTATTGAGTTGCAAGCTTCTTTTGAACATCAACCAAACGTTCTACTAATGGGCGGAGTTCCTCAAATAATTGATCTTCGCCTTTTGGAACAGGTCCCGATATAATAAGAGGTGTACGGGCATCATCAATTAATACGGAGTCGACCTCATCTACTATGGCGTAATTATGTTGTCTCTGTACGAGGTCTTTCGGACTAATGGCCATATTGTCACGCAGGTAGTCAAATCCGAATTCGTTATTTGTTCCGAATGTAATATCTGCCAGGTAGGCTTGACGGCGGGCGTCGGAGTTCGGCTGATGTCTGTCGATACAATCTACGCTTAACCCGTGGAACATATATAAAGGTCCCATCCATTCAGAGTCACGTTTTGACAAGTAATCATTAACTGTTACTACATGTACACCATTACCTGTCAGCGCATTAAGAAATACCGGGAGGGTCGCAACCAGTGTTTTTCCTTCACCGGTAGCCATTTCCGCTATTTTTCCTTTATGAAGTACGACTCCACCAAACAACTGTACATCGTAATGTACCATGTTCCATGTAATTTCATTACCACCGGCAGCCCAGTGGTTTTTGTATATGGCCTTTTCGCCATCAATGCGTACAAAATCTTTTGTAGCAGCAAGGTGACGGTCGAATTCAGTGGCAGTAACAACGATTTCTTCATTTTCAGTGAAGCGTTTAGCTGTTTCTTTTACAATAGAAAATGCAGCAGGAAGCACTTCATCAAGTGCTTTTTCGTATATTTCTAATATCTCTTTTTCGAGCTTGTCTATTTGTGCAAATACGTCTTCGCGTTTTTCCAGCTCTATATTTTCCACACTGGCTTTGAGCTCCTCTACTTTTGCACTTTCTTCTGCTGCAGAGTTACGGATGTACTCTTTTATTTCAATTGTTTTCGCACGTAGTGCATCATTATCTAATCCTGCTATTTCGGGGTATATCGTTTTGATCTTTTCCACCCACGGTTGGATCTCTTTCATATCTCTCGCGGATTTATTTCCGAAAATAGCGCTTAAAAAATCATTCAATCCCATTTTATCTAATATTAATTTTATTACTTAACTTGAATTGGGTATAATCTGCCCGTTTATATTTGGCAAAAATACATTAAAATGCTGATTTATTAGTAGTTTACAATTCCTTTTTTGATTTTACAAGGTCTACTATAAATCAATTGGGGTGGCAGAACAAGCGTTGGGAGCCCGAATGCGCATGATATTGCTTATCGTTGGTGCAACTCGGGTTGAACTGACGGGTATTTTTATTGTTTCAGGTTTAATTCCTGACCCTAAGAATATGAGAGGGGCTGTAATTTCGGTATCTCGGACAACACGATTGTCATTTGCTTTTTCCTGAACGATAGTCCATCCGGGCAATACATCTATCGTTAAATCACCTGAGCGTTTACGGTAATATGAATTCCGGATTCGTTCTATTTCCGGTGACCATGCTCCTTGTAGTAGACGATGTGCAGAATAAACTTCGCGAACCCCGCTAACTAGAGTTAAGAAGTCTGCCGACTTTTCTTGAATTAGAGCTAAATCAAGTTGTTTGTCTTCAATTAATTTATGGTTAAGATATATTTGTCGATCGTAATACCCATCTACATAATGCCCTTCGCCATAAGTAGCCATAAGGTACATGTTGAGTAGGGTAGTACAACGATTCATGTAGAACTCTCCACCGGGTATCCGATAGATACCTTGGTCGGGCGCATCCGGTTCGGTATAACCTGTAGATGCTATGCAAAAGACAACATTGTGTAATCCTATTTTGCGATCGATGAGGTCAAGTAAAGTGGCAATGCTACGATCCAAACGCACATAGGTATCTTGCATCTCAATAGCACATTCCTGTACACTCTTATGATTGTAATTTCCTGCATAATAAGTCAAAGCTAATAAGTCAACTGTATCATCCTTGCCTATAGTACTTTTGTCTAAAAGTTCTTCTGTAAGTAAATTGATTTCATCATTTGCAAACGGACTTGCTATTAACCTACGAAATTTGTTTTGACGTTCACTGTCGAACTTATATTTGAAAGATTGATCTCTCCATTCCGGTAAAAATTTATAGCTTGTGAAAGGTAGAATGGGAGTCCACTCAATGTCCCGAATGCGAAAATCGAGTGATTTTTTATCGTTATATTCATTAATCCACCAAGGGAACTCGCTATAGTAGGTTGTTCCGCACCACTTTCCTGTGTTTTCATTAATCCAAAATGCACCGTTACCGGAGTGCCCTGCACCGAAAATGGCGGCATCTCTGTATGGTGCAATTGAGAAAACCAAACTTTTGTTTCTACTCGATACCTTCAGCTCATCGGCAAAAGTAGAAGCGATCAATTGTGACGGAGAAGAACATTCATCCGTGTAATTACCCATATAAGCGGGGTCATTTACACAGTTTGTGGGTCTTAACGTATTTATATCCAGCCAATCGTCTGCTATAATTCCATTTTTATAGGGGACACTACCGGTGTAAATTGCTGCAATGGCTGATGCACGGTCTATATTGGCAAAAGGAAAATTTATTTGTTTGAAAACCTTTCCTTCACGCATTAATCTTTTAAATCCTCTTTCTCCATATAAAGATGAAAAAGCTTCCATATAGTCTGTACGCAACTGATCTATTGTTAGCGTTACTACTAATTTCGGAGCAGGAATAGATGATTGTGCCTGCAGGCTGCCGGTAAATGTTAGAGCAAGTATGGAAGTGATAAGACCTTTTTTCATTAATCCTTTTTATATGTGAGAATAAGGTTGCTTGTAGAACGTACCAGCAAACAAAGTGCCAAAGGTAATACTGCCAGATCAATTTTTTGAGGAATTAACCACCAAAGCAAGATAAAAAGTGTTAAAACGCCACAATTTAACATTAGATATATGCTACGCCTTTTCTTTTGAACTTGTTTTATCATCCATGGCAGCAAGAATAAATGTAGAGGGTGGAATATAAATAATAGGTAATTGGGGCTTACTGCGGGATGAGATGACAATACTGCTAAGAATGTAAGAATACACCCGGCTATGCCGAAAATGGAAAATAAAAAAAGGTCTATTTCCCAAAAAGTCTTTTTATATTTTATCCCATATATGGTTATAGTTGTTACTAATATAAATAAAAGTAGAAATGCCTGTAATGGAGTTATTAATGAGCCGGAATCATTTATCGAATTATCTTGTGCTATGATCTTTTCTTCTCTATCAATTAGTTGACGTTTACTGTTGTTCTCATCTAGTATGACCGTTTTACTAAAGAAATCTTTTACATAAAAAGGAGCAAACATCATTAAGCGGCGGTTAATAGGCTTATCTGCTTTACTTCCTATACAGAGATCTATTCCAAATCGGTCCCATGGATGCCCTTTGGTATATTGGTGAATAATATCTCTAAAACTTTTTCCCGTTTGGTTATCTCTCATATCTTCAGGATAAATAAGTCTTCCCATGATAGCTTTTTCTATCTGATCCCTCGGACGGGTCGCGCAGTTGTCATAAAAGAAATTGTATCTATAAACTCTATTCTCGGGGCGATAATTGGTTTCTAAAAGTTCAATGAGACGTTCTTTTTCTACAACGGTAAGATTTAACGTTTGCTGCCATACACTTCGTCCATAATAGTTGTATTCAGCTGCAAATTGCTCGTAGCTCGAGACTCCCAATTGATAATCTGTCTCTCCCAATGTAAATCTTAATATAAAATTGGGCGTATTGAAACTAAATATGCCATAGTTAAAAACTGCGTCAATATGCTGCGTGTAGTTTTCATAGCGAATGGCTGTATGTCCAAATAATGAGTATATTTCTTGGCCGGGGGCGCAAGTCAGTAGGCTTAATCGTATGGAATCGTTCCGGTTCTCTTTTGTGTTTTGTGCTTGGGCGGGCATAATGCAGATACAAAAGATGATAAATAGAAAATAAGAGTGCTTCATGATATACTTTTTCATGCGGCAAAGTTACAAAAAGTTTTTGATCATTTCTATAACGAACTTCCGCTTCTTGTATGAAAAAGGATTCAAGGTTATCTATTAAACTAATTATTAAAATACATAAGGAGATACGGATAAAATTGTATCTTTGCCACGAAGAACAAAAAAATGAATATTGATTGATGTATGAAACATAAATATTTTAAACTTTTGTTTTTTTTAACCGCATGTGATGTCTTTTTCTTTGTAGCAATATAAAAAAACATCATCTTTGCAAAGTTATATACTTATAATATAATAGGAATTGATTATATAGAACTTATAATAATTATCATTAATGACACTCTATCGACAAACACTCCTGGTGCTTTTGCTCACGATCTTATCTACAGCTACATTTGCCCAAAATAATACAAATTCTCCTTATACCCGTTACGGTTATGGAAAGTTAGCGGATCAGGGTTCCGGTAATACCCAGGCAATGGGAGGTATTGCGTATGGTTTGCGTGATAAAAGTCAGACAAACGTTGTGAATCCTGCCTCATATACAGCTATTGACTCCTTGACTTTTATTTTCGATGGGGGTATAACGATGCAGAATACTAATTTTAGTGATGGTACTCTCAAGACTAATGCTAAGAATTCGAGCTTCGATTATATCACAATGCAGTTTCGTTTGGGTAAGTGGTGTGCTATGAGTTTGGGATTGTTACCATACGCTAATGTTGGCTATAATGTAGGACAATACAATACTATAGATAATTATCCGGAAAGCTCAAATACCGTAACCTATACGGGCGAAGGTGGGTTGCATCAGTTATATTGGGGTGCCGGTTTTAAAATTATGAAAGGATTGTCCGTGGGAACTAATTTATCGTATATGTGGGGTGATATAACCCGTTCGGTTTATCAGCAGTTCCCTTCTAGTTCTACGGCTTTTCCTCAAACAGTTCTTACCAATGTTTCGATAAAAAGTTATAAAGTGGATTTTGGCGCTCAATATACTCGTCAATTTGGCAAGAAACATCAAGCTACTTTAGGTGTCGTTTTTTCTCCTGGTCATAATTTGAAAAATGATTCCTATGTACAAACTCAGTTAGGTAATAGTACTACCGGTGCTACTGCATCTTTAAGAGATACGACTGCGACATTTGGTCTTCCTACTACTTTAGGAGTTGGAGCAACTTATATTTATGATAACCGCTTGACCTTAGGAGTTGATGTTACTTATCAAAAATGGGGTTCAGTTTCTTACATGAATAATAATAATGCTTTCTGCGATGCTTATAAAATAGCTGTTGGAGGAGAGTATATACCCAGTTTGGTTGGAAGAAGTTATTTATCTCATGTGAAGTATCGTTTTGGTGCTTTCTATTCCAAGCCTTATTATAAGATAAATGATTCTCGTGCTGCCAATGAATATGGTGTAACAGCCGGACTTGGTTTGCCGCTTCCCCGTACTCGTTCCATCTTGAGCTTGTCTGCGCAATATGTGAAGACAGAAGGAACACAAAAGGCTTTTCTGACAGAAAATACATTGCGTATTTGTATCGGATTAACATTTAATGAGCGTTGGTTCTTTAAGAGAAAAGTTGATTAATAGTTAAACCGTGTAGAGTTTACATTATGGATTAATCTATTATGAATTCATCGATATATAAATTTATTTTACATAAAAATAAAAGCATGATTATAGCTTGCTGGGCTGTAATTATGCTTCTTTCGTTTTCTGCTTGTTCCGGAGGTAAAAAGAAATTAGGTGCAGCTATTACAAAACGTGACTCTTTGCCTGTCTTGGATACCCGTGGAATAACGATGTTAATTTCAGACTCAGGTGTAACCAGATATCGTATTAAGACTGATATTTGGCTGATTTACGATCGTAAATCACCCTCGTATTGGGCTTTCGAAAAGGGATTGTATCTTGAGAAATTTGATTCTGTTTTTCATGTAGAAGCCAGTATAAAGAGTGATACCGCCTACTATTATGATAAACAGCGCCTGTGGAAATTAATGGGGCATGTAGTTATTAAAAACATAAAAGGAGAAAAATTCAAAACGCAATTGTTATATTGGGATGAAAATAGCCGGAAGGTTTATTCGGATAAGTCTATACGAATTGAACAGCTTGATAGAATAATTACCGGCAAAGGCTTTGAGTCTGACCAACAAATGACAGTATATACTATCCATAAGCCAGAAGGAGTCTTTTTTGTTAAAGATGAAAATAAACTTGGATCGGATAGTGTGGCTAAGTCTAAATAAATTTTTAGTATGGATATTCTTGTTTATTTATTGGTAACTATGCTTTTTTCTGCATTCTTTTCAGGAATGGAAATAGCTTTTGTTTCAGTAGATAGACTTCGCTTCGAAATGGAGCCGAAGAAGAACCTGTCATCACATATATTTTCCTATTTCTTTCGCAACTCTAACAATTTTATTTCGACCATGTTGGTCGGAAACAGTATTGCATTGGTGATATATGGTGTTTTGATGGCCCGACTGACAGATACTTATTTCTTATCTGGTTTGATATCGAATGATTTTGTGAAAGTATTGCTGCAGACTATTATTTCCACTTTAATAATATTGGTTACTGGGGAGTTTTTGCCTAAATCTTTGTTTAAAATAAATTCCAATGCCGTACTACACTTTTTCGCTTTTCCTTTGCTAGTATGCTATATTATTCTTTATCCGATTTCTAAATTTGTATCTCTTTTGTCTTTAGCTATACTTAGGATAATGGGTATCAAAGTTAGTAGAGAAGTTTCTGATAAGGCTTTTAGTCGGATAGATTTGGATTATTTTGTCCAATCAGGTATTGACAGTGCTGATGAGAATGAATTAGATGCTGAAGTTAAAATATTTCAGAATGCACTCGATTTCTCAAATATAAAAATAAGAGACTGCATTGTTCCTCGAACAGAAGTAGTGGCTGTTGATTTAGAAACTACGATGGATGATTTAAAAAATCTTTTCATTGAGTCCGGAATTTCTAAAATTATAGTATATGATGGCAATATCGATAATGTAGTCGGTTATATCCATTCCTCGGAAATGTTTCGAAATCCTATAGATTGGAGAAATAATATTAAAGAAGTTCCCATTGTGCCTGAAACTATGGGAGCGCATAAATTAATGGGCTTATTTATGCAACAGAAAAAGACAATAGCCGTTGTTGTTGATGAATTTGGTGGAACGTCGGGTATTGTATCTTTGGAAGATTTAGTTGAAGAGATATTTGGAGAAATAGAAGATGAACATGATAATTCGTCGTATATATGTAAACAACTCAATGAGCGTGAATATATTTTATCTGCGAGACTTGAAATAGAAAGAGTTAATGAGGAATTTAATCTGGAGTTGCCCGATTCTGATGATTATTTGACAATTGGGGGGCTCATATTACATTATTATCAAAGCTTTCCTAAATTGCATGAAGTGATAGAAATTGGCAAGTACCAATTCAAGATAATTAAATTAGCAGCAACAAAGATTGAATTGGTAAGGCTCAAAATCATAGAATAATACATAGGTGTATTTTTTTGAGAAATAAATAGATGAATATTTGCATTTTTTGTATCTTCGTGCGCTAAAATGCTACTTAAGGTAAATAATGAAAAACAAATAAATCGTATTAATTAAAATGGCAACATTACAAAACATTCGGTCAAAAGGACCTTTATTGGTTATTGTTGTTGGTTTGGCTTTATTCGCATTCATTGCTGGTGATGCGTGGAAAGTGTTGCAACCACATCAATCTCAAAGTGTAGGAGAAGTAAATGGAGAGTCGCTTTCGGCTCAGGATTTCCAAAAAATGGTTGAAGAATACACAGAGGTTGTAAAAATATCCAGTGGTTTGAATGCATTGACAGATGAACAAACTAATCAAATTAAAGATGAAGTTTGGAAATCTTATGTAAATAATAAGCTGATAGAAAATGAGGCTAAGAAACTTGGTATAACTGTTTCTAAAGCTGAATTGCAGTCTATTATTGACGCTGGTGTTCACCCTATGCTTCAACAAACTCCTTTTCGTAACCCTCAGACAGGTACTTTTGATAAAGATATGTTGAAGAAGTTTTTAGCAGATTATGCTAAGATGGATAAAACCAAGATGTCTTCTCAATACGCAGAATATTATACTTCCATGTATAAGTATTGGTCGTTTATAGAAAAGAATCTTGTTCAAAGCCGTTTAGCGGAAAAATATCAGGCATTGGTTACCAAATCGCTGTTTTCTAATCCTGTTGAAGCTAAGAATGCTTTCGATGCAAGAGTTAATCAATCTGATTTACTATTAAGTGCAATTCCGTATTCATCGATATCAGATTCTACCGTTTCAATAACTGAAGCTGATTATAAAGCGGCTTATGATAAGAAAAAAGAGCAATTTAAGCAATATGCTGAAAGCCGTAATATAAAGTATGTAGATGTACAAGTTACTGCAAGTCCTGCGGATAAAGCTGCTATTCAAAAAGAAATGGCAGATTATACTAATCAGTTGACTGCTACTACTTCCGATTATACCTCTTTCATTCGTACAACAGGATCTCAAGCTCCTTTTGTAGATATGTTCTACACATCTAAGGCTTTACCGGCTGACGTTGTTTCACGTCTTGATTCCGTTGCAACCGGAAATGTATACGGGCCTTATTATAATGCTTCCGATAATACTTACACTTCTTTTAAGAAACTTGGTGTAACATCTATGGCTGACTCTATTCAATTCCAACAGATACAGATAGCCGGAGCTGACGAAGCAAAAACAAAGGCTTTGGCCGATAGTGTTTTCAATGCATTAAAAGGTGGCGCTAAGTTTGCTGATGTTGCTAGAAAATACGGCCAGTCTGGTGAGTCAACATGGATCTCATCTGCTAACTATGAAGGTTCACCTGTTGAAGGCGATAACCTCAAATATCTTGAAGCGATAACATCTGCTCCTCAAAATGAATTGACTAATGTTAAATTGGAACGCGCTAATATCATTCTATTGGTAACAGACAAGAAAGCAGTGATAGATAAATATAAAGTTGCAATAGTTAAACGTCCGGTTGAATTTAGTAAAGAGACTTATAATAAAGCATATAATGCTTTCAGCCAATTTGTAGCATCTAATCAGACATTGGATAAGCTTGCTAAAAATGCTGAAAGTGCAGGATATAAAATTATGGATCGTAATGATTTATATAGTTCCGAGCATAATATTGCTGGCATTAAAGGTACAAAGGAGGCTTTAAAATGGGCTTTCTCTGCGAAAGCCGGTGATGTTTCCGGATTATATGAATGCGGTGAGAGTGATCACATGTTGGTGTTGGGAGTTTCTGCTATAGTATCTAAAGGATATCGTCCATTAGCAATGGTGAAAGATCAGTTGAAACCGGAATTGCTCCGCGATAAGAAAGCGGAAAAGATTATGGCAATGATGAAATCTTCCGGAGCTACTACATTGGCACGTTACCAGACTCTTCCAAATGCAGTTTCTGATACTGTGAAGCATGTAACTTTCTCTGCTCCGGCTTATGTATCTTCATTGCGTAGCAGTGAACCTTTAATAGGTGCATACGCTTCGGTTGCTAAAGTTAATCAGTTAAGTGCTCCTATCAAAGGGAACGGTGGTGTATTTGTTCTTCAGGTTATAGCACAAGAAAAACTTAATGAAACATATAATCCAAAATCAGAAATAGCTTCTTTGGAAAGTATGCATGCACGTATGGCAAGCCAGTTTGTTAATGATTTATATCTTAAAGCTGATGTTGTAGATACTCGATATCTATTCTTTTAAGACTTAGTTTTACTTAGATATAAAGGCCATCTGATTTCTTCGGATGGCCTTTTTTGTGCCCATTTTCTTCCATTTTATTTCAATCCCGTATTCTTGTGCGGATTAATTTCTATCTTTGCACAGGAAAATTTCAATATAATATTGTTTAGCATATGTTGCAAACATCTCTTTTGGGCTTGACTCTTACTGAATTGGAGAAAGTTGTCGAAGAACTCGATATGCCCCGTTTTACTGCCAAGCAAATTGCATCATGGTTATATGATAAGAAAGTATTATCCATTGACGCTATGACAAATCTTTCTCTAAAACATAGAGAAAAGTTGAAAGAGGCTTATGTGGTAGGTGTTTCTGCTCCGGTAAATGAAATGCGCTCTTCCGATGGTACGGTGAAGTATTTGTATAAGGTTGGAGAAAAACAATACGTGGAAGCAGTATATATCCCTGATAAAGATCGTGCTACTCTTTGTGTTTCTTCACAAGTCGGTTGCAAAATGAACTGCAAATTTTGCATGACGGGGAAGCAAGGCTTCAGTATAAATTTGACAGCCAACCAAATTCTAAATCAAATCAATTCATTACCAGAATGTGATCAGTTGAGTAATGTTGTAATGATGGGAATGGGCGAACCTTTAGATAATTTGGATGAGGTTTTGAAGGCCTTGGAAATAATGACAGCATCTTATGGCTACGGGTGGAGCCCTAAGCGTGTGACTCTTTCTACGGTTGGATTGCGTAAGGGTTTGCGCCGTTTTATAGAAGAGTCGGATTGTCATTTAGCTATAAGTATACACAATCCTTTTCCGTCTCAACGACGGGAGTTGATGCCTGCTGAGAAAGCTTTTTCCATAACCGAGATTGTTGATATCTTGCGCGAATATGATTTTAGTAAGCAGCGTAGGTTATCTTTTGAGTACATTATATTTAAAAATGTCAATGACTCATTGGTTTATGCCAAAGAACTTATAAAATTATTGAAGGGTTTGGACTGCCGTATTAATCTTATTCGCTTTCATTCGATTCCTGATGTAGACCTGGAAGGAGCTGATTTGGAAAAAATGATTGAATTTAGAGATTATCTGACTTCTCATGGACTTTTTGCTACAATAAGATCTTCTCGTGGTGAAGATATCTTTGCTGCATGTGGCATGTTGTCTACAGAGAAGCAAAAGCAAGAAAACGGGAATTAATATAATTTATTAACTTTGTCGTTCACTATCGATACTTTCTTTGTAGTTTTGTAAAAAACCACATAAAGTCAATAAAAATAAATAATCTATATACGAGATATGGAAAATGGCAAGATAAAAATTGGTATAACCCAAGGGGATATAAACGGGGTTGGTTACGAGGTAATATTAAAGACCTTTGCGGATCCCACGATGTTAGAATTGTGTACACCTATTATATATGGTTCTCCTAAAGTTGCTGCATATCATCGCAAGGCACTTGATTTACCAACAAATTTCAGCATTGTAAATTCAGCCTCTGAGGCGGGATACAACCGTTTAAATGTTGTGAATTGCTCTGATGACGAAGTGAAAGTGGAGTTTTCGAAGCCGGATCAGGAATCAGGGAAGGCTGCTTTTGATGCTTTGGAAAAAGCAATAGAGGAATATAAAGAGGGGCTTATTGATGTAATTGTTACTGCGCCTATTAATAAGCATGTGATACATTCGGATAGTTTTGCCTTTCCAGGACACACTGAGTATTTGGAAGAAAAATTGGGTGAAGGAGCTAAATCTTTGATGATTTTGATGAAAGATGATTTTAGAGTAGCTTTAGTTACCGGTCATATTCCTGTAAGTCAGATTTCGGCTTCTATTACCCAAGAACTGATACAGGAGAAACTAACGATCTTCAATAAATCGTTGAAACAAGATTTTGGAATTGGTGCACCACGTATTGCTGTATTATCTTTGAATCCGCATGCAGGTGATGAAGGCCTGCTTGGCTCTGAGGAAGAAACAATAATAAAGCCTGCATTGCAAGAAATGGCTAATAGTGGTATATTGTGCTTTGGCCCATATCCCGCAGATGGTTTTATGGGATCTGGAAATTATAAGCATTTTGATGGTATACTCGCTATGTACCATGATCAAGGATTGGCTCCTTTTAAAGCCTTATCTATGGATGAAGGTGTGAACTATACTGCCGGTTTACCGGTTGTCAGGACATCTCCTGCTCATGGAACGGCTTATGATATTGCAGGAAAGGGTATTGCAAATGAAGATTCTTTTCGCCATGCTATATATGTTGCTATTGATGTCTTTAGAAATCGTCAAAATGACAAATATGCGCACTTAAATCCATTGCGGAAGCAATATTATGAGAAGCGTGACGATAGCGATAAGTTAAAGCTTGATAGTGTGGAAGAAGATTTATAGTATGACGAAAGCGGAGATACAACAAGTTAAATTACGCTTTGGCATTATAGGGAACGATGATAATCTAGTGAGGGCCATTGATGTCGCCATACAAGTGGCGCCTACCGATTTATCTGTCCTAATCACTGGAGAAAGTGGGGTTGGAAAAGAAAGCTTTCCGCAAATAATTCACCAATATAGCCGGCGAAAACATGGACAATATATTGCTGTAAATTGCGGAGCTATACCCGAAGGAACAATTGACTCTGAACTATTTGGTCATGAGAAAGGAGCTTTCACCGGAGCAATAGGTGAACGTAAAGGTTACTTCGGAGAAGCTGATGGTGGTACGATATTCCTTGATGAAGTTGGAGAATTACCACTTCCTACGCAGGCTCGCTTGCTAAGGGTTTTAGAGACTGGAGAGTTTATAAAGGTAGGTTCTTCCAAGGTTCAGAAGACTAATGTACGTATTGTTGCGGCTACTAATGTCAATTTAAGTAAAGCTATTGCTGATGGACGATTTAGAGAAGATCTTTTCTACAGATTGAATACGGTGCCTATTCAGATACCACCTTTACGGGAACGCGGTGAGGATGCCGTGTTGTTGTTCCGTAAATTTGCATCCGATTTTGCAGAAAAATATCGTATGCCAGCCATACAGCTTACAGAGGATGGTCGTCAAGAATTAGTCTCTTATTCTTGGCCGGGTAATGTACGGCAACTGAAAAATATTACAGAGCAAATCTCTATTATAGAGACAAAGCGTGAGATTACATCTGCTATATTGAAAGGCTATCTACCCGAGAAAGATCGTTCTCAGCAACTTCCGGCTTTGTTTGGGGTAAAATCAAACAAGGGCTTTGAAAGTGAGCGCGAAATCTTATATCAAGTCCTTTTTGACATGCGCCAGGATGTTACAGAACTTAAGAAATTGGTTCATGAGATAATGTCGGAGAGAACAACTCCCGGTAATTCATCGATCTCTTCTCCTTATTTTGCAACGTCTCCCGCTGTAGTTGCGCCCGTGGAGTCGGGAGTCCCTACTATTATTCATCCGGTTTCCAAGCCTTCCCATTCATTGAATAATGATATACAGGATACAGAAGAATATGTGGAGGAATCTTTTTCTCTTGATGATGTAGAGAAGGATATGATACGAAAAGCTCTTGAGAAGAATCATGGAAAAAGAAAAAATGCTGCGAAGGATTTAAATATATCGGAGCGAACATTATATAGAAAAATAAAAGAATATGGTTTGGATTAAGAAAATAATGCCCCTTTGCATGCTGTTCTCTTTAGTATTGCTCGTTTCTTCTTGTCGTATATCGATGGGTTTTGCTCCTATAACTTCTATTGACTATAACAAGGTGAAGACAATTTCTATTGCCGATTTCCCAAATAGAGCCGAATATGTCTATACTCCGTTAGCGACAGAGTTCAACCAAAAAATAAAAGACTTATTTATTAAGCAAACTCGTCTGAGTTTGGTAAATAATAATGCCGATTTGGAAATAGAAGGAGAAATAACAGGGTATAACCAATATAATGAATCGGTTGCTGCTGATGGTTACTCCTCTAAAACAAAGCTTACTGTTACGGTTAAAGTGAGATTTGTGAATAATACAAACCATAAGGAAGATTTTGAGGATCAACAGTTCTCTGCTTTCCGAACTTATGATTCATCTCAACTGTTGACAAGTGTTCAAGATCAATTGATCGAAGAAATGGTAAAGGATATAACCGAGCAAATATTTAATGCAACTGTAGCTAATTGGTAGTAAGTGTATGACATCTGCGTTTTTAATTGAATTGATTCAGCGTCCTGAAAACTTAAATCGGGAAACCTTATATGAACTTCGTACATTGGTTGCCCGTTATCCGTATTTTCATTCATTACGCTTGCTATATCTAAAAAATCTTTATTTGCTTCACGATATATCTTTTGGCTTGGAATTGCGTAAAGCTGTTTTATTTGTGGCTGATCGCCGAATGCTTTTCTATGTTATTGAAGGGGATCGTTATGCATTGAAGCCGCAAAGTGATAAGCGGATTTCACTTCAATCTATTGAGAAAGATGATTTTGGATTGGATCGCACATTGTCCTTGATAGATGCCTTCCTATCAACTATTCCTGAAGAAGAGAATCGAACGGATTTAGATTATTCAACCGATTATACTAATTATTTACTCAAAGAAGATGAAGGGGATGAGATGGAAGTCGGTTCACTGCCTGTTCAAGCGGAGGATGCACCAAAGTTGAGAGGGCACGATTTGATAGATGGCTTTATTCAGCGCTCTTCAAATTCATCTGTTGAATCGGCTGAACTTTCTGAAAACAAAATATTACCTCTTCTTTCTCGAACTGAACTGGATGAAGAAGATCGAGAATCTGTATCCGAAGTCTCTTCTGTGGATGATAAAGTTGGTGAGGCGGATACTATAACGGACGATGAAAAAGAGTCTCCGGAACGCATTCAAGATAGTTCTTATGAGCTGGACGACAGTTGCTTTACTGAAACTTTAGCAAAGATATATATAAAGCAACATAAGTATGAGAAAGCTCTTGAAATTATTAAAAAATTAAGTTTGAATTATCCAAAAAAAAATGCTTACTTTGCAGACCAAATCCGTTTTTTAGAGAAATTGATTATTAACGCTAAATCAAAATAATAAAATGTACCTATTTTTAGTTGTCTTAATGGTTGTTGCTTCCATACTGATGTGTTTCATCGTATTGATTCAGAATTCCAAAGGTGGAGGATTGGCATCAGGATTTTCATCTTCCAATCAGATTATGGGAGTGCGCAAAACTACTGATTTTCTTGAAAAAGCAACATGGGGGCTCGCTGCATTTATGGTAGTGATGAGTATTGCTACAGCTTACGTAGTACCTACTGTTTCTGAGAAGAGTGGGGATGTAATTATGGAACAGGCGCAACAAGAAGAAAAAACAAATCCTTATAATATGCCTGCCGGAACTGCTGCTCCTCAAAGTGCTGCTCCTCAAGGTGGTGCTACAGCTGATCCTGCTGCTACCGCTCCTGCGAGTCCAGCTCCTGCGGCTCCAGCTCCTGCATCGCATTAATATTTAAGAAAATAAATTTGAATTATAACTAAAGAAGTGAGGCTGAATAAATTATCAGTCTCACTTTTTTGCTTTATGGATTTGGAAATAATAACTATCCTTTTGTTTGTCCCGAAGGGTTATTTATTACCTTTGTTCGCAATTTTTAGATAATATCAATATTTTAGCTAAATACTATAATGACAGAACATTTGAAACTTAAATTGAATGACTCTAAACTTTTTCGTTGGAGTGCATTGGTGATTGTTTCCTTCACAATGATGTGTGGGTATTTTGTGACGGACGTGATGGCGCCGTTAGAAGACTTGTTGACCACTAAAGGACAGGTCGTATATTATGCTGACGGTAGCTTTGATAAAGTGGAGAATGCTCAGGCTGTGACCACAGCGAAGCCGGTGGATTGTAAATTGGATGGCTTGGGATGGTCGTCTACTGAATATGGCTTCTTTACAGGGGCTTATGGCTACTTCAATGTTTTCTTATTGATGTTGCTTTTTGGTGGTATCATTCTTGATAAAATGGGTGTCCGCTTTACTGGAACCCTTTCTTCCATATTAATGTTCGGAGGTGCATTAATTAAATATTGGGCTATATCTCCATACTTTTTTCTGCAGGGGACATTATTTGGAATGACCTACCAGGTCTTATTTGCCGCGTTAGGTTTTGCAATATTTGGAGTCGGTGCTGAGATTACCGGTATAACCGTATCAAAAGTTATTGTGAAGTGGTTTACAGGTCATGAATTGGCATTGGCTATGGGACTTCAGGTCGCTATGGCCCGTATAGGTACGGGTCTTGCACTAGGCTTTAGTTTACCATTGGCAAAAACGATGGGACATCTTTCCATGCCGGTCTTACTGGGTGTCGTATTCTTGTGCGTAGGCTTTTTGGTATATCTGGTATATTGCGTGATGGATAAGAAACTGGATGCTTCACAAGCTGCTACTGTCAATGAGAGTGATGAAGATAAGTTTAAGATTAGTGATATAAAGTTCATCATAACAAATAAGGGATTCTGGTTAATCACATTCTTGTGCTTGCTCTTTTATTCCGGAGTTTTCCCATTCTTGAAGTTTGCAGTAAAAGTGATGATTTATAAATATAATGTTGAGCCGGGCTTAGCGGGCTATATTCCTATGATGTTACCTTTCGGCTGTATTTTATTGACTCCTTTATTTGGCTCACTGTATGATAGAGTAGGTAAGGGTGCGACATTAATGGTTATTGGTTCCATAATGCTTGTATTTGTACATTTACTCTTTACATTGCCTATTTTGCAATACTGGTGGTTCGCTTTAATTTTAATAATTGTGTTGGGTGTGGCATTCTCTTTGGTACCTTCGGCTATGTGGCCTTCTGTTCCAAAGATTATTCCTCAGAAACAATTAGGATCAGCTTATTCTTTAATATTTTATATTCAGAATATAGGGTTGTCGATGGTGCCGCTTCTCATAGGATGGGTTATTGATACATTTGCAAAATCGACGAAGAATGGGGTGGTGAGCTATGATTACACAATTCCTTTGTCTATCTTCATGATTTTTGGAATATTATCAGTTGGAATTGCTTTGCTTTTAAAGAGAGAAGATCGTATTAAGCGCTATGGTCTTGAAGAAGCTAATATGAAGAAATAATATTGTTGAAGTGCTATTTATTAAAGGATATGTTTCATTCTGTAAATTTATCCTTTAATAAGTAGCATTTCAATATACTATATGATAGTATGTCAAAAGAAAAAGCAAACTTATTGGAAACGATTCCGGTACGTTGTGATTCAATAGAAACCGAATGGGAAGGAGAGAGTATCATTCTCTCTTTCCCCCGGTTTAAAAATACTTTTCTAACACGTTATTTCTTGCCGAAACGGTTATCTTCTCCTGTTCGGGTTCGCTTAGAAGAACATGGGACTGCCCTTTGGCAACTCATTGATGGAGAGCGGAACGTGCAGAATATCATTGACTTACTTAAAGATCATTTTGCTTTGGAAGAAGAAGGTTATGCATTACGGGTTATGACCTATATTATGCAACTTCACAAAGACAAATTTATTCTTCTCTGTCAACCTTAACCAATGATCCTGTCTCGGGATTAAACAATACCTTAACCGTAGATTTCTTATTGAATAATACCGGTGCCAAATATTCAATTGTCCCGAATTGAGTTACAGGAATTTCTCCATTGTATAAATTCTGATTTAGATACTGTATGGTTATACTCCCCTTTCCCGGGACATTATAAGCTATTCCATCCACCGGTTTCTTTTTACTGTCCTCCACCGGTATGTTGATGGCTTTCAAATCGGTTAATGTGACATATACCGGATCTCCAGCCAAATCGTTATTCGCAACGACTCCTAATTTCTTAGAAAAGCGGAATAGAATATCATTTTTCATTTCTTTGGGAACGACACGAAATGTGAACGTCTTGCTTTCCTCTGTGTTTTTTCCTGAGAACATCTCAGTCATTGCTTGTTCCTGGATATTTAAGTTTTCAAGCATAATCTTTAACTGCTCACCATCTTTAGGCAAGTTTTCAGCTTCTCCCCGTAATAGTGCATTTCTACTTTCACGGATGTTATAAATATCTTTGGCTACCAGTTCGGCCATCTTAGCTGTTGAGTTTGACATTAAGATCTCTTCAGTAAGGAAATCCCTGGGATCTACTTCTTTATTCTGCTTCTTTAAAGGTTGAACTTCCGGTTTTGAAGTTGGTTGTCCACTGCCAAGAGGCATGTTGATAGAGCATACAACGCCGTCTTTTGTCAATTCAATAAGAGGGGCAACTGTTTTGTCTTTCAATTTAACAAAATACACTTTATCACGATCCGGCATTCCAGTCATTTTGGCCTGTAAGTTGTCTAATGTCCAGTACACTTTAGGGTCGGAGGATACATCGCTTAATCTCATATAACGATCAGCGTATTTTGAAAACTGACCAGGGGTATATACGTGCTTGGTTGTTTGAATGGTTATTTCAATTTCACTCTTAGGCAGTATATAAGTAACGCCATAATCTTTTCCACGGGTCACTCCTGTTATCACTTCTGTTTGAGCTACCGCCGAGGTGGATAAAATGGAAGCTGCGAGTATTATAATCTCTTTTCTCATGATTATGTGAATTTTAATTTTGTTTTTAGTACTTCATTAACCTAATATTTTTAGGCTCGGTTTACTTTGTATTTCATTGTTCTATTCTGCGAACTTAACGCAAACCGGTTTACTCAGGTAAATGCTTTGATGTGTGTCAACTAGAAGACCTGTAGTATAATTACGTTGATATACCTGGATAAAATCGCTGTCGCGACAAGCTACTAACAAGTATTTACCATTAGGAGTAATGTTAAAGTTTCGTGGATGGATACCGGTAAACTGATATCCTATATCCGTCAACGTTCCTTTTGCCAAATCTACTTTGAATATGGCTATTCCATCTCCTTTCAATCGGTTGCTTGCGTACAAGAATTTGCCATCAGGGCTCAAGTGGATATCAGCACTACCACGGGCATGAAGCTTATCGGCAGTGATGACTTGAATTTTGGCTAGTTTTCCATTTTTATAATTGAATACCGTAATATTTCCGGAGAGTTCACTGATGAGATATGCATATTTCCCATTCGGGCTGAATGTAAGGTGTCTTGGTCCCGAATCCTTATCTATATTTGTCGTTTCTTTTAAGGCATGAGGTAAAGTCTGTTTTGGATTAACGGTGAAATGCAATATACGATCGGCACTGAAATCCGTTGCAAAGATATATTTCCCGTCAGGGGAGAATGCGGCGCAATGGATATGGGGTGTTGCTTGACGAATAGCATCAGGCCCTCCTATAGTGCCATGATATAATGTGCTTGATGTATTAAGACTTCCGTCTTTGTTTAAAGGGAAAGAAGACATGCAACCTCCTGTGTAATTTGCCGTGAGCACCATTTTTCCATTTGTTGAGACATAACACGGATCGGCACCTTTGGTCAGTTGGCAATTTAAAAATTTTAGTTTTCCGTTTTGTTTATTAAATCCATAAGCAATAACGGCAGCTGTTGAATCGGGCATTTCGCTTACCGCATATACAAATTTCTCATTTGCAGAGAGAGTTAGATATGAAGGGTTTTCAACTGCTATGGAGTCTAATATTTGCGCTTGGCCACTTGTTTGGTCAAATTGATAAGTGTAGATGCCTTTGCTGGTACCATTAGTGTACGTGCCAACAAGCATAGTCAATTTGTTATTAAGCTTAGTCTTCTGAGGTAATGCCTGTGTGCTGAATGCAAATAATGCCAGCGCTATAACAAGATACTTTTTCATACGTATTTTTACTTTTGAATTAAGACTGGATACCCGATTATTATGCTATATTCTTATATAGCAAAGGTAAATATATTCTCTCTTTATTCCCTTTTCAATTCACTTTTTTTAGTTTTTGTCGGTAGTTCAGTACGATATCTCATTGACTTTTTGATTTTTCTTCCATTCTATAAGGTATGGGGATACCTTGTGCGCTTTTCACCTCGCCTATCACAAATATGCTATGCAAACTTCCAATGCAGTCGATGTCTCCAAGAGTGTTTAACACAAAATCCTGATAGTGCTCCATGTCTTTTACATATAGTTTCATCATGAAGTCATATTCTCCTGATGTATTGTAGCAATCGGTGACTTCGTCTATGTGGGTCACAGCTTCCATAAATTGCTTTCCATAATCTTTATTGTGTTGTTTTAACCGAATGTTGCATAGTACAATAAAACCGTTACCCAGTTTCTTTGGGTCTAGTACAGCAATATATTTCTTTATATACCCCTCTCTTTCCAATCTCCGTTGTCGTTCGAATACCGGTGTCGGAGAAAGGTTGACTATTGCGGCCAATTCCTTAGTGGTCAGTTTTGCATCATCCTGTAGCGCCCTTAGGATTTTTATGTCTATATGATCTAAATTTTCCATAGATAAATATTTGTTTTTTTGCTTGATATGTGGATAATATATCTTTATTTATTTCAATATATAATGCAAATATAGATAAATTATCCGTATTTAATTGTTGTGTTGGATGATATATCTGCTATATATACCTTTGTACAGATAAAAATGATATTAATATTAATGAAGAAGAACGATGAGTACAAATCAAAATGCGCCATTCAGAGCTGATATAGTAGGTAGCTTTTTGCGACCGGAAGTGCTAAAGCGTGCTAGGCAACAGTTTATTGATCAACAGCTCTCTGCAGGAGAACTTAAATTGGTAGAAGACCATTGTATAAGTCAGCTTGTTGAACAAGAAAAGAAAGCAGGACTAAAGTCGGCTACCGACGGAGAGTTTCGCCGGAGCTATTGGCATCTAGATTTCTTCTGGGGATTGCTGGGAGTAGAACATAATATGATGCCTCAGGGTTACCTTTTTCATGGCGAGGAAACCCGTGCCGATTCGGCAAGACTTTGTGGTAAAGTCCGTTTTAATCCGGAGCACCCTTTTTTTGAACACTTTAGCTTCTTGAAGCATATAGTGGATGAAGACATTCTACCTCGTCAGACTATTCCTGCTCCGGCTCAGTTTTATGCCGAATTAACCCGTGGAGAAAACGAACGCTGTATAGAACTCTATTATTCCGACAGAGAAGAACTTCTTCAAGACATATCAAAAGCCTATCATGAGACAATTTATGCATTTTATCAATTGGGCTGTCGAAATATCCAGTTGGATGATTGTACTTGGGGAATGCTTTGTGATAAGAAATTCTGGAAAGCGATGACCAATGGAGAATATGATGTAAAGGAATTACAAGAATTGTATCTGCGTTTGAATAATGAAGCCATAAAAAACCTACCGGATGATCTGGTTATCAATAGCCATATTTGCCGTGGTAACTATCATTCAACCTGGGCTACTTCGGGAGGATATGAACCCGTAGCGGAAACTCTTTTTGGAAGAGAAAATGTGAATGCATATTACCTTGAGTTTGATACTGATCGCGCAGGTGGCTTTGAACCGTTGAAATATGTTCCCGAAGACAAGAAAGTTGTTTTAGGACTAATCACTTCGAAGTATGCCGACTTGGAAAATCAGGAACATGTGATTGAACGCATCCATCAAGCAGCAAAATATATTCCATTGGAACGATTGTATTTGAGCCCCCAATGTGGCTTTGCCTCAACAGAGGAAGGAAATATTCTCACTGAAGAGGAACAATGGCGTAAGATCAATCTGGTCTGTGAGATTGCCCAAAAGGTATGGAAGTAGCCCTTCCTTATTTAGCCTTAATAGAAAATAGCTACATATTATACCAATATGCAAAACATTTCGTATCTTTGCAGCGAAAGAAAGTTTTCGGGTTTTATATCCGTATCCTCTCTTTCATCTATCAGCTTATTGCAAAGTCATGGGGTTGACTGGATTTGACAGCGGGTAGAACGGGTAAGTAAGCATGCAGTGCGTCGTTGATTTGCACTTTAATCTCAGTCTTCAAAATTTTATCTGGCGAAAATAATTACGCTCTTGCTGCTTAATCGAATCATAGTAGATTAACTTAATCCCGGTACTAGGTACTGGGACGGGACATCACTCGGAAGCCGTTGCTCCGAAGCATTCCGATTCAGTGGTGCAGTTAAATCGGGGATAGTTCATACTCGCCTTGAAGTACGAATGAAATTTAAGAGGATAAGGTAATGGTTGATGGCTTTGGTTCTGCCATTACACGAAAATCTAGGCAAAGATAAGCATGTAGAAAGCTTATACTTTCCTCGTTTGGACGAGGGTTCGATTCCCTCCAGCTCCACGTTGTGTATAGCATTAAATTAGAAAAGAGAGATTAAATTAGATGGACATCTTATTTATTCTCTCTTTTTTCTTGGTTCTTACTACTTTCTTTTTAATTCATAACCGCCCTTGTACTATTAAAACCTTTACTTTCTAAAATGAGTACACTTATGTGTCGCTATTTTTGTGTATGTTTGTCCCAATACCAACGTTATATTATGATTTTTATACGTATATGCCAATACCAACATATAAGATAACAGAGAAAGCGTACGGTGGGGTTTCTTGTAGGATAATAACACCGGATGTACAATCACCTTCGGTATTATCCGCCCATCAGGATGACTTTTACATTTTTGGGCTGCTGACCAATGGGGAGTGCACTGTTAGTGTTGACTTCAATGAACTGCAAGTTCCTCCTCATTCAATCTTTTGTGTGCAACCCGGACAAGTTCATTCATGGATTGATTCTCAGACAGCCGAAGGATATAATCTGGTTATGGACAGCTCATTTTTGAGTGATAAGTGCAAACTGATATTGGATAGATCTGCAGTAGACTTAAAACCGATTGAGATTGGTGGCGAACAAGAAAGTGAATTGTCACTTCTATTCTCTATATTATACCGAAAAACAATTCTTTCCGATAGTGGTGTATCTTCTGAAATTATCCGTAATCTTTCCAATGTTATTGCAGGGACATTTGCTGAAATAATAGATAAAGGAATAGTGTCTTCTGCTACGAGTAATCGTTACCGTGAGATATTGTCCGCTTTTAAGCAACAATTGATTAAAGAAATCAGCACGGATAGGAGTCCCTCTTACTATGCAGCCAAGTTGAATATCTCTTTGGTATATTTGAATGAAGTTGTTAAATCTCTCACCGGATTGAGCGTGAGTAAATATATTCAGAGTGAGGTGATGCTACAAGCAAAGCGCTTGCTGGCACATACTTCTATGAATATACAGGAAATTGCCCTAGAACTCGGATTTGAGGATTATGCTTATTTTTCGAGGCTATTTGCAAAGAGTACCGGCGTTACCCCCACGCAATTCAGAAAGAACTACCTTAAATAGTACAAGTTTTGCCTTGAGTTGTCCATTTGGCATATCACGGAAAGGTCGTTATTTTGCCAAAAAAAAGATATGTTTAAGAATAAATTCATTACACCTTACATTGCGGTTGATCCAAGGCAATGTGTAGCATGTTGGGAGTGTGTGGCGTGTTGCCCTAAAGAAGTGATAGGCAAAGTTCAGTTCTTATGGCACAAGCATGTTGTGATTAAAAATGGCGATACGTGCATTGGTTGCAAAAAGTGCATTAAGGTATGTCCCCATGGTGTTTTTTCAGTAAAAGAATAAATTTAAAATATATAATATGAATATTGATATAACATTAAGAGTCAGCCCCAAGATGGTAGCAGATGCCAAAGGGTATGAAAAGATGGTTTTTACAGGACATTTAGGGACACATTTTGATGTCATGAATAAAGTTTTCCCATTGGAATATATTGAAAGAGACGGGATCGTATTTGATGTTTCTGCTTGTGGTCAAGGTGAAATTGGTGTCGCTGATATTGATTTGTCATTGGTTCACGAAAATATGTTTGTAGCTCTTTATTCCTCGTTTATCGAGGAGGTCGGCTATGGTGGACAACTTTATTTTACGGCTCACCCATATTTGTCAATGGAATTGATTGATACTCTTATATCTAAGCGTGTTTCTATAATCGGCGTTGATTTTGCAGGAATAAGGAGAGGAGTTGAACATCCTAAAGCCGATCAAAGTTGCGCTGATCATGATGTGTTTGTAGTAGAGAATTTATGCAATTTATCTTCGCTTTTAAAAGGCAGACCGTATGAACGTTTTTTAGCGAAAACTTATCCCATGAATTTTTCCGATATGACGGGGCTACCTTGTCGGGTAATTGCGGAAATACCTCATTTGGCTATGGCATAAGATTGTGAGAAATAGAGGTGCATTTTGGTACTGCCTACTTTCTTTTCATTCATGTTACATTTCGATTTCATTATTCTTTGCGATCTCGGGAAGAAGAATTATATCTTATTTATGTGCTTTTCTTTGAAATTCTGCTCTATAGATAGTCATATATGGCTAATGCCTGTGATTATGATATAAGATCAGCTTTCAGAGAAGCTAAATACTACTTTTGGTGGAGAATAAAAAAGTGATTTTTTAGTTAAACATTGCATATTTATATATAACATTTTTTATTTTTGCACAGTTTTTTTTTGAATCCTACTTGCTTATCAAAGAATAGCGTTTTTTTGGATGAATAAACAAGTTATTCCCTAAAAACTTTTGTAGGACATACGTGTTTGGGGTTCTTAAGCTTACTAACAAAAGGTATTAGATACAATTTGGATTTGATATAAATATAATTCTTACATTATGAACAACTCTTTTTTGAACAAGTTAGCTCCTAGAGAGCCAAAGTTCTTCCCTTTGCTTCGTAAAATGGCCGACGTAATGCTTGCAACATCCGACTTAATGATTGAAAGTTTGGAAGCTTACAGTCATGAATCAGCGATAGAGTATTATAAAAAGATTAAAGATGAAGAGAGAGAGGGTGACCGTTTGTCAAATAAGATATTTGATGAATTGAATACTACATTCATTACCCCTTTTGACCGTGAAGATATTCACGCATTGGCTGGTCGCCTTGATGACGTGATTGACCATGTAAATAGTTGTGCAAAGCGTATTGTACTATACAATCCTAAAAACATGCCTAAAGAGTCTATTGATTTAGCCAATCTTATCCGTGAATCGGCTATATGTATAGGTAAGGCTGTAGAGGAGTTGGATGTATTGAAAAAGAGCCCGACTAATGCGAAGAAGTATTGTTCGGATTTACATGATATAGAGAATAAAGCTGATGATGTATATGAGAACTTTATCATTCATCTTTTTGAAAATGAAAAGGATGGAATTGAGATTATCAAGATAAAAGAGATCATGTATGAGCTTGAAAAAGCTACAGATTCGGCGGAATATGTAGGCAAGATTATAAAGACTATCATTGTAAAGTACGCATAAAACCGAAAATATGGCTTTACTTGTTTCTATTATTATTTTAGCACTTCTATTTGATTATATCAATGGATTTCACGATGCGGCGAATTCTATTGCCACTATCGTGTCTACAAAAGTATTAACGCCGTTTCAAGCTGTATTATGGGCTGCTTTTTTCAATTTTGTAGCTTTCTTTATCGCTAAATACATTATTGGTGAGTTCGGAATTGCCAACACAGTGTCCAAAACGGTATATGAACAGTTTATTACCCTCCCTATCATTCTCTCGGGTGTGATTGCTGCGGTGATGTGGAACCTTGCCACTTGGTGGTTGGGTATACCTTCATCGTCATCTCATACTCTGATTGGAGGCTTTGCCGGCGCTGCCATTATGGCAAATGGATTTCAGGCTGTGCATGGATCGGTGATTATGAAGATCGTAGCTTTTATCTTCTTGGCTCCTCTCATTGGTATGATAGTGGCTCTAGGTCTCACCGTTCTTCTGTATTATGTTTGTAAAAAAGCCAATCCTCATAAAGCAAATCGATGGTTTAAGAAATTGCAGTTACTCTCATCTGCTCTCTTTAGTATAGGGCATGGTTTGAATGACTCGCAGAAAGTCATGGGTATTATTGCTGCTGCAATGATTGCCGCTCACCCACTGGGTTTGGGAATGGGTATTCAGTCCATCAATGATTTGCCGGCCTGGGTGCCCATTTCTTGTTTTACAATGATATCTTTGGGTACGATGTCCGGAGGATGGAAGATTGTAAAGACAATGGGTTCCAGAATAACCAAGGTAACTCCTTTTGAAGGTGTTGTAGCTGAGACAGCCGGTGCATTTACTTTGTTCCTGACTGAATTTTTGAAGATACCGGTAAGTACTACTCATACTATTACAGGTGCTATCATTGGTGTTGGAGCTGTAAAACGTCTATCGGCTATCCGTTGGGGAGTTACAGGCAATCTTATGATAGCTTGGGTACTTACGATACCTGTCAGCGGATTGCTTGCCGCCATTATCTACAATGTTGTAAAACTGTTTGTCTGATTTACAGACTCTATTAGTTTGCAGCAATGCGAACTAACAATTCATAAACTTATTCCTGTGCAAATTGCATAATGCCAAAAGCTATGTATTTTTGCACAGGAATAATTGTATATGAACGAACGTAAGATTATACACATTGACATGGATGCTTTCTATGCTTCGGTGGAGCAACGGGATAATCCTGAACTTCGCGGCAAACCTGTTGCCGTGGGGCATGCCGAAGCGCGTGGTGTTGTTGCTGCCGCCAGTTATGAGGCACGGCGGTATGGAGTGCGCTCGGCTATGTCATCGCAGAAGGCAAAGCGTTTGTGTCCCCAGCTTATATTTGTTCACGGGCGTATGGAGGTCTATCATAGTGTATCTCGTGAAATTCATGAAATCTTTCATGAGTATACCGATATCATCGAACCGCTTTCTTTGGATGAAGCTTTCCTTGATGTCACCGAGAATAAAGCCGGCATTCCTCTTGCAGTGGATATTGCCCGGGAGATAAAGGCGAAAATTTGTCAAAGGTTGAATCTGGTAGCTTCTGCCGGGGTCTCTTATAATAAATTTTTGGCTAAAGTGGCATCCGATTTTCGTAAACCGGATGGCTTGTGCACCATACATCCCGATCAGGCACTCGATTTTATCGCGAATCTACCTATCGAAAGCTTCTGGGGAGTGGGACCTGTGACAGCAAAGAAGATGCACTCGATGGGTATACACAATGGAGCGCAATTGCGGGCGCGCTCTTTGCCCACTCTGCAAGCTGCTTTCGGTAAGGTAGGGGGACTTTATTATGAGTTTGCCAGAGGCATTGATCTCCGCCCGGTAGAGGCAATACGTGTCCGGAAATCCATTGGTTGTGAGCATACTCTTGAGAAAGATATATCCGTCCGTTCGTCTGTCATTATTGAATTGTATCATACGGCTGTAGAGTTAGTGGAACGGTTATCCGACAAGGATTTTTTGGGTAATACACTAACGCTCAAAATTAAGTTCTATGATTTTAATCAAATCACCCGGAGCATCACCCAACACGAAAAGCTCACCGATTTAAAGGTTATTCTCCCCTTGGCAAAGCAGCTCCTTAAAGATGTGGATTACGAAAACCATCCTATCCGGTTGATCGGGCTTTCGGTGTCCAACCCTAAAGATGAAAGAGGAGAGAAGGGAGTGTGGGAACAGCTTAGCTTTGAATTCAGTGATTGGGCCTAAATAGTTTGATTTTGAATAAATTACTATATATTTGTAGCCTACATTAAATCTATCTGTATGGGCTGCTTGATGAACTTTCTTTGGTTGGCATTCGGGGGGATATTTATTGCAATGGAATATTTCATTGCAAGTCTGCTAATGATGTTGACAATTGTTGGTATTCCTTTTGGCATGCAAACCATGAAACTTGCAGGATTGGCCTTGTGGCCTTTTGGCAGACAGATCAAAAGTCGCCCTTCCGCCGATGGGTGTTTGTTTCTGTTTATGAATATACTGTGGATTTTCTTAGGAGGTATATGGATCTGTGTCTCTCATTTTGCATTTGGGCTATTCTTGTGCATTACAATCATTGGTATTCCTTTTGGTATGCAGCATTTCAAACTTGCTGCTTTGGCTTTAAACCCATTTGGTAAGGATATAGTGTCCGATTGAGTTTTCGTATCTAAAAAACGCTCCCGTATCTATTGCGGGCAAACCTTGTCTATATATTCTCTCTCTTTTGATGATATTTATCCTGAGGCTTTTGGATGATAAAAAACTCTTCTAATGATTTTGTATGATAAATAATTTACAAGATGATGTTTCTTTTCAGCTTGCTTATTTAATAATATAAAATCAGTCGTAACTTGAACTTTATTCAGTCGTATACTGAATGCCATTCACTCGTTACTTCATCATAGTTCAGTCGTTACCTGATTATACCCCCTCTCAGAGGTTATTTTGAATGGGGTTAAAATGCACTGGATTATTTTAACTGGTGAATGATTTTTTATGGTAAAAATGTTTTATTTCATGGATGGAAGATTTGTATGGTGCTATTTTCAGGTATAGTCCTATTTGGACATAAAAAGAGCGGTAAGCTTTACAGCTTGCCGCTCTTATAATTCTATTTGAAAGTCTAATTTACATTGTTATCTGCTTTGCAAGCAGTTTTTGTAGTTTGCCATTCAAAGTTTGGCACATTGTTCCATTTCCCATTGCTTGGTAGCGTTTAATACGGTACTGCAACATAAAAATCTCATTTTGTTTCTTTTTCATAACCTTCGTCTTTTTGTGCTTTCCGCGTTTCGGAGAGCTGTTTTACTTTTTTCTTTCTTTTAACGCTACAAAGATACGGATTATTTTGATTAAATATGTTTTATAACATAAAAAAGAGGGATTTATTTATTCTTTTTTAAAGAGAAGGAGTAAATATGCGCTTTATATTACATTTATGTTACATTCTAAACGCGATAATAGGTTCGATTTTTATATTATCTTTGTGAATTGCTTAAGAATAGGTATGTAACTTACAATTCACTGAGATGATTACTAGATTGTTAGCTCTTTTAAGAAGTCCTTATCCACAACTTTGTCAACGGTGGAAAGGGGTGCTTTATTCTTCTTTGATTATATTTCTCATTCTTTATTTACTTCAACCGTTTGGCATATCTCGCATTCCGGAGCATAAGTTATTGATCGTAATCGGTTATGGGCTTATGTCTTCATTGTCATTGAGTGTTTTTGCTTATTTGCTACCTGCACTGTTTCCTAATTATTATAAGGAAGAAACGTGGACGCTGGGGCGTGATTTACTTGATACTTTGTTGATGTGCATGTTGATTGCGTTGTCCAACGCTGTATATTCCATCTTTATATTTCATTGGGAGTTCAGTAGAAATCTAATTCTTGGCAGTTTTCTATCTGTCATTATACTGGCACCTTTTCCTATTGTCTTTTTTCAGTTGTTGAACCGTAATATCTTATTAAGTCGCAATTTAAAAGAGGCTACAAGGCTAAATACCCTTTTGGCAGGTGAAGAGCATGATGAAAAAGATATTCCTGCTGATCTCTCTTCGGATCACTCTGAAGACAGGGTGGATGACAGTGAAAATACATCTTCATATTTGAGCTTTGCCGACGGTTCGAAAGATGTTTTTGAACTTGAGGTGCAGAATTTGCTGTATGCTGAGGCTGAAGGCAATTATATCAAGCTGGTCTACCTGGAAGGAAATAAAGTAATGCAAAAGCTATTAAGGATGACAATGAAACAGGCTGAAGGAATTGTTCAGTCTTACTCTAGCATTTTACGTTGTCATAGGGCTTATTTGGTGAATATTCACTTTGTGGCGCGAGTGGATGGGAATA
This sequence comes from Bacteroides sp., assembly GCA_041907545.1. GTDB lineage: Bacteria > Bacteroidota > Bacteroidia > Bacteroidales > Bacteroidaceae > Bacteroides. Next base: position 73,365 of record JAYRGX010000020.1, read on the forward strand.
TGCAGGGATATCGTCTGCGCCTAAAACACTGTTTGGAAGAAGTTCCCGTATCAAGAGCTTATACTAAACAGTTTAAAATACATCTGAATAATATCGCAAAATAAAACTTATCGCCTTTTTAAATCACATCCGATTTCTCTTTCTCTTATAGCTATCTGTTGGGTCATTCATCACTTTTTCTTGGCCCGAGGTAGTTGTTTGTCACTGTGAGATGGTCATTCGTCACAGAGTCGGGCTATATATCCCAAAAATTTCGTAGGTCATCATATTACGTCTATGTTTGCCGTTGTAAATCGACGTAAATATGAAACAATTGATTAAACAAATAGTATGCTTCGGAGCACTTTGCTTGTGCTTCATTTCAGCTGGTATAGCCCAGAACCAAAATCATTCTGCTAAAGTAGATACCGTAAGCATAAAGTTTTTTACAGACAGTATAGGATTGGAAGAAGTGGTGGTAAAAACAAAGAAGACTCCATCGGCAAATAGTCGTTGGAGCGATATATCACCGGTCGAATTGGCTACACAGGGTGGAGCGAACGGTAATCTGTATAAAGCACTGCAAACATTGCCCGGAACTCAAGTCCAAGGCGAGAGTGGCAAACTATTGGTTCGCGGAGGAGATAGTGATGAGGTACAGACCTACATTGACGGTATGCATGTGCTGAATCCTTATACTGCCGCCGGTATCAATACTCCTGTCCGGGCACGTTATTCTACATTTATGTTCAGTGGAATCAATTTGGCTACGGGTGGTGCTCCTCTCGAATATGGAGATGCTCTCTCCGCTGCATTGCCATTGGATACGAAAGATAAAAGTGTTATTAATAAATTGGGTATAAACCTCTCTTCCGTCGGATTAGGTGGAGGTGGAACCAAAGCTTTTTCAAAAGGTTCTCTTTCGACGAACTTTGATTATCAGAACTTGGATATTTATGATAGGCTCTATCCAGGTAGGGTTGAGTTTGAGAAGCCGTATAGAATGGCTTCGGGTGCCGCGCAATTCCGTTACCATCCGGATGAGGCTAATCTTTTTAAGCTGTATGTGGAATATGATCGGACGGATTTTTCTAACTACGCAATGGAGGATAATCGATTGTTTAGTTTGGGAGAGAATAATTTCTATCTGAATACGACTTATACAAAGCGGTTCTCTAACGATTGGAGTTTGTTTGCAGGTGCGGCTTATTCATACTATCGGCAGAATGTGGACGGAGCTGTTGTTGCGGATGATAGTTGGATGGGACGCCAGCAAGAATTGCATCTTAAAACGAAAATCTCCAAACGTATTTCCCCAGTCTTTCGGATAGAGGGTGGGGTGGAGAGCTTTCTTCGTCAATACGATAATAATTACGAGAATGTGGGAAAGGCAACGGCAGAGTCATCATCCGTCAATGTAACCCGATCTGTTCATCCGGCGATTTATGGAGGTTTTGTGACGTCGACTTTTTATCCGTTTCAGCAGTTGAAAACCGAGTTGTCTCTTCGGACCGAATATACCCGGCCAAGCGATCATTTAAGCATTTCTCCACGCTTTGCTATTAATTATTACTGGGACGATTTAATGCTTTCCGCTACGTTAGGACGCTATACCCAATTGCCCCAAAATGAATATCTCGTTCAGTCGAGCAGGCTCCTTCCTCAGGCGTGTGATCAATATAATATAGGTGGACAGTATAAATCGGGTGGACGCTTTTATAAAGCGGAGATTTATTATAAAAAGTATACCCACTTACCATTAATAACTCCTATGGAGAGTGAATCCTCGGTATATCCTGATAATGTGGAGTCTTATTCTACAGAAGATTCCGAATTGTTAGCTTCCACCGGGTATGGCTATAGCAAGGGTGTGGATCTTTTCTTTAATGATCGTTCTTTATTGACTAATTTTGAATACCAGCTTTCTTATACTTATAATATATCCAAACGTAAATATGCCGGATATACAGAGTTGGTTACTCCCCAATATGCTACCCGCCATAACATTGCTTTGGTGGTAAAATACTCCTTGCCTAGATTGAGGAGCATAATCGGACTCACTGACCAGTTTGCAAGCGGACGACCTTATCATAACCCGAATTTGCCCGGGGTGATGAATGATGAGGTGAAACCCTATAATTCCCTGGATTTGGGAGTTACCTTTTTGCCTAGTAGGAAAGTGATTATACATGCATCGGCTACCAATATACTTTGTCGGAAGAATGAATTCGGTCGAACGAATGATAAGCCTGTGTTGGCATCCAGCGATCACTTTTTCTATATCGGTGTATTCATTACATTGGGTAAAAAGGCAGCCTACGATGTGTCCAATTTCTAAGTATGTCCAGCAGGTTGTTGAAGGAAGATTCGGTTTAATTTGTACGGACTCTTGAGACGACACCTTAATATAGACAGTTACTAACAAATTAAAATAAAGAGTATGAAAACAATGATTTTTATTTTTTCCAGTGTGTTATTGCTTGTAACGGGAAATTTATTCTCGCAAAATCTGACACTTAGAGTAGAGGGATTTGAAAAAGTAGATGGTAAACTGTATGTGGCTATCTTCAACTCTCAAGAATCTTTCAGGAAGAAACCTTGTGCGGCTTTTGCAATTGATGTGAAAGATAAAACCGTGATAGTACCATGTAAAGGTCTTCCAATAGGCACTTATGCTATTTCGATGTATCAAGATGAAAACAATAACGGAAAGCTTGATACCGCGGCATTTGGAATACCGACTGAGAAATATGGATTCAGTAATGATGCGAAAGGTGTGATGGGTCCCCCTTCTTATGAAAAGTGTAGTTTCTCCTTTTCTAAAGATATGACGCTGACGATACATCTCAATTAGAGATTCCATAACGCTTTCTATCTCTTCACTCAATTATTTGGATATCAATAAGACCGTCCAGGGATTGGGGAGATGATTAGAGAGCGGTATAGATAAAAAAGGGCACTGTCCATAATATTGTGTAAATGTAAAACTGCAGGTTATGTGACTTGCAGTTTTTTAATTTATGTATAACTTTGATAAAAGCTTTATTATGGACATTCCCAAAGAATTTTTAAGTAAAGACTT
>JAYRGX010000021.1:0-75670 GCA_041907545.1 Bacteroides sp.
TTCAGGTCAAAGTTCTGAACCATTTTTCGTAATTCTAGCATTGTAATCTTAATGTTTGCCATGGTATCTTTAATCTCTTTTAGGATAAAGATATCATGAATGGTTAATATGATTACAGCGCTGTGTGGTTATTTTTCCGGCACATTTGTGTGTGATACGGGTGGCACATTTGTGAGTGATATAGGTGGAACATTTGAAGTGATATTATCACTGAACCCAGAGAATTGCTGATGGTAAGCGCCTGTGGCACATTTGGTGTGATATATTCAGTTTATTCCCTTATTTAAATCTTGTATTAAATTACCATTGCGATTGAGGGAAGTCATGTTCCCCTACTTGTCATAAGCATAAATCGCATTGAAATGAGCATTCGCGTTTCCGTTCTCCAGATAATTTGCAGCGGTCAGCTTGGAAAGATTGTCATAACTGAGCTTATAGCCGCGTGTCGGGATCTCATTTGACACCTTCCAGCTCATAGCGGAGATATTACCGTTATACCGGGCTGTGCTTCCTGCGTAGGTATCATTGTAATACAACGTCTGGTTGAACAGCAGGAAAATGATACAGAAAGAGGGTATTCTTTTTTGGAGTACCCTCTTCGATCAATTATTATTCTGACAGGACAATAATTGATAATCGAAAGAAGTATTTTTCATCAATTTTCCTTTTCAAATACTGTTCTGTTTCCTTTTTCCTAAGAAGAATAATCCTATCTTGATAAAGTGTTGAATTTGTATCAGTTTTTGCAATAAAATACGAAAATGTTTCGTTTGGCATATTTTTTAATGAAAGTATATCTCCTATATCAATAGGTTTATTACAAATTATATCTTCATACAGCAGTTCTAGATAATTGAAATCACCTTTTCTTAAAAAAAATCGTGTACCAACTCAACATTTGTTTTTCCCTTATTAGGAGTCAATGCAATCCAAGTTAAATATTCTTCATTTGAATTATTTGTTATTCGATAATTATCTATTGTTTGGGAATGTTTTGTAATCCCATTGTAATAGTTAAATGAAACACCATCAATACATATTTCACATTGGGCATTCAATGCTAAGTTACAAAAGATAAAAACCGAAAAGAAGACATAAGTTATTGTTTTCATTATTCTTGCATATTTTTAATAGCTCTTGTTTTGAATTAATAATCATCTCAATTAATTGTCTATTTAAATCCCAACTTCTTTCATTATCATGGCTTGCTCCTTTATGATTGCCTCCATTTAAAATATACAACAAAGCATGTCCATTACCCTCATGGCTATACACTTCTGCCGCTGCAGCAGGTGACAAATTTTTATTGATGACAACAATTATATTACTATTAGGCAAATTTTGTATGCCATCTTTGTCTCTATGTAAATCATACTGTGGATCAAATGCATAATACAACATTGCGGCTTCTCCTATTTTTCCATCTTGTCTTTTAAAAGTATATTTATCGTTAAGTACAACTTCAACAACTTTATCTGAATTACCCATTGTTTTCAAATTATTAAAATTGGAACTTTTTACATTGTACGAATTTAATGATGTCGGTCAATCCATCCATTTTCTCCCAGTTTTACATAAATTAGAACTTCTTTTAGCAATATATTTTGTATCATGGCTAATTTCACAGTTCCAATTGCTTTGTGTCCTTCCTGCCAGGATCAATGAGATTTATAGGATTAAACAATAGATATACGGGCTCATTGAATAATACTTTTCTGCCATTGGATCCACATAAGTTTATGTAGAAGAAATGATGAGCCTCTTTTAAGCTCTATAATATTTTGTATATATATTAGTAAAGGAGCTCATTTATTTTTTAATAGGCATAATAAATATAAGTCCAACTATATTATCCTAATAAATAAACATATTTACTCCATCTTATTGAATACTTCTCCTTTCCAAATTATACTTTTATTTACTATTCGAACATAGTCTCCTTTTAGATAATATTTCTCAAAGAAAGAATCATCTAAAGCTGGGATGTTGACTTCTATCAGTTTTATCTCCTTTTCGATATTATATTCTAACGAGTTCAAACTTAATACTCCATAGTAAGTCCCATCAAAATTATGAGTTATTATATTTTCAGGTTCTATCATAAAGGAAAAAGAATTCACTCCTTTAGGTATAATAATACTTTTATTATAATCCGAATAAGAAAATTTAAAGGTTTTAAATTTGTCTGTATAAATTGCTATTCTTAGGCTATCTCTCTTATACGGAATAAGAAACTTTATTTCAATATCATTATCCATAAGACCTTGTTCACTTTGGGTTATTTTCAAAGTTCTAAATATTTCATAAACAGGAGATATTAAAGAATTTAATTCAATAAATGAGTTGTCGATATATTTCATAGTACCCTCTGCTAAAATATCAGAATAGAATCCATTTATAGCACTATTTAGCATAATTAGTTTAAACTTATCATCTTTTATTTCAAAATAGACCCCTGACTCTGAATAATAACGGCCATATAATTTATTTTGGGCACTTATAATGAAGCTATAAAAAATAAATAAGATGAATAATAAATAGTTTTTTTTCATAATAGATTACTTACCGACAGTTTTTAAAATAATAAATAATAAGGTAAAGACTTATGGTAATTCAGTCTTTGTTTACTTTCGATACACTTCTCCTTTCCAAATAATACTTTTGTTTACTATTCGAGCATAATCTCCCTTTAAATAATATTTTTCAAAAAAAGAATCATCTATTGCCGGTATTTCAATATCAATACGATTTGTGTGTGTTTCTACACTATAATCAATGGAGGAATAATATAGAATTCCGTAATACAAACCATCTACACTATGAGGAGTTAAATATATTCCTGGAGAAATAGAAAACCCTATTTTTTTAGTGTTACCGGGTAACACCACTATTCTATTATTTTTTGAATAACTTAAATCGACTGTTTTAATGTCATTTGTGAATATGCATATATCTAAATTATGCCTCTGATATGGTATCTTGAAGGATACTCTTATACTATCTTTGACCGTTGGATCCAAAGATTGTATGACTTTTAAGCTTCTCTGAACAATCAGATGAGGAGCAATTGAATTTAGTTCTATAAGCCCATCATCAACCAACCTAAAAGAACATCTCAGCAAAGTATCATTGTACCAAACAGGATTTTCTATATGAGGCTCAATATAGACAAATTCATTGCCTTTTATTTCTATTTTCGTTCCACTTTTACTTAAATAGACTCCTGCTATTTTTTTCTGTCCCAAAGAAGATTGAAAGAACAGAATATACAGGAGTAAACCTATAATTATCTTTTTCATTTTTAATCTCTTATAGATCGTTTTTGCTAAAGTTCAGAACATTTATTTATAAGAAAGCATATAGATATTTCATCATACTTCCAATAGTATATACATTGAATGTAAGCTCTTGTGGCAAATATAGTAAATTAGATTTAATATCAATGATTGTTTTACTTAAATTACACAGAGAAATAGCGTATCAAACATTTATTTTTTTCAATTATTATCTTAAAAGGAATAAAAATACGATCAAAATAATTTTTATCAACAGAGATATTTTAAATAGAAACCAATATTATATATATTAAATTAATATTCCTAAGGAAGATGCACGAATATAGATAGCAATTTCCAAGACAGTCAATCCAATTAAAACATATCCTAAAGCAAATTTTATTTTATAAAAATCCACCTTTTCTTGCGTTCTGTTGCGCAAGTTTACTTCTGTGTGAGCAACATAGTCTCCAAGTCGCATTCCCTTCAAATTAAAGAAAATAACGAGATAATCAATAGGATTTAGAAAATAGAATAAGTTCCTGATTATGCATTTTAAAGGGGATGCTATTCGATCTTTATCACTATCTACAACTTGAATACCCAACAAGCGCTTTCCTAGACTCATGCCATTAAAGCTATCTTTACAGATTATTATAGCCCATGCAAACAAACCAACCATAGGCAAGATTACTCTTACACTTAGACAGACCAATATTACATCGAGAATAATAGACAATGTAGCCGCTATTGAAGTGTCAACAATAAATGCCATAATTCTTTTAACTTTCATATTTTTTTAATTTAAACAACTCAACCAAAGAGGCTCAACCTGCATTAAAACTTATCTACATTACATATATTGATCAATTCATAAGTATTGCCATGTGACTTAACTCTTACAATTCCCATTCGGAACTTGAATCTCCCAAATACTAGTTCCACATACCTCGTCGAAGAATTGTAAAAGCACAATACCATATCCAACTCCTATCACGTACTTGCAATATTAGAAAAAGAAATTAAACTTTTCGCAAAGGATATCCAAATGGAGAATAATGATTTATCTGATTAATGCTACCATTTGCGCCCCATCCGATTTGACTAAGTATTATATTATATGTCACTTTCTTTTTCGATCATTAATTTTATTTTTTGTCCCATCGCAGGATTACAATAAATATCCTACCATGAGCATTAATGTAAATATATACATCCTATTCATATCCTCTATTTTTCAAAGAAATATATAACAAATACCAAGTCAGTAGAAACATTACTAGCTGAACAACCAAAATAATCACTGTGCATTTAATGCCACTATATATTAGCCCAAAGCTTATTATCGCCACGGGAAATGTAACTAATAAACTCATTAAAGCCCACTCACCATGTAAAAATGATTCCGGACACATCGCAAAAAGTGCTATTGTTGCAAAACCCACATAGCAAGCTGAAAGCATCAATGCTTTCTTACATAAAGATTTACTTTCCATTTTATCCTAATAAATGCTTTAAATAACAAATTTTAATCAACATAAAAATAAGTTTTCTGGTTCCTACTAACATTTAATATTCTTACATTATTTCAACACTCTATCACACGGAGAACATTATATTCTCATTCCTATCTTTTGCGCTAGCTGCTGGCTCAGAACCAATCAAACACAAAAACCTTTAAATTATTTCCTTTAAAAATGATCAATGCTACTACAACGTATTTTGTATTTACATTTGAAGTAAAAGAACTGCATCAGTTACAATATGCTCACATCAATAAAAAAGAACAGCCCAATGAATCCCATTTAGTATTTGATACTAAATGATCGAATTATTCAAAATAACTCCTGAGAGGCTTATTCGTTTTATATGTAACACCGCTTATTCTTATTCGATCTGAATTACACAAAATAATTATACTTACTTTTTTTTGATAACATACAATAACCTTATATTTTGATATAAATATTGCAGGATCTTTTTTGGCAAGATTTATATTGTTTGCCACAATACGAATAGAATCTTTACTATCAATAGAAATCTATTATCACCATCAACAAGTGACCTCCTCCCATTATTCGGACACAGCTAAATTAGAGTTTACCCTGTAATGACCTCCTCCCATTATTCGGACACAGCTAAATTAGAGTTTACCCTGTAATTTAACACTTCAAATTCTACCTGTTCGGGCGTTCTGTCCTGCAAAGAACTATGTGGACGATAGCTGTTATATTCTCTACGCCACGACTCTATTTTAGCCTTTGCATCTTGCAAAGATAAGAACCAGTTTGTATTTAAACACTCATCCCTGAAACTTCCATTAAAAGATTCTATAAATGGATTGTCAGTGGGCCTCCCAGGGCGGGAAAAATCCAACACCACTTTATTCTCATACGCCCATCGGTCCAATTCCTTTGAAATAAATTCAGGTCCGTTATCAACTTTTATCCTTTGTGGCCTAATACCATAAAGAACATTTAATCGCTCTAATGTGTTTACAACATCGTTGCCTTTTAAGGATTGGCCAACCTCAATGGCCACACACTTTCTGCTGAAATTATCTATAACAGTAAGTGTTCTGAACTTCTGTCCGTTATACAAAGCATCGGATACAAAATCCATGCTCCAACATTGATTCATCTCTTTTACTGCCGGATAATTTTCCCTGTGTATCCCGGCTCTGCTTCTAGAGCGGCGCTTTGAACGCAGATTTAATCCTTCCGCTTTGTAAAGCCGATAAACACGCTTATGGTTGTCTTTAAACCCTTCCCGGCGAAGCAATATAAATATGCGCCAAAAACCATATCGTATTCTTGTATGCGCTATTTCATGCATTCGCATACAAAGAAGTTCATCGTTTTTAGGTTTGACCTTATAATACCAAACTGAACGATGAAGCATAACTGCAGCAGTTGCTTTTTGGACAGAAACCTTATATTCACCTATTAATTCCATAGCTGCTTCACGTAACTGGGATGGGGTCAGAACTTTTTTTTTAAAACATCCTGAAGCATCTGCTTATCCAAGGAAAGATCTGCAACAATCTGCTTTAACTTCTGGTTCTCTTCCTCTAATTGTCGTAAACGACGAAAATCGGAAACACCTAAACCACTGTATTTCTTCTTCCAATTATAAAAAGTGGCTTCGCTTATACCCATCTTGCGGCAAACCTCCTCGGTCTTTACCCCTGTCTCATTTTGCTTTAAAGCAAAGAGAATTTGCGACTCTGTAAACTTAGATCGTTTCATAACAAAAACAAGTTGGATAAATATAATTATTTAAGTACGAAACTCTAATTTTAAACTGTACATTTTTTAGGGGGGAGGTCACAATTCAACATTTACGGATTACCCAACCAGCCAGTTCCATATAATAAAAAATCACCATATGTGAAGCCTGCATATTCAGGTGCATTTCATGGAAAAAAACAACCGGGAAAAACATGGTAAAATAATGTCGTTATGAAAAAAACATTTACTTCTATTGTATTTCTTGTGTTATGTATTTGTTTATATGCACAATACAAGCCTAAAGTGGACATACAATATCTTTATAAACTGGAAATTATTAATAAAGATTTGTTTCCTGTTTTAGATAACATTATTCGTATGAAATCTGGAGTCGTCTACTTTAAGGATGGGTCGTTATTTACTATTTGGCTTGGTCTAGATAGTCTTAAACCTGACTTAATAACAATTTGTGCCGAAGGGAAAAAATATTTGGAGCAAATCAGGACTTAGGAATGTTTAATTATAAAGAAAATACTTTTCTTGTAAGAGGTCGTCACTTAAACACAACAATTTTTTCAAAAACGAATTTAAAACGTAAATTTATTTTCGCCTCCAGTCCCATAGAAACTCTTGATAATGGAGAATTAGTCTTCGATTTATATGCTGATGAAAGATATTGTACATGGACATGTAGGTATCACAATGGCGGTTTTAAATTATTATCATTTGAAAGTTTTGATAATAATGTGATGTCATTTGATAATACAGAAGAAGAGTATCAGCAAAATAAAAACTCAAAATAACTGAATCAAGGTTATGCCCTCATAGAACGAAAGCTCTTGAAGCATGGCTTAAAACCCGTTAGTCTGTAAATGATTAGCGGGATTTTTTTGTACCACAACATGTCTAAAATCGTAATTTTTCTGAGAAATGCATGTTTTTTAGTGAGAATATCGATTACCACTTTTCGGAAAGCAATTCGTATGGGTTCTTTTCCGATTCCGAGGCAAAGAAATAAGGGATGAAGAATGTTTTATTATTGTGTTAGCCAAGAGACCGGGTATGTTAAGGCTAACCTGATGCATCACGAAGGTTGGGCTCTGGAGACAGAATGAGTACAACGAATTGCAGACCTAGCCTTTACTTTAGTGGCAAAGCCACGCAGTTAGAACTGTACCCCTCGGGTACTATGATGTGGGCAGGCTAGAAACAACGCAGAAGAATACCACGACAGTTCTGAAGAGCATCTATAATGTGGGCTCGTGGTTGAAATCATCCTCTTCCTGGAGAACGGAAGCGCAAATGACCATTTCAATACGGCTTATGCCTATGACAAACAGGGGAACATGACTTCGTTAGCACGCAGGGGCAATATGGGAACAGCCACATACGGAGACATTGATGTGCAGGCAATGACCTATGCAGGCAATCAACTGGTCAAAGCAGAAGATGCCGGATCAAGCGTCAGTCTGTCTGCAAGCATGGACTTTAAGAACAACTCCAATACCACCCGGAATATAGTTATGATGCCAATGGAAATCTAATATAAGATTTAAATAAGGGAATAAACAGTATTACATATAATTTACTAAATTTGCCACAGACGCTTACCATCAGCAATCCTCTGGGTTCGGCTACGAACAGTTATACGTATGCTGCTGACGGAAGAAAGCTGAAAACGGTGATCGGTGGGAAGACAACGGATTACTGCGGAAATGTGATCTATGAAAACGGTGTATTGAAGCGAATCCTTGTTGAGGGAGGATACATTGAAGGTGGTACATACTACTTCTACCTGACGGATCATCTGGGTAATAACCGGGTGGTAGCTAATGCAAGCGGAGCGGTAGTACAGACGAACCACTATTACCCTTTCGGGATGTCCTTCCCCGAAGGTGCGGTTAGCTCTTCACAGCCTTACAAGTATAACGGTAAGGAGCTGGATACGGACAGGGGATTGAATCTTTATGATTACTCGGCAAGGTATATGGATCCGACATTGGGAAGATTCAATACTGTGGATCCGATGGCGGAAAAGTATTACTCGATAAGTCCCTATGCTTATTGTGCTGGGAATTCGGTAAGGTTCTTTGATCCTAACGGAAAAGAAATTTGGATTTATTATGACGATGAAGATGGAAAGCGACAACAAATGCTTTATAATGCAAATATGAAATACGAAGATGATAATACTTTTGTCTCAGCATCTGTTAATTATTTAAATTCAATGTATAGCAATGGTGGAGCAGATATTATGGATGTTCTAATCGGTTCAAATAACAGTTTTAACATGATAAATAAGACTCCTACGGATAATAATGGAAATACGCTTGATGCTTTACAGTTTAATGAAACTGCTGGGGGCGGTGGTGATATCTATGCAGGTATGCTTATGAACTCAAGCTATAGTGATTATGTCAAAGTAGAAGGTTTTTCTCATGAATTATTTCATGGCTTCCAATATGAAAAAGGGCAAGGAGGTGCTTCCGTTTTCAATGAAGTAGAAGCGATGGTTTACAGTTCGGTTATTGCTAATAATTGGCTAAGTAACAATCCTGATTATATTGGAGCTCTTTCTTCTAATGGACTAGGAAATGGTTCAGCATCTGGAAATTTATATGAACAATCGTTTAAAAGTCTCGTTAAAGATGGCTATTCCAAAGAACTTTTTGTTAATACCATTAAAACATTTAAAACGGGATCAAATAGTAATGCTTCAGGAGGTTATACAAAAATCCCTCTTATGAGAAATAATACCCAAGTACCTCTATTAAAAAAATATAATCCAAAATTAAGGAAATGAAAAGAATCATTATCATTCTACTTTTAGCCACTGCGCACAGTAGCTTTGCTCAAAACAGAGGAATAGGGCCCGATACAATATATATAAATGAAGTAGGGCCTGATTCCATATATGAGGAATATTTGAAATTAGTAAGAAAGCAAGGATTATTATCTGATTGCGAGTTCGGAATGAAAAATGCAAATGATGATTTTAATAAGCAAAATTATATTTATTATTCGAAAGAACTCGTTGGGGCATGCGTATATTGTAATGTATTGCAACGTGATTATGGTGTGAAGTGGCGATTTTTTTCTGATTTATTTTCAGATGAATACTATAATTGCTATAATAAAGAAATATCACATCTATTAATTCGAAAATATGGTTTTGATATTTTTAAAAAAACAGCTGAAAAGGTGGATAGTTTATTTGAAATAAGGTCAACTTTTGCTCCTTATTATGTTGATTCTTGTATTCCTAATTTTATAAAAAAAAATGAATTCGTTTATATACATGATCCTTACATTCAAGACACATTAAAAGTCCGATTTCGTTTAGAAATAGATCTCAAATATCCGCTGTCAGATAAAAGATCCACAACTCTCGCAAAATCTGTACGTCTAATTGATCTGGATATTCACTCTATAAATTCAAAAAATAGAAAATTACTATCAAGAGTAATTCCGATCGATTCACCTTATGACAAATATATATGGGATTTATGTTCCGCAAAAATAGTTTATTGGTATATGTATCAACCCTATGATCAACTACCCGAAAAAGAGAAAATAAAGTATAAAGATATGTTGTATATGACAGCTATCTTATATCTTATTCCGGAGAAATATAACCCTCAATAATTTAAAAAATAGGTTTATTCTTGCCCTGATATAGATTCTTTTATAATTTCTATATTAGGGCTTGTCCTTTCTAGTAAATATGACTTGGATAATAAAAGAGAATATCTCTAGTAGCAAGCAGCAGAGATTTTACTAGAATAATTCGCGCAGTGTCAGAACTGTTTGCCTAGCCAATGTCTCGGGTAGCGCTACCCTGAACTTCGTGGATTAAGCGGGAGTGCGGCTACGATACTAATGGAAATTTAATTAAGGGAATAAACAGCATTACATATAATTTACTAAATTCCCTCTACAAGAAAGTAAGCCTATTTGTTGAGTCCGCTTATAAATCACATCTTTTTATATAGATTCGTCATAAGCGCTAACAATCAGTAATCGGTTGTTTTACCGTCGATCACCGTTTTCAACGTTCTTTCGTCAACTGTATAAGAGTTTATTGCCAAATCCGAAACAGGACAAAGCGTGGAATCTTATGCTACTTCATTACAAAATGAAATGAATACAAGAACGCCTTCAATTCAATATAGTGATAGCAACTGGTAGAAGTCGGATATGATTTCGGATTTAATGACGTAAATTGTCTGAATCATTTCTTCAGAAAGCAAAAAAAAATAAGTTTGGTAGCATATTAGAAAAGAAATAGTACTAGAGAACTGTAATGATCTCTTTAAAATATAATTTATACTTTTTGCTAAGAATTTTGGGCAATATCTTCTAAATATAATTGACGGAAAGCTTTGAAATCGCTTCCAAATCTATTATCTTTGTTCCTATAATCCTGATTTCTGTTTGGGATAAAAGCATTTAAAGGGAAGAACTATTCATTTCTTCCCTTTTTTTATATCAACTATTGTAAATGAAATAACATTTAATGGTATTGGGTAAAACATACCATCTTTTGAAGCAAAACGAACCTTGTTTACGTAGATAACTAACCGTCTATTTGGGCTAAACTGACCATCTTTTACCATAAATCAAGGTATCTGGGAGAGAGTTCTTAGCAAGAAGGTCGAAAAAAAATCTTCTCTGTTAATCTTTTGTAAAACTGGTCTTGACAAAATCTAACTATTGGAGCGCCTTTATTATACCGTTACACTTTCGAGGGAGCGAAGATATCCGTCGTCCATTTTAGCACCAAGGCCGGGTACTTCGGGTACGGTAATTTCACCATGGGGACCGTATGTTATGCCTCCAACGACGGGATCTTCGACAAACATTAGCGGAGTATCGAAATCATAGTATTGTATCATCTCACTGGCTAACGCCAAATGGGCGGATGCAGTAAAGGCTAGGCGTGATTCGAGAAAACCACCGATTTGGGTAACGATGTTGTTTTCCTCTGCGATATTGATTATTTTGAGCGCATCGTAAATGCCTCCTGATTTACCAAGTTTTATATTAAACATGTCACATGCTTCCAATTGCAATAATCTGGCGGCATCATGGTGATTGCAGCATGATTCGTCTGCCATAATAGGAATTGGACTTTCTCTGCGTATATGAGGTAATTCCATGAATGCCCATTTGGCTATAGGTTCTTCACAGAGCTGTATATTGTAGGGGTGCATTGCTTGTAAGATTTCTATGGCACTGTCTGCACTCCAACCTTGATTCGCATCAATGCGAAGAGGAATATCCATGCCAATGGCTTCACGGATGAGACGGATACGCTCAACGTCAGCTTCTCTTGATTCTCCCAATTTCACTTTAATGATTTGGAAGCCCCTTTGCACGATGGACAGTGCATCTTTTGCCATCTTATGTGGATCACCAATACTTACGGTATAGTCTATTTGTACCTTTTTGCCTTTTTTCCCTCCTAAATAACGGTAAAGAGGGACCCCGGCATGTTGTGCAGCAATGTCATATAATGCCATGTCAAAAGCACTTTTTATACTGGTATTTCCGAATATAGTCTTTTCCATTGCTTCGGTGCATCCTTCAATATCAAGTGCATTTTTTCCTTTCAATGCTTTTGCCAAATATTGGCCTACAATAAAGCAAGTATCCATGCTTTCGCCATTGATGGACATGAATGGGCTACATTCACCGGAACCTGTGATGCCTTCATTGGTGTGAATTACAATAACTACGTTTTGGGCGTGGGTGAATGGACCTAATGAAATGACAAATGGTTCTTTGAGCTTAATGGGGGACTTGTAAATTTCAATTTCACTGATGATGATTCCTGTTTTCTTCATTTTTCTATGCTTATTTGTATGAATTGTATTCTGCAAAATATGCAACTCTAATTCGCATACATCTCTATCCGTTTCGGCATACAACAGCTCTTATGGTTAGGATAGGAACTGTGATGTTATCTATTTGCTTTGTGTTTTCGCAAATATATATTATTTGTTTTGTTTGAGCGACTGTAAGCTGTCTTTTTATCGCATTGTTGAACGTTCTTTTGATATAATAAAGAACCTTCGCCTGAAATGCTAGTGATGAAAACATTTCAGGCGAAGGAGTATAAAGGTAAATATCAATAACGAAATTGACTTCTGGGAGTCTTATTTTTTAGATCGTTCTATTAACAGATTGCTTATTGCTTCTTTTATAATAGGCTCCATCAATGTATAACCATCCGGGGTAGGGTGGACTCCGTCTTTAGAATATTTCTCCGGTAATCCGTTTTCTTTATTTTTCATTACGGAGTGAAAATCAACATAGGTAATATGATGCTTATCGGCATATTTCTTTAATAGCTTATTCAGTCGGATAATTTGTTCGGCAGGATCTTTGATTGCCGGCCGCCATGAATAGTGGGATGCAGGTAAGGTTGAACAAATGATTACCTTGATTCCGTTAGCTTGGGCTAGTTCAGCCATCGAAAATATGTTTCCGGCTATATTCTCCACAGACATATATTGGCAATTTTGAGCGATGTCATTCGTCCCGGCAAGTATGCTAACTACTTTGGGTTTTAAATCCAGAACATCTCTACGAAAACGTGCCAACATCTGTGCAGTTACTTGTCCTGATATACCTCTGCCTATGTAATTGTTGGATTTGAAGAAATCGGGATGATTGCGGAACCAGCCTTCCGTAATGGAATTCCCCATGAATACGGCAATGGGCTGTTTTACAGTCTTGTTTTCCAACTCATACTTATTGTAATTAGCCCATGTATTATTGTCGGATAAATCATATCCACTCATTGAAACGGGCATTAGAGTGGGGAATACCCATGCGAAATGATGAGTTGGGCAAATATGAGGACGGTCTTTTTCGGTAAAGTGTATGAATGGGGTGTCATTATATACTCCGTTCATAGCTTCTATCAGATTACCCGGCCAAGCCTGGTGGGACTCTGTCGCGCCCTTATCTTCATTTGCATACGATTGGAAAGAATAAAGAAGATAATCGAGGCTTTCCTTTATGGATGCTCCGTCGTGTTCCCATACAAATAAGTTTTCACCGGTCAAGTGATAAATCATCCAGCACGAAGCAGTAAGAGGTGCTAACGAGAAATAGCTATCCCATATATCGCCGATTCCCTTAAGGGTTTCATCAGGTTGATTGTCCGTGCGGATTACCTTAGTGAATAGATCGGATTTTATGAGATTGACATTTTGTCTGATTTGCTCTTTCTCATTAAAAAATGATGCTGCAAGGAGTGAACCGAATCGTCCCCAATCTCCCCAGTAATCTTTACGGGTTCTTATTCCATTGGCAGCTTTCTGATAAATATCCGATGCCCATCTGGAAAATGTATCTTTTTGTTTCATATCCCATATCGGAGCATCTGACAATAGTTCTGCAGCCAATAGCAGACCCGATCCAGAATAAGTCATTACCAATGCACCATCATGACCGGAATATCCTTTGTTCGTTGTAGCCCACGCGTTTAAGAAGTAACAAGCTTTTTCACCGTACTCACTCTTTCCTGATAATTGATAGGCTAGTGCACAACAATAGGCACCGAAAGCATCTTGTTGTAAGGTTAGTGAATTCTTTTGATGTACCTCAGGCTGGTCGGAAAGCTCGGGTATGGAGAAATCTGCTACGGCATAATGGCTTAGGCTTACTATGGAATCAGCGTAATGCAATAGCTGCTTGTAGGCAGTGTAATAAGGTTCTTGCTGTTCGGATATTTTCTTTTTAACGTAAGCAATTTGAGGGAGAGGGTGCATACTGTGGGCTGCATTCAACCCCATGATCGGTAAGATGAGTAATACCGGCAAAATAAACTTTAAAAGAGTTCGTTTCATTGTATTGTGTTATTAGGTAATAATAGGTTATTGTTCCATTGCTATGAGCTCGAAACTGATTGCAAAAGTATAAAAATAGTATATATATGAAACGCTTTTTCTACATAACTTCTTGTTGTTGTATGAGATAAAAAAGGTGATGTTAAAATAAAAGGCTCTTTCAGACAGGAATACTTATTAATCGGAGTTTTTTCGTATGTTTGTGTCCATCGAAAGTTATCCTGAGATGTTTATTCAATTGACTCTTGTAAGTATGATCCACATCAATAAGAAGTATTCCTTTTCTCTGTTTTTATTACTGTACATTTTTGTCTGTAAAGCTTATGCTACCGAAGATAAAAGATACGGTTATGGCTTGACATTTTGGGCTCACTCTACCAATCAGGATCAAAGGACATCTTTGGAACTTGCTCCTGATGCTCCAATGCATCTTCCTTGCGATGGCTTTTCGTTAGAGTTCGATATAAAGTTAAGAAAAGAAGTCTATACTTATGGGTATGTGACACGGATTATTTCCGACGATTCTTCGTGCTTGGACTTAATTTCATATTTGGTTTTGGCTAAAGTAAATGTGGTGTTTACAGATAATGGCGGAGTAGTTGAAAATAAGGAGTTTATAAAATATTCTTGCGTCATGGCAAACAAGTGGATGCATGTGAACATCCGGTTTACTTCCAACTCCGTTTATGTTCAAATGGGCAAATTAAAGACGGTACTGCCCCATACCTTTAAATGTTTTAAGAATATCAAGATATATTTCGGGGGTAGTAAGCATTCTCATTTTTTCTCTACCGATGTGGCACCTATGACCATTCGCAACATTATTATCTCTGATAATAAAGGCAAAGAGTTAAGAAAATGGCGACTGGCTCAACATGACAGAAATTCCACATTAGATAGTATTGAAGGAGCAAAAGCATTGGTCAAGAATGGTATATGGGAAATAGACAAGCATACCAAATGGGCTCTGATTAAAAGTTTTCAAGTCGATAATATTAATCCGCAGAGTGCTTACGACGATGTAGGCGGGCGTATTTTTATTGTTTCGAGCCATCGTCTGTATATCTATAGTGTATATTCCAATAGATTGGATTCTGTGTCTTTTGCCGGGCATCCCTATATGGGAGTTTCCAGTCAGCTGGTGTATGATCGCGAATCTGACAGGCTGATATCATATAGCCCTACTGTGGCGAAGTTGAATTTCTATGATTTTAAGCGAAGAGTCTGGAGCTCTACCGCCAATATTGTTGTCACCATGCGTCAACACCATAACCGTTTTATCGATTCCACTCGAAAGGAACTGGTTTTATTTGGTGGCTATGGTCAGCATCATTATAATGCCTTGCTTAGTCGGGTTCCTTTGGATGGTTCAAAGCAGTGGCATACTGTTTCATTAGCTCCAATGATTTGTCCTCGCTATCTGAGTGCATTGTGTGTGGAAGATGAAGATAATGTGCTTATAATGGGTGGACATGGAAGCAAGTCAGGGAAGCAGGAAGAGTCGCCGACTAATTTTTATGATTTGTATCGACTTAATTTTCATACAGGTATGTGTCGTAAACTCTGGGATTTTCTGAATGATAAAGATCATTTTGCTTTCGGCAATTCTATGGTTCTTGATTCGGCTACTAATAGTGTATATGCTTTAACTTATAATAATGATAGATATAATACATTTCTTTATCTAAGCCGTTTTAAGATAAACACTCAATCGCCTGCACAGCAGATTATGGGAGATTCAATCATCTATAATTTTCTGGATATTCATTCATATTGCGATTTATTCTTGTGTAAATCTACTTCTTCCCTCTATGCTATCGTAATTCAAGGATACGGCGATAATAATTCGAAGATATCTTTTTATCGCTTGGCTTTCCCTCCCATTTTAGAGAAGGATGTTTTGCCTCATTACTCAGGGGGATATTCATTCTATCTTGTTGTTTCATCATTGATCGTAACTTTTATGATTGTGTTCTTTATCATTCTGCTTCGGACAAAGAAAGAGAAAAAGAAGGGGTGTATGGTAGTTGCAATTGATGGTGAGAAGAAGCCTGATGAAGGCTTCGCTGATACTCAATCTGCAACTATATATAATGAAGAAGGCTATTCCAAGATACTCTTGGTAGGAGGCTTTTTAGTAACCGACAGGAGAGGGCAAAACATTACGGGAGAATTCACTCCAACGCTAAAGCATCTATTCTTATTCTTACTTTTGAATTCAATGAAAGACGAAAAAGGCACCACTTCACAGTGTCTTGATGAGACTTTCTGGTTTGATATGAGTAAGTCTAATGCTTCCAATAACCGAAATGTTAATATCAGGAAGTTAAGATTAATAGTCGACAGGATTGGTGGTGTGAGCATATCGAGTAGAAATGGATATTGGAATCTGTCTCTCGGTGATGGGGTGGTGTGCGATTATAGAGATATTATGCAGATATTAAATGAGTTTAAAAAGAGAAAATCTTCATTGACTCGGGAAAAGTTGGAGTTACTTGTTTCTAGAGCTACCGGAGGGGACTTACTACCGAATATTTCTTCGGAGTGGCTTGATGAATATAAATCGGAATATGGTGTTGGAGTTACGGAAACATTATTGTCGATTATAGATCATCCTGCTTTTAGAACTGATATGCGTTTGTTGCTCAAAATAGCTGATGTAGTATTGGCTATTGATAGCATTGATGAAGATGCAATTCGTCTAAAATGCCGCATACTCAATCAAATGGGGCAGAAAGGCCTTTCTAAACAAAGCTTTGATAAGTTTTGCAATGAATATGAACGCTTGTTGAATACCCATCCCGATTTTTCTTATAAAGACATCGCCGGATTTTCTTGAAGGAATATACAAAAGCAGTAGATCACTCTGAAGAGATATATCTACTGCTTTCTGCTTTATTTATTGTAACCTATTGATAACTTCTATTTTGCACTGTAAGGGCGATCTTCAATTTTACTGCCAAATAATTTATTAGGCGTATTACCCATAATAAATTTTAATGTACCGCCATTCATTATATCTTGATACGTTATATAAGACTTTTCATAGGCATTACCATTTAGCATAACCGATTGTATGTAAACGTTTTCTTCATTATTGTTTTCGGCAATGACACTGAACGTTTTTGAATGTGGTAATCGGATTGTCGCTTTATCGAAGAGAGGGCTGCCAAATACAAAGATTCCATTAGATGGGTTTACTTGGTAGAATCCTAATGCAGACATGATATACCATGCTGACATTTGTCCGCAATCTTCATTACCGATAATACCGTCTGGCTGATTAGTGTAGAAATCTTTTTCTATAAACCTGACTTTTTCAGCGGTCTTCCATTGCTCACCTGCATAGGGATAGTAATAGCAGAAGGGATGACTTGGCTCGTTTCCATGCGCATATTGACCGATTAGTCCACTGATATCGGGGGGAGCAGCCTCACCCATATCCCCTTTTACGGTGAATAATGAATCCAGTTTAGAGGTGAAAGGTGCATCGCCTCCCATAATATCTATTATGTTTTCGGGACATTGAGGGTTGAAGAAAGTATATTGCCATCCTGTTCCTTCAGTATAATCTCTCGATTTGAAAGGACTGTACGGAGCTCGCCAACTGCCATCATCCATCTTTGGGCGTATAAATTTAATATTGTTATCAAAATACTTTTTATATGATTTACCTCTTTCGAGATAGGTCTCATATTCTTTGGATTTATTCATTTTCTTTGCCATTAGAGCTATTCCCCAATCATCGGCAGCATACTCAAGGGCGATTGAAGTTGCTTCATTTACTTTGTCGCAAGGTATATATCCTTTCTCCATTAAATAGGTCACACCTTTTTGCTTTGGATATGTTGCGGAGGCAGTCATATATTTAAAAGCCCTTTCGGCATCGAAGCCGTGAAATCCCTTCAAATAGGCATCTGCAATAATCGGCACGGCACTGTAACCTGGCATGCACTCGGTTTCTCCACCATTTAGTGGCCAAATAGGAAGCTTACCTTGCTGATCATAGATGCTTAAGAAAGAATTGACGATATCATCTACCATATAAGGTTTGGTGATACTGAATAAAGGATTTAAAGTGCGATAAGTATCCCATAACGAGAAGCAGGAATAGTTAGTCCATGTTCCTTTATACACCTTGTCGTCATGTCCTCTGAACTCTCCGTTCACGTCACAATATAATTGTGGAGCCATACAAATATGATACATTGCTGTATAAAATACTTCTTTCTTGCTACTGTCTGATGTACTGATTTGTATTTCAGATAGCTGTTTGTTCCATTTCTCTACAGCCTGCTGGTGGACTTCTTCAAAGTTCCAGCCTTTTATTTCTGTATTCATATTTATTTCAGCATTCTTGCATGATACAGATGAAAGTGCGACTTTGAGCATTGCTTCGTTGTCTACACCTTTGAGCGTTATCACACATTTTGCTCCGGCAGTTTTGGAGGCCTTTTTCTGCACATCTCCTGTTTTGATTTCATCTTTGCCGACATAAGTATCATTATTATATACAAGCATTGATTCAATGGGATGGTTGAATTTTAGGATGAAGAAGACTTTACGTGTAGGACTCCATCCATGTGTGAATCTATAACCCTCAATGGTGTAGTCATCTATCTTCTTTGCATAAGTAGCAAATGCTTTAGAGTCGATTCCTTCAACCAGATTGAGTAGTATATGTTTTTCACTGTTTTTCGGAAATCTGTAGCGATGTATGGCTGTTCGCTCCGAAGCTGTTATTTCGGCTTTGATACCATTGCTCATATTGATGGAGTAATATCCCGGAGACACTTTTTCTTGGTTGTGATTGTAATATATGGAACAGGAATTACTAATATCATTCTGTTCACCTCTGTGTGTCCTTACTTTTCCAATATAAGGCATAATCAGCACATCGCCCAAATCGGAACATCCGGTTCCACTTAAATGGGTATGACTGAAGCCAATCAATATACTGTCGGAATAATGATAACCTGAGCACCAATCCCAGCCTTTAAATATATTTTGAGGACCGACTTGTACCATGCCAAAAGGAGCGTTTGCTCCTACAAATACATGTCCGTGACCACTGGAACCTATATATGGTCTTACGTAAGCTGTGTAATTGCTTTTTTCAATAGTATGACTACTCTGACACAGGAGTTTCGAGGGTATTATCGACAGTGTACATAATAAAATGAATTGATAGAATTTCATAATTTTGCTTTTTTCAAAGAGAGGGTATTACGGGTAATACCCTCTCCGGTTTATTTCTAATTATTTGCTGGCGTATCCTTCATTCTGAACTAAATTGGTATTTCTTTGCAGCTCGCTTAGAGATATCGGGAATACAAGATCTGTATTCTTGAATGTTGCTCCTGCTGCATTTTGCGTTCCAATTAAATCAACATAGCTTACTTTTCCCTTTTCGGATGCAGAAATTACTGGAAATTTCATTGTACGGACACAATCATCCCATATCTTAAATTCCAATGGGAATTCCCGTATTCTTTCAGTCCAACAAGCTTCTATAAATTCTTGTTTGGGTAAAGTCAATAAGCTGGCTTTTATCTGGCTTAGCGTTTTTCCTTCAGTATTAGCTCTTGCTTGTATCTGAGCCAGATATCCTGCAGCTTCATCTGTTACTCCATCTGTTTGGGCTATTGATTCTGCATAATCTAAGTAGGCTTCTGCCAATCGATAAAAATTCCAGTCTTTTGTTCCTTTTCCTGTACTAAGCACTGCGGATTCGTCATAATAATACCAGCATCCGGCCTGTCCAGTTGGTGCCGTCCATGTTTTATTATTATTTGGATTGGTATAATTCCAATGGAAGAATTGATTGGGCTGAATACGTAGGTCTTTGGAATCGTAGACATTTAAGAACTGATCGATAGGGCCGTATACTCTCTCAAATATTGAGAATGTACCAAATATAGCTGTTGCTGAAGACGAGAAGGCGTAAGTCGGCCACCAACTGCTATTGTTTATTGAGGCATCAAACTCTTGGCAATAAATAACTTCGTCCAAATCATCAGTGGAACGTAATTTATTGTAAGCGCTATTTGCTGAAAGATCTGTATTTGCCGTCAGAGTGTGAGGTGATTCTACAACGATTTTTGCATAAGTTTTGGCATTTGCATAATCTCCTTGATGAAAATAGACATCAGTCAGTACCATTGCAGCCACATACTTTGTGATGCGGTGGCCGTTTGCAGCAAATGTTTTAGCGGGTAGAACATTGATAGCATCTTTTAAGTCTGTTTCTATTTGCGCATATACTTTGGCTGCAGTTTCTCTTTTCGGGAAAAGATTATTTAATGTTGTAGGTTCCAAAAGCAAAGGTACATTGCCGAATGTCTTTACTAAATAGAAGTAATTGAAAGCGCGAAAAAATTTAGCTTCAGCCATTAGTTGATTGGCTGTGTTGCTGTCCATACTTATACCCGGAATACTTGCTATGGCATTGTTTGTTACGTTTATTGCGGCGTAGCAATTATCCCAAATGTCATCGGAAGTATCAGAAATTTCATTGGTGTGGTCTTGACGGTTTAGAAGTCGTGAATATTTATAAACAACTTCTTGCCCTTCATAGCTGTTGCTGAAGTAGCCGGTCAACATTCCGGTTATGGATGCTTTAGGACCCACATATGCGCTGGATGCATTGGATATACGCCCAGGAGCTCCGTTACGATATAAATAGTTGATGTTTGCAGTAGCTTGAGCTTCTGTCTTGTAGTAATCGGCACCTGTCAAGTCCGACTTTGGATTCTCATCTAGGAAATTGTTACATGAAGTCATTCCTAATAGACATGCGGATAGTATTAATAATATTTTTTTCATAACAATCTTGTTTTAGTATTCATTAAAATGTTACATTCACTCCTAAAGTCCATGTCCTTGCTCTTGGGTATGCAAAGAATGTCATGTTTTGTCCGAACTTATTGGAATCGCCTTGTGAAGTGGATTCCGGGTCGTAACCGTTGAATTTGCTTGAACAGAGAAGGAATGCATTATTCACACTGGCATATACGCGTAAATTAGACAAACCTATAGACTTACACATGTCATTGGTGAAGGTATATCCTAATTGGATTAGGTTTCCACGTAGATATGAACCATCGGATATCCAGGATGAGTCGACAGTAGTGTTTTGCCCTGCATGTCCAGAGTTACACAAATAGATAGCTTGCTGCATCGTATTAGGATTAGTTCCATCATAAGCTCCGTATAAGATGCTCTTCAGCCCGTTGGTAATACCAAAACGGTCATGAGTTGAATGGTAGAATTGTTGCATCGTTTCTACACCCCATACAAACTGTAGGTCGACTGTTAAATCGAAGTTTTTATATGAAAAGTTATTGATGAAGCTTCCGGTCCAGTCCGGCATCCCTTTCCCTAATATTTCTTTCTCATTCGTACGTTTAGCCCGACCAATTTGGTTCTTATCACATTTTCCTGCTGTATAATCTTCTTCTGTATACACTCCTAATCGTCTATATCCATAGAAACTACTCAAATTTTCTCCAACACGAAGAATACTTTCTGATCCGCCAACCCAACTATTGAGTTCAATATCTTCATCATTTTCTCCTAGATGAAGAATTTTATTCTTATTGTAGTTTAAGTTTAGTGTGGCATTCCAATTAAATCCTGTCTTTGTAGATATTGGAATAGCATTCACCATTAAGTCCATTCCTTGATTTTGAACAGAGCCGATATTTTTATAAATTGAGCTATAACCGGAAGAAGTCGGCAGAGGGCAGTCGAGTAATAAATTAGTGGTCTTTTTATGATAGTAAGATACATCAAAATTTAGCCTATCTCCGAGAACTCCCAAGTTCATGCCCAAATCCCATTGTGCAGTTTTCTCCCATTTTAGGTCTGGATTTGCAATAGAACTGATATAAGAATATGGAGAGCGTGAGCCATTGAGAAGTAATGTGCCTGAACTAACTGAAGCCAATGATTTATATGGATCTATTTCGGAGTTACCAGTCAACCCATAACTTGTGTGAAGCTTCAGACTGCTTATAGTTTCATTATCTTTTAAGAAATCTTCTTGAGAAACATTCCATGCTAATCCGGCAGAAGGGAAGAAGGCATATTTATTGTTCTTTCCGAATTTGGAAGAACCATCATAGCGACCGGTAATTGTAGCTGAGTACTTATTATTATAAGTATATGCAAGACGTAGAAAATATGAATTCATGGCCCAGCGGTTATAACTTGATGAAGGAGAAGATGGTATAGTACCTGCACCCATATTATTCCATTCAAAAAAGTCGTCGCTGAATCCTTCGGTATATGAATTGTCATAGTTGTATGTACGTTCTTGCCATGATAATCCGGCCATGGCATTTATGCGGTGTGCACCAAATTCTTTATTGTATGTCAGATAGGTTTCTTCCTGCCAATATAGATTGTTTGTATGTGAAATTTCAGCCCATCCATTTGGCATCGAAATGTTATTTAATGATACGGATGAATATCCCTTATAAGTAATGTTGTGGTTATCGACACCAATTTGGGTTTTCAAATCCATTCCCGGCAATAAATGGAATGTCAAAGCTGCATTACCAAATACTTGCGTATTATAATTCATTCTTTTCTGCAAATTTAAGATCATAACAGGGTCTGACATACCTTCAAAACCAAAGGTATCGGCCATTGTAGAGCTTGCAGAAGTTGTGTACTTTCCGTTGCTATCTTTGACCGGTAGCCATGGCAACATTTCGATCATGGTACGACGTGCATCCTGACCACCACCGGTTTCAGGCGTATAGCGTCCCCATGTGTGGTTAAGCATTAAATTAATAGAGGTCGATAACCATTTTGTAGGATTTGCATCGTGTGCTATTTTTGCATTTAGTCGTTTACTAAATGTATTGATTACCACACCTTGTTGGTCTGTATAGTTCAAAAAAGCTCCCATTGATGAGTTCTTCCCAGCTTGTTGTATGTTAAGCTGGTGATTATGAGAGAAGGCATCTCTGGTAGATTCTTTTTGCCAGTTTGTATCATATAAAGGATCCCCGTTTGCATCAAAATAGTTCCGATCTGTAAACCAGTCGCTTCTCTTCAGTGACCAATTATATCCCATATTCTTATTTTCGTTTTCAAGCCCTTGCATGAAAGCATCACACCATTCCTGAGCATTTAATACGTCCATGTAGCGGGCAACTGTACTTACGCTTATTGATCCTGAGTAGCTTACTTTGACCCCTTCTCCATCTTTATTACCTCGTTTGGTAGTAACCAGTATAACACCATTTGCACCCCGAGCGCCATATATTGCTGCAGCGGAAGCATCTTTTAGTACTTCTATACTTTCAATATCATTTGGATTTACCAAATCAAAGTTCTCCATCACAACCCCATCTACAACATATAATGGATCGGATGATGCATTAATAGTTGATAATCCGCGGATTACCACACGGCTCTTATATGCACCCGGTTGACTTGAATTGGAATATATATTCACGCCGGATGCTTTGCCTCTCAAATTATCCAATGGACTAAAGTTCTGACTCTTTATCATGTCTGTGCCTTTGGCTTGTGATATGGATCCGGTGACATCCCTTTTACGCATAGTACCGTAACCGACTACAACAACTTCTTCCAGTAACTGTGAATTGTCTTCCATAGTAATAGTCATTTCTTTCTGAAAATCCGGACTAACTTCTTTGGTATTATAACCGACAAAAGAAATTTGTATAATCGCATTAGCAGGGACTTTAAGAGCAAAGCGACCTTCCATGTCGGTAATGGTTCCGTTTGTCGTTCCTTTTACTACGACATTCGCTCCTATGACGGGTTCCCCTTTGGTATCTATTACTTTACCGGTAATTCCTTTTTGCTGTAGAGTATTACCTACTTCATTAGCTCCGTTCCTGTATTCTCTGTCGGCTTTTGCATAAGGTGCAAAGAGGAACAAACAGATCACTAATCCTGCTATATTTCTAATAATAGTTGAAAAGTGTAAATTAACAAAGTCTTTATTTTTCATAATTTTATTTTAATGTTTAACATAATGCGAATAATGAATAATTTGATAGGTCATTTATGTGTTATTTCATAGGCGTTTGCTTTTAATCGTTATTTCAATCTGCGAATAATTTTAACCAGCTTTTATGGATGCTGGTGTCAAGTCAAGAGGTAAGCCATGTGGCAGATGTAAATTCCTTAAGGGAGGACTTTATCACATGTAATGGATTGTTTTAGCCTGTCACCGACAAGCTGAACAAGAAATTAAGAAGAGTCTTTATTTCTCATAAGTAATATTAGTTTAAGGTAATGGTAAATTCTGTTAGCCATCAATGACTTTCTGAATTCGATATCAAAAATACGAGTGGGGCCTTAATGCTACATTAATTATACATTAATAGCAGGCTTTTATTCCAGCTTTTTTGTTTTTTCTTTTTGTAAGTGATGGATGTTTCCGCTATTTATATTGTGATGGTAAAGAGAAAAATACAAAAGCGTGAACCTTTATATTTATTTTGTGTCTATTGTCTAAAAAAATAAATATAAAATTTTGTTTATTTAGTTAGATAAATGTATATTTGTCGCATACACTTCTTATAATTAAGGTTTTAGATATTAGAAACAATGAAAAGACAGCTTTTTGATAAGTATTCAATGCAAGCGTTGTCCGAGTTACATCGCTATAGAGCTGTCATGTTCAGTCCCACCCTATGATGTATTTGTCAGAGCGAATCTAAAATTAGTACAAATACTTTAATCTTTTTCTTTTATGGATAAACCAACTGTTGCTGAAGTGCTGGATTGGGTACTGAAGCTGTATAACACATGTGAAGAAACAATAACAAGTGAAGAACGTCGTGAACAACGCAAATATGCGTTGATGGTGCAACGACCTCAAGATAAAAAATTCCTAGTAAAAATGCTCGATGAATCTTCTCAGATTCATGATCGGAAGAAGTTGGCAAAACGCATCAAAACGTTGATTGACCGATATGGTATTCCCGAATTTCTCAATAAACGTGATGCCTTGCTCTTCAAAATATATCGCTCGTTTGGGCACTATTTTGATTTTATTGCCATTCCTATCATAAAGAAACGTTTGCGTATTGATACTTCTAAAGTAATTATTGATGAGGCACGTCCTGAGTTGACTGATCATTTGGCTACACGTTACAAAGAGAAAATAGGTCAGAATGTGAATTTACTGGGAGAAGTTGTATTGGGTAATGGAGAAGCTGATAAACGTTATTATCATTATTTGGATGCTTTGGAATACCCCGATATCAATTATATTTCTGTAAAAATATCGGGTATATATGCTCAGACCCATGCGCTGAATTATGAAGAAAGCTTCTCGGAATTGCTAAGGCGCATGAGTACTCTTTACCAAAAAGCGATGGATAACCCGTATATTGATGAATATGGAGTTAAGCGTTCTAAATTTGTCAATTTGGATATGGAGGAATACAAAGATGCGCACTTTACCATGCGATTGTTCAAGGAAGTTCTGTCAATGCCACAATTTAAGAATTATTCGGGCGGTATAGTTGTACAAGCTTATCTGCCTGATGCTTATGGATTCCAAACTGAATTATTGGAGTTTGCAAAGGCTCGTGTAGCAGCTGGTGGTGCACCTATAAAAATGCGTATAGTGAAAGGTTGTAATCTAGAGATGGAGACGGTGGTATCATCTTTGCGCGGATGGACTAATCCTGTCCGCTCTTCGAAAACAGAAGTGGATGCTAACTATTTGCATTTGTTGGAACGGGGACTCTTACCCGAGAATGCAGAAGTCCTTCATCTAGGTGTTGCTTCACATAACTTATTTACAATAGCTTATGCTTATCTTTTAGCAAAGAAGTACGGTACTACTGAATACATGTCTTTTGAAATGCTGGAGGGCATGGCTAATCATGTTTGGCGTGCTCAATCCATTCTTGGAAATCATGTTATTTTATATACCCCCGTTGTAAAAGACGAGCACTTCTTAAATGCAGTTTCTTATTTAGTAAGACGTATGGATGAAAATACTGCTCCTGATAATTTTCTTACACACTCTTTCAATCTGAAGCCGGATACCGAAGCTTGGGGATTTTTGCAGAGGCAATTTGAAGATGCTTATGCGTTGAAAGATAAAATAACTCATATCCCAACACGTATTCAAGATCGAAATAAACCTTATCTGTCTATTTCTGCGGGTGATGAGATGATCAATGAACCGGATACAGACTTTGATTTAGAGCAAAATCAGAAGTGGGTAAGGACAATTTTTGCAAAATGGAAAAAGACAATAAATGATACTCCTGAAATCATACCTTTACAAATAGGCACTGACATGGTAGTTACTGATAAACGCCATAAATATATGGACCGTTGTCAAAATGATGAAGTATGTGTCTGTGAGATGTCTATTGCCGGTAGGGAAGATGTGGAGAGAATAGTAGAGATTGCTCAAAATGATCCGGCTGAATGGCGAAAGACGACTTTAGAGCAAAGGCATACTATCATGTATAAAGCTGCTGATAACCTGGCTGACCTACGTGGAGATTTGATAGGCTGTATGTGTGCTGTCACCGGAAAAACGGTGCTGGAAGGTGATGTGGAGGTGTCTGAAGGTATAGATTATGCCCGTTTTTATACGGGCACGATGAAGAAATTTGCAGCACTTGATAATGTGGATATTACCCCAAAGGGTACGGTTTTAGTGATTTCTCCATGGAACTTTCCTTGTGCTATTCCCATAGGAGGAATTGTTGCTGCTTTGTCCGGTGGTAATACTGTAATACTGAAACCTGCAACGGTTGCAGCTCCTATAGCTTGGCTCTTTGCCAAAGCTTTTTGGAATGCTGGTGTTCCCAAAGAAGCGTTGCAAGTTGTGATAACTGACCGTGAATCACTGGGACTGCTGACTACTTCTCCGGCAGTGAAGCACATTATCTTGACTGGTGGCACCGAGACTGCTCAAAGCATTACTAAAGTGAATCCTGTAACTCCTCTTTCTGCTGAAACAGGAGGGAAAAATGCTATTATTTTAACGGCATCGGGTGATCGGGATCATGCTATAATGAATGTGGTTACATCTGCTTTTGGTAATGCCGGGCAAAAATGTTCCGCTTGTTCATTGTTATTGGTTGAACGCTCTGTTTATGAGGATCGGGAATTTCGAGAAAAACTAATGGATGCGGCTATAAGTATGAAGACGGGAAGTGTTTGGAATTCGGGTAATGTTGTAGGTCCGATGATTACAAACAATAATGAAAAACTTCTTCGTGCATTGAACTTAGAACCCGGAGAATCTTGGCTAGTGCCCCCACGTTTCCTAGATGAAAAAGAGTATGTACTTGCACCGACTGTAAAATGGGGAGTGAAGCCCGGTAGCTATTCCTTCCGTACGGAATTGTTTGGGCCGATGTTAAGTGTGGTATGCATTGAAAATTTGCAGGAAGGCATTGGTTTGGTAAATGGGTTGGATTATGGTTTGACATCTGGTCTTCAAAGTTTGGATGAATCAGAGCAGAAATTATGGAAAGATTCTATAGTCGCAGGTAATTTGTATATTAATCGTGGTATAACGGGGGCTATTGTCAATAGGCAGCCTTTTGGAGGCATGAAACTTTCAGCTTTTGGTGGAGGTGTTAAGGCTGGTGGTCCCAATTATTGTTCTTGTTTCGTTTCAATTACCGATAAACTTGGTAGTACGACCGACTATAAAATAAGCTATGCCAAAGCTTTCGAAAATGAATTTTCTCATCCGAGGGATATAAATAATTTATATGGCGAACAAAATATTTTCCGTTATTTGCCCTTGAAGAGTATGGTACTTCGCCTTTTCCCGAATGATGCTAATGAACATGCGCAGATGATAGCATTGGCTGCTAAATTATGTGGAACTCCTTTGACTATCAGTTTCGACCTCGACGATGATCGTACTTCTACACTGAGTTCTATCGGCTGTCTTCTGAAGAAGGAGAGCTTGGAAGAATTTCTTTCTGCTATAAAGAAATATGAACGTATTCGTACTTGCTCGGCTGATATTCCGTTGAAAGTATATGAAGTTGCAGCTCAAAATAACAAATACGTTGCAAATGCCACGCCGGTAAAAGAAGGGCGTATTGAATTGATTCATTACATAAAAGAACAAAGTATATCGTTTGAGTATCATCGTTATGGAAGTATCTCGGATATTCCGGCGTGTGAATAAATAGTATTCTTTTATAATCTTAGTAGTGTGATATAAGGAGCTTACTCTATTTTATGGCGGAAACCTTTTAATGGTTTCCGCCTTTTTGTTTACAATCCACATTTTTCTGTCAAAAACCATGTTCATTTAAACATTATTTATTTTCTTTGTCTTCACTAGTACGAAAACTAACAAAAGATTCTTATGAAGAAGTATCACAGAATATACCATTGTTTCGTTATAGCACTTATTGCTGTGCTTTCGAATAATTTTAACGTATTGCATGCCCAGACGTTTGATCAGTTGTGGAAACAAGTTGGACAAGCTCAAAAAAAAGATCTGCCTCAGACTACGATAAAGTTGACTGATCAAATTTATCATAAAGGAGAACGTGAAAAGAATGCTCCTCAAATGTTGAAAGCATATATTACCCGCTCTTACTTTCAAAATAACCAAACTCCAGATAGTTTCTATGTGAATTTAAAATCTTTGGAAGCTTGGGCATTACGTGAGCAGAATGTGGTGAATCGGGCTGTTTTGAACTCTTTAATAGCGGGTATTTATGCAGATTATGCTTCAGATAACAGTTGGGAATTACGGCAAAGAACGCCTTTGCAATTTAATGAAAAAGAACTACCTAATGATATTCGAGAATGGAGTGCCAACTTGTTTGCAAAGCAAGTGCTGAAATACACGAATGAATCATTAAAGGATTTCTCTGAACTACAAAAAACTTCTACGCGCATTTACTCCCCATTTATAATTCAAGGTAATACCAGTAGATATTATCATCATGATATGTATCATCTATTGGCTTCACGTGCTGTCAGTGCATTGAAACAAGTATCTTCCCTTAGTGCAGAAACAGATGCTGTATGCAAAAAAGAAATAGAGCAAGTATTTGGAAAGACTATTGATTTGTATAAGAAGACGGCAGACGGCAGTGAGGCTATTATTCTGACTACGTTAGATTGGTTGGATTGGCAGAAAGATCAGAATAGACCTGTCTTTCGTCATTTTGCAGAAAATCGTGATATAGAGAAAGGAGCTTATTTACATGATATTAATGTATTGATTGATACATATAGTGGACGAGACGTTTGTGCCGAAGCATACATGGCAAAAGCCACTTATTATCGTGAACTAAATAAGAATGTGGAAGCTTTGGCTGTTTGTGATGAGGCTATAATGCGTTATCCAAAGTATGCTCGTATTGGACTCTTGAAGGGAATACGTAAAGAAATATTGCAACCTATGCTGTCAATGAGTGCCTCAAAAGTTACATATCCGGGTGATTCTTTGAGAATAGATATAAACCATCGGAACCTTGAAGGTTTTGCTATGAGTTTTTATAAAATGACCGGGCTTACTCGTGCTCAACTTGAAGAAGGAACTGATATGTCATTGTCCAGCTTGATAAAGAAAAAAGGAAAGGAAGTGTCGAAGCAACACTTCCAACTACTTCGCTCTAATGATTATCAGTCGGCTGATACCGTTTTCCGTGTACCTACTCCCAATATACCTGGTGTATATGCTTTGCAGCTCATACCGGATGAAAAGACGGGAGGTACCTCGGAAAATTTAATAACTCTTACCCGTTTCAAGGTTCTTACCTTAGGACTTCCTAATAATAATTCAGAGATTGTTGCTCTTGATGCTGCTACCGGATATCCCATTGATAATGCCCAAATTTCTATTTATTCCACAAAAGGTGTCGTTGTAAAGCAACTAACTACAGGAAAAGATGGTAAAGTGTCGGTAGAATGGAGTAGTAATTATCGCACTTTGGCTGCTACTAAGGGTGAAGACAATGCCATGCCTCCACAAGACGGTCAAAACTATAGGAATTGGGGAATTGGACGCAATAAGGTGGAACAAGTGAAATTAATCACTGATCGCGCATTGTATCGTCCTGCTCAAACAGTATATGTAAAGGGCGTTGCTTATGTACAAGAGAATGATAGTGCCAATATTGTACAAGGCAGAAAATATACACTGGTATTGCGTGATGTGAATAATCGGGAATTGTCTAAAAAGGAAGTGACAACCAATGAGTTTGGTTCATTCACTACAGACTTTTCTCTTCCATCTGCTTGCCTGAATGGAACTTATATGCTTGAGGTGATGAATATTCAGGGAGCTACGAGGAGTATTCAAGTGGAAGAATATAAGCGCCCGACTTTTGAAATAACATTTGATGCTCCCAAAGAATCTTATCAAATAGGCGATTCTGTTTTAGTGAAGGGACTTGTAAAGACATTTAGTGGAGTACCCGTTCAAAATGTGGAAATCAATTATACAGTTACTAGAAATTATAATCCATGGCTAATGGGGAGTTACATTGAAAGAGCTGGAAATGCAACCCCATTGAAATCAGGCAAAAAGAGTATTGATTCGGATGGACATTTTTCCATTCCGGTCTATTTGGAAGGAGTTGAAAGTCTTTCGGAAAGTATATTTACTTATGTAATTGAAGCCAATGTGACCTCTGTGGCTGGTGAAACTCAACGCGCATCCACATCATTAGCAGCAGGTAATCGTTCTTTGTTTTTGTCTACTGATTTTATGGATCGAATGTGTAAAGATGATACCATTCGTGCAACGTTCTTTGCCC
Source organism: Bacteroides sp. (assembly GCA_041907545.1). Classification (GTDB taxonomy): domain Bacteria; phylum Bacteroidota; class Bacteroidia; order Bacteroidales; family Bacteroidaceae; genus Bacteroides. Next base: position 31,131 of record JAYRGX010000021.1, read on the forward strand.
GGAACTTGAGTGAAAAACCTATAGACATAACAGGCGAATATCGTATGGTACGTCTTGAGAATGGAAAGAAACAAACGATATTACACAGCTCTTTTACTTCAAATAAAGAAACCTTGTTGACGGAATGGCAAAAACTACCATCCGGCTCTTATGAACTTCAACTTTCTGCCCGCGATAAGGATGGACGGACTGTGGATTATAAACAATCCATCATACTTTTCTCGTATTGGGATAATCGTCCGGTTTCCAAGTCGGATATTTGGTTGTATACTCGTAATACAGACTTTGATGATGCACATCCTGCACAATTCTGCTTTGGAACTTCTTTTAAGGACGCGTACGTCATGGTAGATATGTTCAGTGGAAATAAACGTTTGAAAAGTTCAATATTACAGATATCAGATTCAATTGTCCGTTATGAGATTCCTTATTTACCCGAATATGGAAGACGGGCTGAATTTCTGTTTACCTTTATTAAAGACAATGTGATTTATTCAAAGAATGTATCACTAAATAAACGCTTACCTTCAAAAGAGTTGACGATGAAGTGGGAGGTGTTCCGCGATAAACTTCTTCCCGGGCAGCAGGAAGAATGGAAATTGACTATAAAGACTCCAAAAGGCAATGCTGCTAATGCGGAAATGCTGGCTACAATGTATGATGCATCTTTGGATAAGATTTATCCAAACCGGCAATTATTGAAAATTGATTATCCATTTCCTTATTACTATTATAATTGGTCGGGGAATTATCTTGGCAGTGTTTATTATAACTGTGTCTTCCCGATCTCATTTCCTATGTATCAAGTACTGGTTTATGACAGATTTTTCGTGCCATCAAATGATCTACAAGAATCCGGAACCTTACGCTTTACTGCACCAGTTGTAAAAGGTTATTCCTCAGTAACTCCTCTAAGCAGAACTACTACTACTATTGCCGAGGTAGTAGGAAATGATGAAGCCTATGGGCAAGACCTTGTAGATTCCAAAAAAGTTATTGTTGGATCGGGAACCCAGAAAAAAGTTTCAAATGCCACTCATGATGACGACCAGATTGACAATTCAGCTCTTCGGTCCAATTTCTCGGAAACAGCCTTTTTCTATCCTCAGTTGCGTACCAATGAAAGGGGGGAGATTGCGTTCTCGTTTACTATGCCCGAGAGCCTTACCCGTTGGAATTTCTGTGGATATGCGCATACAAAAGATATGCTGACTGGTACCCTTGAAGGCAGCACAGTGACTGCAAAAGAATTTATGCTTTCACCAAATCTTCCCCGTTTTGTACGCGTGGGTGATCATACATCCATTTCTGCTTCAATTAGCAACCTTACCGGTAAGGAGATAAAGGGAATTACGCGGTTTGAATTGTTTGATCCAATGTCCGATAAGATCATTTCTACACAAAAGCAATCCCTCATTGTCGATGCCGGAAAAACCGTTCCGGTGAAGTTTGACTTTGATATAACAGATCGCTATACTTTATTGGGAGTTCGCCTTATTGCAGATGGCGGATCGTTCAGCGACGGTGAGCAACATATGTTGCCGGTGCTTAGTAATAAGGAATACATAACGGAGACCATAACCTTGCCTATAAGAGGAGAGGAAACACGTACTTTTGCTTTAGACAGTCTCTTTAACCGGAATAGCAAAACGGCTACTAATCGTAGGCTGACTGTAGAGTTTACTTCGAATCCTGCTTGGTATGCCGTGCAAGCCCTACCTGCAATGAATTTACCTCAAAATGATAATGCTATATCTTGGGCGACGGCTTATTATGCAAATTCAGTCGCTTCTTTTATTGTTAATAGTCAACCTCGAATAAAAACGCTATTCGATAGTTGGAGGGCCACGGGAGGTAATAAAGATACATTCATGAGCAGATTACAGAAAAATCAAGATGTAAAGAATATCTTGATCGAAGAGACTCCATGGTTAAGCCAAGCAACCTCCGAAGCGGAACAGATGGCTCGTATAGTCACTTTATTTGATTTAAATAATCTGTCTAATAATAATACTGCCTCACTAACGAAGCTTAAAGACCTCCAAAATGCGAATGGATCTTGGAGCTGGTGCAAAGGGATGAATGGAAGTCTTTCGATGACTGCCTATATTGCAGAATTGTTGATTCGTCTTCCTTTACTTACCGGCAGTGCTAATTCCAACGAGGCACAGCAGATGTTACAATCGGCATGGACATATCTTCACAGTGAAGCTAATCGGGAATATAAAGCGATATTAAGAGCAAAAGATAAAGGTGAAAAGAATGAATTGATCTCATCTTCTGCTCTCACCTACATGTATCTTCTTGCCGTATCAGGAGAAAAGGTGCCGAGTACGAATGAGGAAGCTTGTCGGTATTATTTGTCGCTTATCGATAAGAATTTAATGGGCTCTTCTATCTGTTTCAAATCTTATGCCGCTGTAATATTACAAAAGAATGGTCTTACAGCCGAAGCAAAAGATTTTGTGAATTCGATCAAAGAACATTTGATAAAGACATCTGAGAGAGGTGCTTATTTTGCATTTTCAGAGAGGCCATATTTATGGGGTATGTTACCTGTTTCTATTCATGTGGGAGCAATGGACGCCTTACGTTATGTTGAAGGAAATACTTCTTTGCTCGAAGAGATGAACCTTTGGTTACTTAAGCAAAAACAAACGACTAATTGGAATTCGCCGGTGACTGATGCCGATGCCGTATATGCTTTACTCTGTCGAGGTACTAATCTGTTGGCTGAATCAGGAAACGTTTTTATTAAGCTAGGCAATAAAGTAATAGATACTACTTCGCCAAGCGTTCAATCTGCCGCAGGATTGGGCTATGTAAAAGAAGTCTTTGAAGGAGATAGTCCTGTCGTTCGATCAAAGTCTGTAACAGTTACTAAACGTGATAAAGGGGCAGCTTGGGGAGCTGTTTACGCCCAATATCTCGAAGATATATCTGCTGTGAAGCAATTGGGAAGTGAGTTGAATGTAGAAAAGAAGCTCTATGTGCAACATTCTTTAGCAAATGGTAAAAGTGAACTCCAGCCGATCTCTCCTTCCACAATGCTCAATGTAGGAGATAAAGTTGTGTCCCGTTTAACGATTCGACTTGATCGTGCAATGGACTTTGTTCAATTGAAAGATCAGCGTGCAGCATGTTTTGAACCAGAGTTTGCGTTGTCCGGTTATCAATGGAATGGGGGTGTTGGCTATTACACAGAAGTCAAAGATGCTTCTACCAATTTCTTCTTCGACCATTTGGATAAAGGGGTTTGGGTACTGGAATATAGTTACCGGGTTGCCCGTGGTGGGCAATATGAAAGCGGGCTGGCGACTTTGCAATGTGCATACGCGCCCGAATATGCTACACATTCAACTTCGAGTAAAGTATCGGTAAAATAAGCAATATTAGGAATTGGCAGTTAGGAACTTTCGATGAAAAGCCCTACTTTTGCCTATTCTTAATAGATAAACCAAGTGAGAATGAAACGATTCTTTATAACCTACATATTCGTTGCGTTAGGTGTTGCAATAATGGCCCAGCCCCGATTCTCGTCGAATAAGGAGACTTTCAGTTTTGGACAGATCGAGTGGAAACATCCTGTCACAGTGCAATATATCGTAACTAATACGGGGAATAAACCATTGGTACTTACCGAAGTGGAGCCATCATGTGCTTGCGCTCTTGTACAGTGGACGAAAGAACCGATAGCGTCCGGCGAGAAAGGAATGATTTCGGTGGAGTTTGATGCTAAAGCTTTAGGACATTTTGATAAGTCCATTGCAGTGTATTCCAATGCATCTCCTCACTTGACTTATCTTCATTTTACCGGAGAGGTTGTGACAGAAATAAAAGACTACACTCAAGGTTATCCTTACCTCATTGGACAGATACGTGTGGATAAAAACACGCTTGATTTTCCTAATGTATATCGTGGCGAGCATGATGTAGTGAAAATAGGTGTGGTGAATCTCTCTGATAAACCTTATGAACCTGTATTAATGCATTTGCCTCCTTATCTGGAGATGGAAGCTCAGCCTGAAACCTTGCAAAAAGGTGAAAAAGGAGTGATTTCACTCACACTTAAAGCTGAAAAACTACCGGACTTTGGATTGACTCAAGCTTCTGTATATCTTGCTCGCTTTAGCGGAGATAAAGTGAGTGAAGAGAACGAAATACCATTCTCTGCTGTTCTACTACCTGATTTCTCAGGAATGACAGATGCTGAGAAAGTAAATGCACCTGTTGTTCATTTGTCAAAGACAGAGGTTGATTTGTCTCCTATATTGCTTAAGAAAAATAAAGCGAAAGAAGATGTTTTGATTACTAATACTGGTAAGTCACCTTTGCATGTAAATAAACTGCAGGTATTCAATGCAGCTGTAGGAGTAAGTTTGAAGAAAAGTATTCTTCAGCCTGGTGAGACAGCTGCCCTGCGGGTGATGGTTGATAAAAAGAACATAGCTCGTAAACGTGGTTATCTGCGCATCTTGATGATTACTAATGATCCTGTTCAACCTAAAACAGAGATTAATATAAAAGCCAAATAAGATTATGGAACATCCTGAAAACTGTGAAGATTATAAAGGACTTACTGTAAATGCAGGCATTGAACAGCCTTCTTCTGTTAATCCATATCTCAAAGAAAGGCGTAAAATACGCAAAAGAGAACTTACCGTCTCTGAATTCGTAGATGGAATTGTAAAAGGTGATATCACTATACTCAGTCAGGCAGTAACTTTGATTGAGAGTGTAAAACCGGAACATCATGCTATTGCCCAGCAAGTAATAGAGAAGTGTCTTCCTTATTCCGGCAATTCCGTACGTGTTGGAATTAGTGGGGTACCTGGTGCAGGTAAAAGTACTTCTATTGATGTTTTTGGATTACATGTACTGGAAAAGTATGAGGGTAAACTGGCTGTTCTAGCTATAGATCCTAGTAGTGAACGTAGCAAAGGGAGTATACTTGGTGATAAAACACGTATGGAAAAGCTCTCAGTGCATCCAAAGTCTTTTATACGTCCTAGCCCATCTGCCGGTTCTTTAGGTGGGGTAGCTCGAAAAACCCGTGAAACTATAATCTTGTGTGAAGCGGCAGGCTTTGATAAGATTTTTGTGGAGACTGTCGGAGTAGGGCAGAGTGAAACTGCCGTACATTCTATGGTGGACTTCTTCTTGTTGATACAGTTGGCTGGGACAGGGGATGAACTCCAGGGAATAAAACGCGGAATAATGGAGATGGCCGATGGCATTGTTATAAATAAAGCCGATGGAGATAATTTGGATCGTGCAAAGCTTGCTGCTTCGCAATTCCGTAATGCACTACATCTTTTTCCAACTCCCGATTCTGGCTGGGAACCTCAAGTCTTGACTTATTCAGGCTTCTATAATTTGGGTGTAAAAGAAATCTGGAATATGATTTATAAATACATCGATTTTGTGAAAGATAACGGCTACTTTGAGTATCGCCGTAATGAGCAGAGCAAATATTGGATGTACGAAAGTATAAACGAATGGCTTCGTAACAGTTTCTATCAGAACCCTAAAATAGAATCTTTAATGGCAGAGAAAGAACAAATGGTTTTGCAAGGAAAGCTGACTTCTTTTGCTGCTGCCAAAGATTTATTGGATATATACTTCAAGGGATTGTCCGATAATTCTTTTACGTGATATAGGGAGAGCTATTGGAATGACTATTATTTCTTTAACTCTTCCTTTATTTCTTCGTTTAAATCAGTTACCGCTAGGATAATGGATGACAGCATTTTCTCCTTTACTCTCGCATTGGACTCAAGTTCAAGATTGACTACCATGTTATAGATTTCTTTGATTTGCATATTACCAACCACTCCTTTTAGTGAATGGATTTTTATTTTGGCATCATCTGAGCTAATATTGATATTTTTCCAATCATCTTTAATATTACCATATAGATCTATGAAAGAAGATAATAGTTCTTTGGTAAATTCTCTGTTGTTGAATGTATCATTGAGGTATGCTAAATCAAGATATTTATAACCTTCTAATTCCGATATATTCTTTTTGTTTTGGGTTTCTTGTTTGAGCTTGAAATAGTTGCGAATTATGCCATATAACTCTTTGAGAATAATAGGCTTTCCCAGATGATGGTTAAAACCTGCTTCATTTGAGTTTTGGATATCTTCATCCGATGCACTGGCGCTCATTCCGACAATGGGAGTATAGGTGTTGAATTCTCTTATTTTTTTTGCGGCTTCATGCCCATCCATTACGGGCATTTGGATATCCATGAATATAATATCATAGTTGTTTTTCATCACTTTGTTGACTGCTTCAAAGCCATTGATTGCCACATCAACTTGAAAACCTATTTTCTCGAGCAAGTGAATAGCAATGAGTAAATTTGTCTCATTGTCCTCTACCAGCAATGCTAATTTGGGCTCTCCCAATATAAATTTATTGGTTTGTGGAGGTTCTTTTTTAGATGATGCTTGGGCTTTATCGCCAGTCAAGATAGAATATAGCTGATTTGGTATAAGTGGTTTGGGTAGATATTGAATGTTTGATAGAGAGGAGAACATGCTAATAAATTGTGTTCTCTCATATTCGGAGATTAAAATACTGATATCATTATCCTGATTATAGCCTTGAATTATTTGGTAAATGAATTGACAATTATCAGCATAACTCTCCCAATCAATTAATACTAAGTTCTCTTTTTTTATATCTGGAAGTTGCTCCACATGTGAATAGCAGATAGCTTCTTTATAGCCGATTTTCTGCAATATATCCAAAATGAAGTCCGACTCGTTTTTGAATCGATTAAAGATAATGACATTTGTGTATTTTAAGGATTCATTATCCTTTCTCTCTTTCACATCTTGCTTGAAATCAATAAGCACATCAAAATAGAACTCAGTACCAAATCCTTCTTGGCTTTTGAAAGATATGTGTCCACCCATCTTCTCTATTAATTTTTTGGAGATAGTGAGTCCTAATCCTGTACCTCCAAATCTTTTGCTTGTGCTGGTATCTCCTTGTTCAAATTCGGTGAAGAGTTTAGCTTGCTTAGATTCGCTAATACCAATTCCTGTATCTACTATTTTGAATTCCAATTTAGCCTTATTATCAATGATTTCACATTGGGTATATATACTGACACTTCCCTTCTCTGTGAACTTGAAAGCATTACCTACTAAGTTGATTAGTATCTGAGATAAGCGGAGTTCATCTCCAATAAGTATTTCGGGAATATCGGGATTAATAAAGAAAGTGTATCGTAGCTTCTTTACATGAGCCATATATCCAAATACGTCGGATAATTTTTCAAAGATATGAGTCATTTCAAATTCCTCATCTGCCAGAGTCAGCTTTTTGGCTTCTATTTTTGAGAAATCTAGAATGTCATTGACTATCTGGAGCAATAATTCTGAAGAAGATATGATTTTGTGGATATACTCCTCTTGAATATTATCTAATTCTGTTTCAGATAACATGTTGGATAATCCGATGATTCCATGAAGAGGAGTCCGGATTTCATGTGACATATTGGCTAGAAATTCAGATTTAGCTTCGCTGGCTAATAAAGCACGCTCTTTAGCATCTTGTATCTCCTTTTCTATTCTTTTATATTCTGTTACATCTATATTTACTCCGATGACAATGATGTCATTACTCTTTCCGTCTTCTACTTTTATGCCTCGTGCATTTATATATTTTTTAGTACCTTTATTCCCGGTAATTTCGAATTGAACATTAAATGTCTCATTTGTCTGGATACTGGTCATGAAATCATTGTATACACTTTCTCTTTCTTCTAAATTGATAAATTTATTCCACCTCTCTATATTAATAGGCTCTTGTATATTATCGAGCTCATATATTCGATACATGGATGAATCCCATTCTACTATAGATTGGGTAATGTTAAACTTCCAAATGCCCAAATTTGCCGATTCTGTTGCTAACTTCAGCTTATGCTCATTATCTTTTGTTTTTGCAAAGTTCCTGTTATATTTATTGACTAAAGGTGAAATTATGAAAATAGTTTCTAATACAAATATAACTAGTGTTACTACTACGAAAATTAAGAGCAAAAGAAGGATCTTTTTGTTATATTCTTTGGACTCTTTTACCAATTTATTGACAATATAATCTAAAGTCGGCAACAGATGATATGCATTTTCTCTTATGACGGATGCGTTTTCGCTATTCGGGTTTTTTAGATAATTTTCCACAAAGTGGAGGTATCTATTAGTTTTGTCATGAGCATTAATATATTGAATTCTAATATATGCAGAAGATTTACTACTCTGAATTATTCTTGATACGAGCTCTGTGTTTTTTTGCATATCAGCAAAGTCTGATTCGAGATTCTTCCAACTAACCTTATCTTTATTGGCAGTATGCATCATTACATCAAGTGCTATTCTTTGTGAATGCATTCTTTGTCGCCCGGAATAATTTATAATTTCCTCATTATACATCTTTGTGTTTATGAAGAATAATATCATACAGAGATATATTACAGCGAAGGCGAAAAGAGTTGCATATATAATAATCATTGATTTTGTCACATTCTTTTCGGAACTCTTAATGCTGTATATTGTCTGTTGTATCTTTTTCATATTGCTGTATATTTATCTTTTAGACAAGACTTTTGTTAGAAGGATTTTCTGTTTATATAGTTAAAGTTTAAAGTATAACAATTCTATATTCTATTTGTTTTGTTTAATTTGTTATAAATCAAATACTTGCTCCTGTTAAAAGCATGAGAGGTCATCATGATTATTGTTCACAAGTCTAATACTTTATTATAGCAGTTCTTTATTGATATAATTTTGTTGCTGATATTCTCTTGTTGAAAAAAACGTTTGAGGATAGAAAAATCTGCTACTATATCCATCTCTTATGAGCAATCTTATATTCTCCATCTTATTAATTGGAGGATGCGAGTTTTTTCAGCACTCATAGGCAATGCCTTTCATTCTCACTGCATCTTTTCAATCTTTGTAGCGAACATTACACACTATAACTATGTTTGCAAATATAAATATGATAGTTTAAAATTAAAAGATAAAGTTATGAGTTTTTTGGATTTGGCAAAAAGTAGGTATACTACTAAGAAGTTTGATTCGCGAAAGAAGATTTCCGAAGATAAGATAGCACAACTAAAAGAAATATTAAGATTAAGCCCTTCGTCTATTGACAGTCAGCCCTGGAAATTTGTATTTGTATCTGATCACAAAGTAAAGAAAGAACTGGCTGGTGCTTCCTTCTTCAACGAGCATAAAGTCAATGATGCAAGTCATCTGGTTGTGTTTTATGTATTGGATGATTTGCAGGTTTTTGAAGAACGTATTGTACAGAATTACCCTGAGGGAGCTGTTGCCTACTATAAGAATAATATAAAGGCCCGTTCTGAAGCGGATATTAAAAATTGGATGGCTCATCAGGTGTATCTTTCTTTAGGTTTCTTCCTGAGTGCTTGTGCAAGTATAGGGATTGATTCCACTCCAATGGAAGGCATTAATCTTCAGGAATATACCAGGATATTGCCTTTGAATGCTTATAGACCACTTTTTGCAGTAGCATTGGGATATCGTTCCGATGAAGATAGCAATCAACCTTCAATTACGCCTAAAAGTCGATTGAGGCTTGAAGATGTCATTCAATCCGTTTAATATATAAAGGCCGGTTGAGTCATTAAATTTCTCTTCCGGCTTTTTCATAGTCGGATTTTGATTTACTTTTTGTGACAATATATACTCCGACGAAAACTAAAGCAATAGCAATTCCTTTCTGCCATCCGAATACCCCGATTCCTAATATAATAGATACGATTGAGGCTACAATAGGCTGCATATAGTTATACATGCTCACTACAGTAGGACGCAGGAGTTTTTGGGCTGTCATAATGCAGATATATGCAAAGAAAGTTCCTCCCAAAACAATATAAGCTACATCGAGCAATGCCGTTCTCGGTATAGTGTCCCAATGGATTGCCGTGATATCACTATACGAGAAGGGAATATAGCAGATAGACGCATATACAAACATCCATTTATTGAGTGTGACGGGGGAGTACTGTTGTGTTAATCCTTTAAAAGCGGTCAGATAGATGGAGAAGCTCAATTGTGCGACCATACAGAGAAGGTCTCCCCAAATATTTCCGGCTCCCGATGTACCCGACTGACTGCTCATAATGAGAATTAGCGCACCCATGGCACCGACGAAAATGCCGAGAACTTTCAGATTGGTAACCGGCTCTTTGAGGTATATAGCTGCCACAACCATCGTAATAATGGGAAGTGTTGTAGTGACAATAGATGCATCAATAGGGGATGTAAGTGAAAGACCGAAAATAAAAACGCCTTGATTGAAGACCAAGGCGAACAAGGCTGCAAAGAAAAGTTTCAGCATATCTTTATGGTTGACATGTTCTCTTTTCACAAACAGTGAGAGCAACCAGAATGCAGCAGCGGCTCCTACCATGCGGAAGGTGGTCACAGACAGTGCTGAAAACTCTTGTAATGCCGATTTGCCGATAGGTGACATCAGTCCCCACATAATATTCGCACTGAGGGCAAGGATATGCCCTTTCATATTTTTATCACTCATGTTCTTTTCTTAAAATCGCTGCAAAAGTAACGAATTTATTATTCGGAATGTTTATATTTGCTTTTGATATAAAGCAATAAATTATGGAACAGCAGGCTAATTACATTAAGCGGATTGAAATTCACAAGCTGTGGGACAGATATAACATTGTCTGGGATTTACGCCCCGATGTTAATATTCTTTCCGGTATAAACGGAGTGGGAAAGACGACTATCCTCAATCGTTCCGTTACTTATCTCGAAAAGCTATCAGGTGAAATAAAGAAGGGTGAAATGGATGGAGTACTTGTAGAGTTTGACCCTCCCGAAGCTACCTATATCCCTTATGACGTCATACGCAGCTATGACCGACCTTTGATTATGGGAGATTTTACGGCACACATGGCCGATCCGCATGTAAAGTCGGAAATGGATTGGCAGCTATATCTCCTGCAACGCCGTTACCTGGATTATCAGGTGAATATAGGTAATAAGATGATTGATCTCCTATCCGGTGATGAGGCACAGCGTGAACAGGCTGCTTTATTGTCAAAGCCAAAAAGGACTTTCCAAAACCTGATTGATCGTTTATTTGGCTACACCCGTAAAACAATAGACCGGAAGAGCAATGAGATTGTCTTTTATCAGGATGGAGAGCGGTTATTACCATATAAACTTTCGTCCGGTGAGAAGCAGATGTTAATCATATTACTTACCGTATTGGTTCAAGATAATCGGCACCATGTTCTCTTCATGGATGAGCCGGAGGCTTCGCTTCATATCGAATGGCAGCAAAAGCTTATCAGTATGATAAAAGAACTTAATCCTAATGTACAGCTGATCTTGACTACGCATTCTCCTGCGGTGATAATGGAAGGCTGGTTGGATGCGGTGACTGAAGTCAGTGATATTGCTGTTTCCGTAAAAGAATAACCCCTGCCTCTTTCGCCCGATTTGTGGTAATATGTTGAATTAAAAATAAATGGATCAGCTCTTTGGTCTGTAAACGGTAAATATGGCAATATCCTTACAACATAATCTTACTTCTTCATATTTTGACGCTGCGAACAAGCTGTACTCAAAGAAAGTCCGGAGGCGCATTGTTGCTTATGTGGAGAGTTTTGATGATATAGCTTTCTGGCGTACATTATTGGCTGAATTTGAAAATGATGAGTTCTACTTTCAGGTGATGCTTCCTTCTTCCACTTCGTTGAGTAAGGGGAAGAAAATGGTGTTGATGAACACTCTCGATACTAATGCGTTGGGTAGAAGCATGATTGCTTGTGTAGACAGTGATTACGATCTGTTGTTGCAAGGTGCCACTAATGTTTCAACTAAAATTAATAGCAACCCATATATTTTTCAGACTTACGGTTATGCTATCGAAAGCTTTCTATGTTATGCCGAAAGTTTGCATGAGGTTTGCGTACAGGCTACCTTAAACGATCGTAAATTAATGGATTTTCCTGCTTTCATGAAAGAATATTCCCAGGTTGCTTATCCGCTTTTTTTGTGGAACATCTGGTTCTATCGGCAAAGAGATACAAATACATTTCCAATGTATGATTTCAACACTTGCGTACGGGTGCAAGATATTAGTACACGTTATCCCGAGCGAGCTTTGCAAGAGATGCAGCAGCATGTATCTAAAAAGATAGCCGAATTGGAAAAGAGGTTTCCTAAGGATGTCACTAAAGTCAAGGCTTTGGCGGATGACTTAACCAAATTGGGCTTGACTCCCGAAACGACTTATCTTTATATTCAAGGGCATCATATCATGGATAATGTGGTGATGAAATTGCTCATTCCCGTGTGTACGGTTCTACGTCGTGAGCGGGAAGCTGAAATCAAGAAACTTGCGGAACATGACGAGCAGTTCCGTAATGAGTTGACCAGCTATGAGCATAGCCAAACCAATGTGGAACTGATGTTGAAAAAGAATACAGGCTATAAGAGTCTTTACCTTTACGAATGGCTCAAAGAAGATATTGCAGAGTTCATGAAGAAAGCCAAAGAGAAGACTTCTTGATACAGCAGAAGGTTGTATCGTGAGAAGATCAATAGAATTTTGCCCGCTTTTGTGAAAATTATGATGGCAGGAGTGGAAGAGCGGATTAAGAATAATATATAATATAGGAACGAGAGGATGAATATTGTTGAGCAAATTAAAGAGGGATTGGTTTCACTGGGTTTCGGACAGTCGTTGGCTGATCAGTTGGATCAGTTTGTGGCTTTTGCGGGAGTGCTTGTCATCGCATTTCTAGCGGATGCCGTATGTCGTAAAATCTTGCTTCGGATTGTATCCCATCTTATTAAACGGACTAAAGTTACATGGGATGATGTGATATTCGACCGTAAGGTGATGGTGCATTTAAGTCGTATGGTGGCTCCTGTTATTATTTATATACTTATCCCTGTTGCTTTTTCGCAGACTGATACGCCAACATTGAATTTTATTCTAAGGATGTGTCTGGTCTACATTATTATATCCTTTATCAGTTTTGTCAGCTCTTTCATGTCTGCTGTGTACATAGTATATAGCGAGAAAGACCAGTTTAGTGATCGTCCGTTAAAGGGACTATTGCAGACGGCACAAGTCGTTTTATTTTTCATAGGTGGTATCATCGTTGTAAGTGTGCTGGTTGATAAATCACCCATGTTTTTACTGACAGGGTTGGGAGCATCCGCTGCCATCCTGATGCTAGTATTCAAAGATAGCATCATGGGTTTTGTTTCCGGGATACAACTCTCTGCAAACAAAATGTTGAAGGTTGGTGACTGGATTGCCATGCCCAAATATAATGCAGACGGTACGGTGATTGAAGTTACACTTAATACGGTTAAAGTACGGAATTGGGATAATACAATCATCACAATTCCGCCTTATGCATTGGTTAGCGACTCTTTTCAGAATTGGCGTGGAATGCAAGAGAGTGGAGGAAGGCGGGTGAAACGGTCGGTTAATATAGACATGAACAGTGTGAAGTTTTGCACTCCGGAGATGTTGGAAAAATACCGTAAGATTCAGTTGTTGAGTGATTATATCAATACTACCGAAGATGTTGTCAAGAAGTATAATGAAGATAACTCCATTGACAATTCAGTGTTGGTAAATGGTCGACGCCAAACCAATCTCGGTGTATTTAGAGCATATCTGACTCAATATCTAAAGAATCTCCCTGAAGTTAATCACGAGCTGACTTGTATGGTTCGCCAATTGCAACCTACTGATCATGGCATCCCTGTTGAATTATACTTTTTCTCTGCTATTAAAGAATGGGTAATCTATGAAGGTGTGCAGGCCGATGTCTTCGATCATGTTCTGGCAATTATCCCCGAATTTGACTTGAGTGTCTTTCAATCTCCGTCAGGGGCTGATTTTGCAAGAGTACTGCATTAAGCTAAGTCTCTCCTTTTTATATCTGTCGAATAAGAATTATGGCATATTGAACTAGAGAGATACTCAATCCATTTAGTGACTACTATACTTTTAGGGAGGCTTTCTTCAGGAAGATTGCTTCCTTTTTTTATTCTACAAAAATCAATATCAGTACATTTATAGTTCTAACGATCTTTTATAATAATATAAACAAAAGCGAACCAATATGACCCTTTGGTAGGTATACCGATCATTTTTAGTCTTTTATAATGACGAAATATTCCTTGGAGAGAACTTGGCTCAGCTCTCTTTAAGGAAAGATAAATATCAAATAGTGATGTGAGTATAGATCACTTCTATAGTGATGGTAGATCAGTCGTATTCTCATCCTACTTCAGTCGTATACTGATTAGTCCCTCTTTCAGAGACTGCACTTAATAGCTTATAGACTTTATAATTTTCTTTTCGAATAAGATGGAATATACAAAAGGAAGTAGCTGTGCAAAGCGTAGACATTATAAGATTTTCAGCTTGCATCTCATCTTATATTATTAGATTCATGAAAAAGCCCCACTCTCGGATATAACCGGGAATGAGGCATATAAATCCAAATAAAAGTATGCGGAAACGGCTTAATTAATAAGCTGTATTTTGTGGATCAAAGTTTGTCCAACCATCCATCCAAGTATCGCTTGCACCGCTGAATGCACCGGCATAAGTTACTGTGGTGAAACCTGTAAGGCTTGTGAAGCTTGCACCGTTAAGTAGCGGGCTACCTGCAGCAGGACAGTAGTTTTGACCTACGCTCTTAGGATCTGTCAGATTCAAGTTAGCTTCAGTAAGAGTTGCATTATTATTGAATCCGCTGGTTTTGAAGAATGTAGTGGAGAATGATGGTTGGTTAGCATCGTATGAAGGTGTATTTTTACCATCTACTACGTTCCATGTAGCAAGCTGATCTTCATATTTTTTATTGTAATCACTACCTGTAACACCCATACCGGCAAAGAACAAGTTCTGCAATTTGATGAGCCCATTGGTTGCGTAAGTACGGCAGCTACCTAATTCATTGTCTATAATCAAGCCGATAGGCCAACCTACTGCAACAGAGTTATAACAGTTCAACTTGCTGTCGCGACGGATATGCATTGCTGATTGGAACTTGCCAAGTGCAGCAGTATTATCAGGTTTCATGCTTCCTGCTGTAATATAGGTTGCATCGTTCTTGAAGCCGGCAGTAAGATTTTGGCTGGTCATCGGACCTATAAGAGTGACATTACTGAATGCAGCAGTAGTATGTGGATCGGTATTGGCTCCGGTAGCGTTGTTGTCTGACTCAAAGCTATTGGATTGAGAAGTATCGGCAATGCGTGGATCGCGTACAGAAAGGCAGAATTGTACTTTTCCAGCGAATCCGTTGTCGGTGTCGAAGTCATCATCCCATCCTTTGTAAGCCACTAGATATTTACAGTTTACAGAACCTCCGAACCATTCGAAAGAGTCGTCATTGGAGTAGGAAACTTGAATATGGTCTACAGTAGTACCGCTACCAACCGAACCGAAAGTAACTCCATTGATTTCTTTATCTGTTTGGAATGGGTAACCTGCAAATTCTACACGGATATATCGGAAAACGCCTGAATTGTCATCCGCTATTTGACCCTTACCATGTACTGTCTTAGGCCCACCTTCAATCTGTTGTCCAGCTGAACCATTGTTGTTTAATCCGTTACCGCAGATAATTAAACCTCCCCAGTCACCCGGACGGCGGCTACCGGCAGCTTGTGCAGAAGTAAATACGATTGGAGAAGTAGCAGTACCCTCGGCATAAACTTTTGCTCCCGGTTCTACAATAAGGGCAGCTCTTGTTAATTTATCACCTTTAATGATGGTACCTGCTTCTATGGTCAATTCTGCTCCTGAACGTACATAAACCCAACCTTTCAGACTGTAAGTTCCTTTTTTAATGGTTTGTTTTCCGGTAAAGCAGAATTCCTGTCCACCATTACCTATCTGAGTTCCATTATTAAACAGAATACCATCACTGGTTGCTATTCCTGCATATCCTTTTCCGTCTACTGTTGGATAAGTGATCACAGGCTCTGTACCAGTAGTCGGTGGTTCGTTGTTGTCGTCATTGCTGTCGCTACATGCGCTCATTGCAGTGAAGGCTACAGCCATAAAGAAAAGACTGCTCCATTTCATAACGTTCATTTTTAATTGTTTCATAATTATTTTTGTTTTTTACGGGGAACTTCCCCAGTTAATATTCTATTTTAAAATGAGTATGTCACGGACATATTAAAATTACGTCCAGGCTTATAACTCTTTGTTACTTCTTCGTATTTGATATTATCTCCTGCACTGTTTGTAGCATTTCCGAATTGCTTGAAGTTAACGCGTTGTGCCAGTAGGTCACGTACGCCTGCTTTTATTTCAAATCCTCCTATTTTTTTGCTGACAGAGAGGTCTATGGCATCATGAGGCATCTCATAAGAGTTAGGAATAGTACTTGTTTGGTCACCACTGGTACCTACTGTACGTCCAACACCAATAATTCGTTTTCCAATGCGGTTATACAGCGCTGCTATATTTAGGTTCCATTTTGGATGTTGATAGAATACACCCGTATTGATGAGATAAGGAGATTGTCCTTGCATGGGGCGGTCTTCTTCTTTGCTACCTTTCTCAAATTTCACTTTACTCTTAATCAGTGAGCCGTTGAATGACCAACTGAAGTTTGGCAGACCGAGAAAATCCAAGTTCTTGCGTAGATCTACTTCAACTCCATAGTTATTGGCTGCTTTTGCGTTTTTATTGGAGTAAACGAGGTCTGTTCCACCGGCTACTGTATATGTCCATTCAATAGGGGAATCAAAATGTTTATAGAATAAAGCGACTGAAACAGATTCTCCGTTAGATGGATACCATTCATAGCGGAAGTCTATATTGTGAATATAAGAAGGTTTTAATGACGGATCACCTTCTACGTTTGAACCCAAATCGAAATCATAATAGACGGAAGTGGATAATTCGCGGAACTCGGGGCGATTTACCGATTTGCCATAGGCAAGGCGGAATTGTTGTTTGTCAGTCAGTTTATAAGTTGCATTTACCGATGGAAACAGGTCATTATATTTATAGAACATGCTTCGGTGGCTTTCCACGTCATCCCTTGTATTTCCGATCATTTCCATTTTGGTATACTCGTAGCGAATTCCTGCATAAAGATCAATTCGCGCATTTATTGGGAGATTGGCACTGATATATCCGGCTCCTAAGAGGTTATTTCCTGAATAGTCATTTCTTTTCTGCACTTGTTCATACATGAATAGTTTGTCTTCTCCGTAATTATCATTAACCATTAGTTGGGTGGGCAGATCAAAATTCTTAAAGCCGTTCGGCATACTATTTCCCCAACTGTAAAGGAAAAGGCGAGTGTTGTAAGTACGTGTACGGTATTCTCCGTAAGCGCCGGCTTTCAGAGTAGGTGTAAAATTTCCAAACTGGAAGTCGCGTTGATAATTGACATTTGCCGAACCAACATGTTCATCAAGACGGGTAAATTCGCGACTGATGTCATTACCGGCGGTTAAGGCTATGGTTCCCGGTTCATCATTATCATTCAGTATATATCGGCGGCGATCGGGAAGAAGTCGGTTGGCGTAAGAATATCCGGCACTCCAGTCAAGTTTGCTATCCTCGAAAGTATGTTTACCTGTAAATTGTCCGTTATAAGTGCTACGGCTGGAGTAGTAATACTCGTAGGTCTTTTCGTTATTACTCTGAGCATCTTTTCCGTAACGGCTGGTGTAGCGGTTCTTGCCAATCTGATTAAAGATATTCTTGAATTCGTAGTGATTATGGCTATTCTTGGGCTGGTACATGAAGTTGAGTAAAGCTCCTACACGTACATCATTATTATATTGATTGTCTGTGCTTTTGCGCAGGTATACAGAGTGATTATTTATAGCATCATAAGATCCGAACAATGAATTCTCCATATCCAGATAGGTCTTATAAGTATTGCTATAATTAAGTGATGCAAGTAATCCAAATTGGCGACCACTTTCGGTTTCCCAACGGTGGGCATAGTTCATATTCAGTTTCAGGTCTCCAACGGGCTTCTTCGTTTTAACTGTCCAGTCATTGTTCAATCCGTTATTAAGCAAATCAATACGATTGGAGTTATTAGGGTATGTGTTCATTGTACTCTTGATGCCTCCATCAAGTGATCTTAGACCATTATCGAAACCGAGGAAATCAGTAGAACTACCTTGATTATAAATGAAATCTTTGAAATGGGTTTGATCGTTAATGCTTGTTCCCAAAGAGAGGCTAAATGAATTTTCACTGGGCATATCCTTTGTGTTTACCATGATGAATCCTCCGGTAAAGTCTGCCGGATATTCCGGTGCAGGACTTTTTACGATGACCATATTGTCTAGTTGTGAACTGGGGATGATATCAAATGAGAATGCACGTGAATCAGGTTCAGAGCTGGGAACGGCACTACCATTAATCCATACATTGTTATAGCGCTGTGATAAACCGCGAACCATCACAAATTTCTCATCTATAATACTAACTCCGGGAACGCGCTTAATAACTTCCGAAGCATCTTTATCCTGAGTTTTAGTGATTTGCTGGGCTGATACACCACTCTGAACAACAAGGCTTTGGCGTTGTTCGCTAATCAAAGCATTCTCTGTATTTCTCTTTTTCTGTCCAACGACGGATACTTCGCCAAGTACTTGTGTGTCGTTTTCCATTTCAAAGTCCAACGTAAGTTCCGTCCCATCTACTTTCACATTAGCTTGGCGGATATTCTTATAACCAACATATCTGATTTCAAGGGTATAGGTCCCTTGTTTTACAGGGAGGTTATAGTTGCCGTCAACGTCTGCGATGGCTCCTAATGTTGTTCCAGCGATTTGAATTGTAGTTCCAGTCAAAGGCTCCTTTGTTAGTTTATCAATGACTTTTCCTTTAATTGTAGCTGCCATTCCTGCCGTGGTGAGAAGGAGTGCAAAAATGAAAATAAGGCTTTTCTTAATGTTTTTAGTGATACTCATCTTTTATACTTTTATTTATCCGGTGCAAAGATGGAGTGTCGGGATTACAGCTGTAATACACATGTCATACATTTCTTTTTCTATTAGATTTCAAATATGTGACAAGTGGTTTTTTACTAGAAAATATGCTTATTCTAAAATCAAAAAAAATGGATTTATGAAATCTCATTTTTTTCATTATCTTTGCACAATGATATTAATAAAGAATATCTTATGGACGGTCATTTTACTGACTCTGAATATTTACGCCGGCTATCTACTCTTGAAAAAACAGGGTGGTGGGAATTGGATCTGACTAAGAATGAAATATTATTCTCTGAATATATTTGTGAATATTTAGGTCTTTTGAATCCTCTGAAGTTAGATCAGTTCATCGAATTAATTGATGAAGAATACCGAAAAGAAATAGAATGCTTCTTATCTTCTACAAACTTCTCTTCTATCTTTGAAAAAATATTTCTGATAAAAACACCTACCTTTTCTTCATGGGTAAGGTTTTATTATGATTTTAATATCGGTCAGCCTGATAATGGGCAAAAAATATTTGGTTCATTAAAAATTCTGAGTGAGACTATTCAGAGCCGTGAACGCTCGTTCCAGCGGAATTTATATAAATATATGCCGTTAGGTTATGTCCGTCTTACTGCTATGTACAATGCAGATGGAAAAGCTAATGACTTCTGCATAATGGAGATAAATAAATTTGCTGCGGATTTGTGTGGAAAGCAAGAAACTGATCTAGTCGGCTGTTCTATGGCTGAACTCCTTGGTAATGAATATAATCCCATTACATCCAACGTATTGCAGAATGCTTTGAATAAAGTATCTCATAGAGAATTTGATCGTTATTTCTCTCCTTCTGGAAAAAGTTGTCGTTGTTTAGTTTATTCTCCTGAACCAGATGAGGTTGTAATGCTTTGTATGGATGTTACAGAAGTGAAGCAAACCTCATTGGAACTAGAAAAAAGCAGTTACCTGTTGCAGAATATATTTGCTATCATGCCTGTGGGCATTGAAGTATATGATAAAGATGCAAAACTGGTTGATCTTAACATTCGGGATATGGAACTTTTTGGGATTAAAGATAAAAGTGAAGTTCTTGGAAATGACTTTTTTAAAAGTAGAGAAGTCCCGAAAGACTTTTATGAATGGATAAAATTGAATGGTAATTTTGTTTTTTCCTATGATTATAAGCTTAAAATACCCGAAGAGGCATCACTCCCTGTCCGTGAACGAATTTTTGATATTAGTGCAAAAGTCTTTAAGATATATGATGCTGATGGTGAGTATCAGGGCTTTCTGCTTATGAACAATGATAATACAGGTAAATTGTTATCAGCCAATCGCATAACCGAGTTTGAACAATTATTCTCATTGATTTCAGGATATGCAAAAGTAGGTTATTCAAAACTTAACGCAATGACGAGTGATGGGTATGCTATAAAGCAATGGTATAAAAATAATGGTGAAAATGAAAATACTCCTATAAGTACTATTGTCGGAAAATACCCCAAGATGCATCCTGATGACAGAGAATATGTTCTAGAGTTCTATGAAAAAGCAAAGCGCCGTGAGGCTACTTATTTTCAAAGGGAGGTGCGTGTGCGCAGGCCTGGAACCGAAAATGAGTGGAACTGGATTAGGATGCATATCATATTAAATGCGTATGAGCCTGAAAATAATTTAGTGGAATTGATCGGAATTAATTATGATGTGACTGAAGTCAAAGAAACTGAATTTAAGTTGATTGAGGCAAAAGAAAGGGCTGAAGCTGCGAATCAACTAAAAACAGCATTTCTTGCGAATATCAGCCATGAAATACGTACTCCTTTGAATGCGATTGTCGGTTTTTCGACTTTATTGGTTGAATCAAATAATCCGGTTGAGAAAAAGGAATTCCAGCAAATAATTGAGGATAATAATGGGCACTTGCTGAAAATAGTGTCTAATTTATTAGATCTGTCTAAGATTGAAGCGAATAAATTAGACATATTTTATACTCAATTTGATTTTAATGTATTGTGTCAGAATGTGATACAATCTATCTCTTCTCTGATGAACTCTTCCGTTTCATTATTTTTTGAGCCAGAGTTCTCTCAATGCGATGTTATTTCTGATTATAGCTGCTTACATCAAGTCTTGACTAATCTTTTGGATAATGCTATTAAGTTTACTCCTAAGGGTACAATACATTTGGGCTATAAAGTAGAAGGTGAGTTGTTACGTGTTTATGTGCGTGATTCAGGCATTGGAGTTGCTTCCGAAAAAACAAAGAATGTATTTGATCGCTTTATTAAGTTGAACACTTATACCCAAGGAGTTGGGCTTGGCCTTTCTATTTGTAAAAGTATAATAGAGCAATTGGGAGGAGAGATTGGAGTTGAAAGTGAAGTAGGAAAAGGGTCGTGCTTTTGGTTTACTATACCTTTATCTGAATCTATTAAGTGATTTTGCAGTTGCCTTTTTATTAAAAAACTCTTATTCAAAGGAAAAAGGGTATTTACTAAATGTTATAGCAGTGTTCCTTTCTGATTATTTTTTGTGAGTAATATTTTATAGTATAATACGAAAAAGGAGAGAGTTTTTATAGTAAAGACTCTCTCCTTTTCTTTTCATTCATTTTATTTATAGTCCGAAAGAGAATTTATCGATGTATTGGTAAATTACACTGGCGATACTTAAAATGATTATACCGGCTGTACAAATCAACAAACTTGTACGTGTATAATTATCACTGCGGAAAGCAACGATTGGTTCTTCATTCTTATTGATATACATTGATTTCACTACTTTTAAATAGTAGTAAAGTGAAATCACGGTATTTACTAGTGCAATGAAAACAAGCATGTGGAATCCACTGCGGAATGCTGCTGCAAAAATGAAGAACTTAGAGAAGAATCCTGCAAAAGGAGGAATACCTGCCAACGAGAACAAGCTTAATGTCATTAGGAATGACAGCTTGGGGTTTGTAGTATATAAACCGTCATAATCTTCGAGTGTGTAGCGTTGGGTGCGTAGACCGATAATATTGATTACGGTGAATGCACCTAAGTTGGCAAATAAGTAAATCAATACGTAATATACCAGTGAAGTCATTCCCTGAGGAGTTCCACTAATTACGCCAAGCATGATATATCCGGCTTGTGAGATACTGGAGAATGCCATCAATCGCATGATGTTTTGTTGGCGTAGGGCAAACAAGTTGGCTAGCGTGATAGAAGCTATGATAATCCAATATAATACTTCCTGCCATTGCGCAACCATTGGAGCAAATACCTTTACCAATATTGCCATGAGAACAAATGCAGCTGAACCTTTAGAGATAACACTAAGATAAGCTGTCACTGTACTGGGAGAACCTTCGTATACGTCAGCTGTCCAAAGGTGGAAAGGAACAAGAGACAATTTAAAGCCCATTCCTGAGAAGAAGAATACAAAAGCCACAATTTGAAGCGGACTTCCATTAATATGTGAAGGTATATCTGTGAAGTACATTGTTCCTACAGTTCCGTATATCAGTGAGATTCCGAATAGAAGTAAGCCGCTGGAGAAAAGAGCGGTCAATATATATTTGGCACCTGCTTCTGCCGAATGGTGGCGATACTTATCAAATGCAACAAGTGCAGCCA
This sequence comes from Bacteroides sp., assembly GCA_041907545.1. Lineage (GTDB taxonomy): Bacteria > Bacteroidota > Bacteroidia > Bacteroidales > Bacteroidaceae > Bacteroides. The sequence goes on from JAYRGX010000021.1 coordinate 53,776, forward strand.
TCGGAATACTTGCAGTCTCAAGTCCGATAAAGAACATGAGGAAATGTCCTGCTGATATCATGAAATACATTCCCAACAGTGTGGATAATGTCAACACGTAAAATTCTCCTTGTTTTATCAAATTGTCCGGTTGGCGGAGCCACTCATGAGCCATCAGAAAGACAACGATGGTACCTATGCTCAATACCGATTTGATAATGCAATGTATGGGAGTGCTGTAGTACATTCCACCGAAAGCTACTGTAGCCGGAGTTGGAATGATATTAATTAAGGTATGTATCGTAAGTAATACAACCGGTAATAATGTATTAAGGCGTGGCTTGCCATCTTTCTTATGCCCGTCCGGACAGAAAAAAAGGTCGGCAATGAAGATTATCATGATAACAGCTATCAGTGATAACTCTCCTTTCATAGCGAGAAATTGGGAATAATCCATATTTTTACGATTTGACGATTTACGATTTAATGAGTGAAATTCATATCACTTTCATCTCCGAATCATTGACAATGGTTTTATCTAAAAACTTGTACTAACGGCAATACACTGTCACTGATCATATTACTTATCCACAATGGGGCAAGTCCCAAAGCTGCTACACATACTATAAGTATGATAACTGCCGTACGTTCATCCCAAGTAGCATCCGTCAATTCCATGTGATGCTTGTTGGTACATGTTCCATATAGGATTTTGCCGACAAGACGCAGGATATATACAGCTGTAATCACGATACTGGTACATGCTATAATTGTCCAAGTGCGGTGGAATACATCCGGATGTTGGAATGCTCCATTGAATATTGTCATTTCAGCAATAAATCCGCTAAGTCCCGGTAAACCAAGATTGGCCAAACCGGCAATAACGTAACATACTGAAAGGAAAGGCATGATTTTCATTAATCCACTTAGCTCACGAATATCACGAGTGTGCGTACGACCGTAGATCATACCGATAAGAGCAAAGAACAATGCCGTCATCAATCCGTGGGAAAGCATTTGCAATACAGCTCCGGTACATGCTGTCTGATTCATCATCAGGATAGCAAACAATACAAGTCCGCAGTGGCTTACTGAGGAATAAGCATTGATATATTTCAAGTCTGTCTGTACACAAGCGGAGAAAGCACCGTAGACTACCGATATACCTGTCAGTATAAGGAATATCCATCCTAATTCTTGAGCAGCTTCAGGCATTAAGTACATTGCAATACGAAAACATCCGTAACCTCCCAATTTCATCAAAACCCCTGCATGAAGCATTGATACGGCTGTCGGCGCAGATGCGTGACCGTCAGGACTCCATGTGTGGAATGGGAATAAAGCGCCCAAAACACCGAAACCAAGGAATGTTAGCGGGAACCATATACGTTGTTGCTCAATGGGGATATTATGTAGCTTGGCTATTTCGAGTAAGTTCATTGTTGTACCACCTGAGCCGTAGTAGATGCCTAAAATACCAATCAGCAAGAATGCCGAACCTCCCATCAACATTAATGTAAGTTTCATGGCAGAGTATTCTTTGCGTCCGCTACCCCATACACCAATCAGTAAGTACATCGGGATTAGAGCCACTTCATAGAACATGAACATTGTGAACAAATCCGTAGAGATGAAGAAACCGAATACGCCCATTGAAAGCAATGTAAACCAAAGGAAGTATTCTTTCGTCAATGGTTGTAACTTCCATGAAGCGAAAGTCCCGGTGAATACAATGACGGCCGATAATAATAACATGGCAACAGAGATACCGTCTACTCCTACGGAATATTGAATATTAAGTGCAGGATACCAAGGTATGTCTGCACGGAAAAGCATTTCGTCTGTTGCTCCGGCATGGCGGGCGTTAAGATATGCCACTGTTAGTGCAACGGCAGCTACGACCAATGCCGATGCGCCTACAACCATCACCGCACGTATCTGCCGTATGTTGCGGCTTAACCAAAGCCCCAATAACATCAACATCGGGATGAGGACAAAGATTGATAACAAGTTCATCTTTATAGTTATATTATTTTATGTTTTACATTATACTCTTTTCGTATTGGAGTAGCATCTGTTTTCTTCAGTATCAGAATGCAGGACTACTTCTTATACTAATTAAAGCAGCAGAATTAATATCAAACTTAAAGCACCAAGTAGGAATACGTAAGCGTACTGTTGAATTTGTCCGCTTTGCAAACCTCGTATCTCATCACTGGTCGTATTCGTACCCCATGCAAGGAAGTTGAAGAAACCATCCACCACATTATGGTCAAACCATGCTATAGGACGACTGATACAGCCGAATATGATACGGTGAGTGATGAACTGATATATTTCGTCGATATAGAAACGATGATATGCTGCTGTCCATAATTTGCTGAAACGTTTTTCTAAAGAATCGGCAATCGGCTGCTTGCTACCTTTATACATATAAGTAGCAATACCTATGGATATAACTGCTATAACAACGCTGGTTATCGCAACGATCAAGTCGATGTGTATTTCGTATGCATGCCCATTAGAAGAGATAAATTTTCCGAATGGAATAAAACCACTAAGACATGTGACTACTGCAAGAAACATAAGAGGGAAAGTCATTGCCAAAGGACTTTCGTGCGGAGTGTGTTTCGCATGAAGTTCTTTGTTTTCCTTACCCCAGAAAATGCCATAATATAAGCGGAACATATAAAATGCTGTCATACCGGCAATAACTGCCATTATCCATCCCATTACCGGGCTGAACTCAAAGCAAGCTGCCAATATTTCATCTTTTGAGAAGAAACCGGAGAATGGAGGAATACCTGCGATAGCCAAACATGCGATTAAGAATGTGATATGGGTAATAGGCATATATTTTCTTAAACCGCCCATTGCTGACATTTCGTTGCTGTGTACGGCATGAATGATGCTACCCGCTCCAAGGAATAATAAAGCCTTGAACATGGCGTGAGTGAACAAGTGGAATATGCCGGCCATATATCCAAGACCGCCTTCGTGAGGATCTGCAGAGGTACATACACCCAAAGCTACCATCATAAAACCAATCTGAGAAATAGTGGAGAATGCTAAAACACGTTTGATGTCGCTTTGTACACAAGCTATGGATGCTGCAAAGAATGCAGTGAATGCACCCACGTATGCTACAATGTGAAGGGTATCCGGTGCATAATCTATAAATAAAGGGAACATTCTGGCAACAAGGTATACGCCGGCAACAACCATTGTCGCTGCATGGATTAATGCAGATACCGGAGTAGGACCTTCCATTGCATCGGGTAACCAGATATGCAGAGGGAACATCGCACTTTTACCGGCACCTCCGATAAACATTAGTCCTAATGCCAATGGTACCATAGCTGCTCCACCTGTAAGTAAGGATACTTCATCAGGATGGAATGTATATGTACCAGTATAATATCCGTAAATTAAAATACCAATGAGGAAGCCCAAGTCGGCAAAACGAGTGACAATGAATGCTTTCTTTGATGCTGCAACCGCAGAAGGTTTAGTGTAATAGAAGCCGATTAAGAGATACGAGCTAACACCTACCAACTCCCAAAAGAGGTACATTTGGAATATGTTCGTTGCAACAACGAGTCCCAGCATTGACATGGTGAATAAGCTGAGGAATGCGTAGTAACGTTGAAATCCCTGTTCTCCTTTCATATAACCGAAAGAGTAAATGTGTACCATCAATGAGACAGTGGAGATCACGATTAGCATCATCACTGAAATGGGGTCTAACAGAATGCCTAAATCAATGCTTAGCGTTGATGTAAAGGACAACCATTTCATATTGTAGGGCATAAGCGTAGCGAATGTCCCGTCTGCCAAACGTGGGGCGGTGAAGTATTGGAAGGCTGTAAAGTAGCTTAATACCGCCACTGTGCCTAATGCTACAGTGCCTATCAATCCAGCCGTACGATGTGTCATCCATTTGCCGCCTATTCCTAAGGTAAGAAATGATAAAAGCGGTAAAAGGAGAATCAAAATAGTCAGTTCCATATTGTCAATTATCTTTTTTTATTCTTATGTTTATCGATACTGCTACACTCTTTTGACTACCATTTCATCTCATCAAGATGTTTCACTTGGATGCTACGGATGTTGCGGTAGATATTGATCATGATGGCAATAGCTATAGCTGTTTCCGCTGCCGAAATAGCAATGGAGAATAAGGCAAAGAAGTGTCCTTCCAATCCGTTAGGGAATAGGAAGCGATTAAATACTGCAAAGTTGATATCTGTAGCATTCAGTATCAATTCTACTGAAATAAGCATTGTCAGTGTATTCCGGCGAGTGAAGAATCCGAAAATCCCGGCAAAAAGCATGATAGTTGAAACTATCAGGTAATATTCCATGTGAATCATGAGAATAAAATTTATAGATTAATGAATTTAACGTTTTCTGGCGATCAACAATCCACCTACGATACATGCCAATAATAAGATACTGACAGCTTCGAAAGGTAAGAGATAACCATATTTATCACTACTCATCATCAGATTTCCGATGGTTTTGAGATCTGTCTCTACAGGAGTCGTTTCAGATATCGCCGGCATAAATTTATGCTTGAGTATCACGAACAAGAGTATAGCGGCTCCTGCGACTACTGATCCAAGGGCAGCTATGAGTTTGCTCCGTTTGAATTTCTCTGCGCGGTCGTTCTCGCCACTGGTTAGCAGAATGGAGAAGACATAAAGTACAACGATACCTCCTGCGTAAACCATGATCTGGACGGAACCCAAAAATGTATATCCCAAGTAGAAATAAATACCTGCCGTTCCAAATAAGGTAAACAGTAAATAAGTCGCCGAGCGGACAATACTGCGGGTAGTCACGGTGAAAATCGAAAATACAACGGTGAATGCCGCAAGAAAGAAGAACACTATAGTTTCAAAGGTTATTTCCATGATTTTGCTTATTTTTCTTTAACCATTAATTTACTGCCGGGATGATTCAGCGTCAATATCAATTTGGAGCGATCGAACACCGCGTGTTCAAACTCTTGATCGAATGTTATCGCATCATGAGGGCAGGCATTCACACAAAGTTGACAGAAAATACATGAGCCCAAATTATATTCATATTTACTCAATATTTTCTTTTTCTTGCCATCTTCAGTTTCTATTGTTTCTGTTGTAATGTGAATGGTGTCGTTGGGACAAGCCATTTGACAAAGGCCACAAGCAACGCACTTATGTTCGTTGTGTTCGTTGTGAGGCATGATTAAATCACCACGAAAACGGTCGAACATCTTTAATGTTGCTCGGTTTTCGGGATATTGCTCAGTTACTTTTTTACGGAAGAAAACTGTAATAGTGGTTTTCATTCCTATAAGTAGGGTTTTGATGCCGTTAAGCAAACCACCTAAATAACTATCTTTATTATTTTGATCCATATCTTAATCTTATTTATTTGCTTCTCACGTGGATTTGATCGGAGTTGTACTATTTAGAAATGCAATTTAAACGCTACAATCAAGACCATTAATATGAGGTTGATCATTGAGATTGGTACCAAATATTTCCACTCCAAGCTTAGTATTTGGTCTATACGCAAACGAGGGAATGTCCACTTAATCCACATCAACAAGAATACCACAAAAAAAGCTTTTCCAAAGAACCATATAAATCCTGGGATATAGTCCATTATAGCATTAAATCCATCTAATCCTACAATGTGGAAAGGCATCCATCCACCGAGGAAGATTGTAGCAGCTATTCCGGCTACGATGAACATGTTAAGGTATTCTGCCAGATAGAAGAATCCAAAGTGCATACCCGAATATTCGGTATGATAACCTGCAGTCAACTCACTTTCCGCTTCGGGTAAGTCGAAAGGACCACGATTGGTTTCTGCATTTCCGGCGATTAAGTAAACGATGAACGCAATGATTGCGGGGATATGACCTTTGAAGATGAACCATCCGTCGGCTTGTTGTTCTACTATTTCAGAGAACTGCATTGTCCCGGTCAGTACAACCATTGTCAGAATGCTCAATCCGATAGACAACTCATAACTGATGATCTGAGCTCCACTTCGCATTGCGCCGATTAACGAAAACTTATTGTTTGAACTCCAACCTGCAAGTAGTATACCTACTACACCAATGCTGGAAGCAGCCAGCATGAAGAAAACTCCTACATTGAAGTTCAGAATTTCCATCCCTTTATTTACGGGCAGACAAGCAAAGGTAAGGAAAGAGGCGATGAGCACCATGAATGGAGCCAGATTGTAAAGGAAGCGATCGACATTTTTCATCTCGATAATTTCCTTTGTCAACATTTTCAATACGTCTCCGATAACTTGTAAGATACCCCATTTACCTACGCGATTCGGGCCTAAGCGGCATTGGAAGAAAGCGCATATCTTACGCTCCATGTAAATAAGGATAATGGCAAGCAGTGCATACATAAGGATGATGCACACGCCTATTACCAAACACTCGATGAATATTGCCAGTCCCTCTGGCATGAGAGATGTCAAAGTCTGGTGTATCCAGTTGGTTACTATACTAAAGTCAAACACGTTATTTAGTTATTTAGTTGTTATTGATTGGTGATTAATAGAAGTAATACAACTCTTAATCACTAGTCGTTAATCGTTAATGGCTAATTGATTATCATTATCTGTCGATGTCGGGAACAACGTAATCCAAACTTCCTCCTATGGCAATAAGGTCGGCAATCTTTGCTCCACGGCAGATCGTATCTATTACGCTAACCAATGGAACTCCGGTAGCGCGGAAATGAACGCGATAAGGAGTTTTGTCGCCATGACTTTCGAGGAATACTCCGAACTCACCACGACTTCCTTCAACTGCAGCATAGTAGCTACCTTCCGGAACACGGATGATAGGTTTCATCTTTTCCTGATAAGGACCTTCCGGTATATTGTCGATCAGTTGCTCTATAATGTGTAAGCTTTCCATGATCTCATCCATACGTATCAAATAACGTGCCCATGAATCACCTTCCGTGCGGACTATTTCTTTGAAGTCCACTTTATCATAGACCCCGTATGGCATTCTTTTACGAACGTCACATGCCCAACCCGATGCACGACCTGTACCACCGGTTGCTCCGAAGCTGATGGCATCTTCACGACTCAATACGCCTACACCTTTTAAGCGGTTTTGAGCTATGATATTACCGGTAAACACTTCATGATATTCGTGGATGATGCTGCGTAGATAAGGGATAAACTCTTTAACCCGTTTTACAAAATTGGGATGTAAGTCATCTTGTACGCCGCCAATTGTATTGTAATTCATTGTCAAGCGACCGCCGCATGTTTCTTCAAAGATATCGAGTATTTTCTCGCGATCGCGGAAGCCATAGAAGAAAGCTGTCAAAGCACCCAAGTCCATTGCAAGACAAGAGTAGAAGAGTAAGTGGGAATCAATACGTTGAAGCTCATCCATGATTGTACGGATATACTTCACACGGTCACTCACTTCAATACCCATTGCTTTTTCGATACACATACACAGCGCGTGGCGATTTTGATGTGCACCCAAATAATCCAATCGGTCGGTGAGGGCCAATGTTTGAGGATAGGTAAGGCTTTCGCACATTTTCTCTATACCGCGGTGGATATAACCACAGTTTGCATCGATTTTCTTGATGATCTCACCTTCCAGTGAAACGCGGAAACGCATTACACCATGTGTCGCCGGATGCTGAGGACCAATATTAACGACATATTCTTCGTCTCCAAAAAGTTGGAGTTCTTTATTCTTTAAAGTTCCGTCGGGGTTTAATTGAAGTTCGGTAGTCGAATCGACTGTTTCTTCATTGTCCATGCGTAAAGGATTATCCTTCTCTGGATCATTATCTTTGCGCAAGGGATAACCTACCCAATCATTACGGAGATAGAGGCGACGCATATCGGGATGCCCGATAAACACAATGCCGAAATAATCATAAACTTCACGTTCGTTGAAGTCTGCCGCTTTCCATATATCGCAAACAGACGGAATTTCCGGACGTTCACGGTTGGTGGTTGCAGTACGGATTACGATTTTTTCACCTGTAGCTGTTGATTCCAGATGATATACCACGCCAAGTCCACGAATCGTTCCCTCTTCGTCTTTCTCATCGGGAGTGCCCCAGTCCATGCCGGTTAGACATTCCAGAAAGTCCATTTGGCGCTCATTGCGCAAGCGGAGCATTTCATCGTGTAAAATCGCAGGTTCTATAAATTGTATATTTTCCATATTCTGAATGTTTCACTCGTCACAGAGTGCATACAAAGTATTGTTATTTATTCGGATAATATTGGGTCAGTTTGTGTTATTCTGCTGCATCATCTTCCGGTTCTTTTTCTTTCCGGTTAACGCCACCAAAGAATTTTTCCACTTTCACTTTCCGTTGCAATTGCATCATTCCATAGTAAAATGCCTCCGGACGTGGAGGGCAACCGGGAATATATACATCTACCGGAAGAATAGTATCAACTCCATTGACTACGTGGTATGATTTGGTAAAAGGACCACCACTAACAGCGCATCCACCTACCGCTACAACATATTTAGGGTCGGGCATCTGATCGTATAAACGTTTCAATACCGGTGCCATTTTGTTGGTAATCGTACCGCAAACCATAATCATATCTGCCTGACGCGGACTGGCACGAGCTACTTCGAATCCGAAACGTGCCATGTCATAACGGGCTGCGCCCAATGCCATGAATTCGATACCGCAACAACTTGTTGCGAATGTAAGCGGCCACAGCGAATTGCTGCGTCCCCAGTTGACAAAATCGTCCAGCACGCCGAGTGCCACATTGACACCACCTGCATTAAGTTCCTGAACGAGTTTTTCAAGGGTTTCATTGTCCTTGAACTCTCCATAAGGGATAGACTTTATTTTTGGTTCTTTCTTTATTTCCATTCCAATGCTCCTTTCCGCCAAGCGTAGGCTAGTCCTAATACTAAGATGAATAAGAAAAATAAAATGCTGATAAGTCCCGATACGCCTAGATCGCGCGTGATGACTGCCCACGGGAACAGGAATACTGTTTCCACGTCGAACATCAAGAACAAGATGGCAAACAGGTAATAACCCACTCTGAATTGCATCCACGATTTACCACGGGTAGGGACTCCACATTCATAGGTTTCCATTTTCTGTGGGTTGTATGAACGCGGTGAGATCGCTTTTGATAAAGCGATAACAATACCCACGAAAGCGATTGCCGTCAACAGGACGGTCACTAGCAAAGTAAAGTTCATAAATCTAATTATCTTTTAGATGTATATTAAACTGATATGCTGGATAAAAACTTTACAGAATATCACCCGGCATAACTATCAGCAAGTTTATGACTCTTGCTAATTTGATTTTGATTTATTAATGATACCTTTTCTCTTTCCAAGCATGTGTTTTTGCTGCGGTAGGCTAGAGAAAGGAATAATACCCCGAATGTGGGGCAAGAATAAGAAAACTGTCCATGTGTTGAAAATGTGTATGAAGCTGACTCTTTCATACTACGTTTTTTGTATTGTAGCATGGTAAATAAGGCTAACATACAATGTTCAATGTACTGTCTCATACGACCATTTTTCTCTTTCGGTGGGCAAATATATAATTTATCTTCCTTATTTTGGCATATCGAGTTGACAAAAATACAATTTTAGCACTTTTTATCCTAAATCAAATTCGTTTCCAGAATTCCGGAGTGAAAAGCAGAAGTACGGTGAAGAGCTCCAAACGACCTAACAGCATTAAGAAAGATAGCAACCATTTAGCGGCATCAGGAAGGGCATTCCATGAGTAAGCCGGGCCGAAGTCGCTTAGTCCGGGCCCGATATTTCCCAAGCTGGATATTGCACATCCTATGGATTCTTCAAAGCCTATACCCATGCTTACCAAAATTAGCGTGGCAATAATAATGATGGCAATATACAGAAAACAAAAGGCGAGGACTGTCGACTGTATAGGTGAGGATATCACCTGTTTGTTTATCCTTACCGGCAAAACGGCGTTCGGATGTAAAATCCGTTTGAATTGATTACGTGAGATCTTCGCCAATATAATGAGACGGATACACTTGATGCCTCCGCTTGTACTTCCTGCCGAACCTCCTATTAACATCAATATGGTCAATATACCTCCGGTAATGGGTAACCATGATGTGTAATCTTCTGTAGAAAAACCGGTTGAAGTAAGCAATGAAATTACTTGAAACAACGATTTGCGGAATGACTCCTCAAGGTTGCAAGAATTGTTGTAGTACAAAACTGTTGCAATAATGATTGTGCTGATGAAGATTAATAGCAGGTAAAAGCGTAATTCTAAATCGTGAATAAATTTCTTGAATTTGCGGCTGACAAAGAGTAATAGAAGGGTGAAATTAATTCCCGAGATAAGCATAAAGATGCAAATGATATATTCTATGTATGGGGAGTGGTAGTAAGCAATGCTTGCCTGCTTCGTGGAAAAGCCTCCTGTACCGCTTGTTGCGAACGCATGGCAAATGCTGTCGAACCAGTTCATACCTCCAAGCATGAGTAAGACGAAGAGTAGTCCTGTTATTCCGGTGTAAAGACACCATATCCATTTGGCGGTGACTCCTATGCGTGGATGCACCTTGTCATGTATCGGTCCGTTGGCTTCTGCAGCGAAGACCAAGAGTCCGCTGATTCCAAATAATGGCAGGATTGCTATTGTGAACATGATTATTCCCAATCCTCCTATCCATAAAGTCATGCAGCGCCAGAAGAGCAATCCGTGAGGCAGTGCTTCTATGTTGTCGATAATGGTGGCTCCGGTACTAGTGAAGCCGGATATTGACTCGAAAAAAGCATTTGTGATATCCGGCACGTATCCGCTTATATAAAACGGAAGCATCCCGAATAGGGAGAATGCAATCCAAGCAAAGGTTACCAATACATATCCGTCACGTCTGTCTAACTGACGGCTTCCACCTTTACCAAGGATTAATAATAAGATGCTTACTATTTCGGTGATGCCGGCTGAAAACAGAAACGCTGTGAGATCATTTTCACCGAAATGAAAAGAGACAAGCGAGCAGAGTAATAGCATTACAGTCTCAAATTGCAATAGAATGCCTATAATCCGAGTTATGGTTTTGATATTAATCATTTCAACTGCTAATTGAAATATTTTTCAATCTTCTTAATCATCATGTTTAGGCAGAAGACAACGACGTGATCTCCCGCCATTATCTGAGTGTTTCCGGTTACGACAATACCTTCGCCATCCCTTACCAGTCCTCCGATAGTTGTTCCTTTGGGTAATCCGAGATCTTTCACCATGTGTCTGGTGATGAATGATTTCTCTTTCACAGTGAATTCCGCTACGTCGGCATTGGCAAAGGTCAGGCATTTTACGTTACTTACATCAGCATCCAGCATCATCTGGTAGATATGGCTCGCGGTAATCATCTTTTTATTGATCACCGTGCCAATATCAAGACTCTCCGCCATTCCTATATAATCAATGTTTTCCACCTCCGCTACGGTTTTCCTTACTCCCATACGCTTGGCTGCAAGGCAGGCTAGAATGTTGGTTTCCGAGTTTCCGGTGAGGGCGACAAATCCTTCCGTTCTTTTCAGTCCTTCTTGTAATAGCAGATCAGAGTCACGACCGTCTCCATTGATGATCATTGTTTTGTCATCCAGAAGCTCGGTGAGGCGGTTGCAGCGGTTGAGATCTTGTTCCACCATCTTAATCTGCATATAGTCCGGAGCATATTCGGCTGTACGAACAGCAATGCGACTTCCTCCCATTATTATTACATTGCGTACATCGGCATAATCCTCTTTGCCTACAATTTTTTGAATATATGGAATGTACTCGTGTGTGGTGGTGAAATATACGATGTCATAGAGTTTGAGTATATCATTTCCTCTGGGGATGAGTGTTTCATTACCACGTTTAATGGCAACGACATGATAGGGCTTATCGGAATTGCTGATCTGATATAAAGGCATATCCAGTATTTCCGCTTTCTCGCGCATCTTGACCCCTATTAATATAAGTGAACCGTTACAGAACTCCCACCATTGGCGAACCCAACTTCTTTTTATGGAAGATACGATTTCTTTAGCTGCAAGCATCTCCGGATAAATCAGAGAGTCCACACCCAGGTTTTTGAAAAAGACGCTGTTTTTAGGTTCCAGGTATTCGTAGTTATCAATGCGGGCGACCGTTTTGTGTGCACCTAGATTATGAGCTAAAATGCAGGAGGTAATATTGCGACTCTCGTCGGGTGTTACGGCTATGAATAAGTCCGCTTCGTCAGTTCTGACTTCCTTAAGTCCTTTAATCGAAGTAGGAGAGGTTACTACGGTCATCAAATCGAAATTGGAACTTAATGTACTCAATTTCTCTTCGTTCTCATCCATCAGGATGATGTCATGCTTTTCACGGGACAGTAATTTCGCGAGATGCGTTCCGACCGCCCCGGCTCCGGCAATGATAATTTTCACGTCATGATTACTTTTAATATACCGTCTTCATCCATTCCGCATAAGTGATGCAGTTCAGGTATGGTACCATGTTCTATGAACTTGTCCGGTACACCAATGCGTGTAATTTGCGGGGTGTAACCGTGATCAGCCATGAACTCCAGCACTGCACTTCCCATGCCTCCTTTTATCACACCGTCTTCTACGGTGATAATACGAGAATATGTCTTGCCGATTTCTGTTAGCATGTCTTCGTCTATGGGTTTTAAAAACCGCAAATCGTAATGGGCGATCGACATGCCTTTTTCGGCTTCGGCGCGTTCAATAGCTTTGGATGCAGCATTTCCTATTGGTCCGATGGACACAACAGCCATATCTTTTCCATCTTTCAGTTTTCTTCCTTTACCTACAGGAACTTCCTCGAATGGGCATATCCATTCTCTCAATTGTCCTCTTCCCCGAGGATATCTTATGACGAATGGTCCTTTATCCGGTAACTGCGCGGTATACATCAACCGGCGCAGCTCATGCTCGTCCATAGGAGAGGAGATGGTCAGGTTGGGTATCGGTCGGAGGTAAGCCAAGTCGAACACACCATGATGTGTAGGTCCGTCTTCGCCCACCAAACCTGCGCGGTCGAGGCATAACACAACGGGAAGTCGCAAAATAGCTATATCGTGAATAACATTATCATAAGCCCGCTGTAAAAATGAAGAGTAAATATTGCAGAAAGGTTGCATACCTTCTTTCGCCATTCCTCCGGAGAAAGTTGCAGCATGACCTTCGGCTATACCCACATCAAAAGCCCTGTCCGGCATTTCTTTCATTAAGATGTTCATCGAGCAGCCTGTAGGCATGGCTGGAGTAACACCTACTATTCGTGGATTTTTCTGTGCAAGTTCCACTAATGTCTTTCCGAACACATCCTGATAAAGTGGTGGTTGGTCGTGGGTATCCGGTGTATAACGTTCGCCGGTGCAAGGGTCGAATTTTCCGGGAGCATGCCAGATTGCGGCATTCTTCTCGGCAGGTTCAAAGCCTTTTCCTTTTGTGGTATGCAGATGAAGGATCTTGGGACCTTTCATGTCTTTTATACCTTTCAGAATGCGGGCGAGGTTCTTTACGTCGTGTCCGTCTATCGGCCCGAAGTAACGAATATTCATTCCTTCAAAGATATTCTGCTGCTGGGCGGCGATCGATTTCAAGCTATTGGCAAAGCGGATTAAAGCTTTGCGCCGATCTTCGTTTAACAGTCCCATTTTGAAAAGCAGTCTGGAAGCTTTAAAACGAAGAATATTATAGCGGTTCGACGTGGTGAGATTGAGTAGATATTGCTGCATTCCACCTACGCTACGATCTATCGACATGTCGTTGTCATTCAAGATGATGAGCATATTATTCGGAGTGGATGAAGCATTGTTCAATCCTTCAAAAGCCAGTCCGCCGCTCATTGATCCGTCACCGATGATCGCTATAACGTGTCGGTCGGTTTCACCTTTTTGCGCAGCGGCAACCGCCATACCCAGAGCTACGGAAATGGAGTTGGAAGCATGTCCACAAGTGAAAGTGTCATATTCACTTTCTTCGGGTGAAGGAAAAGGACGGATACCTTTGAATTTACGGTTGGTCGAAAATATTTCCCGTCTTCCCGTAAGTATTTTATGCCCATAAGCCTGATGTCCGACATCCCATACAATCCTGTCGTACGGAGTGTTGAACACATAATGCAAAGCAACAGTCAATTCTACTGTACCCAAGCTGGCACCGAAATGCCCGGGGTTGCACGAAAGTTCTTTTATAATGTCTTGCCTTAATTCATTGCATACTTCCGGAAGTTGCTCCACATTAAGCTGGCGCAGGTCTTCAGGGTAGGAAATGGAATTTAGCAAGTTATATGTACTTAATTCTTTATTCATTCCCGTAATAGAGATTACAAACTGCAAAAATAGCAAAAGAAAAGAGATGCTTATGTTATTTTATATGTTTTTTGGCATGTTTGGATGGATTCTCAGTCCATTTCACTTTGTCTCTCTCCCAGAGTTTTTTTGCGTATTTTAATTGCACCAATTGCACTAATTGGTTTAATGCCTTGATATGATGGATGTTACGACGGTGCAATTAAGCGAAACAGCAGGGTGCAATTAAATTTAATTGCACCCACTGTTTTATACTCATTTTAGCTGGTTGTTTTTACTAAATATCTCTTTGTTATTAGTCTATTTTTATAACTGTATGATCTTACATCTAAACATGTGCCGGATATACTTCTTATCCCTTATAATGCTGCTTTCTTTTCGTATTATACCCATTCTGTTTTTTATCAATAGCGCATCTATACTGTTTACCCACAACTGTGACTCACGTGCTTCACAACTGTGGCTCATGTTACCCACAACCGTGGGTAACATGAACCACAGTTGTGGGTAAGCAATATGTAAGGAATTAAGTGTGAATAATGCAGTAAGATAAAAGGGCAAAAGCAGAGTGCTTTTAGAGATAAAGTAGCCCGAAACAAGCCTTAAAAGAGTCGTAAAAAAGAGCTGAATATTGGCCTAAATAACTACTTTTATCCGTTTACTTTCTTATAATCGGCAAGGAAAGTAGCCAATCCGCTATCCGTAAGTGGGTGTTTTAATAGTCCTTTGATGGCGGAAAGCGGGCAAGTCGCCACGTCCGCACCGACTTCTATACATTGAATGATATGTTGCGTGCTACGAATTGAAGCAGCCAATACCTGTGTTTTCATGCCGTATGTGGCATACATGTCTACTATTTTTCGAACCAACTCTATCCCGTCACTGGAAATGTCATCAAGGCGTCCTACAAATGGAGAAACGTATGTCGCGCCGGCTTTTGCTGCCAGTAAGGCCTGACCGACTGAGAACACCAGCGTGCAGTTTGTACGAATACCTTTCTTGGCAAAGTACCTGATCGCTTTGATACCATTCTCAATGCAGGGAACTTTCACCACAATGTTTTTATGCAGATCGGCGAGTTCTTCCCCCTCGCGAATCATGCCTTCATAGTCCGTTGCAATGACTTCGGCACTGACATCTCCCTCCACTATGCTGCAGATCTTTAAATAGTGCTTTTGCTGATTTTCTACGCCTTTAATACCTTCTTTTGCCATTAGTGAAGGATTTGTAGTTACTCCGTCCAATACACCCAAATCGTTTGCTTCACGAATTTGGTCCAGGTTGGCTGTGTCAATAAAGAATTTCATGATATATTATTTTTTGAGGTGATTTATCTTTTTATTGCAGGCATTGACATTTATACTAACAACTGGATTTATATAATGTTTCCCATTTGTTTTTATCATTTTATTATACTGAAATAAAGGATAATACATCAAAGGAAAGGACGTGAATCTATTCTAGCAAATTTCTTGGAAACTTATAATCATCAATAACCGCTTTGTGAACTTATTTCTTTGTATAAACGTTCAATTTATGAGTTTAAGATGATTCGCTTATTGAGTATTTATGAAAACTCTTTTAGTAGGATTTATATTGCTTTTTGGTATCAGTGCTTTTGCCCAGCAGAAGCATTCATTAAAAGGAATGGTCATAGATAAAGGAGACCGGACCCCAATCTCGTATGCCAATGTGGTAATAAAGGGTACTACCAGCGGTAGCCCACTTTTGCAATCTTATGAGCTTATTTGATTGATAAAAAGCTTCAGATTAGAGATTTATTTGATTTGTATTTTTCGCTCAGGAACGTGAGGATGTCATTCATAAACAAAAAATCCGTCCCTTAAATCGTCCCTTGATTCAATCCCTTTCCCTATAATGCTTCCCAGGTTTTTCTTTTGTAAACCATCTGTCTTCTCCAAATTGCGACTCTCTTCCGTAATATAGTGATTCAAATTGTTCCATTGCTGCATTAAATTGTGCAATTATCAAAACCGCATCGCTATAAGAAGGGATGGTATCTTCGTCTAATAGGTCTAAAAAGTTTGAGGTTGGTTCATTTTTCATTATTTCTTTTATTGGAGATAAAATGCGATTTAATGATTTTACTTTAAATACATTTAGTAACTCATCTGGTTTTTTCTTGGAAAATTCTTTCAGTTCAGAAAAACTGGAAGCTAAAAGCTTGTCAAGCATTTTGTATTGAAGTACTTCGGCTTCTGTTGGATAATTACGTTCCTTTCCTACTTTTTTTGCCATACTATTTTATTTTTAAGTTTATTGCGTTATGCGGGACAATCCCTTGTAAATTCAATATATTTCTTTTTCAGGACATCTATTGGAAGGCGTTGCTTGCCTTCAAATATTTTGCACATTAGCATCAAGTCTTCATCAGTAAGGATTAATATACATTTTCTTTGTCCTGCCCATAAATCAATGGTATTCTTATATATATTCTTTGGTGGCTTATTTCTGGTAAATAATATACCAAATTTCCCAAATTGTTCACTGAGATACCTGTTTAACTGATTGACGTGTTCACGCTCTAATGATTTCACGTTTTTAAGTTCAATTACAATTTGACGACTTTGAAAATCATCATAAATATCTTTCAAGAAATCATATGAGCGGTTATTGTAAAAGATTAAATCACGGATTAGTACTCCATAGTCTGTTCTACTTTGAGTATCGGCAAAATCTAACTGAGGATAACATAATGTTGCGAGTATTTGGCAGATTATATCCTCATATTTTTTATCTGCTTTATTTTCATTCCCAGAAGGCAACGCAAGCAATTCTTTTAGTCTGCGATTTACGGATAAAATTGGTAATTGTTTGAATAATGGGTCATTCTTGCAGTCTGTAGATTGCTTTTCCTTAATTTTAATATAAGTTTGAACTAAGTCGTAGTTAGCTCTATTGAAATTAAGTAATGCTATTCGATTTTGTTTGCTTAATCCATCATTGTCTAATTTTGAAATATACCCAGAAAAATAATCTTCATAATTTATCCATGGTAAAAAACGCAACCATCTTTTAGGTGTAAAAATTATGGGAGTTTTCGATTGAGGATTAATTGGCAAATAGACTTCTTCGTTTACGAAGCAATATTTTTTATAATCATATACATTTTCTACTGTAACCTTTTCGATAGGAATATTATGCCTCTCAGATTGTTCTATGGTATAATCAATCAAAAAAGACTTAATGAAATTGCAAGTAATATCGCTCACTCTGTCTTTTGAGAAGTTATCTACAAATAATTGTATCTCTTCAAAGTGTGTGAATCCAGATTGAGAAACTTGAGGAATATTCTTGTACAAGTTTAATATATCTATTGCTTGTTTTTCGCCTATACGTTTTCCACTCTTGCTTTTGGACGTTCCAAGCCCGACTTCATTACATTCGGATGCTATTATGAGATTTTGAATAGCTTTCTTATCATCCCCTTTGATAAAAGAGTGTCCAATGTAATTAAAAGAATTAACCAATGCTGAATGTAATGAATTATCTTGCATTGATGGGGACTTCCATAAAAGAAAAGGGTCTATGTATAGAGGAATATCTTCCTCTAAAAAAGGAATTGCAAAATCAACCTCTTCTTGCGTAAAAGGTAGATTATAATAATCATTAATTCTTGGCTTTATTAATGGCATAGCAAATAATTTATGCAAAAATAGTGAATTTCAGAGACAAGAAGCAAATAATCAATTAGTTTATTGATAAATACCTTGAGGCTATTGACAGAACACGAATGAGTTCTTCGTTATTTGGACAATCATTGTAAACGCTTTTATATTGCTTTTCTGTATTGGAGAAACCGAAGAAAAAAGAAGGGAAAGATTGCTGAAAGATGAAGAATATCTAAGAATGATGCGAGAATAATCCTAATCTAAATCACTAAAAAATTCTTTCAGTGTTATATTGTGGGCATCTACTACCTTTAGAAGAGTTTTCATTGTTATGTTTGCTCCGTTTTCGATTCGAGAATATTGAACACGATCAAAACCTTTTTCATTGGCGAAATCTTCGGCACTAAGATTTGTATTCGCCTTTCGCAAAGCACGAACCCGATTGCCTATTTGAGATAAACGGCTATCCTCCACCGATATTTGAGATTTCTTCTTAATCATATACTGTACGAAATTACGTCTAACTCCGCATCTATGTAACCGCATTAATAACGTTTGCATATATGCGGTTTTATTGTTGATTATTGCTATATTTGCTCAATTTAAAATCTGTATCTAATTGAACAATAGCAATAAAATGAAAAAGAATCCTTTTGAAGAGTTAAGTGTATCAATTAAGCCTAAAGCGCTATTTCAGACTTATTCCCATGAAGCAAACCAAGTCGAAGTAGAAAAGAGAATAGAAGCTCTTGCAAGAATCATATACGCAGGCTATAATCTCAGAGAGGTTGTAGAGGGCTATTTGCACGGCAAAGATGCTCTGAACGATAAGGCAAGAAAAAATGAAATAATAGATACTTTCAATCTATATACTCGCACAATCTCCGATAAAGTAGAAGAAAACGAACCAAAGAAACTGCAAGATGCAATAAATGCTTTTGTTATTGCAATAAAAGAACGATTCTCTATCAGAGTTTTATTGATTGCTTATTTTGAGAACTTCCAAGATTATTCCGCTTTAAGTTCTACGATAGGCGTTGATTTGGACGAAGATATAAGCAAAAGATTACGAGATAAAGATGAAAAAGAGAACTCGCAAGCACTATGGGAATATTCAGAGCTATATTCTTGGTTCAAAGAAGTTTTGATACCCGATATTCAAAATAATAACATCAGATATTGGCTTCCTTCTTTGGAGATGCCGGCAACGCAAATAGCAAATGTGTTTATAAAGAAATACTTTCCGATTGAAGACCATGAATTGTTAAAAGCAAATGCGGAACTTAGAAAAGAACGATTATATGAGTTTGCTGAAAAGGTTATCCGAGTTCTTTGGCTGAATGAACCTCTATTTGAGGAGCCTATCTATTTGGTTCGTTGTAACTATACCAATAAATCAGCTTCTGAATTGGAATATTTGTATGAAAATAATATTGTTTCTATTTGTATTCAAGAAGAAGAAACGATAGACCAAAAGTATTTTGATGATTTGATAAATGGCAATAATCCACCGTATAATAACAAACTACCCTATATTCAACGTTTTGTTAATCTTGCAAATTTAGTTAAAGAGCAAGATGTTATTGTTATAGCTTCTTATCTTGAAAAGAATCCGAAAATAGGACTGATAAAGAAAGGAGCAGAGATATTTTGCAAAGAAGGAAATGGATTTAAGTTGTTTTGCTTAAAAATGAAAAGTGTTTATTGTACTCCAAATTGGGGAGAGCAATTTGATAGTATTGATTTAAGGACTTATCCTATTCTAAAGAGTATAATACCGCAACAAGTAACCATTAGTGCTGTAAACCAGAGGAAAAATGCTATCTACGGCATTTACTACGGAGCTAAATATCCGTTAGATTTATCTTTAATGACTGATTCAGCTATTGAGGTAATGTGTACCGAGTGGTTACGTTCTCGATTTGCAAACGAAAAGTATCGAATTTGTTATCAAATAATAAGAACTGGGGGAAATTTTGCCGATGTTGATATATTAGGAGCAAATAATCAAAATAAGATTGTTGCTGCTCAAGTTTCAAATACTTCCGATATAAATTTGGTTAGCAAGAAAATAGATAAATTAAAATCGTTTAGTTCGGACGAAAAAATAATGTTCTCAAACGTGCATCGCCCCGACCTTGAAAAAATAAATGATTGCCGAAATATATTTATTGGAGACGTTTGGAATGATTTCTATTCAGATTCCTATTATAAAGTGATGCTTGAGAGGTTGGTAGCTCTATAAATTTGTATCTTTGGGCTGATAATCCAAAGATAGTATGGTAGATAGAATAAAAATAACATTAGAGGATTTTTCTGGAAATTTTGAAAATTGCAAAAAAATTACCCCTAAAGAATTCATAGAATATCCCGACAAGAAACTGTATGATAATTATGTTCTTCCTAATAAGACAAAACTTGATAAGCATAACTTAATGATTTCTCAGTCAAGGAAGGGGATTGTGACTATTAAAGGGAGTATTCGCAAATGGAATTTTAACAATGCAACCCTTCTTGATTTAACTCAAGTTTCATTTGAGAGAGCTTTACGCAATATTGCGAAAGAATTGAATATCTCTTTTGAAGAATTAAGACAAGGAGACGTGACTCAATGTGAAATTGGATTAAATGTTAATGTTAGTAGTATTCAAGCAATAGACATCTTACCTATGGTAGTAAACTTTGCTCATTTCAAACGTTATGCGGAAAGAATAGATGAAGGAACATTATATTTTATTGGCTATGAAAAGAGGGCAAAACTATATGCAAAGCCGAAAGAAATTGCGGATAAGTCTTCAATAATAAAGCAGGAAGGAAGAAGAAATGCTTTCAAAATAATGCAGGATAAAGGAAACGATTTTTTGCGGATAGAATTCACTCTAAACGACCAAAATGCATTCAATCATCACAAAATGAAGCATATTCAGAATCTTGGGGATTTGTTAGATAATTATCCAGACCTATACCGCTTTTTTGTTAGAGAAATCAAACGGTTTGTAATCTTCAATAAGTTGAGCTACCAAGAAGAAAAACTAACTCTAAAAGAAAGACATATTATTTATGGTTTAGAGAATTTTGGATTTGAAACGTTTTTGGAAGAGTATCGGGCAGAATGTATAGAGCGAGCTGAAAAGCCAAGAAGTAAAATTTCTGCAAAAAGTGACGCTTTCAAAGATGTAGTTATAGTTTTGAAAAAATATGCTTCGGAAGAAGATTATAATTTTGAAACTTTCAATGACGATATAATGAAAAGCCTGTTTAGGAAAAGTAAGGAAGAAAAGATTGATTTCGCTGAATTATCAGGCATTTTAGAGGGGAAATAGAACCTTTCTCTTCTTAATAATAAGCAGGAAAAGTAAGGAATATCTAAGTAGAACCTATATATTGGGATATACTGAATATAAGAACTCTTGTATTGGGAAATTTAATATTGCAGACCTTAGTTCAAGGATTATTGTATTGCGAATAATAAAGAACCACTGACTGAGATAAATCGAAGTACTATTAAGAATATACAGTTCTCCCAAGCTAATAAACCATTCGTTTGCGTATCGCTGTTATTCTCTACTAAGCGCAACGGAATAACTAAGAAACGCAAAGATGTACAAATATAAGTTTCTATAATCGGAGTTGAATAACAAAACTCTACCCAGATAATATATAATTTCTGTGATAATCGAAACGCAAAGACTTATAGATTGAGAATACAGTATATTGTTTGCCCTTCGTTGAGCTTTTTATTATGAAATCGACGATAGATATACCTAAATGAGAAATAAGTCTTGTCAGCTTCTTATTTGTAAGCCTCCCGTAAAGTACATTAAAAAATGAATTAGTGCCAACTTGTATCAAGTTTGCCCAACTCTTAACGAGTTGATTCAAATTGGTACTATTTCTTCCAAGTTTGTTCTAATTTGATTTTTTGT
>JAYRGX010000022.1:0-72668 GCA_041907545.1 Bacteroides sp.
CGAAATATCTTCATCGATTCTTTGCGGAAAAAGAACTGTTTGGTTGGGAGTGTAAGGACGAAAATGTAACTTTGCCATAACGAAAAACTTTATGCCTAAAGATACAAAAACTTTAGGTAATAACAAAGCCCAGGCTTGTGAAAGTCTGGGCTTTGCACATAAAAAAAGAGGATGTGTCTGTTTTGACACACCCTCTTATTTCTCCCCTAGAATGAAGGATGTTCAATATTAAAAGGCAGAAGTATACAAAACATCTTTAAAACCCGGCAAAGTAAAATAAGAATCACAACTTTTGTATAGAGAAATCTGCAAAACGGATTTCTTCGTCACGTAATTGATTTTGCAAACTCCTCTCCTCGCCCAGATAACGATATATTCCCCATTTAGGACGAAGCCCAATACAGTCTGTACGCCACATATCCATCTCCATAGGGCTTAATTTCAAAAGTATCTTTTTATCTTTAAGACGTGTAATTACTATCTCATATGATCCATGCTCCCCAAAACGGACTTTTTCTTCAACTTCTACCCAGTTTCCTAAAAAATCAGAAAGATCTGTACTTGCCAAAGTACTTGTTCCTTGATAACGATTGTTATAACGGACTCTTAACTGCTGTCCGCCTTTACTATTAGAATATGCTGTTAATGTAATGAGTGGAAGATCGACATCCGCCGTATTTGTTGCATTATCAATCCCCTTCAATTGATGAATATGAGAAAATTTCGTTGTTGTTTGAAATCCTATTGGTAAGCAAAATTTCCAACTAAATATCATTGTCTCTCCCTCTTGAGCTACAAGGCTTTTCGGAGACTTATTATCCGTTTTTATTTCATTGCGTTGCCGATCTGTGACATCTGCTAATCCACGGTCATCATCAATGTTTGCATGTATAAAAAACGCAAATACATCTTTCTTTAATTGACTGTCATACAATTGTTGAATATGTTGAAAATGTTTTGTTATATGCTCACGAGATGAGTCGGGAGTCTCATGATTATATCCTGAACGCTCAATCAGCTCGTATGTTCTCTCACTATTGCCATCAGCAATTAGTCTACCATCGACTTGTTGCGGTTTTGGCTGTTCCTTTCCATCTGTTGTATCGGATATACTATTGGAACAAGCTACAAAAGCAAAAAGAGATAAAAATAAAATTTCTACTTTCATTTTACTTATTTAATATAGTGAGTTAAGAAATCTACAGATTTAAAGAAAATTTCTTCCATTTTATCAGAAGTCTTTGAACTTAGATTATGATCATAGTATTTATATTTCAGCAAATTACAAACTGCACCTTTCTTTTTCAATGCAGCAGCAAACATCTCACTCTGTTCACACTCCACAGTAACATCACATGATCCACAAACTAACATAGAAACTGGTATATCATTTCTAGGTATTAAGTTGACAGGAGATACTTCACGTAATACTTTGGGATCTCTATTACAAAAATATGCAATACGCTGAGGATCTTTCGTCTTCATTGTAATCTCGGCTTTTTCCAAATCATAAATACCGGAATACCCCACAAAAGCTTTCGTTCCCGGAATTGTCATAGCTGCTACAGCAGCTAAATGTGCACCAGCCGAAGTACCTAAAAAACCAAAGCAATTAGGGTTAATATTTAGTTCCTTCGCATGTTCTTGCACATATTTTAAAGCATCACGAATATCTTCGATAGATACCAAGACAGTAGCATTGGACTGCGGAGCTAAAGTATATGAAACGCGTATCCCCGTAATACCTTTTTGTTTGGCAAGATATTGCGACAAGGTTTTTGACGAACTATTGTCACCTCGAGCCCATCCACCTCCATGTATGTAGATCACAAACGGATTCGGGTTACCTGATTCGGCGAAGTCTACTGTAAGTACAAGTTCATAGTCTTTGTACTTTTTAAAAACAAAATCTTTCGTAAGAATGCCCTTATAATCCTTGCTTTTCAAGAGATCAGGCTGATAAGTATAAGGAAGCATTACATCCGGGATGGTCTTCACATCAATAAACTTGGCATATTTTTTTGCATATAATAGTGCATAAGTTCCATCCTCATTTCGGGTCATTTTCATACCGTAACGGTTGGATAATTGAATGTTTGTTTCTTGCGCAAAGCAGAGAAAGGGCAACATGCATAAATAAAAAAACAGTTTTAGTTTCATGGTATCATTTGATTATAAAAATATTATTTGTTTTTCAAAACCAGATATAACAACGTTCCTACATCCGATGAACTATATTTCAGTCCGATTTTTTTCGCAGCGTCAATATATTTTTGGTTGCCTAACGATGTTCCTGCCTCATAAAGAACTATCGCTGCACGAGATTGATTAAAAGGTTTGATTTGTTCATATTTCCACTCCTTGGGGTTTAAATAATAAGGATATAAATAATTCACAGCTTGGGAAATCATTTTTCCGTTTGGAGCGGGAGTTTTCCATAAATTCATTCCTATTTGGCTAGCTATTTGATTAGCCTCTGCCAAAGCTTCCAATACAAAAGTAGAATAGTGCAAAGAAAGTGTTCTTTTCAATTCTTGCGGCAATGAACCATCCTCTGCTACTTGAGCACCTATTTTGGGCAGGATACTTTGCTCTGTTACTTCCCGAATCCGATCTATCCGATCTAGATAGGCTAAAACCATTAAATGGATTGTCTCATACCATAAACCATGATTGTTTGTGGCATGGGATTCTATTTGTCCTTGCGTACTATTTTCCATCCAATAACAAAATGCAGTAGCCCAATCATTTAATTTCTTTTCGTCCGAATCACTCCAGTAAACTGATCCATTTATCAATTTGGCAGCACTTAATGCATGGCAAAAGCGGCGGGAATCAATAAACCCAGATCCTCTTATCGTTTTCATACCCGGTACATACTGTGCATAAACCATATTAGGATTCATGCCAAGCTTTGGATCAGTAAACCATGTTCTTAAAAAATTAGCACATGCTTTAGCATATATTTCTTTTCCCGTAATATAATAAAGGACTCCCAAGCATATAGCTGCGTCTCCCAACTGATTAGCATTCTCACGTTCCGGATATTCGTAGACTTCCGGATTGCGTTTTCCATCCTGCCTAGTATAAGAAAGTTCCTCATTTTTTGTAGAATCAGGCCACCAGTAAGGAGATAAACTCATATAGTCTCTGGGATCCCTACTTGGAGGTAATATCTTTTTAGTAGTAACTGACAAAGGAGACATTTTTACATATTTTTCAGCTATATTTTCAAAAGATTCAATGTATTGGACCACTTGTTTATCATCGTTTTGATAACCTGTTTTCAATTGTTCGAGTAGCGTTACATTGAACGGAACCAGTGGGGTTGCCCCTAGTGCTCCCCAAAAGAGACACACAATCCATAAAGCAAAGATTCTTTTCATAGCATCACCTAATAAAAGATTATATGATATTCCGTAGACACGAATTCAGCAAATACTAAATTCGTGTCTAAAAAAATTATTGAGAAGCATCTTTTAAGAGAAGAAGCATCCACCATTAATATCAACGTTTGTACCTGTCAAGTAAGAAGACTCAGAGCAAGCCAAAAAACAAACCAGATTGGCAACTTCTTCAGCCGTTCCTTCGCGACGCAATGCATATGAACCTTTCATGTGTTCACGATTTTCCGGTGTATTGAAACGATCGTGAAAAGATGTAGCAATAGTACCCGGACAAATAGCATTGCAACGAATTCCCTTAGGACCCAGTTCTTTTGCCATAGAGCGGGTGAATGTCATTACCGCCCCTTTCGCTGTGGCATACATCGAAGCTCCGTTACCACCGCCATCACGGGCAGCTAACGAAGAAAAGTTAACGATTGAGCCTCCTTCCGACATCATTGGAACTACTTCACGAGTACAGAGGAATACGGAACGCATATTGACGTCCATCAAAAAATCATACCACTCTTCGCTTTGTTCCGTAATTTGCTTACGACCCACAATTCCACCTACTACATTTACTAAAACATCTACTTTATTCCCAAATGCCTTATTGCATTCTGCAAATAGACTCTTTACAGCGTCGGCCTTAGTCATATCTCCTTGGACTGCGATTGCCTGGCCACCTGTTTTTTTTATTAACTCCAACGTATCTTCTGCATCTTCTTTGTTGTCAAAGTAGTTTAAGCAAACTTTAGCACCTTCAGTAGCTAATTTTAAAGATACTGCACGACCAATGTCACGTGCGCCACCAGTTACGATAGCGACTTTTCCTTCTAATTTCATAATTGTTTTGTTTAAAAAAAAACGGTTATTTATTGATTTGTTTAATTTCTCCTACTGTTAGAAAGATGGAGCATAGTGATAGCGGTACTAAGGCTCCTAATAGACTGAATAATAATATCCAATTAGTGATATAGCTAGCAAAGAGAATAGCCAAAATGGTACCTAACACAGCTGAAGCTCCTCCTAAACCGGCCAAAGAACCGACTGATTTACCACAATGCAAGTCACTAGGGATAGTTTGCAAATTCGTCATAAAGAATTGGAATCCTCCTAACACCAATGCCATAAACAAGATAGCTATTGAAGCTGAAGTAGACATAATAGCCGCTAAAATGGAAGGAATAATTATAATTCCTCCCATCAGCATTGCTGCTTTACGGGCATAGTTTACTGTATGTCCCCTGCTTATTAACCAACCTGAATACCAGCCACCGGTAATGCTCCCTACTGCTGCACCTACATAAGGCACCCATGCAGAAAATGCCACTTCTTTTATATTTAGATGAAAGACGTCGGCAAGGTAAAGCGGCAAGAATGTTACAAACATCCACCAAATAGGGTCCAAGAAGAAACGTCCTAAAATAACAGACCAATTCTTTTTTACTCGTAACAATTCCTTCCAGCTTTTACCTTTATCTTCTGTCTTCATATCTTTTTCAGGCTGACCGTCTAAAATATAAACACGCTCCTTTTCTGTAATCCAAAGATGTTTTTTCGGCCCTTCTTTGTTAATTATCAACCAAGGAATAAGCCAAATAAGCCCTAATCCACCGACAATAACAAAAGTTAGTTTCCAGCCAAAAGTCATAAAAAGCATTAGAATGACGATAGGAGCAAGAATAGAACCAATAGAAGCTGCTGCTCCAAATAAGCCTTGGGCAAAAGCTCGTTCTTTTTGAGGGAACCATTCAGCATTACTTTTTGTCGTACCTGGCCAAGGGCCGGCTTCTCCTAATCCTAACATCATTCTAAAGAATGTCAATGAAAGAATCCCTCTAGAGAGAGAAGCAAGTGCATCTGCTGCCCCCCAAATCAGAACACTCCAGAAAAAGCCTTTCCGGCATCCAATTCTATCATACAACTTTCCTGAAACAAGTTGGCTAATGCCGTATGCTATCATAAAAAAAATAGTAATCAAGCCAAGTATATCTTTAGCTTTTTGAGAAGCATTCGGATCATTCCTGTCTACCAGGCCAAGGTCAATAGCAATGCCTTCACGATGAGTAACGAAAGTAGCTGAGCCTTTCTTTTTTATTTGGGCATTAACCACCTTGACAGAATCCTGATCTCCATTAGAAGCCATTAAAACATACTGTTCTCCTATTAATAAGGCATAATTTTCTTTCTCATTCGATACCTTATTCTCAGATATCAGGTGATAATCGATATTAGCCACCCACATATAGTTTAGCGTACCTCTATCTAGATAGTTGATGATAGTTATCAGCATAATTAATCCGATCACGACCCATCGTAGTCCTTTTACTTTCATACTGTTTATATATTTAAAAAATCAGCACGTACTGGGCTAAAAGTATCGATTAAAATACCGGCTTCTAGGCAAAGGCATCCATGCAATTCATCAGGTGCCACATAATAACTGTCACCAACGGATATAATTTCTTTCTTATCACCAATGGTTAGTTCAAACTTACCGCTTACCACATAGGTAGCCTGACTATGATAATGCTCATGCATCACACCTATCGCTCCTTTGTCAAATTTGACTTTTACCATCATCAACTGCCCATCATAAGCCATAATCTGACGATTAATGCCAGGAGCTGGATTTTCCCACTTTAAATCTTTCTCAAACAGAAATGTTTCACTACAAGTTTTCATATTTTAATAGTTTATTTATTTACCATAAATGCCTCGCTTTTACTTCATAAAGATTCCACATCTACCATTCCAAGTATAATTGATTCCTTCAATAGATAAGCTATGCGTTTTTTCTTTATTATTATCAATGTTGCAGAGACAGAGTAATACGGAATGGCCTCCTTTATATGTTGCCTTGACGGCTGTGTATGAGATAGTGTCTATTACAACTTTTACTTCTTCACAAGAAGAGGCCAGATTATCGGATGTTTCCCTTACCACATCATAATTTCCATGAGTTTCAATGGAAGTAGCAAACGTATGGTTTTTCTTGTTTTTTTCCCTTACTAGAATAGCGGTTGCATTCTTCAAGTTATATTTAGGATCATTTGCTCCCAAACGTAGCATCTTCAATTCTGTTTGTGGAGTAGTTGCTGTACTAATGGTATAGAAACGATTTCCCTTAAAGAAAGTGAAGCTGGATGTATTGCTGTTACTATTCTGCCCCCAAGCTTCCAGCCATAAATGTTGATAACCATTTTGGGAACCAAAAGGTCTTAGCTCATTAATGGCTTTAGTATAGGGAAAGTTTAAGGAAACAAAATGACCATTATACCATAATGGATAATCATATTGGTGTTCGCTTTCTGCATTTGTCTGTAATACATCCAGTATTAATGGGTATTGTAGAAAAGAGGTTGTGACATAAGCCATTGTCCGTTTCATTTCAATTCCATGATAGGCATTGGTATCTCTGGCCACTATCACTTGAAAATCATTTTTCATAAAGTCACTATACACGATATCCGAATGATATAGCGAAGATTGCTTTATGTCTCCATCAAAATTAGAGTTTTCATCTACTACTAAAGTATTATGAGCAATCGTTTGCTTGGCAAAAGATTGGTTTTCCAAAGTATAATGCCCTTCATCCTTTGCTTCTATATTTAGAAATCGTGATGCTCCATAATCAGGCAAAATTTCGTTCCCATTGTCATAATAAGCTATGGTGAGTTTATCAAAATGTCCGTGACTTAAACCATGAGAAGTTGCTTTTAATGTCAAAGCACTGTTTAATTTAGAATCTCTTGAACGAATTACCCCGATGCCGCCTTGCTCTCCTTTTCGCCCGTCATGGAATATGCCGCTACGGTAAATAATCGGATTAGCCTCTTCTCGTTCAATATCACGGGCCACACGGAAACCGCCGATCGTAGGCAGATAACTTTGTTGATATTCTTTAGCTACGGATAACAATGATTTATCAGAAGGGTCGGCATTATACAAAATATCAACTGCATACACTAACTCTTGTGCAGAAAGTCCTTTTTCTAAAGCATCATTAATATGAAAGAATTCCCCTTGATAAGAAAGTTGTATTAACGTGGCAAGGGCTTTCTTCAAGATATTGTTTCGATATTTGAAGATTTTTAACTCCGGCATTTTATGCTCAATACATTGCGCAAAGATAACAAATGGCCAAATAGCATATCGTTGATAGTAGGCTCCTTCTGTGAAATAGCCATCGGGGGAAAATAGATAATCCATTTGACGGATAAAACCTCCTTGTTTGCCGGTTTCATCAGAACCGTAAAGTGCTTTATTTACATAATCTAGGCGGTCCATGGCAAAGCCAATCATACCAACGGCAGCCGTAGCCCATGTGGCATGATTATGCATTTTATTGAAAGTTTCATTATTTATATGATTATCTCCCATTCCGTTCATGATAAAATCTGCCATTGGTATGAACAGATTTTTCTCAATATTTGTGCGTTGCTTGGATGAAAGTGCATTATATATACAATCATAAGCTATTGAAGCATGCACTAGCCAGACGCTTTCGTTCAGAGTCTGCCAGAACAAACGCCCCGGAACAGGAGAAAGATGTAGTGGATGAAAGCCCAATGTAGGATATAGTTTAGCATAAGCTTCTAGCATATCGGCTACGTAAATGGCATATTTTTTGTCACCGGTCAGTTGATATGCTATTCCACAATGAAACATAGCGTAGTAATTAGATTTATGCTGTTCATGCACTACTCCACCACCGCCGTCTATCGGAACTGGTACAGAAATGGGAGATTTCAGTGCTGCATCTGCTGCGCCTAATGTTTCTGAGATCGTTCGGTCAAATGCCGGAACTTTTCCTTTTTCTGCTCTTATTTCATTCACTTCGTCTTGCGTAAAAAGGAATGACGGATGTTGAGCAGATGCAAAGTAGCAGCTTGTTGTAACCAAGAATATGCAAATAATAAGTTTTTTCATTTTACATTTATTTTTTCAATCCTATGTGGAGCTCTTGCAGTCTACTACCTGAAGCAGGAGTATAGTTATGTACTTCAGGATCGGAATATGCCGGACAAATGTTATACATCTTTCCCTGTACTGCCTGAGAAGTGTTGGTTCTAATTTTACCTGAATTCCATAAATTACAGTTTGCGATGCGTATTTTTTCCCAAATAGCTTCATCTAGACGAATGCTGGCTCCGCCACGTCCACTATTATCAAAATTGCAGTTTTCTATAGTCAATGCTTGTGTCCCGATCAGGCGCGCTACACTGCCACGTTCTTTATTGCAGCAATCTAAAAAATTACAATGCTGGATAGTAACATAGGGACCTGCCGTGCTTTCGTCACTTCCTCCCCGATAGATATTTATGGCTGACCCTAATAAGCGATAAAAAGAGCAGTTTTCAATGAGCATATCATCAGCATTATAGCGTCCTATATCATCCTTTTCTGCAGCATAATTAATAGCGTCTCCCGATAAATCTTGAAAAAAACAGTTCTTAATCGTAATGGCTTTGGCAAAAGTAGACTTAGTCCCTTTGATTGGAGAGAAACCACTTTCACCGAAATTCTGGAACGTACAGCTGTCTACTATCAGGCTATATGGTTGTATCATATCCGGAGAAGTGGAAATTCCAGCTTTAGCCAATGCTTTTCCCGATTCGAGTGTTCCGTCAAATATAATATTCTTAATAACCGGATGACCTCCATTGGCGATAGTTACCATATTATCTGGATTTTCTCCATTAAAGCAGATGAGAGGTTTATGGGTCACATCAGCTGCACAGACAATCAATGGTTTATCAATAAATATCGATTGTTGAATCGAATATGTTCCTCCTGCCAAAACAAGAGTAGAACCTGATTCTGCAAAATGAATGATATCAGCAAGATTGTCATTAGGAGATATATTGTATTTCTTGTGAGTATTTGTTAATGAAAGGGCTTTCCTATTCTCGAGCCATGACGCGCCTTTATTAATCCGGATTGTCGCATCGTCAGGCAATTGAGGTCGTTTAAGTGTTTCGTTTGAAAATCCATGAGAAGTGTAGTCCTCTATCAGTTGTACTTTATTATTTTTGAATAAAATGCCGGATATGTCATCAATTGCCAAATAAGGTTGTTTTAATCTCTTATTGATAATTATATTATCCGTAAAACTCACATTCTGAGGAATAAGTGTACGTTCCATATCTTTGCCTGTTCCGAATTCTATGTTTGTACAATCGACAAAGGTATTTCGGTATATCTTAACATCTCTTACCTGACAATAGCGATTAGGTAATGAGTTCGGTACTGCATCCATTACTCCCAACGCGGAGAAGAAACGGCTACCAGCTAAACCAACCAATATATTATCATAAATCTGATGTTCTCCATCTACCACACGTATGCCTCCTGTATTACGCCTTCCATGTCCGATGAATAGATTATTGTTCACCGTATTACGCTTTCCATGTCGTAGAGCAATAACTCCTTCACATTCCAGTAAGACATTGTTACGTATTATATTATCACAGGATTTAATAGACACGACTTCCACCTCACCAGAACAGCGCTCAAATAAGTTATTTTCAATTATTGTTTTTGAAGATGTATAAGCTTGTGGAGAAGTGCCTACGCGAATTGTTTCAGCACCGTTTGAGCCATATACTGGTCTTTCGCCAAAATAATTATAGTCTATTTGGTGATGATTCTCAAGACAACGTTCATCGTTAAGAATAACAGTTAAAGTCACTCCTAAATTAAGTTTTCCTGTAAAAGAACAATGATCTATCCGGTTGTAGCGACCATAAAGTAGTATATAACTATAGGCCTGATCCCTCCTGGACGGGTTAAAGTTATTTATCACACAATTTGTCAGACGACAGTGATTGGCTAATTCCTTTTCATTACGGAACTCTATTACAGAACCTTTTGGAGCATATCCATCGGTGAAATATAATCCACCGATAGACATCCATTCCCCCGCTATCCGAAGGGTGGAACCACCTTTTATTTTAACCTTTCCAGGATTTAGAGCTTCTATTGTAACAGGAGCCGTCTCCGTCCCTATGCCCATCCACTTTAGTTCTATATCTTCATATTGCCCGTCTTTGATGTAAATCTGATCACCCGGCTGAGCTGTTTTTAGACAAGTAGCTACTTCGAGAAGCGATACATCATATCTTTTGGCAAAAGAGGAGAGCGGAAGACTTACAATCAAGGAAGCAATAAATGCTCTATATATATTTCTTATTCTCATTAATTATTTAACTTTTGAATAGTTATAATCATGCTTCTGCCAATACATGTCAAATTCAACGGAACTGGACGAGGGAGCAGATGTATTATTCCACATTTTAAAATCAACATTTTTTATATGCAACAGTCCTATGCGCTTTACATTAGCCGCTACGTTTGTAACTGAACCATTTACATTGTAATAAAGCATCAAGATAACAGCGTCTATATTTGCTTTCTTTTCGACTCCTGCAGTGAATATACCGCTTGCCCAAATATCTGTATTAAGAGATGTTTTCATACTCGAAATATTTATGTCACCACAAGTTTTTGCATCAATATTTATTGGGAACGTGGTTTCGTCAATAGCAGTCACTGTACCGTTTTTCACTTTATCCGCTAAAGCTTTGTACTTGGAATTTGAAGGATCTAAATACAAGAATGTCAAAGCTGGAGTTCCATAACAATTCCCATTAGCTCCAGTTACTCGGTATTCATCCGCCGAGTTATTGCCCCAATAGAAGTTTTTCAATTGACTGGAAGAAGCAGCTGGACTATTGATTTGCAATTGCCCCGCATTCACCCCAGAAAAGAAGAAATAAGGATTAACTGAATTATATTCTTCATCTGAGACATTTGGAGTATTGCTGGCTGAGCAAGTTTTACTTTGATATTTATAAGATACGGGATCAACTTTTTCTCTCCAATCAGAATTTGCATACACTAACCCTGTTTCAGGAGAGAAAAAAGAAGCCATATTTTCCACATCACGTCCCTGTCCATACACTTTTCTATTCTCCCAAAAATAAACGAAAGGCACTTTTACAATAAAATTTTCTGTCAAAGTATGGATCTCTCTACCATTAAAATAAGAAATCTTTAAAGTTCTTGTGTTGTTCCCATCCACATAGTCTTGGGATGCCGGTACGGCAAATTTTAGCTCATTCTCGTTTTGTAGCGTTATATTACAGTTCATATCATTCAACAATATTTTATCAATCTTATTCAGATAAGTCCCATTTAAAGTTACTAAATCACCTACTGTGGCAGGTTCGAAAGATGATGTAGCAACATTTGGTTCATAACGCTTCACCGTTATTTGTGGTGCAGAGGCAATGGGAGTTTCTACTTCTTTTGTTCCATTAAAATATTTGAATGTAATGGAGGTTTGATCACTCTCTACATACGGGATCTTGACCAAAATTTCTTTCTCATTCTGTGAAAGTATCTCCGCTACATTTCCTGTTGAATGCCCTTCAGCTGTAAAGATAACAGCGCTGATTACATTGATATAAGATCCGGAAATAAGAAGTTTATTTCCCATTTCAGTTTCAGTAGGCATATTTGTGGTTGTGATTAAAGGCGCGGGATACTCCAATGTAAAATCCGTATCGGATGTTCCTTCACCAATTGAATTGCTTAAAATTATCTTACCGCTTCTTGCGTTACTTGTCACTTTCAGTGATAAGCGCTGATTAGATACTTTTTGTAGGATTGTTACTTCTTCTCCACCTATAGTAGCCTTAACTACATCATCCAAATTCTTTCCAGTAATAACTATTTCAGTTCCTATACTACCCTTTTCCGGTGAAAAAGAAAGTATCTGTGGCACACTTGCCGAAAATTCATTCATTGAGATGGAATCACAACTGCTCCAATATATTATGGATACAATTAAAAAGATCAGATTCCACTTATTATATTGTTTCATAATCTCATTTATTTAAAGAATTAATAACCTGTATTTTGTGCAACATCCGGATTGATATTAATTATACTTACCGGAATAGGAAGAAATGTTTGCCAATTGGCAATGTCATTCACTTTATAGGTATATTCTGAGTAAAAACTTTCATTTTTAAAGTAATTGTTTACTGTTTGAGCAGCTATTCCCCAACGAAGTAAGTCAAACCAACGCTGGTTTTCAAAAGCTAGTTCCAATCTTCTTTCATTACGTACCGCCTCTCTAAAGTCATAACGGCTGGATAGATCTGTTAATGTATAAGTCGATACACCAGCACGTTCACATACCATATTTAAATATTTCAAATTATCATCAGAAGGACCTGATATCTCGTTTGTCAGTTCTGCATATAATAAAGCTATATCACCTACTCGGATAACCGGCCAATCACTTTCACCGTCATATTCTGTTGTTACAGCATTGGTATATTTCTTACAATAACGACAATTACCAGTGGTTACCCATTCCTGAGTTGTTGAGTTGAAGTACTTTTGGGCTATATTGACATCTAAACGCTTATCTCCAATTCCCCTTGATTGATAAGCAGCAATGATGTTATCACTTGGTGTATTATAGCCCGAAGACGTACCAATAATTACATTTGCGCCATTATTGACTGGCGCGAACATATTACCAAAAGGTGAACCTAATCCTACATTGCCCGAACGATAGCGGATGGTAAAAATAAGTTCCTTATTCATTTCATTTGTTATAGAGAATATTTGATTGTAAGCAACCAAGTCAGCGCCCCTTTGCGGATTACCGACAGAAGCGCTTTCTAACACTTCTTTACATAGTACGGCGGCACGAGCATATTGGGTATCTCCCGCTTCATAATGTGTAGCATAGACTTTTGCCAATAATGCTTTTGCTGCATTAATGTTGGCACGTCCCGTATCCGTATCCTTCATTTTCTCGGGCAACATTTGATTATTGATAACATTTTCCAAATCACCTTCAATTAGTTCGTAAACCTCATTCACTGTTGAGCGCTGCATGTTGCGAGCTACATCGGATGGTGTTTTGGAGGTGACTATGAATACAGGCCCCCATAAACGGACAAGATTGAAATATTCTAAAGAGCGAAGAAATAGAGCTTCTCCTTCATACTGTTTACGAAGTGTTCCGTCTTCTATTATATCTAAATAAGAAATCACATTATTGGCTCGGGAAATAGCTGCATAACAAGCATCCCAATAATTCTCAACCCACTGATGTTCTGCAATAATAGTACCTTGATCCAATTGTTCAACTAATTTTGTAGTACTGGCGGAAGATCCTGTAGCATACATGCGACTGTCATCCGAACGCAGCTCTGTCATTGCCCATTCATAATACAAGACATTTTGGAGAGAATTATAGCAACCGATTACCAAATTATTCACAGAAGAAGCATCTTTTACATATTCATCTGCAGCAACTTCAGAATACGGATACTTATCCAAATTACAAGCTGTAAGGAGCAATACTCCTAATAACAATTCAATATATTTAGCTTTTTTCATTGTCTGCTTTCTATTAAAAATTAATATCAAAACCTGCGGATACGGTAGTGGTTAGGGGAAATCCACCTCGTTGATATCCTGAAATCAGTGAACTTGAGTATTGTGATGAAGTCATACGCGATTCAGGATTAATACCTTTATAATCATTCCCCCAAATATAAAGCAAGTTGCTGCCGGAAAGGTAAAATCTTACGCTGGATAATTTTATTTTACGAGCACTTGCGGTTGGTAAAGTATAACCTATAGTAAAATTTCTCAAACATGCATAAGAAGCATCTTGCAAAGGATAGTCCGTCAGACAAATATCATAACCTAATTTTTGATATGGGGTTCTTCCATTTCCAGGATTTTCCGCGCTTACCCAACGATCTTTTAAGTATTTCTTGTTCCATTTTACAGTTTCATTGTAATAAACATCGCCATTGTAAACAGTAATACCTTGTACGCCTTGGATAAGGAATGAGATATCGAAATTCTTAATCTGGAAAGTATTTGTAATTCCCCAAGTAAAATCAGGATAGGGATTACCCAATGGCACACGATCATCAGAAGTCAAAGAACCATTCTTATCAGTATCAACAATACGCAATCCACCCGGAACATCATTTGCAAAATGGGGATTGGCATTGATTTCTTCTATATTGTTCCACACACCATTCGTCTTATAACCATAAAATTGAATCATGGGTGAACCTACTTTAGCTATATAACATTCGCTCCTTTCTCCTTGATTAATAACTTGTTGCTCTCCACCAAGTTCTAACAACTTATTACGTGACAGTGAGAAATTAAAGTTTGTATTCCATGAAAATTTCTGCTTTTTAACATTATACGTATCAATCTGAATTTCCAATCCGGAATTACGCACTTTTCCTATGTTATTCCAATAATAGTTATAGCCAGTGAATGATTGTGTAGGTTGTGCAAATAATAAAGCCCGGGTAACAGAATAATAGGCATCTAATGAAAGATTAATTCGGTTCTTTAAAAGACCTAAATCTAAACCATAGTTGAATTCATCTGTTTTTTCCCATGTAATATTTGAATTGGCAAGCGTCGAGGAAGTATTTGCCGAACCAGAGATTAATTGCCCATTACCTAATCCGGTTACGTAATTTGCACTATTTAAAACTTCAAGCGCAGCATCATAGCTAATACGGTTATTTCCTGTTGCCCCGTAAGAAGCCCGAAGTTTCAAATTTGATATAGCTTCTATTCTTTTTATAAATTTTTCTTCACTTATACGCCAACCTACCGATACAGATGGAAACCATGCATTTCGGTTCCCTTTGGAGAATAGAGAGGATCGGTCTAGACGCAAAGAAGTAGATAACAGATAGCGACCTAAATAGTTATAATTGATACGTCCGAGGTAAGATTCCAAAACCACATCAGGATACCTGAAAGTCCCTGTACCATCTGTATTCCCATTACCCTGACTGGCTAATGAATAAACAGTAGCTGCATTCAGTGTGTGAATATCATCGGTTGCAAATCCAGTTGCAGTCATAGCAACTCGTTGATTACGTGTTGATTCTACAGTGTAACCTAATAATGCATCAATGCTATGAGATTTCTTCGTTCCTAGATCTAAGTGATAGTTTAATGTGTTTTCGCTTAATAAATCCACGTAAAGTGTGCTAAAATATGTAGCTAAACTTTTTTCTCCGTCTTTTGTAGCATTATTATTTCCGTAATAATATGAAGGGCTGAAGCTGATGTTCAATCCATTGGACGTTTTAAATTGTAGTCCTTTACAAAGATTGATAGTTAAATATATGCTTGCTAACCCTTCCATGGATTCACTCCAACGAGTGGTATTTGCCATTACGCTTCGTGGATTGTTATTTGCTGATGAAAAAGGAGAGGACTTCTCTTGAGTTGGATTTCCATCTGCGTCTGGCGTTCCGGTGGGAGTCATGATATTATTAAAGTGACTTCCCCTTGCAAATCCTGAATATCCGGTCAACGCCGTACTATAAGCATTGTGATAAACCGGTAGAAAGGAAGGAGTACGATAAAAGTCTATAAAATTATTCCTCGGACGTTCCATTTTCTTATAAGTTCCAGATAAATTTACGCCTACATTGGTAATATCTGAGAGCTTAGCATCCAATTTTGTACGGAAATTCAATTTGTCTAGCGAATTTTGAAGCATTACTCCTTGATCTTTGGTATAAGCAGCTGAAATAAAGTATTTCGTTTCTTTACGCCCACCAGAAATACTCATCTGAACATTAGTGATACTTGCTAGGTCGCGTAACCCTTCTTTTTGCCAATTCGTACTCCCCATTTGGCTTTCCAAATAAGAAGCGGCACGAGCGGCAGCTGGAACCGCAGGGCCTCCCATTTCTGCTTCTTCATTTAGTAGATTTAGCCATTCAGAGGAAGTCATCATATCATGTAATTGATAGGCATATTTAAATCCCTGATAAAACTTAAATGAGTATTTGGGCTTATCAGGTGTGCCACTCTTTGTTGTTACCATAATAACGCCATTAGCCGCACGTGACCCATAGATAGCAGCTGAAGCAGCATCTTTCAGTATTTCGATAGATTTTATGTCGGAAGCATTAACTGATGAAAGACCGCCTTGTATTGGAAACCCATCAACAATAACTAGTGGCTCACTTTCTGCAGAAATAGAACTTGCACCGCGTATGCGAATAGATGGGGTTACACCTACCTCTGACGTTTCATTTGTAATTGTAAGCCCACTCATAGAACCTTGTAAAGCAGTCGTTACATCACTTACCGGTGCATTAATTAATGATTGCCCATCTAGTTTTGAAATTGATCCTGTTAAATGAGATTTTACTTGCGTACCGTAACCAATTACAACAACGTCATCCAACATTTTTGAGTCCTCTTCTAATGTAATGTTTACATTAGTACGTTTACCTATCACTTCCGCTTTATTAATATAGCCAATGTAAGAATAGATCAGAGTTGTTCTTGAATTAGGAA
Source organism: Bacteroides sp. (assembly GCA_041907545.1). GTDB lineage: Bacteria > Bacteroidota > Bacteroidia > Bacteroidales > Bacteroidaceae > Bacteroides. The sequence goes on from JAYRGX010000022.1 coordinate 16,785, forward strand.
CTTTGATCGTATAATCACCATTGGCATCTGTTACAGCACCGGTAGCAATAGAAGCATCCTTTATTGTTACTGTGGCCCCAATCAATGGACCTTGAGCATCTGTTACTTTACCAGTAACCACATGTTGAGCGTAAAGATTGAATGTTCCAGTTAACAGCAAGAACATTAAGATTACTTTCTTTAAATGGAGAAGTTTGTTCATAGTATAGATTGTTTTTCTGTGACAAACGTAATTATAATAATTGGTAAACCAAATTTTTGGTATACCAATTATTGTTTATTAACAATATGGAAACAAATCAGATATACAGAGAGTTATACATACCTCTATATAAAAAGGGAAAGATTTTTTTAATGCAAGGCTTTACTTTAAAAGATAATATTCATACTTTTACGATCAAAATAGAAAGAAAATTTTTATAAAGTATTGATATCTTATGGAGGATGAAGTAAACTTACAGCCAGTAACGTTTGTGATAGAGCACATAAAAAGACAGATTTCAGATCGCCAGATTCTTCCTGGCGAACGCTTGCCGTCTGAACGTAAATTGTCTGAACTTTTAAAAGTTAGTCGATTGCACGTTCGTGAAGCATTGCAAAAAATGGAATTGTACGGTATTGTAAAAACATATCCACAAAGTGGAACAGTAGTTTCTGAATTTTCCAAAGATCAGCTAGACACAATGATTACAGATGCTCTAAAAATCAGCAAATATGATTTTAATAGTTTGGTATATGTGCGAGTATTATTGGAAATAGAAGCATGTAAACTTTGTGCAATAAATCGTACTGAAGAAGATTTAAAAAATATAGAGAAAGCTCTTGTTGAACTTGAAGACAAATTTGACACGGAACTCCGTGTTGAGAAGGATTTTGCTTTTCACCAAGCTATAGCACTCGGCGGACATAATGCTGTTATTAGTTCACTCTTACTTATAATTACTCCAGATATCTTAAAATATTATCAAAAATACAAGGTTTGTGCCGTCCCACAAAAGACTGTCCATGCAGAACATAGAGAGCTATTGGAAAAAATTAAGAATAAAGATAAAGACGGAATGAAAGAATTAGTTCTCCGTCACTTATCCAATTTGATAGATTTTGCCAGAATCTCTGTAAAAGAAAATATTCCCGAATTTGAATATGGAAATATCTAATTAAGATAAAGATAAAAAGATTATTTATAAAAGAATCACTTAAAGCATAAAAGCCAACTAATATTTTTATAATTAGTTGGCTTTATCATGTTATTCCGAAATTTCAGTATTTAATTATCCTTGCTCCACATATATTTGCTTATTTATGATCTCGAAGATATATATATTATATCTCACTATTATGACTAAAATTACACTAATAATTTTGATCTAGATATAACAATTAATAAATTAAATATTTTACTTTATTGCAATGATTAGCTCAATCCCTCAATATGACCGTTTACGATATCAATATTAACTGCCTGAGGTTGTTTAGGTAATCCCGGCATACGAAGTATTTCACCGGCAATAGCCACAATCATTTCCGCACCGTTATTGATTACGATATCTTTGATATTAAACTCAAAATTATTTACTGCTCCATATATCTTGGGATCTGCAGAGAAAGAATATTGAGTCTTGGCAATACAAATGGGATAATGGCCAATACCCATCTGATCAATGAGTTTGATCATCTTACGCGAATGACTGCTATACGTTACAACGCTTGCTCCATAAATATTGGATGCTACTTTTTCTATTTTTCGTTCCACACTGTCAGTCTCGGCATAAGTATAAGAGAGTGGCTTAGAAGGATGTTTCTCAATACTGTCAACCACCATATTAGCAAGTTCAACAGCCCCCTCTCCTCCTTCGGTAAATGCATTATTAACGGCAAAACCTATTTTCAGTTTTTCCTGGCAATGTAACCGAATAGCTTCAATCTCTTCATCCGTATCGCTTGCATATCGATTAAAAGCTACAATTACAGTCTGTCCAAATGATCGAAGATTTCGCACATGTTTATCCAAGTTTCCAAATCCTTCTCTCAAACCTTCCATATTCGGTTCTTTAATACGATCGAGACTCACCCCTCCATGCATTTTCAATCCCTGAGCCGTAGCGACAATAACTGTCAAACAAGGTTGTAATCCACTTTTCCGGCACTTGATATTGTAAAATTTCTCAGCCCCCAAGTCAGCCCCAAAACCTGCCTCAGTCACCACATAATTGCCATAAGTCATAGCCATTTTAGTGGCAAGTATAGAGTTACAACCATGCGCAATATTAGCAAACGGGCCACCATGAACAAAGGCGGCACTCCCCTCGGTAGTCTGTACCAAATTAGGATTTATCGCGTCTTTAAGTAGAACAGTGATTGCACCGGCTACTCCAAGTTCTTTCACGGTAAAAGGAGTCCCATCAAATCGGAAACCCAAAATAATATTTTCAATACGCCGGCGTAAATCGTCTATATCTTTAGCTAAACAAAGAATAGCCATAATCTCGGATGCCGGAGTGATATCAAATCCGGACTCTTGAGTGATACCGTTTCCGCTTGGACCCAATCCGGTAACAATACTACGCAACGAACGATCGTTCACATCGAGTACGCGCTTCCAAATAATTTCCTTCAAGGCAAAACCCTCCGCCTGATGCTGATAAAGATAATTATCCAATAATGCGGAAACCATGTTATGGGCAGAGGTTATAGCGTGGAAATCACCGGTAAAATGTAGGTTGATCTTCTCCATTGGAAGAACCTGTGCATATCCACCGCCTGCGGCCCCACCTTTCATACCAAAACAAGGGCCTAATGATGGTTCACGTAATGCGACAATTGCCTTTTTCCCTATTTTATTCAGCCCTAAAGCCAAACCAATAGACACAGTCGTCTTACCAATGCCCGCCTTGGTTGCTGTAATAGCCGTAACAAGAATCAGATTACTCTTTTTTACCTTATTCTCATCGATAAGATGTGTCGGTATTTTAGCAATATAACGTCCGTAGTTCTCAACTTCTTCACGCGGAATACCTGCGCCTTCGGCTACTTGCTTTATTTTTTTCAGCTCAATGCTGCGGGCTATCTCTATGTCCGATTTCATATAATTTTATTTGAAGCTAATAATTTCATTCAAAATAACATACCACAGGGAAAGCATAACCCGGCAAAATGTGCCATATAAAAACAACCATTCCCTATAATGAGCCGCAAAGATATAAAAACTACAGTCTATATTCAAAGAAATACGGGTACTAAGACACGACTTTATACGCTTTATCTTGCGTGTTGGTAGACAAAATGATAGCCGGACTCTGCGGTTTTAGATTGAATAGTTTACTAATTTTTACCTGATTTTTTTTCAGTATCAGATAACGGCACTTGAGGAATACTACCATCACGCCCTGCATAAAAATGAGGAGACATAATTTCAATCCCGGCTCCATTAAACATATCCAAAATACTTTTATGGAGATTGGAATAAACAAGCGGCAATGAATGAGCATCTTTTGTATAGGCATTAATCTCATAGTTACAATAAAAATCGTCCAGTCGAGTGGCAAGGACAAACGGCTCGGGTTCATGATCGATGCTTTCCGTACGCAAAGCTGCAGCAATCAATAGTTTCTCCACCTTTTTCCAATCAATATCATAACCAATTGTAACTTTAGTGTGCACAATTATCCCATATTGCCTCGCGGATGAACTGTAATTCAATGTTTGGGAAGAAAGAATGAAAGAATTCGGCACTGTTATTATATCATTTTTCGGAGTGCGAATACGAGTCACAAAAGGAGTTTTCTCTACGACATCCCCTTCGGTATCCTGCAATTTAATACGGTCACCGACTTTAAATGGACGCATATAGGTAGTCACTAAACCAGCCATTAAATTGCCAATCACCGTAGTGGAACCTAATGAAATAACCAAACCGATAAACACAGATACCCCCTGAAATATCTCAGAATTGGAGCTAGGCAATAAGGGCCAAATCATAATCAGCATAAAGGAATAGGCCAGGAACCGGAGAATATAATATGTCGGAAATGCCCAATCGGGATAAAAGCCGGAAATCTTTAGCTTCTCTGTTGCTATCTCATTGGCCATATACTTCATCCCTCTTACAAAATATTTAAAGCAAATATAAATGATGATTATTTTAAAGATTTTAGGAACATAATTCACAGTAGCAAGTAATATATCTTTTGCAGGATTCCAAATGTAAGAGAAAAGCGTATAAGCAAAACTTTTTGTTTCGGGAAACATAGAGAATAGAATAGGTATACTTATCACCAATTGTATTAAAATAAATAGTAAACGGACAACGTTAGAACTAAACAGTAGAATCCGACCTTGTTTATGCACATCTAGAAATTCATAATCCTTTATCTTTAGAGGCTTCAACTTTGTATTGACAATTCGGACTATCCTACGGCGTAGCTTTCGAAACAACCAATTCGTTAAGAAAATCAATCCAATTTGAGCAGCAACAATGAGAAATCCGAGCAAAAAGCCTTGTATTTTCATTCTAAGCCCGTACTTTTCCTGCAAAAGACTAATCTCTTTTGAAATAACAGGCATATATTTTTTAGCCAGTTCACTCCTTGTGGTATTTTGCCACAAACCATCCTGATCGGTTAGGCTGACAATTACCTTATCTCCACACATTATGTCCGAAGCATAATCGCTTTCAAAAATGTAAAGGGAATCACGGACAAAAGACAATCTTTTACCAATCTTCAATATTGCATCTTTTGTATTTTGCGCTCTATTAACGGGTGACACCCCGCCTCTCCTTGCATAAAGTTTAAAAAGTGTATCACCTTCCACTACAATAGGCACACCGGGAGTTAAAGTTCTGAGCGAATCAATTTGTGCACGCTTCCTCGCTTTATTAATAGAGTCGACACGAGCACTCTCACCTGTCTTGTATAACTGATTACGAAGGACTATCTCATTCAGTTGATATTCTTGTATCTTATAGCGTAAATCATCTATCAGAAGTGAATCTTTTTGTTCACGAGTAAATACCAAACTGTCCTGCCCTCCGTTATTCTCTACTACGACTTTCTCTACGTATTTTGCTTCACCGTGCTTCTTTTGAGCATAAACCGCTATCGGCATAACAACTAAAACAACCCATAACACCCTATGCAATTTACTAAAGTTTATTTTCATATTATTAAAATAAAAGATTATAGATTTTATAACAATAATATGAAAATAATGTTGCACTCTATTCTAATCATTCATTGCCATTAGAATTTGCAACAGTTATGACTTTATTTAAATCTAGTCGTATCAACAGCCTCCCGTTCTTTCTCCTTATATCCCCCAAATTTATAAGTAAAGGAGATTCCGACTTCGCGGAAGCTACTATAATTATTTGTTACATTTTGTGTGGCATAACGGATACGTGGTGAAATCTGAGCTGTTTCAAAGATATCATTGCATCGTAACATAACAATGGCTTTACCTTTAGCGAAGGAATAGCGCAATCCCGCATCAAGATTACCTGAAGAAGGCAAATCATATATACCTTGAATAGCTCTGGAACGGATCATACCAGTCAAAGTAAACTTAATATCAGGCTTATTCGAAACGGTTAACGTATTACTCATGTAGGCCATACTGTAATAGACATGACGATCGTATGGAATATCCCAGAACTGATCATTCTTTTGGTGATCATAAACTCCGACTAAGGTAACTCTTGAATTCAATAGATTCTTCACTATAAAAGGAATAACCACTTGTAAACCTGCTTGTTGATCGAAATTAGAATTAAAACATTTATAGATTTCAACCAAACGATCCGGCGACTGATAAAGTGACTGTTTAAAATCGTCTTTTTCGTAGCCATACCACAAGCTGAACATATATTTGCTTTTTAATACATACATCAACTGTGTTTGATAGTTTATACTCGGCTTGAGGTATGGGTTACCCTGCACTTCAGAGTATCCCCCTCCCATATATGAAATGGCATCTTGGGTTGCCCAATATTCCGGATATGTTTTATCACTCGTAAAAGACAATTGCCATACGCTTCCGGAAGAAGGAGTATAATTCAAATTCAAAGTGGGAAAGAAATTCCAGTCATTCCAAACGGCTGTATGAAACTGCTCTATGGCAAACGAAGCATCAAATGAAAATTTACTTCCGAAGCTTTTATTTATTCCTGTATAGAAATTCCAAGTCTGCTCGCGACGACGTGATTTCATGTTATCCTGATCAGTTAATAAAGCACCGGTCTCGGTGTCGTAATAGTACTGATGACTGTGATCAATGCTCATAGTATATATTCCACCGTAATTCAATCCCCATCCTTTGCCTAATGTTTGCTCTTCCGTAAGAAAGAATTTCCAACGGTTAATACGTTGGGCATCCTTACTTAAAAAGTCGAGCTGTTCATCATTTAAGCTGCTATGGAGTAGCTGAGTGGATGGTGATTCATAGTAAGTCATTTCCGCTCCGGCTTTCATACCAAAGGGGACACGATAATCCAAGCGTAGATTATGCAATGAGCTGGTGGAACGAGTGCGAGTATCGGAGACCTGTGATCCTTCCACCCCACCTATATTATGACCATTGACAAAATTAGCATTATAGACCAAACTTAGTTGATGATCTTTCGAAAAATTATAGTCCGCTCCGAACCTTAGATCATGCTTATTTCCCCGTGAATGGCTATCTTCTTGAGTATTCATCGGATATACGGTTCCATCTGACAAAGTATGTAAAGCTTTCTTGTCAGTCAGGAAAATATTACGTCCATAATTATACGAATAGAGAAAGTCTGCGGAGAATTTGCTTGAAGAATAAAGCAGACTGGCACGGGTTTTGGTCGCTTCATAATATTTCTGACGATAATCTCCGAACAACTCTCCTTGTAAAGAGGGACTTTCCGATTCTCCTTTCTTTAATAGAATATTTATCAATGCTCCCCGTACCTGATAGCGAGCTGGAGCGGAATACATTACCTCTGCTTTTTCTATACGTCCTGCAGGAATGCTTTTAAGCAGTGCATTCAACTGTTCCGTGGTAAGGGTAGAAACCTTTCCATCCAATATCACTGTCACATTCTGCCCGGCCAGCATAAGCTGTTCATCTGTTTCAACTACTCCGGGAAGCTCCTTTATAGCATCATAAGCATTGTCGACAGGCATATTATCTATCAGTCGCGGAAGATCATACACCAATTTACCTTGTGTGGCTTTAACCAACGGCCGTTGTCCCGTAACCATCACTTCGGGTAAAGACCTTATAATACTGTCTATATAAGCGTCAGAGAGATCTGTTGTATCATTCAACTGCTCATCGGCCGCATTCTTTTGTAAAGGAGCCGATTTTGCATTAACTTTCTGTACCACACTTTTCTTAGCATCAGACGATTCATTCGGATGTACTACTTTTTGTTCTTGAGCCTGCATACATATAAGCGATGCAAACATTAATCCCAAAGTAAAAAATACTCGTTTCATTGTACTTGTTTTTTGAATAGAATTTAGTGCAAATAACTTCTAAATAATCGGATTCTTGTGTTATCAGTCAATTATATAGTCTTATCAATTGTTACCGGAAGTGTTATTTAGTCTTATCAGCAAACGTAACTATAGGTAACTTTCTTATCTTTGTGATGAGAAACAAGTCGTTTTTGTATGAAATCATCACTCAAACCTATCGCCATACTTGTCATAATATCATTGCTTGGTATCTTCACTTATCAGGCTTATTGGCTCATAGGTCTCTATCACACCATGAAAAGTGATATGGAGAACGGTATTCGAGATGCGATGCGTATGAGCGATTACAATGAAATGATGCTTCGTGTCGAAAAACTTCGGAAAGAGAATAAGGAACATGGAGAAGTCTCTGTTTCAGCGGGATATAACGATATCGGAAAATCATTTGTTCGAAGCTCGACTACTGTCAGCAAGATAAACACAAAAGGACCACAATCTGCCCAAAAGGGTTTATCAAAAACAAATGGTCATGTCAACACAACTTATCTGAACGATTCAACTAAAGTGGAAACAATCGTACGACATGATACACTATCAAAAAGTAAAGATAAGGGTATTTTACGTTCCAAACAAGGGTTGGATATTATCATAGCGAATCAAAACGACATGACCGAATTAGCGGGATACTTTCAACGAGGCCTTCATGCCGGACTGGATATAATTTTTGGACCGAATTTTGACGTTTATGACAGTTTACTGAATGTAAGTCTGAAAGAAAAAGGGATAAACATTCCACATCGCTTGGAATATATTCATTCGGGAAGTAATCCGGATTCTTCATATACTTTCAGAGATACAATCGGAGTATCTTCAACAAAAGGATATATTCCGGGACCAAATTCCATCCGTTACGATTATGATTTCGACTTCAACTCACATTATACTTACCGGTTATGGCTTGACCCGATCAACACATTGGTAATCAAGCAGATGAGTGGCATCCTGGTTACCTCTTTCATTATCTTCGTAATCTTGGGATTTTCATTTTGGGTCCTCATTCATACTATTCTCCGGCAGAAAACGCTTGAAGAAATGAAAAGTGATTTCACTAACAATATCACCCACGAGTTAAAAACACCTATTGCTGTGGCTTATGCTGCAAATGATGCTTTATTAAACTTCAAACAAGCTGAAAACCCGGAACAACGAAATAAATATTTGCGTATTTGCCAAGAACAGTTACAACAATTAAGTGGATTGGTAGAGCAAATATTGTTAATGAGCATGGAACAACGAAAAACGTTCCGTCTTCATCCCGAAACATTACAATTGCGTGAGTTACTACAATCACTTGTAGAACAGCACAAAATAAAAGCAGAAAAGCCATTGGATATTACATTGGATATTGAGCCTTCAGATCTTTCGATCCAAGCAGACCGAACTCATTTTATGAATATACTCAGTAATCTGATTGATAACGGCATAAAATACTCTCTTGAAAAAGCTCAAATAAAGATAACGTGTAGAAAATCAGTATCGGGAGAAGTGCAAATTAGCATTAGCGATCATGGAATTGGGATACAAGCCGATAAATTACCCCACATCTTCGACAAATTTTATCGTGTACCGAGCGGCAACCGCCACAATACAAAAGGCTACGGACTAGGATTATTTTATGTAAAGACAATGACTGAGAAACATGGCAATACAATCTCTGTAGAAAGTACACCTGAGAAAGGGAGTGTTTTTACACTTCACTGGAAATAAATGTCTAACCAAAGGATAGAATAATGGAAAGAATAACAGTATTATTGGTTGAAGACGAATTGACACTTGCCATGATAATAAAAGACACACTCGAGGGGCAGGAATTTATCATTCATACGGCAAACGATGGTGAAGAAGGATTAAGAATGTTTTATAATATTCGTCCGGACGTGCTGGTAGCCGATGTTATGATGCCCCGTATGGATGGATTTGAAATGGTACGCCGCATTCGTCAGACCGACAAAAGCACTCCCGTCCTTTTTCTCACTGCCCGCTCTGGTATCAACGATGTAGTGGCAGGATTTGAGTTGGGAGCAAACGATTATCTCAAAAAACCTTTTGGAATGCAGGAACTCATTATTCGAATAAAAGCTTTGCTGGGAAGGGCATTCAATGGCGCTGAGAAGAAAGATCATCTGGATAGTCGTTTTGAAATAGGAAATTATCGATTCAACTCACTTAGCCAGGTGCTATCTTATGGTGATGTGGAGCAAATACTCTCCCATCGTGAATCGGAAATTTTGAAACGATTGTGCGAGAATCGGAATCAAGTAGTCAACAGCCAAAATATCCTACTTGAATTATGGGGTGACGACAGCTTTTTCAATTCGCGAAGCTTACACGTGTTCATTACCAAATTACGGCATAAGCTATCCAAAGACAAACAAATACGTATAGTCAATGTCCGCGGCATAGGTTATAAATTGATTCTAAACGAATAAAATCATCATTAATACTAAAGGATATGAAACAAGTCTTACTTTTTCTGCTGCTCAATCTTTTTGTACTGCATATCAGCGCTCAGGAAATAAAATCTGATACTCTTCGACGTTCACCGTTACCCGAGACCAAGGATTTCGGAGGTTTTCTTCTAGATATGAATCTGATGAAAATGGCCGCACCTAAATTGCCGTCAGCAAAATTAGAAATACCCGATGCCAGTAAGGATTACAGCTTTTTATTCAAGACCGATCCGAACGTAACATATTCACAAGGCTTTTCAAATGTATTCAACCCGGGTAATGTGACTACTGTTTATAGTCTGAATCCTTTTGGCTTAACAGGTTTTGGCACTTCATCGCAATATCTTCAAATGGGTAGCTTTAAGCTTAAAAATGGTATGCAACTAAATACCTATGGCGATTATAATGCAGATGGATGGCGTGTACCCAACCGTTCGGCACTCCCATGGGAACGAAATAACTTTAGAGGAGCTTTCGAATTGAAATCTGCTAATGGAAACTTCGGGATAAAAGTCGAAGTGCAGCAAGGCAGGACAACTCCCTATTAATAAGAGCTAAACGATTTAAGAAGTGTCTAAAGGATGGCAATATACACAGGCAAATTGCATTCGACTTGGTACTCCTTATAGAGAAAAAGATTAGAATACTAATTTTATGACTAGAAAGAAAATATTGATTATTGGTGCCAACGGGTTCACTGGTCGACGAATACTAAATGATCTCTCTCTAAAAGAAGAATATATTGTTAGTGGTGTCTCTTTGCATGGAGATGTCGCACCTGATTCAGGTAATTATCAATTTATTTCTGCCGATATTTGCCAAGCTGGTCAGTTAGATCGAATATTCAATGATATTGAACCGGATGTTGTCATTAACACCTCCGCTTTATCCGTTCCCGATTATTGTGAAGTCCACCATCAAGAAGCAGATCTGCTAAACATTATTGCCGTAGAGAATTTGGCTCGGCATTGCCAATCTACCGGCAGTTATTTCATACATCTTTCGACGGACTTTGTATTCAGTGGAGAAGCGAACAGATTATATACGGAAGAAGACTCAACCCAACCTATAAACTACTACGGTTATACAAAATTGGAAGGTGAAAAACGTGTGCAGAAATATTGCAGTAGACACACCATTGTGCGTGTCGCCGTAGTATATGGAGCAGCACTACCAGGACAGCATGGTAATGTATTACAATTGGTTGCAGACAGGCTACGAAAACATGAAGAAGTCAGAGTTGTTTCAGACCAATGGCGCACCCCTACTTTTGTAGGAGATATATCCCGAGGAATTGAAAAGCTGATTATTCGTGCCTTTAATATAACAATGCCTAAAGTGAGTATCTATCACATCTGCGGGAATGAATGCCTTACAATAGCCGAAATAGCGTATAGAGTCGCCAACATCCTCGGTTTGGACAAATCCTTTATTCATCCTGTTACAAGTCAAGAAATGCAGGAAAAAACACCAAGACCCCGATTTAGCGGGATGAGTATATCAAAGGCTCAAGCAGAATTGGAGTATACACCTCTATCATTGGATGAAGGAATAAAAAAAATGTTTGAAACTCTTTAGAGTGTAGTAAACCTACCTTCTACAGAACCATTTACTCTAGCCTAATTAGAGACAAAAATCAAATGTAATTATTTCCACCAAGACGATATACCTTTTATTTAATCGTATTATTTCTTAAGAGGAATAGAAAAATAGAAAGTAGACCCCTCTCCTTTTACAGAGCTAAACCATAGTTTACCACCATTTTTATGTACAAAATCTTGACAAAGAAGTAATCCCAAACCGGAACCTTCTTCATTTTTAGTTCCAAAAGTACTAAAATGAGTATCGGTATGAAGCAATTTTCGCTGGCTATCTTCATCGATACCGCATCCTTGATCACGCACACTCACCACTGCCATACCCTCTTTTTCCTCTATCTTAACGAGTACCTCGGAATTTTCATTACTAAATTTAATAGCATTGCTCACTAAATTACGAATTACAGTCTTTACCATGTCAATATCACCATAAGCAGCCAAAGATGCAGGTTTTTCTTCACGAATAGTAATCTTCTTCATTCCTGCAACCATATTGTATATATCTACAACACTAGCTACAACCTCTGTTATATCAATATCCTGATAGACAACATTTAGCTTACCTATTTGACTCTTGGTCCATTTCAATAAATTATCCAGCAATGCAAATACATCTTCAGTCATTTGATTTGCAGTCTTCAACAAGTCGTGCATTTCATTCCCTATTTTTTCGACAGGAAGATTTAAGATAAGCATATTCAGCACCATTTTAATGGAGCCTATTGGAGAACGTAAATCATGCGCAATAACGGAATACATTTTATCACGAGCAGCTATTGTGCGCTCCAATTCTATTGTTTTTTTAACGATAATGCGCTTTGCTGCCACTAATGAAATCTGGTGCGACACCCTTATAATAAGTTCTTCCTTATTGAATGGTTTCGATATAAAATCATTACCGCCTACCTGAAAGCCCTTCACAATATCGGTAGTACTGTTCAAAGCCGTTAAAAAGATTATTGGAATTTCAGCTGTTGCGGGATTAGATTTTAGTCGTTGAGCAACCTCAAATCCACTCATATCAGGCATCATCACGTCAAGTAACACTAAATCCGGGTTTTCTTTATCCACCTGTTCCAAGGCCTGTCCACCATTACTTGCTGTTACTATCGAGAATTTTTCATTCGTCAGTAGAACTTTCAGTAGTAAAACGTTAGATATAACATCATCAACAATGAGGATCTTGTATTCTGAAGGATTTATTTCCATATTCATCTTTGGTGTAGTTTGATTGTTTGCAATTAGTCTATTTCTCAACAACAAGCGTGATTATTTTTAAAGTATTCAATCATGTGCTTCAGCCCCTCTTCCAGTTCAATCATAGGTTGCCAATCCAACTTTTCCTTTGCCAAGGAAATATCAGGCTGTCGCTGTTTAGGATCATCATGAGGTAGTGGCTTAAAAACCAGTTTGGATTTAGAATCAGCCAAACGTATTATTTTCTCCGCCAGTTCTAAAATGGTAAATTCATTAGGATTACCTATATTAACGGGGCCAATGAAATCATCTCCGGTATTCATCATTCTCACCATTCCCTCAATTAAGTCATTTATATATTGAAAGCTACGCGACTGATTACCTTCGCCGTAGATTGTAATATCTTTATTATTCAATGCTTGAACTACAAAATTAGATACCACGCGTCCATCATTAGGAAGCATCCGGGGACCATAAGTATTGAATATACGGATTATTTTAATACGGACTTTCTTTTGGCGGTGATAATCCATGAATAAAGTTTCAGCGCAACGCTTACCTTCATCATAGCATGAACGAAAGCCTACCGGATTCACATTACCCCAATAACTCTCCACCTGAGGATGAATAATAGGATCGCCATACACCTCGCTAGTCGAAGCCTGTAATATTTTTGCATCATTCTCCAAAGCCAGCGTCAACATGTTTATGGCACCAATCACAGAAGTACAGATTGTTTTAATGGCATCATATTGATAATGGATAGGCGAAGCCGGACAAGCTAGATTATAAATTTCGTCGATGCCATATGCATGATAGGGTATTTCAACGTCATGCTCTACAAAGTCAAAGCAAGGATGCTTGAGCAAATGGGCTATATTTGCTTTTGAACCGGTGAACAAGTTGTCTAGACAAACAACGTGATGTCCTTCTTTTATTAGTCTTGTACATAAATGAGATCCAATAAAGCCGGCACCTCCACTAACCAATATTTTTTTCATCTAAATAATTATTTATGCCCATAGATAAACATAACGACTCTCAATATCGCTACCGAGGACAAATGTAATCGATTTAGAGAACTTATGCAAGCTGAAAAGAAGATATTTAAATTGTAAAATACAAGAAAAAAGCTGTGCAAAGCTTCTTTCCATGTTAAAAAAACTATAATAATCATCTCTCTTTTCTTTGATAAGCTCTCTTTATTCTCTCTGTAAAAGTCCGTTTTCAAAATATATAGTCAACAAACATACAAAAAACGGTCTTATCTTTTAATAATAACAAATGAATGAATAAATATTCCCTAGCAAAGTCAAAAATCAAATGAAAAATTGTACTTTTGCGGCGCAATTAATTTCTCATGCCATACTTAGTCAGAGAATAGTATTCATTTAAATTATAGAATTATGGACGAAGGCCCTTATCCGAGTTACAGTAAAATTACAGTATTAATGATCCTGTAAGGGGGCCTTGGTAGTCTCCTTGCAACCCAACCTTTAAGGAGATTACAACATGAATGAAATAAAGATTCATATCGGGGAGCTGATTGAAAACAGAAGCTGGAAAAGCGTAAAAAATGAAGTAGGTAACCTCGAGCCTCACCAAGTAGCAGAAATTATTGAAAGTCTATCGAAGTCTGATCGTATCATTCTGTTTAGACTCTTACCAAGAGAACTAGCTAAAGAGACTTTCCAGCACCTTTCCCACAACGAACAAGAAGATATTATAGAAGGATTGGCGGCTAATGTTGAAAAACTAACGAGCCTCCTTAACGACCTTGATCCAGACGACCGTACAGCTCTTTTTGAAGAGCTTCCAGGCGAAGTTACCCAACGACTCATGCAAATGCTGTCGAAAGGTGAGCTAGCTATTGCGACACAGCTGCTGGGATACCCCAAAGACAGTATCGGACGATTAATGACTCCGGAATATGTAGCAGTAAGACCCTACTTTACTGTACAACAAGCCTTAGAACATATCCGGAAATTCGGTAGAGATTCAGAAACGCTCAATGTTATATATATTGTTGATGATCGCTGGAAATTAATAGACGATATCCGCATCAAAGAAATTATACTAGCTTCTCCCGATCAAACCATCGCAGAATTAAGTGACAACCGTTTTATTTCACTTAACGCCTACTCCGACCAAGAAGTAGCCGTAAAAGTATTTGCCGACCATGACCGTCTGGCATTGCCTGTGACAGACACCGACGGTACGTTACTTGGAATAGTCACTATCGACGACGTAATGGACGTGCAGGAAGAAGAGAGTACAGAAGACTTCCAAAAGTTTGGTGGTACCGAAGGATTAGATCTTTCATATACCAAAACATCTTTATTTGAAATGGTCCGGAAACGTGCCGGATGGCTGGTCATCTTATTCCTCAGTGAAATGTTGACAGCATCAGCTATGGGACATTTTGATGCAGAAATATCTAAAGCTGTCGTACTTGCACTATTCGTACCACTTATTATCTCCAGCGGTGGTAATTCCGGCTCACAAGCTGCCAGCCTTATCATTCGCTCTCTAGCTTTAAATGAGCTGAAGCTTAAAAACTGGTGGTATGTCATGCGAAAAGAAATACTGTCGGGACTCCTACTGGGAACCATATTAGGCATCATTGGCTTTGTACGCATATTAGTATGGCAGAAAACCGGCCTCTACGACTATGGCATATATTGGTTTTGGATAGGCATCAGTGTCTCCGCCTCGCTCGTATTTATTGTACTATGGGGGACACTAACGGGTTCCATGATTCCGTTTTTACTCAAAAAGATAGGCCTTGACCCCGCGACAGCATCTGCCCCTTTTGTTGCAACGCTGGTAGATGTTACAGGACTCATTATTTATTTTAGTATTGCGGCTGTATTTTTGAGCGGTAAATTACTCTAAAATTATCACCGTTTTACCCGAAATGAAGAAGCGTATGTGCCTACCAAACAAAGTATAGCACAGATTCCAAAAGTGATGTTCATGCTTTTCATAAACAGTGGATAGACTTCGGGAGTAATCACTTTATCGCCCAGCTGTAAAGCGATAGCCATCATTGCAATGCCCATACTGAAAGCTTGTCCGGTAAGACGCATTGTCCCTGTTGTGGCCGATGCCTGTCCATAAAACTTTTTATCCACTGAACTCATAATCACATTAGTATTGGGTGATGAGAATAAACCGAATCCTAATCCTAAAAGCATCAATAATGCAATAATGACTAACATGGGAGTTGTAGTCGTAATAAAAAACAAGCCGCTTAATCCGAACACAATAATTCCCATCCCCGTAGTTGCAAGCATAGATGCTGAAACCCTGTCGGAAAGTCGCCCGGCATACAATGACACCGCCGACTGTATAATAGCTTGCGCAATCAAGATAAATCCGGCACTTTGAGCATCATATCCTCTGACATATTGCAAGTATAAACTCATCATAAACGCCACCGCAGATGTTGCAGCATAGTTTATCAAAGCTGAAAACGATGAAAGTCCAAAGACTCTATTCCCTGAAAAGATTGCCACATTGAATACCGGATAAGCACATCGGCGCTCATGAAGAACAAAAAACACAAAGGATAATAGCCCGATAAGAATCATCAGCATGGCTGTCCACTCAGGCAATTTAGAGAAGCCGAATATCAGACAAAAAAGTCCTAGAGCATAAACGAATGACCCTGTGAAATCAAATTTTTCACCTTTCGACTCCACCCATTCACCTTTAAGAAAATAAAAGGCAAAAGCCACCACCGTAAGTCCTAAAAAAGCACAAACAAAAAATAAACTTCTCCATCCCCAATAATGAGTAAGTAAACCTCCGAAGAAAGGACCCGAAGCCAAAGCAAAATAAACTACGGAGGTGTTTATGCCCAATGCCTTTCCTCGCTCGTTTTTAGGGAAGATAGACATCAGTATAGCCATACTGGTACCAAACTGCATGGCACTGCCAAGTCCGGCAACAAGCCGTAATGTAATCAACTGCGTTCCTGTGGAAGCAAGTCCGCAAGCCAACGAAGAAACTACAAATAGCAAAACGCCCGCAATATATACTTTCTTCCGTCCGTACATATCAGCTAAGCGGGCAAAAGGTACTTGGAAGACTGCTGTGGAAATGAGATATATCGTCGATATCCAACTTAAAGCAACCGCATTCATCTTAAACTCCCCACTGATCTGAGGCAAAGCCAAGTTGAGAGCGGATCCCATAAAAGGAACGAGGAAAGAAGAAAGGCATAATACAAATAATGCCAGGTTTTTATTCTGTTGCATGATTGCACATAATCATTAATGTCTTATAGATTATAATACCTGATAAAACAAGAAGTTAATATATTGTTTTGAAAGCGCAAAGGAACAAAAAAAACTCTGAAATATATTCAGAGTTTTAGCTTATTCGTATCACATTGGGATGTATTTATCAACCGATATTGTATAAATCTTTATATAGCTTCACTGCACATCCAGCCGCACTTATTCAAGATTTATGATGCTTCAACATCCATTCGTAAATGTCAGGCTGATGAAAAAGCTTCTCCACACTTCCATGGGTACCTCCTTTAATCACATTCAAACTTACTTCTGCATCCGGATTGACTTTCTTTATGGCATTCATTATCTTTTTCGATTCTGAAATCGGTACAATACGATCTCTAGTCCCATGATGCAGCCAAATAGGCACTTTAGCTAAATTCTCAGCCTCAGCCAAAACTCCTCCGCCACATATTGCCACCGCAGCGGCAATACGATTAGGATATTTACCAGCCACTTCCATCGTCCCATATCCACCAAGACTCATTCCACATACATATATACGTGTAGAATCAGCTGTCGGATTATTTTTCAGCACGTAATCCACGACTTCCATAACCTTATCGGCATTCCATTTTCCTTGAGTCTGAGGTGCAATTACAATACCGGGAACCTCAGTACCTTTATTCATTGCATAAATAAGACCATATCGTTTTACCCGATCTAAATTGTGTCCACACAAGCTACGACCATGAAGAAAAACAAACACCGGTTGTTTTTCGGTGGACGTACCTTCAGGGGTATGTAGCAAGAAAGAATATGATGTTTTTCCTTCTACAGCTTCCGTGGTATTTTGAACTGTATTTTTGGCAAATAATGATAATGGTGATAAAAAAGCAATAAGTAAATAGGTATAAAAGGTTCGCATAAATAATTAATTGTTATTGGGATTTTCGGAATAACGATGCTTGAAATTAGTGATTATTTTCTAAAAACCAAGAAAGTAGCTATCGGCATTTGTATTTTTTTAGTTTTTTTGTTGAATTGAAATTTCCGTTATGCATAACATATATTGTTATACCTCATTAGATTACTTGTTTTGGACCATTACATTACTTGTTATATAGGGTATGATCTATTGTTATTCTTCCTGCTAAATACTCGAATGGGCAAAAGTCAATTGTATGAAATATAACCGTCCGACATTTATATCGTATAATATAGAATACATATTTGCTCGTCTAACATTTATTAACTATATCTTTTAAAATATTTCTTCCACATCTTTGTCTTCATTAATAGAGAGCAATTACTCCGAATATTAAAATTAAAAACAAATAAGTGATTATGAAAACAGTAAAATGGAAAAAGGTACATTCTTAGAAAATATAAAACAGTAAAGCATCACATGTTTTTTTTCTGTAAATTTACAGAGTATCAATAACTAATTTTAAAAATAGAATAAAATGAAAGCAAGAAGATTTAGCATAATACACGTCTTGAAAATGCTACTTATGGGCATTGTTATAATCACATTATTTAGTGTGGTGGTAATGTTACTTTGGAACTGGCTGATGCCGGCTATTTTCGGACTAAAAGTCATCACAATATGGGAAGCAGCAGGATTATTTGCACTTGCCCGTATACTGTTTAGCCCATTTTGGGGTGGAAGACCGCATCATAGACACATGCATCACCACGAAAGAAACCAAATAATGGAGAAATGGAGAAAAATGTCCCAAAGTGAAAGAAATAAAATCATAAAAGAAAGAAGGGAAATGTTCGGAAATGGACCTTTTGACAGGGATTTCTTTGAGAGTAGATGCAACGACACCGAACAGAATGAAAAATCAGATGACAAAAGAGACTGATCAAGAACAATATCACGTAGGTAAACTCTATGAAGAATATCAACCTCGCTTAAAAAATTACATTAATAAGCATGTTGATAATGAATCTGACACGGAGGATATCTTACAAGATATATTCTATCAACTGATCAAGACGGTTGAGAATACACTCAATCCTATTGAGCATGTTTCCGCTTGGCTTTACAAGGTGGCCCGGAATGCCATTATTAATAAGAGAAATAAAAAGAAGGAGGAAGAATTGGTGGTGTATCAAGAAAATAAAAGTGCCGACAGCATACTTAGTGATTTTTCCGAAGTGCTTTTCAATAATGATACCTCTCCTTCACCCGAAATGGAGTATCTACGCTCATTGGTATGGACCGAACTCGAAAATGCATTATCCGAACTACCTGTAGAACAGCAAGAGGTATTCAGGAAAACAGAACTGGATGGTATCTCAATAAAAGATATATCACAAAAGACCGGAGTACCTGTAAATACATTACTTTCGAGGAAGCATTATGCCGTCTTACATCTCCGCAAAAAGTTATCTGATTTATATGAAGCTATAATTCATTCATAAAAACCAAACTAGAAAAGTATATCTCCACAGCCTATCCTGTAACCCAATAAGATTTTTAATGGTCACGCTTTTAAATCCTGTAATTTACAGGATAGGCTTTTGCATGTCATTTTTTATCAAGATTCGCAATGAAAAAATTATATATATTATTAATATTCAATCTATTAACAGGGGTTTACTCTAGTGTTTTCGCACAAGAGACAGCACCGTTAAAGCTGTCCTTAAACCGTGCATGTACACTTGCCATCGACAGTAATATTCAAGTAGTCAATGCACGCATTGAAATCGAAAAATCTCATTTCCACGAAATGGAATCGAAGAGTAAGCTCTATCCTACCCTTGATGGATATAGTAACTTCAATTATTACTATGCCATACCGAAGATGATGATGCCTGGCGAGATGTTTGGCGAGTCGGGAGAGATAGCAATGGAGATAGGTACTAAGTTTGACTGGAGCAGTGGTTTCAAAGCTTCATTGTCTTTATTCAATCTCAGTAATTACACGGCTATACAATTGGCCAAAAGCCTGAAAAACATGAATGGCTTATCTTTAGAACAAAAGAAAGAAGAAATTCTATATCAAGTGCATCAAGTATATTATTTATGCCAATCTACCGATGCTCAAATCGTTTTCCTGAACAAGAACATGGAAAATACAGACAAGTTGCTATACATTTTGGATAATCAGATGAAACAAGGCACAATAAGGAAGATAGACTATTCAAAACTGACTGTTACAAAAAACAACCTCCAAACACAAATAGACAATTTGGCAAAGCTAAAATTACAACAAACGAACTTATTGAAATTCATTGTCGGGTTAGATAAAAATGCACAAGTAGAGCTCACCGACTCGCTCAGTGAACAGAATATAATGATTTACGCCTCACCGGACTTAACCAGGCGTAATGATATAAAGTTATTAGAAAGTCAAATTGAAGTGGCACAATTAAATAAAAAGTCGATAAGTCAATCTTATCTCCCTACATTATCGGCGACTGGTGAATTGTACTATCAAGGGCAACAGAATAAGTTCAATTTCTTCGATAGTAAAGACAAATTTTTCAAAGTCGGTTTTATAGGTCTAAGCCTCAACATCCCAATCTTCGACGGATTTGAAAAGCGCTATAAAATAAAGCAATACAAATCGGAAATAGCTCAACTTCAAAATACCAAAGAATATACATTCAACAGCTTACAGAAAGATTTCTCTAATGCTGTTGCGGAATATAATAATAGCTTGAAAACCATTAAAAGACAAGTCGGAAACATTAAAGTCGCAGAAGAGAACTATACCGTTTGCTTTCAACAATACAAGCAGCAAACTCTACTCTTATCGGAGCTTATCTTAGCAGAAAACTCACTGACCGATGCCCGTCTGACTTATGTTGATGCTTTGCTGCAATTAAAGAATGCAGAACTGGAACTCAAAAAATTAAATGGAGACCTCACTAAATAACACGAGTAAATATATACTGAAATGAAAATCAAAACGAACATTAAAACAATAATCATTATAGCTGTGGCTTTGACAGCTGTTACCTTGCGACTCATATCCAATAAAAGCAGTTTCGAGCATGAACAGAAATTAGTTTCGGAATCTGCAGGTGCCATACCTGTGATAACCCAACGTGTGGGATACAAGATCGTCAACGAAAATTTTGTTGCCGACGGTAGCTTTTCGGCAGAGAAAGAGGTTTCCATCTCTTCGGAAGTGACAGGTAAAGTCATTGCTGTAAAAGCAGAGACCGGAAACAAGGTACATAGTGGGCAGGTACTTGCTATATTAGACCATTCGGTGTTGTCTACACAACTTCAACAAGCCAAGACTACTTTACAGAAACGAATGAAAGATCTTATCCGTAATGAGGCGTTAGTTAAGACAGATGGTGCCACCGAGCAGCAAGTGGAAGAATCGAAGTTGGCTGTAACCGATGCAAGAACAGCATTGGAAAACATCCAGAATGAATATAACAATGCATATATCAAAGCTCCTTTTGATGGAACAATCACCAAACGATATATAGAGAAAGGCTCTTATCTCAGTCCGGGGAGCCAACTCTTCGATTTAAACGAAATAAGTCGCCTCAAACTTGTAGTGAAAGTAACCGGTGATCGCATGGCCAGTATACAAAAAGGACAATCTGTAGCTGTGACCGTTGACAATCTTCGAGACAAAATGGTTAATGGAACCGTCAGTGCAATAAACGATAAAGCAGGGCTATCAAAGTTATACGACATAGAGATAACCGTTGAAAGTACATTGAACGGGCAACTCAAACCGGGTATGTTCGGCAAAGTCACTTTTGGAGGCAAGGAACAGAGCAAATCACTTATTATTCCACGTACGGCCATTCCCGGTAGCATAAAAGACGCTGAAGTTTATATCATTCAGGGAGGCTCTGCCATACTCCGGAAAATAGAAGTAATGCCTTTCGACGAAAAAGAAATTATCGTAACCAAGGGCTTAAAAGCCGGTGATGTTATCGCTATTTCCGGACAGATAAACCTTACAAATGGCGCAAAAGTAAAATCAATCAAATAATTCACTGGATATATGAATATAACAAAACTATCGGTAAATCGCCCGACACTCGTTGTAGTGATATTTACCGTTCTACTATTCTTAGGTTTTGCAGGATATAAGAGCTTGAAATATGAGCTCATGCCCCCCATGACGGCTCCGGCATTTATGGTCACCGTAGAATATCCGGGAGCCTCTCCTTCGGAAGTGGAGAATGACGTCACAAAAAAAATGGAAGACATACTTTCTTCCGTCGAGAATATTGATCATATTCAGTCTACTTCATACGAAGGAATGGCGTCCATTGGAATTGAAATGAAAATGTCGGCAAATATAGACAATGCCGTTCAAGATGCCCAGCATCGCATTAATGCCGCTCGTAGTACCTTACCCAAAGGAGTACTCGATCCTGTTGTTTCAAAAATCGCCCTAAGCGATTTTCCCATTATGAAAATAGGCGCTACATCCAATATGCCTTCTGGCGAATTCTATGACTTATTAAAACATACTATTCAGCCCGAATTATCTAGAATAAAAGGAGTAGCCGATGTATCATTGGTTGGTGGAAATGAACGGGAAATAAGAGTCAGCATGGACCCTGATAAGCTAAAGACATACAATCTGTCGTCCGAACAAGTACTTCAAGCCATACAAATGTCCAATACAGATTTTCCTGCAGGAAAAGTAAAAAACGAAAGTTCTCAAATGAACATACGCCTTTCCGGAAAATTTAAAACACCTGAAGACATCCGTAACGTGGTAATCAGTTCTATTGGAAAAGATGGAAAAATAGTATTGAAAGATGTTGCGGAAGTTCTGGATATTGAAAAAGAAAGCACCGTACTCAACCGGATCAACGGAAGCAACTCCATTGGTATTAATATTCGCAAGCAAACGGATGCCAATGCAGTGGAAGTATGCCATACCGTAAACCAGAAAATAGCGGAAATGGAAAAAGAGTACCAGAGGGATAAGCTCAAATTCAATATAGCCTACGATTCTTCCGACTTCACAGAGAGAGCGGCAGACTCCGTCATGCACGATCTTGAATTTGCGGTACTACTTGTGGCTTTAGTCATGCTCGTCTTCCTCCATGGACTTCGTAATGCCTTTATTGTAATGGTTTCTATTCCGTTATCTATTATATCTTCATTCATTGGCATGTATTTGCTAGGATACAGCCTCAACATTATGACACTTTTAGCCATGTCGCTAGTAATAGGTATCCTGGTGGATGATGCTATTGTAGTGCTCGAAAATATTTATCGTCACATGGAGATGGGCAAGAGCCGAATGCAAGCCACATTGGACGGACGTTCGGAAATCGGTTTCACGGCAATAGCAATTACACTAGTCGATGTAGTGGTGTTCCTCCCCATCGGTCTGTCTACCGGGTTTATTTCTCCCTTTATTGGACCGTTTGCTTTAGTAGTGGTTATCACCACCTTATTAAGTTTATTCGTTGCATTCACGGCAATACCTTTATTGGCATCACGTTTTGCAAAGCTTGAAAAGCTGAATAAGAAGAAGCCTGTCGGTCGTTTCTTTTTATGGGTAGAGCATGAAATCAATAAATTTTCCGAATTTATTCAAAGGATTTTAGCAAAGGCCATAGAACACAAAATCATTACCTTTGCCACAGCAACCGTACTCTTTATTGTTTCAGTCATACTCATACCGGGAGGCTTCGTTGGTACGGAAGCTTTTGGTTTGGGTGATGCAGGAGAATGTGTTATCCAGATAGAAATGCCCAAAGATGCCACTTTGAAAGAAACCAACTTAAAAACCATAGAAATAGAGCATATTCTAAAATCGAAGCCCGAAATAAAATCCGTCTTCACTACTATAGGTGAAATGACAGAAGGCATGGGTATGGGAGTAGGTAGTGCTAATAAAGCAGAAATAGACGTCAAGTTGATAGACAAAAAAGACAGGTATGTATCGGCGAATGTTTACGCCAATCAACTGAAGAATGAACTGAAAGGCAAAATTACAGGAGCTAAAATAACAGCCGCTGTTATGAATCCGCTATTCGGGAGCACAGATGACAGTCCGATACAAATCATTGTAAAATCGAGTGATGCCGATTCATTGGCTAAATATGCAGAAGTCGTACAACACATTGTACAGAAAACCGCAGGTACCACAGATGTGAAATCATCCCTTGACAATGTAAACAATGAAATATCCGTGGAGCTTGATAAAAAGAAAATGACGGAACTGGGCCTAAATCTACCCACTGTAGGTTCCGTATTGTCCACTGCATTTAGCGGAAATACCGACACAAAATTTATGGATGGCTCTTATGAGTATGATATAGATGTGGTATATGATGAATTTAACCGTCGCAATATTGATGATGTAGCCAATCTGACTTTCATCAATTCGGCAAATGAACAGATTAAATTATCCCAGTTTGCTACTATCGGCTTCAAAAACGGATACTCAGCGCTGGAGCGTTATGATAAAAACTCTTCAATCAGTATCAAATCACAAGTATTAGGCAGGTCATCGGGTGATGTAGGAGACGAAATCAGAGAAAAAATAGCATCTACGGCAATGCCTCCTAATGTGTCCGTACATTATGCCGGTGATATGGAGATGCAAGGTGATGCTTTCGGCACATTGGGCTTTGCTTTACTCACAGCCATCTTCCTAGTATACCTTATCATGGTTGCCTTATATGAATCGTATATGTATCCCTTTGTAGTGCTGTTTACCATTCCTCTTGCAGTCATAGGAGCTATACTGGGTCTGGCTTTAGCCAAGCAAACGCTGAATATATTCAGTATGGTCGGTATCATCATGCTTGTCGGGCTGGTAGCAAAGAATGCAATCTTGGTAGTCGACTTTACCAATCAACTGAAAAAGCAGGGAAAGAAAACAAAAGAAGCGTTACTGGAAGCTACAAAAATTCGCTTGCGCCCGGTTTTAATGACCACCATAGCCATGATTATAGGGTTACTCCCCATTGCTTTAGCAAGTGGTGCAGCTTCAGAATGGAAAAATGGAATTGCCTGGGTATTAATTGGTGGGTTGACCAGTTCAATGTTTCTGACCCTAATCATGGTACCGGTAGTATTCTTGACAATGGAAAACTTGAAAGATCGTTTTTCGCATCTTATCGGCAAGTTTACCGGGCGGAAGAATAACCCAAAGAATAAAGCACCTTTTGAAACGGTTTAATTGACAAGTAAAAAAACGGGCCTCACAAAAGTTCTATACGATTAAAAGCACAGTCCTTGAGCATTTTGAAGAAAATATTTTTTCAAAATATAGAATTCTTTTTAAAATATTATCTTTGATGTACTAAATAGTTTTGTCCATGAAAGAAGTGAAAAAAGAAAAGGCACTGACTTTTATCGAACCGGGACCTGTAGTACTGGTCAGCACCTTTGATGGAAAGAAGAATAATATAATGACAATATCCTGGACAATGGCGATTGATTTTGCCCAGAATATTGTCATCACAACCGGTCCGTGGAACCATTCATTTGAAACAATACTCACCACAAAAGAATGCGTAATATGTATTCCGACAGCCGATATGCTGGAAACTGCTGTCGGAATAGGTATGATCAGCGGCACTGAAGTAGATAAGTTTAAAAAGTTCGGACTGACCCCTCTTGCAGCCAAGTATGTACAAGCACCATTAATAGGCGAATGCCTTGCCTGTCTGGAATGTAAGTTAGTAGAACACATTGAACGCTATGGGTTTATCATATTGCACGTTGAACGAGTAGTAATAAATGAAACATCAAAAGACCGCCGGATGATTCATGCTGTTAGAGACGGAACATTTATCATCGACGGCGAAACAATCAATCTACGGGAGATGATGGAAGAAAAGCTGCCACCGGGACTTTGAATGCTATACAAAGAATCCGTAGGCTTTATTTTCCTCATATTCTAACTAGAAAACTTCCAGCATAGAGTCAACAGTTACCGTTTAATCCAAACCGCAACAATTTCTCCCCATACATATTTACGATAATCATCGGAACTCTTATAAGCTTCATTCAGATAATCCTTAGCTTCCTGAGTACAAAAATCCTCAAAACCAGGCGTTGTGATCTGCATAAGCTTACATTCTATGACCAACCTAGCTTCCTCAAAAGATATATTACCCGAAGGTGTCTGAACGACAGCCAACTTGGTTTCTTTCATTTTGTCGCCATCTCTACCGGATTTGCTTCCCAAAAAGAGCATCTGTTCTCTATACTCATTGGCAAAATAGGTCAATGTATACGTCTGTTTATTTTGCATTAGTTCGAGAGTATAACGATCCGAACGGATTACACACCAAGTGACAGGCTTCTTGAAGAGTACTCCTAAGCCACCGCCACTCCCTACCATAGAGTTATAATGCACTTCATTCCCTGCCGTAATGACAAAGAAATCCATACCCACCATTTTAAATACATTATCACTAATTTTCTCAGGTGAACTTGGTATAAATAATTGATTAAAAGTCATCTTTTGATATTTTAAATGATTAGTTCTAATATTCTGATCTCATATTTTTATAATTTCTATCTATCTAAGCTTCGAAAAGGTTTCATGCGGGGCAACACGTATGTATAACCCAAGATTGCAAGAAATACAATCAAAATGGTTAGCGCATACAATACGCCCGGATTATAAAAATAGATCGCACCTGCAAAAAGTGGTATAATTACATTATTAGCCGATTGCAAACTTTGATTCACACCTTGCAATTTACCCTGCTTGCTTTCATCCGTGGATTGTGACAGTTGACCGTTGTAGGTAGGATCAAATAGCCCATCACCTAAAATAATGAAAACAATAGCAAGCGAAATAAGCACAGCCGAATGAACAAATATGCTTATTAATATCAAGCCTAAACCTGTAACAAAACCGATTAACCCTAAAAGCCCAATACTCTTTTCTTTGAAGTGCTTCAATAGCCATGGCAATAATAAAGCACGCGATATAATCTCACAAATCCCGACAATAGTCAATACACTTCCTATTATCACCGGCCCCCATTTATAAAAATCTTTTAAGAAGACACTGAAATTAAATTGGAAGACATCCAAACCTGCATAATAAATAATACCTATCAATAGCAGAAAGCCGACTTCTTTAAAACCAAATATCTCTTTTATGCTCGAGAAGGTATTAAAGTTGTCTAATGAGATACGTGAGCTTCGCTTCTCCACAAGCAAAGATTCGGGCAATAAAAAATATGCAGCCAAAGCAGAAAGAAATATGAGTCCTGCTGTAATATAAAAAGGTAATGACAGATTTATGCTCCCTAATAGTCCTCCTAACGCAGGACCTCCCAATTTACCAATTCCCATTGCAGCGCCGATATAGCCAAACCATTTAGTCCGCTCATGTGGCTCGGTGCAATCGGATATATAAGCAAATAGTGTACTGATATTGCCGGCCGTCAATCCATCGATTATACGCCCGAGAAAAAGCACCCATAATGCCCCTCCTATCCCAAATAAAACATAACCGATAGTAGACCCCAACAGACTAATGATCAAAATACTTCTTCGTCCATATCTATCACTCATTGCGCCTAAAACCGGAGCCGCAAAAAACATGCAAGCAGCAAACACCGACATAAGCAGACTCATACCAACCACCACTTGCTGGGATGGAAGGTATTTACCTATTAAAAAGGGCAAAAGAGGCAATATCACGGACATCCCTATGGAGTTCAGCAATACAATAACAATAATAATCCTGAATTTATTCTTTTCTGATTTCATATTCATTTTAATTTATAGCTATTAATAGTAAGTTTTATGTCTTTCGATTTGATATGCAAAATTATTGCGAATTATAGAAACAAAATAGCTATATTTGACCATAAAATAGTCATAAAAGACAAATGAAGGAAAACGAAAAGTTATATATACTACCCAATATTCTGAACATATTTGCAGAATCTCTGGGTACTAAAGTGAGAAATAGACG
Source organism: Bacteroides sp. (assembly GCA_041907545.1). Classification (GTDB taxonomy): domain Bacteria; phylum Bacteroidota; class Bacteroidia; order Bacteroidales; family Bacteroidaceae; genus Bacteroides. The sequence goes on from JAYRGX010000022.1 coordinate 44,689, forward strand.
CATAGAAATCCCGGGCGAATTTGGCAAAGGATACTGTGCAGGATTTGTTTTTAATGAGCATATCCAAATGCTATTTCTCAATTATGAACTAAAAGAAAATCTAATTATTGAGAACCCTCTCATTGACGAATCACAAAGGATGATTCTTTTTAAGTTCCAACACATTATATCCCAACCAAAGCCATCACAGGAAGCCCAATTGCCCAGAGACACCCCTTCTGTGTTGATTGGAACAAGCAGGATGAATACAGATTCCATCATTCCAATTGATACGAAGACTGCCGCCATTAATATAGAAGTAGATGCAAATTATTTAAAAAACTTATTTGAGTTATCCGAAAAGTCACCGGTTTTGCAAAGCTTGCTGGAAAATAGTCAGCCCTTACTCTTTGAACAAATGGTTTACCCCTCTTTGCGAATGATTGTGGATGAAATAGTAGAGGAAATAGTTTCTCAATCAGTAAATCAGGCTTTCGAAATATTCTTCCTAAAAATAAAAGCAGAAGAATTGGTTTGCCGGTTATTAATGGAACTGGAAAAACGTGATGAAAAGCGACTTTACGCTTTAAACAAGCAAGACATAACGGCAGCTTATAGCGTAAAGAAACAAATGCTCGAACATTTAGATACTCCCCCGATCATTAAAGAACTAGCCATTCAAGCTAACATGAGTCCAACTAAATTGAAATGTATCTTTAAGCAGATTTTCGGCAATAGTATTTTCAGCTATTATCAAACATTCAGAATACGGGAAGCTGCACGTCTATTAAAAGAAGAGAATTTGTCAGTATCAGACGCAGGTTACAAAATGGGATTCAGCAATCTTAGCCATTTCAGCAGAGTTTTTGAAGAGCATATCGGAATGAAACCAAAGCAATATAGCCGGTCGTGAGAATGAACAATATAAAAGATTATTAAATACAAAAAAAGCCTGCAATATGAATTGCAAGCTTTCATTTCTTCGAGATTCTTATTAACAATTTACGCGGTGCGTACGGGACTCGAACCCGTGACCCCATGCGTGACAGGCATGTATTCTAACCAACTGAACTAACGCACCATTGTTTCATATTTCATGTCAATCGCTCCTCGATTGCGGTTGCAAAGGTAGATAAATCTTTCATATCTGCAATACCTCTAAAGAAATATTTTTCATATTTTTTGCATGGCACTTGATTACAAGATATTTATGCTAACTTTGCGAAACAAAAAATATGCGCGACAAGTAACGCGAACATAAACTATTAAGATGAACATGAAAAATACTCCTATCAAAAGTGATTTGATTGATAAAATCATTGCCGATTTTGATATCAAAGATTTCGGTAGAGCCACTATCCGTGAAGTAAAGGCAATTGCTGCTCAAGCAGAATCAAAGTCAGGTGTGGAATTTATTAAAATGGAGATGGGTGTTCCGGGGCTCCCCCCTTCTTCTATAGGAGTAAAAGCTGAAATAGCTGCACTGGAAAATGGAATAGCCAGTCTGTACCCCGACATTAACGGATTAGCAGAATTAAAAACTGAAGCAGCCCGTTTTGTAAAAGCATTTATTAATATAGAGATAAATCCAGAAGGATGCGTACCGGTAACAGGCTCTATGCAAGGCACTTTTGCTTCATTTTTAACTTGTAGTCAATGCAATGATAGACGAGATACCATTCTGTTTATTGATCCTGGATTTCCGGTACAAAAGCAGCAATTGGTTGTAATGGGTCAGAAATATGAAACGTTCGACGTATACGATTACCGAGGAGATAAATTAAAGGAAAAGCTTGAAAGCTATTTAAGCAAAGGAAATATATCTGCTATTATCTATTCAAATCCAAATAATCCAAGTTGGATTTGTCTGAAAGAAGAAGAGCTTCGAATCATAGGAGAATTAGCAACTCAATATGACATCATTGTATTGGAAGATTTGGCTTACTTCGCTATGGACTTCCGAAAAGATTTAAGCAGCCCGTTTCATCCCCCATACCAACCCTCTGTCGCACATTACACGGACAACTATATCCTACTGATATCAGGTTCCAAAGCATTCAGCTACGCCGGTCAACGCATTGGAGTCAGTTGTATATCCGATAAGCTGTATCATCGGGCATATCCCGGATTTGATAAGAGGTACGGTGGAGGCACTTTTGGCACTGTCTTTATACATAGAGTACTTTATGCATTATCCTCCGGTACGAGCCATTCTGCGCAATATGCATTTGCCGCAATGCTAAAAGCAGCGAGTGATGGTCAGTATAACTTCTTGAATGAAGTAAAAGTATACGGAGAACGTGCTCGCAAATTAAAGGATATTTTCCTAAAAAACGGATTCTATTTAGTCTACGATAAAGATTTGACTGAACCTGTTGCCGACGGATTCTATTTTACAATAGGCTATCCGAATATGACCGGTGGCGAATTGGCAAAGGAGCTAATGTATTATGGAGTTAGTGCAATCTCACTCATAACAACCGGTTCCCATCAAGAAGGTTTAAGGGCTTGTACCTCATTTATTCAAGACCATCAATACACCTTATTAGAGGAACGGATGGCTTTATTCTCCCAAAATCATCCAAACTAAAAAGGCAAATGGAAAGGTGGCAGGAAAGAAAAATCCTGCCATTTCTATTTAAGTGAGTTAATTCTTATTCTGCAAAAAAATAATCAAAAATTTGTTTTCTAAGGATTTATATGTATTTTAGAGGCATGGATGCCAATATAAACATATTCAAAATTGAGACAAATAACGTACTACCGTCACGTGGAAAAATACTTATATCAGAACCTTTTCTACGTGATAAAACGTTCGGTCGATCAGTTGTTTTACTCATAGACCACACGATGGAAGGCAGCATGGGCTTGATTTTGAATAAGCCTTTACCTATAAGTTTGAATGATGTATTAAGCGAATTCAAGCACTTGGATAGGATACCTCTATTCAAGGGGGGGCCTTTGAATGTTGATACATTATTTTATCTCCACACATTAAGTAATATTGAAGGCTCACTACCTATAGGAAAAGGCATTTATATGAATGGCAACTTTGATACAATCAAAGATTATATTTTGCAAGGCAATGATTTTGAAGGCAAAATACGTTTTTTTCTAGGATATTCAGGATGGGAGTACAAACAGTTAATCGAAGAAATAAAGGAAAATACATGGCTGATAACGAAGGACGAGAATTCATTTTACATGAATATAAAAGACAGCGATAATCTTTGGAAAACATCGTTAGAAAAACTTGGAGGCAAATATGAAATTTGGTCCCGATTCCCTCAAATACCAACAATGAACTAACCAACCAAGTCTTTCAATACTTTCCAAAGGTGGTTGGTTATTTTATAATCATCAAGTCACGCAATATCGCTTTCGTAATTTCTTTTCTGGCTATACCAAAATCGGAGCGGTTATTCTTTCTCTCTTGAAGTAATCTCGTTGCGAAAAAATAGACATTATCCTTCTTCTGAATATATCCTACCCATCAACCTGATATTTATCAAAATATTTCCTAAACTCAGGATGGAGAGAAGTCTTTGCAACTTGGTAATCATTTTTTTGATGAAAATACCCTTGTGAGCGACAGGAGACCATTGTCAAACAGGACAGAAACACGAAAAGATAAGGCATCTTTTTCATTCAGACATTACTGTAATTTTATTTTTCATCGCCATTACGCAGTCTTTGCAACAAGATAACATCCTTAAAAACTCCTTCAACAAACCACCATTCTTTTAAAAGCCCGCATTGTTCAAAGCCACAGGAAGTAAACAGTTTCAAGCTTAGCTCATTATCCACAGCAACCTCTGCTGTAAGTTGTTTTAAGCAAAGAAAGCCAAAAGCATAATCACAAAGTAGAGTCAACGCTTCAGAACCATACCCCTCTCCACGATATTCTTTCCGTAACGAAATGCCGACTTCTCCTCGAAGATGCATGGGCAAAAAGCCTGTTATATCAATCGTGCCAAGTGCAGCCTGATCATCCAACCGAGTAATCATCAACCGAAGTTGTTTATCTGCATACATATCACATTGGGAGTTCTCCATGTATTGCTTAATGACATAACGAGAATAGGGAACATTGAAACAAGTAATATCCCATTGCTCCGGATCATTTTCCATCTCGTACATGATTTCGAGGTCTTCAGGCTCCATAGCCCGAAGCTTTAGCCGTTGCCCTTTAAGATATGAATGTCCCATGTTATTCCTCCTTGTCAATACGTAATTCCTGACGCAAGCGTTTTTCACTAGGATAGCAAAATAAAGAGGCAGTTAATGCAATAAAAGCGCATAGCAGACCCGTTGTACTAAGCATTAAGTAATAAATACTAAAACCTAATATGACTAAAATTGCTAAAACAAGTATACGTATTCCACTCCAAAACAAGTATAAATGCAAAGCTTCTGAAATTGATACATGATCTATTTTTTTAGATAAAATACGCGCAAAATATTTCAATACAGTAGGAACGCTTATAGCCGTCACCAATATAGTCAAGGACTCTACAATATAAGTCAGTCGTACGTTCCCAGCATATATCCCCACACAATCAAAAATACCACTTTCGCCAACTACTGCAATGAATACAGGTAAAAGCCAAAAAACAATAAAGTAAACCTTCAATCGTTTAGATATTTGTTTAATTAATTCATCCATCGTCTTATTTATTTGTGTTTTATTTTTTAATTTGTTCCATTAAAGGGAGTCCTATTTACAATACTACGTCCCAAGGTTATCTCATCAGCATATTCCAATTCATCCCCCACAGCAATGCCCCGGGCTATTACAGAGAGCTTTATCCCCATTTTATCCAATTTCCGATAAATAAAAAAGTTAGTTGTATCTCCTTCCATTGTGGTGCTTAGTGCCAAAACTACTTCTTTTATACCTCCTTCAGCGACTCGCTGAACCAAACTTTCTATTTCCAAATCACTGGGGCCAACTCCATCCATGGGAGATATAACTCCCCCTAGCACATGATATAGACCTCTAAATTGCTGTGTTGCTTCTACAGCCATAACATCACGTATGTTTTCTACGACACAAACAATTGAAGCGTCTCTCTGAGGATTTGCACAAATTCTGCAAACCTCGGTATCCGAAATATTGTGGCATACCTTGCAGTACTTCACTTCACGTTTTAACGTCATGATGGAGTTGCCAAAAGCTTCCACCGTTGCATTATCTTGTCGGAGTAAATGTAAGACCAAGCGCATTGCCGTCTTTCTACCGATACCCGGAAGCCTAGCAAATTCGCTCACAGCTTTCTCTAATAATACAGAAGGAAATTGGTTATTCATATCAAAAATCAACTATTGACCGCAAAGATAAACAGAAATCTGTATTCCGAATGGCTATTCGCAAAATAAGTATTACCTTTGCAGCGGTAAAAAAAAATGATGTTTCATAACGGACGTCAACATTTCCTCAAAAAAACAAGACAATGGAAATAACAAACGCTGAATTCGTTATAAGTAACACCGATGTGAAAAAATGTCCCGCCGGTAATTTTCCTGAGTACGCATTTATAGGTCGATCTAATGTAGGTAAATCAAGCTTAATAAATATGCTTACAGGGCGTAAAGGCTTGGCCATGACTTCGTCCACTCCAGGTAAAACAATGCTTATAAATCATTTCATTATTAATCAAAGCTGGTATATAGTTGATCTTCCCGGATATGGATATGCCCAGAGAGGCCAAAAGGGTTTAGCTCAAATAAAGCGTATCATTGAAGATTATATTCTTAATCGCGAGCAAATGACTAACCTCTTTTTACTGATAGATTCAAGATTATCCCCGCAACTTATAGATCTTGAATTTATGGAATGGCTAGGAGAAAACGATGTTCCTTTTTCTATCGTTTTCACAAAAACAGATAAACTAAAAGGCGGGCAATTAGGGAATAAAATTAAAGAGTATTTGGCTAAACTCGAGGAACAATGGGAAGAACTTCCACCATATTTTATCACATCAGCTGAAAATAGATTAGGGAAAAAGGAAATACTAGATTACATTGAAAGTATTAACAAAGAAGTAAGATAATTTTATTTATAAGTAAAATGAGAAAAAATGTTATATCTATGGTTGTTTTAACCATTTTGCTTTCAGTTTCCGCTAATTGCAATGCGCAATCATTGAAAGATTTACTTGGAGGAGTTGAAAAAATGGTGAATGAAGTCACAGGTAAAAGTAATATAGATTTAAAGGGAAGTTGGTCTTATACAGGTTCTGCTGTCGAATTTGAGACAGAAAATTTATTAATGAAAGCGGGTGGAAGTATTGCTGCAAGTGCTACAGAAACCAAAATGGATACCCAATTAAAAAAGATAGGTATACAACCAGGACAAATGACTTTTACCTTTAATGCCGACAGTACTTTTAATGCTAAAGTAGGAGCAAAAAACTATAATGGAACTTATTCATACAACACCTCTCAAAAGAAAGTAACTCTTACTTTTTTGAAGATACTAGAAATTGGAGCAAAAGTGAATTACTCTTCGAGTAGCATGGATATGCTTTTTGATTCTAATAAATTATTAAAATTACTCGCCTTTTTGGGTAGTAAAAGTAGTAATACCAGCATAAAGACAATCAGCTCTTTAGCCAGCAGCTATGATGGCATGATGCTCGGATTTTCATTTAAAAAGAAATAAAAGATATTTAGGTATAGGTAGATTTAATTTGCCGCTAAATAAAAATGAACTGCACTCCTAAAGTTTCTAACTCAACTTTTGGAGTGCAGTTCAATATTATATGTATGAATAAGAAATTTTTATTTGAGGATAGAATCTCAATCTCACTTCATACTACCACCAATAATATCCAGCAATTCATTTGTAATAGCTTGCTGTCTACTCTTATTATACTGTATAGTCAGATCTTGTATTAAATCATTAGCATTATCCGTAGCAGTCTGCATTGCAAGCATACGAGCTGCATGCTCAGACGTGTTGGAATCAAGTAATACCGTATAGATCTTCTGACATAAAACTTTAGGTAATAAAGCAGCTATTAAAGATTCAACAGAAGGCTCAACCAAGTAGTCATTAAGATAACGGTTTGTTTGAATTTCTTCTTTTACAACGGGCTCTTTTTCTATTTTAGTCAGGTCAATAGGGAGATAGTCTTCCTTAAGAAGAATTTGCGATCCCATTGATTTAAAGTGATGATATATAATCTCCACTTTATCCACTTTTTTATCAGCGAAATCCTTCAAAAGTTTTTCGGCAAGTTCATAAGCTTCCTGATATGCAGGCTTATCGGCCATTGCCTGATAACTACCTTGAATAGAGTAGCCCATTTTACGAACAGCCGTCTCTACTTTTTTTCCAACCGGATAGATTAGTATATTTTCTTTGCCTAAAGAACGGTATTCATCCACGGCACGATCAAGCATCTTTATTACATTTGCATTGAAAGCGCCACATAGCGAACTATTAGAAGAGAACGCTACAATAGCTACACGCTCCACCGGTCGTACTTCCGTATAAGGAGACTCTAGTTCAGAACCTGTCTGCAAGAAATTGGTCAAAATCTCATTCAGTTTCCTTTGGTAAGGCAACATATGAGTAATGCGCGCCTGTGCTTTATGCAGCTTTGCTGACGCTACCATTTTCATCGCCGAAGTAATCTGACGGGTACTTTTGACGGAGTTTATTCTACTTTTTACTTCCTTTAAAGAACTCACAGCAATATATTTTTAAGTGATGGATACCAATGATACTCAACATCATTATTTAGTCGAAAATCATAAAATCCCCTTCTCTCTATTTTACGACAAGAACTGTCTGGCTACCTTTTTAGCAACATCTTCTATCTTTGCTGAAATTTCATCATTTATGATACCTTGCTTCAAAACATCAAGAATATCTTCACGATGATTCATCTCAAGCATTTCGAGGAAACTGTGCTCAAACTCTGTAACTTTATCTAATGGCACATTATGCAACAAACCATGTGTGCCACAATATAGTATGGCTACTTGCTTTTCTACAGACACAGGTTTATATTGAGGTTGTACCAATAAACGGGTGTTTTTTTGCCCTTTGTCAATAGTCAATGCAGTTACCGGGTCCATATCACCACTAAACTTGGTAAATGCTTCCAACTCACGGTATTGAGCCTGATCAATTTTCAATGTACCGGCAACCTTCTTCATTGCTTTAATTTGGGCATTTCCACCCACACGACTTACAGAAATACCTACATTGATTGCGGGGCGATTACCTTGATTAAATAAGTCGGTATCAAGGAAAATCTGACCATCGGTAATAGAAATCACATTAGTCGGAATATAAGCCGATACGTCACCCGCCTGTGTTTCAATGATTGGTAATGCTGTTAGTGAACCTCCACCTTTAACCTTGCTTTTAAGGCTTTCCGGCAAATCATTCATCTGAGCTGCAACTTCCTGCTGATTGATTATACGGGCAGCACGCTCCAAAAGTCTGGAGTGCAAATAGAAAATATCACCCGGATATGCCTCACGGCCCGAAGGACGACGTAAGATCAACGAGACCTCACGATATGCTACGGCTTGTTTAGACAAGTCATCATAAACCACTAAAGCATTACGACCGGTATCACGGAAATATTCACCGATAGCAGCACCGGCAAACGGAGCATAATATTGCAAAGCTGCAGGATCACCTGCAGTAGCAGCAACAACAATGGTATAATCCATTGCACCATTCTCACGGAGAGTATTTACAATAGACGCCACTGTTGACCCTTTTTGCCCTATAGCAACATAGATGCAATAAACGGGATCACCTGCCTCATAATTAGCCCTCTGATTTATTATCGTGTCAATAGCGATAGCTGTCTTTCCGGTCTGACGGTCACCAATAATCAACTCACGCTGGCCACGGCCAATAGGAATCATAGCATCCACTGCTTTCAAACCGGTTTGTAAAGGCTGATTCACCGGTTGGCGATAGATTACACCCGGTGCCTTACGTTCAAGAGGCATTTCACAAAGCTCACCGCCAATCAATCCCTTGCCATCCAAAGGAGCACCAAGTGGATCTATTACACGTCCCAACATACTTTCACCAACTCTAATAGATGCAATACGTTTGGTACGTTTTACAGTATATCCTTCTTTAATCTTGTCTGTAGGTCCAAGCAGTACGGCTCCCACATTATCTTCCTCCAAGTTCATCACAATCGCCATAATACCGTTGTCGAACTCTAACAATTCGTTTGCTTCGGCATTACGCAATCCATAAATACGAACCACTCCATCACTGACCTGCAACACTGTGCCTATTTCGTCGAGTTGCACATTGGCTTCAATGCCCTCCAACTGTTGGCGGAGGATATCAGAGACTTCGCTTACTTTGATATTTTCAGACATGTTTGTAATTTTATAAATGTTATATGATAAAACGGACTTTACTATAACCACAAATCAACAAGGGTTATTTTGTGCACATATTTATCACACTATTCTTCTGTTTTTATCAATAAACTGTTGTTTTACTCTTCTAAGCTGCGTAGCAATGCTGGCGTCAAGACGAAAATCATTGATGTCGAAGATAAATCCACCTTCAATAGAAGGATCTACTTCTGTTTGCAATTCCATTCGAGCATGCAGCATGGAGGAAGCACTTTGACTTATACGGTTACGCACATCTTCATCGACAGGAACAGCAGTAATCAACCTTCCCACGCCAATACGCTTTGTTTTCCTATATAATTCAAGGAAGCCGATGCATATATATTGGAGAAAATTCTCACGCCTTTTCTTTAGCACAAGCGATATAAATCGCGAAAACTCCTGGCTCAGTTTGCCCTTTCCTACAGATGCTGTAGATATCAACGAAAACTTATCTTCAACCGAAAGAATGGGGTTTTCTAAAGCCGAACGTAATTCAGGATGCAGATGAAAACTTTGTTCCAAAGTACGAATCTCTTCATACAATTTCTCTTCTGTCCCCGTATCCGTAGCATACTGAATCAGCGCTTTTGCGTAACGCATAGAAACTATTCCTATATCCATAATCTTTTTTCACTACTGAATAATTGGAAGTTGACAATATATCATCAACAACCAATTATTGATGATCAATTAGATTTTGAAGTAGAGAGTACTTCGTCCACCATACGGTCAATCATATCCATCTGTTCACGGTCTTCATCCAGATTTTTGCGGATTATTTTCTCCGCAATATCAACAGATAAAACAGCAACCTGACGGCGTATGTCGCGAATGGCTTCTTCTTTCTCTTGCTGTATTTGCTTTCTCACATCCTCCAACTCTTTTAAAGCAGCTACTTCTGCTTGTTTCCGAGCGTCGGATATAATTTTTTCACGCTCATGCATTGCATCCCGCAAGATTCGTCCCTGCTCTTTGTTTGCTTCAGCTATCAAAGCTTCGCTTTCTGATTTTAATTTAGAAAGTTGATCATTTGCTTCTTTCGCCACTTTCAAAGATTGATCAATGTACGCTTTACGTTCATCAACCATCTTTGTAACGATAGGAAAACCGTATTTGGCAAGTATTGCAAATACTACTCCAAAAGAGAGTAGCATCCAGAACAACAGTCCACTATCGGGTAATAACAATGACATAATTATACAATTTTATTATAAGAAGAATACTAACAGACAAACAACGACTGCCAACAGAGCAACACCTTCAATCAAAGCGGCAGCAATAATCATGTTCATACGAATATCACCGGAAGCTTCGGGTTGACGGCCAATTGCTTCCATTGCCGAACCACCAATCTTACCAATACCGAGACCTGCGCCGATAACAGCTAATCCGGCACCTAAAGCTGCTCCTAATTTACTAACTCCGGCGGCTGCCGCAGTGGCTTGTAATAATACAGTTAATAACATAGCTCTTTCTAATTAAATGTTATAAATAAATTTATTAAATTATCTTTCGATTTCCGCTTCACCATTTTGAGGAAGTGGAATAGTATGAGATTCTTCATGATGTTCCTCTTGCGCCAATCCTATAAATACAGCAGAAAGCATGGTAAACACATAAGCTTGAATGAAAGCAACCAATAACTCCAATGCATTCATAAAGATATTAAACAGGACTGATGCCGCAGATAATGTTCCATTTAGCAAAGGTCCCATGCTGGCGGAAATAAATATTAAACATGTCAAAACCAACATAGCCATGTGCCCAGCCAACATATTGGCAAAAAGACGGATCATCAATGCAAAAGGTTTGGTAAATATTCCAAAAAACTCAATAAATGGCATCATCGGTATCGGAACTTTCAACCACCAAGGTACATCAGGCCAAAATATTTCTTTCCAATAGGTCTTTGTCCCAAAGATATTCACAATAACAAATGTAAATAAGGCCAAAACCATAGTTATAGCAATATTTCCGGTCACATTCGCACCAGCGGGAAAAAATGGAATGAGTCCCATCAAATTATTAATGAATATAAAGAAAAACGCTGTCAATAAATATGGTGCGAACTTTTTATATTTGGGTCCAACACAACTTTTAATGATGTCATCATTAACCATCATGATAAACATTTCCATAAGTCCCACGAATCCACCCGGTGCTTTTGACGTTTTACCGTTTTTGCGATACCAACGGGCTACTCCCAGCACAATAAATAGTAACAATGCACTATTGAAAAGTAAAGCAAACGTAACCTTTGTGATAGAAATATCCCATGGACGGATTTCATTACCCGCTTCATCATGCTCTATTAATTTCCCTTCGTATTTACTTCCCGCAGGCGCGATAGAAAGACCTTCATATATACCTTCGTTTTCTTCAAGTCTTGAAGAAAGGAAAGTATGCCAGCCAGTGCGACTGCTATACACAATAATAGGCAAAGGAATAGTTATATGTGCCTTACCCCACGTTGTTATGTGCCATTCATAAGAATCACCAATATGCCCAAAGACTATTTCTTTTACATTTACCGGCTCGTTCTTATGCGCAGTAGAAGCTACTGAAGTTATGCTGTCCGATGCAGAAACACCACCATTCAAAGCCACAGCTGAAGAATCGACTTTTCCAGCAAGCACAGAGGTTGTATCATTCTGAGCCAGCACAGGATTGAAAGCCAACAAACTTAGCAATGCTCCTATCATCAAATTACGCAGTTGTCTCATTTTCATTTTTTCTTTTTTTGAACTTTTTCTTCACTTCATAAGAAAGGAAGAAAACCGTCTCATCTACCAAATAGATTATATAATATACAATGAACGTCAATATAAACTCAATCTTATCTTCACCCACTATTATACAATAGGCAACAAGAAAGAAAAAAGCAAATAGCATTTTCAACATCTTTATCGCCAAATAGAGTTGCAACAGCCTGTTTGGAGCATACTTCCGACATGCGTCAAACATTGCTATTTCAAACACGCCGAATAAAAAGAAATACCCCGGTATAAAAGGATACCCTTCAAAGTAATGTTCCGGCAAAACATAATACAAGAATCCTGCACCTCCCCAGCCAATGACCAATGTCAATGCAACTAGTTGAACAAGAAAATTGCGTTTTGTCAAACTGATGCTCATAGTATTATAAAAAGTGAAGATTAAGACATAAAATAGAGATTAAATCCTCTATTTACAATTAACCCTCGAATGTTCAATCAACGCAAGCGGAAATCACTCCGTTGCTTAGCTCTACAAAACCTCCTTTTATATCGAGATTGTGCTCGCTTCCATCTTTAGCGACATACACTAACGAACCTTCACGTAATGAAGAAACGATAGGTGCATGTTGAGGTAAAATAGTGAACAACCCCATAGTGCCGGGGAAAGTAACGCTCTTTACCTCTCCATCAAAGATCTTTTTTTCCGGTGATAATATTGTCAGATGCAAATCCTTCATATCTTTCCCAATCTACTTATTTCTTATTGGCTTGTTCCAACAGAGCTTTACCTTTTTCAATAGCTTCTTCTATAGTACCGACATTCATAAATGCAGGTTCCGGCAGATAATCCACTTCACCATCCAAAATCATTTTGAATCCTTTAATCGTATCTTCTATAGAAACCATTGTACCCTGTACACCGGTAAACTGTTCAGCAACAGTAAATGGCTGAGACAAGAAACGTTGTACACGACGAGCGCGGTTTACGATCATTTTATCTGTATCGGAAAGCTCCTCCATACCAAGAATAGAGATAATATCCTGCAATTCTTTGTTTCGTTGAAGTATCTGTTTTACTCGCTGTGCCGTTTCATAATGTTCCTGGCCGACAATATGAGGATCAAGAATACGAGAAGTTGATTCCAACGGATCAACTGCAGGATATATACCAAGCTCAGTAATCTTTCTACTTAACACAGTCGTAGCATCCAAGTGGGTAAATGTTGTGGCAGGAGCCGGGTCTGTCAAGTCGTCAGCCGGTACATATACAGCTTGTACTGACGTAATTGAACCGTTACGAGTAGAAGTAATACGTTCCTGCATCGCACCCATTTCCGTTGCCAAAGTCGGTTGATAACCTACAGCTGAGGGCATACGTCCCAACAATGCAGAAACCTCTGAACCAGCCTGAGTAAAACGGAATATATTATCTATGAAGAACAAGATATCACGCGGACCATCAATTTGCGATCCCATATCACGGAAAGATTCCGCAACGGTAAGACCGGACAATGCTACAGACTGACGTGCTCCTGGAGGTTCGTTCATCTGTCCGAATATCAATGTAACTTGAGATTTCTCCACTTCATTGTAGTCTACTTTGGATAAATCCCAATTGCCTTCTTCCATGCTCTTCTTAAATTCTTCTCCATAGCGAATGACACCGGATTCAATCATTTCACGCAATAAGTCGTTACCTTCACGTGTACGTTCACCTACTCCGGCAAATACAGAAAAGCCATGTTGCTTCTTGGCAATATTATTAATCAGCTCCTGAATAAGCACTGTTTTACCTACACCAGCTCCGCCGAATAGACCAATCTTTCCTCCTTTACTATATGGTTCAAGTAAGTCAATAACTTTGATACCTGTGTAAAGAACCTCCTGTACAGTTGTCAAATCTTCGAATTTCGGGGGCTCACGGTGAATAGGATATGCACCGGACTGATCTAGTTCTTTCATACCGTCAATGGACTCTCCCACTACATTCATAAGACGTCCTTTGATCTGCTCGCCGATCGGCATTGTGATAGGTGTACCCGTCGGATATACCTTCATCCCTCTCTGCAAACCATCGGTACTATCCATAGCAACGGTCCTAACTGTATTCTCACCAATGTGCTGTTGTACTTCGATAATTAATTTCTTACCGTTCGATCTTTTAATCTCCAATGCATCATGGATACTGGGAAGGATTAATTCCTCATCTGTACTTTCAAAATAGACGTCCACCACCGGTCCGATGACCTGAGAGATATGTCCGATAATCTGTGACATAAGCAATCTTTTATATAAGTTGGTTCAATTTTTATAATGCAAATCACTTGCAGTTGTTGTTTTAGTCAAATCCTAAACACCCATAAACGACTCTTTGTTCATCGAATATTTAGTTACCTAGACAACCTTCCCTGCAAATGTAAAAACAAAAAAGAATAGATGGTATTCTCACCCTTGTTTTTTTTAGTAAATTATACCCTTTTGAACGATTATTGTTACAAATAGAACAATAATCAATTACGAAATTAACGTCTGTTATACATTAAAGACACATCAGATAACTTTAACTAAGGCTGCAAGTCTCTTTGCTTTATCTCTAAGAGCATCAAGGTTGCTACCTACAGGAGCATAACACAATACGACTCCCATTCGTCTGTTGACTCTGGTAAACGGTTTTCCAAATAAACGGATATAAGTATCTTCTTCTTTTATAGCCTCAGCAACTCCTTCAAACCCGGGGCGTTCTGCACTGGCAATTGATGAGAGTATAACTGCGCTTGCCCCCATTCGTTCCAATTTAATGTTTGGAATAGGTAATCCCAAAACGGCACGTAAATGAAGCTCAAACTCATTCAGATTTTGTGTACCGGCGAGTGTGACCATTCCTGTATCGTGAGGGCGAGGAGAAAGCTCCGAGAAATAAACACCATTTTCATGGCTAAGAAAGAATTCTACCCCCCAAAGTCCGGCACCGGTTAATGCCCGGGTGACTTTTTCAGCCATATCCTGTGCTTCTTGCAGGTGCTTGGGATCAATATGAGCAGGTTGAAAACTCTCACGATAATCCCCTCCTTTTTGTATATGACCAATAGGAGGACAAAATAATGTAGGACCGTTCTTTTGAGTCACAGTGAGCAAGGTTATCTCACTATCAAAACGGATAAACTCTTCAATAATTAATTCCTTGATATCTCCGCGACTACCATGACAGCCATATTCCCATGCATGTTCCAGCTCATCTGCACTTTTCACCAATGACTGCCCCTTGCCTGAAGAAGACATTAAAGGTTTAACCACACATGGAAATCCTATTTTATCTGCAGCAGATTTCAATTCTTCTAATGATTTGGCATAAAAGTATTTGGCTGTTTTGAGTCCTAATTCTTTTGCCGCCAAATCACGAATAGCTTTACGGTTCATCGTGAAATTAACTGCACGAGCACTAGGAACCACCTGAATACCTTTCTTTTCGAAATCATACAAACGTTCGGTTCTAATAGCCTCTATTTCGGGGACTATTATATCGGGATTATGTTTGCTAACCACTCGTTCCAGTTCTTCTCCATCAAGCATATTGAATACTTCATATTCATCTGCAACCTGCATAGCCGGAGCACCCGGGTAGGAGTCACAAGCTATAATATGTTGTCCTTTCCGTTGAGCGGAAATCACAAATTCCTTTCCCAATTCGCCAGAACCTAATAACAATATTTTCTTCATCGATTTTATCTTTGATTCAATTACAAAACTATAAAAAGAGAAATCTACAACGTCCTTTTATTGGTGTTCTTCACGCAATAAGTCATTGATCGTTTTAACCGGATTAAAAGTACTCAAAGGCACTTCCACAAAAATGGTATTCCAGTCGCTCATCGCTCCATTCCACAATCCAGGAAGTTCCAACGCCTTAAGCTCCTTACCATTTTTCGACTTATAAGAGATAAAGCCTGTAGCTTTGTCGACGTATTTAGTTAAATCAAACTTATCGCCTCTATAATTACGCACAGCACAAACCAAATCGACCGGATTAAAATGCGTTCCCTTCTCAAACATTGCTTTCATTTGAGAATCATCCATATCAATCTGCGAGCTCTCCAATATTTGTAATGAGATTGTTCCATCGCTATTATAAGCCAAAAATGGTCCACCACCGGGTTCTCCCACATTCTTCACCATACCACATACTCTCATAGGACGGTTTAGTTTGTTCTTCAGATAAATCACTAATTCGGAATCTTCCAGATCTTTTGTCTCAAGGTTCTTACATAACAATCTTTTTTGTAGAAATTGAAGCATTTCTATTACTTGATCATGCGTATATTTACCACTATCGAGTAGCTCCAAATAAGAAAAAACTTGTTGTTGCAACGAAACTAGAACACCTGCAATGAGTTTTTTATAAAGTACGGTATCTCCTTTTAAACGATCGGGTACCACATTATCTATATTCTTAATAAAAATCACATCAGCTTCCAAATCATTGAGGTTTTCAATTAATGCGCCATGACCTCCGGGACGGAACAATAGTTTATCGTTATCACGGAAAGGTTGATTATCCATATCTACAGCAAGGGTATCGGTACTCGACTTTTGCTCGGAAAAGGAGACATTATAATCTACCCCATATTTGCGTGCAAACAAACCGGCTTTTTCGTCAACCAACTTTTCGAACAGCTGCCGATGTTCCGGCGATACAGTGAAATGCACATTGACTTTGCCGTTTTTATTGGAAGCATACAGAGCACCTTCCACCAAATGTTCTTCCAACGGCGTACGATTACCAGCTTCATAGGAATGGAATTTAATCAAACCTTTAGGTAGTGCGCCATAGTTTAAACCGGAAACCCTAAGTAAAGATGCCACAACCGATTTATAGTCATTATCAGCAAGTAGAGAAGAAACAGGTTTGCCATATCCCTCCACACAAGCAGAATCCAAATCATCAAAGAAAGCAAACTCACGAATTTTTGTGAAAAACTTCTTTTCAAAATCAGTTTGTGGGGTGTTGTAATCCGCATCTAAAAACTCGAACAGATTCTTGAACATACGGCTTGCCGCTCCTGAAGCCGGAACAAACTTAACTATCGTTTTATCGGTCTTTGTGTAAGCTTCCCAAGCATTTAAGTAGTTTTTCTGTTCATCGGTGTCGGGTGCAAAAATTCCTTTCTCTACAGATGCTGCATCAGCCAGTTTTAAATAAGGAAAGCCTTTTCTAAAGTAGTCCAATTGCTCTGCAATCTGTTCCTCGGAGATACCTTTTTGGTCGAGTAACTCACGATCCTGCGAAGTGATCATCATATTTATAACTATTAATTGATGCCCAAAATTACAAAAAAACTGCAACGCCCATCAAGAAAAAGAAGAAAAAAACTACCTTTACAGCACAAAAACCAGACGATTATGGAACGAGATGATTTTTTCACAACGGATGAGAAGAAGCAACTCTTCTCGCTCTACAAGAAGCTTCTGCTACTGACAGGCGAGACATTGCTTAAAGGTGATTGCAAAAAGCTGAAGACCCATCTTATCAATTCAATAAAGAATAATCAGGTGCAGCGGGATACTTTCGGGTTAAATCCGCTAATAAAAGATATGCAGACAGCCGTTATCGTTTCCGAGGAAATCGGAATGAAGCGTGCTTCCATTTTGGGCATTATGCTCCATGAAAGTGTGCGTAGCGGTACGTATGCCGTAGAGGAAATACATTCTGTATATGGAGAAGATGTTGCCGGCATCATTAAAGGTCTGATACGGGTAAACGACCTATATTCCAAGAGCCCTACCATTGAGTCGGAAAACTTCCGCAACCTGCTACTTTCGTTTGCGGAAGACATGCGTGTCATTCTCATCATGATTGCGGACAGGGTGAATATTATGCGCCAAATTAAAGATAGCGATAATGATGAAGCCCGCAGACAAGTAGCCAATGAGGCAGCATATCTTTATGCACCTCTAGCGCATAAATTAGGATTATACAAATTAAAGTCGGAGCTAGAAGACCTGTCTCTGAAATATTCCGAGAAAGATATCTATTATCACATCAAAGACAAGCTTAATGAGACGAAAGCTTCTCGTGATAAATATATTGCTTCTTTCATCGCTCCTATCCAGCGGAAACTGGAAGAAGCCGGCTTGCAATTCCATATCAAAGGACGCACAAAATCCATCCATTCCATCTATCAGAAGATGAGAAAGCAGAAATGCCAATTCGAGAATGTATATGATTTGTTTGCAATCCGTGTTATCCTTGAATCTCCTTTGGAAAAGGAGAAACAAGAGTGCTGGCAAGTATATTCTATTGTTACGGACATGTATCAACCCAACCCTAAAAGACTTCGTGACTGGCTTTCTGTGCCAAAGAGCAATGGTTATGAATCATTGCACATCACCGTGATGGGACCGGAAGGCAGATGGGTGGAAGTACAGATACGTACCGAACGTATGGATGAAATAGCCGAACGTGGTTTGGCTGCCCACTGGAGATATAAAGGGGTAAAGGGAGAAAACGGACTTGATGAATGGCTTACTTCTGTCCGCGAAGCGCTGGAAAACTCAGATACCGGTCTGGAAGCAATGGATCAGTTCAAACTCGATCTGTACGAAGATGAGGTCTTTGTGTTTACGCCGAAAGGAGACTTATTTAAGCTGGGTAAGGGTGCCACCATATTGGACTTTGCCTTTCACATTCACAGCAAAGTAGGCTGTCGGTGTATAGGAGCCAAAGTTAATGGCAAGAATGTTCAATTGCGTCAGGTATTACAAAGTGGTGATCAGGTTGAAATCATGACCTCAAACACTCAAACACCCAAGCAAGACTGGCTGAATGTGGTAACCACTTCAAAAGCGCGTACAAAGATACGTCAAGCTCTTAAGGAGATGGCAGCCAAACAACATGCCTTTGCCAAAGAAACGCTGGAGAGAAAGTTTAAGAATCGCAAGTTAGATTATGACGAAGCGGTAATGATGAGACTCATCAAGCGTCTGGGATTTAAGACTGTGACAGACTTCTATCAAAGCATCTCTGATGGGGTATCGGACGTGAATGATATTATTGATAAGTATCTGGAACAGCAAAAGCGTGAGACGGAAGTCCGTGACGACCCGACTTATCGTAGTGCGGAGAGTTACAATTTACAACCCATTCAGGAAGAGGAGACAAAAGCTAAAGAAGACGTTTTGGTCATCGACCAGAACCTGAAAGGGCTTGATTTC
The DNA here is from genome assembly GCA_041907545.1 of Bacteroides sp. Classification (GTDB taxonomy): domain Bacteria; phylum Bacteroidota; class Bacteroidia; order Bacteroidales; family Bacteroidaceae; genus Bacteroides. Next base: position 63,987 of record JAYRGX010000022.1, read on the forward strand.
AAGTTGGCACGTTGCTGCAACCCTATTTATGGAGATGATGTATTCGGCTTTGTCACGGTATCCGGAGGTATCAAAATACATCGTACGGACTGCCCCAACGCCAGTCAATTACGTGAGCGTTTCGGCTATCGTATTGTAAAGGCACGTTGGGCGGGAAAATCACAAGGTACGCAATACCCCATCAATTTACGTGTTATTGGTCATGATGATATAGGCATTGTAACCAACATTACCTCGGTCATTTCGAAAGAGAACAATATCACGCTGCGAGCCATAGGTATTGATTCCCATGACGGATTATTCTCGGGAACACTGACTATCATGGTGGGTGACACTGCCAGATTGGAAGCTTTGATTAAAAAGCTAAGAACAATAAAAGGAGTGAAACAGGTTTCAAGAAACTGACGAAACACACCTCAAACAATATTCATTTAGGAAGTTTGATGAATTACAATGGCAAGAAACAATTACGAAGCTTCGGATATGCGTGGAAAGGCATCCGGAGTTGCGTCGGCAAAGAGCAGAATCTTAGCTTTCACTTGATTGTATCTGTCGTTGTAATAGCTGCAGGCCTTATATTTGGCATAGCCCGAATGGAATGGATCGCTATTATACTATGCATTGCAATAGTTATTGCCGCAGAATTATTCAATTCTTCTATTGAACGTTTGGTTGATTTGGTTTCACCTGGTAAACATCCCTTGGCTGGACAGATAAAAGACATTGCTGCAGGTGCGGTATTAGTCTGTGCCACCGGAGCAGCAATTATCGGGCTTATCATTTTTATACCTTATATATTAGCTGTTCTTTAATAGTATCCTCAGACATAAGGTGTCTTCATTATATGATAGAGGTAGAAGTTATATCCTTATAAAATAAAAGAAACTGTCCCGGAATATTTTCGAGACAGTCTCTTTTAAATAAATCATTTATTCTTTAATGTATAAATGCCATTATAGAAAGATAATGAGCATTAATACTGTTCTTTTTCGTTCGGGAAATCAAGGTTCTTCACGTCCGATACATAATGACTGATAGCATCTGTCATCACAGTATGCAAATCGGCATAGCGTCTTAAGAAACGAGGGCGAAAACCATTATTCATACCCAACATATCCTGTACTACCAATACCTGACCGTCTGTTCCACCACCTGCTCCGATGCCTATAACCGGAATGGTAAGTTCACGCGCAACCCTTTCGGCTAATGCTGCCGGTATTTTTTCTAAAACCAATGCAAAACAGCCGGCTTCTTCCAACAGATGGGCATCCTGTACCAGCTTCTCGGCTTCAGTATCATCTTTGGCACGTACGGTATATGTGCCGTATTTATTAATAGATTGAGGCATAAGTCCAAGATGTCCCATCAATGGAATACCCGCACTCAATATACGTTTTACCGTGCCTATAATTTCTTCACCTCCTTCAAGTTTCAATGCGTCAGCATTGCTTTCTTTCATAATCCGGATAGCGGAAGCCAGACCCTCCAATTCATTTCCCTGATATGAGCCGAAAGGCATATCGACTACTACCATAGCGCGTTTCACCGCACGAACCACCGATGTGCCATGATAAATCATTTGATCGAGAGTTATGGGTAGAGTTGTTACGTTGCCCGCCATTACATTAGAAGCCGAATCTCCAACCAAGATAACATCTACTCCTGCACCATCCACTATCTGTGCCATGGTGTAATCGTAAGCTGTCAACATTGATATTTTCTCACCCCGTTGCTTCATTTCAACCAGACGGTGAGTCGTTACTTTACGTACGTCATCAGATATATAACCTGCCATGATCTTTTGTTTTTAAGTTCGAGGGACAAAGGTATAGTTTTTCATTAACTTCTCGCAAGTCATTCCGGTGAAATCATCGAGAACGTAATGAGCCAAGCCGCTAATGTCTTCACGGGAATTAGTCGTAGCCAGGCCTATTACTGTGGCTCCCGATGCCATACCGGCCTTCAACCCGTTAAAGGAATCTTCAAAAACATATGTTGTTTGAGGAGTGGTACCAAACACTTTCATTCCGAGCAAGAAACAATCCGGATCGGGTTTAGAGTGAGCAAACATATCAGCTGTCAGAATACGGTCGAACATGTGTTTCACTTCAGGATGCCTGCGATAAACAGCTTCCATTTTCACTTCATTAGAGCTGGTAACCACAGCCATCTTTACTCCATTGTGTCGTAAATCGGCAACAAATTCTTCCGCACCGGGAACGTATTCATAGCTCATTTCCTGCTCAAAACGGTTCAACGCTTGGGTAATCTCCTCCTGTTGTTTCACCATTTCCGGGAAAAACGTATTATAGATATAGTTCAATGTCTGTCCTTTCACGCGGGTTTCCAAATCGGGCATAGACAAATAGTCCACACCCACCTGATGCCAAAAAATAGAATACTGAGTTTCCGTATCCATTATCACTCCATCAAAGTCAAACAAAACCGCTATTTCTGTCGTATTATACATAAACAATCTAAATTCACTTAATATATTAACACCTGTTTGATTGCAACAAAGGTCAGAATAATACTTGAACCATGCAAATATTTCATACCTTTGCGCCAAATTAGACGAAAACACCATTTATGGACAATAATCCGCATATATTAAGTACAGAGCGAATAGGAAAATTATTGGTGCAATATTCCATTCCGGCTATTATAGCTATGACTATCACTTCGTTATACAATATCATCGACAGTGTTTTCATTGGACATGGAGTCGGTGCCATGGCTATTGCAGGTTTGGCTGTTACTTTTCCGCTAATGAATCTCGTTGTTGCTTTCTGTACACTCGTTGCCGCAGGAGGTTCCACTATTTCATCCATACGTTTGGGACAAAAAGACATGGAAGGTGCAACCAAAATTGTAGAGCATACATTAATGTTGTGCATTGTTAATGCTGTTGTATTCGGTGGCATCTCTTTCATTTTTCTAGATCAAATATTGACATTCTTCGGAGCAAGTCCACACACACTGCCCTATGCACGCGATTTCATGCAGGTCATTTTGTTAGGTACTCCTGTCACGTATGTGTTGATAGGTCTGAATAACGTAATGCGTGCCACCGGAAATCCCAAAAAAGCAATGCTTACCTCTATGGTTACGGTGCTTTGTAATATAATTCTGGCTCCACTGTTTATCTTTCATTTCAACTGGGGTATACGGGGAGCGGCAACCGCCACCGTCATCTCGCAGTTCATCGGCATGGTATGGGTTCTGAAACATTTCTTAGATAAATCCACAATAGTACGTTTTGGATCGGGTTTCTGGAAGATGAAAAGACGTTTTATCGGCAGCATCTTTTCTATCGGAATGTCTCCATTTCTTATGAATGTATGCGCATGTGCTATTGTAATCATTATCAATAACAGCCTGCAAAAATACGGTGGAGATATGGCTGTAGGTGCATACGGCATTATTAACCGACTGCTTACCCTGTCGGTAATGATCGTGATGGGGGTAACCATGGGTATGCAACCGATTATTGGCTATAATTATGGAGCTCAAAAATACGATCGCGTAAAACAGACTCTAAAATTGAGTATTGTAGCAGGAGCATGCATTACTACTGCAGGGTTCTTGCTTTGTGAGCTCTTCCCCAGAGCGGTATCGATAGCTTTCACCACTGACAAGGAACTGATTGATATGGCATCGCGAGGTATTCGTATCTGTATTGTCATGTTTCCGGTTGTCGGGATACAAATTGTAATCGGTAATTTCTTCCAAAGCATTGGTAAAGCTAAGATCAGTATATTTTTATCTCTTACACGGCAATTACTTTATCTACTTCCGGGACTGATTATTTTCCCTCATTATTTCGGTTTGGATGGTATTTGGATGAGTATGCCGGTATCCGACCTGCTTGCTGTAATAACAGCGGTTGTTATTTTATGGTATTATATCCGTAAGATTATCAATACGACTCATGTAGTCGAAAGAGAGTTGCAGCCTTAAATTTCGGCTGCAACTACATTAGCGACAATACTTCCATCAAACAGATGTATGGTTCGATGAGCAAAGCTGGCATCATGTTTTGAATGTGTTACCATGATAATCGTAGTCCCTTCACGATTTAATTCCGTAAGCAACGTCATCACTTCCGCACCATTTTTTGAATCAAGGTTACCTGTTGGTTCGTCTGCAAGAATGAGTTTAGGATTTGTCACCACAGCACGGGCTATAGCCACGCGTTGTTGTTGTCCACCCGACAATTGTTGTGGAAAATGCTTGGCACGGTGGCTGATATTCATTCGCTTCAATATTTCATCCACACGGCGTTTCCGCTCACTGCTCCCCACCCCCAGGTATGTCAACGGAAGTTCCACATTTTCATAGACATTCAATTCGTCTATCAAGTTAAAGCTTTGAAATACAAATCCCAGCTTTCCTTTACGTACACGTGTACGTTCCTTTTCTTTCAATTTTGCCACTTCTTCACCTAGCAACTTGTATGAACCCTCGGTCGGGTTATCGAGCAGTCCCAGTATATTCAGCAGCGTTGACTTTCCACAACCGGATGGTCCCATTATAGCAACAAACTCGCCTTCTTTAACTTCGATATCGACATGATTTAGTGCTACCGTCTCCACTTCAGATGCGCGGAATACTCTACTGACATTGTTTAATTCTATCATATTTTCCATTTTTGTTTTTATATTAATGCTAAAATTCTTTTCTAAAATTTGTATCTCGTCTCTCCGGAAGGTTAGCTCCTTCATCAATATAGTCTCAATATAGAGCAATTGACCTGGAGTATTCTTCTTATAAAAGATTCTTTTTCTTCTATCGCCTTAAGTATTATAACCGGAAGCTCACGTTACTATATCAAAGAAGCTGAAGTAGGACATTTCCCTATCCGGGTAAAGTAAGTTTCCACGTATGGAAATCATAGTTTCCCATTTAGGGAAACAGCAGTTTCCATATAGAGGAACGAAAGTTCCGAGTAAGAGAACTATAATTTCCATATAAGGAAACAGTGACACAACCTAAGAGCATAAATTCTGCTGATTTACTGTAATACTTTTACTGATTAAGCATACACATTATAAAGATACTCTTCATCTTGCATATAGCCTTCTGCTATTCTATTGATCTTACATTTGCTATATCAATATGAAATAAATCATTCACTCTTAATGCTATTCACAGGGTTCTCATTAGCAATACGCCATGATTTCCATATCACACACCCTATTATCACAGCGAGGATCAAGAATCCGAGCAGTGGGTAAAATACCGGATTTAAGGTATTCTGTTCTATGAACTGGTTCATCCATATTCCGTTCACGTACCATGCACCGACAAGTCCAATACAGACAGCTGGTATGGCAATATAGAGGACGTCTTTCGAAAGAATTGCCAGCACATCCGAAATCTCCGCACCATTCACCTTACGAATAGCTATCTCTTTTGAACGACGGTGTACTTCATCGGTGGTATAGCCAATCAACCCCATCAACATGACAAACATCATGACTACTGCGGACATGATAGTAGCATTGCGGAATACACGCACCGAATTATAATTATCTTTAATGATGTGCTCTAATGAGCGAAATTCAACCATTTTGTCCGATAATGCTTCAGAAGCATCTTTATTAAGTTTCCTAAGGTTATCCGCAAAAGGTTCCTTCAATCGGATATGAACACATATATTAAGGTGTTTCTGCAAAACCACCGTCAAAGGTTCTTGTTCCACAAAAAAACTATTCGTCTGATAATCGACCAATACCCCCACAATCTTTAAGCGTTCGCCTCCCATATTAATTGTCCGACCAATAGCATTTCCCTTCCATTGCATCTTTTTCAGGAAAGTTTCATTAACTACAACTTCATCCTCGGTATGTGCCATACGCCCTGATTTCAAAGCCATCCCCATCATTGCAGGATAGTTTTCCATTTCGCCGACGAAGCGTGTAGAGAATAAAGCTTTTCCATTATCATCACTAATCACCTCACCGCTAAAGCCCAAAGCCGGATAGTAAAATGCTGAAGATACAGCTTCTACATAAGGCAAATTCTTAAAGTAAGTCAATGCATAATTGCTTTCGTCTTCATTATTAAAATCGGTATAAGACACTGCCACCCGCTGTGGATTGTACCCAAGACCTTTATTTACGACATAACCATATTGTACAAGAACGACATACATCAAACCTGCAATAAAAGTCACTCCGGCAAATTGTACAAACAATAAAGGACGTTTCCACCCTTTCTTTCCTTCTGAATAACGACGAAAGACTTGTGATACCGGTATGGAACAGAAAATCTTTCCGGGCAAAACTCCACCAATGAGGAACAATAAAAAGATGGTTAGCAGTGGTACCCACAGACGATCAAAAGCAAACAAAGAAGAAAGTTTGGCAACGGTAGTATCCTCTACAAAATCACGGAAGTTGTAAAGCAAAAACGCCATCATTCCAATTGCAAGCAATATGATTATACCGGTCTCAATCAAAAACATGCCGAATATACTGTTTCCCGATGCACCATTACATTTATGGACTCCAATCGCCTTTGCTCTGTAAGTAAGTGAGGAAATAGAAATAAGGACATAATTCAATGAGACAATAAATAATATGGATAAGCCCAAAATACTCATAATCCACACCATCAGTTTAACATCCTTATAATTGCTGTAAATATCTCGAATTGGTTTCACCATCACCTTGTATTCCGTCTGCGATAAAGCCCAAGCAGAAGGAAGGTACTTGTTTACCATTGCATCCAATCTCTTCATTACCACCTCTTTGTCGGCTCCTTTGCGAAAGCGGATATATTCAAAGTAGCTGTCTCCACCATCCCACGAATATCGTTGCCAGCCCCGACTCCACATTGTAGGCATGGATACCACTCCTTCACAAGGCAGTGTCGTGTTTTCGGGCAATGCAGCATAAAGCCCTTTCACCGTTAATGCTACATCCTTTTTGAGGTGCAACGTCTTACCAATGGGATTTTCATCACCAAACATCTTTTTAGCCATACGGTCGGATAGAAAAATCACATCTTTATTCACCAGTTCATGTGGGTCACCCTGCAGGATATCTATTCCCATAGTTTTAAAAAACAAAGAATCGGCTATAATCGTCTTCGTATTAAAACGGACTTTACCATAGTATAATGGATAATCTGTTCTAAAGACACTGGTTGCTGCTTCTACCTCCTTAGGAAAATTCTCGAGTATTGCTCCGGCCACAGGCCCCATATTAGCTTCCTGAGGATCATGCTTTTCACCACTCGTAATGAATATCGACAATACCTGATAAAGATCCTTATTGTTTTCAAAGCAAGTATCGAAGCTTAGTTCAAAGGCTACGCGCGTGAAAAGTAAAATGCTCATCGTCAAGCCTAAACCAAGCGAGATGATTTTAATTAGATTGGAACCACGTCCCCTTAACAAAGTCTTTGTTACATAATAAAATTGTCTCATTTGCTATTTAAAGTTTGAATTTATTCATTATTATTTCATTCTTAAATAACACATAGCAGGAAGTGTACCAAAGAATCAAAATTAAGAATATCAATACTTTAAACAGAATTCACTATTTAAACATTGTCTAATATTTAGACATAATTGTCTATTTATTAGACAACAATAAGTTGCAATTTACCAAAAAGAACTCTAAATAAGGTGAACTTATTATCGGCAATAATTCTATATCACGTCAGAAAACTGTATCTTTGCAAATAGTTTTCAACGAGATATTATATTACTAACACTATTCTTTATTTATATGAGATCATTTTATATTGTTCTATCTCTCAGCACATTGTTATGCAGCTGCAATATGATAGACTACCACCCCTACGATGTAAAAATCAGCGGCGAAACAAATATTAATGTCAAGAACATCATTAAGATTGAAAATAATTGCAAAGCAAAAGATACTATTCGATTCATAACAATGGGAGATTCACAACGTTGGTATGATGAAACGGTCGATTTTGTAAATAATGTCAATAAACGGAATGATATCGATTTTGTCATTCACGGAGGTGATTTAAGCGATTTCGGAGTGACAGATGAATTTCTGTGGCAACGTGATATCATGAATAAGCTTAAAGTACCGTATGTCGCACTGATAGGCAATCATGATTGCATAGGCACAGGAAAAGAAACATTTCAGGTTGTTTTTGGTGAGCCGAATTTCTCATTCATTGCGGGGCGTATCAAATTCGTTTGCCTAAATACCAATGCAATCGAATACGATTATTCGCATCCTATTCCGGATATGGAATACATAGAAAATCAGGCAGCCGACCGTCGTTCGGAATACGACAAAACTGTCGTATCCATGCATGTTCGTCCTTATGCCTACGAATTCAACAACAATGCAGCGAAGGCATTTCAATATTACATCACACAGTTTCCCGGCTTACAGTTCTGTACTGCAGCTCATGAACATCGTTTATTTGAAGAAAACTTATTTGGAGATGGCATTATGTATTATATGAGTGACTGCATGAAAAGTCGTAGCTATTATATTTTCACCATAACACCTAACGGATACAAACATGAAGTGGTTTATTATTAATAAAAAAACATACATGAGGGTGTGTCAAAACAGACACATCCTCTTTTCATATCATAGTTGCTTGGGAGTTTGTCTATGCAGCAATTTTCTGAACAGGCGACTGCAAAGTCGCCCCATTCATCCCATCAATCGCTCTTAAGTG
>JAYRGX010000023.1:0-529 GCA_041907545.1 Bacteroides sp.
CAACAATGGCAAAAGAAATTATTTCTGTCGTTTATGACAGAAGAAAGACCTTTGAGAAATTCGGCTATGGTTACGCAGAGATTTTAATCTATCTGGGCCGAAAACAACGTAAGTACATCACACTTGCCAAGTGTACACCTGACGAAGTGCCCAACATCGTATCTTCTCCGGCTACAAAGGAAAAGATGCAGAAGTTCAGAGACATACTTTCAACGATGTCTGTTATGGAAGAAGAAATGTCATGTGCAGTTTTTGATATCCACTACCTGGGCAAAAAGCCTAAAGTTAGACCGAACTATTACAAAGGAACTGACCAGACAACTAATTTCATCAATTTTATGAAAGACTCTATAGAGACGGAAGATGTTTGTGAGGGTACACGCAAACACAAGAGGACTACTTTAGACGCAATCAAGCGTTTTGGTAAGATTCGGACTTTTCTTGATTTGACACCTAAGAACATTCTTATGTTCGATAGGTGGCTACACGATGGCACACGCACAGATGTTTCAGTACATACGTATCACAA
>JAYRGX010000023.1:546-71935 GCA_041907545.1 Bacteroides sp.
CTTCGTATGGCTGATATGATTCCTATAGATCCATACGAAAGGGTAAAGATAAAGCGTGGAAAGAGCAAAGAACGTCAGCCACTCACAGAAGAAGAGCTAAATCAATTAAGAACGATGAAATTAAACCAAAAGCTGGCTCAAGTGCGTGACCTATTTATTTTCTCCGCTTATACTGGCCTTGCATATTGCGATGTACAGATATTCGACTTTGATTTGATGACTGAGAAATCAGCCGATATATATTATATCGACGGACAGCGTTTGAAAACAGGAATACGATTTTTTACGCCGATATTACAACCAGCGATGGACGTATTGAAAAAGTATAACTTTGAATTACCTAAGATTTCAAACCAAAAGGGGAACGATTACCTTCATGTCATTCAAAGTATGATGGGACTAAACAAAAGCCTTACATTTCATGTTGCACGTCATTCGTTTGCTACACTAGCACTTTCCCACGGCGTTCCTCTTGAGGATGTTGCTCGTATGTTGGGACATGAAGACGTGCACACTACCCTCATTTATGCCAAAATATTGAAGAACACCATTCAGCAATTTTCTTCCGTGTTACAAAAATCAATTCAATAACACTGTACCAATCTCTGTAAAAGCCACAATAGCCAAACCTATTGCGGCTTTTATATAATAGGCTATTACACTATTATTCCATTATATCAATCATATAATATCACAAGACTTTATACAGCTAATTCATTAATGCAATAATCAATTATTTCATACGGAATCATTTCGGCAACATAAAAATAATCATACCGCATACTCACTTATTTCTAGTTCATTGATATAAAAATATACTTTGCAGAATTTGTTTGGCAAGTTGTACTTTTGTGCGGACAAAACGGAGTTTCGCCTTCAAAAGTAGCTTGCCAACTTCTGCGAAGTTGGGGAAATCGTTCGCAACTCGGATTTTTAATATCATTAATAATATTGCATTATATAGATGGGAAACACATTAGTTTAGATTATTGCTACATTATAGCAATGAAGTCGCGAGGTAGTTTTCTTTTGAAAATTAATTTTTCTCTAAAAAGTTGCTATTTCCTTGTCTTGCTTGTCTTACTTGTCTTCTATATGATAATCAATGAATTAACCACTTTCCCTTTAGTCAAATCCTGTCATAGCTTGTCACAATTTAATTGAAGCTATTTTCCCTGTTTTTTAGTTTTGTCATAAATTCGATGATTCTGTCACTTATAGAAGACTGATTGTCACAATCAGATATTTCCATAAACCATTAATAATTAATACATTGAACGGCTTTGTTGGGCTTTATGACTACAAAGACAAACAAGACAAGCAAAATATGTCCTATTGGAAAGAAATTATTTTTTATGTGCTATTCCTTTCCCATTCATTAGGCTTATTTCTAAGCAGGGAGGGAAAGGGCATAATTATTAACTTCTGAAAGATACAAACCGGAAATCTTATAAAAAGGTACCACAATACCTTTTCAAACTATACTGTTTCAATAAGTGATGGGGTCACTTCACTAGCTTGGTACCGATACAGCGCTATCGTCATCATATCTATTAAAATCTTTCAATATTACCCAATTACCATAAGTATTGCCATCAGTTCTATCTAAGAAACCATTTTTGCGTAAAACAGTAATATCTCTCTTAATTGTACCTATGGGCACATCAAGCTGTTGAGATATTTGCTCTCTGGTTAGAGTATTATCTGTAGATATTGCATGCAAAATACGAAGTTGCCGTTCAGATAATTCCTTCGGCTCATTCTTTGGCTCACTTTTCGACTCATCTTCCTCATTCACTATATGTAGTATCAATTTCACCTGCATCAACTCTGGCTGTTCTATCAACTCAGGTTTCAGCCAATGCTTCTCATTCCAAGCGCTTAGAATGATAGGGAATCCAGATCCTAAGTTTTCACCATAGCCAATCATTCGAAGTATAGCCTGCATTCGTTGATTACGAGCTTTCGACTCACCGCCAACGTAAATTTGAGCAATAGGAAGTTTGAGCGCAATCCAGGATTGGTCAAAACAAACTTATCGTCGTACTTCTCAACTTTCAGAATACCATTGAGCATCAGGTCGGCATGAATAATAGCATTGGTCAATGCTTCGCGCATCGCTTTATGTTGTGGTGTATCATCCTTGCGTTCCATACCCTCCATCTTGAATGGACGCGGTAGATCTCTTGTCAGGCGAGGCAATACCATACGCAGATTGTCAAAGCGGTCACGAATAGGCAAGCCTTTTGTGCCATATCTTCATACACGCTCCCCAGAAGGATTGTCCCGCCATACGTGTTAGCAAATGCTGAAAAGGTTCCTCACAGTCCTTCCTTGCGGAGAGTTACACATGGCTTTATATAAATCACTTAATCTTGGCATAACTATCTATTACTATCTAATAATATAACTGATTTGTTAGCATAAACTTGAAAAAGCTCCTGCAAACTACTGCCTTCACCTATATAGCCAAACACCAATTCATCACACACATTGGCAATATATTTATTCCGATGGTCAGCCGCTGATTTAGCTGTCCGAGTAGCTGCTGATGAAGTAGAGACAATTAGCAAACTTCCATCATCTAATAACTGCTGTAGCTCTTCGGGCATCTTCTTATAGATGCTTCTGGCTAAAACCAATATTATCTTGGCATGACGTTTTTGGAGCAGATGCAGCGCATCCTTCTCTATCTTCGATTGAAAGCCACTCACAATCGCATTGTGCTCTATATCCACTTCTGTCGTCCAGTCGTAACAATGCAGAACGGCACTTCCGCTCACCGTGCGTGAACAGAAGAAACCGATTTTATGCAGTTTCAATAGTTCCTTGTTGCCCAGATATGTCAGTTCCATTTTATTCTTTTTCCATTTCCTCTTCGGCTTGTTCAAAGAGTTCGTTCATGCGTTGTTGGAGAAGTTTCTTATCTGGCAGATACAGTTGGTATTCAGCTACCATCGTGGGCGACAAGGAACGGCTCAATGCGTATTCCACCACTTCATTGTCCTTACTCTTGCAAAGCAGCACGCCGATACTTGGATTCTCCTTAGGCTTTTTGACATCTCTGTCCAAAGCTTCGAGGTAGAAATTGAGTTGCCCTATATATTCAGGTTTGAAGGCATCAGTTTTCAACTCAAACGCCACTAAACATTGCAGTTCTCGATGGTAGAAGAGTAAATTGATACGGAAATCCTGATTACCTACTTGCAACTGATACTCCTGATCGAAAAAGATGAAGTCCTTGCCTAATTCCAAAACGAAATTTTTCATTTTAGCAATAAGCGCATGTCTGAAACTGTTTTCGGGTTTAGCTTCCTTACCGGTGATAAACTCCAATACATAATTGTCTTTAAACACCGTCTCCGCTTGCGGCGCTAATTCTCTCACCACTGGCGAGAGTTTTGCATCACTAAGCATCGTGCGCTCAAATGTGCAAGCCTTAAACTGTCGTTCCAAATCCCTACGTGAAAGTCTTTCCTTAATGGCCAAACGGATATAGAATTCACGTTCTTCGGCTGATTTAGAACGCGAAATAATCGTCATATTATTGGTCCAACTAATTTCTCTCAACAGTGTCGAGAGTTTTTCATTCTCGGCATAAGTCTCATAGAATTGCTTCATGCGCCAAAGGTTCTGGGCCGAAAAGCCCTTCACCTCTGGCTCGTTAGTAACAATATATTTTGCCAACTCAGCCACGACACCTTTTCCCCAACTTGACTTAGTAACTCGAAGGGATATATACTCACCTATACGCCAATACAAATCTACCATTGCCTTATTGGCAAGATGCATCACCTCGTGGTGGGTATGGCGTATCATGCTTACCACTTCTGTGAAGTTGGCAACAGCATTCTTATTGTCGGATTGTATTTTGATTGGACTGCTCATTTCTTAATTGTTTTTTTATAATTGCTATTCCTTCATGTATTTACTTGGGGTAGCTTGGTAATCCTCATACACCCATTCCATAATTAATTTGCATACTCGTTTCATTTCATCTAATATTGAAGAGAAAGCTAACATAACTTTTAGCTTGTCATCAATCGTTTGATTCCATTCAATATAATATTTACTTGTATCTATGATTAAATCAGCCATTGGTATCAAATATCGAAAATGAATAGGCGATGTTTCTTCTGCATTAGCTAAATACTGCCCATCTTCTGTTTTCATCAAATATACCTGTCTTAACTCGCCCCAATCAGAATGAATTGAATCGGATGCCATTCCATATAACGATAAATAGAGGCTATCATCTTCAAGTTCTTGAACCAATTGTCTGACATTCTTTCCTCCAAAAGCTTTGCCTGTTGCAGCTAAATCGTCTATGGTAAATCCATCATCAGCTATATCTAATAGGAATTTAGCATTTCTAACCTCGTAATATCCATCTTTTTTATCTTGGGATTTATCATAGAACATTTTTCTGTCTTTATAAGAATATAATCTGTATTTTTTTTGTGCATCATCTCCATATTTTATTAGATAACGCATCTTTAAGTATGCTTCATAAATAATTCTTTGATAGAGCACACATAGATTAAACTTTCCAAGCTTGTAGGAATCAAAGAAATCTTCAAATAGACGAATCTGCTTTACATAGAATCCAACAATTGTTGCTTGATTTTTATCATAGACACAAAAATCTTTTTCAAAAGGATCAATACATTTCTTTGCAACAAACAAAATATTATCGCAAATAGGATATATTAATTTTGAATCATTGTCAATATACGGTTCAATGTCCTCTCTTTTTTGGAATATAGAAAAAGGTGTTGTCATAATTATTCCTCCTCATTGTTTAGCTCACCCCCCATACGATATTTGATGTCGTAGTTGATAATTAAGTCGAGTTCTTCTTCGGTGAAGCCGTAGTGTTTGGCAAGGACTTTGTCTATTTCATCAATGATGGGCTTGGAAAGCTTTGGTATAAATGATTTATATCTGCTTACAGAACCTCTAAATTTTCGTTCACTCCATACTGCATTATTTGATAAATCAATCATAAGATTCTTGGATAGAATGACAAGTTGAGTATCATCAAATGCAGACTTTATGATTGGCAACGCCAAGACATCGGAAGGATTATTGTTTCTTACATCTGAATGTATTTGATACCACCACCAATATAAATCTGACCATAAATGCGCAATAGCAATAAATTTATCGTCCTCGTTTATTGCGTTTATAACAGCTTCTTTTGTAGAATATGTTTGTACGCCATCAAGCCAAAGTTTAGGCCTAAAATCTGTAAATATTTTCCAGTAAAGTCCACCAGTCCTTTTATAATATATGTGATGCTCAGCAGATGCCAAATTAGATAGATGTTTAGAAATACGATCTAAATAACAAATCTTTTGATATATATTAAGTTCTAAACATTTGCCGATTTTGGGAACAATACCATTGATATTAAGATTTTCAAGTGTAACAAATTCAATATTTTGAAAAATATATTTACGCGCATCAGTATTCCAACGGCGGTATGTCGCAGAAAAATTTTCTCTTGAATTATTAGTTATAAAAATAGAAATACTTAAGTTAGCTCCTGCTGATCCATCAAATAATCTTGAAGGACGCCAACTCCAATTTGAAATATGAATTCCAATATTAAATAGAAGATCTTGAATGGGTTTCATCCTTTTGGAACACGATATGCTAATTGGAACAATAAAACCAAACCGCCCGGAACTATTTTTCAATAATAAAGATCGTTCGCTACAATTAGCATACAAATTTCCACATTTAAATGTCTTACATATCGGAATATTATATTCCTTTATCGCAGTATACTCCACATACGGTGGATTACCAATAATCACATCAAATCCACCATTCCCATGAATGATCTGATAATACTCAGCAATCCAGTGAAATGGTTGATGGCTTGCCTTCCACTCATCAAAGTCTGGTCTGCCCGAAGCAGAGAACAGCTGATGGTCGAGCATGTCGGTTAGCGTATTTAGACGAAGTGACAATTCATTTTTCGCTTCTTTAAATGCCACACGATCATCGGCATCTGCTAACTGCTGCGTGCGGAAATGATTATAAGCCATTGAAACCTTTTCAAGTTCCAGTTCCACTTTCTGACGGAATTCAGCTTGCGTAAAGAGATCAGCAGAAGAACCTTGAACCACCTCATCCTCCGAAGCATACCCCACCAACGTATTACCACAACGAATATTGAAGTCAATATCTGGCAATGGGTCGAGTCCTAAGTTGGGAAGTCGCCTGTTGGCTTCCACCACAGCCACCATCTTTAGGAACAAGCGAAGTTTGGCTATCTCTGTAGCCTCGGTCATGATGTCCACACCATAGAGGTTGCGCAGAATGATACTCTTATAGATGAAGTACTGAATGTTAGAACGGTACTTGTGCTCTATCTCATCCAATTCGTCCTTAAACAATTTGTTGTTCTGCGCATGAAAGTCCTGCATACGGTCGATGCAAACCTCATACAATGGTTCCAGAATATTCATGGCAGCAAACAAGAAAGCACCCGAACCGCATGTAGGGTCAAGGATAGTCACCTCTTGCAATGCTTTATAGAAATGGCGCACCAAATGAGGATTCGTTGTTCTGCCAATCACATCGGTAGCAAAACTACGAATGTCCAAATTATAGGTGATAAAATCATTGATTTGCGATATTTCGCCATGCTCTACCTTGCCAAGAATATTGCCACATCGCTGCAGTCGTTCTATCGATTCGCGCCAAATCTCAGTAGGCAATGCCCATGGTTCGGGTGTAGGTCGGTTCCACTCTTTGCGACGCTCCAACAGATTGGGCTCCGTAGTGTCAATACCCACCGAAATATCAGCTGGTATCTTGGCTGCCCAATCATCAGTATATCCATGTTTCACTGCATCATAGATGTATCGGTCGCCACTGTTTTTAAGCAGCGTCCATACCTCGCCCGATGTAGTAAATACCTGTTCCATTTCCTGTGTAGCGTGTTGCACCTTGTCGAAAAGGAAAGGCAAGATGCAGTTGCGACCAATGTATTCCGTAATGTCCTCTTTGGTGTAGTAAGCACCCATCTGAGCACGGTCGTTGATATACTGTTCAAAGATATAACCCAGCACATCGGGGTTGATATCCTTTCCAGTCGCTTCGATGCGCGTATCCAGATGCCAGCGCCATTTGTCGAAGAAATCGAACAGTCGTTCGAATGCCTCGTCGGCAATGTCTATGTCTTGGTAATCACGCTCCAGCTGATGTTGGTCGAACATACCGCCATTGAGATAAGGTATGCGTCCGTAAACATCCTCAAATTCATGGGTGTGCTTTGGGTCATTCAGTCCATCCTGAAACAAGTGAATAAGAAATTGCAGATAAAACGAACGGAAGAACTTACCTTCGCCCCTTTGCTGCTGGCACCAAATCAACTTTTCTCGCAGATAGTTTACATTGCCATCCAGGAACCCCTTCTTCTGAATGAAATAGCAGAACATCAAGCGATTGAGCATCACCGAGGTGTACCACTGCTTGTTGCGGTTTTTCTTTAAGTCGGTGATATGGTCATCAATGCCCGAAATGAACTTTACAAAAGCATCGTGCTCTTTCTTGAAACCCGCATAAAAGTCCTTGGTCACTTTCTCACTATTGATGGCAAAGGTGCCTTGTATGCGTTCCTTGACATCAATAATGGTAGTAACCTCGCTATTATCGAACGAGAGTTCATCTATTTTAGAGTAAATGAAATCCGACTTCTCTGCACACTCATATTCTATGGAAACCAAGTCACGCTTCTCCATTTGCCTGACCGGAGCCACCCATTGGTGATGATCGGTGCCCTTCTGCACATAGATAGCGATATAATCATTGGCACTGCGGCGCAGCTTTGTGTCAATGCGCTTACAGATAGCGGCAGTAGGGATGATTTTTACCTCGCACTGAAGAATCTGAAAGCCACTACGCTCAGCTATTGTGTAGAATTGATAATCAATATCATCAATCGTGATAAGTGGCAATTGAGCCTGACCATGGTAATTGTTCCAACCCATTTCAGAGATAAACAACCCTCTGAAATCAGCTTCGCGTATATAGTCTAAAAAAAGATTTTTCTTCATCTTGTGTCTTCGTTAATCGTTAAACTTAAGTCCCATAGAACAAATGATGGTATTCTCCTTATGTTCATTGGTATCTTCCTCTATACGGCATAACGCACCTGTGCGTCGCATCTCCAAAACATACTCCACAATATCATCACTGGCAGTTTTGCCAGATGAGCGCAGCATTCTGCCCAACATAAACTTGGTTTGTTCCAGAAGTGGATAATTGTAAATATCGTCTATTGCCAACTTTAATAATTCCTTGCTTTCTTCGTTAAAGAATATCGTAGCGGGCTGCTCATAATAGTGTTCAAGTAAAGTAATGATACGATAACGAGTACTAAATCTATTTCCCAGAATACCGCCACTGACCGTAGCACTTTGTGTTTGGATTAAATCTACGGCTTTGCTTACCAGCTCATGATGCTGTTCCATAGCTGGTAATGACGGTTCATTTGCATCACATTCTAAAGCTTGCATTATCTTCTTCTGACTCTGAGAAACCACTTCGCCATTGGCATCCAACCAAGTAAGAATATCAAAGTCGTTGGCTGTGCGTGCATAAGTTATTACCCCCTCTTTCAATTTACTATTTGTCTGTTTGGTAGAGTAAATCATATTTTGAAGATTCGGAATAATCTGTTTCAATTCGGGGCGTGCATCGGTAGCCGACTTCCATATTTGATAAGCCTGACTTGAAAGGTCAACTTCTGATTCATCGTCATCATCTAGTACACCACTACGCTCATTAAACATATCACGAAGGTTCTGCTCATTGCCTTCAAAGAAGATTTCGTCTGAACCCACTATGTTGGCATTCTCATTGATACGGTCGTTCAACCTGCCTCGTAAATTGATGATTTGCTCAACTCCATCGGCTGGAAAGAATGAATAGCAATAAATAATATCCGCAGTCTGCCCAATACGATCCACACGGCCAGCACGCTGAATGAGGCGGATGATAGCCCAAGGCAAATCGAAATTCACGATGACATGCGCATCCTGCAAGTTCTGACCTTCGGATAGTACATCGGTTGCAATCAATACCCTTGTTTGTTCCGCAAGAGGCATATCTTTAATATCATTACTGATAGGCGAGAACTTTTCGGCACAAGCTGTAGGGCTTTCGCTTGCTCCTGTTGCCACATCAATAGATGATACATCCCTTTTCTTTAACTGATTGTATATATATCGAGCTGTGTCACTATATTGAGTAAAGACTATCACTTTATCATTTTTATGATCTTCTACTAAAAGTTTTTGAAGTTCATTCAGTTTCTGATCTGCTTCTTGTTGCCAATCACCACATAGCTTTATCATATTAATCAGTACTTCACAGTCTTTATTTAACTGTTGTTTGAGAGTACGCTTAAAATAGGTTGAGGGCAGCCATGCCACATTATTTTTGCCGGTGACGATTTTGTAATATTCCTCAGCCTTTTTCATGTAGTAATCTAATTCGGTAGAAATGTGCAATGTTGCATCTACAGCAGCATCAACACTCTCTGAGCCAAATAGACCTGCTGATGGGTCTGAATCTTCACAATAATCTTCTGGTAATGCATTTTCATCTCCAATTGGTAATGGCAATTTGTTATCTATCGCATAGACAAATACACAGTTGCGTAAAATATGTCGGTAAATAGTCAACAAGAATGAGAAGCCGCTGGAGTCAATTCGCTTAAAAAAAGTACTTTTGCAAAACCCCATCATACGCTGACCTGCACGAGACAGATTTTCAATCATCTGTTGTTCATGACGAGGGGCATTCTGAATTTGGGATTCATTTATAAACTTATACAATCCGTATCGAGGAAGTTTTAAGTCTTCCATTTGAACAATCATATCCGAAGAATACAATCTACTATATTGGTCGCCATCTTCTGTCTTAAACTTAACGGCACAAGGCTTTCTCTCAGGAAAATAGGAATGTGTCTTATCTGGAAATTCCAAATAGAATCGTCCATTGGTGGGATCTTCTTTAGAAAAATACTGTTTGATAAAAGAACGAGTTCGACGTACCAAGAATAGCTTCATTAATTCATTCCAATCCTCTATAAACGGACTTTTTTCGAAAGCACGAATACTACGGATGAAGACATCACTGTGTTGTTGCAGGAATTGACGCTCTCCTCCCAAACTGCGAATATACTCTTCTGGTCGTATGCCTAAATCCTGGTCATCAGATATGAATAATCTGAGTTGATTGCTCAAATCACTAAAGTCCTTATTATAGGGAGTAGCTGTAAGAAGAAGTACTTTGCTATCCTGATGTTCTATCAATGCCTTAATATTTTGATAACGTTTGCCACCATTTCTAAGGTTATGACTTTCATCGATAATAACCAAACGGTAGTAACGAGCAGAATCCACATCGATTGGTTTCGACATGGAGGTGATATCAGCTTTTAAATCGTATTTCTTCACATATCGCTGCCACATTCCCTGTAGGTTGGCAGGACAAATAATTAATGTGCTACTAGCATAAGTCATTTCATATATCTTGGCAATGGCACAAGCTGTAATAGTTTTACCCAAACCTACGACATCGCCAATCATAGCTCCACCTCTTTTGTCATTATTCAAATGGCGTGCTGCTATTTTAACAGCATTCTGTTGGAAATCAAACAGCTCATGACGAAATTCAGGCGTTAAGGTAAATTCCTTAATACCATTGCGAGCCTCTTCACTCAAATGATAGGCAATTTTTAAATAGATATAATAAGGAGGAATGTCTTTCTCTGCAGCCCAACTATTATCGATAACATTGATTAATTCTTCTGTAATATCTTCGCAAAATCTATCATCCCAACGGTCATCAAACCATTGGTTAAACTTTCCTGTTTCATCTACATTGGCAAATTCAGCATTCAGTTCACCTTGCTTAGTTAAGCCGGCATAGGTAAGATTGCTGCTGCCCATTACACAGATACGTTCTGCACCATAAACGTCTGGCTGATGAGCTATGTATAGTTTGGCATGAAGAGGCTCTCTCAAATATAGTTTCACACAGACTTTCTTTCCTTTCATTTGTGCTGAAAGTCGGCGTAAAGTCCACTCATCCTGTTTAGTTGGTAGCCCCAGCAGGAGCTGTCGCTTAAAGTCAAGGGCAATCTGCAATTTGCATCGCTGAACCATCTCTGCATCAGGCAGCTTATCACCCTTACCATACAGCATTCTGATGTATTCATCATTAGGTCTGTGCATGCCAATCATGAGGCGGCAAGTGCGAAATACACGATTTCGTTCTTCCTCCACATAATCTCCTGATAATTGATCGACTTGGTCAACTATTAACTTCCAGCCTCGAAGATTAAAATACCCCACACAGAAATCGACTCGTTTCACGTTTGGACTAGTAATGATTTTATTCAAACCAGCCTCGAACTTTTGATCAATATTATCATATATTCTAGCCATCTCTTTGCTCTCTTATTTTTGATATATAAGGTTCTTTATTTTCGTTCACGTTCATCCGTAATCAAGTCTTTCATATCAACTGAAAGGATTTCACCAATTTTTGCCAGAGTATCAAGACTGGGTTGCAGCCTATTGCAAGCATAGGCATTGACCGTGCTAAAACTCTTACCAAGTTTCTTTGAAAGCCACATTTGCGATATGCCTTTTTCTTCTAAAACATCTTTTATGCGATTTAATCTCATAATGGAATCTATTTATAATGTGCTCCAAATATAGCGAATATTTTGCGATAGCTGGTTTCTTTTTGAGAGAAAATCGGCTCCACAGCTCAATTAATTACGTTTTTCATCAAAATCTATTATTATAAGGCCGACTTTTAGTCGGTTCTGATACTAAACAATTTATAATTGACAGAACAAATAATGCCGTGAAATTAATTTCAGTGTTCAACCAGTTGGCGCTATTTGATTCGGAGAATTGGCAAAAAATCATTCGGTACCCTGGACATTACCATCAAATTATTTTGCGCTATGGCATGTATTTCTTACCTTTGCCTTGCTATTTAGAGGTAAAGTTCGAGGTCTTCATTAGATTTTCCAGTAATCCACTATGATAGCATTTGTTCTTTACAAGATTGATAACGACTTACCGTCCGATAATAACTATCGTCATTTGGTACATGATTCCGTGTTACAGTGTGATACATCGTTTTTATTGCTCATTATGTAGCGATAAATACTGATAGATAATGACATATCACATATTCCAACACCCCAAGCGGATCACTAAGAGGAGAACGAAAGTTCATCGCCACGGCAAAACAAAGCTTCCTAAACAGTTGATTTAGGAAGCTTTGTTCATTTACTTCTATTCCATTTGACTCTTAATTCACTTTAGTTGAATACCGGATTATATCTGCATTTTTCTTACTCATGCAATATGGTACAATCAAAATCACTATCTTTACGCCATAAATATTTATGTAAGGACAGAAAAAGAAGGCATTTATTACACAGCAAGTATGCAATTAAAATCATTATTTCAGAAAAAGAGGATGGACGACGTTCTCAACACTGAAGGCACCTCATCCAACTCGCTTAAACGAGTCTTAAACGTACGAGATCTTACCTTATTTGGAATTGCTGCGATCATTGGTGCCGGAATATTCAGCACAATAGGAAGAGCTTCATTTGAGGGAGGACCTGCAATTTCTTTACTTTTTGTTTTTGTAGCTATTGCCTGCGTTTTTACTGCTGTGTGCTATGCGCAATTTGCATCAATGATTCCTATCAGCGGAAGTGCTTACACATACGCCTACGTTTCGTTGGGAGAAGTTATAGCATGGATTATTGGATGGGCACTTATTTTGGAATATGCAGTATCTAATATGGTCGTGGCCATATCCTGGTCAGGCTATTTTACTACAATGTTAAAAGGATTCGGAATCAATTGGCCCGATTGGCTGGCAATTGGATATAGCACAGCTCACAGCGCTTTCGAAAAAGTATCTCAGCAAGGTAGTGCTGCTTTTAGTTCAGACTCACATATCATTAAAGCTGCAGCAATATACAAGAGTGCACCGGAAATCTTTGGAATTAAATGCTTGATTAATATACCCGCTGGTACTATTGTCACGCTCATATCCGCCTTAACTTATATTGGAATTAAAGAGTCGAAGTTGCTAAACAATTTTTTAGTATATCTCAAATTGGGAATCATCTTATTGGTTATAGTCGGGGGAGTGTTTTTTATCAAACCGGAAAACTGGTCCCCTTTTGCACCAAACGGACTCAATGGTATTTTGGGAGGAGTCGCCGCCGTTTTTTTCTCCTTTATTGGGTTTGATTCCATTTCTACAACAGCCGAAGAATGCAAAAATCCACAAAAGGATATGCCAAGAGCAATGTTGATTTGCTTAGGTATTTGCACAATACTATATGTTCTAATTGCCCTTACTCTGACCGGTATGGTTAGTTATAAATCATTAGGGGTAGATGATCCTTTGGCTTATGTGTTCCAAAAAATAAATATGAACTTTATGGCCGGAATAATATCTATCGGATCGGTTATTGCCATTACCGGTGCAATATTGGTTTTCCAATTAGCCCAACCACGTATTTGGATGACAATGAGCCGCGACGGATTGTTATCTCCCAGATTCGGGCATATACATCCTAAATTCAAAACGCCATCCTATGCCACAGTCATTGCCTGGTTGTTCGTAGCAGTTCCTGCATTTTTTCTCGATATGCAGTTTGTTGTCGACCTTACGAGTGTCGGAACATTCTTTGCTTTTATTGTTGTTTGCGCAGGCATATTAATACTGGACAAAACAGGAGATAGTAAAAAGGCAAAATTCAAAGTACCATACATCAGTGGAAAATATGTTATACCTATCTCATTTATAGCGACTATGGTTCTGTTTTTCACGAAAACGGACTATATGCCGATAATCGAAGGACGCCCCCTATTAATTGTTTTCGGATTAGTATGGCTCTATTTTGCAATAGCATCATTCAAATTTAAATACTCTTTACTTCCGGTCATTGGAATTTTGATCAACTTGTTCTTAATGACCGAACTGGGACTTTCTAACTGGCTAATGTTCATTCTTTGGCTGGTGATCGGACTTATTATCTACTTTCTCTATGGATACCGCAAAAGCAGATTAAGGTATCAGAGTACGAACAAGAGTCTTGAATTATAAACGACTAACAGCAGCAGATTATGCAAAACATTCTTCCCATACATTTCGCCCCGCTACAAGGCTATACCGAAGCATACTATCGTCGTGCACACGCGCAGATATTCGGTGGCATAACAAGTTATTACTCGCCTTTCATACGGGTGGAACACGGTGAAATCCGTCGGAAAGACCTCCGGGAAATAGAACCGGAAAATAATGACGGAGTAAACTTCATTCCGCAACTCATCGCCCCCAATGTGGAGAAGATGGAAAAGTTAATCAATCTGTTTACAGCGAAAGGCTATAGATGGATAAATATCAATATGGGATGTCCTTATCCTTTTTTAGCCAAACGCCACAATGGCTCCGGCATACTGCCCTACCCCGACGAAGTACGCCAACTGCTGACTTCCGCCATAGAAGCCCATCCAGATCTGTCCTTTTCTGTAAAAATGAGATTAGGTTGGGAACGACCGGAAGAGTGTCTTGCGCTGATACCCATACTGAATGAGTTGCCTCTTACACAACTCATTCTGCACCCACGACTGGGACAACAACAATATAAAGGTGAAGTGGATTTGCAAGGTTTCGGAGCATTCTACAATGAATGCCGCCATCCGCTTGTTTACAATGGCGACCTGCACACTGTAGAAGACATACAACTCATAACCGAACGCTTTCCACGTTTGGCCGGCATCATGATTGGACGGGGACTTCTTGCCAATCCGGCTCTGGCTGCCGAATATCAACAAGGACATCCGTTGTCCACAAAAGAAATGTGTGAAAAGATCCTTGCATTTCATTCCCAAGTTTTCGCCTTATATAACAGTCACATGGAAGGTGGAGACAAACAATTGTTGATGAAAATAAAAAGTTTTTGGGAATACCTTCTCCCCGACGGGGACAGGAAAGCAAAGAAAGCGATCCATAAAGCGAATAAGTTGGAGACCTACCAAATGGCGGTAAGTAACCTCATAAAGGGCCTCTAAAACTTCTCAGGAAAAGATGAATTCTGTTTCGGCATGCCTCTCTTTACAGAGAATATTATATTGAAAAGTAGCATATACTTTTGCAATAACATTCCTTATTTACAGCTATGCCAAGCGCTTGGCACAACCGTGCCTTCATATTGGCAATCTTGTGCCACTATACAGGCATTGTTTTGCCAACATAGTGGCACGAATAATTGTCTTTCTTCTCTTCCAACCAACCATCTGTTGACCTCCAACAGACCATTTGTTTGAGCCAAACGAACCATCTGTCCGACATAAAGTGATGGTCAGTTATTGTCAATAGGCACACTATTAATAAAAAGCATGGCAATACGATTGATATACATTGAATAAGGAAACGCGCTTAATCATTTTATAATGAAACGATTATGAGTATTCCATCTAAATCACCCATGAGGGTATAAGGCTTACCCTCATAGTACTCCCACTGACACTATCATGGCTATATCTCCCATAGATAAAGGGATACAGAGATTTATGAGAGCATGAGGGTAAATACGATAGAAAACTATATTCTGTTTAAATCAGATTCAGTCGTATACCGAATAAAATTCACTCGTGTACGCAAAAGTGTCTATCGTCTATTCTTTAATAAATCGGGGATTTCCGATGGTTCGTTTGCCACCGGTATTCCTGCAGCCTGGAACGCAGCAATCTTTTCAGCAGCAGTGCCGCCACTACTGGAAATGATAGCTCCCGCATGACCCATTTGTTTACCGGAAGGAGCTTGCTTACCGGCAATAAATGCAGCAACCGGTTTAGTAATGTGTGCTTTAATATACTCTGCCGCCCGTTCTTCGGCATCGCCTCCTATCTCTCCTATCAGTGCAATCGAGTCTGTATCAGGATCATTTTCAAACATGGCAAGGAGTTCTTGAAAATAAAGCCCCACCACCGGATCTCCTCCTACTCCAATAGCAGTGGATTGTCCCATTCCTTGTGCAGACAAATTATAAACCACTTCATAAGTAAGCGTACCGCTACGACTGATAACCCCCGTACCACCTCTTTTAAATATCTGCGTAGGCATGATGCCCACAAGGCTCTCTTCAGGTGAAATCAAGCCCGGACAATTGGGACCAATCAGTTGTGCGCCCTTTTGCTTGATAAACTGATATGCAGATACGACATCAAGCGTCGGTATTCCTTCTGTTATACAGACAATCAATTTTACACCGGCATCAGCGGCTTCCATCATGGCATCTTTTGCAAATGCCGCCGGCACAAAAATGACCGAAGTGTTTGCACCGGTTTCCCTCACTGCATCTTCAACCGTATTGAACACAGGTGTATCTTCAATAAGTAGTCCACCCTTACCAGGTGAAACACCGGCTACAACATTTGTCCCATAAGCTTTCATCTTCATGGAATGAAAGCTCCCGTCACGTCCGGTAATGCCTTGAACTACCAGTCTTGTATTTTTATTAATCAGAATACTCATAACCACATCTTATTTAATTTTTCCAACTAATTCCACAGCCATCTTCGTTGCTTCACTCATTGTATTAGCCACATAGAACTGTTTTCCCTGAAGTATTTCACGGCCTTCTTTTTCATTTGTTCCGGCTAAACGAATGACAATCGGGACATTTTCTTTTAAAGTTTCAAATGCTTCTAATAACCCTGTTGCCACATCATTACAGCGGGTAATACCTCCAAAAATATTAATGAGCACAACCTTCACATTTCTATCGGCAAGTAGTAATTTCATAGCCTCAACAACCTTAGTTGGGTTAGAACTACCTCCGATATCCAAAAAATTGGCAGGATCACCACCATATAGTTTTATTAAATCCATTGTCGCCATAGCCAAGCCCGCTCCATTCACCATGCAGCCAATATTACCATCGAGCTTTACATAGCTAAATCCCTTAGCCTTGGCTATTTTTTCTTTTTTCTCCTCCTCGGTCGGTTCAAAAAGAGCAGCGATATCCTGATGCCGATAAAGTGCATTATCATCAAAAGTCATTTTCGCATCAATAGCAACGACTTTACCTTCGTCGGTCAGTACCAATGGGTTGATTTCGGTCAATGAAGCATCCGTATCAATGAATAGTTTATAAAGTTTCTGTAATATCCGTGCCGCCTGATTTACCTTCTCCATATCCTTAAAGAGAATGAATGCCGCCTTACGAGCAAAATAATCCGGCACTCCGATTGCCGGGTCAATAGCAATCTTATATATTTTCTCAGGAGTTTTATGAGCCACTTCTTCAATATCTACTCCTCCCGCATTGCTCATCATTAAAATGACTGCTTTTGAAGTGCGATCGACAACATAACTGACATAGTGCTCCGAGGCAATATCAACGGCTCGGGCCACCATTACCCGATCTACTTTATAGCCTTTAATAGTCATCCCTAAAATAGACTCAGTAAGTTCTCGAAGTTCCTTCTCACTCCTTGCCAGCTTTACTCCGCCAGCCTTACCTCTTCCACCGGTCAGGACTTGGGCTTTAACTACTACTAAAGGTGAATTTAGCTTATGATAAGCTTCTAGGGCAGCATCAACATCTGCACAGACATAGCCTTCATTAATCGGTATACCATACTCGGCAAAAAAAGCTTTGGCCTGATATTCATGTACTTTCATGGAATTATTTTTTAGTATTTTCAAATCAAGGTCATCCATATCATTCAACATACAGCACAAGCAAAATGTTTCATATTTCGCAGCTTATACAGGCGACCAACAAGGGCGAAAAAATTTTGTGAACCATAATTCCAGCCCGAACGTTATAATTGAAAACTAAAAAACGGAAATAGCCATGGAAAAGTATTTGATTCATAGCAATGAGTTTCATCTCATTGACAAGCAAAAAATCCACTCGGCAGTGAAAGAAATGACTGAAACACTTGGCTTGGCAGCCGGGTCAACTAAAGGATTTGATTTATATGCCGTGGTAAAAGCATACTTTACAGATATTGAAAAAAGAGAGGAAATGAACAAGCTATTAAAAGTTGAAGATAAAAATGAGCAATCAATTGAAGAAGAGCTTGAACGGCTATCTTCTTTATCTCCTCTTCTCTTACAATAAGATCAGTACATCAAGCAAAAGAAAGAAATTCGATAAGAAGATTCCTCAAAAAGAAGAGATTGCCCAATTATAAAAAATAAGGAACTGCGTCAAAATCCGGACGAACCAGAGCAGCATAGAGTGCTGTGACTAATTCAATTTATCCCCTTTCGATGTTTTTTATTGCCATTGGTGAGCAGGCAAATTGACACAGTTCCTTATCTTTTAAATTATTATCCTTTCGCATTGTGAATAGTAAGTTGTGGAAATGGGAATTCGATGCCCTCTTCATTAAATACCGAATAAATCGTCTTATTCATATCAAAGTACACATCCCAATAATCACTACTCTTTACCCAAACCCTTATAATGAAATTGACGCTACTGGCGTCTAAAGCGTTGACAGCAACAAAGGGAGCAGGAGTTTCTAAAATACGTTTTTCCGAACTGACGATCCGATTCACCGTATCCTCAACCTTGCTATAATCAACCCCATACTCTACCCCAATCACCCATTCAATCCGACGGGTATTTTCTCGACTATAATTAGTAATCACTCCACTACTCAAAGAACCATTTGGTATAAAGACCAATTTATTATCTGCAGTAACTAAAATCGTATGAAAAATCTGTATCTCTCTCACGGTACCCGATACGCCTTGGCTCTCTATCACATCACCTACTTTGTAAGGACGAAGCAACAAGACAATAAGCCCACCTGCAAAATTCTGTAGATTGCCGGAAAGTGCCATACCAATAGCAACACCGGCAGAAGCCAACAGTGCAGCAAACGAAGTGGTTTCGACTCCCAACTTTCCAATAACAGCTATAATCAGCAGAACAGTAAGCGAAATACTAACCAAACTCTTGACAAAACTTTGTATACTAGGATCTACTTTGCGCCGAATCATTAATCGGGCTACTACCTTTTTCAAGAAAGAAATGATAAAACGTCCGATTATAAAGATGAGCAATGCACTCAATAGACGACCTCCGGCGGTAACACCAAAATCGACCAACTGCTCCAAAACACGCTGCAATTTAGTAAGCTCAACTTGCGTAGCATCTGTAGAGATAGCATAATTTATCAGTAAAGAAAACATAAACGTTTGTTTTAAAATGGTTTATTAATAAGAACTCTATAAAAGCACATACCGAATATTATTATCCGGTATGAGTAAACTTATCCTCGCAAAACTAATTATTTTACTTATCTTTCAGCTAAAAAAGTTCTTCTTTTATATAAAAGCTTGCATCTTTGAGGTAAACACTTTACTTTTGTACCGATTTCAACTAAGGGGTGCCCTAACATAACGGGCTGAGATCATACCCATTGACCTGATCCGGGTAGTACCGGCGGAGGAAAAAGAGAAGAAAAGTTCCCCTTTTCTGTATTAATCTTTAATAGTTAAATTTTGCAATGAAGAAACATGCAATGACAGCGTGTCTGCTAATGGCAGCGCTGGGTGTCTGTGCACAGACGCATGAGAAAGACAGCTTGCGGATCGTTAATCTGCAGGAAGTAGAAATTATCTCCACACGTGCTACCTCGAGTACGCCGGTAGCATTTACCAACGTGAATAAGGAACAATTGAAAAAGCAGAACTTCGGTTTGGACCTACCTTACTTACTCAGCATGACCCCATCCGCTCTTACCACAAGCGATGCAGGAGCAGGAGTCGGTTATACCAGTTTGAGAGTCCGTGGAACAGATGCTACCCGTATTAATGTTACGACAAACGGCATCCCATTGAACGACGCAGAGAGTCATGCCGTATTTTGGGTGAACATGCCCGACTTTGCCTCATCAGTGAAAGACGTGCAAATACAGCGTGGAGCAGGGACATCAACCAACGGGGCAGGTGCTTTTGGTGGAAGTGTGAATATACAAACAGGAGATTTTTCATTAAAACCCTATGCGGAACTTAGCGGTTCATACGGTTCATTCAATACGCATAAGGAAACGGTAAAAGTCGGCACCGGTTTGATGGATGGCCACTGGTCTTTTGATGCCCGTTTATCTAATATCGGAACAGACGGATATATTGATCGTGCTAAAGTAGATTTAAATTCATACTATCTACAAGGAGGCTATTTCACGGATAATACGTCTATTAAGCTAATTACTTTCGGGGGTAAAGAGCAGACCTACCATGCTTGGAATTATGCTAGCCAAGAGCAAATGGACTTGTTTGGGCGGACATTTAATTCATGTGGTTATATGTATGTTACCGATAAAAAGGGCGTAGTACATCCACAAAGCGAATACGATTTTGACTATAATACAGCAGATATCTATAATATCGTGAAAGATGGAGGCAAGATTCACTACTATGAAGACCAGACCGACAACTATACCCAGACTCATTACCAGTTATTGATCAATCACAATTTTAACTCCGAATGGAATTTGAATGCGGGGTTGCATTACACTAAAGGTGATGGCTTTTATCAAGAGTATAAAGGTAAACGCAAGCTGCAAGAATACGGGCTTATACCTTACACTGTTGATGGAAACCAAATATCCAAGAGTGACTTGATTCGCAAAAAAGTAATGGATAACTGGTTCGGAGGAGGTGTATTCTCCTTTAATTATACAGGAGAACGCCTTGCTGCATCATTAGGCGGAGGTCTGAATCGCTACGATGGAGATCATTTCGGAAAAATTCTTTGGGTAAAGAACTACATTGGTAATTTAGATCCTGATAAAGATTATTACCGCAACAATGCAACAAAGAATGATGGGAATATTTATTTAAAGGCTAATTACGTGTTAGGCAGCGGAGTTAGTGCCTACGGAGATCTCCAATATCGCTTTATCAATTATAAAATGAATGGACAGAATGATAATTGGAATGATGCCACAAATGCTCTTCAGCAACTGGATTTGAACAAGAACTTCAGCTTCTTTAATCCAAAAGCCGGATTATTATGGAAAATCAACAATTACAATAAAGTCTATGGTTCATTTAGTGTAGCTCATAAAGAACCTACCCGGAATAACTACACGGATGGAAAATTGACCGATCATCCTAAAGCAGAGCGTTTATTCGATTATGAATTGGGATATGCTTTTGCCAATTCATGGTTCAATGCAGGACTAAATCTATATTATATGGATTATAAAGATCAATTGGTATTAACCGGAGAACTAAATGAGATTGGAGAAGCTATAGCCGCCAATGTCCCTAAAAGCTACCGGGCCGGAGTTGAGATTATGGCAGGAATAAAACTGCCTTGTGGTTTCCAATGGGATGCCAATGCAACACTCAGTCGCAACCGCATTAAGAATTTCGTGGAAACACTCTATGGATACGACGATGATTACAACGGCCTACCGGGAGTAAAGGTCAACCATGGCACTACTCATATTGCATTTTCACCTGACATTATGTTAAACAATCGATTTGCTTACTTATACAAAGGATTAGAAGTAGCTTTGCAGTCACAATATGTAGGGAAACAATACATGAGCAATGCAGATATAGAAGCTCATAAACTCGATTCTTATTTTGTAAGCAATTTAAATATGGCATATACTTTCAAGCTTCCTCGAACCAAATCAGTCACAGTAGGTTGTACAGTATATAACTTATTTAATGAGAAGTATGAAAATAATGGTTGGGCATCCAGTGATTATACCAATAATGTAAGCAACCGGAATAATTATACCGGATACGCAGCACAAGCAGGCACTAACATTTTGGCTAACATATCATTAAGCTTTTAAATAAGCTGATAAATCATTATGATATATTGTTTAACTCTGTAATAGAATGGAGCAAACACTTGAAATTATAGGAACATTTGTAGGACTCATTTACCTTTGGTTGGAGTACCGGGCAAGTATATATCTTTGGATAGCGGGCATAATAATGCCCGCTATTTATCTTGTAGTATATTATAAAGCCGGATTATATGCTGATGTAGGAATAAACATCTACTATTTATTAGCAGCTATTTATGGCTGGATAGTATGGAAGTATGGTAATCATTTAAAGCAATATTTCCGTAGAAAAAAGTTGGGCATGGATGTTGAGACAGCAACAATAGATCATAACCCGGAAGACAAGTCAGATGAGGAGCTCCCAATCACGAAAGTCTCTTTACGAAAGCTCCCGATCTTAACAGTTGTCTTTAGTCTAGCCTTTATTGCCATCGCTTTACTCCTGATTCAGTACACCGATAGCACAGTCCCATGGTGGGATTCATTTATAACAGCCCTCAGCATTATAGGAATGTGGATGCTAGCCCGTAAATACATAGAGCAGTGGTTGATATGGATTGTAGTTGATGCCATCAGTGCCGCCCTTTACCTTTATAAAGGTCTCGAATTTACGGCAGGCTTATATGCCATTTACACGATAATCGCTATCTTTGGCTATTTCAAATGGAAGAAACTGATGATTAAATCAGTACCTAACCAAAAGATTTAGAAGAATTAGATAGTCCCTAATGAATAGACCAATTGACGGACACGCTTAGTGTCTGACTAAACAAGAAAAGATGACTAATAAAATAGATGCCGTAATTCTTGCCAACGGAGAATATCCTACGCAGACGCAACCCTTAGACGTATTGAATAAGGCACCATACGTAGTATGTTGTGACGGTGCTGCTGATGCCTTTATTGAGAAAGGACATGTGCCTGATGCAATCATAGGTGACGGCGACTCACTATCTGAAGAAAATCGTACACGTTATGCATCAATCCTTCATTATGATCCGGATCAAGAGACCAATGACCAAACAAAAGCTGTCAATTATCTATTGAAACAAGGTATAAATGAAATTGCAATCGTTGGTGCCACAGGCAAACGAGAAGATCATGCATTAGGGAATATCAGTTTATTAATTGACTATATGCGTAGCGGAGCAAATATCCGGATGTTAACTGATTATGGAATTTTCATCCCTTGCCGTGACACAAAAACATTCAGTTGTATTCCGACCCAGCAAGTTTCAATCTTCAATTTTGGGACAAGTGGACTTCATGCCGAAGGATTAGTATACCCTATTCGGGACTTTACAAATTGGTGGCAAGGCACATTGAACGAATGCACCGAGGATCAATTTACAATTCATGCCAAAGGGGAATATCTAATCTTTCTAAACTATTAGCATACCCCCCTGGGGTGTTATTCCTTTACACACCTGATTGGATAACCATGGTTGGTTTGTACTTCGATAAAATCGGCATCGCGTAGCTGGATTAAAGCTCCGAAAGCTTTAGCTGCATTAACATCTCCTTCGCGTGTCCATAATATACTCCAATTCATATTTAATCCCGAAGAATAATCACCCATAGCAATCCCTGTGCTTACTAAGGTAAATCCGGTATCATTCGAACCTGGATAATATCCTTCTACATACCAGTGAGCAGTTGATGCTTCACGTAAAACAAGAGAATTATGTTTTGTATAATCAAGGAGTTTCTTCCAATCCGCTTTAGTCGGAACGCGCCAGCCTTTAGGAGCAATATTACGTTCATCAGAGGCTGCAATCCAATTATAATATGCCCCGTAGATAGAATCTGACTTTTCATTACCGTACCACATATAGGCAGGACGAGTATAATTTAGATTCCACTCAGTACTATTCGTGATGTTCGGTATTGGCTCTCCATTTTGAAAACGTGTTGTCTTCAAATTCTCAGCCATCCATGTCTGCTCACCAATAGTAACAGTCTTATAGACGTTCCCATCATTATCAGTCACGGAACCATATTTTACACCGGCATTAAAAAGTAAATAATCCGGAGTGGTTACTTGAATCTGATTTCCATACACTGTTCCGGATTCTGTAACAGCAAAAGCCCGTATAAAATATTGAGTATTCGCACGAAGTGTGCTAATTGTTGATACAAATTCATTTTCACCCGATTGGTCCAACAAATAGGTCTTGCTTGCTTGAGGGTAAGACGGGTTTTCCAATGTACTCCAACATATCCCTCTTTCTTTAACCGATTCACTCATAGAAGGCATATCTAATTTTGTCTGGATCTTAACAGAATAAGGCAGTATATCGCTTGAAACAACGCTTTTCACCTTCGATGAATAAGAATCGTCTTTTTCACATCCAATAAATAGTATTGCAACTAAACCAAATATCCAACAACGATAAGTCTTCATTATAGTATAAGTTAATTATTATGCAATAAAAATAATTAACTTATACTATTAATCAAAATAATGATTATTTTTTAACTTCAAGCAAATACTCTTTAAAATCTTCAAAGTGCTTCGTGATGAGTATGCTCTTCTTATCCCCTTGCATA
Source organism: Bacteroides sp. (assembly GCA_041907545.1). Classification (GTDB taxonomy): domain Bacteria; phylum Bacteroidota; class Bacteroidia; order Bacteroidales; family Bacteroidaceae; genus Bacteroides. The sequence goes on from JAYRGX010000023.1 coordinate 25,014, forward strand.
AATGCACGTAATTTTTCTGGGATTTCAATATTCTCTCCAATAATACCTTGAACGGTATCCAAGAATTTAGCCGGATGAGCAGTTTCCAAGAACACACCTACTTCATCGGGAGATAAGCCTTCATCAAGCGCACGATAGCCACAAGCTCCATGAGGGTCAAGAAGGTATTTTTCTGACTTCCAAACTTCTCGAACAGAATCGGCTATTTGTTCATTGCTATAAGTTGTACCGCTGATTTCAGTAGATATCGCAGCATGACTTCCGGCATATAAATCAAGTACACGCGCAAAGTTACTCGGATCCCCGACATCCATGGCATTTGCAATTGTGGCGACTGAAGAACGTGGAGAGTAGATACCCGTCTGCAGATATTGATAGAAAATATCATTCCGGTTATTAGCTGCAATAAAGCGCTTTACCGGAAGTCCCATACGCTTTGCAAACAAGCCGGCTGTGATATTCCCAAAGTTTCCACTAGGCACACAGAACACCACATTATTTGATTTACCCAATCTTTTTAGTTGGGCATAAGCATAGAAATAATAGAAAGACTGTGGAAGGAAACGAGCTACATTGATTGAATTTGCGCTAGTCAATTGCAATTGCCCATTCAGTTCCTTATCCATAAATGCCGCTTTCACTAAAGCCTGGCAATCATCAAACGTCCCGTCGACTTCGAGCGCTGTAATATTCTGCCCTAAAGTCGTAAATTGCTTTTCTTGTATTTCACTCACCTTACCCTTTGGATAAAGCACATAAACGTGGATACCTTCTACACCAAGAAAACCATTCGCCACAGCGCTTCCCGTATCACCGGAAGTAGCTACCAGAACATTGACTTGTTTTTTTCCTTCCTTTTTGATAAAATAACCCAATAAACGAGCCATAAACCGCCCGCCTACATCCTTGAATGCTAATGTCGGCCCATGAAACAACTCCAAAGAATAAATAGGAGCCTCATCACCGGAGGTAAGCCTGCTCTCAGAGATAGCGGATTTAGCTTGAGCCGGAACATATTTTCCTCTTGCAGCAACATTAACCGGCACCAATGGTACATCGAAATTGAGTGTTTCATAAACAATCTCTTTCAATGTTTCTGCCGGAACATCTTCTCCAAAGAAAGCATCAGCTACACGGTATGCTATTTCTTGGAAAGATAGTTGATCAATATTGTCATAAAAATCTTGAGGCAATACTTTTATTACCTCCGGCATAAAAAGTCCTTTATCGGAAGCAAGTCCTTTCACTACAGCTTCTTCCAAAGTTGCAATCGGAGCTTGTTTATTAGTGCTATAATATTTCATAATCGCTGTTTTTTTGATGCTTAATTCATTCCATAAACAAATTGATAAACTCGTCAGCCTTTAGTAACCCATAAGCACCATTGCATGCTGCCACCTCGTCATAAGTCTGCACTTCATCGGGTTCAATACCCGGATACCAAATCAAAAAAGGCACCGGATCGGCTGTATGGGTACGCAGTTCACAAGGTGTGGGGTGGTCGGGTAAAACAGCAATTGCGACCGGTTCTTTCCACTCTTTCAAAGCTTCATAGATGGGTCCGACAGCACGCTTATCCAAATTTTCAATAGTCAACAACTTCAAGTCCACATCACCCTCATGGCCCGCTTCATCGCTGGCCTCAATATGTAGGTATACAAAGTCATCTGTTTTCAATGCCTCCAGGGCGGCTGCGACTTTATTTTCATAATTAGTGTCATACAGTCCTGTAGCTCCTTCTACATCCAATCGACGTAGACCGGCATAAAATCCGATACCATTGATCAGATCTACAGCAGAGATCACTGCTCCCCTCTCGACTTGCGGGAACTTATCGGAAAGGCGCTCCATCTGGGGACGATATCCCGGACTCCAAGGCCATATACTATTTGCTGGATCTTTACCCTCAGATATTCTCTTTTGATTAATCGGATGATCTTGCAAAAGTTCTTGTGAACGCAATATGAGGTCGTTAATCAAGTCAGCGGTTTGTCGGGGAGTAAGATCAGCATCGCCTTCGGGAACAGTAATATTTTCTGTACCGGAAAAGGGCTTTACCAATAACGGTTGGAAAGGTTTCAATGGTACATCGTGCGGAGGAGTGCAATCCAATCGTTTGTCCCCGCCCTTTATCACCAATAAGTGACGGTATTGTACCCCCGTATAAAAGCGTACACGGTCACTTCCCAATTTTTCTTCGAGATATTTAATGAGCACATCCGATTCTGCAGTGGTTATATGCCCTGCTGAATGGTTTTTAAGAAGATCGCCTTCTACACAGATTAAATTACAACGCATAGCCATTTCACCAGGTTGCAATTCAACTCCGATACTTGCAGCTTCCAAGGCTCCACGTCCTTCATAGACCTTAGGCAAATCATAGCCCATAACAGACATATTAGCCACTTCACTTCCAGGATGAAAACCATCGGGAACTGTCATTAAACGACCGGAGCGTCCCTTCCGGGCAAGCATGTCCATATAAGGAGTATGAGCATACTGCAGCAAAGTTTTGCCCCCGAGTGATTTCACAGGCCAATCGGCCATGCCATCACCCAAAATGATGATATGTTTCATTTTTGCCTCAGCGCGACATTGAACCCCACTGAGTTTATTCTCTACTTCATTTTCCATTAAACTTCTTCTTTACTTGATATTATTATACCGAATAAAACCAGATATTAAAAAAGAGCTATAACTTTTAGACATTTGCAATGCTCATGATATCAGCAAAGACACCGGCAGCAGTGACACCGGCACCGGCCCCATATCCCTGAATCATCATTGGATATTCTCGATAACGTTCTGTTGTCAACAAGATAATGTTATTGCTACCCTCCAAGCCATAAAAAGGATGATCGGTACCGACTTCCATTAATCCGACAGACGCTTTGCCATGCTCTAATTTAGCAACAAAACGCCAATGTTTATGTTCACGTTCCAACACTTGGCGACGTGCTTCAAAGTCAGCATCAAGACTGGGCACCCGTTCCCAAAAGTCATCTAGGGTACCTTCAAAGAAATCATCAGGTACAAACAAGCGTTTTTCCACGTCTGATTGCTCCAAGTGATATCCGGCTTCACGTGCTAGAATCACCAACTTTCGAATGACATCTTTGCCGCTTAAGTCAATGCGAGGATCAGGCTCCGAATAGCGTTCTTCCTGCGCCATACGAATAGTTTTACTAAACGGTACTTCTGCGCTTAATTTGTTAAAGATATAGTTTAATGTTCCACTTAATACCGCTTCGATTTTTAATATTTTATCGCCGCTATGTATCAAGTCATTTATTGTATTAATAATAGGAAGCCCTGCTCCTACATTCGTTTCAAACAAATATTTCACCCCACGTTGACGGGCAATCTGCTTTAACTCATGGTAGTTTTCGTATTCCGAAGAAGCTGCTATTTTATTGGCAGCCACAACAGATACATTATGGAGCAACAGATCTTTATATAATGAGGCTACTCCCGCACTTGCAGTACAATCAACAAAAACAGAGTTAAAGATATTCATGCCGATTATTTCATCACGCAGCGTCTCAATAGAACTATTCTTGCCCTTCTGTTCGAGCTCTTCACGGAAATTCTGCAAGTCAAAACCTTCGCGACTAAACATTGCTTTTTCAGCATCTGCAATACCTACAATATGGAGCTTCAGGCCGTTTTCTACTACTAACTTCTGTTGCTGACAACGAATCTGTTCTATCAAACTTCCTCCCACTGTGCCCACGCCACAAATAAAGAGATTCAATACTTGATATTCGGAAAGGAAGAATGAGTCGTGAATCACGTTCAATGACTTGCGCAAAGACTTATTATCCACCACAAAAGAGATGTTTGTCTCTGAGGCTCCCTGAGCACAGGCTATTACGTTAATACCATTGCGACCAAGTGTGCCGAAAAGCTTCCCGGCAATGCCCGGAGTATGTTTCATATTCTCTCCAACAATAGCTACAGTGGCCAGATTCTTTTCGGCTAATATCGGTGATATCTCACCCATTTCTATTTCTTTCGCAAATTCCTCGTTTAATACTTGGCATGCCAAATCGGCATCTGCATTACGCACACCAATAGAAGTTGAGTTCTCCGATGAAGCTTGGGAAACAAGGAATACACTGATTCCGTTTTTGGCAAGAGCTTTAAATATGCGATAATTTACTCCGATAACCCCTACCATACCAAGCCCCTGAACCGTGATAAGACTGGTATCATTAATAGACGAGATACCTTTAATAGCCTTGCACAAGGGATTAGCTACCGTTTGCTTGATAATGGTACCGACTCCCTCGGGATTGAATGTATTCTTAATTAAAATGGGAATATTCTTATGGCATACCGGATAAATGGTAGGCGGATAAACGACTTTTGCCCCAAAGTTACACAATTCGGTAGCCTCAACATAACTCAACTCACTAATAGTATAAGCCCCCTGTATCACTCGCGGATCAGCCGTCATGAAGCCATCCACATCAGTCCATATCTCCAACACATCGGCGTCAAGTGCGGCAGCAATAATAGCAGCTGTATAATCGGATCCCCCACGACCAAGATTAGTAACATCACCACTCGTTTTGTCTGTTGATATAAATCCGGGTATTAAAGTCCGTTGAGGTAAAGCTTTAAATGTTTCACGAATAAGTTCATTCGTAAGATCAGTATCGAGTACATGCTTGGAATGTTTTGTTTCAGTCTTTATAAACTTACGTGAATCAAACCACTCCGCATTAATAAGTCTTGCTACAATTATTGATGATAAACGTTCTCCATAGCTAACGATCGTGTCGGATGTTTTTTGAGACAAATCCTTAATCAGGTATATTCCCTGAAAAATATCCTTCAACTGATTGAGTAATCCACCTATTTGACGTTGAAGCTCAACTTGTCCTTCTCCGGGAGGAATTACTTCTTTTATCATCTCCACATGGCGATAGACGATCTCTCTAAATTCATTCTCGTAAGCAGAGTCGCCGGAAGCCGCCATTTTGGATGTGCTAATCAATTTATCTGTGATACCACCTAAAGCGGAAACAACCACTATAACCGGTTCTTGTACTGACTCTACGATTTTCTTAACACTCAAAATGCTTTTCGCGGAACCTACGGACGTTCCGCCGAATTTCATTACTTTCATTTTATAAAGTTATAAGGTGATACATTATGCTACGGACAGGAATTTATGCCCTGCATGAGTTGAATAAAAAAGAAAACTGCTGAAAAATGGTGTAACACGTAGAAACACAAATACTATCCCTAACCCCTAAGGGTTGTGGTCATGCACATGGATGTGACTGTATTTAGATAGTAGTTGTTCATTAATCTCTGTTTCTATCGTTTCTCTGATAAGTGTGTGCAAAAGTAACAATAAAAACATTCAATCTATCACTTTTCCTAAGTTTTTTGCAATAAATTTAAAAGAAGAACCTGTAAGAAGTCATATTGCAACGAAATGTAACACTACGACCCAAAAGGTCTTCTAAATGCCGCAACCAAAGAAAAACAAAGAGGTAAAAGAGTTTCGCACAGAGATCAGTTCTTCGTAACAATGCAAATAAGATTCTTATAAGAAGAAAAAAACTTTTAGACTAAAAGACATAAAGAGTTTTCTGACATTTTGCCATACAAATAAACTTTATTCATTATATTTGCAGCGATAATGAAGTATAAATATGCAGAATATATTAGATAACACTTCCGTTTTGCTAATTTACACCGGTGGAACAATCGGTATGATAGAGAATCCAGAGACAGGTGCTTTGGAAAATTTCAATTTGGAACAACTACAAAAACAAATACCGGAGCTACATAAGTTCTCTTTCCACATAGACACTTATCAATTTGACCCTCCGATGGACTCTTCGGATATTGATCCCGATATTTGGCGCAAGTTGGTACATATTATTAGCGAACATTATGACAACTATAGTGGATTCATTATTCTGCATGGGACGGACACAATGGCTTATACAGCATCAGCATTAAGCTTCATGCTCGAAGGACTGAGTAAACCCGTTATTCTGACCGGATCGCAATTACCCATTGGAGTGCTTAGGACGGACGGAAAAGAAAATCTTTTAACCAGCATTGAAATAGCCGGAGCAAAAAATGAAGAGGGGCAACCGATGGTACCGGAAGTTTGTATTTTCTTTGAAAACCATTTGATGCGTGGCAACCGTACCACAAAGATGAATGCTGAAAACTTCAATGCCTTCCGCTCTTTCAATTACCCGGCACTTGCAGCAGCAGGCATCCATATCAAATACGGGAGTGGTATCCGTAAGATGTTGACCAAAGACGAAGTACTCTGCCCGCATTATTTGTTAGATACTAATATTGCCATTCTTAAGCTTTTCCCGGGCATACAGGAAAGTGTAGTTGCAAGTATACTGGAAATTAAAGGATTGAAAGCTGTAGTACTGGAGACTTATGGTTCGGGTAATGCTCCTCGTAAAGAATGGTTTGTACGCAGGTTACGAGAGGCTTGCGATCAAGGCATTGTTATCGTAAATGTTACCCAATGTAATGCAGGAACTGTAGAAATGGATCGCTATGAAACAGGATACCAACTGTTGCAAGCGGGGGTCGTTTGTGGATATGACAGCACCACGGAATCAGCAGTCACCAAACTGATGTTTTTACTCGGTCATGGGTACGATGCTGCAGAAGTACGCAAACGTATGGGGCAACCTATAGCCGGAGAAATTACTGCTTAGCACAACACATTGTAAAAGAATCCATTAAATCACGATTCCCTTACCTAATTTAGAGAAGCCATTTTTTACAAACCTGTATGGAAATAAAAGATTTCGTGTACATTTGTACAAAAATGCAGTGTGATGAAGAACTGTATCCCTTTTTATAAAACTAAATATGGAAAAGAGCTTCTTATAGATGTCGTTCAACTGAAAGACATTAAAAAGTTCTTGCTGAATAATCCCGCACATTCTTTGAGTTATTATGATATCACCCTTATCACAGAAGGTGAAGGAAACTTTAGAATTGAAGACAAAGTACATCGCGTACAAAAAGGTGATATTGTATTTACTTCACCTGCCCAGTCAAGAGAATGGGATATTCAGCATATAGTAGACGGGTATGCTTTGATTTTTGAAGGAGAGTTTTTATTGTCTTTCTTTAATGACCCCGGTTTTCTGAATGCTATTTCTTATTTCGGTTATAACGGGCAAATACCAGAAAAATTGACTCTTTCGGATGAAGAATACAACCATGTCTTATCACTGATTCAAAGTGCAAAAGAAGAGATTTTGTGGTATAAGGAGAAAGACAAACATATACTCCGGGCAATATTATATCAGGTCCTAAAATACTTAGACCGAATCTTCATTCAGAAAAACAAGACCCAAGTATTGAAAAGTCAAAACCAATATGTACAGCGTTTCTTTGAGTTTGTGAATGAAGAATGTCGGGAGTGGCATTCTGTTGCCCATTATTCAGAAAAGCTATGCCTCACTCCCAACTATTTGAATGAACTGATTAAGAAAGAGACCGGACTTACGGCCAAACAAATCATCAATGACAGATTACTCGTGGAAGCAAAGAAACTGCTTCAATACTCTCCGAGTTCCATTACGGAAATCGCCGAAGCTCTGAATTTTGAGAACACCTCTTACTTTATCCGTTTCTTTCGTAACCAACAAAATATCACTCCTTTGGAATTCAGAAACAAGAGTAAGGCCTGACTTTACAGACTATCAACACAAGAATACACTTCTAGCTTTTGATTTTTGAAATGAGAGCGTATAATCTACAGCCTTATCTATTTTCAAATCGTCTAAGTTTGAATAGAAACCTACTTCAACTCGGGCTTGATATATGACCAATGTGTATGAACGATTTTCCACTTTCCGCCTTTCTCCAATTTATACACTTCAGTGCAGTTCCATTTACTAACTCCCGAATCCAGGTAAGAGTGAAGGTTATACGTCAGTACTGCCATTCCTTCGGAGGCGCAGACTTGAGGATCGAGCATTTCATATTTTGATACATGCACTAATCCTCTCACCGGCTCATAATATTTCTTCAATGCTTCCAAGCCATCAAGTCTCCGCTCGATAGAAGGATCAAAGTAAGTTACATTATCTGCCGAAAGGGCTAGATATTCGTCAGGATCGCCTTGATTCCATTTCTCCAATGCATTCTTTTCCAATGCAATGATTGTTTGAGTGACATTATCACCGGTTGTTTGCGAGAAGCTCATAATACTATACATTAAGAATGTTACAAATAAAAATGTTTGCTTTGCCATATCAATAATTATTGGTTCTTATTCTGCAAAGTTACCCATCACCTCATACAAAAGCATAATACAAATAATGGAAGAAATGACACTTTTTAAGGGAATAAGAATCATATATACATTTATATACTATCATTCAAGGCTATGAAGCAGTTTCAACAAGCCTCCTCTATATATTAATGTCCGATCTAGAACTCTCCAACAACCTTTATTCAATTCTTATTTCAAGCTCTTCTTGAACAGAACAACAGTCAGCAAATCCTCAAGTTGTTTGTCCGCACTGATGCAAATAATCATTGGAATCAATTTTCCGACAGTCTTTGCCATCGCAAACTCTTGCTTTATGCTGTCCGAGATATTTAACGCAGCAATAGCCTCAAGATGCTTTTCGGTAAAATAAAAGCTTGTCTTAAAAAAGCCTTCCCATACCGACAGCCACATAATCGTTTTTTTCTTATATGCTATTTTAGCCAACCATGCTTTTCCATCATTATAATACCTCCATTCAACCGTCAAGTTGTAGGTTTCCTCTGATATTGTTTTAAGAAAAGCTTCGAATACATTATAGGTAGCTTCTCCGAGTGCATTCTTTAAAACCATGTCCGAAGGAAATACCTCCGAATCTCTCAATAGCATTTTTGCTTCCATAGTTATCAGTTTTCTATTCTAACAATCCGTCAAATATAATAAAAAACAAAAGCAAATCATAAAGCGTTTAGTAATCATATTAACATAGTCTTCTACCTATTCGCTCTTATCGACAGATTCAGCAACAACGGATTTGGACTAAATTAAAATCATTACAAAAATTAATTTTATGAAAGAATTTTGGAACGAAAGATACAGTCAGATCGAATATCTTTACGGCGAAGAACCCAATATCTTTTTCAAAGAAAGCATTGACAAGCTAAATCCAGGCAAAATACTATTGCCTGCCGAAGGTGAAGGACGTAATGCCGTCTATGCAGCAAGCCGAGGTTGGCAAGTGGAAGCTTTCGATCAAAGCGTACAAGGACAAGTCAAAGCCACACAATTAGCTGATAAAGCGGGAGTAAACATCTCATACACTCTCAATGAGGGCATACATCCCGATTATTCTCCGGAATCTTTCGATGTGATTGCCTTCATCTATACTCATACCACTCCTGATATCCGGACAACCTTTCATTCCGATTTGCTCCCTTACCTTAAAAGCGGCGGTACAGTGATTCTTGAGGGTTTTAGCAAAGGACACTATCAGCACCAACAGAACAATCCCCATGCCGGAGGTCCTCGCGAGAAAGATATGCTTTATTCACTAGAAGAGATACCTTTACTATTCCCCAATTTGGGAATTATATTGTTGAGTGAGGTAGAAATCATCTTATCCGAGGGAGTTGCACACAAAGGTGAAGCTTCAGTCATACGCTACATCGGCAAAAAGAGATAAACGCCTATAACGAAGGTTAATGGTACTCAGTCAATGTTTAATAATATTTCCCGTTTGTGCTCTGACAAATCACGAAAGGGAATTGGCTCTATTTCTATCTTATTGAGGATATATTGCAAGAGAGGCTATGATAAGCATACGACTGATGTATGATGAGTACAGGACTGATCCACCATCAATATACGAGTGATCTACTACAAGGATAAAGCCGATATTACACCGCTTTTGAAAGGCATATAAAAGAGACTGATTACAGTATTAATTTGGTTGCGATTTAAGTATTTATAAGCACTTATATTAAAGGAATCAGCAGCTGGCGGTTAAGTAAAGAAGAACAGTACGTTTTATTTGAGTTTCAGCCATCATGAGGTATCAGAAAACTGATGTATATCTTCAGTCAAACCATATAATTCAGTAACTTTGCTTTTTGTGAACATAATGATATCAGATAAATGGCAAAAGATAAGACGGTTTACGTATGTAGCAATTGCGGTCAGGACTCCCCAAAATGGGTCGGAAAGTGTCCGTCATGTGGTGAATGGAATACTTACGTCGAGGAAATAGTACGAAAAGAGCCGGTAAACAGGCATGTGAATACCGGATTGGAGACAAGCAAGAAAAAGCCGGTCAGCCTCAACGAAATAGAAGCCGATGATGAACCGCGTATCGATTTGCATGATGAAGAATTGAACCGCGTACTGGGAGGGGGACTTGTTCCCGGTTCTTTGGTATTAATCGGTGGTGAGCCTGGTATAGGCAAGTCGACACTTGTTCTACAGACCGTTTTGCGTATGCCCGAGAAGCGTATCTTATATGTATCGGGCGAAGAGAGTGCCCGGCAACTCAAGTTGCGTGCCGACCGTCTGACGACTACATCCAGTGATTGTTTGATTATCTGCGAAACTTCACTCGAACAAATATTTGTTCACATCAAGAACACCCGTCCCGATCTGGTGATTATCGATTCCATACAAACCATATCAACTGAAATCATTGAATCTTCACCGGGCAGTGTGGCACAAGTAAGAGAATGTTCCGCGGCTATTCTGCGTTATGCAAAAGAATCGCACACACCTGTACTGCTCATCGGGCACATCAATAAGGAAGGCAGTATTGCGGGTCCCAAAGTGCTGGAGCACATTGTGGATACCGTACTACAATTCGAAGGTGATCAACACTATATGTACCGCATACTGCGAAGCATCAAAAACCGTTTTGGCAGTACAGCCGAACTGGGCATTTACGAGATGAGGCAGGACGGATTACGGCAAGTCAGTAATCCATCGGAATTATTGTTAAGCCAAGATCATGAAGGCATGAGTGGTGTAGCCATTGCCTCCGCCATTGAAGGAGTTCGCCCTTTCCTCATCGAAACCCAAGCATTGGTCAGTAGTGCAGTATATGGCAATCCGCAACGATCTGCCACCGGATTTGATATCCGCCGCATGAACATGCTATTGGCGGTACTCGAAAAACGTGTTGGCTTCAAGCTAGCACAAAAAGACGTCTTTTTGAATATTGCAGGTGGATTAAAGGTAAATGACCCCGCAATAGACCTTGCTGTAATCAGCGCTATCCTTTCCAGCAATATGGATACGGCTATAGAACCGGAGATTTGCATGGCCGGTGAGATAGGGCTTTCGGGAGAAATCCGTCCGGTAAACCGCATCGAACAACGTATTGGTGAGGCTGAAAAACTCGGTTTTAAACGCTTCATACTGCCTAAATATAATATGCAGGGCCTGAATACGTCGAAGCTGAAAATAGAGTTGATACCTGTGCGAAAAGTAGAAGAAGCCTTCCGTGCACTATTCGGATAACTCCTTTTCACCACAGAGTCGCACAGAGTATCACAGAGTAAAATAAGAAAAATACACTCTTTATAGAAGCATAAAAGAAGATTTTAAATGTTTAAATTATAAATGGAAGAAATTAACGAACTGACAAGGAGTATTCGAAAGAAAGCATTTGAAGTGCATACAACTTTAGGGCCGGGATTTCTAGAAAGTGCTTATGAAGAGTGTTTATGCTATGAACTGGTACAATGTGGATTTTCGATTGAAAGGCAAAAAGCTTTACCCATCATTTACAAAAGCATAAAGATTGATGCAGGATACAGATTGGATATTGTAGTCAACAATATGGTTGACATCGAGCTTAAATCTGTTGAAGCTTTACATCCCATACATACTTCACAGCTATTAACCTATCTGAAACTTTCGAAAATCAGATATGGATTACTGATTAATTTCAATGTGCAAAGTCTAAAAGACGGAATAAAAAGATATATTGTTTAACAAAAAAACTCGGTGTAACTCCGTGTTACTCTGTGGTGAAAAATATGATACAAGAATACCAATTGCGTGTGCTGCCGCAAATAGCAGCCAACGAACAGCGATTAATAGAATATATTGCGAAAGAGAAAGGACTAGATGCACGTACAATCCATGCGACTCGTGTCTTAAAGCGGAGTATTGATGCCCGCCAACGAACTGTACTCATCAACCTGAATGTACGGATTTACATCAACGAAATGCCCAAGGACGAGGAGTATACGCACATCACTTATCACAAAGTGGACGGCAAACCGCAAGTTATTGTGGTAGGTGCAGGCCCCGGGGGACTATTTGCTGCCTTACGCCTAATAGAAGTAGGGTTACGCCCCATTGTTGTGGAACGAGGAAAAAACGTACGTGAGCGGAAAAAAGATCTTGCTCTGATTGGTCGGGAACATACGATAAACCCAGAATCAAATTATAGCTTTGGTGAAGGTGGTGCAGGCGCTTATTCCGATGGGAAACTCTATACACGCAGCAAGAAGCGGGGTAATGTGGACAAGATTCTGAATGTATTCTGCCAGCACGGAGCCTCTGCATCCATATTAGCGGATGCCCACCCACATATCGGTACGGATAAACTGCCTCGTGTCATTGAAAATATGCGCAATACAATTCTGGAATGTGGTGGTGAAGTCTACTTCGAAACCCGCATGGACGCATTGATCATAGAAAATGATGAAGTAAAAGGTATTGAAACGAATACGGGAAAGACATTATTAGGTCCCGTAGTACTGGCTACCGGACACTCGGCACGCGATGTATATCGCTGGCTGGCAGCAAACAATGTGGAGATAGAAGCCAAAGGTCTTGCAGTAGGTGTACGATTGGAACACCCTGCCCAACTGATTGATCAAATACAATATCACAATAAAAACGGCCGGGGTAATTATCTTCCTGCCGCTGAGTACAGCTTTGTCAATCAAGTGGACGGACGTGGCGTATATAGTTTTTGCATGTGTCCCGGTGGCTTTATCGTACCCGCCGCCAGTGCCCCCGAACAGATTGTTGTAAATGGTATGAGTCCCAGCAACCGCGGTTCACGTTGGAGTAACTCGGGTATGGTAGTGGAACTCCGCCCGGAAGACTTATTAGATCCAAAATTGAAAGTTGAAAATGAAAAATGGAATGAACTGACGTCTCACGACACTAGTCCTCAATTAGCCATGATGCATTTTCAGGAGGCATTGGAGTACAGTTGCTGGCAGCAAGGTAATCGCAAGCAGACTGCTCCTGCACAGCGTATGGAAGACTTTACCCGCAAAAAACTAAGCTATGATCTTCCTGAAAGTTCGTATGCTCCGGGATTGGTATCCTCTCCCCTACACTTCTGGATGCCACCATTTCTTACTGAGAAGTTAAGTAAAGGCTTTCAGCAATTCGGGCGATACAGCCATGGATTCCTCACCAACGAAGCTGTAATGATTGGCGTCGAAACCCGTACATCAGCTCCCGTACGAATCATTCGTGACAGAGAAACTCTGCAACACATCCGCATTAAAGGATTGTTCCCTTGCGGAGAGGGTGCCGGTTATGCAGGCGGTATCGTTTCAGCAGCCATGGATGGAGAACGCTGTGCAGAAGCTGCAAAAGATTTCATGAGTTGAGAAAAATATGATTAACTTTGCGTAATCTGTGGTGGAAAGAAAAAATAGAAGTAATGCATAAACCGGAAATAGCAATTATTGATTCGAATACCTTGACTGTCATCGGTCTTCAAGGCTTGTTGGAAGAGATTATTCCGATGGCGATAATACGTACATTTCATTCCTTTGCTGAATTTATGGATGATACGCCGGACATGTATGCCCATTACTTTATTTCGTCACAAGTCTACTTTGAACATACTTCATTCTTCTTGGAACGGAAAGTCAAAGCTATTGTTTTGACAGGTAGCGACAATATGCCTCAACTATCGGGGGTGCTTACTCTTAATATTTTCCAAGATCAAAAAAGTCTGGCAAAATCCATACTACAATTACACCAACATGGACATCCTGGGATGCATCATGCAATGACGCATCCTGCAGCTCATCATAGTATGCCGCCACAAGCTGATACGGAACATGGACTTTCTGCACGTGAAATTGAAGTATTGATACTTATAACCAAAGGACTCATTAATAAAGAAATTGCCGATAAGCTCAACATCAGTCTGACTACCGTTATCTCACACCGTAAAAATATCACCGAGAAGCTAGGCATTAAATCAGTGTCTGGATTAACCATCTATGCAGTGATGCATGGTTATATTGAAGCCGGAAGCATTTAATCGCACTTATTTTATATTAAGACTTGTATAGGGCAAGTTACTGACAACCAAAAGGAGAGTAGAAATATCCTCATAAATGAGGATTGCATGCGCTACCCTAATACGCTTACTTTGCATTCTCAAAAAATCACGCTTAATACTAATCTTATTTTATAAGATACCGTGTTAAGTCCAACCTAAATATTATAGAGAATATGAATAAGTGTAGCATGCTAGCATTAGCTCTGGTATTCCTATCAACAGGGAAAGTACTGGCCGATGAAGCAGATACCCTCAAAGTAGTGGACATTGAAGCTGTCACGGTAGTCGCAGCTCCTAAAGAAAGCCGGAAATTACGTGAGTTACCAAATGCCGTAACCCTGCTTTCGCAACAAGATTTACAAAATGCACAAATCAATTCAGTCAAAAATCTGACTGCCATTGTGCCTAACTTTTACATTCCTGACTATGGTTCCAAATTAAGTTCGGCATTGTATATCCGTGGCATAGGATCACGAACTAACACCCCTTCCGTGGGGCTTTATGTCGATAATATGCCGTTTATTGACAAGTCTGCATTCGACTTTAATTACTTTGATGTAGAACGCATCGACATTCTCCGTGGACCACAAAACACATTGTATGGACGCAATACTATGGGGGGGATTATCAAGATACATACGAAATCTCCATTTGCCTATCAGGGAACAGATATGCGCCTTGGAGCAGGTACGCACAATGCTTATAACGCATCCGTGACCCGCTACGAACAAGTATCTAAACGGTTCGCCTACTCTTTGGGTGGGTTCTACAATTATGATGGAGGATTCTTTCGCAACAGCGCGCGCAATAATGATAGAATAGATAAAGAACAATCGGCAGGTGGACGTTTCCGTGGCATATACCTTCCTTCGGACAATTGGAAACTCGATTTAAATGTAAGTTACGAATATACCGACCAAGGTGCATTTCCTTACGGACTTTACGATAAGACAACGGGTAAAGCTACCCAGCCGGCATACAATGATCAAAGCAACTACCGCCGTAATCTGTTGAATACAGGACTCTCTGCCGAATATCAGGGAAAAGGCTTCTTACTAAGTGCCATTACAGGTTATCAATACCTCCAGGATCGTATGATGATGGATCAAGACTTTACTCCACAAAATCTTTTTGCTTTGGAGCAGAAGCAGCATATAAGCACTTTGAGCGAAGAAATCGTCATAAGAAGTAAAGGCAAGCAACGTTGGCAATGGACAAATGGCGCCTTTGGTTTCTATCAATGGCTCAAAACCGATGCACCGGTCACATTTAAGGATAAAGGAATAAAGCAGATCATCGAAGAAAATGCCAACCAAGCTTTTGATGATTTATCGGCTTCCAATCCTTATACCCCCAAAATGCACATGGCGATCAACAGCAGTGAACTTTATACCGGTGAAAACTTTAAGACTCCGACTCTAAGTGGAGCCATCTATCATCAGTCTACGTTCAATGACCTCTTATTCAAAGGGCTTTCGGCTACGATAGGACTGCGACTAGAGTATGAAAAGATATGGATGGACTATTACTCCGCTGCCTCCCCACTGGATTTCGATTTTACATTTAGCATGCCTCCGATGTCAATGGAAAGTAAAGGGCTTGAAGCTAACAGCCTATTAAAAGGCAAAGAAAGTACCGATTATGTGCAACTTTTGCCAAAGTTTGCTCTGCAATACGAATGGATAAAAGGAAATAACGTTTATGCCACCGTATCCCGAGGATATCGTAGCGGCGGATATAATATTCAGACTTTTTCCGATATTGTTACGACCTCTTTAAAGAATGGCATGCTTGATGCTTTGGCGGCAGATCCAAAATTTTCATCAATGAGTGCCATGATCGGACAAAAGAAAGAAAAGCTGCCAGATATTAACACAGCCATGCGTTACAAACCGGAATATACATGGAATTATGAGATCGGAGGTCATCTGACCTTATGGAACGGACGGTTAACAGCCGATCTCTCAGCCTTTTTGATGGATACCAAAGATCAACAACTGACTCGTTTCTCCGAGAGTGGATTAGGAAGAGAAACTGTCAATGCAGGAAAAAGTCGCAGTATCGGAGCAGAAGCTGCTTTGGCAGCTGCAATCACTAACAATTTGATGCTAAACATAAGTTATGGATATACTCACGCTACATTCCGTGATTATATTACGAATATAGAAGTTAATGGTGAACTACAAGATATTTCCTATAACGGGAACTACGTACCTTTCACTCCTAAACAGACCCTAAGTGTGGGTGGCCAATATATTTTCCAAATCAACCCGGGACATTGGCTTGATCGTATCATTGTAAATGCCGACTATACTGGTGCAGGGCGTATTTATTGGACAGAGCAGAATGATGTCAGCCAAGCTTTTTACGGAACACTGAACGGACGCCTTAGTCTGCAAAAAGGTAATGGGGAAATTAACTTCTGGGTACGTAATGCTCTTGATAAAGAATACGCTACATTCTACTTTGAATCGATGGGCAATGGCTTTATGCAGAAAGGACGTCCTATACAAGCCGGTATAGAAATACGTTGCCGATTTTAAAATATTTTCTCTAAATTAAGAAGTTACAAAGATTCACATAAATGAAGATTATCAGCTCCTAATGCAGAAAAGACTGTATTTTGGGGCTGATTTTTTATAAACACACTTCGCCATGATCGCCAAAATTGATCAGTTGGTTAGAGCCGGTTTTATTCATTAATAGCTCCACAATTAGGACATTTACCCTTAACCTTTAGGCGCACACCGCACTGCCCGCAACGATAATGGTATATTAATGTTCGATGCACTTTCTGAAAGAAAGCCCATATAAAGACAAGTAGGAAAAAGTACCCTAAATAAATATGTGTGGTTAGGATAAAAAAGAAGTAACAGAATATACAGCATGAAGCCAAGCCTAATAAATAAAAGACGGCTTCTTCGGGTGAAAGTTGATGAAAGACATCATCCATAGCAGCAAGCAACACCAATACAAAGCACCAAATACTTAAAAGAAAGACAGAAAGAATTGGTGGAACTTTAAAAGGAGATAAGGTAGGATTAAAATAAAAATGTTCCCATGTCTCCGGCACAAAGACTTGCATGGTTTCGTATATAGTGGCGCTGAATGCCATTAGCAGACACAGCAAAAGAGGATAAATACTTTCAATATCGTTGAAATAGACCAGCTTAAGTTGTTTTCGACGAAAGAGGCGGAAAACCCATGCAGCTATAAATAAGGCAAATACTACAACAAAATAGGAAGCATGCGTATCGCTGAACAAGTAAATAAACTGAGAAATACTGTCAGTCGGTACAAAGGCCTGCTTCAAATCCGTTTGTCTGATCCATCCCTGTATATCTTGGGTATGTGCTAGTTTTACCCAAACCGTATCAACTGAGTCTTTGGGATGAATAGCAAATTCGGCCACCACTACCCTATCACCATAATGTAGGGTATAATAACGATCTTTCACCGGCAAAGAAGCAATTGTAACAGAGTCGGATATTACTTGTAAATTCGAATTATATGTATAATGCCGCTGGTATAGATAAGAAAGCGAATCTTTCGTCTTCGCACTAACTTTTTTATCAGTAAGATGAGGTTGTGGATAGTAGCAAGATACTAAACAGACACAACAAACTAATAATATAAAAGAAGCCGATATACGACGCCCTGATATGAAGGAGAATAATCGGGTCGGCAACATCAAGAGTTGCCTTTCGAATTGATAGTAATTCCCATCACTCTGCATAAACTTTCATTTGGCAATTTTTACAATCAAAATCCAAACGGAAACGTCTTCCATCAGAAGCCCTCAGATAATAAGGCTCTTGATAAGGCGAACGCTCTTTTTGATAAGTAGGACACCATCCCATGCTATAGCGCAAGCAGTGTTTACAAAACATTAATACAGCTCCCGGTATTGTTTCTTTCTCAAATGCCGGAGCAATCGACTTTAACCCATGATCTTGATAGAAAGATGTAGCAACTGCATTCATTACATTACCAAGATAAGTTAGCGAAGTCTCTTTTGGCGGCAAAGGATACTGATGACTGGTTCCCTTCCACACAGCAATCTCCTGTCTATAATTAACACGACGTATAGAAATCAGACGATCAACAACTTGCCGCTTCCAATCGGATAGTAGAGAAGAAGGAATAAACCAATTCTTTGAAAAATTGATATCAATATCTGTAGACAAATTACTTATTTCAAAAGGAGTATTGCCAAGCTTGCCTAGTTGTGCTCTCAAGTTCTCCTGTTGCGGGGTACGGGCAAGTTCTTTAGCCATAGGAAAGGTCAATACGACACGATTCTCATTTTCGTCAGTAGCCGCTAAATCAAACCCAAATGAATTTTCCTTTAGAGACAAGAACAACCTTATTTTCCGCTCTGAAGACTTTTGAGCTAAAAGTTTCTCAAATTCTCTATCATAATTGCGATAAAGAACAGTTCGCGGACGAATACGTTGCATTTCCTGGGGATATATTTTATTAGCATCCACTCTGTTAATTCTAAATCCCTTTAGCTTACCTTTTTCATCAAGGTAGCACACACCATCTCCATTATGGAAAGATTTAACTCCGGCAACTGTAAAATAATTACCTCGTTGCTCTTTTAATGTTCCCATCTCCTCTCCCAACGATTTCGGAGTATCAAAAGATGTTATATTCAGATTACGCTCTTCTAGAAAATAATGAGTTGCTCCTCTACTAAAACTTTTATCCAATTGAGGTTTGAATGTCAAATGAGATATTCCAGAAGAAGATCTAGCATATTCTTTCCGACGTTTAAATAATGTATCAAGCTTTTCACGATATACAGCTGTTACATTTTTCACATACGACATGTCTTTTAGTCGACCTTCTATCTTTAGTGAAGTTATCCCGGCATCAAGCAATGCTTCCAACATGTCACTTTGATTCAAATCTTTTAGAGAAAGTAAATGCTTATTCTTGATAATGATATCCTCATTACTGTCTACCAAATCAAAAGGTAAACGACAGAACTGAGCACACTCACCACGGTTGGCACTACGACCGAAACAAGATTGGCTAACATAACATTGCCCACTGTAACTAACGCAAAGTGCTCCATGCACAAATGCTTCCAAAGCAACATTAGGGCACCCTTCATGTATATGACGGATTTGATGAAGAGATAATTCACGAGCCAAAACGATTTGACGAAACCCAGCCTCAGCCAAAAAAGAGACCTTATCAATTGTACGGTTATCGGTTTGTGTACTGGCATGGAGAGGTATAGGTGGCAATTTTAAGCCTGTAATACCCATATCTTGTACAATTAAGGCATCTACTCCTACACGGTACAAATCCCAAATTAGCCGTTCCGTTTCTTCAAGCTCTTCATCTTTCAATATAGTATTGACAGTCACATAGATACGAACATTATATAGATGTGCATAACTAACCAACTTTGCAATATCTTCTAAAGAGTTACAAGCATCCGCACGAGCTCCGAATTTAGGTGCACCGATATAAACGGCATCGGCACCATGATTAACAGCTTCAATACCACACTCTAAATTTTTGGCAGGCGCCAACAGCTCTATTTTACGTTGCTTGATCATTTTTTCACGTCTCTTCTTATCTATTTCTAACTCGCTTTGCTAATGCTCTTGCAGATCAACACATATATCCCTAACATAGATAAGCTTATTTTATATCTTCAATATTATAAGGCGTCTCCTGATATACAAAGTAATTCAGCCAATTGGAAAATAAAAGATTTGCATGGGCTCTCCACCGCACACAAATTCCTTCTTCGGGATTATTGTTCACATAATAATTCTGTGGAACATGTATAGGAAGTCCCTTTCCTAAATCACGTTTATATTCTTTGTCCAATGTTCGTGGAGAATATTCAGAATGTCCGGTCACGTAGAAATCACGTCCTCCACGAGCCATAACCATATAGACTCCTGCATCCTCTGATTCGGATAGTAATGTCAGATCCGGTATTTTAATAATATCCTCTTTACGCACTTCAGTATGCCGACTATGGGGTACATAAAAGCTATCATCAAATCCTCTGAATATAGGATGCAGAGGCGACAATGAACGATGTTCAAATACCCCGAACATTTTTTCTTTCAATGCGTGTTTTGGCACGCCATAATGATAATAGAGTCCAGCATAAGCTGCCCAACAGATGTATAGCGTAGATGTCACGTGTGTTCGAGACCAATCAAAGATATCAGTCAACTCATTCCAATAAGTAACCTCTTCAAAATCGATTTGCTCTACTGGTGCACCGGTAACTATCATACCATCATACTTTTCATTGCGCATTTTTTCAAAATCCGTATAAAAAGCTTTCATGTGTTCAATAGGAGTATTCTTCGAAGTATGACTCTTTATTTTCATGAAAGATATTTCAACTTGAAGAGGGGTATTTGAAAGTAAACGGATGAGATCGGTTTCCGTTGTAATTTTAAGAGGCATCAAATTCAAAATAGCTATACGTAAAGGACGTATATCTTGCTGTGTCGCACGGGAATTGTCTATAACAAAAATATTTTCTTCCTTCAACAGCTCAATTGCCGGTAACTTATCAGGTAAATTTAATGGCATAGTCAATCTGATTATTAATTCTAGGCAAAGATACAAAAAAACTACTATGCGATTTGCGGTTTAAAAAGATTAATATACCTTTGAAACCCGAAACGTTAAATTAGCGCTTAAAAATAGAAAGAGCGACCTTAATTTCTTATTAAGGACCAAATATTCTTATCCCAAAGCCTCTGACTTTCCCATACCAATTTTGGTTTACTCAATCTAGTATTTTGTTGAACCCGGCTAAAGCCTTTAGAACAAATCCAAAATGAAAAATGACAGTATGACTATAAGAGTCATTAAATTAGTGTGTATCATTGCTATTATCTTTTCTATGACAACTTCTTGCGTTAATCAGATCAGCTCGGAGCTTGTCCCAGGTAAAATACCGATTACTTTTTCCACGAAAATATCTAATTCTACAACCAGGCTCTCTGAATCGGCATTTAGCAAAGGAGATAGAGTGGGCTTATTTTCCATGCTACACTCTACAGATATAGATGAAAAACGATATATTGATAACATGTGGCTAGAATGTGGCAACGATGGAACAACTTTTATGCCCCAACAAACAGTATTTTATCCAGAGGGAAATGCAACCCTAGATTTCATTAGCTATTATCCTTATCAACAAAAAGCAATATACAAAGGGAAATCAGATATTGCTATTTCAGTGAAGACTGACCAAAGCACTATTGAAAATCACTGTTTATCTGATTTTCTAGTAGCTAGTTCTGCAAACGTAAAAAGCAGTTCGCAGAATGTAGAGCTTAGCTATCAGCACAAGCTTGTAAAGTTGAAAATAACCCTAATCCCACAAGAAGGCGAAAATGCAACAGAATTACTAAAAGCAAATCCCTATCTTGTAGCAACAGGGTTTAAAACAAAAGCTTCGTATGATTTTAAGACAAACAACTTTACTGATTTGGAAAATGAATCGGATATTATTCCATATGGAGAATGGAGCATTGATAAAAATGGGAATCTTACAGGCAAAGAGATTATTATCATACCACAAGAACTCACCTCCGAAAATCAAGCTTTCACAGTAGAATGGAATGGTAAAGTATATACTTGCCCTTTACCAGCTTCGAATATTGGCGGAAGCAATCAGTGTGAAATTAATATCACAGCAAAGGAAAATGCAAACTTGACCTTAAGCGGGATATTAGGAAAGATTGAGGAATGGAACACTGTTGAGAGTGGAATAACTCAAAACGGAGAGAATCTTACGGAAATACATTTAGCATCATTATCTTTCTCTCAATCAGATGTCTACCGCGTGTATTACGAAGGAAAAGCTATTACAGAAATTTGTAAAGAGTACTTAAAGTCTGAAGAATTGACATCGCGTGCTGTAGTAGCGTATCCTATAGATGAAAATGACAATGCAGATCTTACACAAGGAACAGTTTTACAATTTCTAGACATTAACAATCTTGCATGTGGTGGCAAAATTTGCTGGAGCACAGCGGAAAACACTTTCACATACAGCTTAGGGGATCAAGCTTCCATCTCAAAATTTTACCTCACTCCCACAGGAAGGATTTTAGTAGAGAAACCCGATGTACCAATAAGTGTAAATATCGTAAGCCATACTATAAGAGATATTAGAGGAGGAGTATTGCAAACCTATCCAATAGTAAAAATAGGTATACAATACTGGATGAAAGATAATCTTCAAGCAATAAATTATAGAGACGCCTCAGCAATTCCATTAAAAACAGCTCTTGGAAATGGAGCTGGATACTTTAAACCTAATAACCAAAATACTTATTTCTACAATGGAGAAGCTATATTACAAGGAGAATTAGCCCCTGAGAATTGGAGAATACCGTGTGCTGAAGATTGGCTCCTTCTAAAAACATACATCAACAACGAAGCTTCTCTTTTAAAATCTGGTACATGGATTGAACTGACAGAAGGAGCTGGCGTCCAACCAGTAATATCTAATTCTGGGTTAAACATTGAGGCTGTTGGAATGTGGAGAGAAGGAGAATATGCGCAGTTTCAAAAAATGGTGGGCTATTGGACTGTAAGTAAAGCAGAAAATACTATTCCGGAAGAGACCGTTTTTTTCACAGGAAGTAATAATGATTTTGTCTATGCAAGCACTATCGCTACCGGTAAAAGTTATTATAAAGGACTTTCTATCCGCTGTATAAAAGAATAGAAGCAAGAAGTATATCTCAATTCTTTTTCGTATTTTTGTGCCAATGTGAAAGAATTTCATTAATTTAACAAAGATCACTAAAAGAAATGAGGATCATCGACCTGATTAATAGTAATAAAAAAACAGCTTTTTCTTTTGAAATATTACCTCCTCTAAAAGGTACCGGCATTGAGAAGTTGTACGAAACTATAGATACTCTTCGAGATTTCGACCCCAAATATATAAATATTACTACGCATCGAAGTGAATATGTATATAAGGATCTTGGCGACGGATTATTCCAGCGATACAAGCTACGTCGCCGGCCGGGAACTGTTGCCGTTGCAGCTGCGATACAAAACAAATATGACATTACCGTAGTTCCTCACATTCTTTGTAGTGGGTTCACGCGTGAAGAAACTGAATACGTATTGCTCGATCTCCAATTCCTGGGTATTACAGATTTACTAGTCTTACGTGGTGATAAAGCAAAGCATGAAGCAGTGTTTACGCCTGAAGGAGATGGGTATTATCACGCCACTGATTTACAAGAACAAATCAATAATTTCAATAAAGGGATCTTCACTGATGGTTCTGAAATGAAAATTACAAAAACTCCTTTCTCGTATGGGGTGGCTTGCTATCCTGAAAAGCATGAGGAAGCACCTAATATCGACATTGATATTTATTGGTTGAAAAAGAAAATGGAACTTGGTGCGGAATATGCCGTTACTCAGCTTTTCTATGATAATCAAAAATATTTTGACTTTATCAAACGTATACGTGAAGCTGGTATTACAATTCCTGTTATACCAGGCATTAAGCCACTAAAGAAAAAAAATCAATTAAACATTGTACCAAAAACATTCAAAGTTGATATACCTGAGCCTTTAGCTCTCGAAATAGCTAAATGTAAAGATGATAAAGAGGTTGAGCAAGTAGGAATTGAGTGGTGTACCCAACAGTGTAAGGAATTGATAGCTGAAGGAGTACCCAGTATTCACTTTTACTCCATTGGAGCCGTAAATAGTATTAAAGAAGTCGCGAAAGCTATCTATTAAATTTATTATTTCATCATAATCTAGTTAAGCGGTGTTGTTTAAAGATGTAATCGGGCAAGAAGCAACTAAACAGAAGTTGATACAGGAGGTACAAAAAGGACGTATCGCCCACGCCCAACTTTTTTGTGGACCATCCGGAGTTGGGAAACTTCCAATGGCTCTAGCATATGCCCGCTACCTCTGCTGTGCGAATCGGACGGCAACAGATTCCTGTGGGGTGTGTCCATCTTGTGTGAAATGGAATAAGTTAGTACATCCCGACGTTCATTTTGTATATCCTATTGTAAAGAAAGGAAAAAAAGAAGTTTGCGATGATTTCATCTCAGAATGGAGACATACTGTTTTAAATAACCCCTATTTTACGATTAACCAATGGCTGGATGATATTGATTCGGAAAACGGACAAGCCACAATTTATGCAAAAGAGAGTGATGAAATTCTGAGGAAGCTGAGTCTGAAGTCTAGTGAAGGAGGATATAAAGTTGCTTTAATATGGCTTCCCGAAAAAATGCATGTAGTGTGTTCCAATAAATTGCTGAAGTTATTGGAAGAGCCTCCTCAACAGACTATCTTTTTGTTGATTTCAGAAATGCCAGACATGCTATTGCCGACAATAATAAGTCGCACCCAACGTTTCAACTTTCAAAGAATTGAAGAGGAAGATATTGTTGCCGCATTACAGAACAAATATGGTGTTCGCCCTGAAGATAGTAAAACACTTGCACATATTGCAAATGGTAATTTCATTAAAGCATTAGAGACTATACACTTAAACGAAGAAGACGAGCTTTTCTTTAATCTTTTTGTAAATTTAATGCGTCTCTCTTATCAACGTAAAATTAGAGAGATGAAACAGTGGAGTGAACAAATAGCAGGGATGGGTAGAGAAAAGCAAAAAAGTTTTCTAGATTACTGCCAAAGAATGATCCGAGAGAATTTTATTTATAACCTGCATTGCAGTAAGATGAACTATATGACTCTGCCCGAGCAGAATTTTGCAAGTCGTTTTGCACCTTTTGTAAATGAGCGGAATGTTATTAACATTATGAACGAGCTTTCTGAAGCTCAACAACATGTTGAGCAGAATGTAAACCCTAAGATGATCTTTTTTGATTTTTCACTCAAAATGATCATGCTATTGAAAAATTAAAGACTTACTTAATATAAAATCAGAATAATATGGATTTTAAACTACATAATGGAAGTGGCTGCCTTTGCTGCAAAAGTTGCGGTAAACAAGACAGACAACTCAACACATACGATTGGCTTGCAGATATCCCTGGAAACTCAGAAGAATCTGATTTGGTTGAGGTTCAATTCAAGAACACACGAAAAGGATATTACCGAAACAGTAACCATATACCTATTGAAAAAGGGGATATCGTAGCTGTTGAAGCAACTCCGGGGCACGACATCGGCTCTGTAACATTAACCGGACGGCTTGTACCTTTGCAAATGAAAAAGGCAAATATAAAATCGGAAGCTGACATTAAACGGATTTATCGTAAAGCTAAACCCGTAGATATGGAAAAATACGATGAAGCGAAGGCCAAAGAACATGATACTATGATACGTGCCCGCCAAATAGCTGCCAATCTTAATTTAGATATGAAAATTGGTGATGTAGAATATCAAGGTGACGGGAATAAAGCCATTTTCTACTATATAGCAGATGAGCGGGTTGACTTCAGACAATTGATAAAGGTTTTAGCTGAAGCTTTTCGCGTACGCATTGAGATGAAACAGATTGGAGCGCGTCAAGAAGCGGGACGCATAGGTGGCATAGGTCCCTGCGGCCGGGAACTTTGTTGTGCTACTTGGATTACATCCTTTGTTTCCGTATCAACAAGTGCGGCTCGATATCAAGATATATCATTAAACCCTCAAAAGTTAGCAGGTCAATGTGCCAAATTAAAGTGCTGTCTTAACTATGAAGTAGACTGTTATGTTGAAGCTCAAAAACGTCTTCCATCAAAAGAAATCGAGCTAGAAACTAAAGATGGATTTTTCTACTTTTTCAAGGCTGACATTCTTACAAACCAAATAACATATTCCAGTGATAAGGAAATACCGGCAAATCTGGTAACAATAAGTGGCAAGAGAGCCTTTGAAATTATAGGGCTGAATAGAAGAGGCATAAAACCTGATAGCTTGCAACACCCTGATAACTCCAAGCCAGAAACGAAGAAGTCAATGGACTTGCTAGAACAAGAAAGCTTGACTCGCTTTGATAAAAGCAAAAAAGAAAGAGGTGAGGTAGATAACAGGAACGGAAATGGGAATAATACAAGAAGAAAAAAGAAAAAAGGTAATAGACCTAATTTCGAAGCCAGGACAAATGTAAATGTAGAGGGGAATACCATAAGTACAGCTCCACAAGAAAAGAAACAATCCCCCACAATTCCTCAGGCTAATAATAACCAGCCAGTTCAACAACGCCATGATCGAAACAGGCAAAACAATAAGCCTAGACATCGAGATCAAGGTAATGGGCAGCAACAAGATAAACCCACAAATAGCAATTCATAAGCTTTCAAAGTTTAATATGATAAAAAGTCCTAAGTATTATTGGTTGATAAGCTGTACATGTGTTTTAATGTCTGTCGCAAGTGCTTTTTCTTCTTGCGACAGACATACAGTCTATCATATAGCCAAGTCTTTGCCTGAGAGAGGTTGGAGTAAGCAAGACACCTTGTACTTTGTAAAAACGATGAGTGATTCATGTAAAATATATGAATTGTCTATAGATATAAGGAGTAAAAGTGACTTTCCTTACCGCAACCTTCCCATCTTATTCAGTTGTCGACTACCTGATAAAGGATTGATTAAAGATACGATAAACATAGCACTGAGTGATGCCAAAGGAAATTGGCTAGGAAAAGGCTGGGGCGGGCTGTATCAGCTCTCACACACAGTGGGGCATATCCAAATGAAAAATCCAGGTATTTATATCTTTAAAATCGCATACTTACTCCCGGATAAAAGAATATCTGGTATAAGCGATATAGGCATTAGACTGCACGAATAGCCTATTAAGCAAAGCGCTTTTTACGTCCAGCGTCTATACGCAAGAAGATAAATAGAAGAATGGTAAATCCCCATAAAGAAGATCCCCCATAGCTAAAGAAAGGTAGAGGAATACCAATTACAGGCGTTAATCCTAAGACCATCCCAACATTTATAAACAGATGGAATAAGAAAATACCGACAACGGAATAACCGTAGACTCTACCAAATGTAGAATTTTGTCGCTCAGACAAGACTACTAAACGCAAAATTAGCACTAAAAAAAGTAAAAGTACGGCTGATGAGCCAACGAAACCCTCTTCTTCGCCTACAGTACAAAATATAAAGTCGGTATCTTGTTCAGGAACATATTTTAATTTTGTTTGGGTACCATTCAAGAAACCTTTTCCCGTAAGCCCCCCGGAACCTATAGCTATTTTCGATTGATTTACATTATATCCCGCACCAGTCAAATCATCTTCCATTCCCAAAACAACTTTAATACGCACTTGCTGGTGGGGTTCCAAAACCTTATTAAACACATAATCGCTGGAATAGAGGAAAGCGATCGATCCAATAGCAAACATACCTATAAGAAAATAAGTGATTTGTCTTTCACTCAGCGACAAGAAGAAAAGATACCCTATTGTTAATGCACATAAAACTAATTGAACCCACACGATGTTAAACGGCACAAGGTATCTAGATATTAAGTATGCTATCAACATTGAGCCTAAAGTCACAAATAATATATTGCGCATTGGCTCCCATTTCCTTTTATAAACCCAGACCATCCCAGCCTCGAATAGGAGAATCATAGTAAGCACAGAAAATGATCCGATCGGTGCCAATGTACCTTCGAGAAGATTCCCACTAAAACGAATGCCTACAATAAAATATACCACAGCGCAAACTCCCGAAAAGAGGACTACACCTGGCAGACCTTCTCTGTATAATACTATGAAGAAAATGAGATAGACTAAGGCAGAACCTGTTTCTCGTTGCATAATAATTAATCCCATCGGAAACAAAAAAAGGAATATCACGGTTAAAGAATTCCTCCAATTTCCCGATATGAAAGAATATGTATTCATATACTTGGCCAGTGCCAAAGCCGTTGCAAACTTAGCAAACTCGGCCGGTTGTAAACTAACCGGTCCCATAACCAGCCATGACCTTGATCCCTTTGTATCAGGCGCTATAAAGATGGTGACTATAAGTAATGCTATAAGCGCTGCATAAATCAAATAGCCAAAGATATCATATAGACTATCCTCAAGCATTAACAGCACAAATCCAAGTCCAAATGAACAAATAATCCAGGCCATCTGCTTACCGGCACGAGTCGAAAAGTCCCAGAACTCATGAGTTTGATAATCATAACTGGCTCCACAAACGCTAAACCAGCCGAATATAATCAAGATTAAATAGACACAGATTGTGACCCAATCTAATGATTTCCATATACTATCTTTCCTCGTTACCATAAGCAATTACCTTGTTACTAAATTCCTCAGCTAGAGCTTCATTGGCTGGCGAAAGTTTACCCTTCAAATACTGTTCCATCATCAACGCTCCGATGGGCACACCGTATGCTGCTCCCCATCCACCATTTTCCACATAAACAGCAATAGCTATACGAGGTTTTTTCATGGGTGCAAAGCCTATAAAAGCAGAATGGTCATGTCCACGATTCTGGGCAGTACCCGTCTTTCCACAGACTTCTACATCAGGCAAAATAGTGTTAGCAATACGGCAAGTTGCTCCACCTGGTCCTCCAGTAACCGCTGCTCTCATTCCTCTGACCACATCATCATAATATCTTCTATTAATGTCAGTATATCGTCGGTTACGATACAAACTATCCAAAGGAGAACCTTGAACAGTCTTGACTGCATGAGGAGCAACAAAGAAGCCACGATTGGCAATTGTCGCCGCCAAATTTGCCATCTGTAAAGGTGTGCTCAAGACCTCTCCTTGTCCAATACCGATACTTATGACAGTAAGTCCATTCCATGATTTCCGATAGGCCTTATCATAAAAATTGGCATTCGGGATAAGCCCTCTCTTTTCGCCCGGTAAATCAACACCCAATTTATATCCAAAACCTTGAGAAACCATATGATCTTTCCATACGGTAAGTGCATTTTGGGGAGAACCATATTTTTTATCTCCAAACATGTGATAGAGTCCCCAACAAAAATAAGCATTACAAGAAGTTGCTATTGCAGGGATCAAAGATAGAGGAGAAGAATGGGAATGGCAACCAACTCTAAGTCCTCTATAGATAAAACCGTGATAACAAGGGAAAGAAGTCGAAGGCTGAATGATTCCCTCCTGCAAGAATGTCAAAGCTTGTGTTGTCTTAAATGTAGACCCCGGAGGGTAGACACCCATAATTGCGCGGTTAAGCAAAGGCTTTTGCTTATCCATTTGCAACATCCGATGGTTCTGTCCTCTTGTCCTACCAATCAACATGTGCGGATCGAATGTCGGAGAAGATACCAAGCAAAGTATCTCACCTGTCTCGGGCTCAATTGCGACAATAGCTCCGATCTTATTCTTCATCAACTTCTCGCCAAGGGCTTGCAGATCGATATCTATGCCCAAAGTCAAGTTTCTTCCCGGAATGGCTGCACGGTCAAGCTTTCCTCCCATATAATGGCCTTGAATTCGTCCATGAGCATCTCTAAGCAAAATTTCAACGCCTTTTTGTCCACGCAAATAATTCTCAAAAGATTTTTCGATTCCTTGTTTACCTATATAATCACCTCTAACGTAATAGTCATCATTCTCTATATCTCTAGCCGACACCTCGCCAATATCGCCAAGAACATGAGCACCTACATTATAAGTGTATTGCCTGATTGTACGCCGTTGTATGTAGAAGCCTGGAAATTTAAATAACTTTTCCTGAAACACACCACATTCTTCAGCTGACATTTGGGTCATAAAAACCTGATGGGTATATGGAGAATATCCAGGATTAACCCTTCGATCCTTCACATCATTCATCCGCTTCAGAAACTGTTCTTTTGTAATGTTAAGTGTATTACAAAAGTCCAAGGTGTCTAAAACGGAAATTTCACGAGGAATAAAAGTGATATCATACGCAGGTTGGTTGTACACCAAAAGTCTACCTTTTCGGTCGTAAATAGACCCTCTGGCAGGATATTGCAATTTATTAAGGAAAGCATTGCTATCAGCATTCTTTTTGTAAGTATCAGTCATTATCTGCAATACAAAAAGACGTGTGATATAAATGAGGACAATCGCAATTGCTACTCCGCTAATCACCAATTTTCGTTTCTCAAGCGTATAATCTTTGGGCATTTTATTTTTTATTCATTCCCTCTAAAGCCAATATGCAAATCACAGTTAATGATGAGGATGCCACTATTTTAAGTAACAAAGCTCCCCAATGGACAAAAGAGAAATACTCTATAGACAGTAATATCGAGTGATGTACAAATACACTAACAATCAGAAACTTAAAAAAGGGAGAAAAGCCCATGGATGCTATTGAAGGTACAATATTATCCAAAGTATCACGTGGTGCAAAAAGACGTAAAAAGAATGGGCGTAAAAAAGCTATTGTAACAGCCGCAACTGCATTCATTCCGGGAGTGTCAGAAAAAACATCTATTAATAGAGCTAAACAAAAAGCCCACAGCATTACAGTATTCCTAGATATATCCGATTCAAATTTAAGAATAAGATATATATATAAAAAAGGGGTAGCATATCCGGCAATATGTATATTATTTAATATCAGCACTTGCAACAGCATTAAGCCGACAAACCATACCATTTTACGTAAATAACTTATTATCATATTTACTCCTTTATGCTCTGTTCCAGAACTTTTTGTTCACTTTGCTTATTTCGTGCAATGATACGCACATCACTCAACTTACCAAAGTCTGTGGCAAGCTTTATTTTTAGCAGGTATGAAAGACCATCATGCGAGTCAGACATATCATCTATAGTTCCCACCATAATACCTTCCGGAAAAACAGTCGAATATCCGCTAGTGACTAGGGTATCACCTAAATTAAATTCAGCATGCCTGGGCAAATCCTTTAAATAGGCATAGCGAGAATCACCATTCTCCCATTTCAAATAACCAAAATAGTCACTTCCCACGATTTTACAGCTTATGCTCGATTTACTATTAAGCAAGGGTAGTACAATAGAATAATTCGGAGATGTCTTATAAACAATCCCAACAACCCCATTTGCATCAACAACGCCCATTTCAGAACTAATACCATCTTTAGCCCCTTTATCCAAGGTTATATAGTTATCTGGAAGATTAACACTATTTTTTATGACACTCGCCTTATATATGCGGATGTCGGTAGTCGGCACACGTTGCAAACTAACCAAACTCAACGAATCCACACCTTTCTCTTTCAATACTTTTTGTAGAGAAGCGACTCGTTCTTCGAGCCATAAGTTTCGATCAAGTAAATCTTCATTAACAGATTTCAAATGAAAATAGGAGGTGACACTTCCCGAAATCTCATAAACCTTTCCTGCCACGTCATTAGCAGAAGTGAAAAACAGACCCTGCTGGTAGTTGTTATAACGGAACAATAAAACAAAACTGGCTGCCTCTAATAATAAGAAGAGGAACCAGTAATTGTATTTAATGAGAAAGTTCAGTAAATTTCGCATAAACGTTTATTACCTCATCAAGAACGAGAAACGATCCACATTTTTCAGCGCTACACCAGTGCCTTTAGCCACAGCATGCAACGGATCTTCTGCAATATGGAATGGAATATTGATTTTATCAGTCAAGCGCTTATCCAAGCCGCGAAGCAAAGCACCACCGCCAGCCAAATAAATGCCGTTATGTACAATATCAGCATAAAGTTCGGGAGGAGTATTTTCTAACGCACTTAGAATTGCTGTCTCAATCTTAGAAATGGATTTTTCCAAGCAATGAGCAACCTCTTGGTAGCACACAGGAACTTCCATTGGCAATGCTGTAATACGGTTAGGACCATGAACGATATAATCGTCAGGAGCATCTTCACCTAATTCGGTCAAAGCAGCACCTGCATTAATCTTAATACGTTCAGCCATGCGCTCGCTTACTTTTACATTGTGTTGGCGGCTCATATATTCCTGAATATCTGCAGTCAGATCGTCGCCTGCTATACGAATAGAATTATTAGAGACAATACCGCCCAAAGATATAACAGCGATTTCCGTTGAACCACCACCTATATCGACGATCATGTTCCCCTCAGGAGCTTCAACATCTATACCTATGCCAATAGCAGCTGCCATCGGTTCAAAGATTAAATAAACGTCACGCCCTCCAGCATGTTCTGCAGAGTCACGTACAGCTCTGAGTTCAACTTCGGTACTACCCGATGGCACTCCGATAACCATACGCAAAGACGGAGAAAAAAGATGATTACGAGTATTCACCATCTTAATTAGTCCACGTATCATTTGTTCACAAGCATAGAAATCCGCTATAACCCCATCACGCAAAGGACGGATAGTACGTATGTTTTCGTGAGTCTTTTCATGCATCATTTTAGCCTTTTCACCCACAGCAATCATCTTGTCTGTGCGGCGATCAAGAGCAACCACAGAAGGTTCGTCCACTACTATTTTACCATTAGTGGTAATAATTGTATTGGCCGTCCCCAAATCCATTGCAATCTCTTGCGTAAAAGAAAATAATCCCATAATTTATCAATTTTATTTTTTATTTTGCAGGGAAAAACATTTTTCAGTCTATTGATCAAATTAGTGTTTAAAATGACGAACACCAGTAGTTACCATTGATATGCCATGTTCATTGCAATAGTCAAAAGAAAGTTGATCTTTTATTGACCCACCAGGCTGAATAACAGCTTTGATTCCTTCATTCCCGGCAATTTCAACACAATCTGGAAATGGGAAAAATGCATCGGATGCCATAACAGCCCCTTGCAAATCAAAGCCAAAACTTTTAGCTTTCTCTATGGCCTGTTTCAAAGCATCCACACGTGATGTTTGTCCAACTCCACTCGCTAATAATTGTTTATCTTTAGCCAAGACAATAGAATTAGATTTACTGTTCTTTACTATTTTGTTAGCAAAAAGCATATCACCTATTTCAACTTCAGAAGGCGTCTTTACTGTTACTGTTTTAAGATCTTCCGGAGTTTCAATATTTAAATCACGATCCTGAACAAGTACTCCATTCAATAATGAGCGGAATTGTTTCTTGGGTAATGAGGCTTGTTTACGAACCAAAATAATACGGTTCTTCTTCTGACTTAAAATTTCAAGCGCATCAACGTCATAGTCCGGAGCTATGATAACTTCAAAAAATATTTTGGTCACCTCTTCGGCAACTTCTTTATCAATAATTGCATTGGTGATAAGAACGCCACCAAAAGCAGAAACCGGGTCGCCTGCAAGTGCATCTTTCCAAGCATCCAGGACAGAAGGACGGGAAGCCAAACCGCATGCATTATTATGCTTTAATATAGCAAATGTTGTTTCGCTAAATTCATCAATCAGCTCAACAGCGGCATTAATATCCAACAGATTATTGTATGAAATCTCTTTACCATGAATCTGATCGAACATTGCATCAAGATTTCCATAGAAAAATCCTTTCTGATGGGGATTTTCACCGTAACGTAAAGCCTTTTGATTATTTACCCCACTTCGAAAAGCAGAGCCTTCTTCAGCATCAAAATAATTAAATATAGCTGAATCATAATAAGAAGATACGGCAAAAGCCTCTTTAGCAAACCAACGGCGTTCTTCGGTAGAAGTCAGGGCGCCATGCTCCATCAACATATCAGAAAACGGTTTATATTGAGCCTGAGATGCAATGATCACCACATCATTATAATTCTTTGCAGCAGCACGAATTAAAGAAATGCCACCTATGTCTATTTTTTCAATAATTGCAGGTTCTTCAGCCCCAGATGCCACAGTTGCTTCAAATGGATATAAGTCAACTATTACCAAATCGATTTCAGGTATTTCGTATTTTTCAATCTGTTGCATATCCTGCTCCAATCCACGGCGGCAAAGAATTCCCCCGAACACTTTAGGATGCAAGGTTTTTACACGACCTCCTAATATAGAAGGGTAAGAAGTCAAGTCTTCTACAGCCTTACAAGGAAATCCTAAAGATTCTATAAACTGGCGGGTTCCTCCTGTGGATAGAAATTCAACCCCTTCTTCATGAAGTTTGGTTATGATTTCATCCAAACCTTCCTTATGATAAACCGACACTAATGCGGTTTTAATTTTTTTGGTTTCCGACATGGGTTTGCGTATTAACGATTTGATGCGCAAAGGTACTAAAAATGTTTATTTAGACATATACTAGCATATAATAAATTAGACTTAATTAAAAGGCGCTGATCTCATTTGATTAAGATCAGCGCCTTTTAGTATATTATGAAAAGAAATCACCAAATAGAAACTCTCTTTCCTACCGGTATGAACATTGGATCTTTTTCGGTAATACCGAAAGCTTTGTACCAAGTGGCTATTTGAGGCAATGCCCCATCTACACGCCATTTACCCAAAGCATGAGGATCTGTTTTTGTGCGGCGCAAGATTTCAGCTTCACGAATATTGCCAGCCCAAACATTTGCATAAGCAAGGAAGAAGCGTTGTGCAGGAGTAAAACCACCCTTCGATTTCAAAGGAGTCTTTTCCATAGCTTTTAAGAAAGCTTGATATGAAACCTGTAAACCTCCGTGATCGGCGATATTTTCTCCTAGTGTAAACTTGCCATTACCATGTACGCCCGGAGCAACCTCAATGCTATCAAAGAAGTTAGCCATAACAGCAGCACGCTTTTCAAAATTTTGAGCATCGGAAGCAGTCCACCAATCTTTCAGGTTCCCATCTTTATCATATTGTCTACCCTGATCATCAAAGCCATGTGTCATCTCATGTCCAATCACAACTCCAATAGCTCCATAATTAAATGCATCATCAGCTTTCATATCAAAGAAAGGATACTGCAAGATTCCGGCAGGGAAACATATTTCATTTGTTGTAGGATTATAATAAGCATTCACAGTTTGTGGGGTCATCAACCATTCATCTTTATCAACCGGTTTGCCCGCTTTAGCCAGCATACGATTATATGCCCACGCATTTGCACGAGTTATATTACTCCAATAATTGTCACCCTTAAATTCCATATTAGAATAGTCTTTCCACTTATCCGGATACCCGATTTTCACATGAAAAGTCGCCAATTTTTCCAGCGCCTTTTGCTTTGTAGTATCACTCATCCAGCTAAGATTCTTGATGCGCTCACCTAATGAACTTTGAAGGTTCTTCACCAAAGCCACCATGCGTTCTTTTGCCGCTGCCGGGAAGTACTTTTCCACATACATTTGTCCAACAGCTTCTCCAAGCGAATTATTGACTGTAGAAACGGCACGTTTCCAACGAGGCTGCATTTCTTTTCTGCCAGACATCGCTTTTCCATAAAAATCAAAGTTTTGTACGGCAAAGGCATCGCTTAAATAATCAGCAGAACTATTGATTAAATTCCATTGAAGATATAAGATGTTGTCTTCTAATGGGAAGTTATTAATTACAGTTTCTACTTGCTTAAAAGCTTCAGGCTGACCAATGATCATATTATCCACTTTTTGCAAACGAGATGCTTCGAGATACTTATTCCAATCAAATGCTGTATATTCTTTCTCCCAGTCCGCCAAAGTCTTTTTATTGTAGTTTGCATGAGGATCACGCAACTGCACTTGCGTACGTGAAGCCTCAGCCAATGACATCTCTATGTTCATTACGGCAGCCACAGCTTTCTTTGAAACAGATTCATCAAAACCTGCTAAACGAAACATTTTTTCGATGTGAACTTTATAAGCTTCACGAATAGCAGTTGTCTTTTCATCTTTTTCCAAATAATAATCGCGCTCTCCCATACCCAAACCACCTTGTCCTATTTGAGTTATATTCATAGAGCTATTCATATCATCTGCACCAATATACATATTAAAATAAGGGTCTATACCTATCTGTTGAAGATTACCTATCACAGTATAGATATCGCCTTTAGACTTTATTGCAGCGATTTCATCAAGACCTTGCTTTATTGGAGCAGCTCCATCATTATTGAGTTTCAGGCTATCCATAGCCATATTATACATGCCACCTATTTTTTGAGCCACACTACCTTCTTCATGTTTTGATTTAGATAGCTCCTCAATAAGTTCACGCACTTGCTTACGATTATTCTCTGCAAGCATATCAAAAGATCCAAAGCGGGCATACTCGTCAGTCAGCGGGTGATTTTTCATCCAACCTCCACAAGCATACTGATAGAAATCGGTTCCAGGAAGAGCCGTCTTATCCAAATTAGAAAGATCAACCCCAGCTTCAGAAACAACTCCTTTCTTGCTACCACACCCTGCAGCCATCAAGCAGAATGCCAAAACAGGAAAATACTTCATTACTTTCATTACATCTATTATTAATTAAACTATTATAATATCTTATTTTTACCTTCTTCCAATTCGGTAGAGGCACTATCCCACTCTTCCATGATACCATCCAATTGGCGCTTGAGTTTTTGGTGCTGTTCATAAAGTTGCATATCTGAAGCACCATCAGGAGTTGCCAGTTTTATTTCCAGAATAGCTATAGCCGACTCAATCTGTGAGATTTCAGCCTCACAATCCGCAACCTTACGTTCTAACTTTTTCAGCTTCTTATTCCACTCTTTTTGAGCTTCATAAGATAACTTATTATCAGAAGCTTGAGATTCTTTTGTTACATTCGAAGCATCCTCTCGACCAACGTCTTTCAAAGAAGAGAGTGTAGCTCCATTTTGTAATTCATTCAAACTCTCTATCTGCTTCTTCTGTAAGAAATCATAAATGCCACCTAAGTGCTCTTTCACCAAACCGCCTCCAAATTCATACACTTTAGTCGCAAGTCCATCCAAAAAGTCACGATCATGGCTGACTATTATCACAGTACCGTCAAATTCACGAATAGCTTCCTTCAAAACATCCTTTGAGCGCATATCCAGATGATTGGTCGGTTCATCCAATATTAAGAGATTGACTGGTTCCAGCAGTAGCTTAATCATAGCAAGACGAGTACGTTCTCCACCGGACAGTACTTTAACTTTTTTGTCCGAAGCTTCACCGCCAAACATAAATGCACCCAAAATATCCCTTATCTTCAATCTCACATCTCCTACCGCAACCCGATCTATGGTGTCAAACACCGTAAGGTTTTCATCAAGTAGTTGTGCTTGATTTTGAGCAAAATACCCTATTTGTACATTGTGACCAAGTTTCAACTTACCTGTATAATCGGATATTTCCTCCATAATACACTTGACGAGAGTTGATTTACCCTCTCCGTTCTTACCCACGAATGCAACCTTCTCACCACGGTTTATAGTCAGGTTAACATTATGAAAAACAATATGATTACCATACCTTTTCTCCACATCTTCACAAATCACCGGATAACTGCCGCTGCGACTAGAACACACAAACTTAAGCCTTAGTGCAGAGGAATCTTCTTCGTCTACCTCAAGTCGTTCTATCTTTTCAAGCTGTTTAATCCTACTTTGAACTTGAACAGCTTTAGTCGCCTTATAGCGAAAGCGTTCAATAAAAGCCTCAGTATCTCCAATTTGCTTCTGTTGATTTTCGTAAGCTCTCATTTGTTGTTCACGACGCTCTTTGCGAAGAACAACATATTCATCATACTTCACCT
Source organism: Bacteroides sp. (assembly GCA_041907545.1). GTDB lineage: Bacteria > Bacteroidota > Bacteroidia > Bacteroidales > Bacteroidaceae > Bacteroides. The sequence goes on from JAYRGX010000023.1 coordinate 62,858, forward strand.
TATAGTCATAGATGTGAGCGCATGATATTTCAATTGTACGAGTTGTCACATTATTAAGAAATGCCCTATCGTGACTAACCAGCACAACAGCATTAACACGTGTTGACAAGAAGTTTTCCAGCCATTGAATACTTTCAATATCCAAGTGGTTTGTCGGCTCATCAAGTAGAAGCACATCGGGACGTCTAAGTAAGAGTTTAGCCAATTCAATACGCATTCGCCATCCGCCTGAAAACTCAGAAGTGGGACGGTCAAAGTCCCCCCTGCTAAAACCAAGTCCAACAAGAGTCCGTTCGGTCTCAGCATGAAAATTTGTGCCTCCCATCATTAAAAAGCGGTCGTTTTCATGAGTAAAACGATCAATCAATTTATGATAAGACTCCGATTCATAGTCAGCACGATCTGCCAATTCCTGATTCATCCGCTCCAACTCTGCCTGTAATCGAAACATCTCTTCAAAAGCCAACTCAGCTTCTTCTTTGACAGTGCGACTGTCAGACAATATCATGACCTGTGGTAGATAACCAATAGTAACTTCTTTAGGCATAGCTACTATTCCAGCTGAAGGGGTCTGCAAACCAGCTAATATTTTAAGCATTGTAGATTTACCCGCTCCATTTTTGCCAACTAAAGCTATACGATCCTTTTTATTAATGACGTAAGAAACATCCTCAAACAGCACAGTGGCATTGAATTCCACCTTCAAACCTTCTATCGATATCATTTTAACAGAAAATTAATCATTCAAAATCGCAAAGATAATGATTTTCAAGCGTTCATAACTGAATAGACAGGGTAAATCCGTCATTCCGCCACTTTTACCAAAATCTTATCAATACGCGCTCCATCCATATCCACTATTTCAAAAGTAAAATCTTTCCAACTTACGGCTTCTCCACTTTGAGGAATATGTTGGAGTAACTCCAATACAAGGCCTCCGACCGTAGTATAATCGTTCTGAGTTGAATACAGATTCTCTTTTTCAAAGTATATAAAAAAGTCATAAACGGGGCATTGCCCATCAACGAACCATCCTTCTCCTTCCTTACGCTTAATAATATCTGGTTCGGTATGAGCATCCTCGATATTCCCCACGAGACCTTCCAAGATATCTTTTAAAGTGATAATACCCTGGAAGCTGCCAAACTCATCACAAATCAACGCTTGCCCGATACGTTTGTCCTTCATCCGCTCCAACGCCTTATAAACGCTCATGTTCTCATGGAAAAAGACCGCAGGTGATATTACATTTTCTAAATCCAACTTCGGCTTATCCAATTCAAAAACAAGTTGCTTCAATGTTACGACACCTTTTATATTGTCATAGTTCCTATCCACCACTGGATAGAAATCATGAAGATGTCCCTTCAACACCGTCTGTACTTGTATTGCATCCATGCTTACATCCAAAACGGCTACTTCAGAGCGATGAGTCATCAATGAGCTGACCCTTAAGTCACCCAACATAAAAACCCGTTCTAAAATATCTTGTTCAACTTCTTGCACTTCACCCTCTTTAGTACCTTCCTGAATCATTGACTTTATTTCTTCTTCCGTTACCTTATCTGTTTGTACTTTCAATCCGAATAAATTAAAGATAAAGGAAGTGCTCTTTGCCAATAGCCAGACAAAAGGCAATGCTATTTTGGAAAGCAAATACATAGGGCGGGCTACTAGTCGAGCTGTCTGGGAAGAAGCACTCATGCCAATTCTTTTGGGTACAAGTTCTCCAAAAATCAACGTTAGATAAGTCACCAATACAACTATAACAGTCTGACTCAATATTCTTGAATACTCAGGGTAAACACCCCAGGTCACTAGCACATTGGAAAAATCATCTGCCAACTTACTACCTGAATATATACCTGTAAGTATACCTACAATAGTAATACCTATTTGTACAGTAGATAAAAAATTATCAGGTCTTTGAGCCAAAGATAGAGCTGTCTTTGCCGAACGACTGCCCTTATTTGCCTCATTCAATAAGTTTGATTTTCGGACAGAGATCAGTGCGATTTCAGACATTGCCAGAAAACCATTTAAAAGTATAAGACCTAGAATAATAAATAATTCACTCATGATTTATATAAGTTATATATTTGTTTGAATTTGATAATCAATAAAAAACACGAAGCCTCTGTCGACAAATACTCCTATGGTATCATCGAAAACATTAAAGAAAATAAGCGTAAAAGTCAGATTGAAAAGAATTGAAAAGGCATGGAGAAGACCCTCTTTGCCTACACTATATGCGGTAAAGTTCTTTAGAATAGCTCTATGTCCATCTGGTTCTTCGAAGACGAGGTTTATTTAATGTTCTGCAAAGATAAAAACATCTTCATTTATTACAAATAAAAAAGGGAGCCGAATAGGTTCCCTTTTTTATTTCGATACAAAAGTGCGGTATATTAACCGTTAACTCTTTTCTCTTTGATTCTAGCTTTCTTACCTGTAAGAGCACGCAAATAATACAATTTAGCGCGGCGAACCTTACCTACCTTGTTCACTTCAATGCTATCAATAGCCGGTGAATCAATTGGGAAAATTCTTTCTACACCTACAGTACCAGACATTTTACGAACTGTAAAACGTTTTTTGTTTAGATGTCCAGAGATCTTAATAACAACTCCGCGATACAACTGAACACGTTCTTTGTTACCTTCAATGATACGATATGCTACAGTAACAGTATCACCTGCCTTGAAGCTCGGATGTTGTTTGCCAGTAGCAAATGCTTCTTCTGCAACTTTAATTAAATCCATTGTTATAATTATTAAATTGTTTCATCGTTACAACGCAACATACCAGGCTTCACACTATGTCCTGACAGCGATTGCGCGAAAGCGGTGCAAAGGAACGAATTATTTATCAGATACACAAACAATTCGTTCCTTTTTATTCATTTACGATCATCAGATGAGCGACTTGAGCGTGAACTTTGTGCAGCTGAAGAATTCTCTCCACCACGATTGCTATCTGTGCTTCTTACACTCGAACGCTGTGTTCCATTGCTCTCCCTGCTTCTGCTACTTTCCCGGGAGCTATTATTACTGCGGGAAGAAGAACGATTGGAATCAACGTTTCTTGTAGAATTAGGATTTGAAGACTCTCTATTATTCCGATCATTTCCCTCTGATCGTCTGCCGCGACTACTTTCATTACTAGGACGAGTCGTATAAATATCGTCTCTGTGAGGATTTCTGCCTGAATTAGGCTTTATCTCAACGGAACCGAAATCGGTACGCCTATGTGAATCAATCGTAACACTTCCTTGTATGCGGAAAGATCCACTATAAGAAGGTTGATTGTAACGCCCCCGATAATAACTTTCATTATTACGAGATGTACGATAGTGATCACCCCGATAACTTCTATAATTATAAGGACGTGAGAAATAGAAGTAGTGCCGATCAGAGTATCTGGTATAGATGCGGAAATACCAATGAACTCCGCTGGTATATATCGGACGGAAGAAATACTCTATTTGCAGGAACTGCATATATTGACTACGACTCAAGACCCAACGTAAGTCATCGTTCCGCACATCCAAGTATTCATAGTAACGATCAAGAGCCCATTGATTGCCCCTTAATACATCATCCATCAGGTAACGTACATTATTTACAAAATCAAAATTAATTTCATAGACATCATTATATTGTCCCGTACTAAGATTCAGCTCATAAGCCATTTTATCTGTAAGAAAACGAGTATCCTGTCGTAAACTCGATTGGCTGTACGCTTCCATACTTGCACTGCAAGAGGCGATATTCAGCGTAACAAACAGCATAAATATTATTCGTTTCATAATTGCATTTAATTTAAGTTTATATTCTCGTCTATTCCTTAGATACTGAAACAAAAGTAGGGGAAAAAATTCCCCTATATATCTAGTTCCCTCTATTGTTATATAGGGATTTCCCTATTTTCACAAAGCATTAAATTAATTCGCCAAAGTTATCTCCTTGTCGGATAGCAGTATAAGGTGCTTCTTGTAAAGATCACCAACACCTTTCTTAAAAGTCTTCTTGCTCACTCCAAATATTGCATAGATTTCCTCAGCCGGACTTTTATCACTCAGGTTTACACGGCCTCCTTTATCCTTAATATATTCCAATAAGGTTTTGGAGAAATCATCCACTTTTTCAAAACCAGATTTTTGTAACACCAAATCTATCTTTCCATCTTCACGGACTTGCTTTACATAAGCTTTAAGTCGCATGCCGGTATGCAACGACTGAAATATCTCATTTTCATAAAGAAGGCCGCTATAACTATTGTCGACAATAGCTTTGAAGCCCAATGTTGTCTTTTGCCAAACAAGGATTTGAACTTCTTCTCCCGGTTGATATGACGGTTGGGATTTAGATAGATACCTCTCCACTTTTGCTGAAGCTACAATTCTATAACTATCATCATCAACGTGTGCATAAACAATATATTTCTCTCCTATCTGCATTTTCTGCTTTTGCTCACGAAAAGGTACAAAAAGGTCTTTCATCAATCCCCAGTTTAAGAAGGCCCCATATTCATTAACCCAAGCTACTTCCAAATATGCAAACTGATCAACTTCAATCAATGGGGTAAGAGTAGTCGCAACAAGTCTTTCTTCATTATCAAGATAAATAAAGACATTCAAATCTTGACCTATCACGCATTCTTCGGGTACATATCGTTTCGGAAGTAAGATCTCACCTTCCTCTCCTCCATCAAGATATATTCCAAAATCAACTTCTTTCACCACTTTCAACGTGTTGAACTTTCCTAAATCTATATTCATAATCTTTTCGTTTGCGACAAAGATATAGATAACCCCATAATTTTTACTTCAAAGCCGACTTTTTTTCTATTTAGATGAAAAGAGCACCGTCTAGATCACCCCAAAAAGCTTAGCAACTTTAAGCAATTTCCTATACCCGGATCTCTCCTGAACTCAACGGATTTTATTTGAATATTCTTTTTGATGTCTTAAAAAAACTATTTATCTTTGCAGCCGCAAACGAAAAAGGTGCCATAGCTCAGTTGGTAGAGCAAAGGACTGAAAATCCTTGTGTCCCCGGTTCGATTCCTGGTGGCACCACATTAAAAAAATCATAGAACGTTGTAGCTGAATAAGTTACAGCGTTTTTTATTTGCCTTCGGTAAAACATAGGTGAAACGTTTTAGAACGTATTATATATCTGAATATCAGGCAATTATATTTGCAAATATAAAAACAATTCGATAACTTTACGGTAACATTCAAAGAAAAACAAGCATGAAAACAGATGTTAGCGTAGGGTTAGTTCAATTAAACGAACTGAAACTACTTCAAAAACAGGTATTGGATGTATTGGATGTTTCGGAGAACACACGTAAAGAATACAGCGTGCGAATCAAACATTTCATTCAATATACCAAAGTTCACGGTATCAATTACAACACTTATTTGGAGTATAAACGTTTTTTAGGCGGTATAAGCACATTTAGTATTGCAACAAAGAATAAATATTTGATTGCAGCAAAAGTTTTTTTAGACGGTTTATACAGATTACAGATTATTCCAATAAAAGTAACCGATAATATAAGAGGATTCTCACAAAGTAAATTACATAAGAAAGACGGCTTAAACGATGAGGCTATAATTAAAATACAGAACTACTGCACCACATTGGAACCTACACAAACCAACCTGCGACTTAAGTCCATTTTATCACTTCTCATTTTTCAAGGTTTACGCCAAATAGAAATTACCCGTTTAAACGTCACCGATATAGACCTAAAAAGCAAAGCTGCATACATCATCGGAAAAGGAAAAGACGATAAAGAGTTAATTCACTTGCATCCTACGACCGTAAAAGTACTAAAAGCATACAGCAGTAAATACCGTTTTCGAGAGGGCGCATTATTCCGAAGTGAAAGCAATAACTCCCACGGTTCACGATTAACAACAAAGTCCATTCGGGAAATAATAAAGCAAGTTCTCACTACCTTAGAGATTGACGGAAGCACCCACGGTTTCCGTCATTTTTTTATCACCAAACTTATAAAATCTTATAAAGGGGAATTGCTTACTGTTTCAAAATATAGCCGCCACAGCAGTATACAAATGCTCGAAGTATATAACGATGAAGTTATCCGAGAACAAGACCTGCCACGATTTTACAATGTATTTAGTGATATTACGTTATGATGTGCAACGATAAAAAAGAAAAGTATATTTATTGCTTAGAGGGTAACTGGAACAAGCATCCCAAAAGTTCCCAAAGTATAAGGCCCATCTTAGATTTACTTTATACGTTTTCCAAAGTAAAATATATCTATCATAAATGCCCTACTAAAGAGGACTTTATAAAAGGATTAAAAACATTCACGCAAAAGCGCTACTCAAATTACACCGTTTTATACATTGCGTATCACGGTCGCAAAAACCGCATTTATTTCGGCAATGAGTATATTACACTAAAAGAGATTGCAAATGTGTTAGAGGGTAAATTAAACGGTAAAATGGTTCATTTCGGTAGTTGTTCAACACTCAATACTACGGAAAAGAATATTATCGACTTTATTGTCCGTACAGGATGCTCTTATATTTCGGGATATCAAAAAGACGTGGAATACATTGACAGCACTGCTTTTGAGTTACTCTATTTTGAGATAATACAACGGTATAATTCCATCAAAACAATAAAAAGTAATATAGAAAAAAAATATCCTACGATTAAGGAAAGCTTAGGCTTCTCACTATCAAAATAGATCCATTTGTTTTCATTCAGAATTTTGTTTCTTTTATTAAAATAACTATTTTTGTTTCATTAAAATATTGATAGCATTAGCTATTGTTTTGAGGACTAAGAAAACGACCAAATTTCAAAACCAACCTCGAAGAACATTAGTTGATGCCTATGTTTCGGCGTGGGCATTACTCTTGTTATGGTTGGTGGGTGCTTGGTCGTACCTCTTAGTCAGGAAGAGTAGTTTCCCACGCTTTTTTGCGCGCTCGACAAATAGATGGTGTTACAAAATAATTATTCATCAAAAAACACGTAAAAAAATGGAAACAATTTCTTTGTTAGGCGTATTATTCTCTTTCGTCGCTTTCATTGTAGGTATGATAAATCCGAAATTACTAAAAAGTAAGTCGCGAAAAACAGTAGCCCTTGTCTGTTCTCTTCTTTTTCTTATGTTTGTACTACTTGTGCCTAAAGATACCATAAAAGAGACCGAAAGTCCAACTCAAACGACAGAAAAAGGAAAAGTAGAACCCTCAGAAGAGCAACAAGAAGAGGCTTCTTCAGAAGAAATAAACTCTTCAATAGGAAAACCCATACAAATAGGCTATTTTACTTATACTGTACAAAGTATCTCTTTCAGAAAAACCGTAGGAAATGAATATGTAGAAGAGACTGCTGACGGAATTTACATGCTTATAAACCTAAGCATTAAAAATATCAGTGATGAGACCCGAACTTTGGATGGCTCTTTATTTGCTGTAACAGACCAAAATGGGACGAAATATGAATTTTCTACAAATGCTTCTACAGCACTTGAATTGTCTGGCAAGAAAACTTTATTTCTAAAGGAATGCCAGCCTAATATTACCACCAAGGGAGTCTTAATCTTTGAAGTCCCAGAAAAAGGAGAGTACTACTTACATTTAATAGGTAGTTTTTGGGGAGCCAATTCCGTAAAAATACTCTTAAAATAGCAAAAGCATTATACTTGATTTCATATTGGGCAAGTTAGGTGATTTGAATCAATAGATCCTAGCTATATTTAAATTAGATTCAGGTTTCATATTCATGTCCTTGAGTCCTTTTTTATCTACATAAAACTGTAAACAATATCCTCTAAATTAAAATTCCTTATAACATAAAATTCAGTGATTCAACGTTCGATAATCATAATTACAGAACGTAAAATTTTGATATTTCATATTCATAAATGTTTAGAGTAATAGTAATAAGCCAGTAGCCTTATTTTTTTAAACCCTACTGCCATTTAAACTATCCAAAATATAAATTAAAAACAACAATCATATATAAAAAGTCTATCAGTTACTTATATAGCAATAACAAATATCTTATTTTTGATTACTGCTCCCTAATCTAACCGTACTACCCCGACCCGTACCGTTCTAGGAGCCCATTTAAGGGGTACCCCCTATCCGTTTCAGCTAAACACTTTCACTGTGACTCCTACTCTTACTCTCTACTAGCAACCCTACCCCCGAAAAAATTTCTAAATTACTCTCATATCCATTTATGTTTTTTGTATCTTTCCATAAGTTCTTTCTCCACCCATAGAGGGCTAACCGCCTCTACATAATGTTTGGTTAGAGTGACAGCACCTTCGCTTATTTCTTCTTTGCGCCCATCACCGTTCATCACTGTTCCTTTACTTAACTCTATGAACAAAGCACCTTCCTCTGCTAATTCTCCTACATATATTCTTGTGTCATTCAATCTTACAACTATGATATCACCTACATTCATTTTCTATAACCATTTAAAAGAGTGATACAGTTCTTTCATTTCCGGTTCGAGTTCTAGTTTTACTACGCCTACTGCCGGCTTTATTATATAGTGTGCTGAATGAGTATAACCCAACGACAGGAACTGTCTATAAAAATCTAGCAGGACAGAGTCTCTATCCAAAACTACATAGTCATAGTCATTCCCTATTTTATCAGTTCTCCTATTATAGGATTACCCTCTTCTTTATATACTACCACTAAATCTCCTAAGGAAACTAAATGTGCACCTTTTATTTTTATAAACATAACAAATAATCTTCTGTGTAAATTAGATGTAAATAATATTCTATTTTTCTCATTTTATGTTTTGCCTAGGAAATTTCGACACAACCCTTGCTAGAAATACCTGTGGATGCGTTATTTTTATAAAAATAATCCCATATTTGTCCAAAATAGAGAAAATTTACAGGAAATTCTAATATTTCTAATTAAAATAAGAGCCTGTTTAAATTTTATTCAATAGCATCCTAATGGATGCAAGTTTTACCATTTCCTCTGCCGAATCGAATGTCAATTCATAGTTTCGGCAGAGTCTTCTATAGTTGTCAAACCATGCAAATGTT
>JAYRGX010000024.1:0-70973 GCA_041907545.1 Bacteroides sp.
CGACCCTTGTTACCTATGTCCAATAGTTCATCCTTTACTTCCTTTGAATATTTACTTTTGGCAGCATAAAAACGCCATGGAGCTATTCTCAATTCCTTTAAACGGTCTTTAAAGCTTACATTGTTTTCTTTGCAATAAAGTACAATGGAAGCTATTTCTTCTTTACTCATCATAATATTTTTAGTTTTGAGCAAAGATATGATGACTAAAGTTATGCTAAAAGATGCAGTTCACCGGAGGCTTACAACGATTCGAACACTTTGCTGTATTCTTTATACAGGAGATCAAAAACGGAGCATATTTTACCTTTAACAATTGTTTCATTCGGGTCTGTCGTATAACATATATAGCGTATCATATCGCCAATATTAGTTCCATGAGGAAGTTCCATTGATGCCGGTTTTACCACTATAAATTCTTTGACGGCTCTTGATACAGCAACGTTTATAAGATTGGGATTATCAATAAATGGTATTATTTCATTGCTAACCGTATTGAATATGATCACATCCTTCTCTCGTCCCTGAAATTTATGAATCGTATCGGCTTCTGCGCCATTCGGTAGTTGTTTTTGTAGCATATCTGCATGTTTCCGATACGGTGCAACAACGCCGACTTTAGTATAGTCTTCAGAATAGTTTTCCCGTATATAGAATTCTGTTTCATCTATCTGTCTTTGATTGTAATTAGTTCTTCCACCGGAAATATTGGTTTCAATAATTCGGAATGGATGATTATCTGCGGAGGTCATAATTACTAAATTGTTATTATAGTACTTCTTATTGCAGAATCCGATAATTGTTGGGTGGCATCTGTAATGCTCTTTAAGCAGTACAGATTTTACGGCATTCTCATATAAATTTTTCAAGGAGTTCAGAATGTTTTGTTCGACATAATTATATGCCGAAGGCACATCGCACTCTAAGTAGGTCTGCTCCGCAACCTCTTTAGCTTGTTTATCTACAATGTGAGTGAGCTGCATACTATCGCCAACTACTACTACATTTCGACAGCAGGAAAAACATACGGCAGCCTTAATGATATCCACCTGTGAAGATTCGTCTATAATTACATAATCAAATAGATATCCTTTGGGAATACTTGTGTGCAATGAGAGTGTAGAACTCAGAATTACAGGATAATGCTTGGTGAAATCATAGAATTGGTTACGGTAGTCTCTAACATTGAATGCAACTTTATCTAAAGCGCTGTATTTTTCAAATAATACACCGTTGAATATTTCTTTAGATTTTGCAATAAAACGTTTTAGTTTTGCCTCTTCATTATTAGCACTCAGCCAATCTTCCACATTCAATATTTCGTTTTTGATCTTTGCTATGTATAACTCATAGAATTTGTGGTTAACATAAACATGCAATTCTTCCCTGTACCGACTAATACTACTCAGGTCGAAAATTCCATATTGGAAAACCAACTGCAACTTGAGTATTATGGACAATTTGTTCTTGGCATCAATAGCAGAGAGCAAGTCTTTTAACTTCAGAACCTTCGTAAAATTCCATTTGCGATAAAATTTCTTGTCCAGTATAGCTCGTACATTCAGATCGATTGGCTGCTCTGCTTTCACGTGATTAAATTCTATTTCGGCATCTGACAATTCTGTTTTTAAGGTGGCTAATTTATTCCGATACTGAAAACACTTGGTTAGGATAGAATCTAATTCCCGAATTTCCGTTCTTGCTTCTTTCAAATTCTCTTGCGAAATTTCAAAATCGCGATTAATTTCTTGCTCTTTAAGATTATCGAAAAATGAAGTTTTGTTTTCGTTATTTCCAAGCGATGCCACGACCATGCCATAGCCATATTTTTCTAATTTCTCCAGCACGTTGAAGACTGCAGTGTTATTGTTGGAAACAACGGCTACAGTTTTGTTCTGCACTAAAAGATTGGCTATAATATTGAGAATTGTTTGGGTTTTGCCTGTTCCCGGAGGACCTTCTACTATACTTATGCTATTGCTAAGAGTAGTTTCAACCGCCAATTTCTGGCTTTCATTGCATCCAAACGGATAGATTAATGGCTCTTTGGGAGTGTCAACAGCAGGATTGACTCCATCAATATAGTTAGATAATACTGATCTTGATTCTGATAAATCTAAGCCATCAAGAGCCTTGAGCAATATTTCAGAACTGATCTGATTGGGAGTTCTATCTTCTTGTTCTTCGGATGGAATGTCAAAAGATATTCCGCCTGATCTTTCCTGTATTTTTCTAAAATAATCAATGAGCAATTTTGACTGATCTTGGTTCTTCTTTATATCACAAATTTCAATACGTGAAGTATTTTCAATTGGATAAGAGCAACTATCTCCATCTCGGAAAATCAAATAACGACCATAATTATCAACAGTATTATATTTCGTATTTAATTTACCCTTCTCATATATGCGTACATTATCCCTTGTTGATACAAAGGGATAATATTGAACTTTATCTGCTCCGTAATTATAGCTTCTTCCGTTGCTAAATGTGATATGATATCCGCTTTCAGAACGAGCGACATTTGAAACATCATTTTTGTATTCAAATTTTAGGGATGTTTTATTTTTTAGATATACTATGAATGGGCGTTTCATCAATTTCTCTTGTTAATAAGCAATGTAATATCTGCAAAATTACAGATTTAATTTCTCAGAATGTGAAAGTAAGACATTACAATCAAATAATTAATTTTGTCATATCTGTTTGTATGTATTGATTTATAGCATTAAGCCGTTGTTTTGGAAAACCAAAAATTAAAGTGTTATTAAAATGATTCGTTATTGAGGGCAATTAGCTCTAAATTCATGATAAGATATGCGGTAATGAGAGGAGTAGATTCCGTTCTATTATGTCAATGTCGTTTCGACAAAAAAAGGGCTATAAAAGCCCTTCATTAGCAAAACTATAGTGAGATTCTTCGGTCATGATGATATGATCCAGAAATGAAATATCCAGAAGCTGACAGGCTTCTTTTAATTTCTTTGTCATTTTGATATCTTCCTGACTTGGTTGAAGGCCGGAAGAAGGATGATTGTGAGAAAAGATAATGGCTGAAGCATGAGCTTTCAGTGCAGTTTGCATGATGATCTTAATATCCACCATTGTACTGGCAACTCCACACTTCGAAATATTGGCTATGCCCAATACCCTGTTGGAGCGATTCATGTAAATGACATACGCTTCTTCATGGTGCTGCATGCAACCATCAAAAGCAACCTTGAAGATATTTACAGTATCTTCTGAACATGTAATCTGAAAACGATCCGTCGTTTTTACGGTATCTCTATAGGATACTTGAATTTCCGGGATTTTGAAATAATCTATTTTCATGACAAGCAAAGTTTAATTGTGAAACAATAATTTTTTGCTTTCATGCTCACAGGAAATACAGCCACTTCATGCAAGGTTTTCGACAAGAATACTACCCGAAAGTGTGGAGATTGTTGTCAGAAACACGCAGTGCTTGACCTTGCAACTTGTGGGTGATTTCCTGTAACTTTGCTAAAAACTTAGTGGAGAAACAGAATTAGAAATAGGATTTGTGATGTTTAATATGAAAACTCATAGGCATTGACTATGAGTTTTTTATTTGAGATTCCGAAGAATACCTTTAGGAGATTCTAAATTTATCTATGCGTCTAAAGAGCCGGAGTGAGTTCTGTTCTAGAGCTGAAATGATGAAGGGTTTAGGGAAGGCAAGTTTTTTGAGAAAAATACGCTCGACAATAAAGAGGAATATTTTTATCAAAACCCTTTGGCTTGAACTTTCCTTCCTGTTAAGAACCCGGAAGCAACTTTGCTCTTGAATCAGAATCTCAGGCTCATGCAATAGAATAGAGAAACCGTAATTGATGAGCGGAAGGATTAATAAATCGGTTTTATTGGAAATATATGCATTCTTATGAAACAAGGGTACGCGAAGCAAGTATGCTTGTGTATTCATACCGAGACTTTCTTCGCAGTGGAAGTGAAACACCGAAGCCCCATGCCCAGCAATAGCGTGGTATGAGGCTTTGGGATGTGTAACGAGAACGCAAAGAGTGTTGCAGGTATTCAAGCACTAAACAGAAATATCTTACAGCATATTTAAGATGATTACAACTTTGATTCAAATTAGTTATCAGGCAAATAATTCCCTATCCTTTATTTTGACGGCATCTGTATAATACTCTTCCCACCACGCCTTGTCTTCCAGATTCCGAGGTGGCCGTATTAAATATAAAATCTTGCCTGTTTTCGCAGATTCTTTTTGGGATACCCTGAAGTGGTAGTGATCGAAAATGCGCAATGCTTCAATCATATATGCTATGGCAATTTTTCTATCCTTTATTAAAAGTAAATTCTCACCGTTTTTCCTGTCAGCTGTAGACGAGAAATTGTACGACCCCAAATAGACTCTTGCATCCGGCGTATTAAAGTCTATTATCACAAACTTGTGATGCATTCGGGTTCCAATTCCAGCATTGGGCTCCGATTTGAATGGCTCTGGTACATTTTTAGAAAGTTCGGATGCATAAACCGGAGAAATATTGCCATTCGGTTTATGAAAATCTAATCCTCCAGTTTTTTTGTCCGAAATACCATAAACAAATATGTCATCATTAGCAGTCAGTTTACCTATAGAGTCCTTTATTGGACCATCTGTTTGATATAGAAAGGCCAATGAATAAAGTAAATTGGATTTGGTATTTTGTCCCATATCGGCTGCTATTTTATCAAGTAGGGCATTAGACGATGAGTGAGGAGAAAACGAAATTTTAGCATCGATGCCATTCAACGAAAGAGTATTCCATTCTGCGGAAATGGTTTGTCCGTAGTTTTTTACATCATCAAACTTCCAGTAATTATCGAATGCATCTACAAAAGGCTGTATTGCATCTTTGCCTCGAACAATCAATGCATTATTTGCCTGCACATAAAAGCCTCTCCAACTAAAATTGGTAGATCCACAGACTGCGGCCTGCATCTTTGCCCCATCTACCACAATGGTTTTGTTATGCTGTAGATTACCCAGATGCTGTCTTTTCACATTTCCTTTACTGGATTGAGACAAACGCTTTGCAGCTTCAGTTTCTGCTGAATCTTCATCGCCGTGATCAGCACTATTATCAATGATGATTTGTAACCGTTCTCCAAGTTTTTCAAGCCGTGTTACCACTTCCGGCAGATTAAGATCATAGGCGACAACTTTCACTTCGGCCTCTCCATCTGCTATAGCATCATCCAAAAGTTTCAAGATTTCAGCAGTTGCTTCAAATCCCATCCAAGACAATGCTTCATTTGCTTCGGGGTGAGTAGGGACATAGTCAAGGCCAGCTTTGGCTACGGAAGGTAATAAAGCTGCAACTCCTCCGTCCGATTGATAACGATCTACGAATGCTTGAGAGGAAACATATCCACGTGTGAATGTAACATTAAGTATATCGGGATAAGTTTCTCGGCGCAATTCGATATTCACTATTTGAGATTCACCATAACTCAATTCATTCTTATCGTTCATAAAAACAGGCTTCACCTTATATGTAAATAGCCCTTTCAAATCTGCATTTCGGGGGAAATGCACCCATCTGAACTTCTGAAACGGCGCCAACAATGATGATGTACTGTCGGTATTTACTTTACCTTTGTCATTAGTAAATGAAAGACGGTTTTTCAAAGCAAAAAATTTATCTCCATTTGGTTCTTTATACTCTATCGAAAAGCCAACAAAATCTTTTGGAGGTTGACCCTCTTTCCAGTTCATTGCTAATAAAAGCATACCCTCTCCACGGTAAGCTTTTAACGTAAACAGAGCAGTTTCGCTACTACCTGTTACTTGATAATCGGTTGAATCTAAAGTGGTCATAAGAGCATATTGTTATTATTAGGGTAAATTCTCTCTTTTGATGAAACCTCGTTTTGCCGTGATAAAAGTCTCTATAAAGCCTTGAACTTTCGTAAATCTGTTTTTACAGTGAGTCTTAGAGCAATGATTTCGCAGGTGATCTTGAAAACATCATCGTTTAAGATGCCTCCATGTTGTTTTCCATTGGAAAACAGAACCATTGAAAAATAGCTTCTCCAGCAATCCAAAGTACTTCATGGATTTATTTATACTACCTGTATGTTCTGGCTCTAAAGCAATTGTCATTCCTTCAACTCGTTTTGTCACCCATTGCATTAAAGGACTGTCAAGATTAAATATCGCTTTAATATCTTTATCTTTCACGTAAGTAAAATGCTGTTTGTCATTCGATGTGGAATTTTCGATGGTGAAATAATCTAGATCTATGTCAAAATATATCTGTTCGATATTTTGAGTTTCAACATATTTGATCAACGTCTCATGATTCTCAAATTTCCGAATATGATGGACATACCCATGTATATCTTTGAATTCCTTAACTCCATCATCAACTTTACCGTAGTGAGCTTGCTTGCAAACCACATAAATATCTCCAATTAAATTGAGATATGCTGCTGAAACTATGTGATTATCATTGTACGGGTATAACTTAGTCCAAGCATAAAATGACACTTCAAACAAATTGTTCAAATCCAGTTTCCCCAACCATTCCTTTTCCGTATCTCCAGGGTACGCTAAGTCCTGATGCCAATCAAAAGTGACTAAACCAGGTACTACCTTATCCTTTTTCTCGTTAGACCATTTCGCCCAAAAGTAAAATGCAAAACGATGAGAGTTGAAAATTCCTAATTCAATACTCCTTTTCGATGGATAGAATGGATGAGCAAGAATTGCGTCCATCGCATTCGGTGGCATGCTAAATGGTTTGAATAGTGGATTATAGTCAATCATTATTTGAAGCGTTTTAGATATTCTAAGCTTTACATAACTATGTGTTATGTTGTTAGATACTCTCTCGCTAACCTTGTCATTTCGTCAATAGAAATATTTATCTGGGTTTCTTATTCATGTTTCCAATTGTCAGGGTCAGTCCAAAAATCTCCTTTTAGAAAACATCTTTCAGCAAGATGCTGATCTATACTTTTTAATTCAGAAGCAGCATCAAACCACAACTTTGAAATTTGCCTTTCCCTTGTTCTGTCTGCCTTTGAAATTTTTCTATCAGTGAAATATGATTTTGTTTCTGATAATGCGACATACAGGGATTTCAACGCTGCCTTTTCCTCTTTGCTATACTCAAGGGTTACTTTGTTAATACCGAGAAGCCAATCTCTGAACTCTTTGAAAATTGATAGAACTAATGTTATTTCCATAATGAGTATTTATTAAAGTGTTTAGATCCTTGACTGACGTTGCTAACTTAGTGTCTGGGCTAAGGCAGCAACTTCAAAGGGTACTTTTTTATTTTTTACCACTATACTTATTAGTAAGTAATTCAGCTTCTATTGAACTAATCTTTTCAAAGACTTCCATAGCCTGAAAAAGATAATTTTTCATTTTTATCTCAAAAAGTTTTGCCAATTGATGAAATAAAAGACCTTGTTCTAAATCTGTAGTTTGTATTGATAATTTTGATTGGAGATTTTGAATGTCGTTGTCAAGAACCTTATCCTCCTGATACTCATATTTACAGCTAAAATCGAATTTAATAATGCCATTATCATTCTTGATTTTATTCCACTCGTTTGGAAACTTCTGTTCCAGTTTATTTTTTGCGTTAGTAGACATTGAATTTCGAATATACTCACATAACTGACCTAATAAACTTTTACACCGTGCGGCACCAAGTTTGTCTCCAAGTTTTTCAAATTCATTTAATGCAATATCCAAATGATTAGACATTTTGGAAAAATCTTGTTTTTGGGGTGTTACATAAAGTACTGCAAATTGATAGTTAATCATTGGGATACACTCCTGAAAATTATTATTTACAGCAATGTCATTGGCCAATTTGTAATTCGTTTCTGCTTCGTCGAACTCATTACTATTTTTAGAAACTGTTCCTAATGACAAATAAGCATTAAAAAGATTGCGTTTATCATTTATCTTCTTCTTTATATCAATCGCCTTCTTAATAAATGGTTTTGCTTCTTTGTATTTCGTTTCTTTACTTAATAAATCACCCATATTATTATATAAATCGGACAATAACCATAAATCAGAAGTATTCTCTGCTAAAACCAATGCTTTTTGGGTATATTCTTTAGACAATGGGATTTGATCCAGATATCTGTACACTAAAGAAATGCCTTGATATGATTTAGCCAAATGAAGTTCGTCTTTTGTATTAAGTCGGATCTTAGCCTCGGCATTGTAACATTCTAACGCTTTTTCATAATTACCTTTTCTTATTTCTCTCTCTGCCTTGATTTCAAGAATATTAGCAAGTACAAATTCATTTTTCTGAGTTTGAGACAATTTGGTGGCTTCATCTAAATATTTCTCTGCTAACTCATCATTATTCTCAATATTATAAAGAAGCGATAGCTGGTTGTAAATAAATGGCAGTTCATTTGAATTATTTCCAATTTGAATTCTGGCATTTTCATACAACTCAATTGCTTTTTGATATTTACCAATCTGAAAGCAAAGAGTGCCTAAAAATTTATATTTGAATTCGTTTAATTCGCTGACTAATACATCTAGAGATTTTTCCCAACAGAATGAAGCTGTTGACTCAATTTTATCAATATTATAGACTTCTTTTTGCCAATCTTTAATGAAACTAGAAGTATTAGTTTCGATGTAATATCCATTAAACTTTTTGAATGGGTTGTCTACATTTACTATTTTGTCAATTTCATTTATCTTGCTTATCGTTGTTGCATTATTACTGTGTTGTATGAAAATTATTTCTGTATTACTTTCAGAAATATTCTGTATGGCCGGAATTATATCAAAAAAATCGGAGCAACTATAGCCAAGTATGACAACCTTATGAGGCTTTACTGAATCGAAAACCTTTTTTATTACATTCTCTCTTGCCTCAATTTGCGCTTTATTGGCAATTGATTTCAAAGTAATTTTCATGCTGTCAATATCATGAGCACTTCCATGTATTTTAACCAGCCTTACATTGTCATTATTTAATAGTGCATTATTAAAATCAGATTCAGTGTATATTACTTGAAATTGATTTGTATTAGAGCGAACAAACTCAATCGATGATTTTTCAAATAATAAATCGAAATTTGTTGTATAAATCTTATCAATAATCTTATCAAAAAGGAGTTTGACTAAAAAATTATGATTCAGGTTTGGTGTTATTGACTTATCGGCGAAAAGAGTTAGAGCATCATAATTATCAGTGTACCTAATCATTGTTTCAACAATAGCTTCAAAAGGTAACTCTTTGATTATATCATCAATATTAAGGTATTTATCAGCAGAAATACCATCAAAGATTTTTTTCAGAAGACCGTATGCTGTTGGTAAACCAGAATTAATAGATATGCCAGCTCCGCAAAAAATACTTATATGTTTGGGTTGGGTGTTTTTTAGATTTTCTAAAATAAAGTCTTTCATTTCAGGGGTTATTGCATTATGAGTATTAGGTTTAGCTGTTTTTTCGCTAGACTATTCTGATAAATCATGCACAAGAAAAAGCAGTCTACTCAGTTTAGTTCTATTGGAAACCGACAATGTTGGCGTTGAAATAAATAATCTGTTTTTTGCCCTGCTCATGGCAACATAATAGACGCGATGATCTTCGTTTTCATCTAAGTTAGGTGAGAATAAGAAACTCAAATCTGTTTCTTTATCAATGATCAGCATCACATTTTCAAATTCATCACCCTTTGATTTATGAATAGTCCGATGCAAGCTATTATCTTCAACAATATTTACACAAACAGCTAGCTGCTTATAGGTATTGTTCACGTAAAAATCTTGGATTCCTCCAGCTCGAAGAGCTGATACTCTTTTGATATTTGAACTTACAAAGGAGTAAAAATCAAACAAACTACCATTGCTATATTCAGGATACCTGCTAACTAATAGAGTTAAATAGCTTAAGGCCTCTTTCCTTGCTGTCTCTTTGTTGGGCAATGTTTTCTCGATTTCTTTTAAAGCATCTTTAAAACGGTGATGGATTGCAAATTCTGTCGCTTTTATACATGCAGAAATCAAAGACTGTCTTTCCTTATTTGAATCCTTCTCTGATAGCAATTTTAGCAGATTATTAGTAGGAACATTCATGCTCATTTCCTTTTTCATCGCATTGGAAGTTATGTTCTTATATGAAAGCGAGTGAATGAAGTCAGATGAACATAGTTCTTTGCTTTTATTGAGAGCGGATTGTGTGTCACCAATTAATACAAGCGGTATTTCACCATTAATGTTATTTACTTTGTTTTGAACAAATTCAGGACGAATCAAATTGAGACAGTCAATAATTTGATTGGTACTTCTACGATTATCCAACATTTGATAATCATTCATCCCGTCCAAACGAAATGCTTCAAATTGCTTGGCATTAGCTCCCTGGAATCCATATATAGATTGAGCTTTATCCCCAATGATTCCAACGTTCGTTTCTATCTGTCCGATCATTTCTAAAATTCGAACTTGAATTGGATTTGAATCCTGGAACTCATCAACATAGAAATAAGGAAATTTTGCTCTCAAAACGGTCAATATGAATGGATAACGTATTAATAATTGATAACTAAAAAACAAAACGTCATCATGATGCAAAACGCCTCTTTTCCAGTACTCTTTTTTTAAACTGATCAAATCAGTTTCTAATAAATCCAAGCATCTTTTATTTAAATACCGTCGATTGACCCCATTTGAATAAGCATATTTTCGATCACACGAAATGACCAGATTATTGATAGAATCAAATACAAATGATAGTCTTGATAACCAGTTAGATAAGGCGGTTATATTATCCTCAAGCTTTGTTAATTGATTAACAGTGTATGGATGCGACAATGAACTTGCATTTGGATGGCCTGTAACCCAATTAATAATTCGACCTCTGCTTATGGTTACTTCGTCATGTCCATCTATTCTATTTACATTAAGTTCGTATTCATCCGCAATAAATTGGACATAAGGTTTTACAATATGCTTATATAAGAAACTATGAATGGTACTCACTTCTACTCTATCGGAAGAAGAACCAAGCCTTGTTAGTATCGTTTCAACTGCGATATTCGTGTAAGTAATGCAAGCGATTTTTCTTGTTTTATATAATCGGGACGATGTATATAAAACGTTCTTTATGTGGCTTATCAGCCAATGCGTTTTCCCCGCACCGGGACCTGCCGATACTCTAAAATGCTGCTCTATCGGGATTAAATCAGCAGATGTTATTGAAGTAGCCATTCTATTGCATCTTTTATATATTGTGGAACATTAAATGTTTTTCCTTCATCTTCTGGTAATAATAAATTTTCCTCTAAAGCATTACATAACTCTAAGGCATTTTCACCCTTTCCTACTGAATTTAAATATCGAGAGGCAATCAATGCTTTTATCTTTTCATCTTCACTCCAAAAGGAAGCCTCCAACGATTGAATGATTCTATCATTTTCAGAACTTGTTCTCAGTTTGTTTATAGCGTCAGAATAACCTAATGTCATTAATTCTTTGATTTCTTCTTGATTTTTCATTGAATCCGTAACAAGCACATCCAATTCGGGATTATGCAAAATCAAATCGTATTCAAATGTTTTACTTTTATTGATGTCCTGACTAAAAAAATGGATCGTAGTATTGGTGTTGTATTTACTGATATTGTCTTCTGCATTCTCCATATAGTGGTAATTTACCGCATCAAAGCCATATTCATAAGGATAGCATTTTTTAAAATTCTGTCCACCAGCTCGTTCTTTTCGGCTAGGGTCTCTATCTGTCAGACAGACTATCTTTTTAGGGATAGCGTATGGATTGGAAGTGTCAAATAATTTGGTAAAGTGGCTGAAATATCTACCCCCAACGTTAATCACAGCAACATGGCTATCTTCCAAAGAACGACCGATATACTTTGCCATTGTTGCTAAAAGTAATTCTTCTGCAATACCTTCTACTAAAATTACTTTTTGAGCAAAAAGCATATCCGATTTGGTGGCATCTAAAAATCGCTGAACATATGCTTTTGACTTTTTGTCTTCATC
The DNA here is from genome assembly GCA_041907545.1 of Bacteroides sp. Classification (GTDB taxonomy): domain Bacteria; phylum Bacteroidota; class Bacteroidia; order Bacteroidales; family Bacteroidaceae; genus Bacteroides. The sequence goes on from JAYRGX010000024.1 coordinate 12,030, forward strand.
TGTTTCATTAAAAACTTTACCAGGATATCCTACCGATAAAATATCATTTTCACTATGCAAACAGATTATTTCATCCAACGAAACAGCCGATGTTATTTGAGTTGAATGGGTAGTTATGAACACTTGTCGTACTTTCTTTTTTTCATCCCTATTCTTTTTTAAGAATTTCAGAAACTTATACTGCATAGCAGGATGAAGGTGTGCTTCGGGTTCTTCAATTGCTAGAATCGGAAATACTTTAGCATTACTTCCTAAATAATTACCATCAGAATTAACTTGCATTTTTGCTAAAAGCAACGACATGAAAATAAGATTATTATACCCCAAGCCGTTATGGGTGGCAGGAATTGTTATCCCTGTTTCATATTCAATGATTAATTTCAGTGCGGAAAATAATTCTACATCCGACAAACTTCCGTCAAAGTCTGGATTTGCTTGATTGAACGAAGCCCCTGTTTGTTTTGCATAATCAAGAATCTGCCCCTTACCTTCACGCATTCTATCTTGCAATGTTTGAAGTAATGCGTCTGCATTTGTAGAAAAAGTTTCCTTTAATGTTTTTATTTCTGCAACTTTAGTGTCTGTGCTTTTAGTTGCATCGTTCTTGATATTATAATCCATAAAGAAATCTAATACTTCTCGTAAAAGAGTATTACGCCCGGAAAACATATCACGCTCAACATCTCGAATAGCATCTAAAAATTGAAAATCGAATTTTTGTAATGATTCGCTATCAGCTTGTACTTGCAACGTGGGGTCGCCACCCCAGATTTTCGAAGTATAGAGCCGTAAAAAATCTTGTTGAATGACCTTCCATGCTTTCTTTGTATTATCCACCTCAGATAAAGTATCTATATACTTTTGTCTTTCGTTCTCAGGTAAGAAAAACTCATATGTAAGCAAGGCTTCGTATGGCGATGCCAGCTTTATTAAATAATTTCCAACAGTAACCAAGTCATCTGAATTGGTGTCTTCGTCTTTGCTTTGAGATATGGTGAGGTTAATAGATACTTTGGGCGGATTAGTCTTTAATTCATCAATTGTAATATGCTTGTTGAAATCATGTACATCCAACCGCTTTGAACTTTGTGTATCAATGGCTAAGGATATTGCCTTCAATACATTGCTTTTTCCTGCATTGTTATGGCCAATAATAACATTTATTCCATCCTTGAACAGGATTTCTTTTTCTTTGAAATTCCGGAATCCTTTGATTTTTATTTTTGATATATACATGACAGTATGTTTTGATTTTTACTTTAGCCAAAGAAAACGCCTTTAGTTGGATAAAATAATCCATCCGAACATTATTTGTTTGTCTTTAATACCGATATTTATAAGTGTTTGCCGATGTTTCGGAATATCGGCTTCATTATGATATGAAACCCCGCGATAAAGATTTTAGCGATTCTGCTTGATTAATTGCTTGTTAAGTAAGAATATAGCAGATGTTTTTCTCAAATATGTTTTTTAAAGTTTTAAATATAATCATAGACATTATGTTTTTAGATGTAATGCTTGAAAGGCAAAACTCCTGTTTTTATGTCTTTCCCTGCGGTGAGAACCTCACCAATGGAATCTGCAAATTTTAGAGTAACTGGCACTCCATCTCCATAGATACATGCATTGTAATTCAACTTTGTCAAACTCAATATGTCTTTACACACAGTATCAATATTTGCACTTCCCCTTGTTATTGCGATGTCAACCGGATTCGGTGTTTCCAACCCCATTTGTGTCTTAAATCTTGGAATAAACCCTTTTGTCCACAATAAGGCTTTAGAATCATCGTATTGCAACATTGTTCCTCTTGGTACACAATAAGAGAAACCCCTATAAAGCTTAAACGTGCCGTTAGCCCTAATCCTAACCCCAATAATTTGAGATTTCCCTTGAACGGCTTCTTCAAACCCATTCCACTCAACGTCATCAAAATATGTTTTCGCATGAATGAATATTTCTTTCGGATAATTTCCGAATTTGCTGTAGTATGATTCTAATGATTGGGAAATAATTTCGTAAGCATCTTGTTCAGACAAGTGGAATTCTCCACTTTTAGGATTCCACCAAGGGCCAACATTCCCTTTGAAAACCATACCATCTCCCGAATCTAAAAACATTTGAGCAGCACAACAAGCATTCTTGTTTTTAGAATCAGATTCAATTTTTTTATAGACTAAACCAAGGTAACAAACACCATCCCGAACATCGCCTAGTTTCCAAGGAAGTCCACCTAATTTGTAATATAATGTATTTGCAATATTCCATGCTTTGGCTGTATCAAATTTCCGTTCTTCATCAATTCGCTTTTGGGGATAAATATCTTCGTATGCGATTTTACTTTCTCGGATTATTTGAGTAACAATTTTCGATGATAATATTTTTGCTTTTAATTGGTTATGAAAATTCACTTCAAATTCATATGCTTCCCTTAACAAATCCTTTTCTTCCTGAAAGAATAAGTCCATTTGGGCCGAATTACGGTCTTGTTTCTTTAGCCCAACATTGACGTTTTCTTCTGATTTCGGAATTTTAGAATTTGGCCGACCAAACAGATATATAATTTCAGGAATAACAACAAACCAAACATCTACAGGCATCTCTTCTTTCTCTGTATATTCGATTAATTGCGCTACATACAAGTTTACCCAATTATGAACCCGTTGGTGAGAGTCTGTATAATTCAGATATTTATTGATTTCATCTTCTTTAATGTCAATTTGAATGACATTGTCAAAATTGACCGATATTCCAAAAATGGTTTCTATCCCAGGAAAATTAGGGCGCGCTATGCTGGGGTCTGGATTAATGACAGGAGAATGGATTTTCTTCAAATAACCAATCAATTTATCTCTAAGCCCCTTGGTTCCGATAATACCAATGTTCTTAATCCCTCGAATTTTCATCTGGTCAAAAGGACCAAATAGCATTAATCCATCTCTTGGGTCAATCGCTTTTTGAGCATTCCCAAATGTTAAAAGCGGTTCATCAATGTATTTAAGCACTGGTTCAATCATCGGATTCTCCTTCTTCGGTTAATTCTTCAATATATGCTTCTACTTTATCAATATCCATTTTAGCGTTGGGGTCATTATAGCCCACTTCACTCCAAAACATTTCAGGCCATTCTTTCATTTCTAAATCATATTCATCGCTTGCAGAAACCTTAATCTTGATTTTTCCATCTTCATCTTTCAGCCGCTGAATAAAAGCCAATTGCAAATCTCTCCATTCTTCGTTGAAAAATCGTTTTCCTTTCTTCCTTCTATAGGCATGTTGTTTTTTGTCGTCATTAATAATCTTAAATCCATCGGAGGTAAATAGGATATGGGACTTTATAGAGAATCCAACGACGGGAAATAAAATTGTTTGAATGGAAATGGCATAGTGCCAAGAACCTATGTCCTCATATTTCCCTATAATAGATTTTGATTTTTTTCTTTTCCCAAACGGATATGTAAAATCTATTTTCTTTACCCAATCATATCTTGGTAAGAAATATGCTATCCTCTTATTAGACATCTCATGTTTCTTTAGCCATTTTTGCCAAAACAAATTTGATGCAATGCAGCAATACAATAATCTTTTGAAATGATTCTCCACATCTCTATGTTGCGGAAATTTGTCCGATTCAAATCCTTCGAGAACGTCAGTTAATGAAAATGTATATGTGCTTTCAGGTAATACTTCAATTTGTTCACCATCTCTTGGAACTATAAAATTTAGTTTCTTGTCAAACGACGATAGTACATTCGACTGAATGCTGATTGGAATATCCTTATTCAAATCTCGGATTGCTTTGGCCTGCGCAGCATTTGTAAACTGATACATATAAAATTGCTGAGGGATGTCCTTGATTTGCCACCATGAGGTATAAAACAATTCCGTCTTTGAGATGATTGAGCAATTTGATATATATTCATTTTCATACCATTCTGAAAAAGTCGATTCTATATTCATTGACTTTTTAGGAACAGCATCCTTTTCCAGTTTTTTTAGTAATTGTTTTAGGCCGTCAGCCCAATTGTCGTTGAATGGAATATGATTAATGTTTGGCAATCCAATTGCCAAGTTGTATGGAGATTCATCTATATGCAGAGGGATAACAAAATCGTGCAACTCATATTGAGAAGCAATGCTTTTAGCATATTCTATTTCGTTTTCAATCCCTTGTTTAAGAACGCCATCCTTCGTTACGATATTCTTTGAATACACAAATAAGACTTTGATGGAGTTTTCAATGGCTTTCTGTATTGTCGGCCAAAAACGTTCACCTCCTAATAATCCGTCCTTATCTATCCATGTATTGTAACCAAGCATTTCTAATCTTGATGCTATCCATATGGAAAACTCGTTGTCTTGCGGTGTTGCATGACTGATAAATATAGTATCTCTTGCCATACTTTATTTCTTTGTTGAAACCAGTAAGTCTTTCACATCTACTTTCAAAACATTGGCAATGTTCACCAAGGTTTCAAGCGAAGGCTGCGATTCATTTGTGCACCAACGGGAAACAGTTGCTTCGTTCTTTTCCAGTATTTCCGCCAGCCATTTTCCTGTTCTATTTTGCTCAACAAGTATAATCTTGAGCCTGTTTATCTGTTTCATTCCTCAATTTCTTGATGTATATTGCAAATATATTGGTTTAAATCCAATTGATAAGCATAAGTAATTATTTAATCACAAGTATTTTATTGTTAAAATTCATATGGTGGAACTTTTCAAAGGTACAGCTACTGCATGTACGTTTAAATTGATCATTGAGACTTTCTTTGTAGTGGTAGTTGAACGCTGAAACTTCTAGCTCGGCGAATAAGCGTGGCTTAGTAGGTTTCGGAGAGTGAGATGGAAACGCAAAGAGTGTCGCAGATGATAGTTGATAAGAAGACCTATTAAAAAAAGCATGAATTAATGTCCCTTTCTGGAAATTGAACTATCTTTGCCTATGAATAAAACAAATGAGCAGACACATAAATGCTTATAACAGACTTAGACTGACAAAACGTCGTTACTAAACCGTTACTAACGAAAAATTGATATCGTTAATTGCCTGATAATTATGGATAAAGTCGAGTGGGGTACAAGTCCCTCGCTTACACGCCACTTCCTACTGGTCCTATTGCATGGGACGCAAGGAAGTGACGCATCAGCTCTATTTGTTTTTGAAGGCTTTGGGAACATCAAGGCCGTGACGTTTTTCGGTGCAAAGCTACTGTGGACGGGAGAAACGTCAAATGCCGCTTACGCTTTCGGCCGGAGGGCTTGCCGGCAGCCTTCCACAAATTTCCTCGTTCCTCAGAAATTCGGGGATTCCGTCTGCGCTCTCTGACCTCACATTTGCCTTATTCTCCCTTTAGTCCACAGTAAGTGCTGCACGAAAAACGACTTTCCCGGCCTTGAAGTTCCAAAAGCTTCACGAAAGGGAAAAGATTCGGAATCACGATTGTTTAACCACTAAATAGTAGTTCGTTATGTGTAGACTTATGACAGCTGAACTGGCGGAAGCTTTGAAGGGCTATCCACTGTATTCTCAGGACAACAAAGGCAAAGAGGCTATTTGCCGTGCCATCTTTGTGCTTGGCTCCATTCGTTGGTACATTCTTGAAGGCCAAGTTGAAGGCAATGACACCATACTCTTTGGTATCGTCATCGGAATGCCGGAGGATGAATATGGTTATGTATCGCTCAATGAACTTTCGGACTTGAAGGTTGATTTGACGAAGCATGGCTTGGGTATTATGCAAGTCCGGCAGCAACCTAACTTGCCACCGACACCCTTGAAGCTCCTTCAGGATAAACGGCTGCAATCTTTTCTGGCAAAGTTGAAATAGTATCGTGCGCAGTCCATTAGCAATCGCGGCCTGTCTGATCCTCTCGGACAAGGCAGGCCGCTATATCATATATAGTAGGTCAAATGATAATCCAACACTTTGAAAATGAGAAATGAAGATGTAATGCGCATTGCCTCCCAGTTGGGATGGAATGCAATAATTCAATGGAAACAGAATGCCTGGTGCTTCGACTTTTATCGGAAGACGTTGAGCGGTGTGCCGTTCTGTTTTACGGTGACTTCGCCCAATGAAGAGGACTGTCAAACCGTGGCGGATGAAGTCTTCTCGCTGGCTTACAGCATCGACCCTTCCTCTTGTGCCGAGGAATGGATGATTCAAACAGGGGCTGTAGCACCATCGAGGTACCATCAGGCAGTAGCCGATATGGAAGACATCCGCCAAAGGGTGCAGCAGTTGGCCTTCTGTTTATCGGTAGGCTCACTTGCGCTTGCGCCCCTTCTTGGGGAGTCCTGCTGATTTGAAAGTTATTAGTTCGGCGCCTTGAAGCGAAAGCCGGTCGCTCTGTGGAAGTCGGATAAAAGGTAAGGGTCGCTCCGGAAGGCTGATATACGCATAGATGGTGCATCGATGTACACCCAGTAATCTGGCGGCTTCACTCACCGAGTAAAGCCGCTCAGGAACAATCTCCATGAAGTTTCGACATCTATTCATCATACGCTTTTTGCTTTTTACGGTAAAGGTAAGGAGGATTGGAAAGCGATACAAGACGTTAAATATTGGAGAATCAGTGCTTTAGTGGGAGTTTGTAGGAATATGTGGCAGAGGAGTGTTGCCTAAAGCTGCTAAAAGCCGATGATGTTTGTTGTAAGAATGAGGAAGGCATATGCTGGAGGGTTGACGGCGTTGACAAGGTTGATGCCGATGAACGCCTGCTGAAAGGCCCTTCGGAAGTCCCTGGTATTCAATTATATCTACTTTCTTCTTGAAAAAATAGAAGATAGATATACACTATGATTTGTCAACGCTTGGCACGGCATTATTTCGTTCAACTGATTTTCATCAACGCTTGTCAACGTTTGTCAACCGTGCTTTGTTGATAGAAGGTGTTGATATATAGTAGTTTGAGGTTTGTCAACGATGACAACCCTGAAATGTACGCCTATTATTTTTTGAGAAAAGGGTTTGGATGGCTACTCATAGATTCATCTGTGCCGCTGCGGATATGTTTTGCAAAGGAAGTGCCGCCAACAGCAAACGTCAAATTCGAGTAGAAAATCTTCCTCTGTCAAGCAGAGCGTATTTTCTGCTCTAAAATTTGCCTACATGCTGTCTGCCTGCACTCTGAGAAAGCAAAAATATCTCTTAGGCCAGCTGAAAAGCTGAAATAAGAGGGAAAAAAATCAGAGCGTATGGCACAAGTAGCAGAAAACATCAGACAGCAGTTGGCAAAACCGCAGACTTGGTTTTGCAAGTATTTCCCCAAACGTATCCGCAATGTCGGTGAGAAAGAGATTGCGGATAGAACTCGGGTCTATAAGTTCAAGGATGGAGTAGCCCACGAAGAGGTGGCTCAACTAACGGCAGAGAGCATGAAGCAGCAGTATGGCGCAGCTTGTTCCACCATCGTCTTCACACAGGTGCCGGCATCCACCCCTCAGAAGAACGAACTCCGTTATAAGGCTTTTTGTGAGCGCGTTTGCGAACTGACCGGAGCCATCAACGGCTATGACCATGTAAGAGTGTGTGGCGAGCGTTTAGCCATTCATGAGAACCGCAAGGCCGAGAAGGAAATCCGCAAGGTGAACATCATCGAGTTCGATGAAGAGTGGTTCAACGGCAAGACCATCGTAGCATTCGACGACATCATTACACGTGGTATCAGCTATGCTACTTTTGCCATTCAGCTCGAAAGTTTTGGAGCAAATGTACTTGGCGGCATCTTCTTGGCAAAAACTCATTATAAAGTAAAATCATATGGACAAAGGATTGTATTTGAAGGCTCAATCAGTAGCCTTCACAGGGCATCGGACTATTCCGGTGCCCCTTCAGGGAGAAGTGAAAAGACGACTCAAAGCAGCCGTCTCTTTGGCTTATGCTAACGGCCATAGCCGCTTCTTATGCGGCATGGCCATAGGCTTTGACAGTTTGGCCGCAGAGGTAGTTCTTTCCCTTAAAGTAGAATTGCCGAATATCCGATTGGTGGCGGTGGTACCTTTCAGTGGTCAATCGTGCCGATGGAGTTCCATCGAGCGGAAGCGGTATCATCAGTTGCTCAGTCAAGCGGATGAAGTGGTAGTGTTGAGTGTGAACTATTACCCTGGTTGCTTGCTGCGCAGGAACGACTATCTGCTGGAGCATTCGCACCAGGTGATAGCCTACTTTGATGGCCAGCCCAAAGGTGGCACGTATTATACTTGTAAGAAGGCCAAGCAGAAAGGAATGGAGGTGGAGAATCTGTTTTGAAGCGGAGGGATGGAGACTGTAGGGGCAAGCTGTTTGGATAGCAGTGTTCACTTTTTGAGTGTTGTTCACGAATTCATGAACACGCCCTAAATAGTGAACAAAAACCTCGTTTTGAAAATTAAAGTGCGATTCTTGCAGAAAACCCGCAGGAATCGCACTTTAATTTGCTATATGGAGAATTTTGGTAAGAGCAGAAGCTCTTTGTCAGGTCTGACTTTTATACTGATGGCATGGTTTGGCCTTAGCTTGCAGGGGAGTATTTGAGACTCTCCAGAAGATAGAAGCAAAACTTTTGTATTCAGCTCCTCTTCAGTTTTGCTTTCCCAATCATACACCACAAACATCCCTTTGCGGAATACTTCTGAACCAGTTTTGTGATTACTGATGAGTAATCCTTCGTCATTGAACTTCACCGACCAGTCCGCTCCATGGTCCTGATAGTGGTAAGTGCTATCATAACTGATAGTCTCTTTGCCAATCAGTCTGCCTACCAGCAAATCGACATTGGTATAGGGATTGCGGTTGTATATTGGCTCATTTGTTTGGACATCACTCTCAGCCCTTAGTCGGTTGGCGTTAATCAGCCCTTTCACCAATTTATCGGCTACCAATGGAAAGGTGGAAACGGATGATTTCGTTTCCTTCCAATAGCCCTGCTTTCGAGCATATCCATTGATGCAAATCTTTCCATTACAGTCCTTCTCGGGATTCTTACCAGTGCCACATTCAAATCGATGCTTGTTGCCCTTAATACGCTCACCGCACTCAGTTTCCTCAAAAGTGTAGTAAAGATATTCGAAGTGAAGCAATAAGTAATACTCGAAGCTACGGCTTGAAAAGGCAATGTTCACTTTCTTTCCATCGATTACTTTGTTGGCTTCTTCAAGGGCCTCGGCATGTTTGGGATGTTCATCTTTGTCATAGACCGCCCATGATTCATCCACGCCTTCTGACAGAATCTTTCGTCCATACTGTACCCATTTTAAGGGAGGTACCCCCGTGATGGGTTCCTCTTCAGGAGGCATGTCTCCAGTAGATTTGACCTTACGCTTCTTTCCCTTGTAACCACCTCTGGAGGTAGTGGTTTCTTCCTCGTCCAAGGGAATACGAGGCTGTGGTACGGTGCGCACATCCAAAGCCTCATTGTCACGACAATACAAGTCGCACAAACTGGTGAAGAATAGCGGCTCAGTCTTGTCTCCTTCGCACACGATACGGATGACATATTTGCTGTGACGCGTATGTTGACTAACCCTGGCCATCTTCTACAAAGAGTTTTTCAAGTGATTGCAAAGAAGGTACGCCACCAAATTTGTTGTTCAGGTACCACTTGGCAAATAAGGTGTCTTCTCGCACGTCTTCGAAATCAGAAAGAGAAAACATCTCTGATACACCATATTCATCTTTCTCTGTAAACCATACTTGATCCTTGCGGATGGTATTCTGGTCGAGAAGATTCACGTCATGAGTGGTGAATATCAGCTGGGCATTGTTGCGGTTGATTCGTTCATTGCGGAAGATGTCCACAATCAGTTGTGTGATATATGAGTGCAGGCCGGAGTCCATTTCATCAATGAAGAAAGGACTTCCTGTCTGTATAGCTTGCAAGATGTGGCAACCGATGATAAACAACGAACGAGTACCGAACGATTCTTCCTTGAGAGGCAAATCAGCCGTCTTGCCCATGGCTTCCCCGTTTTCGTACAATCCATGCTGGCTCGTAACTTCTACGCCATCACTCCTTTTCACCATCTGGAAGCCAGCCATACCCGTATCAGCAAAGGCCAGGAACTCGGCCAAGAGTTTTTTGTTTTCAGGACGAGCATAGAGCCATCTCAACACTTCTTTGTCTTCACCCAACATGGTGTCTTCATGGAATCCGTTGGAGATGACCATGTCAGCCAGATATTTGGCTGCATTGGTGATGGGCTCGCAAGGCGTATCCTTCAGGAACTTGGAGATGAGCAGCTGATTCTTGAAAACATTAAAAGGCTTGTAAGCGGAAAGGCTTGAACCGAATTTGAGCGTATCTGACTCTTTCTCTTCAGGAAGCAAGGTTCGTTCATAGAGTTGCGTAAGCTTACCATTGGGGTAGTAAGTCAACGATTCTGACTCTATCTGAAGTCTTGAAAAGCTGAACTCATACTTATATCTTATCTTTTGAGCGATAAACTCGATGGAAAAATCGATAGGAGCATTGGCTGTGCTACTATCAAACTTAAACGGCTGATAGAGGGCAATGTCATCGCCTACACGATTGTCAAGATTGAGCACCCAGCGTCTGAAACCATACAAAAACTTAATGATATTGGTTTTTCCAGAAGCATTGGCACCATAAATTAGAGAGATCTTCAAGGCCTTTTTATTGCCTTCTGCATGAGTCTCAACTTCACAAAGATTGTCGGCCTTGGCTTTTGTCGAGGTCGGTTCCGTCGTGAACGAGCAGGTGCCCTTAAACGAACGATAATTCTTAAACTCTAAATTTAATATCATATTCTTGCTTGTTTTCCGCAAAAATAGCGTATTAAATTTATATTTCAAAGATTTATCTGCGAAATCTACGTAATTTCCTCGAGATTTTGACTTTAATTTTGCATTCATGAGGTTCTTTGTCATTGCTCAGGCACATAATACTTCGGGTCCTTGGTTATCTTACTCAAAGCATCCTGGGCTTTCTGCCATTCCTCTTCTTCCAAATAGTCGTTGCAGTCTGATGCGACATTATGAGTGACGACTTCTCGCCAAAAGTACACATCTTCGGGTGTCCTTGCGTATTTGAGTGAATCGCCATGGAGTACTTCAATGTAATGATTGACCTCTTCGGTCTGCTTTTTCGTGGGCTTATAGCCCGACCATTGGTCTTTGGCAAATTCTACCATGGCTGCAATAGCCGCACCTTGGGCTGTAAAGCATTCTCGAATTTGCGCAGGGGTTAATTTCTTTCTTGACATGATTCTTAGTTTTAATGGTGATACATTGTTTACTCATTCGTCTTGATCATCTGCTACCACCTCCGTTTCCAAATCCAGCCCAAACATCTCTTTGAGCTGCAAATAGTCGAAGCAGAGGGCTTTGGGTCGATTGACCTTTACACGCTTTACCTGCTGACCATTCACGATGTCGATGGAGAAGTCGGGCATACCGCTGGGCAGGAGGATGGTGAAGCGGTCCTGCTTCAAGCCCAGGAAGGAGGCGTGTGACTTGAGGTAGGAGATGATGGTGGACCAGTTGGATCGATTGGCCGTGGCATTCATGTTTCGACTGTTGAAGAGCGAGGCAACGGCTGCTGTATTCAGATACAGAATTGGCCGGGCCTCCTGAAACTCCATCTCTTCCTTGACATTGAGCGGACGGAAGGACTTCATATAGCGAATGCGATAATGCGCTCGGTCGATACATTTCCCTGAAGTTTGGAAGCCTTGCAACATGCTCCAGAAGTCTGCCACTTCGGAACTCTCTTGCGCCAGTTCATTCTGGTTGCGCATTCCACGAATGGTGGTGTCGAAAAGTTCGGTATAGCTGAAAGGCACATCCATCACCGTTTCCAACGTGCGGAAAGTGGCCAAGGGAATGAGCCAGTTACCAAAGATACGGTCGTGAATGACTTCTTGATCGAGCTTGGTGGCCAGCTCACGCTTGGTGATGCTGTAGATTTCGGGAAAGTTCTTCTCGAATAACTCACGATGTGATAAAATCTCAATGGTGAGATGCGTCAGCCCTAAGTTGCAAAGGGAAACCAAATCTTCGTAGTGTCGCTTTTCCAGTTGGTTGAACGAGGTCTTCGAAAAAGCCAAGAACAGGACACGGGTATAAAGCGCCATGTCTTGCGTCGGCTTGTCTTGGCCACAAAGAGCCACACCGGTAGTAACGATGGTTTGAGCAGCCATGCCATCAGTGTTGGTGTTCTTCTTGGTCTGACCACCGCCGCCCCATAGTCCTTTGAGGTAGGCAATCTTGCGAATGTCGAGGTCGTTCTTGTACTCATCGAGCACCACCAACGTATTGACCGCTTGCGAAACACGGTCGTTCATGGCCGGCACAGAAGTAACGCCCAGGTTGGGAGGGTCGATGCCATGCAGGAAAAACGACTGGAGGGAAGTAGCCAGGGTTGTCTTACCGGTACCTTTCTCACCAAAGAGATTGAGTATCGGGAAGTGACGGGTCTTGCGAAAGATGATGTCACGAAATAAGGTCGATAGGAGGTAGGAGAAGGCGACCCGAGCATTCTCACCAAAGACATCGGTGAGTCTGGCTACAAAGTCATACAACTTTACACCGTTTCGGTTCTCATGTACCATCAGGCGCTCGAACTGGAAGATTTCGGGATTGTGAATGTATATCTTTGAAGTGGCAGGAATGTAAAAAGCTTTGTCATTGATACCTCGCACAATGCCCAAATCATCGACAGGTTTGAAGGTCCCCTCAAACCACAAACCATTGCCGAAAGCGAAGAAAGCTTCGGTGGCATTCCATCCCAATTTGCGAATGCGTTCAGCGGTATCAGTCTTTGAATAGAGATACTCCTTGACGCGATTAAGCTTATCAATCTTTGCCAGCCAGACGTAGTTGCCCAATGAACCTGCTTTCTGCTGGAAGTTACTCAAGGAGCAAAGTTCAGACTCTTTCAGCTCGATGACGCGGCACACGTTGTACATATTCCGTAGGCGGAAGATGCGGGTACCATTACTTTCGTCCTCGATGTGAAAGAGAGGCTCCATGATGAAATTGGAGATGCGGGACGGATCTTCGTCTTCATTGCCTATCGCATAGTAGCAATGGTCACGCACGAATAGGCCAAACTGCCGTAGCAATTCAGCCTCTCGTTGCTGGTCGTTCATACCCGTCTGCTTCTCATTTCGCTTTCGGGCTTCTCCACGAGCTTGCGAAACGGCATCCCGCCACAACTTCACCTTCCCATGAAGTTTAGCCAGTTGCTCGATACATTGGTCAAACACCAGTTGGTCTTTGATGTAGCGAAGCAAATCGGCTATCTCTGTCACACATTTGCGCTCTTCCATCAGCGAACCGGCCACAAAGAAGCGCTTCTGAGCCAACCAGACGATGAAATGCTTTTCGGTCAGCGAGGTATAGTCTTCTCGACAATGGATAAAGCTATCCGCATCGTTCTTGATGGGCTTCATTCGGGGCGCTTCATTAGGAACTTCTCCGTCTGCATACAAGTTCTGCAGCTCTTCGTCGGTCATCGGTGCCTGGGCAAACGGAAGTTCACGAACTGTTACATGAAAACCTTTTTTGATAGCAGCTGTTCCATTGGCCATTACAGCTTCGAAGCCAGGACCATAAGGCTTGTCGATAACGACATCAGAATCGGGAATAAAACAGATAGAAGAAGTAAACTTTTTCAACTGCTCCAGCTGCTCATCGGTCCATGCTGTGCCGAGTGAAGCTACTGTGTTATCAAAGCCAATCGACTGCATCTTCAGTACATCAGGAGCCCCTTCTGCGATGATAAAGTAGTCGGCTCCACGCTGACGACTGGCACGGTCAATGCCGAACAAGGTTTCGCCTTTGGAATAGACTACACTCGTAGCCGAGTTAATGTACTTGGGCGCTTTGGGGTTCTTGCCGATATAGCGAGCCGTATAAGCAATGATACGTCCCCAACGATTTCGGATAGGAATCATAATGCGCTCCCGAAACATGGCATAGGCACGGCCATCTTCACTACGCTTCAAAAGGCCCAACTCAAAGAGAAGCTCTTCGTTGAGTGCTTTTTGTCGACAAAAGTCCAGGAAGGCTTGACTATCCTTAGGGGCATAGCCAATACCGGATGTCGCACAGAACTCCTCTGGCCAACGACCATAAGTATAGTCTCTGGCTGCCCGACATTCGTCATTCGTGTTGATTCTCAGGTTTTCTTGAAAGAAACGCTGAACATGATCCAGCACAATCAGCAAGGATTCCCGATGTTTGGCTTCAGCTTTCTGATCCTCTGTTTGCTCTTCATCCACATATTCCACCTCGATATTGTGCTTCTTGGCAATGAATAATACCGCCTCCATGAAGGAAAGATTTTCCTTCTCCATGATAAAGGTGATAGCGTCGCCACCACGACCACAACCGAAGCAATGGTAGAGATTCTTCTGAGGACTGACCTTGAACGAAGCCGTCTTTTCCGAATGAAACGGGCACAGACCTATCAGCGCCACACCTTTTTTGGTTAGTGTGACGTATGGCTCAAGCACCTCTTTAATGTCGAGGTCTCTCACTTTATTGATAGTGGTTTCGCTAATCATAATGTTGTCAGTAAGGTCCAGCAGTCGATGATAGACTGGCCGGAGTATTTGGGACGACAAACATTATTTGGGTTAAGTGGCTTAATATAGCCACTTTCCTTGTACTTGCGAAGCGTCTTGTGGCTGATACCCAACTCAGCACAGGTTCGCTTCACCGAATAGACTCCATTGGGGTCGCAAGTTGGCTTTAACTCTTTCATTTTACCTACTATATGATACAGCAGTCCCTTAAATTGACATTCAAATGCAACTATATAGCAGGAACTGCTTCGCATTTATATAGCCACTAAATTGTTTGCAAAAACAACCAATATATCCATTACTTCTTATCCTTTGATGGGAAATTATCAAAATAGTCTTGAACGGTGCGCTGTAACAAGCGCAAATCGGCTGTTCGATACTCCACTTTACCAGGGCGCTTATAGCATTGCACCTTCCCTTGGCGTCTCCATCGTTCCACATTCCGACGACCGAACATGTCATACGCCTTGCGCTGGCTGATAAACTCCGGATCATCTTTATCTTGTTTGAGCAGCTTTACCACCCTTGCTGCTAAATCGTTAAGAAATGTGTCATAGGGGATTAAGTGGTCCAGAAACTGTAAGAATTGCATAGGTCTATCAGGAACTAAGACCTAAGATACTCGCCGGACAATGATGAGGTGGTTCACCTTGTCGGTTCTGGTTTTGAACTGGCGACTATAGATTACACCCAGCTCTGAAGCTTGTGTACGGACGCTCTTCAATCGAGTGATGGGGAAGTTGATTTCTTGACCAACTTCGAGTGCCATGAGTGCAGGACGAATTTTTTCAACTTTTTCTTCCATAATTGTTTGATGTTTAATATTTAATGTTTAACTTTGCGCTTGAATAGCTGCTGTCAACAATCGCAAAGCAACACAAAATGGTTTAGATAGCCAAATATTTGTTTGATTATTATTCAATTGATGTTCAATTTTTGATGTTTAATATATGAATATACCCGTAAATGATGTCCATATAGGCAAAGCGATTGATGAACAACGCGAAAAACTCAAGCTTAGTAAGTCTGAGTTTGGGCGTAGAATTGGTGTGCCCCAACAGCATGTAAACCGCATTCTGGAGCGTGACACCATGGAGACTAAACGTCTCGTTAAAGTCTGTCAGGAACTCGATTTCAACTTCTTTAGCCTGTTTTGCCCACTACCTACCCAGCGGATTTCAGCTTATCTCTCCGCTATATCTTTAGCAGGTGATGCCAATAATCTCATCGGTGGTGATGCGGCATTATTGGCACAGCTGGAGAAAGTCAAAGGAGAATTGAAAGAAGCCCAAAGTGATTTAGAACACGAGAAGCGGGAGAATCAGTTATTAAAAGAACAAATAGCACGTCTTGAAGCCAACATGAAGGACAAAGACGCCATTATAGAACTCTTGAAAGAAAGGGGGTAAATAAGAAACCCAATATACAATAATATAATTATGTAGCACCCTTTTTCCGTTACGATGCTACAATAATTAGCTCTTCGGCTGCTACACATGTCTTTGTTATAGTATCCAATAATAGTTTGACTTACGAAACACTGACGAAAACCCTCAAATATATTGGTTATCAGTATAGTATTAGAGGAGCGCAAGCAGCTATTGAAAATCTTTAGGCAGTACCTCTAATGTAATTTTTAGCAGGCCACGTACTTTTTGAATGTGTATGTGGCCTGTTTCTTTTAAAAAAAAGAAAAAACTTATATATATTAATCAACTATTTGTTTTTTCCTTTCTATATTTGTATTCTGTGTTTTATATGGGGTTATAATTGAAATTAATTATTCTGATGAGTTCAGTTCTTATTTGTGCGTGGCTAATGTTTGAAGAAAATATTTTTTCTTCTGAAAATCTTCCTTTGTTATTATCCTTTGGAATAATCGTATTTTTACTTCTTGTCATTATGATTGTTTACGCGGTGAGTAAGAATAATCGGTTGAAAGCTCTTCGCCAGATGAATGTTGTTGTAGAAGAAAGTAATCAATTGAAAAGTGCTTTCATTGCCAATATGACCCATGAAATCCGTACTCCATTAAACGCTATTGTAGGCTTTACAACTATGCTTGCTGAGACTGCTGATAGTTTAACGCTAGAAGAACGTACTTTTTTTCTGAAAGAAATTAATGATAATAAAGATGCTTTGCTTCAATTGGTAAACGATTTGATTGATTTTTCGAAGATTGAAGCGGGAACAATGGATTATAATGATGCCGAAGTGGATGTAAATGCTTTAATTCATGAGGTTTGTCTTTTAGAGAATAGTCATCCTCACCCTTCCGGCATACAGGTTGAATTTGAAGAAAAACTGCCTCAATGTCGCTTTATGATAGATCGTGTGAGATTTGTCCAAATTATAAGTAATCTGCTTCGAAATGCTTTGAAATTCACTGAACAAGGCAGCGTGAAAATAGGTTATCGCAAACTACCCAATGATAAATTTTATTTTTATGTTGCTGATACTGGATGCGGTATCGATGAAGATAGCCGAAAGGCTATCTTTGAACGATTTGTTAAAATGAACTATAATATCCGTGGCACTGGATTGGGATTGTCTATAACCAAGTCTATTATAGAGCATTATGGAGGTGGCATAGGAGTAGAATCTAAAAAAGGAGAAGGGGCAACTTTTTATTTCACTCTGCCTGCAGAAATAGAATACCATGAATATGGTAAATTCTAAATCAAGACTTTGCTTAAATGGATATGATAGGGAGATAAAATGTAAATTTAGTCCCATTGGAATAATCTTTATCAATCCATATTTCTCCATCCATATGATGTAGAATTAGTTTACAGATAGGGAGTCCAAGTCCTGTACCTTGCTTGAACTCATTTAATTTGATGAAACGCTCGAAAACTTTGTCGTGTAGATGTTCCGGTATTCCACATCCGGTATCGGTAACTGTAAACAACAAACGATTATTTAGATCGTCCTTTGTAATACCCAACGTAATGCTTCCCTCTTCAGGCGTAAACTTTAATGCGTTATTCAACAGGTTTGTTATAACTTGCTGTAGGCGGAGAGGGTCTGTATATAAGCGATATTCTTTAGTAAAAGGCTCGAATATGAACTTGATGCCTTGTTTGTGATTGCTCAGTCGGAGGATATTACGACAATGACCAATAACCTCGCACCATTCATACTTAAACTGCATCTTCCCGGATTCAATTTGCGAGATGTCAAGTAAGTCATTAATTAGTTGAAGTAATAGATTTGCATTTGTTTCAATTATTTCAGTATACTCTTTTTGTTCTTCAGTTACGTTGACTGTGCCTACAAGTAGACTGGAAAACCCTACAATTGCATTTAACGGAGTACGAACTTCGTGACTTATATTGGATATAAAGGCACTTTTCATTTGATTGGCTTCCTCAGCACGCTCTTTCGCTGCTCTCAATTCTATTTCAGAAGCTTCCAAACGCTCTTTCTCCATTTGCAGAATATTACTTGAAATTCGCAAACGATTACCTAAAGCCCGAGTACTGAAATAAAAGTATAATGACACTAAAAGACCAATAAACAAAGATATGCAGATAGCTATGGTTACGCCGACTTCATATCTGTATGATTCAAAAAATGTAGGCTCTCGATTGATCAGTTCAGCATGTTTGGGTAATTTTATATCCGAAAAGCCAAGCTCATTTAGCTTTTGTACGTTAAATTGATAATGGTTGGGCATTATAATGAACTCCGCTTTCCTCTCCTCATCATTATTGTATAATAGTTGGAATGCCTTTTCACCCAATATTTTGCCAATATCTTCGTATCTAGGAATATAGCCGCCTATAGCCCAGTTGTTTATAGAACTCCCGGTAAGGCTAAATACAGGTATATCATTATTCGCTTGTCGAAATATGAAGTCGGAATTATTAATATAAAAATTATTTTCTTTGTCAATTCTCCATGCTCCTAATAAAGCTGCCGTATGTGTGGGCAATTTTTTGTAAATATTGGCAGCTTCTTCCATGTTCATTTTCTCTCCGTCAATGAATATAAAGCTTAGGTTTTTATACTTATAACACTCTTTCTTTATATAGCTTTTCTGGGCTACCCCATTGTAGGTGTTGTCTGAAATGAAAGCTATGTTTTGAACATCGGGATAAAATTCTCTAATTAATTCGATATCTTTATCTAAATCATATTTGTAGGCAATAGCGCATTTTACATTAGGAAAGTGCTTTATTTGGTCAAGAAGATTTATTGAATTTGGACGAAATAATGATGCGGAATCTCTTGTGGAAGGTAAGTCTATTCCATAGATGTTGCTCATTGATGTCATAACTGGCTTTTGGTGATACTTTGAGTCAGTGAGAGAGACATAGCTACTCCAAACTTCTCCGCCCAATAATATGATGAGATCGGCATCAGTGTGTTTATCGAATATGCTTTTCACTTTTTCCTTCCATGACGGTGCTTCGTGAAAACTGGCGGCATTGACATTTTCTATGACAATGTTCCCATTACCTCCCATCTGCTTAATGTAATTATTGAAATTGGTGATATGCTCACTTAAGTATTTCGTCTCTGATGAATAGGAACAAATAAACAGTATTTTCTTTCTAGCTGTCTCAGTTGTTTGTGCATTTGAAAAGGTATAACATACGAAAAAAAGTCCGATTAAGATTAATCGGATATATCGTTGATATCGCATCTGTTTAAAATACTGCATACATGTTTATTTTGAGTCATACAAAAATACTCATTTACCCTTTAAATACAAGTATGCTAAAATAAAAAAAACGCATTTATAAAACAATAATGTTTTATAAATGCGCATTTTTAATATAAAGTATGTAAAATGCTTATTTCAAGCGTGAACCTACAACATCCCAATCTACAATATTCCATAGGGCGTTGACATGGTCTGGACGTCGGTTTTGATAATCAAGGTAATAGGCATGCTCCCAAACATCAAATCCTAGTAGTGGGGTAAATCCGTGACGAATAGGATTACCTCCATTAGCTTCCTTGGTTATATGTAATTTTCCGTCTTTATCGACTGATAGCCATGACCATCCTGAACCAAATAATCCGACAGATGCTGTAGTAAATTCTTTCTTGAAATTATCAAAGCTACCAAAGTCTCGTTTTATTGCTTCTGCTAATTTCCCGGTTGGTTCACTATGAGCAGGTTTGGGAGAAAATTGCAAAAAGTATAATGTATGATTCAAAACCTGTCCGGCATTGTTGAAAATTGGCCCATCCGGTGCTTTTGCTACAATTTCTTCTACTGTTTTATTTTCAAACTCTGTCCCCGGGACTAAGTTATTAAGATTGTTTACGTAAGCTTGCAAATGTTTTCCATAATGGAAATTAATAGTTTGTTCACTCATTACAGGTTCCAACGCATTTGCTGCGTATGGCAATTTGGGCATTTCGTATGTCATAACAAAAAACATTAAAGTTGTTAATAATGAATTCATAAGTTCAATATTTAGTTTTGGACTTTTAGTATACCAACGCTATATACTTGATATTTGTTCGCGCGTTGCTGAACTTTCTTTATCTTTGCGCTAATTAAGGCTTTTAAGATTGGATGAGTTATGCCGAACTACATAGATGAACTGAATGAAAGCCAGCGTATGGCTGTGTTATATAATGATGGACCTTCTTTGGTTATAGCTGGTGCCGGATCTGGTAAAACCCGTGTACTTACTTATAAGATTGCCTATCTGCTGGAAAATGGTTATCAACCTTGGACTATTTTGGCGTTGACTTTCACTAATAAAGCTGCACGTGAAATGAAGGAACGTATTGCTAAGCAAGTTGGCGAGCTAAGAGCACGTCATCTTTGGATGGGTACTTTTCATTCTATATTTCTTCGAATACTCCATGCAGAAGCTACTCATTTGGGCTTTACCTCACATTTTACGGTGTATGACACAGCTGATAGTAAAAGTCTTATACGCTCTATAATCAAAGAAATGGGGCTTGACGAAAAGGTTTATAAACCTGGAAACGTGCAGTCCCGTATTTCGAATGCAAAAAATCATTTGGTTTCTCCTGATGGATATGCAGCAAATAGAGAGGCTTATGAGGGGGATTGTGCTGTAAAAATGCCCGCTATTCGTGATATATATCGTCGTTATTGGGATAGATGCCGACAGGCGGACGCAATGGATTTCGATGATTTATTGTTTTATACCTATCTTTTGTTTAGAGATCACCCGGACGTGCTTTCTCGCTATGTTTCACAATTCGCTTATGTTCTTGTAGACGAGTATCAGGATACAAATTTTGCACAGCACAGCATTGTACTACAATTGACAAACGAGAATCGTCGGGTCTGTGTGGTTGGAGATGACGCCCAAAGTATTTATTCTTTTAGAGGTGCCGATATTGATAATATCTTATATTTTACAAAAGTATATCCAGAGGCAAAGGTCTTTAAATTAGAGCAAAATTACCGCTCTACTCAAACAATAGTCGGTGCAGCAAACAGTTTGATTGAAAAAAATCAAAGGCAAATAAAAAAAGAAGTATTCTCAGAAAAGGAGAAAGGGGAAACAATAGGAGTATATCAGGCATATAGTGATGTAGAAGAGGGTGATATTGTAATGAACAAAATTGCAGAGTTACGTCGACAATATGATTACGGCTATTCAGATTTTGCAATACTATATCGAACCAATGCCCAAAGTCGTGTTTTTGAGGAGGCAATGCGTAAAAGAGCTATGCCTTATAGAATATATGGTGGTTTGTCTTTCTACCAACGTAAAGAAATAAAAGATGCTATTGCTTATTTCCGGCTAGTAGTTAACCCTAATGATGAGGAAGCTTTTAAGCGCATTATCAATTATCCGGCGAGAGGAATAGGCGATACTACGGTAGGTAAAATTATATCCGCTGCAACTTCAAGCGGGGTTAGCTTATGGAGTGTTCTTTGTGAGCCTATAACTTATGGTGTGGAATTTAACAAAGGGACATCTACAAAAGTTCAGGGCTTTCGTGATTTGATGCTTGGCTATATGCAGAAAGTAGAAAGCACCAACGCCTATGAATTAGGTGTCTCAATAATAAAAGGCTCGGGCATCATTAGTGATGTTTGCCAGGATAACTCTCCCGAAAATCTCAGTCGTAAGGAGAATATAGAGGAATTGGTGAATGGAATCAATGATTTTTGTGCGCAGCGTACAGAAGAGGGGAATCAACATATTCTACTGACCGATTATTTGTCCGAAGTTTCTTTATTGACGGATCAGGACTCGGAAGGTGATGAAGACGGACAAAAAATTACTTTGATGACCGTTCATTCAGCCAAAGGGTTGGAATTTAAAAATGTATTTGTTGTTGGATTGGAAGAAAACCTCTTTCCCAGTACAATGGTTGGAGATTCTCCTCGGGCATTGGAAGAGGAAAGACGCCTTTTTTATGTAGCTATAACACGTGCAGAAGAACATTGCTATTTGTCTTATGCCCGTTCCCGCTTTCGCTATGGTAAAATGGAATTCGGTAATCCAAGCCGTTTCCTTCATGACATTGATGTTCATTATTTATCACTGCCTGAATCATCTGAATTGGAGCGTTCGGTAACTAATAATGCCGGTCGGTTCAATCGGAATTTTGAAGAAGGTCGGAGCAAAAATAGGTCATCATTATCGAATCAACCCAAAGAAAACAAACAAGTTTCATTTGCACCTAGAAATCTTAAGCGAATAACTTCTTTGGGTGATTCGTCGCTATCCAATGTAGCACCATCGTCTGATTTAACATCTGACTCTATTCATTCTAGAGTACAACCCGGTCAAAAAATAGAACATGAGCGCTTTGGCTTTGGCGAAGTGACAAAGGTGGAAGGCAGCGGAGATAATGCAAAAGCGACAATTCATTTTAAAAATGTGGGTGATAAGCAACTTTTATTACGCTTTGCTCGTTTTAAGATTATTGAATAAATAATATAAGTAAGATAATGAAAACACAGATACTGGTTTTATTATTTTCGACTCTTTTATTGATTGGATGTGCAACCGGACGTGTTGGCTCGCCATCGGGGGTATATGCTGGAGCATCTATAGGAGGTACATTAGGCAATGCTGTTGGCGGTTTAATTGGCGAAAGTAATGGAGGATGGAGAGGCGGTTATCGTGGATCTGCCATAGGAACTATTGTGGGTACCATCGCAGGTGCCGCAGTGGGGAATGCTTTGACGACTCCTAGAGACGAAAAGGATAGTTATTATCCCGAAACGAGAATGAGAATGTATTCCAAATCAAATGTCGAACGTACCCGCCCCTATATACGGGAGTCACTCACTCATTTAAAAGTACGTAATATTCGGTTTATAGATGATAGCCGAACTCGTTCTATAAATGCAGGAGAGAGCAGTAAGGTTATTTTCGAAGTTATGAATGAGGGCAATGAAATCGTATATAATGTAGTTCCTCTTGTAGAGCAACTGACTGATATGAAATACATTGGCATATCTCCATCTGTAATGATAGAAAAAATAAACCCGGGTGAAGGAATACGCTATACAGCTACAATTTATGCCGGGGCTAAATTGAGAGATGGAGAAGTAACACTTCGTGTTGCTGTTTCCGACGAGAATGGTTCAATCTGTGATTCTCTTGAGTTTACAGTGCCTGCTCATAGCCGTAAGTGATAGAATTTTATAGTAAATTAAAAACAAATATATGATAGACTTTACACAATTCCCTTCTCCTTGTTATATCATGGAGGAGGAGTTGCTTAGAAATAATCTTTCTTTAATCAAAAGTGTGGCAGATCGTTCGGGAGTTGAAATAATTCTAGCATTCAAATCTTTCGGAATGTGGCGCTCTTTTCCTATTTTTAGAGAATACATAAAGCATTCTACCGCAAGCTCGGTTTATGAAGCACGCTTGGCTTTGGAGGAGTTTGGGAGCAAGGCACATACTTATTCGCCGGCATATACCCTTGAAGATTTTCCAGAGATAATGAAATGCAGTAGTCATATTACTTTTAATTCATTGAGGCAATACTCTCGTTTTTATCCGATGATTATTGAAGATGGTAATCGTATTTCTTGTGGCTTAAGAGTTAATCCTGAATATTCAGAGGTGGAAACCGATCTTTATAATCCTTGTGCTCCCGGTACCCGTTTTGGTGTGATAGCCGAGCAATTACCGGAAATTTTGCCGGAGGGTATTGAGGGTTTTCATTGCCATTGTCATTGTGAGTCTTCTTCTTATGAATTGGAAAGATCTTTGCAACATCTTGAGAGTAAATTTTCTCATTGGTTTTCGCAATTAAAATGGCTAAATCTTGGTGGTGGGCATTTAATTACTCGTAAAGATTACGATGTAAATCACTTGATATCTCTGTTGACCGAATTGCGTAAAAGATATCCTAATCTTCATATAATACTTGAACCGGGGTCTGCTTTTACTTGGCAGACAGGAGTGTTGACTTCTGAAGTTGTTGACGTTGTCGAGAATCATGGAATCCGTACTGCTATTCTTAATGTTAGTTTTACTTGTCACATGCCGGATTGTTTGGAAATGCCTTATCAGCCGACTGTTCGCGGTGCTGAAATGGGTGTACATGATAAAGGATATGTTTACAGATTAGGCGGAAATTCATGCTTGAGTGGCGATTATATTGGCTCCTGGACTTTCGATCATGAGCTTCAACTTGGAGAACGTATCGTTTTTGAAGATATGATTCACTACACTATGGTGAAAACCACAATGTTTAATGGTATTTATCATCCGGCAATCGCTTTGTGGAGTAAGAAAGAAGAGGCTAATATTTTTAGAGTCTTTACTTATGAGGATTATAGAGATAGAATGAGCTGATTATCAAGCTTCATCTTTTTTATCTATAAGAAGGGGGTACAATCCTGTCAAAAAAGTATGCGTAATGTTTGGTGATCCCAATAAATTATCTACCTTTGCATCCGCAAACGCGGAAATAGCTCAGTTGGTAGAGCATAACCTTGCCAAGGTTAGGGTCGCGAGTTCGAGTCTCGTTTTCCGCTCAATAGTTCAAACCAAGGCCCAGGTGGCGGAATTGGTAGACGCGCACGTTTCAGGTGCGTGTGTCGCAAGGCATGCAGGTTCGAGTCCTGTTCTGGGCACTAGAAGGTGGAACTATTGATTGACAGTGTGCATGGAGAGGTGGCGGAATTGGTAGACGCGCTACTTTGAGGGGGTAGTGACAGTTTGTCGTGGGAGTTCGAGTCTCCTCCTCTTCACTGCTTTTTAAGATTTTGCGGAAATAGCTCAGTTGGTAGAGCATAACCTTGCCAAGGTTAGGGTCGCGAGTTCGAGTCTCGTTTTCCGCTCACATTCTTTTCTTTTGATTCATATCCATTTTAATTTTACTGTTTTTTTTACTGTGGAATATTTCTACGGCGATGTGTAGATTCTACATTTATTCTACATCTTAATTATTCTGATTTATTTGTCTTAATCCACTGATATTTAATGTGCTATGTGTGAATTGGACTTTTGGTATCTTCTTTGTCTTTAACTAGGTATGGAAATTAACTGAATTATTCACTAAAAAATTAAGATCATGAAAAAGATTCTATTTATCGCTGCGGTGGCAATGATTTTTGCTACAGCAAATGTGTTGGCTCAAGATCCGGTGAAAACAGATTCTATGCCAGTTCCAACAGAGAGACCTGCAGTAGAACAATATCCACAGAAACAGACTGAAGAATTTAAAGCCATAGAGGTGGAAGAGTTGCCGGGTGCAGTGATTGAGGTTTTAAAAAAGAATTATCCGGAAGGTTCTATAAAAGAGCTTTTTGTTGCGGAGAGGGAAGCTGGCAAGGTTTATAAAGTAGTAATTCTTAAGAATAGGGCTGATGCAAGCAGTGAAGAAACAATCCTATTCAATGAGAAAGGGGAAAAAGTACTGTGATGTTGTTTCCTATCTGTTAGTCTTTCAGGGGTTGTGATTAGCAACCCCTGTTTATTTATTACACTCTTATAAGCTATTCCACAATTATCTTACTAATTGAATTGAAAAAATATGCAGATATGATAAAAGATATATTTATCGTTTACATAGTTTTTTATAATCGCAGTATTCACATTTCTTCTTTTCTTCAGTTTGAGTAAAGGGAGTTTCGGAATTAAAAATCTCACGTAATAGATCTTGCAATTTTTGATTAAATTCATCTTCATAGAAAGCAAAATTATTAATAGATATCTTCGGTTGGCGAGGTTCTCCCATTTCAATAATCGGGGAATAAGTTTCTGACGCAGCTCTATGAATGTATAATAAAGAAGGGGCTACTTTGAGATTTTGTTTACGACACATGATCAAGGCATATAGGAATGTTTGGAAAATATAATTAGGACGGTCTTCTGCAGGCGTAAACAATTGTTCTATATTCTTTGGCGTTTGGGGATTGCCTCCGGTTTTATAATCTACAATGCGTAAGATGTCTTCTTTACGGTCCATTCGGTCAATTGTACCTCCAATCTTCATTTCCAATTTGCCCATTGAAGTTTCTATTTCGATAACTTCCGCTACTTTTTTCTCCATTGCTACCATATGAAAAGGAGCATATTGTATATCATTACGCAATAATTGCCGCAGATAAGAATAGATAACCTTTGCATTAATAAGCTGCGTGCCGTTATATTCCGATTTTTCGGTAGGTGATACATGGAAGAAACATTCTTTGAAAGCTATATCTACGAAATCTTGTAGTTTTACTTCATTATGTAAGAGTCGTTCCAAGTCTTCCTTTCGTATTTCAGTACTATCAACAGTCAAATATTCATAAGCTAATTGAGCGGATCGATGAAAAATAGTTCCAAATAAAGCGGAATCTATTTCCGCACTTACTTCCTCCGGGAGCTTTAGCTTAGCAACGTAATGATAATAAAATTTTAGTGGACAGTCTAAATAGGTGTTCAAGGCTGAAGGCGATAAATACGACTTGGGATGCTGACTTATGTGATAAGTATTATACATATCCCTAAGCATATCGGGTGTTTTGGAAATAGTAATCTCCCGATTACTCTGTGGAGATTGACCGGCTTCTAAATATTCTTTTGTTATAGTGTGTGGGGACTCTACTAGATATTGTAGCATGAATCGGGACATTTCCCCCCGATTTAAACCTTCTGTAGCCGTATTATATAAGAGTGTAATATTCTCGGCACGTTGTATTAACCTATAAAAATAATACGCATATACGGCATTTTTATGCTCTATAGTTGTCATTCCAAAAGCCTTACGAAGATTATATGGAATGAATGAAGAATCACCTCCCGATTTAGGAAGTTGTCCTTCATTGAGTGAAAGTACTATTAAATTTCGGAAATCAAGATTACGTGTCTCCAAAACGCCCATTATTTGCATTCCAATGGCTGGTTCACCATGGAATGGAATATTCGATGTGGCTAATATACGAGTAAGGAGCCGTTTGAAAGTTTCTGTCTGCACCTTTAACTCGCCACTCTCAACCAGATTTAAAAGCCTGTTTATTGTGGTGTATGTTTTAAAGAGGGATTCCCGATAAAGTTGATTGAAAATATCGTCATTATCATGTTCTTGGCGATAAAGAATTGCCACTTCGCGCAATAGGTCGATGAGGTATGTGCATAAGGCGGATATTCCGTGTTGAGGAGTAAATAGTTTATCCAGAAAGTCATCTTTTTTTAGTTCGGATGGAAGTGGATAAAAGCGATTGTCTTTTATCAACTGCCTTTCCAAATCTATAGCTAAGTTTGATAGTTGTCGAGTGTACGGATGTTTGAGTACAGATAATACAGCATCGTAGGTATAACGGCCACTATCGGTCTGATATCCTACAATCTGAAGTTCCATAAGCCCAGTGACAAAACTATATATAGGTGTTTGTGCCAATGGAAATCCCATTGTAACATTTACATTTTGTACTTCCGTGGGGATGGAATGAAGCACAGGAAGCAACAACGCTTCATTGCAGAGTACTACAGCATTCTCTTTTTCTTTTATGTATTTCTCCTTTTTAGCAGTGTTGGCACTCTCTTTGTTTTCTTTTTTGTCAAAAGGTTTGTTTATTACACTGCGTATCCATTCGGGTAAAAAACGTGCTTGTGCATTCTCCGTAGGAGATGAGATATAACGTACTGTTTTTGGCTTACGCATTACATCAAAAAACGATTCCGGTAATTCGTTAGGGAACAGTTTTAGATTGCGCATAATAAACTCACCGGCTTCATGATTATAGGGAAGATCTTGCTCATGCGGCAATTGGGTGTAGAAGATATCATAATCCCAATAAAAAAGAGCCTTTCCTGCTTTTTGAAGTTGCTCGAATAGATCTATTTCAACTTTGTTTAAAACGTTGAATCCTACAAAAACATAGCGTTCGTATTTTAGCTCATCAGGGTTTAATAAACTGATTACATCACGGTACATCATGCCTTCGTATGCTATGCCGAGTTCCTTTAGATTGCTCCGATAATGATGATAAATATCTTTTAGTTTATCCCACAATGAGATAAATTTATCTTTAAGCTGTGTTCGTTTCTCTATAGAGAAATTTTGGAAGAATTGCCGGATCGCTTCTTCTTGCTCTTTATCAAGAAAATCATAGTCATCCATGATATTCTTCAGATCTTGTAAGTTAGAAAAAAGTCGGTCGGCGTCGACCAAGTTCTTGTCTACATCATCAAAGTCGCTAATGAGTAATTCTCCCCAAAAGTAGAAATCATCCAAAGATTCTTCACTACCAGTCTCTTCACGAAAGACTTTGTATAATTCACAAACCAGTTGGATGGGATCTCCAGATTTTAATGAAGATAACTGAATAAATAATTCGCTGATACTGATGTAAGCCGGAGACCATAGCGGACAGTCATCCTGTGTAGCCAGATACTCATTGAAAAATAATCCCGCGCGTTTATTCGGGAATACGACAGCTGTATGAGATAAGTCGTTGCCTATCTTATTATATAAATCTTGAGCTACTAATTGAAGAAATGTTTGCATGATTAATGATTATTAGTGAGTAACAAACATAATATGTTTAGGCATTATTGACCGGTTCCAACTCTTTTTTAGTTACATACCACAAATATCCTTTGATATTGTCTGATGGATATCCCATACGCGCAAGAAGCTGTATATAGCCCTGTACCTGTTTATTGTATTCTTTATTCTTTTTTCCAAACTTGAAGTCTATCACAATAATTTTATCATCGCGCATCATAACACGGTCAGGGCGGCGAGTCTGCAATATCCCGTCTTCCTTCCAAATAATATCACATTCGGTAAATAATTTCCAATTACCGGAATACCAATCTTTTATTTGTGGCAAATTGAATGCATCTTTTATAAGTTCCCGGACTTCCTTTTCCATTTCTTTAGTTCCGATAATTCCTTCAAAAATAAGATGATCAATGGCGTTGGCTATATCATCTTCTGTGTCAATTCCGGAGAATAAGGTATGAAGTAATTTGCCTTTGTTGATGAATCGATTGTTCGACTCTTCCTCATCCAACCCCTGAATGAAATCAGCAGATCGATTGGATTGTTTAAATTCAATATCGTGGCGCATACTTTCCATATGTACAGATCGTTTTTGAGCTTTTTGGGTCAATCTGTTAATTGTTTCTTCTAAAGTATCTTTATGCGAAATTTCTTCGGTATCGGATGAGCATAGTCTACCTGTTTCAAAAAGTCCTTCGTCTTCATCCCATGTTGTATTTTCCTGATTGGCTATTGCCGGAAGCGTATTGGATAATAACTCTGAAATCGTCCCTTTTTGTCCTTTTTTGCTCCACATAATGAGGTTTTTTCCAGCGCGGGTACAGGCAACATACAATAAATTGAGATTATCTACCCAAAGTTGTAATCGTTCATTTAAATAGTCATCTTTGTAGACAGATTCCGCCATGGTAGATGAATAATTTACCGGCACAATATCCAATGTATTATAGGGAGATTCAGTAGGGGCACACCAAACTAGCTGGTTGTTGGTCTCATTTTCTATTTTCCAGTCGCAAAATGGTATCAAGACTGTATGAAATTCCAGTCCTTTCGATTTATGAATAGAGAGAATTCTTATCCCTTCCATCTCTCCACTCGGTATAGTTTTGCTGCTTAACACATCATCCCAATATCGTAAAAATGAATCTATATCGGACGAATTATTCTCGAGATACTCTGTCACTGCATCGAAAAAGCAGAAGAGATAGGCATCTTGTTTTTCGATGATTTTCATTTCAAATAGACTAAATAGCTCTTCTAATAATTCATAAAGAGGCATCAAGCGCAAAGTATACATCCGGTTATAAAAAGACTCAGGCAATATTTCTTCCGTTTGCGATTTAAAAATACTATCCCATTCAGCCTCATTTTTGCGTATTTGTAAAATATAACTTGAAATGAGTGATGCTCTGGCAATATTATTTTCAGGATTTGAAATGTATCGAAGGGCATCAATCAACATACAGATTGCTATTGATGCATCCAAACGAAATGCTTCATCTGAAACTATCGGAATGTGGATTGTTTTGTCGAAATAGTCTGCTATAAGAGGTATGTTTTTGTTTTTACGAACAAGAATGGTGATATCATTGGTTTTGACTCCTTCGGATAACAGACGCATCGTCTCTTCTCCCAGTTGGATAAGAGTCTGCTCCATATAATCATGCTCCTCGTTTGGTTCAACAAATGCAATCTTCACATAGCCTTGAGTATTCTCGCGGGGAGACTCTTGAACTACATCCGAATATGCTTGTAAGAGAGGCTTGCAGTCCTCACTCAGTTCTTCTATATAAATTTTGTTTAGATATGCTGTAGCAGCTACAAACAGCCGATTGTTAAAGTCGATAATCGTTGTCTCACTTCTGCGATTGGTTTTTAGTGATTCCACACGTACGGGAAATGGAATTGATGCCGTTTGATTTCCTGTTTTCAGGGCATTCAAAATACCCCAATCCCCATTTCGCCATCTGTAGATAGATTGCTTTACATCGCCTACAATTAAGCTGTCAGCTCCTTGGGATAATCCTTCCAGTAATAATATTCTGAAATTATCCCATTGCATGCGGCTGGTATCTTGAAACTCATCAATCATTACATTGCGAATATTAGCTCCAATTTTTTCGAATACGAATGAAGAATCGCCGTCTTGTATAAGATGATGTAGTAGAGCATTGGTGTCGGATAGTAAAAAGCGATTATTCTCCCGGTTCAATGTACGCACTTCTTCATCAATGTTGGCAAGTAATTGCAGCTTATTCAAATGTTGCAATGACAGTCGGCAGCTATTGATTGTTTTGTTGTTCTTATTTCGATATATTTCGGCGTCTGATAGAAGAGTACGGAGACTGTTTTCTGCTAAACGGATAATCTCATCCTTTTGTGGAGATGTCTTGGTTGCCCAGTTCTTCGAATCTGCCAAACAGTTGGCTAGCGTGGCATTAACTACATCCTTATTAGATAGTCGTCCGTCTCGCAATTTACGAAAATAACTTCCAATACCCTTTGACCCGTTTTTAAGATCATCAGCTTGAAGTCCATGACTTTCTAACTCACCTTCAAATTGATCATAGAAACCTTTCATCTGCTCCAATGCTTCGGTTTCCATAGCTTTAAGAATCTTGCGGTAATTCTTTATAATTTCCGGGTCTTTTAATTGTTTCCGCAGCTCTTCGCCGCGTTCAATATAGCCTTCATCAAAAATATTCCAACCAAAACGCTTTATCTCGTTTGATACATTCCACCGTCGGTCGTCGGCAATCCGCTCTTCAATGTAATCCAGTAACCAGGCCAATGTAGGGGAGGTGGGAGTCAGTTTTTCTATCAGACTGTCAACAGCCTCACTGAGCACTTTGGTATTATCAAGCTCTATATTCAATCTGGGACTGAGTTCTAATTCCCGTGCCAGGTTACTCATTACCGACTGAAAAAAAGAATCAATAGTCTCTATTCTGAAGCGACTGTAATCATGTAATATATATAGTAAAGCGATTCCGGCCGCTTTGCAAATATTAGTATCTGAATAGGGGATTTGGCCATTGTTGTCATTATGATAATTGTTTTTTGCATAATCTTCCAAATCATTACGGATACGTTTTTTATATGCATCCGAAGCCGGGTCTCTTTTCCAAATACCATATAGCTGCTGGAGAATTCGCTCTTTCATCTCTCCGGTAGCTTTATTGGTGAAGGTTACAGCCAAAATATTTCGGTAGGCTCTTGGGTTGATTATCAAAAGTTTGATGTATTCCACTGCTAATGTGAAGGTTTTTCCGGAGCCGGCAGAAGCCTTATAAACCAATAGTTCCATATAAATTAAGTATAATAACTTTTATTGCAAATATACTATTATTTCTCCAGATTATTAAGATAATAAGATGTTGCAGCCTTGATCGGTATTTGGTCTTAATCGTATATGCTTGATTAATATGTAATGCATTGAATATTCACATAATCTTGTGGACATCCTCATAAAAACACCTCCTTAGTAATATTTTCTTAATACCATCTCCATACATTCTCTACTTTTTTACACTCTAGCTGAGGCGAAGAAAGGTAAGAATATAGTGGAGATGGTATGGAGATGGTATGGACTTGGTATGGAGATGTTTCCGTGTTTCTAAAGTTTATATTTCTATCTTTTGAACTTTTTTCGAAGTTAATAAAATGGACATAATATAATAATAGCAATACGTTTTAATAGTAAACTTTAGATTTAGATTGTATTTTGTTTTTTTATTAACATGTTGTGTAATGTATAAGAGTATTAATTTTACACCAATTGTATCATTGAAGAGCTTGGAATCCGTTGTGATTAGCTTTCATTTTAGTATCTTTGAACCATTGGAAACAGCTAGTTTGGGTTTGCTGGTATTAATAAAGCAGTTGTGATTAGCTTTCATTTTAGTATCTTTGAACCATTGGAAACAGCTTTGCCGTCTTCGGTTATCTGCATTTGCAGGTTGTGATTAGCTTTCATTTTAGTATCTTTGAACCATTGGAAACAGCGGGAAGGCGTTTCAAAATATAGTAATACCGTTGTGATTAGCTTTCATTTTAGTATCTTTGAACCATTGGAAACAGCATAAAATATGGATAAAATAACAGAGTTAGTTGTGATTAGCTTTCATTTTAGTATCTTTGAACCATTGGAAACAGCGTACCTGTTTTTGCAGTACGCAGAATAACCGTTGTGATTAGCTTTCATTTTAGTATCTTTGAACCATTGGAAACAGCATATTGATAGCCTGTTGGTGCAGTAAATAGTTGTGATTAGCTTTCATTTTAGTATCTTTGAACCATTGGAAACAGCCGTTGTTGCATGAAGTTAAAGTCGCAACAGTTGTGATTAGCTTTCATTTTAGTATCTTTGAACCATTGGAAACAGCTGGTTTGTTTTGTTTTATAACATGAAATTAGTTGTGATTAGCTTTCATTTTAGTATCTTTGAACCATTGGAAACAGCAGACTCGCTGCTATTTGTTGATAATCAATGTTTTATGTGCTGTTTTAGAATTAAAAAAGAAACTGTTCTTAAAGAGTAAATCCGGTTTAGAAGCCGGATTTACTCTTTAAAATAATTCCAATTGTTGTCCCGGAGTATTTACCTCCAAAGACTTCCTGCCATAGAAAAGTTCGATGTTTCCGAATTGTTTATCCGTAATGCATAATATTCCTACTTGCCCAAACTCTGGCAAGAAAGATTTAACTCTTTTTATATGTACGTCTGCATTCTCGCTACTGGCACAATGACGGACATAGATAGAAAACTGAAACATAGTGAACCCATCCTTCTGTAAATTCTTTCTGAAATCTGTATATGCCTTCTTATCCTTTTTTGTATCGGTAGGCAAATCAAACAATACAAGTACCCACATAATACGATATTCACTAAATCGATCCATTTTACATTTGCGGATATGATATTTTACGCAGTTCACCACAAAAGCATTTATACAAAGATGCTGTCGTTTGTCCCACAGCAACCATCAAAGGGCTGCGTTTTCCAGATATGTTAACTTCCAGTGTAGGAATGCTAAGCAATCGAGCTTTTAAATCTTTTGTCAATTCATTACAATTTAAACCTTCCTGCAATATCTTGCATACTAACTCATCGATATAGGGGCGATATGGTTCCATGATATCGTCAGCCAAGCAGTAAGCATTGTATCTATTATGATGATGTATGCCTAATGTCGGTAAAAGCCCACTTGTGACTAAGCCACGTGCAACAACGGCTCTGAGGATAGCATATCCATAGTTCAGTAGATTATTGGGTGGCATTCCTTCTCTGTCTCTTGTGAATCCTTCAATCTTAAATAGGTTCCTCCAATAATAGGCGGCTGCACGAGCTTCCATATTATCTAGGTCACCGCTTTTTACATCTGCGGCCCATATAGTCATGCATTTTACTTCTTCATCTGCATATTTCTTTAATACAGCTGCCTGATTCTCGATCTTTATTCTCACAGTCTGTTGCCATAACTGCTTTGTTAGGGGAAGAGAAGCATCCAACTGTTGACGGAATCGTTCATTTTGTGTAGTATTTCCATATAAAGGAAGCATTAACCCCACAGGCATACTTTTGCTGTCACAAGTTATGATAGCGCAATTGTTTTCAAGCAACGCTTCTAATGCTCCTGAAGTAATAGTTATCTGCTTATTGTCCAGTACTATCACGCCAATATCTTCTATGGGTTTAGTCACTTCTGCCTGTTGTTTAAAACTACTGGGCAAAGTTTCATTCTTCACAATATCCGGTAATTTGATTATCAATTGTGCATTTTTCAAAGATAAATAAACCGGATTTCCGAAATAAAGTGTCTTTCTAATCATAGTATTCCGACTTAAAGCTATGACTATTCACTGTTCGTATCAAAAGACAATTGAGGTGGTTCTTCTTTTTCTGCTACTTTCTGTTATCATTTCTATTTGGGGACAATTTGTCCCTAGGTAAGTTGCTAATGCATCATCCTGTTTTCGCATTTTCTTCAGATAATCTGTAGGGTTTACGCTATCTGTTAATGCACCGATTACATCAACAACAGAGAAATACCATTGCTGTTCTTCTTCATTCCATACGAACGGATCTTTTTCTCTTGAAGTAATTTAATATTAGTCATAGACCTATTTTTAATACTCACCTACCGATACTATTTGCCCAATATGATTGACTCTAACTTTCACTATTTTATCTAACTCCTTTGAACTGCGAAAATCAGTCCATGTTATACCTTTCAAAGCAGCACTTGTATCTTTAATGGAGGTTTCTAGATGATGTCTAAAGACATAGTTTTTATAAGAAAACTTCTGTACCCTAAACAGATTAGGGCTTATCATTGCATAATTCTCAGGGTTCAATAAATCTTCTTCTTTTGGGTTAAATCCTGCCTTTTCATTGGGGAATACGAAATACTCGTTCTGCTTCATGCTGAATAGGAATTTCCACCCTTCGCTCCTTTTATAATCCTTGTCTATAATAGGCTGACCGAGATTAGCCCGTGTCACTGCATCAAAGAAAGAGACCACCACTTCATCAAGTTCATACTTCGGATTACCTTCTTCGTCAAATACCGTTTGTCCTGTTTTAGATAAAACAGGCTTTTTATAGACAGCTACATGATGATTATTGCCGGTATTCACGAAATCTACAGGAACTTTTCTCCCGTCTGTGTCCAAAACTAAATTACCGTCTTTGTCCTTCTTCTCATGTAACGATTGAGCATTGCTGATTCCACGGATACTGACTCGCTTAATGGATATTCCTTTAGCTTCATTCATCCATATTGGATTTTCATCCAAATTGACAAATGCCTTTTTTGCATCTCCACCATACTTCTTCAGCCTTTCTTCCAAAATTCTACGGATTTTCGCATCTATTACCTTATCTACACTTAGATTAGGCTCAATGGGTTTGCGTATGGTATATATTGTTTCAAAGTCCACTATCTGTACTTTTTCCGGAACCATTTTAGTGTGGTTCTCATTGAGATAAACGGGATTCTTCTCCAATGTGTTTTTACCTGCAAATGCCTTTTCCGGATCATTATCAAAGATCTTTATACGTTTGAGCAAAGCATTTCGGTAAGCAAGCTTACTTACAGTGGATATCTTGGCAATGTCGAAAGAGGCATTCACTTTTTCCATTTTCGTGGCATATTTCCGATGACTACCGTAAACAGTCTCCAAATGCAATTGTCCTCGCGGTGTTTGTTGCAGCTTTTTGTTTTCTCCATTGACTTTCTTGGTATAGTTCACATTTGTAGTGATGATTTTATTCTTTGCTTTAATGGATACCAATATGCCTTCCAAATGGCGTTTAGCCTCTGCGCGGAACTGAGCCAAAGGAATAGGGGATATGGCCTTACCACTCTCGAAATATTTGCTTTTTATGCCTGTTATGTTAGTCTGTTCCTTGGCCCCAGGCATCGAAGCATTTTTATTGTTAAAATATTGAATAAACACATCTTTGGTAAATGCTACAGTCAGTGCATCCATGGCATGGTGGCGGTGGTCATTCCTTTTGGTCCAATCCTTAATCCTTTTAATTCTTCTCCCATCTTTATCCTCAAACGTTTCTACTAAATCCAGCGTTTCGTATTTAGGAAGATTCATCTCTTTCATCAAATCTACCAGTTGCCAGTCTTCACGCAATTCGTCCGTAATGGAGCCCGTTGTAGCCACTACCCGGCGACAGATTTCGTTCAGCATGGAAAGAGCCTTCTTTGCGATATATTGCGTATTCCGTAAATCCCGGTCAATAAAGCCTTCTGGGATATCTTTTTCCTCTATCTTTAGTTTATTGAGTTTGATCCTTTTCTCTTTGAACAGGGCTTCGCAACGATTGAGATATTGCAGTAAACCGTCATCACCATACTTCTCTTTCACAAAGTCGTAGGCTGTTTTATTTCCCTTCTCTATATTGACGGCCTTATACTCTAATGTTTTGTTGGATAGCGAATCATCAAAGAGGCGGGATTGCGGAATAATATGTTCTATGTCAATTTCTTTACTGAATATCTTTTCTTTCGGAATGTACTGATTAGAATACAAAGTCCTATATCCATTATCTTTCAATTCCTCGTAAAGTTTGTAGCGGATAATGTCGTTACGGCTAACATTAATCATGCCGAATTCGCTCTGTAATAACTTGCGGATTTCTTCGTGTTCACGGGTGTTTTGGGCTATGCATTTAGTTAGCTCTTCCCTTTCTTTAGCATTTTTCTTCAACTCGCGAGCCAGTTCCACACGTATTTCGTCTGGTTTACCATAATCATCAATGATTGCATTGATTACATTGACCATTTGGTTCAATATCTTTTCAACTACCGGATTGCGCAAGCTATTCTTTGACAAAATATCCAATTTGTCTTTCAACTTCTTGTTATCTATTTCCTCTTTGGTTAACGAAGATTTGGAATGGCGGTAACCTGCATATTCGCAAGCTACGTCATATTGGTTACCTTCCTTCAGGTAAGGCAAAATCTTTTTGATGGCTTTTGCACTCAGGCTTCCATAATCATCCTGAAACGAAACATTTGCGAGTACGGTGGCATATTCTTTCTCCGTACCGCACAGTTCCATAAGCCTTTCAATTAATTTACCATTTCCCGTAGGTGTGTTGTCTCCTTCGAACGAATATAGCAAGTGCCAAAGTCTGAAATAAGGTTGTTTTTCCAATTCTTTATTGTCTTGTCCTAAATCTATGGAAAGAAGCCCTATACTCCAACCTAAATCAGAAAATATTGCTTCCAGCTGTTTCTTAATCTCATCCGCGCTCTTCTTAAAGTTTATCGGTTCATATCCATATCTTTCGATCATCCTGCTAAAGGAGGAGAAAAGCGAAAAACCTGTATGATTACCGTCAATCTGCTTGAAGTTCATATCTAATTCCTGTGGGTTTGAAAATAATAGTTTTAGCACTTCTACTTTTTTCATGTTCTCTCTGACTGAAAGTTCTTTTGCCAAAATCTCTTTTTCTTCCTGATACAAATAACGGCTTCCTTTTATGGATAGGGCGTCTTCCATATCGTTAAATAGGTTGGACTTTTTACTCGGATTCTTGCGTATATTCTTTTTGTCTCCGGCAAATACTTCAATGTCATTTAGCGTTTGCCAGATTTTGAACTCCTGAAACAGTGGATGCGATCGGGGGATTACTTTGCATCCCACTACTTTGACTCGTTTCTTTCCCTCTTTTTCTATTGTCACCTCGTGTCTCTCAAACTCGCAGAAATTAATCAATCCTTTTTGGCTCTTGAGGCGGCGTTGATAAAAGATAATAATGTCCCTAATCTCTTTTTTCAATTCCACGGTAAGTTCCCTGTGAAATTCCGCTTGCTTTTCCCATATCCTATTAAATTCGTCTAAATAGTCTTGCCGATAGAATACCATATTGCGCAAACTTGCATTAGGGTTTTTAGTCAGTATTGCCATTTGGTACTGTCCTACCGTTTGTTGATTGAAATACAATTCCTTACTACGATCGCTGATTGCACCTAAGTATCCGCTTGAAGCACTTATCTGTCCGTTGATTTCTTGTAATACAATGGCTGCCATTTCGGGATTTAGTTGTTCTGAGAGAGCTTGCACGCGCCAACGATAGTTTTCTAATTTTTGTTCATTTCCTTTAGTGTTACGTTTGATGCCAGCAAGTCTACGTTCCTTCTTCAGTTCTTTAGTCTTTGCTTCTTCTTCATTCCAAATGGTTTCTTTCTCTTCCCAAATAAAATACTTTTGCAGAATGGCCCAAGTTTGACTTTTGTTTTTTCCTTTGATTTCTTCTTTGGCAGCATCACAATATGATTCTATATTAAACAGCTTTTGGTGGTTCCATATTCTGTCAAACTCATCCTGTAAGTCCGAACGATAGAAATCAGGCAGTGCTTTTTTCCCGCTTTCAAGCAATTGCAAGCATAGTTGCCCAGGCGTCAGTTGTTCGTCATAAAGTCTTTTAGCTATATCCATTCCATCTATCAGAACTCCGTCTTCCTCTCCCTTGGTTTTGCGACTGCTTTTATATCCGCGTTTTTTATTTATCATCAGCAATACGCGTGCAAATTCCTCTAAAGATATTTCTTCTACTGCTGCTTTTGCTCTTAAACGATACGTTTCAAAAGTAGTCTTATTTCCCTGCTCTGAGAGTAAAGTCCCATCTGTAATGAGACTGTGCTCTTTTAGCACTTCAATGAGCGTGTTGCGGCGTAATTTATAGCGTTGCAGATTTCGACGCATACTTCTTTTAAGTGTTCTGTCTGCATTAGTAGTGATGCTTTTCCCTTTTTCAAAGTTCTGTAATTCATCCACGGTTAATGGATTTACCCTTACACCAAGTTTAATTATAGATGATTTTTCCTTATCATTTTCAGCTTCATTTACCAGCGCCCAACCGATGCTGTTTGTGCCTAAATCCAATCCTAATATTGTTTTCATACTATTTGTTATAAAGAATTCTCAAAAGTAATATTTTCTATTTTAAAAAAATATTGCGCATTTGATTTTTATTCTTATATTTGTCTCACTAAAATGAAGCAAATCACAATAAGGATTATTCCGTTGTGAAAACATTCAAGGCGGGGTGTTAGCCTCGCCTTTTGTTCTGATTCTGTGTGCTGTTCCGTTTCTATTTCTTAATCTTCTTTTTATCTCATAGTGATCTTTCTAGACATCGTGTCATTGCAAGTTATAGATTAAAATTTTATCTTTGTACATCTAATACTATTTTAATTCCGAAGCGAAATGAGAAAAATCCTATTATTATGCTTCTTTTTTTATGTTGGTACGTCTTATGCGACAACAACAAATGAGATAGATTCTTTATTATTACAATTGGACCAAGTTATAAAAAAACGTCCTATGTACATAAGACAAAAGGAATATAAACTTAGCGAGCTAAAAATTCAGTTGAAGCAGAGCTCGTCTAATGAGAAGCGATTTGCTATTTTAGGAAAGCTTTTTGATGAATATCATTCTTATAATGCAGATTCTTCTCTTTTTATTGCTAAGACAAGATATCAACTTGCGGTGAGAATGAAAGGGCAAGAACATATAAATGATGCCCGTATGAATATGGCAGAAATAATGGGAATGGCCGGAATGTATAAAGAAGCTATTGACTTGATGAATACGATAAGTGTGTCGTACTTACCGGATTATCTACATCCTTATTATTACCATATATACAGGATACTATATGGATTGATGGCTGATTATTCTATCACTAATCAAGAAAAAGAACTATATGCTAAAAAAACAGATCTTTACAGGGACTCATTATTGCTAGTTAATAAGAACAACCCCTTGATTTATACAATGATACTGTCTGATAAGTATAATGTGAAGAAGGAATATGGAAAAGCAATAGCTTTGCTCTCCAATTATATGCAAGGAAAATTGAGTGATGAGCATAATCTGGCAATCTTCGCTTATACTTTATCTGAATCTTACAGGTTGAAAGGAGATCAATTAAATGAGAAAAAATTCTTGATTATTTCTGCAATAGGTGATATGAAGTCGGCTGTTCGTGAATATGTCTCTTTGCGTAAATTGGCGGTATTACTCTATTATGAGGGGGATATCGAGCGAGCCTATTCCTATTTGAAGCTTTGTATGAATGACGCGGTATTTTGTAATGCTCGACTACGTATACTTGAAATTTTGCAGATATTCCCCATTATTAATGATACTTATCAGAAGAAAATAGAGAAGCAACAGAATAATATGGAAGTTGCTCTGATTTCAATTAGTATACTTTCTATATTTTTGATTATTGCCATCTTTTATGTATATAAGCAAATGAAACGGGTCGCTGTTGCGCGTCGTGAAGTGTTAGATGCTAATGAGCGTTTGAAAGAATTAAATGATGAATTAAAGCATTTCAATGCACAATTGAAAGAAGCTAATCACAGCATTGCTGAAAATTCCTATCTGAAAGAGGAATATATAGGACGTTATATGGATCAATGCTCGGTCTATTTGGAAAAAATGGATAATTACCGCCGTTCATTAGGCAAACTAGCTTCTGGGGGTAAGGTGGAAGAATTATATCAGCGTATCAAGTCTACTCAATTTATGGAAGAAGAACTTAGGGACTTTTATGAGGATTTTGACAATACTTTCTTGCAGCTATTTCCTTCATTTGTAGAAGAATTCAACTCATTATTAGGTGAGAATGAACATATCCACCTCAAGGGAAACGAACGAATGAATACCGAATTGCGTATTTTTGCCTTAATAAGATTGGGCATCACAGATAGTGTGAAAATAGCTCAATTCCTTCGTTATTCTGTAACTACTATTTATAATTATCGGACTAAAATAAGGAATAAAGCTAAAGGTGATCGGGAATTATTGGAAGATGAAGTTTTGAGAATTGGTAAACTAAAGAACCAATAGTGATGTGTAAATCTCCGCACTTATCACTTTATTGCGTTGTCCCTTTTTTACTCCATCCAAAGATATATTCGGGACCGGATGTTTGATATTTTAGTATAACTCCCCCGCCCATTCAGAATAGTCTCTGAACGGGGGAGAATCAGGTAACGACTGAATAGGATTCAAGTAACGAGTGAATGCCATTCAAGTAACGACTGAATTAGGTTCTTGTACCGACTGGCTATTTTAGTCTGAAAAGTTATTTTTAAAAGCTTCTTTCACATAGAGTTGTTATTATAATAAAATGATGAATGTTCTGTGAAAACATGCTCTGTTTTTCATTACCCCGATAAGCATGTAAAATACAGCTTTTCTCTTTTATGTTAATGGATAAAATCTGCTTATAAACCTAAGAAAGAAAGTGCGATTTATTTTAGTTAAAGTGAATTAATGCTTAATAATGTATTTTATTCTGTTACATTATTACTACTTATTCTTTCTACTTGATTGTCTTTATATTGTTGATAATAAGCGTTTTATTTCTTTATAAAGGACTTAATTCACTACTTTTTCACTCTTCTATTTTATTTAGAGCATTCTTATCCGATACATTTGCATCGTTTCTGTTTCGCTTAAGAATTAGGAATATGCGAATTGGAATTCTAATTACTAATTTTAACTCTAATATTATGCAAAAGTACAAAAGAGTAATCAAGTTGCGTGCGCTTTTTCTTTTGTTAGGAGTGTTACTCCCGACATGCATGTTCGCACAACAAATCAAAGTACAAGGTGTAGTGAAGGATCAGGCTGGAGAAACCGTGATAGGGGCCAGTGTCCTTCAAAAAGGAACGTCCAATGGAGCAATTACCGACCTCAGCGGTAAGTTCTCATTGAATGTGCCTTCCAATGCTGTTCTTACCATATCTTATGTAGGATACAAAAGCAAGGAGGTATCGGTTAACGGACAGACGCAGATTCAGATAGTCCTTTCCGAAGACAATGAGATGCTGGATGAAGTGGTGGTTATCGGATATGGCACGATGGATAAGAAAGAATTGACATCGGCTATATCTCACGTTTCAAATAAGGATTTCCTTAATGTCAGCAGTATTGACCCCTCTATGATGATTCAGGGTAAGGTTCCAGGTGTTTCAATAACCAATACAGGTGCTGCTGACCCTAACAATCAGGCAAGTATTCAAATTCGTGGAGTGTCATCCCGTTCTGCCGGACTTGGTCCGCTTATTGTCATTGACGGCGTTCCGGGGGGA
Organism: Bacteroides sp.; assembly: GCA_041907545.1. Classification (GTDB taxonomy): domain Bacteria; phylum Bacteroidota; class Bacteroidia; order Bacteroidales; family Bacteroidaceae; genus Bacteroides. Next base: position 54,123 of record JAYRGX010000024.1, read on the forward strand.
AATATGACTAACCTCAATTCCAATGACATTGCGAGCTTTGACATTTTAAAAGATGGTGCAGCTTCAGCCATTTACGGTACCCGTGGTTCCAACGGCGTTATTTTGATAACCACTAAGAAGGCACAGAAAGATGGTACCACGCATACCTCTTATAGCGGTGTCTTTGCTTTTGATGTGATGAAGAAAGAATTGGATATGCTTAATGCCCAAGAATATCGTGACCTTCGTTCTGACTCAAGTGTCGGCTATGATTTGGGAGGTAATGAAGATTGGCTTGATGCCGTGAGCCATACAGGCTTTAGCATGCAACATTCGCTTACGGTGAGTGGAGGAAATGAGCGTAGCAACTATCGCGCAAGTTTTGACTATCGCGATGCAAAAGGTATCGACAGGCGTTCGGGACGTGAGGAATATGGTGCGCGTGCTACATTGAACCATACTACTGCAAGCGGTTTACTTACTTTTACCGCCAATATTGCACCCCGTATCGCCTATCGTGATCAGGCAGCGTGGGACGTATTTCGTAATGCCATAGAGGCCAACCCCACAACTCCTCTTATGGATCCGAATGATCCTTCGAAATACTATAATTTTCAGGGACAAACAGCTGGCTATAATCCGGTTGAAATGAATAGTCTGGAAAAGGATAAGGGAGAAACCAAACTATTGGATTGGGATGCCACTGCAAAATTGAATCTATTTCCTTTATTGTTGAATAGTAAAGAAAGCAATCAATCGCTGACTACTCAAATTATGTTTGCAGATCATCAATACGATAACTTCAATAGCTGGTTCCGCCCTTCCACCAGTACGCTTGCCATCAATGCAGGTCGTGACGGTGAAGCTTCACGGAGTTATTCTAAAGAGCGTCAGTCTATATTGGAATGGTTGGCCAATTATCAAGCCGGTTTCAAGGGGCATAACGTCAAGGCTATGTTGGGTTATTCTTATCAATACTCCCAATATTCGGGTTTGAATGCATCAAACAAGGATTTTCCCAATGATGGTTTGGGTGCCGACAATTTAGGTACTGGGGAATATGCTAAAGAAGAAGGTGAAGTAGATATGGGTACTTACAAGAATGATGCTAAACTGATTGCTTTCTTTGGTCGTATCAGTTATGATTATAAAGGTAAATATCTGTTTACCGCTTCCTTGCGTCACGAGGGGTCTTCCAAATTTGGTATCAACAACAAGTGGGGTAACTTTCCCGCAGTATCTGCCGGATGGCGTATATCAGAAGAGGGTTTCATGAAAGATGTAAAATGGGTGAATGATCTGAAGATACGTGGTGATTATGGTGTTACCGGAAACCAGGACTTTGGAAGCTACATCTCTCTGAACACCATGACCGGTTTCGGTTACTATTTCTATAACGGCAAGTATTTCCAAGTTTGGGGACCTTCTAAAAATGTGAATCCTGATTTGAAGTGGGAGAAAGGCAAAAACTGGAACATAGGTGTCGACTTCTCTCTGTTGGGCAATCGTGTATATGGTTCGTTGAACTACTTCAATCGGCGTCAGCAAGATCTTCTTGGCGATTATAAAGTATCTGTTCCTCCTTATTTGTTTGACAATACTTTCGTGAATGTGGGAACAATGAAGAACTCCGGTTTTGAGTTTGATCTCAATTGGAGTGCAGTAAAAACTCACAATTTTGATTATTCGGTAAGTGTTGTAGGCTCAACTATGGATAATAAATTTGTAAGTTTCAGCAACTCCCAATATGTTGGTCAGGATTATTATGATGTCTGTGGTACACAAGATCCCTATCCGTTCCATAACTTGCAGCGTATTGAGAAAGGTAAACGATTAGGTAATTTCTATCTGTTGAAATATGCAGGTATTGATGCTAGTGGCAATTGGATTGTATACGACAAAGATGGTGACTTGATTAAGGCTGATCAGGCTACCGATGAAGATCGTCAGGTAGTAGGCAATGGCCTTCCCAAGTTTACCGGTTCGATGACACATAACTTCCGTTATAAGAAATTTGATTTGACATTGTTTTTCCGCGGTGCTTTTGGCTATGATATCTTTAATATTCACGATTTCTATTATGGTACCAAGAGTTTCGTTGGCAATGTACTTAAAAAAGCTTATGAAAAGAATGACAAGATTACGGCCAATCCGGCGGTTACCGATTATTTCCTTGAACGTGGTGATTACCTCAAGCTTGATATGTTGACTCTTGGCTATACGTTGGATACAAAATGTAAATACCTGAACAAGATTCGTGTCTATGGAACTGCCAAGAATGTATTTACCATCACCAAATTCAGTGGTGTTGATCCGTCCACTTATCAGGTTAACGGTTTGACTCCCGGTGCTACAGGATCCCGTACTTATTATCCGTCGAGCCGCCAGTTCATTCTTGGCGTTCAATTGGACTTTTAATTATTGAACATTAAATCGGAGGAAAACATTATGAAATTTTCAAAATATATATTAGGAGCTGTTTTGGCAACTACTGTTTTAACCGGTTGTACTAACTTGGATGAAACACTTTATGATCAGGTGGGTACACAGAACTATTACAATACCAAGATGGACGTGATACGTGCAACGTTCCGTCCTTTTGAACACGCTTATTGGAGTATTCAGTCGCGTCATGTTCTTAATGAACTTTCCGCCGACCAGTTGATCACACCTACCCGTGACGGCTGGTGGGATGATGGAGGTCGTTGGCGTCGTTTGCATTATCACACTTGGACGGTTGAGGATGGTGATGCCCAAACTGAATGGAACGGTTGTTTCCAAGGAATTATGCAGGCCAACTATGTGATAGAAGATTTGAGCAAACTTTCACCTGATAAATTCGGATTTTCTGAAGAAGAATTTAATAATCTGAAGGCTCAATGCCGTGTTTTACGTGCATGGTTTTATATCCGGTTGCTTGATGAATTCCGCAATGTACCATTAGCTGTCAGCTATAATGATGTTTCTCTGAATTCTGTAGGTCAGGTGGAACCTAAAAAAATCTTTGATTTTATAGAATCGGAACTGAAAGAGAGCATCGTATTATTGAGTGCAAAAGAATCACTTGGCGGCAATCAAGGAAATCAGGGACAATGGACTAAGGCCGGAGCTGCAGCTCTCTTGGTACGTCTTTACCTCAATGCCGGAAAATATGTTGGAGAAGACCATTATGCTGATTGTGAAACGTATGCCCAAGATATTGTTGACGGAAAATATGGCTTATATCAGCTGGCCGCGACATGGGATGCACCTTTTGATTGGAATAATGAAACCTGTGATGAGGTGATTTTCGGATTCCCCGGAGCTCCCGGTTATTCATACTGGCATTATCAAGGTGATACTTATTGGTGGACGGTTCCTGCTCGTGCCCGCTATTATTTTAATGATGCAAAAGCTAAAGCAGGTGATCACAATTGCAAATATGCTGCATCTCCAAGTTACAATCTCAGCGGTAATCTGTATGATTATACATTGGGAATGCCTGTACAGAAATTCCGCAAATATCCTGAAGATGTTCGTCTGAAACTTTATAAAAACTTGGGTAATAGCAAGCGTGAAGGTCTGTTCCTTTATGGCTCTTTGGAGTATAAGGATGACAATGGTAAAATCCGTAAGGTACAATCGCCCAACAGTGATTATGATCTTTACATCCGTGATGCAGTGGGACAGTTCCATGGTATGGCAGCAGATCAGTGGCCGGAAAGTAAGACAAGCAATCTTACTACGGGTGATCATAATTCGGGATGGCATTTTTGCAAATATCCTTTCTATACGGATGAAGATGAAGAACAAATGCAATCGGACTATACTGAGATTCGCCTCGCCGAGGTTATTTATTCTCTTGCCGAATGTAAGTTTCGCAAAGGAGAGATTGATGAAGCTGCCAAATTGTTGAATAGCGTGCGTAAACGCAATTATCCGCAGGAGAGTTGGTCGCGTAATCTTTATGCTCCCGAAGGGCAGGTACAACTTACCGAGAGTGAATTACTTGATGAATGGGGACGCGAGTTCTTTGCAGAGAGCCGCCGTCGTATAGATTTGATACGTTTTGGTAAGTTCAATACCGGTAGTTGGTGGGACAAGTCTGCAGACGCAGATAACCACACCGAAATCTTCGCCATTACGCGTGAAGTACTGAATGCCAACCACAACCTGGTACAGAATCCCGGTTATAGCAAATAATTCATTTTTGATTTTTAATTCTTAAATAAAAGAACGGTATGAAACCAATATATAAGTTTTTGAGCATGGTAATGCTGTTTGTTACCGTGACCCTTGTAAGCTGTGAGGGGGAAAAAGATCTGGTTGTTATCGAAGGCAATCTTCCTATCAAGACCGAAACCCTGTACATGGTGGGTGATGCAACTCCCACCGGATGGAATATTGATGCACCTACGGCGTTTACCCCTTCGCAAGAGGATCCTTTGGTGTTTTCTTATGAAGGACATCTGAATGCGGGTGAATTTAAATGCCCGTTGAAAACCGGGAATTGGGGAGGAGTTTTTATAATGCCTTCAACTAATGGTTGCAAGATTTCTAAGACGGGAATTGAAGAGAGTACTTTCAGCTTGATGCCTACCGGTCAGCCTGATAATAAATGGAAAGTTGAAAATGCCGGTACTTATAAACTAACCTTTGATCTTCGTAATTGGGTTGTTTCTGCCACTTACATTGGCGAATAATTTTTTGTTCTTAAATAAACATTAATTTATGGAGTTTAGAAAAATATTTGTTCTGAGTCTGTTGCTGGCGAGCTTCTTGCCAGTGACGGCTCGTGACAGCCGGTTTACACGTAAGGGTACCGGACCTATGTATTGGATGGCTTATGAATATTGCTATACCAACGACAAACCATTGCCTGAAGAGCGTTATAAAAAAAATATTGATTGGGTTGATGAAAACCTCAAACAGTATGGTTATGACATGATATGTACCGATGGATGGATTGAACAGGCTCAAACAATTGACCATAATGGATATATAACCAAATACAACAATGAGTGGACCTATGGCTTTAGTTATTGGAGTAATTATATTCGTCAGAAAGGGATGAAGTTTGGCGTTTATTATAATCCAATGTGGCTGACCCGTACTGCCTTGGAGAAGAATTGTCCGGTTAAGGGTACAAATGTTACGACAAGACAAATTGTTGGAAAGAATAGCTTTAACAGCGATCTCCATTGGGTGGATACTGCTCTTCCGGGTGCTGAAAAGTGGATTAAGGGGTATGTACGCTACTTTATCAACCTCGGAGCAACTTATCTACGTATTGATTTTCTCGAGAATTATGAACGTAATTATGGTTCCGATAAATATGCACAGGCTCTTAAATGGATAATGGAAGAAGCTGGTGATGAAATATTTATAAGTCTGGTGATGCCCAATTGTTTCAGTCATGGGAAAAATGAAATCCAGTATGGCGACATGATTCGCATAAGTAATGACTGTTTTAGTGGAGGGTGGGATTTTCTCAGTGCCCGTAAACGGGGTAAGCGTCAGGAATACTGGCCTCAATATGATAATGTGTTTGACGGTTTTATTGGCTTTTCGGACATTTCATCTCGAGGAAAACTCATTATGGACGGTGATTTTATGCGTATGAATACCATGGCAAATTTGGATGAATGTCGCTTTCTTTTTTCACTGATGGTAATGACTGGTTCTGCACTTGCTGTTTCCGATCAATACGATACGATAGGCAACTATATGTCGGTTTATCAAAATATTGAATTAAATGAATTAAATAGCTTGGGATTCTCTGCCAAACCCTTGTCAATGGACGTAAACAACCAAAACAGTTCGAGATGGGTTGGTCGATTGCCTGACGGAGACTGGGTGGTGGGGCTTTTCAATCGTGAAGAGTTACCTTTTAATTACAGTATTGACTTTAAGAAAGAGCTGGGTATCAAGAAAGGGCGCGTGACGAATGTACGTGATCTTTGGGAACACAAAGATTTAGGAGCGATGGATGATGTATATTCAGTTTTGCTGAAACCTCACAGCTGTACAGTCATTCGTATTGAGACGGTGAAAAATACACTGCCATATTTTAAAGATAGGGACAAATAGGTATTATTTAAAATAGAAAGACTGATCTTACTGTTTTTAGTTTGCTTGAGTCGAGAAAAAGAGTAATATGATCGTAAATAGAAAGAATCAATATATGAATATTCTGCTAATCGTATTGGCATTTCTCTGCGGAGGATGTCAAAAGGGAGATGTGAATGATGCGGAAAAACCAGAGGTGGAAAATCCGGTTGAGAATATACATACTTATAAAGCACCCTTATATTGGAGTGTGTATGAATATTGTTGGAAGCTGGAGAGGCAAGGAGTGCCCAATGACAAAATGGATATTCCAGAAGAAGAGTGGGATAAGATCATTGATTGGGTGGCAAGGGAATTAAAACCTTATGGTTACGACATGATTTGTACGGACGGATTTATTCCGATGATAGCTGACGATGCTTCCGGGTATATGACCCGATATGGAAGCATGGATTTGAAAAAGCTCGTTGCAAAATGTAAAGCTAAAGGATTGAAAATCGGTATCTACGACAACCCTCTGTGGCTGCACGGACCTGATGACACTGTGGTGAAAGGAACAAATGTTACTTTTGGTGATTTGCGATACAAGAATGGGGACAAGGTAGCCCATCCTGGAAAGGACGATCTTTGGTTTCGCTGGGCGGTGGCTTCACATTTGGGGACAAAAGAATATATCGACGGCTTCTTTAAGCATTTTTCGGAAATGGGAGTGAACTATATTCGCATGGATTTTCTCAGTTGGTACGAAAATGGCGAAGACCGTGGTATGGGCATTGTAGGGAAAGGCTATGGTCGTGAAGTATATAAACAAGCTCTGCAATATATTTGTGAGTCGGCTAAAAAGTATGGTGTGTTTACCTCTTTAGTTATGCCGCACCTATTTGAGAGTGCTGCTTTGGAAAAGGAATATGGAAATATGGTCCGTATCGTTGCCGACACAGGTGATGGAGGATGGGAACAATTCTCGGAAAATAGCAGAGGGAAAATCTACGGTTCTTGGCCTAATTGCATGAATATGTTTGATGGTTTCATTTATTGGTCCAAAATATCAGGACGTGAGAAAGTTATAATGGACGGTGATTTTATCCGACTGAACACGTTTAGTACGGATGAGGAGAAAGAGTCAGTCATTTCATTGCAATTGATGGCTGGAGGTCCTGTCACGGTAGCGGACCAATACGGTACGGTTGGAAATAATCTGAATTTTTATCGGAATGAAGAACTCTTGGCCTTGAATGCGGACAAGTTTGTAGGAAAGCCATTATCATCCAGTATTATAGATACAAAAAACCAAATTTGGTACGGGCAGATGTCAAATGGTGATTGGGTTATTGGATTCTTTAATAGGGAAAATTCTGTACAAAGCCGTTCTGTGAAGTTTATAGATTTGGGTATCAACGGCAAAATGAAAGTGCGTGACTTATGGAAACACACTGATGAAGGAGAAGCTGAACTGCTGAATGTGACTTTGAAAGCCCATGCCTGTAAAATAGTGAGGCTTACAAAGGCTACCAATTGAGTTTATTTATGAATTGAATTTATAAAGAATTGTTTATGAGGAAATTAATTTTAAGTATGTTGTTCGTAGGCGGGGCTTTAGTTGCAAAGGCAGATCGGATTTCATCCCCTTCGGGTAAGGTGACTCTGAACTTCGAAGTAGCAGAGAATGGGGCGCCCATCTATGAAGTAACTTATAAAAATCAAGCTGTGATAAAGTCCAGCAAAATGGGATTGGAACTGAAGAATGAGCGCAACTTGCAGGACGGTTTCAAACTAGTGAAAGTATCAAGTTCAGAATTTGATGAAATCTGGCAACCTGTATGGGGTGAGACCAAAAATATACGGAATCATTATAAAGAGTTACTAGTGGAGTTGGAACAAACCGACACACAGCGTTTCATGAATATCCGTTTCAGGGTATATGACGATGGAGTAGGTTTCCGCTATGAATTTCCACAACAGAAGAATTTAGTTTATTTTGTAGTGAAAGAGGAACATACGCAGTTTGCTATGACGGGCGACCACACCGCTTGGTGGATTCCCGGCGACTATGATACACAAGAATATGACTATACTGAGTCTAAATTGTCCGAAATACGCGGACTGATGAAGGGAGCCATTACTGGAAATGCTTCACAGACTACCTTTTCTCCTACGGGTGTACAGACATCCCTTCAGATGAAAACTGCAGACGGGCTTTACATCAACCTGCACGAAGCGGCATTAGTGGACTATTCGTGTATGCACTTGAATCTAGATGACAAAAACTTCATTTTTGAGTCATGGTTGACTCCCGATGCACAAGGTGACAAAGGCTATTTACAATCTCCCTGCCACACCCCTTGGCGTACGGTTATGGTCAGTGATGATGCTCGTGAAATTTTGGCTTCAAATTTGATACTGAATCTGAATGAACCGTGCAAATATGCTGATACATCATGGATCAAGCCGGTGAAATATATTGGAGTATGGTGGGAGATGATTGCGGGAGGAAAACCTTGGGCATATACATTTGACCTTCCTTCTGTGAAATTGGGGGAGACGGATTATACCAAGGTGAAGCCAAATGGTATTCATCCCGCCAACAATGCCAATGTGAAGAAATACATAGACTTTGCCGCCAAAAATGGATTTGACCAAGTATTGGTGGAAGGCTGGAACATAGGCTGGGAAGACTGGTTTGGTCACAGCAAAGATTATGTCTTTGATTTCGTTACTCCTTATCCTGATTTTGACATTAAAGTTCTCAATGAATATGCACATTCAAAAGGTATTCGTTTACTTATGCATCATGAATCTTCGTCTTCCGTACGCAATTATGAACGTCACATGGAAGCAGCTTATCAATTGATGAATAAATACGGATATAATGCTGTAAAAAGTGGATATGTTGGCAATATAATCCCTCGCGGTGAGCACCATTACGGGCAATGGATGAATAATCATTATTTGTATGCCGTTACCGAAGCTGCCAAACATAAAATAATGGTTAATGCTCATGAAGCAGTACGCCCTACGGGCTTGTGTCGTACTTATCCTAATCTCATAGGTAATGAGTCAGCTCGTGGAACGGAGTACGAAGCATTTGGTGGAAGTAAACCTTTCCATACGACGATTCTTCCCTTTACCCGTTTGCAGGGAGGTCCTATGGATTATACTCCGGGGATATTCGAAATGGATATGCACAAATTGAATTCTAACAGTAATGCACATGTCAACTCTACTTTGGCGCGACAGTTGGCACTTTATGTGACAATGTATAGTCCTTTACAGATGGCTGCCGATTTGCCTGAAAATTATGAACGATTTCCGGATGCATTCCAATTTATTAAGGATGTTGCCATAGATTGGGATGAGAGTCAATACCTCGAAGCTGAACCTGGACGTTATATTACTGTAGCTCGTAAGGCTAAGGGTACTAATAACTGGTTTGTAGGTTGTACGAGTAGTGAAGAAGGCCATACTTCGGCTTTGAAACTGGAGTTCCTCGACCCTGACAAAAAATATATTGCTACAGTTTATGTAGATGCTAAAGATGCACATTACAAAACCAATCCGCAAGCATATACTATTCGTAAAGAAATCGTAACAGCCAAGACACTTTTAAAGTTGAAAGCCGCTCCTGGGGGAGGATATGCTATCAGTATTGTAGCTTTAGAAGATAATACAGAATCGAAAGGATTTAGGAAGTTTAAGCACTAATTAGCTATAAGCAAAAAAAAAGGAGTACCGCTGTACTCCAACCTTTGTTAACCTTAAATCTAATACTATGAAAAACACATTGCAAATGTACTATTTTTCTCGCTATTGACAAATTCTTCAATGAAAATCAGCTCTGTTCTAACATTTTTTTTGTAATAATTCCATTTTTCTACTTTTTTTAATGCATTATGTAGAGCGTTTACATTTATTGCTTTGCAAAAACTCTTCCAGGACAGCTTCATAATCACCCTGAATCATAATGTGATGATTGCCTATAGGATTTTTTAAAAAGTATTCTACGGGGGTATTCATCTGAATTTTTACTTGCGTTCGACAAAGATTGATATAGTTTGTGTTTTCTATTAATCTACCGGTACCTAGGTAATATTCGTCAAGACATTCTCCTCCACATTTCACAATTGTGACATCGCTCGTTGGAAGAATACCTTGGATAGCAACTCCACTTTCTGTTTCATAATGGTTTCTTATAATATATTTTTCTGTTTGCGTAGTTCCTACGGTGGAATGTCCCAAAATAATTTCATTTTTACTTGTATCTATCATAGATGGATTTGCCATAAAAGATGGTTTTCCTGTTATAATCTTTGCAGCGGCTAGAGTAAATATTGACTGTAAATCCCCTTCACATCCTGCGACGATTCCTTCATCATTTAATAGCGAAAGTGCTAGACACCCCGTTGTATCTATATCTTCTACTATTTTAAAGCAACTTAAAGTGAGAGCATCCAATTTTTCAGCTATCGAGACTTTTTTTATTGCTTTATACAGGCGCATTGCTCTGAATAAATCTTCTGATGTAGCTTCACGGCATGCCAAGGCTTTATTCGCGAAACTTATCGAATCTTGCTTTACTTCGTCGTCGGTCGTGTTATTAAACTCCTCAATTATTCTTTCGAGCGGAATATCTGTATAGGTTACTCCCCAACGGCGTTTAGCTAATAAATAATCTACGTGGCTGGCTACTAGCCAAGGTGCTGAACTTCCCATCACTCCAATACGAATACGGGATAATTGCCTTTGTGCTCTAAATGTATTGTATAGTACAAAAATACGTTTAACGATATTTGGAAAATCTCCATGAAGAATTTCACTTTTTATTCCACGATTGCGTATCCATGCAGATATCTCAAGTGCTGCTGCAAGGGAGTTTTGCAACCCGTCAGCTAAAAGAACAATAGGACGTGGAAATGATTCAAAATGTTGGATAACTGAACGTTCCACACCTCCTGTCAAGATGAAAAGCAGGCAAAAATCATCGTCAGTCAGCTTGTTAAGCTCTTTATAATCAATAATGTTTACTGTAAAATATTTCTCCAACTCTATTAAGAGCGCTTGGTGAGAGTGAAGGACATTCGATTGTTTCTGAAGTGTTGATGCAAAAGTAATTAGATTTAAAACCATATTTCAACTATAATGATATAATTTATATTTTATATGCTAAATTTTCAATGTTCTGTTAAACTTCAAATGAGATATGTTGAACATTTATTCAAATATACGAGTTTCTTTTTACTTACTGTTATCTTTTTAGGGTAGATAAGGTTTTTAAAGTTTTTATGTCATTACACTCCGACTGTATCAAATAAAGTATTACATTTGCAACTTTAATTAATGATTGGAAGTAATATCATTCATAAACGATTAAACTGTCAACGTAAATCACAAAAAATGCCAACGATATCTATTCGCGGGGTGGAGATGCCCGCATCTCCTATCAGAAAGCTTGCTCCTCTAGCTGATGCTGCAAAACAAAGAGGTACACATGTATTCCATTTAAACATTGGTCAGCCCGATCTTCCTACACCTCAAGTCGCGATTGAGGCCATACGGAATATTGATAGAAAAGTTTTGGAATATAGCCCAAGCGCCGGATATCGTAGCTATCGTGAGAAACTTGTCGGCTATTACGGGAAGTTTAATATAAAACTTTCAGCAGATGATATTATAATCACTTCGGGTGGCTCGGAAGCTGTATTATTCGCATTTATGGCTTGCTTAAATCCTGGTGATGAAATAATTGTCCCTGAACCGGCTTACGCTAACTACATGGCTTTTGCCATTTCCGCAGGTGCTAAAATTCGCACTATAGCCACCACTATTGAGGAAGGTTTTTCCTTACCAAAAGTAGAGAAGTTCGAAGAGCTGATTAATGAACGCACTAAAGGAATTCTGATTTGTAATCCTAACAACCCCACAGGGTATCTTTATACTCGCCGTGAAATGAACCAGATTCGGGATTTGGTAAAGAAATATGATTTGTTTCTTTTCTCAGATGAGGTATACCGGGAATTTATTTATACGGGATCTCCTTATATTTCAGCCTGTCATTTGAGCGGAATAGAAAATAATGTGGTTTTAATAGACTCTGTGTCAAAGCGTTACTCTGAATGTGGTATACGAATTGGTGCTCTTATAACAAAAAACAAAGAAATAAGAAGTGCTGTTATGAAATTTTGTCAGGCACGTCTTAGTCCACCGCTTATAGGACAGATTGCCGCAGAAGCTTCTCTTGATGCAGGGGAAGACTATCTTCGTGATATATACGATGAATATGTAGAACGTCGTAAATGTTTGATTGATGGATTGAACCGCATACCAGGGGTATATTCCCCGATTCCTATGGGAGCTTTTTATACAGTGGCCAAGTTACCTGTTGACGATTCTGATAAATTTTGTGCATGGTGTCTTTCTGATTTTGAATATGAAGGGCAGACTGTTTTTATGGCACCAGCTTCAGGTTTTTATACCACTCCGGGATCCGGATATAATGAGGTTCGTATTGCATACGTATTAAAGAAGGATGATTTAAATCGCGCTTTGTTTATTTTGGAAAAAGCACTTGAAGCATACCCTGGGAGGACTGAATAAAATCTCATTCATAATGAATGGATGGATATTTTTTAACTAGATTTTTGAAGAATGTCTTTATCTCTTTTTTTAGCTCGCCGTATATATCGTGATAATGATATGGGGAAACGTGTCTCCAGACCTGCTGTTCTTATTGCTCTAATCGGTGTGGCAATAGGATTGGCTGTAATGATTATTACGGTGTCGGTGATTGCAGGATTTAAATCGGAAGTACGTGACAAAGTGGTTGGCTTTGGGTCTCATATACAAATTACAAATGCCGATGCTGCGCGTTCGTATGAGACTCGTCCTGTCGTAGTGAACGACAGTATGGTTGCAGCTCTTTCCGATTATTCCCAAGTAAAACACGTGCAACGTTATTCCACTAAACCGGGAATGATAAAGACTGCTGATAACTTTCAAGGAATAGTATTGAAAGGTCTTGGTCCTGAATTTGATGCAACTTTTTTTCGTAAAAGTTTGTTGGAAGGAGAGATTCCTCAGTTTAGTGATTCCGCCTCGTCCAATCATGTTGTTATATCGAAAGAGCTTGCTCGGAAGCTGCAATTGAAGCTCGGAGATAAGATAGATACCTATTATATTCAGGATAATATACGTGCAAGACGTCTGAAAATAGTAGGAATATATCAGACCAATTTTACAGAGTTTGATAATCTCTTTTTACTGACTGACCTTTGTCTTGTAAATCGTCTTAATAATTGGGATAAGGGGCAGGTGAGTGGTGTAGAGATTGAGATCAAAGATTATAAAAAGTTAGAAGAAACTACTTACCAAATTGCTGCTGATACTGATGGACAAATGGATGGATATGCCCAAAAATATTGTGTCCGTAATGTAGAACAAATTAATCCGCAGATCTTTGCTTGGCTTGATATTTTGGATGTAAATATATGGGTTATTTTATTCTTAATGATCGGTGTGGCTGGATTTACGGTGGTATCTGGTTTATTGATTATTATAATAGAACGCACTTCAATGATCGGGATATTAAAGTCTTTGGGGGCTTCTAATACAACTATTCGCAAAACTTTCTTATGGCTTTCTGTCTTCTTGATAGGAAGAGGAATGCTATGGGGGAACATAATAGGTTTGGTCTTCTATTTCGCGCAGAAGTGGTTGGGAATATTTAAACTTGATCCGGAAACTTATTATATGGATAAAGTACCGGTATCTTTTAGTATACTCTTATTTGTTCTGCTAAATGTCGGCACATTAATAATTTCTGTCTTGATGCTAATAGGACCTTCATTTTTAATAACCCGAATTCATCCGGCTAATTCTATGAGATACGAATAAGAACTTCCAATGTTTTTATGTTAGAAGTCTCTATTTTCTCATGAAATTTCTTTTTTTTCTAAAAAGGTAAAAAAGCTTCCATCGAAGCGATTGCAAGGGTTGCATAAAATCATATATCGGGAGAGTTATGTAATATCTGCGTTGTTCTGATAAGTCTCTTGCTGTTCTATTTATAATAATAGCTTGTATGGTATATCTTATTCCGAAAGCAACGAAAGCAACTCCGGATACTACCCAATGTTGATTTACGATGCCTATTGTGAGGGTTGTTATCCATGCAACGTGAAATAATAGTCGGGTTGTAGTCTCCATACCGCTTAAATATTTCTGTACCCCTTTATAGTAGCGCGAAGTAGATACATAACCTATCTTTTCTTCTTGCCAGTCACTAAAACGAGATATGGGTTCCATACGCACAATCGAATTTGAATCCGTTTCAACCCTTGTGTTTTCCCTAGTGGTTACTTTATTGATAAATAAATCGTCGTCTCCACGTTGCAGGTTTAAATATGCAGAGAATCCCTTTTGTTCATAAAATAGCTCCTTGCGATATGCCATATTCCGCCCGATACCAATATAGGGCTGTCCGGCAAGTGCATAACCTAAATAGCGCATGGAATGAAATAGATTGTCAAATGCTACTCTCTTATGTAACATTTTGTTTCCACGCTCATAACCACTATAGCCTAAAACAATTTGTGTTGATGGAGTGAAATTGCGAGCTATTGTTCGGAGCCATTGATCGCTATCCGGTTTACAATTGGCTTCTGTAAACACTAACCAATCATATTTACTAGCTTTTACACCAAGGGTTATTGCTAGCTTTTTACGACTTATGTATCGCGATGAATCCGGCACAAAACTATGATATAAGTTAGGATATTTTTCGTTCAGAAGCACTAGATAATCTTCACTCTCATCTGTATTACCATCATTAATAACAATTACTTCAAATTTTGGATAGTCTTGTTCTAGCACTGATACGAGATTATGGCGGAGATTTTCCACTTCTTCTCGTGCGCATATTATAACGGTAATGGGAGGGAGTTCTTCTGAGAAATTAATATTTTCGTGTTCCACCGCACGACTACGAACATGTATTCGATTGTATATTCCTAGATAGTATATTGTCTGAATGATTAAGAGAATAGCTGTAGCAATAAGTAGCAGTTGCTCTATTGTATTGAATGTGAGTATATCTTCCATATATTTATAAATACGGCATTAATTTGGTGATGCAAAATTACATATTTTTATTTCATTTTGCGTAGAATGGTGTATTTGCTTTTTATAAAATTAATACAAAGCTCATTACTCTGATTTTAAGGAGAGGGTGTTTTTAAAGGCGCTTCTAAAAAAGTTTCTAGCAGATATGTGTTACAGAGATCATTAGTATATTCAGCTTCAACTTCTTTCGACCTAGAAATACATGAAGGACATTCTCCACATATATCTATGCCTATTATTTTTTGCTTTGTTGCTATAATCTGGAAAAGCTCTTTAATTTTTTTCAGGCTTAAGGAGCCTTGATCCCAATTTGTCACTGCAAATTTTGGGGACAAGACATCTTTATCTATTGAGATGTAAATGGGTGTTCTTATAACTGCATTAGCCAACATTTTTTTCTTCTCTTCTTCTTTTAAGTCTCTTTCGCTTATATATATTAATTTATTTCTATTTCGAATTCCTTCTATATTTTGCATGAGCTCATCTGCAACTCCAATCAGATATATTTTTTTGCAAAACGGATCATTTTCCAAAACGTCTCTTGCCCAAGATCCGCAAGAAAGCACGCCATTATATAATGCGGGTTGCATATCTGGATGGTGATCGAATATTATTAGTGAATAAGGGAATTTAATTTTATCAACCCATAGTTTAGTTATATAGTGATAATCTCCGGAGTCTATAAAATGTATGCCTTGAGGCTTATAGGGTGCTATTATTTTCTTTAGTTCTTTTTCAGCCTTTATACTGCAATAGCAGTTTGTTTCGAGAATTTTTGTGCAGTCCAACCATTGAATTTTTCTATTTCTCATAAAAGATTCTTGCTCATATACATGAGTAAAGTTCATAATATATATACGCTCTCTTTTCATTATATGCAAAAATAACCATTTTTCTAATGAGTCGTTTCTTTTTATGGCCCTTTAATGCCTCTTCCATCTATATATATTGAGATTTCTGATTTCTTCTTGATCGCCTTTTTAGTATCTTGCGTTTTTTTCTGTATCTCTGCTTGGCGGTTCTTGTTGGTCGTAGAGGGAGGTGTGCTTCCTCTACGACCAACAAGAACCGCTTAAGGAATATTCATTAGTTTTTTTCTTTCTTCCTTCTTGCCTTTTTCTTTTCTTCCCAGTACTTGTCTCGTATCTTCTCTATACCTTTTCCGTGTCTTCTCCGTAGTTTCTCCGTATTTTTGCTTTATCATGGGGTGTTTTACGGTTAATCTACGGAGCAAATACGGCTTTGTTCTGGTTTTGTTTTATAGGGATTGTTTTGAGTGTATATATAATAATGTGTTGTTTTTTCAGGTTGTTATTGAGTTCAAAAAAAAAGTTTGTTTAGGATTGTTTTCATCTTCAGTGTTTTAGTGTTGTTCATTGTGTTTTTCTTAAAAAAATAGTAAGTATAGTTTGGATTGTATTGTAAAAGGGCGTACTTTTGCACCCGCTTTCCAAGAGACGGAAATCTGATAGCTTGACATTCTGCTATAGTGTAAGACAGACTTGCTTGTTTGTGAGTCCCGGTTCTAAAGTGTTCCGGTTTCGTTTTATCTTTTAAACTTTCGAAAAAAAACTTTCGAAAACATTTGGAAGTAACGGAATAAAGTTCTTACCTTTGCATCCGCTTTCTAAAAAAAGCGAAAGCGATCAAATAGCGATCTTTGATAGAATTACATAAACAATACAAGTAGTACAAGAGCGAAAGCAAAGC
>JAYRGX010000025.1:0-64101 GCA_041907545.1 Bacteroides sp.
TCGTAACTAAGCTTTGAATACTTAAAGTTACTGATAATCAGCTACTTGACCAATTCTTTTATGCTAACCCTTGTTAATATAACTCATTGTTTTTGAGATAGTTAATTAATTATTTACCGAAGTATTGTAAAGCCCGAATCATAACAAATTTCAGCAATAGTGCGAGTAGAGTCTACTAGCATACGACTCGCAAAACCTAAACGAATATCCAATATATAATCTGAAAGAGTTTTTCCCGTGCGAAGTCTAAAAAAACGGCTAAAAGAAACAGAAGTCATACCAACCATATCAGCCAAAGTAGACAAACGTATTTCTTCTTGATAGTGATCAGCTATGAACTTTTGTACCTTCTGCACACGTCGGCTCTCCGAGAAAGTTTCGATTTTAGCGAATGAAGAACTAGCAAGTACTTTTGCATTATCATATAATGACAATTCATACAAAATACACAAAAAGTGTACGACAGCATAAAAGCCTTGCTCTTCCGAAGCAAGCTTATCCAACCAATTATATACTCTCATTATAGCTTGTATAGGAAAGCTTAGCCCACATTTTGCACGTTCAAGCATCCATCTTATACTATCAAACTGATTCTTTGAAATGAAATTTTTCAGGAAAAGATCGGAAGAAAATTGGATGGTTATCTCACGTATATCTCTTGAGCTGCATTCATGTTGTTCCCAGACGTGCTCCAAATCCTTCCCTGTTATCAGTACCAAGTCATAATCCCCTATAATCTCAGAAGAATCTCCTACAACACGGCGGACACCGGATGCGTGTTCTGCAAAATTAAGTTCATATTCAGCATGGCAGTGAATAGGATAAGTAAAAGCAGTTTTCCTCCGATCAGCGATATAAAAACAATCACGATCAGATAAGGGAGTAATTTCCCTCATAATATAGTTTGAGTTCTCCATGGCGTATTGATTAAAAGTAGCATCAAGCAAATATACTCATTCATCTTTTTTACCCATGGGTACCATTTGTTTCTTTTAGGGATAAAATTTGTTACATATACAAAATTATGCCCTCTAAAGTATCATTTAAAACAGAAATTGAATCGAAAAATAAAGCTAAGTATTATTTACCATCAACCTTTAATTCGTAAGTAGCTGGTTGTAAGCCAGAGGATCTTACTGTCATTTTAGCTTCACCGATATTCCCATTACTCTGTAAAAGCACTTGCGCCAATCCATTAAACGCTTTTACTTTAAATGACATTCCCGGATCCAAAGGTCGTTCTGCAACGTGATAGGCAGGATCTCCATTACCTACCCCCAGTATTCTTACAGGACCCTCAACAATTAAATCAAGTTCATTACAAGCGGTAGGGACTATTCTGCCTTGCTTATCCAAAAGTTCTACCCTTAATATTGATACATCTTTATTGTCTGATTTTATTCGATTACGATCGGCAATCAAATTAATACGAGTCGGCTCACCGGTAGTCGCAATCTTCTCTGTCAATAGCTTTTTACCGTTTTTATAACCAACAGCCTTAAGTGTGCCCGGATGATATACTGCATTCCACGAAAGAAAGCCATTTTTTATCATCTGTTTGCGCCCCATGCTCTTACCATTCACAAAAAGTTCTACTTCGTCACAATTACTATATGCCCAAACATCAACGCTTTTTCCTTCATGCCCTTGAAGATTCCAATGTGGGAACAAGTGGAGTACCGGTTTATCCGTCCACCACGATTTCAAATAAAAAGCCTCATCCTTAGGAAATCCACAATAATCAAATATTCCGTATTGAGAACCTGTAGCGGGATACTTCAGAGGATTAGGCTCACCCCGATAATCAAATCCAGTCCAATAAAAGATTCCTCCGAGATAGCGACGCTCATCATAAAATGTCCAACCACGTCCAATCACATTGAAGATACTATCCGAACCATAAGGAGAACGATTGAATGCAGCCATGTGTCCATTTGAAAAATCGTTATCGTAAATACCACGAGTACCGGCGCCCGAAGTTTCCTCAGAGCCCAATGCTTTCCAATGGGGATATTGTTTATGGTAATATTCTACCGGATTTTGAAATATATAGTTATATCCTATCACATCCAACGGTTTTAACAACTGGTTTCCTCCACTTAATGCTGCTGTCATAGGACGTGTGGAGTCAATGCGGTGACAGAATTCTCTCATTGTGGCAGCGATACGGAGTCCTGCTTCCTTACTTTCAATACCCCATTCCTCATTTCCTACACTCCACAGAATAATGGAAGGGTGGTTCCGATCACGCTTTAGCATTCGTTCCAAAAGGTTAAGATGTTCCTTATTAATACCCATCAAACGATTTTCTTCAATAACTAATATACCTTCCCGATCACACACTTCAAGCATTTCGGGAGTCATCGGGTTATGAGAGGAACGATATGCATTACATCCTATCGTTTTTAGTTGTCGGATTCGATAAAGTTGTAAAGCGTCCGGAATACCTGTACCTACTCCAGGATGATCCTGATGCATATTCATACCTTTTATCTTAAGAGATTTTCCATTCAAAAGAAAGCCCTGAGCCGCATCAAAATCAATTTGCCGGATACCGGTAATTGTAGTATAGAAGTCTACAAGGCGATCACCTTGATAGACCTCTGTACTCAATGTATATAAATAAGGAGAATCAACACTCCAAAGCTTAGGATGTGACACCTCTATTTCGATAGAACTGAGATATTCTTCTTTTGGTAATAAGGTTTTGCCTTCCATTGTGCAATGAGCCACTTCAACGCCTGCAGAATCTCTTAATATCTGTTTCAAATGATAATCAGTCGATAGTAATCCCGAATTTTCTACAGTTGTTTCTACTGTCAGAATCGCTTTTTGGAAGTTTTTATCAAGAGAGCTATGTACAAAAGTACCGAAAGGAGCGACATGTAATGGCGCCGTCTTATTCAGCCAGACATGTCGGTATATACCTGCTCCTTCATAGAACCAGCCTTCTTGAAGGGTAGCATCAACACGGACCGTTATCAGGTTTTCTCCGCCATAATTCAAATAATCCGTAATATCATATACCTGTGTAGCATATCCACTCGGCTCATGTCCGACGTAAAACCCGTTTACCCAAATTCGTGCGTCGCGAAAGATGCCATCGAATTGTAGAAAGAGATGTTTACCCAAGTCTTGCGAAGGTATAGTGAAAGTCTTACGATACCAACCTACACTTGTTTCAGGATATTGATAGCCGACTGTTTTGTAACCATGGCTATGGCTTGCTAAAGAATCGTAAGGCAAGTCAACTACCCAGTCATGAGGCAAATTAACTTTCTTCCATCCGGAAGCATCAAATTTCGGGGAATAAGGTCCTGTATTATGAATAGAAGCTGCTTTGGTGAGATAGTTAAAATATTCTGTACCACAACCAAAATCTTTGACCGGATCAGAGGCATTTCCGAAAGCAAACAGCCAATCATCATCCAGCAAAATACGTTCACGGATCGACTGCCCAAAAACCCAGACAGACAGACAAATCATCAGCAAGAAAAACACAGCTCGTCTCATACAATTACAGGATATAAAAGATAAACATGGAGAATCACATCGGTAAAACAAAGAAAATAAAAAGTATACATAAGGATAGAAGTCACCTTATAAAAGAAAATATAATAATGCGGCTTCTATCTATGCCATTATCATCGAAACAGAAGAACTTTTATCCCAACAATTATTACTTCACAGCAAACTCTTCTTTTAGCAGATCTTTATCATCTGAAGAAGAGCCCACCATTATCGTAAACTCACCGGGTTCAACAATCTTTTGCATCTTCTTATCATAAAAAGCTAGTTTATCCGGTGTGATAATAAAGCTAATATTTTTACTCTCCCCTGTCTTCAATGAGACCCGGGCAAAATCTTTCAGCTCTTTCACAGGTCGGGTGACACTACTATATTTATCGCGAATGTAAAGTTGAACAATCTCCACTCCATCACGGGTACCGGTATTCGTTACTTTTACGCTCGCTTCCACCTTACCGTCTTTACTAATTTCTTTACGATCGAGTTTTAAGTCCTCGTATTTATAGGTAGTGTATGATAAGCCATAACCAAAGGGATAAAGCGGAGTGCTTGGTTTCCCTGCAGCATAGGGATGAAAATATTGCGACGGTTTGTGATTGTAGATCATTTGAAGCTGCCCCACACTATGTGGAATTGTAATTGCCAATTTTGCAGAAGGGTTCACTTTTCCATAAAGAATTTCAGCCACAGCTTGTCCACCATACATACCCGGTGCCCAAGCTTCAACAATAGCCGGTAAATGTTCCGCCGCCCACTGTACTCCGAGCGGGCGCCCGTTTACAAGAATTAATATGGTCGGTTTACCGGAAGCTGCTACTCTTTCGATCAATTCATTCTGCAAGCCAACAAGGTCAAGATCCGAGCGGTCGGTATCTTCTCCATCCGTTCGATCCGTCCAACGAAAACGCATCATATATTCTCCCGCCACCACAATATTCAAATCGGCGGAATTAGCACGATTTGCTGCTTCAGCCACTTTTGCCGGATCCATATTACGCGGATCCCACCCCTGATCGACAAAATCAAATTGAGTCTCCGGAGCTATCATTCTCAAACCTTCAAGAATTGTCGTTACATTCTCCGGTTTTTCAGGTGCACTCCAATCTCCCAAAATATTCTGATCGTCGGCATTGATTCCGGTCACCAATATCTTTTTATATTTTGAAGTGTTAAGAGGCAAAAGTCCTTCATTCTTAAGAAGCACAATTCCACTCCGGGCTGCATCAAGAGCCGTCTGACGATGTTCTGCGGAAAGACGTATCTTCATTGTCTTGCTTTCATCAGCATAAGGATGTTCAAACAAGCCCAAACGGAACTTGATATCCAAAATACGGCGAACAGACTCGTCAATACGAGATTCAGGTATACGTCCTTCTTTCACCAATTCCACCACCATTTCATTCCAGTGGATACCATGCATGTGCATATCCATACCCGCCATTATAGATTGATAAAAAGCTTCTTTAATATTCTCCGCGGTAGCATGAAGATCATGAATATGCTCAATGTCCATCCAGTCACTTACCACAAAACCGGGGAACTTCCACTCCCCACGCAAGATATCTTCCATCAGCCATTCATTACTGTGACAAGGGATTCCGTTCAATTCATTGTGAGCAGTCATCAATGACATGGCACCCGCCTTCACTCCAGCTTCAAAAGGAGGAAAGAAAACCTCACGCAATGTACGTTCCGATAAATCGGCTGGCGAACCATTTGTTCCATTAATAGGCTCACTCCCCCCTACAAAATGCTTAATACAAGCCAGCACATCCACATCACTATTCAGATTTCCCTGATAACCTTTGACCGACTCAACACCCATCAAAGACACTAAATAAGGATCCTCTCCATAGGTTTCGCCTACTCTACCCCAACGCGCATCGCGTGCGACTTCCACATTCGGATTAAACGTCCAATGCATATTCATGGCACGCATTTCCTTGGCCGTCTGTCGAGCTATCTTATAAGCCATCAAAGTATCAAAAGAACAAGCCAGATTTATATTAGTGGGATAGACCGTATTATCGGGTGCATTGGCATTACCGTGAATAGCATCTATCCCGAACAAAATCGGTATTTGGAGACGACTTTTCATAGCAAGCGATTGCAAATAATTCGCTTCTTTAAGAGTCAGCACGTGTAAAAATGAACCAATCACTCCTTGTTCTGTCCATTTTTCCACATCTTTATAAGTAAAGCCCGGATAAAATGCATTTGCTGTATTATTTTTCAACTCATCAGCAGTCATTACAGCACTGTTTGTCTTGATGTGTTCAATGCCGACAAACTGATTCATCTGTCCCACTTTTTCTTCCAACGTCATTCGCTTCAACAAATCCTCCACCCGTTCTTTTACGGGAGCGGACGCGTCTTTATATACTTCCTTCTTATTTCCTTCGAAGGAGCACAAACTAGCTCCGATTACCATAACTAAAATTATTTTTTTCATTAGTATACTTTTTAGGTCATTTCTTCTTTGAGATAGCACTTAGGCGATAAAGCGCAACATCATGTCCAAGTATCGTCACACTCTTTATTTTACTCGTATTTCCTTCTGCTTTTTTAGTCCAGAGGTTTCGAATCGTATAAGTCTTCGAATCAAAATCAGTAAAACGTTTTGCAACCTCATCATACAAATTGAAAGATTGCCAATCAATCGTATACTGTTTAGCCTCAGTCGTGCGATTAAGAATACAGAAAGCCCAATCGTTATTAGCTAAAGGTTTAAACCAAAACTCAAGACCGTCTTTCACTGCAAATTTCAATCCCTGAACTCCCAAACTATCCTGATTAATGGCAACCACTTCACGGTTCATTAAAATATCTTTTGTATCCTGCGACATGCTGCGGATATCATTCCCTAAAATAAGAGGAGCTGCAAGCATGCACCACATGGAGAAATGAGCACGATCTTCATTGACCGCTTGCCCGTTTCCGACTTCCAGCATATCAGGATCATTCCAATGCCCGGGACCAGCATACTTACGCAAACCATTCTGCATATCCAGAATTTGCATGACCCCGTACGAAGCCCATCCCGGATGCTGATCTAAACAATCGAAACAATTAAATATATCTCCCGTAGTTCGCCACATGTGACCAGTCTCAGCAGCCCACTCCCATGGTTTGCTTTGCCCCCACTCACACATACTAAAAAGAATCGGTCGCCCGGCAGCACGTAAAGCATCTCTCATCAAATTATAAGCCCCCACCGGATTCACATTCTCCGTGTTACACCAATCATACTTCAGATAATCAATTCCCCATTTGGCATATTGCATTGCATCTTGATATTCATGACCAAGACTTCCCGGGCGACCAGCACAAGTCTGGCGCCCCGCATCAGAATAAATACCGATCTTCAGTCCTTTGGAGTGCACATAATCAGCCAACGCTTTGATACCGGAAGGAAACCTAACAGGATCCGCCTGTATAAAGCCCAAACTATCACGCTGACCATGCCAGCAGTCATCTAAATTGAGATAAACATATCCGGCATCACGCAATCCTGTTTCAACCATTGCGTCTGCAACGCCCTTAATTAAGTTTTCATCAATATTACAAGCAAACTTATTCCAACTATTCCAACCCATGGGAGGAGTTTTAGCCAAGCCTTCGAATTTCTGAGCAGATAAAGGAATAATAGAAAGAGCTGCTAACGCAACTGCAAGAAAGGTCTTTTTCATGGTACTTTAATTTTATATTCTTATGCCATGCAAATATAACAGGATAACGGAATATACAATAACATTATTTTAACGAACTATAATATCATTTGTTATGCACAGCAACACTCTTTGTATCATTTACATATAATCTTATAAAAGCCAGATTTATTTATCGGAATATTCTATATTTGCCATCATTAAATCAGTTAAATATAAAAGTTATGATAGATCCTATTTACTCTCCTGACAAAGGACGATATGATAATATGAAATATCGTCGTTGTGGAAAAAGTGGTATTTTATTACCCGAAGTTTCCCTCGGATTATGGCACAACTTCGGTGATGTAAACCCATTTGCCAATTCAAAAGCAATGGCTCACTATGCATTCGATCAAGGCATCACACACTTTGATTTGGCAAATAATTATGGTCCATCCTACGGGTCCGCAGAAGAGACTTTCGGAATAATCATGAAGAAATCATTTATGCCTTATCGTGATGAGTTATTTATCTCATCTAAGGCCGGTCATGATATGTGGTCTGGTCCTTATGGAGAATGGGGATCAAGAAAATATCTCATGAGCAGCCTTGATCAGAGTCTGAAGCGAATGAACCTGGACTATGTTGATATATTCTACTCCCATCGCTATGATCCAAACACTCCTTTGGAAGAGACTTTACAAGCATTGGTAGATATTGTGCGTCAGGGAAAAGCTCTATATGTAGGCATATCCAAATACCCCGAACAAGCAGCAGCTTTTGCGTACAACTATTTACAAGAACGTGATGTGCATTGTCTTCTTTATCAAGGCAGATACAACCTCCTCAATCGGGAGCCGGAAAATGAAGGCATACTCCGCCAAGCTAAAGCGAATGGGACAGGATTTATAGCTTTCTCCCCTTTAGCACAAGGATTGCTGACAAATCGTTACCTAAAAGGTATTCCTGAAGATTCACGCATGGCTCAAGGATTGTTCTTAAAGAAAGAGACACTGACAGGGAGGCTTTTGGACCAACTGAAAGCATTGAACAGTCTTGCTGCAGAACGAGGGCAAACGTTAGCAGAAATGTCATTAGCTTGGGTTTTAAAAGACGATATGGTGACATCCGTAATTATAGGAGCCAGCTCTGTCAATCAATTGGCAGATAATCTGAAGGCAATTGAGAATACTACATTCACCGCAGAGGAAATTCAAAGGATTGAGCAGATATTAAACGGATAAGAAATTCTTATTTCTTTGCCTCAGGCGATGATAAAGCCTGATACATAGCTTCTTGAATTCGTTCTCTTATCTTTAGCTTCTGCAGCTTTGTGTTCCACGCATCCGGATAAATACGGTTGCTCAAGAATACATATACCAGACCGTTTACCGGATCAACCCAGGCGCAAGTCCCGGTGAAACCGGTATGACCATAAACTGAAGCGGAAGCAGAAATACAGCACGGACTATTTTCAGGATGCCGCGTATCAGGCTTATCAAAACCAAGACCGCGACGACTGATGTTGGATACTGTAGTCGTAAACATACGACACGTCGTCTCACTAAGATACCGTTTTCCTCTCCATTCGCCATTATTCAGCAACATCTGATAGATAGATGCTACTTCAGTAGCATTAGAGAATAGGCCGGCATTACCAGAAACACCTCCTTGAAAAGCTGCAGCCTCATCATGCACAAATCCTTGCAGAAGCTCTTTTCTCAAGAACAAATCAATATTCGAAGGTACTATTTCCGATTTCAATCCTTTCTTGAATGAACCATATTGGTGGGACAACGGTAAGTATCCGGTTCTCGAAAGCCCCATAGGTACATAAAATTCTCTCTCCAAGAATTTATTCAGCGGCATTCCGGTGCGTTGCTCAACAATCTGTTGTAACAGTATAAAATTGATATCGCTATAGCGGTAACGTTTATCTTTTAAAGGAGCATTGGCTATTTTCTTCAGATACTCTTTCTTAAACGAATCATTCAACCAAAGGCTATCACACACCTGCATACTGTATCCTGCCATGCGAATGGTTGAAGTCAGGCCTTTGCGGAAACGGAAGTTTGGATTTGCCCACACCTCGGCACCTACACGCACAGAGTATAATTTATCACGTTTGGCTTTAAATAAGGAACCCTTGTAACTCTTCTTATCAATGACGTCCTGATAAAACAACAAAGTGGGAGGTAGTCCAGACTCATGTAATAAAAGCTCTCTGACCGTTATATTCTTCTTATCTGTATTCTTCAGGTAAGAAAGATAATCTGAAGCACGATCCGTCAGGCTCAACGCCCCTTTATCATACAACTTCATCACAGCAAGTAATGTTGCTGTAGTCTTAGTCAACGAGGCCAAATCGTATACATCCGTCTTCTTTACTGGAACAGGAACATCGAGCATTAAGGCAGATGCGCCTGCGGATGCTGCTACGGAGCCTTTAGCCCAAGTATGTGTACCAAATGCCTTATTATATAACTCCTTCCCATTTTTAAAGATTGCAATTTGACACCCCGGATAAGCTCCTTTACGAATACCTTCGGTGGCAATCGTATCGATGCGACTCAACAAACGGGAATTCATTCCATATTCTTCAGGGATAAAACGATGGGGAGTTTCAGGCGATATGGTCATACCATCACCTGTTGCAAAGAGTCCGCCAATACTGGCTGACAGCCGTCCGTTGGCTGTTGCATCGGCATACAACACTTTAGCTACATGCTTTTGAATATCCTCCCCCGGAGAGTGGGCAAGCACTACAGCATCGGCTGCGGAAACTCCACGATGTATCTGTAGAATCTGCTTTCCGGGAATAAAAAAGGCATAAACGACCGGGACTTCTGGAGCAAAATCGGCAAAGAAAGTTTGATAAGGGGCAAGGCGATGATCGGTGACACAAACGATAATCCGTTTATAATGCGACAACGTCTCTTTTAGATTTATACGCTCCGCCTCTGATAGAGATTTTCCGAGTTGGAACCCCACCGGATGAGTGTATTCCGATAGCTCTTTCAAAAAAGGTTTAATGATTTTATTGTCACCCACATTAAGCACTGCAAGCTGTTTGACATCAGTGCTTAATGGAAGAATACCCTGCTGGTTACCCAATACTGTTACCGCCGCCAAATTCAAACGGCGAATCAAGTCTTTGGTATGGGGAGTATTAACTCTGCTTCCCAAACCGGACAAATGGATTTGAGGCCTTTTACGAAGCCCAAGCACATATTTGTAGGTTAAAACTTTGCGACACCTTCGGTTAATATCCTCTTCTTCCATGTCACCACTCTTAATGGCATCTACCACCGATTGGACTTCCTCTTTTAGCCTATCCGGCACCAGAAGCATATCATTTCCAGCTTTAAGAGCCTTTAAACAAACCATTTCATTGCCCGATACGCCTTTCATAGAAAGTGCATCTGTAAAAATCAGTCCTTTAAAATGCAACTCCCTACTGAGTAAATCATAGACCACATTGCGCGAAAGAGAAGATGGAAGTCCGACATGTTCTTCAAAGATCGGCACTTCAAGATGTCCGACCATAATACCACTCAACCCGGCTTTAATCGCTTTTTTAAAAGGATAAAGTTCTATGCTATCCAAGCGTTCACGTGTAAAAGGCAATGTAGGCAAAGCTTTATGTGAATCGACATCTGTGTCACCATGACCCGGGAAATGTTTACAAACAGAAAGCACGCCTCCATCTTCCAAGCCTTTGGCATAAGAGATAACCTTGTCCGCTACACTTACCGGACTTTCTCCGAAAGAACGGGTGTTAATCACAGGATTCCGGGGATTTATATTCACATCGGCTACAGGGGCAAAGTTTACCCTAATACCCAACTCACGGCATTGCCGTGCCATCTCCCGCCCATAAGCATAGATCAACTTATCATCCTGAACACATCCCAAGACCATATTCTTAGGAAATACGGGAGTTCCCCGTAAACGCATGGAAAGCCCCCACTCGCCATCAAAAGTTATCATTAAAGGAACTTTTGCCATCCTCTGTGCCTCATTGGTTAACATCGCCTGGTTCAGCATCAGTCCACCGGAAAATAATAGACCACCGACTTTATATTCCTCAACCACTTTACGCAAGAGTTCACGATTTTTTTTTGTTTTTTGTGGAGCTATAGTATAAATAAGTAACTGACCTATACGTTCCTTAAGACTCATTTTATTAAACACAGAGTCCACCCATTGCACACAACGTTTATCTTTTTCGGCGCGCTGAATCATGAACGGTTCTACGGGAGGAACAGGAGGAGGAGGTGACGGCAAACGTTTGGCTTCTAAAGCAAAACGAGTACATCCGGTCAATAATATAATTATGAATACTAGTAGTCTTTTCATTCTCTCAAACTTTCATCAGAAAACCAAGACCTTTGGTGAGTCTTGTATTTATCCCATAACAGTTAAAATTGACAAGGGTTCAGCAAATATATAAATAATATTCGCTTGATATAAATCTGTTTCGATAATATCTCCCTACAGATGAGAAAAAAGATAATTTTTATTTCAAGCTTTTATAAATAGCTTCCTGTATATTCGAACGGATATTCGAGTCAACAATCTTTGAATTCCATACATCGGGACACATCCGGTTGCTAAGAAATACATAAACCGTTTTATTTAGAGGATCCACCCAAACACAAGTACCCGTGGAACCGGTTTGTCCATAGACGGAAGAATTTGCAGAAAGGGAACAGGCACTGTTTTTCAAGTCTTCCGGATTAGGTTTATCAAAGCCCAACCCAACATGGCTGTTCGCTGATTTCTCTGAAGTAAAAAAACGGCAGGTTTCTTCACTTAAATAACGTTTACCGTCAATCTCTCCATCATTTAACAGCATCTGATATATCTTCCCAATCTCTTCAGCCGTAGAGAAGAGACCTGCATTACCCGAAACACCTCCTAAAAAGGCTGCCGATTCATCTTGTACATAACCGCACAAATCCTGACGCCGAAGATAATCATGCGAAACCGTTGGCATTATCTGATCTTTAGTGTACTTACGCAGCGGTAGATACATTGTGTGTTTCAATCCCATCGGACGATAAAATTCTTCTTCAAGATAATCGTCAAGAGTCTTTTTAGTGATACTCTCAACGACCTGCTGCAAAACGATAAAGCCAACGCAGCTATACACATAATGTTTGTCATCGAGTTCACACTTTGCAATACTTTGCAATATCGTATTTTTAAAATTCTTATTCAGCCATATACTATCTGCAACTTGCATGGGATAAGCCGCACTCTCATGATTGGCTATTAATCCTTTCTTAAATTTAAAATCCGAACAAAAATAACTATGCTCACTCACCTGTGTCTGATGCCACTGATCTTTCCAGCTTTGCGCATAAGGGCCATGCACCGAATTCGGATCAATTGCATTCAGATAAAAGCGGATATATGGTGAAAGTCCGGATTCATGAAACAGTAAGTCTTTGATGGTTATGTTCTTCTTCCTCCCTCCGCGCATGAATGACACATATTTGGAAGCCTTATCCGTCAGCTTTAGTTTTCCTTCATCATACAACTTCATTACAGCAAGCAAAGTCGCAGATGTTTTAGTCAGCGAGGAGAGATCGAATAAATCATCAGGACGTACAGCTGTGGAATCTTGAGGTGAATGAGTCCCGAAGCATTTGTTATAAACAGCCTTTCCATCCTTCAACACCAAGACTTGACACCCCGGATAGGCGCCGGACTTTATTCCTTCACGGGCAATAGCATCAATATGTCGCAGCGCATTCGAGCTCATTCCGTGATCTTCGGGGATAACTGTTCCGGAAGTCATACCAGGCCTGATCATGCACCCCTCTCCCGAAGCATACAAACGTCCTATACTCATCGATAATTTACCTTGCGCAGAATCTTTTCCAAATAATATACTTGCCACCAATTGCTGTACGTCGGGCTGTGAGGAATGTCCTAAAATAACGGCGCTTGCATTTTCCAGCGCCGGCTCAACCATTTGCATGCCCCGATAGGAAGTAAAAAAAGTATAAACAAAAGGGATGGATTCATTCAGTCCACTTAAGAATTTTGAATAAGCAGCGGCATCAATATCCTTACAGGATACACTGACAATTACACGACGATATGTTCCCAACTTTTGCAACAATTCCTGCCGTATACTATCCGACTGTCTGGAAATCAAGCGAAAACGGTCGACTCTAACAGGGCAGAGTTTGGTCACTTCTTTCACAAATACGGTATCCTTGCCATCACCCACACTCAATATTGCAACGGGAGAATTACCGACCGGGATAAGCGGAAGGATACCGAAATCATTGCCAAGTACCGTAACAGTAGCACGGCGAAGTCGAGCAGCTAAGGCTTGCGCTTGGGGCGTATTAATGCGATAGCTTATACCACTAACTTGTAACTGGGGATGCTGCGTTCGAAGTCCGAGCATATATTTGTAAGCTAATATCTTACGGCATTTAGCATCAACCTCAGCCTCCGATAAAACACCATTTTTCACTGCATCAATAAGCTCTTCAAATGCTTTCTCGGTGTTATATTGCACCAAGACCATATCATTACCGGCCACTAATGCTTTAGTGGTGACCTGAGGTACGGAAGAGACGCCTTTCATATCCAGTGCATCCGAAAAAACCAAGCCTTCAAAGCCCAATTCATTTTTTAGAAGTCCGGTGACAATTTTACGTGATAAAGAAGATGGCGTTTTATCCGGATCCAAAGCCGGAACTTGCAGATGCCCCACCATCACACCTCCCAATCCACCACGAATCATAGCTCTAAAAGGATATAATTCCACGCTATCGAGTCGCTCTCTATTATAATAAAGAGCAGGCAGTGCTTTATGAGAATCAACGCTTGTATCTCCATGTCCCGGAAAGTGCTTACAAACAGAAAGTATGCCTCCACTTTCAAGCCCGTGAGCATAAGCCAAGACTTTCTCAGAAACCTTTTTGGGGTCTTCACCAAAAGAACGGAAATGAATAACCGGATTATTAGGATTGGTATTTACATCGGCATCGGGGGCAAAGTTCACCTGCACCCCCAACTCTTTGAATTCGCGTGCAACCTCCCGACCATAAGCCGCGATCAATTCATTATCTTCGATACAACCAAGCGCTGCATTTCGTGGAAAATCAGGCATACCCGATAATCTCATGGAAAGTCCCCATTCTCCATCAAAAGTGATAAGAACAGGGACATCCGATTCCTTCTGTGCGATATTAGTAAGAATAGCTTGTTCCTCAGCCACTCCTTCAGAAAAAAGTAATCCGCCAATCTTGTACTTTTTCACCAGAGCTTTTATTTGCTTCCGGGTCTGCTTATCAGCTCTTGCAGGAAAAGTCGCCACAATGAGCTGCCCCACTTTTTCATGTAAGTTTAAGCGCGAAAAGACCGAATCAACCCATGCTTTACACTGCTCATCTTGAGATGAAGGCAAGTAAGGAGGGTATATTCGGGGAGCGGCAGCTACAAACCGAATTGATAATAAAACCCATAAAACAGCTAGAACTATTCGTTTACTCATGATTATATTTTTTCAATAGAGCCATACTCTAATTCACAAGAAGCAAATACGTTCCTGCATAGCATAAACTCTGTGTCAAGCTCCCTGGCAGATTTCTCTATCGTGTTATTTTTTTGTAAGTGTTAAATCGAGCTTACCCACATAAATTCCATTTTTGCCTGTATGCGATACGGCAACAGTTACTCCATCTTTATTTAAATAATAAGCCGGCTTATTCATAAATGTATGGGAATGTCCGCCCAATATCACATCAATATGATTGGTTTTGCGAACCAATTCTTCATCGCAAGGTTCATTGGGATACTGGCTCGTAATGCCAAGATGTGAAAGACAGACTACAACATCACAATGCTCTTTCTGTTTGAGCAGATCAGCCATTTTTTGTGCCACAGGTATAGGATCATTATAAATCACTCCCTCACATTTATCGGCCTGCACCAGACCTTCCAACTTAGGAGATAAGCCAAACACACCGATTTTAAGACCGTTGCGTTTCAAAATCACGTAAGGCTTTACAAGTCCATCCAGTACAGTACCTTTTACATCATAATTTGCACAAAGCACCGGAAACTTCGCCATCCGAAACAGGCGGGCCATATTATCAAGCCCCGAGTCAAATTCATGGTTACCGATAGCCATGGCATCATAACCCATCAGATTCATCATTCTCACTTCAAGCTCTCCTCTGAATACATTGTAGTAAGGAGTACCTTGGGAGATATCGCCACAATCGAACACCAACAAATCAGGGTTTTGAGTACGCTCCTGCTTTATAAATGCAGCACGGCGAGCTGCACCTCCCATACCTGCGCTACGATCGGCGGAAGTGGTCGGGATAGGTTCAATACGACTGTGCGTATCACTTGTTTGAAGAATTTCTAAATGTTTGGTCTGCTGTGCTCCCAGAAAACTTACCGGCAAAAACAACAACGCTAATAATATATATTTCCGTTTCATCTTATTCTTAATTTTGTACTGTTATTCTGCCATCCAAACTAGAAGTTATTTTCTTACCAGCAGCAGTCTGACTTTCCACATAATTCATAAATATATTGCGCAATGTCGCACCTTGGGGGCAAACCCGTTTTTCTGCTTGCAGAAGAGCAGGCATACCGTCATTTCCATCCGCTACATAGTCAATGGTGGCAACCGTATAAAGTTTCTGTTCATCCAGAGGTTGTCCACCGACAGTGCACTCGGCTAACTTTCCACTTTTAGTAATAACCAACCGAACTCCACTCACGCCCTGTCCATGCTGTGCAGCTATGTTCTCAAATAGGTGTTTCAGATTAGCTCCTGAGATGGTTAGTACACATAAAGAGTTCTCAAATGGCAATATTTCAAATACATTTCCAGTTGTGATCGGTCCTTCTGTCAGAACATTACGCAGACCACCCACATTCACCAAGCCCATATCCGCAGGTTTTCCTAGCACTTGGGTAGCAGACTGTTTCAATAAATCGGCAACCAGATTAGACAATAAGCTTTCCGGAAGTCCTCTGTCCATTGTCATTTCGGCTGTACCGACCACACGATACATCACGCTATCTATTTTCGCTTTATAAGGAGTGATCATCGCAATAGCTTCCCCTACAGGTTTCGCATCCCAAGTCGAGTCTATTGAAACCATCTTGCCTTCAGTCTTTGTCACATTGTAAGCCGAATGGCACGAAGTGAGCAAAAAGAAAGCCAGCAAAAACGTTCCAAATAGATTTCTCTGTAAATTCTTCTTCATTTTTTTATCAATTATACCTTAAATTGCGACAAATATAGCAAATAGAACACTTTCTCACGCCTTCTCTACCTAGAGTTTTTTTGCGTATTTTAATTGCACTGCTTGCACCAACCTATATAAAGCATTGATATAAAGGATGATACATGGGTGCAATTAAGCGAAACAACAGGGTGCAATTAAAGTTAATTGCACCCTGCCAACGATTCATATAACACACTGACAAGCAAACACATAAACCAACAATGCATGGATTTAGAAAGAAAAATGGATGCCCAAATTATGGTTGAAAACGATGTGTTTTTACACATTTTGTTCCCCAAACTCTGCGAAAAGAGAGAAAATAGAGTTCCATTATGACTCATTAGTATAGAGCTACCTTATCTCTACCGCCATCCTAACCATTCTCTTTACAAAGGCAAGCAATGATTATTTCCAAGGTCAAGAAACAACAGTTTCTAACCTAGGGAATCATAGTTCCTCTATATAGATACTGTTGTAACTAATAATGGGAACTAGCATACCTCCTTATGGGAATGGGATTACTTGACTATGCACGTTTCTTATGTGACTATGCCCGGAAATGCTTCACACTTTATGATTTATTCTTCCTGCTTCATTTTACAGAAACCCAAAAGCCTTCCTGGTTTGCTATACATTACATGTATGTTGTTCCTGCTTTGCTTCACATTGACATTGAACAAAATGACGATCAAACAATGAGCCCTCCATGACATAAATATTTTAAGTATATCATTAATTATTTATCAAAATAACACATGTAATAATATTTATCTTTATTTTTACAAATATTTTATATAAAAACAGATAATCAAAGAATCCTATAAAGCTAAGGCCAACATATTATATCGAATTCTTTTACTTCATTATTATGTACACAAAGCTCAAATTAACGACCCAGTATACTATATGGGCATTCGTTCTTATTGCCATCGTGGCAGCTCCAATCTCCGGCATACTATGGATAGGGAAACAATTTGTTTCACTTCCAATTAACAATCAGTCAGATTTAACACAAAAGCATGGCATATTTCTTGCCTTTCTCATGATCTGCTTGATCGGCCCGTGCATCGAAGAAGTTTTATTCAGATATCCCATCACGCTGGAACGCAAAGTCCTTTTAAGAAGCTTTGCACTAGGAATGCTATTCAAGCTGACCTTAGTATTATTTGGCAAAACGGAGTCGTTTGTTGCGAACATTATTCTATCAAATCTATGTTGGATCAGCATCATTCTCTATTATGCCCGAAAAGAATACGGATTAAAAGCAAAATCTGCAGCTGGTTACATCAGCATGGTGTTTTTTGCGCTGTTGCATCTAACAAACTTCACCAATCTCCATTGGAACAATTTTATCTTTGCCTTCATACAAGTTATACCACTCGGCATACTCGCTTTCTTTTTGAACAAAGCCCGTATTCAATGCGGCATTCTTTATTGTATCGGCATACACATTTTGTATAATCTCATTACATTCACATTCATGTTACCAACGATGAAATGGCAGATACATATTACGTAGATTTCCTAACTTTAACATAACATTAATGACCAAATCTAAAAATTGCTTGAAATTAAATAAATTACACTTACCTTGGTAATACTAACTTATTCTTCATGCAAGAATACCAAAAAGTACTATTCAACTTTTGAAATTTCCATAAAAGGGTGAAACATGACAAATTCTATTTTGATTAGTTAAAATTAAAATCCATAAACATGATTAAAGCCATAAAAAAAGTAGTATTAATTTTATTATCTTGCACATTCATGATCAGTCTTAATTCATGTGCAATACATAATATTATTCGCATCATGAAGTACAATAGAGAAGTAGAGAAAAATATCCCAGATAGTTTTAGAGTGGAACTTCCACTTAAAATAAACCCTGCCGGGTATTTCTGTATTCAGGCTCATATCAATAACCAGTACGGCGTGGATTTTATGATTGATACAGGAGCTGCAGGAGGAGGAGTTATCCGAAGCGATACTCTGAAAAAGTTAGGGGCAAGTTATTGGAATACCTTTCCTATACCAATAAAGGATGCATCCGGACATAAAACACAAATAGATCTTTATCATTTCAATCAATTCGACATATCATCTATTTCATTTGGGCAACCTCTTTTCATAGAGATTAGGCAAAAAGAGAGTTATTTATACAAAGCATTGCATAAGAATTTATTAGGAACATGGATGTTGCGAAATTTAAATTGGAAGTTTTCCATAGATGAAGGAAAAATGATATTGTTCAGTAAAACCGATGAGAACATGCGCCTACGTGAAACGGTAGGTTATACAAAGATAAAGGGAGGTACAGGAATAGGACGAAATAATAAATTAACTTTTCCACTGATTAAACAAACAGAAAAATTCATGTTTGATTCAGGATATGATGGGGAGATCCAGATCAATAATAAACTATTCACCAAGCTTTCCAAGCAAATGCCATATCGGACAATTATGGGAAGAAAAGGAAGTTTCATATACTTATTTGAGAAAGTGGATATTTTATGGAATGACATTACTGTTCCCCGCTGTGAGATTGTTTATAATCCCGCTTCTAAATTAACTCTCATCGGAAATAAATTAATGCGCCGTTTTAATTTTGTACTAGCGTACAGAGCCAGCAATTCTCACTCATCTATTTCTTCGAATGACCTGTATATCCAGCCAATAAAAGAATTTGACACAGTGAAATCCGACCCGGCTATATCGAATTTTGGTTTCTATGCACGCAAAGAGGAAGAGAAACTGATTGTTAATGCTATTGAAATCGGAGGCTTGGCAGAGAAAGCCGGATTAAAGCTGCAAGATGAGATTGTAAGAATAGATAATGGTACATTTGATTTGAATACCGAATTTGTAGAAGATAATCTTCTTAAATACCTGCTAAACAAAGAAAGTGTTGTAATAGAAGTGAAACGGGAAGATCACTTGTTATTTATTTCCCTATTTTAGAATTACTGTCAAATGAAAAAGATGCGGGAGGTGCTGATTTTACCGATTCTTCTAACATAGCGATTTTTTTAAAAAATTGATATTATGCCCTATCATAGAGACTTTCCTGTTTCATAGATATTCATTAAATTTGGCGGTGAGAAGACAAATATCTTTGAACAAGGATGATGAAACAAAAAACAATATGGGCAAAAAAGACAAAATAACCGTACAGGGAACGGAAATAACCGTTATTTCAGAGAAAAACAACGATTATATTTGCCTTACCGATATGGTAAAGGGTCAAGAGGGTGAAGACCATATCCGTAACTGGATGCGCAACCGTAATACCCTTGAATTTCTTGGAGCTTGGGAGATGTTGCACAACCCTGCCTTTAAAGGTGTCGAATTCGACACCTTTTTGCATGAGGCTGGGGCAAACCGTTTTAATATGACTCCCCGTAAATGGATTGAGGCGACCGATGCTGTCGGTATGATTTCCCAAGCAGGGCGAAACGGTGGAACTTACGCTCATAAAGATATTGCGTTTGAATTCGGTTCGTGGCTCAGTCCGGTGTTTAAACTCTATTTGATTACCGAATATCAGCGACTTAAAGAAGCTGAAAACAATCCGATGCTCGGTGAATGGAATGTAAAACGAGTGCTGAGTAAAGTAAATTATACACTTCATACCGATGCCGTTCGTGATTTTATTATTCCAAAAATTGATGTTGAACGTGAAAAAGCATATGCCTACGCAGATGAAGCTGATATGCTGAACCTCGCTTTGTGGGCTTGTACGGCAAAGCAATGGCGGGAGGCAAATCCCGAATACGAAAAGAAAGGTTTGAATATACGTGATACGGCAAGTATTAACGAATTGGTTGTATTAGCTAATCTTGAGTCATTTAACGCAGAACTTTTGAAACGTGATATGGACAAATCTACCTGATATACATGTCTGCACGAAATGGCTGAACGGCAGCTAGCACGCCTCAATGCTATAGACGCAGAAAAAGGATTTCGAAAATTAGAAGCGAAAAAACGATGAACGAATGAGCTTTCCGAGCAAACGCCATATCGGTTTCCGACTCGGAACAAGTATTTGGTTATAAAATAGTCAATAAAGACCAATATTCTAATTTTCAACCGGCTCTTCAGAACTTATTGCTATTGAGTCGGTCACAAAGAACTTTTTCGCAGGACCATTCAGCTCAATAACAGGAAGTATAGCCTCGCCTTCCTCTTCTGTGAGTAAGCCTTTTTTCACGAGCCGCCTCGTAATCAGACGATAATAACCCGCTTGATTCTCTTTCAACTGTCCTGTAGCAGTGAAAGAACTTCTAAAATGCTTAGGCTTCGGCACAATAGAAGCCAGAAAGATAGATTCTTCAGCCGTCAGTTGTGAAGGACGCTTATTAAAATAAAACTCTGCAGCTTCACGTGCACCATAAGCTATTTTTCCACTACCACACCTCTTTTTTAGTCGCTCATCTCCCCTCCCTTTCCGCAATAAACCGCCTCTTACATATCTACAGACCGTTTTTCTTAGCATAACACATGCTGGTATAAAGTTATCTACAATTATCGGTAAGTTGCTCCACGATCGTGCCAGATATGAATGACAGCTGTCAGTAAGTTGCGCCATGTCTGTGGGTAATCAATATAAGCGATAAGAAAAGAAGATAAGACAGTATTTATTATCAGTGATTTGATTTACCTCAATAAACTTATTCAGTATGTCATTAAAGTATTCAAATGTATTAAGTTAGTTAATTAGTATTTACTTGCCTTTTCTTATTCAACTCAGCGGAGATATCTTTCATCTTGCTCTCGGACAACGGATACATGCTGATAAACACCACACTCAGGACAGTGCCTACAGCAGGCAAGAAACTCAGGAACATCTTTATGCCATGAATGGCTTCTTCACTCTGCACGGCATTGGCCCGGAAACCGAAGTAAGCCAACAGCCAACCGGTCAATGCACTGCCGATGGCCCAGCCAAACTTCTGGCTCATGGATGAAGAAGAGAAAATCAGTCCCGTTGCACGGTTGCCCGTTTGCAATTCCGAGTAATCGGCACAGTCGGCATACATTGACCATAACAACGGAAAGATGCTACCGGCGCAGATACTGATTAGTATTTGGAAAGTAAAGATCAATGCCAGATCGCCTTTGCCAAACCAGTAGAAAATGACCGAAAGTACGGTGGCAATGAGCATTGCTCCCGCGTAAGTGGCTTTCTTGCCTATGCGGTTACTCACCGGAGCAGCCAATACCACCCCTATAATATTTGCCGCCTGCCCCACAGCCAGATAAAGTCCGCTCAATACGAAAGAAACTCCGAAAAGAGATACGGTGGCATAATTTTCTTCCACTACAAAGTATTTAAAGTAATAGACCGTGGCTCCGTCACGGATGGAATTGAACACCAATGCTGCAACTCCCGCACCCAGCAATATCCACCAGGGACGATTGTGCAGCAAGTCCTTCAAGTCCTCCTTCAGCGGAC
Organism: Bacteroides sp.; assembly: GCA_041907545.1. Taxonomy (GTDB): domain Bacteria; phylum Bacteroidota; class Bacteroidia; order Bacteroidales; family Bacteroidaceae; genus Bacteroides. The sequence continues at coordinate 21,909 of JAYRGX010000025.1, forward strand.
TTTGCTTCTCCTTTATAGGCTTCACACGCTCCTTTGTCCAAGCGAAGCATCCATAAAACAGAATGGCACACATCGCGGCTATCACCACCACACTCATCGTCCATCCGTAGCTCTCATCATGCCCTACACTGAAGAGGTTGACCATCGGCATAAAGAGCAACAAAGCAATGAAACTGCCGATATACGCAAAAGTCATACGATAGGTAGACAGTGTATTCCGGTCTTTCGGGTCAGGGCTCATCACCCCCAACAACGAGGCATAAGGCACATTGATGGCGGAATAAACCATCATCATCAATGAATAAGTAATGTATGCATAAATGATTTTACCGGTAGCACTCAGTTCGGGTGTAGTAAACGTCAATATGCCGATAAGGGCAAAAGGCACAGCCAATATGAGCAAGTACGGGCGGAACTTCCCCCACCGTGTATGGGTGCGGTCGGCAATCACCCCCACAATAGGGTCGAAAGCGGAATCCCAAATGCGGGTGATGAGAAACATGGTGCCCACCACCGCAGCGGGTAGCCCGAATACATCGGTATAAAATATCATCAGGTAGGAACCGAACAGCTTCCAAAACATGGATGAAGCCATATCGCCGAAGCCGTAACCTATCTTTTCTTTGAGTTTTATCATGGTCATTCTCTTTGCCGGGAATCAAAGTTACTGATTACCCATTAATTCCAGGTTACGGTTTATCATTTTTTTCAATGTCTCCACAGAAGCAGCACTTCTCAGCCCGTCCGCAGGAGTATTCATGCAATAATCCACCAGCTTGTCCACCGTAGAAATCGCCACATGCATCCGGGTATCCGAAGAGGCGTAATAGATGAACACCTTGCCATCTTCATCCGCAATCCAACCGTTGGCAAACAACACGTTGCTCACGTCGCCAATACGCTCTTCGTCCACAGGCGCCATGAAATATCCTCCCGGTGAAGCAATCACTCTAGTGGGATCGTCCAATGCCGTCATATACATATATAATACGTAACGCAGACCGGCAGCACAGGCACGCACACCGTGAGCCAAATGCAGCCAACCCTTTGGCGTCTTGATGGGGTGAGGTCCCTCCCCATTCTTCACCTCTTTAATCGTATGATAATAACGGGCATCTATGATCTTCTCCTCCTTTACTTCGGCATGAGCGATGTCGTCAATCAGCGCCCAGCCTATTCCCCCACCGCTTCCGGCATCAATGAAACCATCCTGCGGACGGGTATAGAGTGCATACTTCCCATCAACAAATTCCGGATGAAGCACCACATTGCGTTGCTGACTCTTCGACTTCAAGTCGGGCAGACGCTCCCACGTTCTCAAATCCTTTGTCCGCACAATACCCGCCGTAGCAGTAGCCGACGACAAATTCCCCGCAGGCGCCGCATCATCATGACGTTCAGCGCAGAAGATGCCGTAAATCCAGCCATCCTCATGAGCGGTCAGACGCATATCATAAATGTTCGTCGCCGGAATACCATCTTCGGGCATCGTCACCGGATAATCCCAAAAGCGGAAGTTATCTACCCCGTTGGGACTCTCGGCAATAGCAAAAAACGACTTACGGTCTGCACCTTCCACACGCACCATCAACAAATATTTCCCCTGCCACTTAATAGCCCCTGAATTCATTGCGGCATTCATCCCGATGCGCTCCATCAAATAAGGATTGGTCTGCTCGTTCAGGTCATAACGCCAGAACACCGGTGTATGGACAGCCGTAAGCACCGGATATTTATATCGCGTGAAAATGCCATTTCCAGCTTCCCTTTCTTCATTTACCTGTTCTATCAACTTCTTGTATTCAGAAACCAAAAAATCTAACCGACGCTTAAATAGCTCATTCATAACAATCTACTTATTTATTAACTTTTACTTTAAACTTGGCATTTCATCTCGAGTAATAACCCTATCATCACTAAATATATTCTTTAAATAAGCAACGCCATTATGCTTATCGGACCGTGTATAATCTCCATTCCATGGCATAAACCATGACCAGATATCACCGTATTCAAACATATTGCCTACCGCTGGAATAGAACCACACTCGCTCAGAGTTATTATCTTCTTCCCGGCATATAGCGATTTTACCTTATCAAAAGCAACATACTGTGAACCGTGCTGATTTTCACCTGGATAAATATCAAGTCCTATTATATCCACATAATCATCCCCCGGATACCAACTCAATGCATCATTTGCGGTATCACTGGTCCAAACCCATATCAAATTATTAAGCTGGTGATAGTTTACCAACCTATCATACATCACCTTCCATAAAGATTTACATGCCTCGGCACCTTGTGCACCCCACCAGAACCACTTGCCGCTCGCTTCATGCAGGGGGCGCCATAGAACAGGAATATTACTGTCTTTCAATTGTTTTAAGTATCCGGCAATAACATCAATGTCAGCAATCATAGCCTTATATTCATTCGAATTTTTATCACTAACCTTAGACACATCAAAAGAAGTATCCTTCGTATAAAAACCATCTGTCGTTTTGAGAGGATCCCGCCAATGCCACATAATAGTAACAATACCATTATTATTCCACCACTCTTTAGCATTATCTACTAATTCCGTGAAGTTTATAGTAGACCAATCTCTTGTGTAATTAATAAAATCAAAACCAGTCAAAGCCGGCCATTTCCCCACGTTGTCATGCATCCACCGAGCCTCTTCAATACCGGTACTGTAATTCGCCATTGCACCGGATATAACCTTCTTCCCAAAGTTCTTTTTTAAGAAATCATACAGACTCTTAGCCTCTTTCGATGGAGAAGGAGTTACAAGATTCTCCGAAAGTGTAAAAGGAGTATCGGCATCTGCAGGCATTACTTCAATATAATCAAGATAAATCCACCCCCAATTCTTCTTTATCGTAATTGTATTCTCACCTGAATTGAGAGCAACTTTATTAACAGATATGGTCTTCCACTCATCTGTTGCATCAAAAACAACTGTCGACAATTGCACGTCATTCACCACCAAGTCATTCTCCTTCTGCTCGTTTCCATTGGAGTATCTGAAACTAATTTTGTATTTTCCAGCTTCAGGCAGAACTGTTTTAAAAGTAATATCCCCTTCTTTCTGATTTACATATCCCGTTCCGGAGAATCCGCTCAAAGAGTTTTCAACCACTGCATTGCCTGTCAAAGTTGCATTTTCCGCTTCGATTCGCTTTGTATCCGATACTGTAGAAAAAGAAAAAGATACTGCATCAGCACCCTCAGCTATGGCATTTTTCACAGCGCCTGCAGGAACCGCGACATCATAAACTTTGTTTTTTTCCAAAGTAATCTTCAAAACAAGCTTACGATCATCTGTTGAAAAAGCCACTTTCTCTTCATTTACCGTAATCTGCGCATCTTCCGCAACAGAAATCGTTGTATTATAAACGATGGAAACTTCCGTATCCAATGAGACATCGGTACTCTTGTCTGCAGGAGAAGAGTACAAGAACTTAGGGAATTTCACATTTTCATCCTGTTTGCCATTGTCATCGTCACTGCTGCACGAAAACATCAGGCATGACAGTGTAAGTACATATAAAATATTCACAATTTTCATGATTATAAGATTTTTAGTTATTATTGGACAATACCTTTATTTCCCAAATGGACACAGGTACCGACTTTGCTTCGGGCCTCTTCACATTTACTCTTATATATCGGGCACGAACCTCTTTCTTCGAAAAACGGGTTTCATAGTTTTTTTGTGCCCGCTTCGAATAGTCCGCATAGACTGACCAATCTTCATTATCGTCGGAGTATTCAATCTTGTACAAATAATACTTATCGAAATATTCAAAATCAACTTGAACCTCAGATACCAACTCCACTTTCCCCAAATCTACTGTTATCCACTTATCTTCACCAAATTCGGCCTGCCAGCGAGAGTCATTTCTACCATCCACCGCCAAAGCAGGAGGACAATCTTTAACAAAAGAATTGGTAGTAACCGTTTTATTCAAAGCCAGATTCCTGTATTCACGTTTTTTCTCCAATCCTAGTGAAGAGAAATCATCTACCGGTTCAACTTTTACAATTTCCCCCTTACCATTAAAAAACATTTCAGCAGCGCACACAAAACGATAATTACATGTCGGATGCCGACTGGAATCCTGTCTATGATAAAGGAGAAACCAGCGTCCGTTAACCTCTATTACGGAGGTATGGCCTGGGCCATAAATATCCTTTGCAGGTGTAGTTTCCAAAATAGGTTTCTTAACAGGTTCGTGATAAACCCCTTGAGGTGAATCAGCCATCGCATACCTCACGTTATAAGAATCCAACCAACAGTGTCCGCCGGCCCACAACAAATAATACTTTTTATCTTTATAAAAGAGATAAGGGCCTTCTGTAAAATCAGTAAATTCTCCCTGCAGAGGCGGCTGGCTGCTCTCCACTTTTTTCATATAAGTAGGTGAATGAACGTCACTATCAAAAATCAGAAGATTCTTCCAGGAGCCTATACCCATAATCTTATGGCTCACAGGATCGCGAAACAATTCAACATCAAAATCCTTTATCTGAAAGGTCTCTTTCCATGGCCCCAAAGGAGTATCAGCTTCCATCATATATGCCAAGTAGTCCACACCCTGCTGATGCACCATATAATATTTGCCATCATCTCCCTTTATCATACTGGGCGCCCAGAAAAAACGGTCATTGATATCCAAGTATTTGACATCCCAATTCACCAAATCTTCCGAAACCCAAATAAACGGCTCCCCATTGTGATTTTCATACCCATCACTCGTTACGGACATATAATATTTGCCATCTATATGGCGTATGCTCGGATCTGCAAAATAACCGGGGAAAACGGGATTCTGTCCATACACGGATATTATCATCCCAAAAAACAGACCAATAATACTATAACCTAACTTCATACTACGTTATATTAGAATTTATATTTTTTCTATTTATACATCTCTGGAAGATCCTTTGAAAACAAGATATCCTGTATCTTTTTAAACTTCGCAAAATTATCAACAGCCGGATGTCCGGGATAAGGAACATAAAAATGACAAGGAGTTTCATAGGCATTACGCCACAATAACACATAAGCCGGTTTATACTTTCCAATAGCCCGATACAGAACATCAGTAAACCAGTTCTTCATCGGTATCTGTCCTTCACCTGTTTCGCTGAATACAAATATTTTATGATGCGTCACGGCATAGGCCGATAAAAATCGCATAATATTTTCAACATCCGAGATATATTTTTCAGCCGTTTCTTCTCCGCCACGATGATACAAATCTATCCCTAAAATATCCACGTACTTATCTCCCGGATAGCGTTCAAAATACTCATCCTCATTCTGTACCCAATCCGGTGAATAAATATAAATCAGATTATGCACTTTCTTCACGTCACGGAGATAATTCACCGTAAAACGCCACAGTTCAACATAATCTTCTTTTGCACAATGTGCCTTACCCCACCAGAACCAATTGCCGGTATGTTCATGAAAAGGGCGAAACATTACAGGTATCAACACCCCGTCCCTTGTCCGCAAACTCTTAAAGAAACCGGAAAGAGTATCAAGCCATTGAGTAAACTTCTCATGCATATTTCCACCTGGAATTATTGACTTAACCACCTCATCCGAAGAAACATCCCAAGCACTTCCGTCGGTATATGGATTACGTAAATGCCAACCCACGGTATTAACTCCTCCACGACTATAATTTTCTATTATTAAATCCTTCATCTTTGAAAATAGCACATTATCAATATTAGCTGAGTCTCGCAATTCGATATGCCCTACGTCCCAGCCGCATACAGCCGGATAATCCCCTGTCACTTTTTTCACATCAGACTGTCCTTTCTCATATTTCCATGCTATACCATAAGCAGTATCATCTTGATGACCAAACATCACACTATTTCCTTGAATTTTTCGAAGGTTTTTGTATAAGGCTACAGTCTCAACAGTGGCATCTTTGTCTATAGTCCTTTGCCCATAAGCCGTTACGATGAAGCTGAACAAACCCCAAATTATCGTTATTCCTTTTCGAACCATTATTGCATTCTCTTTTTAATTTCTAAAATTTTGAAACCTGTATATTGATTCCCATTCACATCAACAGCCTCAACTTTTACTCTGTGGTAACCAGCCTGCAGTTCTCCGGGAAGAGTACATTTCCATAAATGTTCTGTCTCTTGCATATCGGGTCTCCAATTATCATAATTGTACCTCAAGTCATAAGTGTTTTGATAAAACAAGTCCTTCCCTTTATAATTCTCTGCCAACATAGCCGGTAAATCGTCTATCAATACCTTCACCACAGCATCTTTCGTAGCTGTAAAAATATTAATAGACAAAAAACTCTCATTCAGTGACCCCGCATATAGTTCTTCTGAAGAAGGCGTGATTCGCATCTGGAAATCAGGCCGGTGATCCGCGGGGATAAAACTATACTTGTACTTATTCCCATCGAAATTTAGCTTGTAATAACCGTTGGGAGAGCCGTCAACAGCAGTAGAAACCGGTATTCCACGCTCATCAAGAGGACCAGTCCACCAACCTCCACAAGCCGCACCTATTGTAATATTCTGAAATGGATAAGATGAAGTCCAGTTTGTCTTATCATTGAAAAAATAATTTTCAATATAATGCAAATGACCAGATAAAGCCAACAAATGTGGACGATCACCCAACAATACGAATAGCCGCTGAATCTCTTTTTTATAGCAATACTGTTCAAGGAACGGAATATGGCTCATAATAACGACAAGTTTAGTCTTGTCTACATGTTCCAAATCATCTTTCAACCATTGGAATTCCACATCCGTAAAACCACCGAAATAACTGCCCCTTTTATTCTGTTCGCGATTCCAGCCTTGATACAAGATATTGTTCAGCACAACAAAATGCACTTTTCCTTCATTAAATGAATAATAATCCGGGCCAAAGGATATTCTGAAAACATCAGCGGCTGAAAACGCTGAGGGGGCTTTCTCATTTACATCATGGTTACCGAATACATGAAAAACCGGATATGGCAGGCATTCCACAATCCCCTTTTCCTTACCATAAATAGATAGGTCATTATCAGCAATATCCCCCAGAAAACAAGCAAAGCTGACTTTATAATTCAACATTTCCTCCACAATATCAGTCTTAAAAGCATCTATAGTTTTCTCAACACGCATTTGCGGATCTCCGACAAACAAGGCACTGAACTGTTCCGTAACATTTTGTTTTTTTAATCCAAAGTTATATTTATCGTTTGAAACGTTCGTTTTTACATAATAAGCCGGAATATTTTTCAAATAACATGAAAAAGCATAATCTTCTGGTTTTATGACATAAAGATAAGGACTTTTTCCCTCTTCAATCCGATATTGTCCATGCTCGTCTGTTACGACAATCTGTTCTTGATTCGAGACTAGTATGCCGGAAATTCCTTTTTCATTCTTATCCATTGTGCCATTTTGATTTGTATCATTAAAGACATAGCCCGTTAATACACGAGATTGGGCAAATGACACAAAGCATAAAAATATAAAAAACAGTGCACACCGTTTTGCTAACAGTTTGCAGATATAAAGACTATACTCTTTCATCTTTTCTTCTTTTCTAAGGTCAAAAACCCTTAGTTATAATAGAAAATCAAATTAAAGCTATAATAGAAGAAGGCATCTTCACTTTCAAAATCAAGATCATGAAGATACCCTCTTACTAACAACCACTATTGCAAGGATGTGTCAAGAGGCACACTTGTCAAAATCACATAATCAAGATTAACTTCGTATTTTCCAGCAACATTACCTGTAGAAAAGTCTACGGTAAGATCAAAAGGATTTTCCAAATTCAATTCCGGAACAGAACCCCAATTTTCAAGCCCCTTAGGATCTATCTTATAGGATCTCCATTGCCATTTACCAGCGGTATTAGCAAACTTATAATCATCTTTATAAGGATTACCCCCTTTAAAATGATGTCCAAGCTTAGTTCCACCTGTTTGTTCAAAGATCAGTTGGAAATAACCAGAAGCACCATCATTACCCGTATTTACTAAGAAATTCACATAGAATGTCTTATTCGCACTGAATTTAGATCCATCATTAGCATTCTTTTTAATGTTCCCTTTATTTCCCCAAGTAGAGACGCTGGGATCTTTCACTGTCAGATACTTAAGTCCCTGCGGTATTTCCGTTACGCCTGATCCTGCATTTTGAGATGCAGATCCGCTATTGAATGTCGGCATCGTTTCAAAATCAAAAATAGGCATAGGGTTGAGTGGGCCATCTGTTATCATAACCTGATCAATATGGATTTCAAACGCATCTGTATTTCCATTGCCTATATTTCCTCCACGGAACCACAATGCTATTTTGTCTACTTTCGATTTGATATTACTCCATCCCATAGCTGCAAGATTATACGAGCGCCATTCCCAACCATTTGTCTTAATCTTATAGCTGTCACTGTACTCTCCGTCTTGTCCCGTAAAATGTTTATCGGATTCTGTCCCGCCAATAGTAATAGCAGGATTCATATAACCTTGTTTGCCGTTTGTATTAACCAAGAAGGTGATATACGGACTGTTATAAGTAGATAAATCAAAGCCTTTTCCACCATTTGTTGTTTCCAAAGACTGATATGTCCCATTCCAACCATTTCCCAAAGGTGCGATAACCGAATAATAGTTACCAAAGAACGGCGTAATTCCTCCTAAATTCTTACCTGCGGTGTAAATTGCACCTGCCCCAGTAGGACTGCCAGAAACAACAGTCGGATCGACCGTATCAAAATCGAACAACATAATACTCGATTTAGGAGTATAAGTATCTTTAGGTTCAACCACATTAATGATTGAGGAAGTCAATATCTGTCCCGTTTTTGATGTCACGGTGAGTTTACCACTTTCAGGCAAAGTCAGGTTAGCGGTTGAATATGTGGCCGTAGTCTCTGAAGCAGAAGCTTTTGACAGCTGAATATTTTCGAACTTGACAGACTGAACCATATCCATATTTGCCCCTATAATATTTATCGTCAGCCCCTTTTCTATTTCAGATGGCCATTGAGTTATAGAAACATCCAAATATTCTGGAATAAAAGTTTCTTTCGAAGTATAAACTCTTTTATATTTATTTGTCACAATAATGTTCCCCTTCTCTGCTGTACGGGATACAGTAAAGATTAACGACTCTTTATCTTGGCTAACAATCTTGCATGTAATATTCCCAATAGACAGCGAAGTTACCAAATCAAGATTTTCGCCGTAAAGGGTTACATTCTTTCCCACATAATCAGTCTTTGGATTAAAATCCACAATTTCTGATACTGGTAAGTTAATATCATAATCTTTTGAGAATTCATCTTCACTACATGAATAAAAGAATGCAGTCAGTATAACTCCATATAATAAACGTATTATATTATTTTTCATTGCTCAATCAAATTAGTATCAATTAATTATAATTCGGATTCTGTTTTAACCCCCAATTCTGAACTTCAGTAAGTGGTATGGGCAATACAGGTATGTATATATTATCTTTACCAATAAACGAGTGATTTTTAATTCTATCGCCTATTCCTGCATGGCGTACTTCGTCGTTTGCGCCAGCGCCAGCGCGATCCGAATCTTTGGCTTTAGAAACAACATCAACTAATTTGCCGGTGCGGATTAAGTCCCACATACGATTAGATTCTAGAGCAAATTCCAACCGACGCTCTTTAATAATAGCATCAAGCAAAGCAGCACCAGAGGAAGTTATATTCGGAACATTCGGAGTGGACACAGGCATGCTATATCCATCAGAACTACCGTCAACATAACCCTTACAGTAAGAACTCTTCCTTGCTCTCTCCCGTACCATATTAAGATATTGACGAGCTTCGTTCTCATTGTTCAAATAATAAGAAGCTTCGGCATGCATTAATAAGACGTCAGAATAGCGCATTATCAAAATATTTTTATTAGCAGCTTTATCTAATGCTGGTTTAAAAGGTAAAGTGGCTTTTCTATTTAAATAATTGCTTCCTTGTTGTGCCCGATCAAACTTCATTTGAGTTCCATACAATATTTCCTTATTAAAATTAATACCATAAACAGTGCAAGATAATCTTGGGTCAGACGGATCAAAAGCATTAACCAAATCCTGAGTTGGATTATGAAATCCCCAACCTGTATTAGCATTGGTATTAGATACCCTATTTCCCTGAAATAACGAATAAGCATTTCCTACAGAAGCTGGAGGATCGGAAGCAGTACCATCTGCCGCTTGAACCTCAAAGATTGATTCAGATGTATTCTTATTTTCATATTCAAACAGAAGAGCATAATTACTTACTAAGCTATATTCACCTGAGTTAATTATAGAAGTTGTAATATCAAATACTTCTTGCCAAGTATGGGCATTTTCTGTATCAATACCAATTTGATACATTAGGGATTTGGCAAGGAAGGCCTTTGCTGCCCCTTTAGTAGCTCTACCCATGTCTGTTGAAGCATACTCACTTCTTTCAGGAAGCAGTTCAATGGCTTTATTTAGATCAGTATTAATAAACTCGAAAGTGTCATGTATTGATGATCGACCAACTTTGCCAAATTCAGATGGGTTAAGTGGTGCAGAGAATAAAGGAACTCCACCAAAATGATGTAACAGATAAATATAGTAATAGGCTCTCAAGAAATAACTCTCACCGAGTAAACGACTTTTCATACTCTCAGAGATTGTAGCATCCGGCAAATTTTTGATTGCATAATTACAACGGGATACTCCCCAAAAACCATGAATCCAAAAAGCTTCAGCAATAGAGTTGCCAGTTTGCGCGCTAAAATCTTCAATCAAAGCCAGCTCCGGCATATCAGGGAGATTACTTCCTTTTACGGCATCATCTGTAGCGATGCTTGCCAAGAAGAAATCGTAATGATGAGACATCCAAATATCATCCGGACCTCTTCCCTCTGTCTGAGAAAGAATATCATAAATACCATTAATAACTTTAATAGCATTCTCTTCCGTATTCATATAGTTTCCACTATTTTCCTGGCCTTGCGGTTTCAAATCAAGGAAGTCATTGCATGAAACTAATGCCATGGATAATATGATTGTTAACAAAATATTTTTTTTCATGATATCATACTAAAAATTAAGATTAATACCAACGGTGAATACTCTGGGAGTAGGATAGCTGGCCATGTCCACTCCTGCATTCAGCGGATTTCCCCACAAATCTCCCATTTCAGGATTGAAACCAGAATAATGTGTTGAAGTAAACAGATTATCCGCAGATACATAAATGCGTGCTTTATTCAGCAAGACCTTCCTTGATATTTTATCCGGAATGGTATAACCCAATTGCAAAGTCTTCAACCGTATATAAGAACCATCTTCTACATACCTATCCGAAAAACGATCATTCTGATTAGGATCCCCAGAATGTACGCGTGGTAAATCCGAATTCGGATTATCAGGGGTCCATCTGTTCATCATTTTTTTCGAATTACTCCATTCACGCATACTTGTACTATAAAGTACAGAATACATATAATTAGCAATCTCATTACCTTGTGAACCCTGGATAAATGCATTCAAGTCAAATCCTTTGTAAGCAAGTGAAAGATTAAAACCATAAGTGTAATTGGGATTTGCACTACCCAAATAAATACGGTCATTATCATCAATTACCCCATCATTATTTTGATCTACAAAGATAATATCACCAAGCCCAGCGTTAGGTTGTATTGCTTTTCCATCTTTCACATGTTTATCAAGTTGCTCTTGGGTTTTAAATATACCTGCTGTTTGTAAACCATAGAAAGAAGCCATAGTTTGTCCAACCTCAGTTTTAGTATAGGTGCCATAAAGAGGTTCTCCACCACCCAATGAAGTTACCTTATTCTTTATAAATGAAATATTAAATCCTAAGTTAAAAGAGAAGTCCTTATCTATTCTATCTGCATAATTCAACGCAAATTCCAAGCCACTATTTCTAACTGAACCTGCATTTGTTTTAGGACGCCACATACCTGCATAAATAGGAATGGGAGTATCAAGAATCATATCTTTTGTATTTCGTATGAAATAGTCAACGTTACCGGAGAGGGCCCCGTTAAACAAAGCATAATCCAATCCCACATTATATTGCTCAGATGTTTCCCATGAGAGTTCTTCATTTGCTAATTTTTTTTGTATAGCTCCATCCACTTGCGAATCCCCAAAGACTGCTGTATAGCCATTTGTCATAAGAGCCAGGTAGTCAAAATCTCCTGCACTAGCCTGATTGCCTACATGTCCCCAACCTGCACGAAGTTTTAATTGGGAGAGTACAGAATGCTCTTTCAGGTTTTCCATAAAGGCTTCTTCCATAACATTCCATCCCGCAGAGAACGAGGGGAAATAGCCCCATTTTTTCTTAAATTTAGATGATCCGTCAGCACGAAAAGTTCCAGTAAAAAGATAACGGGCATCGTAGCTATAATTAAACCTAAAGAAACCGGATAACAAAGAATTATGACTGGCACCACCCGAAACTTCCAGATTCTCTTTATTGGAAGACATACTCAGATATCTTAGGTCTGCATCCTCAGGAACATCATATACTTTGGCATACATGTTACTCCAATTGGTTTTTTGGGCTTCAACACCCAATGTCGCATTAATACTATGCTTACCAAACGTATTAACATAACTGAAATATTCATTCGTATTCCAATAATAATTATCTGTCCGACTTTCTGTTAAGCTACTCTTGTTTCTCTGCTGATCAGCAGTGATGTAATATTGAGGATAATAATTTTTAGACTTCGAAAAAGCAAATTGCTTACCAAACTGTGCTCTAAATGACAATCCTTTAAAACCAATATTATCTATCTGTAAATAAGCATTCGCAATAAATCTATTCTCTGAAGTTTCTCTGAATTTATTTTCGTAAACCGATTGTGCGGGATTTCGTCCATAAGAGAAATAAATCTCTCCGAATTGATTTGTATAAGAATCCCATGCGGCTGAAACCGGATCAGCTTTCAAAGCTGATGTAATAGAACCGGAATAGAAATCACCGTCATTACCGGATTTTGTATAAGTTGTATATGAAGCATTAATGCCTACACTTACATCCTTAAACAATTTATACTCATTATTAATATGAAACATAAACTTATCAAGAGACGTGTTCTTTACAATACCCTTTTCATTAGAATAAGTTCCTCCAATGTCATATTTACTTTTATCAGATCCACCTGAAACATTAACATTATAATTCTGTGTACTACCGGTGCGCAGAATTTCATCTTGCCAATTAGTTCCTCTACTATTGTTATCAATAGCATAATTCAAAATAGATGACATAGCTTCAGAAGGTAAAATATTAGCATTCTTGTAGGATTCTAACTTTAGAGTCGCAAATTCCGAGGCATCAAGCATATCCAACTTTTTAGTAGCATTAGTCACTCCTCCAAACACATTAACACTTACCTGGGTTTTATTATTATAAGATCCACCTTTAGTTTTCACTAAAATCACGCCATTCGCACCTCGCGAACCATAGATGGCAACGGCAGAAGCATCTTTTAAAATTTCCATCGATTCAATGTCATGGGGAGCAATGCTGCTGATATCACTCATAGGAAATCCATCGACAACGTAAAGAGGATCTGAATTATTTACGCTACCCGTTCCACGAATTCTGATTTTTGTACCAGCACCCGGTTCTCCTGAATTATTAATAACACTCACGCCCGGAGCTCTTCCTTGAATGGACTGAGTCACATCGACAGCTGATAGTTGAGTTAACTGATCTGATTTCAATGAAGAAACAGCACCCGTCAAATCACTTTTCTTTAAAGTACCATAGCCTACTACAACTACCTCGTCAAGAGTCTGCTCATCTTGCTTCAAAGTCAAATTCAATATAGACTGATTTGTTATCCTAATCCGTTGGGGTATATAACCTATAAAAGTCACTTCAATTGTACTTCCAGGCTTAACATTCAGCGTAAACTTCCCTTCCATATCAGTTATACAACCATTACTCGTTCCCTGTTCCAAAACGTTAGCACCAATTACAGGCTCTCCCGTTTCATCAACAATAGTACCCGCAATTTTCTTCGATTGTTGCATTGCTTCAGACGCATGTGATGAAGCCGCAAACATTTGCAAAGGATAACTCAGACTTATAAAAGCCAATATCCACGCAAAGCATAATGTTCTTTTAAAAATTAAATGCATACTTGTATTTCTCTTAGGTTATCAATGTTTAATAAATTTTACAATTATCAAAATCTCATCAAACTAATTTTGGTATATCGTTCCATAGACCTATCATCGAACTTGTGATTTCATACGGTTTGTTTTCCATAGGCATTATTTATTATTAAAATGATTTATATTCTAATTGAATGGTAAATATCTTACTGTAAAAAAGAAAGATCACATGTCTATTTATTTGCATAAATAATTAGCCTTCTATTCAATAAGTAAATATAAATTAGTCTACATAGTAAAAAACATTGGTTCCCTTTTTACCCCAACACCACCTTACTGTTTATCTTAATAATTCGATCGCATAATCCGCAGCAAGAAGCAAATTCAGTTCTTACTCTTCATGGAGGGGATCTCCCGTATAATCATTTCCCTTTTTCCAATAAATAAAAGAGGAATTCAAATTGGCAAAACCGCCCCATATCCCCAAATTACATCCAGCCAATATCGCCCTACTTTTCTGTTGTTGGTGAATAATGCCAAATACAAACTGATATTATCCGCCGCTACAAGAAGTATAGCCAGTGTTAGGAAAAAGACAGAGAAGACAGAGAAAATCGTTTTTTAAGCACAATAGGCTTGTTCTATTTCCACGCAACAGGCATTAGATGTTGCTCATATCCTTGTTTTCCTCCACTCCATTCCTATGAATTATTCAAATAGAGAACAGTTGTCATTTTTCGCTTTCTCAATTCATTCATAAAGAAATCCAAACCGGAAAGAATCGTGTTATTATACGCTTCCGGCACTAGTTGCAAAAAGGATTCAACACGTTTTTTTAATCCCAACCCCTCCTTCTGCACAGACTAAAACCCGTAAATTCTCAACATCAATGCTTTTAAGTAAGTTTAATTCCCAACACAAACGTGTACGATTACCACCTACGCCTTCAGGGCCAAGATGCCCCAAATTAATACCCCTAAAAGTATAGAACTTCCCGCTATGGATGAAGTTTTCGTTTGTATCTGCACGAATAAAAAGACTATTCGAAAAAGAAGCATTCACTCCTAATGCTAATAAAAATAAGATTACGAAAAGAAAGTGCCTCATATTATCAAATTTTATAGGACACAGCAAAGATATAAGGCATATCCGGTCAATAATGATACTATTTTATCAGAAAAAATATCTTTTAAAACCAATATTTTACAAAAAAAATTATATCACAATCTTTTTCTTTCTATAATATTCTCTAAATTTTTTAGGCAAGCACCCCTTCTGTCTCTTAAACATCCGATTGAAGTTAGAAAGATTGTTAAAGCCTGATTCATAACATATTTCAGCTATATTCATTGTCGAATCGACCAGCATTCTGCAAGCAAAACCTAAACGAATATCCATTATATAATCTGAAAGCGTTTTCCCCGTACGAAGGCGAAAAAAACGGCTAAAGGAAGCAGGAGTCATTCCCACTATGTTAGCCAGAGTGGATAAACGAATTTCTTCTTGGTAATGATCAGCAATATATTTCAGAACCTTTTGAACACGACGACTTTCTGAAGAGATTTCCATCTTAGCAAAAGAAGAGCTTGCGAGAACCTTTGCATCATCATATAGTGAAAGTTCATAAAGAATACAAAGGAAATGAGCTACAGCATAAAAACCCTGCTCTTCGGAAGCTAGTTTATCTAGCCAGTTATACACTCTCATAATGGCCTGTATAGGGAAACTGAGTCCACACTGTGCACGATCCAGCATACGGCGAATGCTGTCAAACTGATTTTTAGATATAAAATTGTTAAAGAAGAGATCAGGAGAAAATTGGATAGTTATTTCACGAATTTCCTTCGATATACACTCATGTTGTTCCCACACATGTTCCAGCTCCTTACCTGTAATTAGTACTAGATCATAATCACCTATTATTTCGGAAGAATCGCCTACGACTCTACGAACACCTGCGGCATGTTCTGCAAAGTTCAGCTCATATTCAACATGACAATGGATAGGATAAGTAAATTCTGTTTTCCGCCGGTCAGCAATGTAGAAACAATCCCGATCAGACAAAGGGGTAATCTCCCGCATAATGCAATTTAAGTCTTCCATATTACTAGGATAAAAAGGTATTATAAAACAAATATACCCATTTATTTTATCCATGAATAATATTATAATGTCTTATACTGATATAGATAGATTTGCCGACTTATATCCGTTTGCATACCGCCAGACTTGAGTCCGATTATGCCATGCTACTCCGCAAAGCCTCATTAATGAACTTAAAGAAAGAGATACACAGACTATGACGATTTAACACCGGAAGAGAAGAAATTTACAAAAAGAGTAGGTTGGTGCTCTCTTTTAAATGTGGTTGATCCGCTGCTCATAAAAAAAACCGGCTTCAGACTGAATAGTAAATGTATGGAAAGTTTTGGATTAGGTTATGGCATGGTTCCTTTTGGTAATTACATAGACAAGCCTTTGGTTATAATATAATTAATAAAGACCTATATTCTAATTTTCAACCGGCTCATCAGAGCTTGTTGCTATAGAATCGGTCACAAAGAACTTTTTCGCAGGACCATTCAGCTCAATAACAGGAAGTATAGCCTCGCCTTCCTCTTCTGTGAGTAAGCCTTTTTTCACGAGCCGCCTCGTAATCAGACGATAATAACCCGCTTGATTCTCTTTCAACTGTCCTGTAGCAGTGAAAGAACTTCTAAAATGCTTAGGCTTCGGCACAATAGAAGCCAGAAAGATAGATTCTTCAGCCGTCAGTTGTGAAGGACGCTTATTAAAATAAAACTCTGCAGCTTCACGTGCACCATAAATAAGTGGCCCCCACTCGGCTATATTCAGATATACTTCATACATCCGTTCTTTAGAAGTCAGTCGACCATTTTCTATGAGCCACACTATGAGAGCTTCTTCAAGCTTACGGGCAATGTTCTTATTTCGATTCAAAAATACATTCTTGACAAGCTGCATAGAGATTGTACTACCCCCACGGGCAAATCGACGGACTTTAAGGTCATAAATGAGAGCTTCGCGCAAAGCGTCAGGCAAAAATCCGTGATGGTAGAAGAAGGCTCCGTCTTCACTCTGCATTACAGACATGCGAAGCAAAGGAGAAATACTATCCAATGGCGTATAATGATCCCATGAAGGTCCTATCGGAAATGTGCGTACCGGTCGCCCGTCTTCATAAGCCGTGTACAGAAACTCACCGGACATTTTAGTTAGGTTTGTCTTGCCATAACTTACTATTCTGAAGTTCTTCGACTTAAGCTCCGACTCTAGTCTCAGCTTATCCAGTTGTGAAAAATCAACATCAAAAAGAAAATTGTAAGCCAATTGTCCCGTTGTTTGCATACCTTGAAGGTTTTCAAAAAGTCCCGCAGGTAAAGAACCGAATAACTCCTGTGCCGGGAACCAAGGCTTATGAACAGACACAATAAAATGCCAATAACGTTCGTGAATACTCTTTTCAAATCGCTCGGCATGGATGTATGGATGAAAGGCCAGCGTATTGAAACGTGCCACACTGCCACTATCCAACTCTAATGCATGGGGGAAAATATTCACCCGATAATCTAATTGTCCGCGGTTAAGATTAATCACTTCAGGAGATAGCCGCTTATGGTATATGCTTAGCCCGTTGATTTCAGCAGCACCGCTGATGCACACAGCACCATGACGATCATTCTCTTGCATCAGACTGAAATTAAGGCTACTAAACTTTACATCTGCGCCAAAACGGCGGGTAACGTATGGCAGAGTAATTTCCCCGTGATGGAGAGTATACAATTTTGCATTCAAGCGGCGTTCCGGTGGATTTAGCTCACCTTCTGTCCGCCAAGTCTGACTCACGGAATCCTCTTTTATGGACACCGTCGCCTCAAAATGATTACCGGATATACGGAACTGAGGGATGAAAAGTGCGACAAACTTATCATCTTTTTGTTCGAGGATATGCAATCTGGTCAATTCCCCATTACGTGGGAGCAAGCCGAATAATAAGTCGAGTAAGGCTTGTGATCGTTTCTTATAATCCAATTTATCCTCATCCTGATTTTCTTTCTTTTGAAGAGAACGAAACAGAAAATCGTAATTGGCTATTGAGTCTTTCTTTATAAACCGGACATCCAGACCATCCAAATGTACATCCCTCACATCAGGCTTTCCCTGAAGCAAACTCCATAATCCAAGCCGAACGTTCAATGATTGCAGGGTAAGTAAAGTATCCCTTTGTAGCGGAACAACTGTAAAGTCATTCAAAGAGATCGTATTCAATCCACTAAGATTAAGACTGGAATAATGAATATTCAGTCCATAATCTTTTTCCAAACTGGATATACGGCGATCAGCGAAATAATGCAAGATCGCATTTCGACTAATAAAAAGAGTTGTCAGTATTATGAAGAGACAAACAGTTCCATAAAGAGTTCCCAACAGAATTTTATGCTTAACCGTTTTCATACTAATTTATTTTCCCATACTCGGTTATTCGCGGCAAAGGTAAAGAATAATAGCGGGTAAAAAAAATCCCCTTCCAGCAATATGCCAAAAGAGGATTTATAAATAGAAAACCACTCAATATTATTCCAAAGGGATCCCTTTGTAAAAGTCTAGAAGTTTAGTGCGGAACAAATACTCATATTTAGCTTGTAACTCGCCTGACTGAGCCTTGAATAAGTTTTGTTTAGCCTCGTTATATTCCACTGCAGTTGCTTTTCCGTTTTCATATTTCTCACTCATTAGTCTGAAAGACTCTTCACTGGAATTAGTTGCAACAACGCTACTATTGTATTTACTGTCGGCAGCTATAGCATTATACCATGCTTGTTGTATTTCTTTATATAACCCTTTCTTTACATTATCCAGTTGCAACGAATAGTTTTCTTGTTGCAATTTGGCGGTACGAATGCGATTGCGGGTAGCCCAACGATTGAAGATAGGTACATTCAGGCTCAAGCCAACATACTTATTAAAGTTATTCTTCATCTGTGAGTTGAAATTGTCACTCAAAGTTGATTGATAACTTGTGCCAAGACTTCCGTTAAGAGTCAGTTGAGGATAGAGAGCACTCTCGGCAATGCGTATGTTATGCTTACTTCCTTCCAACCGATACTGTGCAGCCTGAACAACCGCTTTATTACCTACCGCATATTGATAAATTTCATCCGGAGGACTAAGTGGATTGAGCTTGATATCCGTGTCAGGTGTGGGTAAAGTAAAACCTTCAGGTGTAGGTAACTCAATGAGCTGACTCAAATCGAGTAAAGCCAACCGATAATTATTTTCGGCCTGTACCGCACTCATCTCATCCTGCGCCACACGCGATTTAGCCTCAGCAACTTCAGCCAGTGAAGCTTTACCCAATTCTTCCATACGGACGATACGGGCGGATTGCTCTTTACTTAGCTTAACCTGACCAAGTGCCACCTCATGCAGTTCTTTATTGTACAGAACCTGCAAATAAGATGATGCAATGTTTACAGAAACATCTTCTTTAGCTTTTTCAAGATCGGATAATGCCGCTTGCAGATTGAGTTTGGATAAAGCGTATTGATGAGGAATTTCAAAACCGGTAAACAAAGGAACACTGGCATTCAATTGCAAACTTGTAGAATTGCTGTTCGTGTTTACATAACCGGTATATTCCCTTCCGTCGGCATCCTTCATCGGCACCTGAGCACGTCCCCAGTACCAATTTTGTCCGGCACCCCCATTTAAATTCGGCAGGCGAGCCCATTTTGCCGTATTTACATTTACAGCATCTTGCTCAGCTACATTCGCGCTTTTCCTTATATCAATATTGTGTTCAATGGCATAATCTATGCAACGACGCAATGTCCACACTTCCTGCGCCTGTCCCGAAAGACAGCAGACAGCCAAGCCAAAGAGTAGTATATTTTTTTTCATATCATTCCCTTTCATAAAGCAACTATCATTGTTTATCTTTCTTTTCTGCTCCGCGCACTTTATCTTTCGCGGTCAAGCCACTCTTGACAGCAATCTTAATGCCATCACTCATACCTACTATAACTCGTTTACGTTCGAATGTCTGCACAGGGTCACTTTTCTTAAGGATATAGACAAAAGTGCTATCCCCTTTAAATTCAACAGTACTTTCGGGTATGGTAAGTGCCTTCTTGGCATTATCCAATACAATTTCGGCATTAGCAGAATAACCGGAACGGATCTTCACGTTATTAGGGATCTTTATCGCAGCTTTAATTTCAAACTGATTTGCTCCGTTTTCTTCAACGCCTTTAGGAGAGATATATTCCAAATTAGCTTCGAATGATAGATTCTGCAATGCTCCGATAGTAAGTTTCACCGGCATACCTTCGCGAATGCGTCCCACTTCGGTTTCATCAATCTTACCTCTAAAGATAAGGTCATTCATATTAGCAACAGTTGCTATCGTGGTGCCATCATTAAACGTATTACTCATAATCACCGAGTTTCCTGCTTTAACAGGGACATCAAGAATAAGTCCGTCGATAGTGGAACGAATGAGCGTGCTTGAAAAAGATGCACTGTTCTTTGTAATTCCTTCTTTCACAATTTCGAGATTATCTTTAGCTGTGCTAAGTTCTTCGCGAGCCTGCTTAGCAGAGACATCACTTTTCTCATATTCTTCCTTGCTGATCAGTTTGTCATCAAACATCTTCTTCACGCGTGAAAAGTTCACTTCAGCTTGTTTTGCATTAATTTGCGCCAAACGAACACGACTCTCAGCAGAGTTTAAGCTTCCCAGCTCAGGTATAACTTTAACTTTAGCTATCACTTCACCTTTATGAATACTCTGTCCCGCCTCTTTATAGACTTCGTCAATAATACCCGAAATCTGTGGTTTGATGAGAATTTCATCTCTAGGTTCAACCTTCCCTGTCACAACTGTTGTTTTTGCCAAATCTGTAGTTTCAGGCGATACAACCTCATAAACAGTAACTTTTGGTTGCGATTTTTTATACAAAAACACGAAGGTTCCGATAAAAACGGCGGCAACAACCACCAATAATGCAATCTTAAAATACTTTTTCATAGGAATAATATATTATTTTCTAAATTTCTTTATAAATGTCTCTATCAAAAAAACCAATAATCTGTATCATAAGCATCATTCGTCGCGTATCGCATCAATCGGCTTAATAGCCATCGCACGATAGGCGGGAGCCAGTCCGGCCAATATCCCCAAGAAGACAAGCAAAAAGCAAGTACCCATTGCAAGTCCAAATGAAACCTGATAATGTATCGTTGTCTGGCCCGGATCGTTGACTGCCGCCTCCAAGACTTGAAGTATAAGTACGGCAAATGAAATCCCCGCCATTCCGGCAATCGAAGTCAGCACGAGACTCTCCGACAAGATTTGTTGTAGAATATCACGCGGACGGGCTCCAATGGCACGGCGGATACCTATTTCAGTAGTACGTTCACGTACCGTCACCATCATAATATTGGAAACACCAATAGCACCGGCAAATAATGTACCCAATCCCACCATCCAAATTAGAATTCGTGTACCTGCCATTAAATTATCAACCATGGAGAACATTGCTTCGGCGTTTAGGAACATGACCGCCTGTTTATCATTCGGGGCAATATAATGGGCTTTTTTAATCACCCCTTCTATTTTATCTTGTAGATCGGTCACTTTTACCCCCGGCTTCACTGTGAAACACGCCACATGAATTTTATTCCCGATATTATAAGCTTGTTGCATAGTGGTGAAAGGTATTGTCACCGCCTCAGAAGCCCTTCCCTGTATGTTTATGTTCCCTTCGGAAATACACAACCCGACAATTTGAAAATAAACACCATTGACTTTTACAAATTTACCACAAGGGTCTTCACCCGGTTTGAAAAGGCTTTCATAAACACGCTTACCTATTACGCAGACTTTTCGTGCCTCACTAATATCGACATCATTAAGAAACCGTCCCAACGAAATGTTTTGATGTTCTATAAACTCATAATCAGGGAAAAGTCCTTTAACCGTACAACTATATTTTTTATCTTCATAGACTGCCGTCGATCCCCAGTTTGCAATGGAAGGAGTGACATGCTCCAATTCACGAACTCCACGCCGTAAACGTTCAATGTCTTCAAGTTCCAAATCCCACGCACGCCCCTTACGGAAGCCTTTGTAAGCCTCACCTGTTTTCTCTGCTGCGACAAAACCCGAATTTGTAGCAAATCCTTCGAATTGCTTCTTCATCTGCTCCTGCATTCCATGTCCACCTCCAATAAGAGCCACTAACATGAATATTCCCCAGAATACTCCGAAAGCAGTCAATAAGCTCCTAGTCTTATTTCTTGTTATCGTAATGAGGATTTCCTCGCAAGAATCAATATCTATTCTCATACTCTTTTCATTGAATAATTCATCATTTAACTACTCTGCCCGTAAAGCCTCAATAGGACGTATACTCACTGCTTTTTTAGCGGGGAAGAAACCGGCAAGCGTACCGGCAATAATCAAGGTCAATGTTGCTTGAATAGCAACTCCCATATCGACGGTAGGATCGGAGAACATGGTCTGCTGGAACACACCGGCATCCATCGTCTGATTACCAAACGCCACATTCATCCATTCCGTGGCGGCAATGCCTATCACCATACCAATATAGCCAAACAGCGTAGTGATCACCACACTTTCTATAATAACCAATCGTAATATTGAAATAGGTTTGGCTCCAAGAGCTTTCCGTATACCGAATTCACGCGTTCTTTCCTTAACGGTTATCAGCATAATATTGGATACACCTACAATACCACTGAGTAGTGTAAAAATACCGATTACCCATATTGCCGTACGAAGTATGCCCATTGCTTTTTGTGTCTGCATATAGTTGGATAAGCGATTCCAAATCCATATCGCACTGTCGTCTTTCGGGTCGAAGCGATGATTAGCTCCGATCACTTTACGATAATTTACTTCAAAAGTGTCATTTTGAGCTATAGAGTTCAATCCCTTGGTAGTGAATATGATGTTATTCAGCTGTATCCCTTTATCGTAAATTGTCTGCAGAGTGGAAAACGGTATATAAGCTTCATTTGCTCCACGGTCTCCCTGATCGTTATAGGTGCCGATAACCTGATAAGCAACTCCTCCCGCATTTACAAACTGCCCGATAGGTTCGGTGTGCGTCTTGCCAAAAAGAATTTCTGCAGTCTTTTTATGAAGAACAATAACTTTTCTACGTTCTTGCAAGTCTATGTGATTAATAAAACGACCTGTTGCGGTTTTCACAGTTTCAACCTCCGTATAGTTCGGAAAAACTCCAAGCAAAGACATACTGACATATTCTTGTCCGAAACTGATATTTACATCACTTTGTTCAACCGTAGCCCCTGCATTGATTACATTATCCGAAAATGATTTCTCCGTAGACACAAGGTCTTTATTTTCCAATTGAATACGACGTCCTTCTTTTAATCCGTCATAAGACTTTTTGGTCCATCCCGGGAAAATACGAATAGAGTTCAGAGCTCGCTCGGAAGACGACTTTTCAAAAGCATGAATAAGTCCGTTTCCGGCTCCAAGAAGTACAATTAACATGAAGATTCCCCAAGCCACAGCAAATCCTGTAAGGAAAGTCCTGAGTTTATTTCTTTTGATTGTACCATATATTTCTTGCCAAAGATCAAGCATACGTTATAATTATTAAGTAAGATAAATTAGCGATCCGCTCGTATTATTTCATAAAGCCGTTTTGCCCGAAAGGAGAAGCATCATGATCTCTGTTTTCTTCCACACTTCCTATTATTCCGTCTTTTATATGGATGATCTTATCCGTCTGATTGGCAACACCACTTTCATGAGTGACCACTACAATAGTCATGCCTGTACTATGCAAATCTTTTAATATTTGCATAACTTCAACAGAAGTCTTACTATCCAAAGCGCCTGTCGGCTCATCCGCTAAAATTATCTGGGGTTGAGTAATCAATGCACGTGCTATTGCAACACGCTGTTTCTGCCCACCGGACATTTCGTTGGGTAAATGGTTTGCCCAATCTTTAAGTCCCAAACGATCAAGATACTCCAATGCAAGCGCATTGCGTTTACGTCGACTTATACCTTGATAGAAAAGGGGCAATGCCACATTTTCCACTGCATTCTTAAAAGAGATAAGATTGAAAGATTGAAAGATAAATCCAATCATGCGATTTCGATACTCTGCCGCTTTGGTTTCACTCAAATTCTTTATAAGCGTACCATTCAAGTAATATTCACCTGTATCATAGTTATCCAGGATACCCAAAATATTGAGCAAAGTTGATTTGCCAGACCCCGAAGCGCCCATTATAGAAACAAATTCACCCTTATTTATATCGAGATCAATGCCTTTGAGCACATGCATTGGTGCTCCGTTGTTATAGGTCTTATTAATGTCCTTCAAATGTATCACGTTTCTAGCCTTTTTTAATAAATAACGATCTATTTTCATTATTAGACGCACAGGGGTAACGAAAAGTTGCAAAAGAGATGAATTTTTTTAAAAAAGATTTTGCGGTATCATTTTTCTTTGTGTAATTTGTATCCATAAATAAATGAACTAACCCTTTAAAAACAACTGTAGTATCATGAATTCAAGTATGGAGAGGCCCTATGTAGTGGGCATTGATATAGGCGGAACAAACACCGTCTTCGGTATTGTAGACGCAAGAGGAACAATCATCGCAAGTAGCTCGATCAAAACCGGATCTTTTGAGAAAGTAGATGATTATGTGGACGAAGTTTGCAGAAACCTGCTTCCTCTTATCATCGCTAATGGAGGAGTTGATAAAATAAAAGGTATCGGTATAGGCGCTCCAAACGGAAACTACTATAGCGGAACAATAGAATTTGCTCCAAACTTGCCATGGAAAGGTATTATTCCTTTGGCTGCAATGTTTGAAGAACGTTTAAGCATTCCTACTGCATTGACAAATGATGCTAATGCTGCCGCTATTGGTGAAATGACTTATGGTGCTGCCCGTGGAATGAAGGATTTTATCATGATTACATTAGGAACCGGAGTTGGTAGCGGAATCGTGATCAACGGACAAATGGTGTACGGACATGATGGTTTTGCCGGAGAACTGGGTCATACTATCATACGCCGCGACAATGGTCGTCTATGTGGTTGTGGTCGTCATGGCTGCCTGGAGACTTACTGTTCTGCAACAGGAGTAGCCCGTACTGCAAGAGAATTTCTTACTGCAAGAACCGACGCCAGCCTTTTACGTGCCACACCGGCTGAAAGCATCACAAGTAAAGACGTATATGATGCCGCTGTGAAAGGAGATCAACTTGCAAAAGACATCTTTGAATATACAGGTACCATCTTGGGTGAAGCAATCGCCGACTTTGTTGCCTTCTCGAGTCCTGAAGCGATTATTTTATTCGGAGGTCTGGCAAAATCAGGTGACTATATATTCAATCCGATCCAAAAGGCTATCGACAAGAATATCCTCACTATATTCAAAGGCAAAGCAAAACTATTGATGTCTGAATTGAAAGACTCTGATGCAGCCGTATTAGGTGCAAGTGCATTGGGTTGGGAATTGAAAGACTTGAAATAAGAAATAAAATAGCTGTATAATAATTGAGGCTGCCTTCCTTTCGGAAAGCAGCCTCAATTTCTTTATCTCGTTCTCAAAAATTATCAGAACAGTTTAGCAGGATATTCGCCTGCGTCTACAAGAGCTTGGATCTTATCCACTACTCCCTGACGGTCGGCAGCATACGTCACACCAAACCATTTACTAACCGTATCAAGAACTTTAACACGGGCAGTACCTTCATTTATGAGTTTATTCACCATCAAAGGAATAAAATACTCAGCTTTCAAGTTATCCTTATTTTCGTTCAGGAATTCCTTGAAGTACTCCTCGGAATAAGCAAAGTAATCAGGAGTAAAGCCCCACATGTTCATTGACACAGGAGTATTGTCACCAATCGTTTGCATTATACCGTTCTCATCTTTAAAAGACACTTTGCCATCAATGCGTTCAATAGCTGTACGTTCGACAACTGTTGTCAAGTAGCCTTCAGGATTTGTTTCGCAAACGCCACGTGCTACCGATCCACTTTCGGATAATGTATTACCTACACGATATCCTACCATGCAGTAGTCATTCTTCTTTCCAGTCATTTTGGAAAGAGCTTCTCCCAAAACAGCAAAGCTGTCACGTCCGTAAAAATCATCAGCATTGATCACCGCAAAAGGTTCATTAATCACATCTTTACCCATAAGTACAGCGTGATTTGTTCCCCACGGTTTAACGCGCTCTTCAGGACAAGTGAATCCAGCAGGAAGGTTATCCAATGCTTGGAACACCAATTCCACCGGAATATGATTCTCATATTTGCTCAGAATTTTGTCGCGAAAATCTTTCTCAAAATCTTTACGTATTACAAAAACAACCTTACCAAATCCTCCACGGATAGCATCAAAAATAGAATAATCCATTATTGTTTCGCCATTCGGGCCCAGACCATCGAGTTGTTTTAATCCCCCATAACGACTACCCATTCCGGCAGCCAATACAAATAAAGTAGGTTTCATGATTATGTAGTTAATAATAAAGGTTAGTGTTACCGTTTAGTGGGTGCAAAGATACACCATAATTTCTGAAAGCGTTATAAGGAGGAATAAAAAAGCGAAAACATTTTCTCTATAGATATTGTAATATTGGGGTCAGAAAGGATAGCCTATTGCAAAATGAAAAGCCATTCCGTCTTTAAAGCTCGGAATATTGTAATAGCCTGTTTTTCCGGTATCATAAGGTGCATGTAAACCAATACCGCAGTCTACCCTGAAAACAAGAAAATCCATATCGTAACGCAATCCGGCTCCTGTTCCTAATGCAATCTGATCAGGAAAATCTTTTAACCGGAATCGTCCTTCTTTGCGTTCATTCCCTTCGGTAAGATCGTCCCTCATCAACCACACATTACCGGCATCGAGAAATATAGCTCCGTGCAAATCTCCGATAAGGCGGAAGCGGTATTCAAGATTAGCTTCGAGACGAATATCCCCGACTTGGTTAATGAAAGCGTATTTATCGTTCTTGTCAGGGTGATAACCACCGGGACCTATTGTACGGGACATGAATGCACGCACACTATTGGCTCCACCAGCATAGAACTGCTCCGTGTAAGGCGCAATAGTGGCATTACCATACGACCAAATCGCACCTGCGGCAATGCGTGAAGCAATCATTTGGTTCTTGTCTATTCTAAAGTGATAGCGTAGTTCGGAATTGACTTTCAAAAATTGTGCAAACGGTACACCCAATAGTTCTTTTCCTTTTTTGTCAAAAGGCTCTCCAAAGATACGATAGATGCAGGATGTCACATTACCCGCAGAAGTCAGGGTGGTTTGCCACCATAAAGGATGCCGAACAGTCCTCAGGTTACCATTATCATAAGTATAAGTGTACTCAAATGCCGGAATAAATTGATTCCGCAGACTGATATAAAGTGCAGGATTAGCACTCTGCAATGAATCAAAAGCTGCAGTCCGATTGCTCAACGTATTAAATGTCAACCGGAAGGGGGTAATGCTATGCTTGATCGTTGGACGAGGCTGAAAGTCATAAGTCACATTGCCTCCAAAAGCAAGCAGCTTATAATATTTCGATCTGTTCAACTGATCGGTATATAGTCGAAAGGTAGTAGTAGCCGGAAAGTCATATTCAAGAGTTCCTAGTCTGGGAAAAACAACTCTTGGAAAAGTCAGGGCTGTCGACAACCCCATTTCATAACTGTTCATTAAAGAGCTTCGATTTTTACCGGTCTGCCATTCGTATGATCCGGTCAACTTAACATTCCAGGTTTCACCCCCACCGAACACATTATTTTTAGTAACGGTAAATGCTGCTCCCGGCCCCGTCTGGTTATTACTCTTCATTGTTACATTAAAATCCAGTTCGGCATCATAGGGTTTATTCAACGATGCTAGAATATTTAAGTCCAATGTATCGGAAACCAATGCTGTGTCTCTAGGAATATATTGCATTTCCATATAACCGAAAATGCCCAAATTAGCCAAACGCTCCTGTATTCTACTTTGTCTGTACTGACTGAATAATCCTTCCGGACGTTTCCTCATCATTGTACTGTCCTGTGTCTGACGTTTTCTACGATATCCCTGATAATGTAGCCATCGGTAAAGCATATTCGGCCGGATTTTTAATCTATCGTAATAGTGTATCCATAGATTCTTATAAAGCAAACTATCTGTTGGCATCTGCCCTTGCGGTCCTCTAAGATAAAAAGATGTATTACCTAAATAATAAGGGCGCTGTGCTCCTTCCGGCATATCAGCGACAGGTGTCATGCGTAAACTGACATGCCCCCCGGGTACTAGAGTCGTATCCGCCTGATAAGTCAGATAATCGGAGCGAAAATAGTAGTAGCCCATATTTCGTAACAAAGTGTTGACCCTGATACGTTCCGCGTCAAGATCCATCACGTTGAATTGTCGACCGGGCCTCAGAGTCGAGTTACGGTTACCCGCTTTAATTATATCGAGTGTTTTATAAGGAAAGCCATAGTAATATAATGTGTCTATAAGATAAGGATTTCGCATGTTGACGGTATACTGGATTTTAGCTTTCAAGCTATCTCCCGGATTGGCAAACATTTTGTAGCCAACCGTTCCATTTAAATAACCATATTCATGTAAAATGTTCGTAGCAACCTTGGTACGAATTCCAGGATTTACAGCAGAAATAAAGATCGGTTCCGCTGCAAAATGTTTAAACATGAATTTTCCAAATTTGCCATTGCTCTTAACGAAACGGTTGTAGAACCATAATCCAACGGGAAAAGGAGTACGGTAAACAGAACTTCCAAGAAAAGAATTATTAGGCGCCTTGGCTAAGGCAGCTTCAATCTCTTCCATCGCATTAAGGCCAACCGGCGTTGAAGATCGATTCTCCACAATCATCTTTTTTTGTCCGGTATAAAGGACTTCTCCTTCCGGCAAATTCTTCGTGGTAGAACATGCACCGAACAGGAACGCTGATCCGATTAAAAAAGCTGCTACATATCTCATTTTTTATCCTTGACTTCTTTATTTCTTCTTTTAAAAATAAACAGTTCACCTAGATTATCCATCCGTTTACGGAAAACCACTCCGACCCCGGTTTCGGTGATTTCTCCATCCAAAACACTTTCATAATTCTTATTATGGAAGACCCGAATGTAACGTGATCCGGATGTATCCAAACGATATTCCAACGAAATATTATCAATAAAAGATTCCGTGTCATTCGTCGCATTCGATCCTGTCGAAACTTTTCCACCTATCACAATCTGCACACGATCATTAAAGAAACGTTGAGAGTAGCGGAAGCTATAATCGGTACCTCTATTATCTCCCGGCTGCGAGCCGTTATGATTTTCAATACCTACCGAAATATTCCCGAAAGCAGCACCCGCTAAAGCACTGATCTGACTTTGAAGAACACTATTAAGGGCATTTCCCATGTTCATATTGCTCTTACCCGCATTATTAAGATATATACCGGTCACAAGCATTGCAATAGCTTGCCTGCTACGTTCTTCTGTACCCATAGCCGCCAATTGATTCTCAACCGTAGGATCATCCGGAGCACTAATATCGAATAGCAAATCGGGCTTCTCCAACCGATTCCGAATACTCACGGATATGTCAAAATTAACCATCCGGGAAGCACCATTATCCCCATCAGCTACCGATGCCCGTACTCTCTCAGTTGCCGTAAGGTTCAAAGACGGGTTCATCATACTCCCCGACCAATCGACATAACTACCATTTTCCAAATTGAACTCTTTCAGTGGAATTACCGGAAGAGAGTACTTCATTGTACCTCCCGAAAGTATATACCTTCCCGTCAGATTTACATCACCCTGCGGTGTATAGTGCAAGGACAGGTCGCCCCCTCCTTCCAACTCCACAAATTTGCTACGATCATAACTCAAATCGGCTCTCAGACGCACCGCATTATCAATATGTACGGACATTAGCATATCCATACCGGCAAAGCCAATAGACTTGGGCTCCGTCTTTACTAAAGTGGTATCCCGAAAAGATGTGAAGGTGACAAGCCCTTCCAAACGATCTTCAACGGTCAAAGGAGAATCGGTCATCACATAGGTGACATTGGTATTGCCCAAAATATTCATATTTCCACGCATAACCAAAGCGTCCAACGGACCACGAACAGTACCTCTCATATCTACATATACCTTGCCATAGATCAAGCTCTCTCGAGTCCGTGGTGCATCAAGCAATGTGTATTTGCGGGCCAGTAAGTCAAGACGTGCGACAGGCCTTCGAAAATCTCTGAAATCTATATTCCCATCAATAGTAAACGGATTCTTCGAAGTGGTGTAAATGGCAAACTTATCGAATAATAACTGATTGTTCTTAATGTAAACGGGACGATTATCGAAATGATAACGGGCACCCGCCTGCCGTGCATAGAGCGTGACACTATCCAATTTAAGTTCGCCACCGATGTCCGGTTTCTCCAATGTCCCTGAGATATTGACTCCGCCATCCACATCTCCGTTGAATGAAATCACCCGATCGGGAATAAACGGATTAGCCAATGATATGGGGAAATGATCAAAATGACTTTCCACCCGGATTGAGTCGTTCGCACCCCGACGTTTCAATGTACCTTCAGCCGTCATCACTTCTTTGCCTTCACAAGTGAAATAAGAGTTGAGATAATGCGTACCGGATTCTCCCGGAAGCCAGGTCACACCAATTCCGACATTACCCACATGCTGCCCTTCATAAGTCAGCTTCTCAACATTCGCTTCAGTGGATATTTGTAGCGAAGTTGGAGTCTGAATATAATGAGTTTCAGCAGACAAACGTCCCGAAAAGTCAGGGAAGTAGGGTAATATGCGACTCACCTCATCCAAGCGTATACGACGCAACTCAATATCCATATTCTGTAAAGAGACCGAGTCCTCTTTGATGGAATGCATCCTAAAGCCTACATTATCCTTATCCATCATATCCACACTGGCATAAACCCTCATATTTTTATGGAGGTAAATCCAGTTGTTATTATCTATAAAATGAAATTTTCTAAAGGCGATAATTGGTTCATCGGGAGTGAGCCGGAAAAGTATTCCATCGGCTTTCTTATTCTGACCACCCAAGACAGGACGCGCATTGACACCAATTTGCAGTCCGACATTTCCCTTGGAATCTAAGAAGCTCAGACTCAAATCGGCATCATTATTACGAATCTCTCCTGTCAATGTACTGCGAAAAACATATTGAGGATTTTTGGGCCCGTTTATTATTCCTCCTTGCAAATTCATACGACTGGTATCTTGCCTGATCGTAAAATAAAGTGTGTCGAGTTGCAAAGAGTCCACACGCAAACCATGTATTGCAGTACGCCCATTTATCCCAATCCGTGGAGTCATCCCGAAACGGAGAAGGAAATCATTGAAACGAATATCTTTTGTCGCAAGGAAATCACTTACCGGATTATTCTTACCCATACGAAGTTGTATTCCCGCAGTTGGCAAAACCTTTCGAATAGCCCCGTGATCGAGGTATCTCGCCTTGATCTGTTTTTTCAATACAGTAGCAAGCTTGTTGGTCTGTTTTAAAAGTGTATGAAAATTGTTATGTGAACGAAAATCCAAATCTAAATCTCCGGCATTTGCCTTAACACTTATCGAATCGCGATGCGCCTGCCCCTGAAGATTAAAAGCAAAAGGACGCCTCAACGGTTGGGAAGCAAAACCCAACTTGTAAATATCCAATTGTTCAACAGCCATTTGCACATTTCCATCGAGATAACGAGTACCTAAAGACAGCCCGCAATTCCCCTCCATCTTGAGCAGTGTATTATTACTTTTCAAATTAGCTTTGAGATAAGCGTTTTTGATCAAAGCATTAAGATCGACATTCGAAATATGCCACCGTCCGTATTGGAGATGTTTAAGCGACATTCGAGCCTCAGCATAAGATTTCCTTGCTAAAGGATTGAATCCGCTTCCTTTTGCGGTAAATTCTGCACTAAGTTCATATAGAGAATCTTTCGGCAGGAAATGGTGCAACTGCAATGCATCCACTAATACCTTTGCCTGATAATCCCGTTTGGCTGTATTGCAGGAAGCCACCATTTTAATGGTTCCTCCTCTTTCTCTCAATGCAACATCCGCATTATAGCGCAAACCATCAAGTCCAATGGAGGCTTTTAAATTCATACTGTCGGGTACAGCTACATTTCCGCCCGGCTTGAGTCCGGCTACACCTACTAAAAACTGAAGATTTCGCATGCTCATGTTCAAATCCACATGGCCTTTTCGCTTGAGATTATCGGCTAAGTTGCTGAAATTGCCTTTACCCGAAACAGAAAAAGCACCGGGCAAGTCGACCGCCAGACGGGATATATCCAGCTCTTGCAGATCACCTTTTAAGCCCACATGAAGTGTCAATGGCCGGAATGGATATGCCTCTTTGAACTCATCTGGTAGACCTCCCAACAAAAGAATAGCATCCGGACTACCAATACGACCGTCCAAATATGTCTCCAAATGTCCTAAAAAAGGCTTCGTAAAGATCTTCTTTTCTGCCCGAAAAGAGAAACTCAATTCGGAATGGGGAGTCAGCAATGACAGGTTTGGTATGCGAATAATAGAGGAGTTCACAAAGCAACGTCCTGTCAATGAAGATACGTTTAAACCGGATCGTTCATTTAGGATAAATTGTCGGATGACCGCATTCATGGTTTGTTTATGCAGAATGACAGAATCCATCTCAAACATAATGTCACGCAAAGCAATATGGGAGGGGTCGAAGCCTTTGGAAGGCAATGACTTTCCAACATCATAATTCAAATAGCCATTACGCACCTGCAGTTTCTTCAAACCATAGAAGGCGTGGCGTAAGTCAAGCACTCCACCAGTCAATCCCGCATCCACAATACGTGTAGCTAAACGAGTAGAATCGAATGCCTGCCGGTAGTCAACTGATACATTCTTTAGATGGAGCCGTTGCAATACTACTCGCCATTTTAGTTCTTTCTTTGTTTTATCTTCGGGAGTTTTAGTGGTATCGACCAATGCAAGCATCATGTGAGCGTCACTCAATTCCACTTTATCAACAAGCGCTTCTTCTTTGCCCGGATTGATTCCATGACTTTCTAAGGAAAGTTTACCCAACACTCCTTTTACGTGCATGCCTTTAACCAACTCCAAAGAATTGACCGAAACTTTTTTCAGAGTTACTTCATCAACCTCCACCCGACCGGCGAAAAGAGGCAAAGCCTGCACGCGTACATTCAGGCTCGAAAAAGACATCAGTGTATCAGGTAGTGAAGCCTTTGAGAACTTCTTTGTATGCCTCCCGACTACTTGGACATGCCGAAGCAACAGGTTTAATGGAAAACGGAGATCAATGCGACCGACAGAGATATTATAGCCGGTTTCTTTTGATGCATACTCAGTGGCTTCCTTCCTTAAGAAATCTTGTACGGGAGGAACGTAGAGTAAAATCATCAAAATAAAAAACAGCAAAACGGGAGAAAATACTGCCCAAGCTATCCATTTCAACCACTTCTTTCTCATGAAAATATCACTAAATAATCAACTACTGCTCTACAAAGCTAAACATTTTTTTCTATTCGTTTGTTTCGAGGTACTGCAAAATGGGAAACAGAGCAGCTAAGATTAGGCTTTATCTAGCAGCTTCCGGGCTTCAAGTATAATCGTATCTACGATCTCTAACGAAGCATATCCCTTCTCCTCAATCTCTTTTGTAAAGGGTTCTTTTCTCGCTGCTTCAAGTTCTTTTAAGACAGGAATAAGCGTTGATGCTTTAAGTAGAGTAAATAAGGGAAGCATTTTGTGAGCCATATCGGCTAGATGTCCGGTGTCACGATTTTCTAAAGCTTGTTGCATTCGGCCCACATTAATACGGGTCTCACTGATAAAGCTTTCCAATATCGATTTTGTAGCTCCCCGATCATCTTCAGCAAATGCAGTCAGTGCAGAGAAGTCAAAGCCTTGCGACGCATCCGTTTCACAGGATACGGAGGGCTTAGTAAATTCAAAAGCTTGCGCACTTTGTTGCCTGATAGCAGTGACCAGCCTTATGAGCTCATCGGTAGTAAAAGGCTTGTTCAAGCAGCCGGAGAATCCCGCTTCCTGTAATTGGGAAAGGTTCATATCCATTCTCGCTGATACTGCGACAACAGGAATAGAACGTGCCTGTGGTATATCGGAACTGCGTAACAATTTCAACAGATCGAACCCATTAATGGCAGGCATCTGAATATCGGTCAGAAGAAGATCAAATGTCTCCGTTTGTAAAGCGTCCCATAACTGCTGGGGTTCCACACAACAAACCGAAGTTATCTGTCGTTGCGCCAACATAGTGGAAGTTAATTGTAGCTGTATGCTATCATCATCAATAAGAAGCACTTTCATCGGCGTTGCTACAGCCGTAGGCTTAACCTCATCCCGTGAAGCATTTCCCATAGCATCATTACTTTTAGGAAGACCCTTTCCGGGAACATCCGCACTGGAAAGCGCACGAGATACAGGAATATTGATAATAAAACGGCTCCCTACACCCAATTCGCTTTCAACTTCTATAGTACCTTTCATCAAGCGAATGAGCATACGGACAATGGACAAACCCAGACCGAAACCCTCTTCTCCCTGTGCACCCGGTAAGCGGGTAAATTCATGAAAGATACGCTCGCGATCTTCGGGCAGCATCCCTTTTCCGGTATCGGAAATTGCTATTTTCAAATAGCTTCCCAATAGAGATGAGTCGCTTATACCCGCATAAGATGCGTGCAAGGTAATCCCTCCTCTATCGGTGAACTTTATGGCATTGGAAAGTAGATTCGTTATAATCTGCCGTAAACGGAGCGGATCACTTATAAACGAGTTTTCCAATTCGGGAGTTATTTCACTATGCAAATAAAGCCCCTTCGACATCGCCAAAGGCTCAAAACTAGCTTTGATTTCTTCTAATAAGTGAGACGGGTGGAATGAAATATGCTGTATCTCGACTTTGTGGAGATCAAGGCGGTGGAATTCAAGCAAATCGGAAACCAACTTAAGCAAGTGCTCCGACGAGACCTTCATATTATTTAGATAGAAACGCTGCCGCTCGTCGATCGTCAGCCGGGAAAGAAGCTCCGCATAGCCCATAATAGAGCCTAGAGGTGCCTTGAAATCATGCGTAATGGCAAGCATTAACCGTTCACGAGCAGCCAACAGTTCTTCTGCTTTTCTATTGGCATCCTCCAATTCACGACGATACTGATTACTACGGGTAACATCACGCCAAATCAAAATCAGGAATATGCCGGAAAGAAGTATACCCCCAATTGCAAAACATCCCACAATAAGAGTGGAACGTTGGCGAACGGATTGCCGCAATTCTGCTTCCGAATGAGCTTTGTGCAAAGCGTTCTGTTCATACTGCCTGAGCAAGCTGTCAATACGGATCGTCAAAGTCTCATTAAAGCGTTGCAATACTTCACTACGGTGCTGAGCTGCTAATCCCACACCCTTTTTCTTATTGGTAACTCCCCGAAGTTTCTCATGCAAGGAATCGACAGGGTTATAAGGATCGAGCAATGTATCGGTGGCAAACTCCAAAGAGCTCTTTACATGGATAGCCGTATCTTTTTTAGGCGGTACGAATACCTCACCCAACCGACGGAAGAAGCCTTTCTTTTTTTGTTTGGTAAGAATGGTATCGCGTCGGGAAATCACTTTGCGTTGTACTCTTTGACGGAGTATCGTACTATCTTCCAGAGCAAGTATCTGTTCCACTTCACGAGTCGGTATGAGCCCTTCATGCGCTTCGCTAAGCGAGTGTAATAAGCTGACCGTATTGGAATCTTTCTTTTGAAGAAGAACAATCAGACTGTCTGTCTTAAGAAAATCGTTCTTTTCGGACGAGAGCAGATGCCCCATCTCTCTGTAGACAAAGAATAGGGAAAAGAGTAAAACGGCTAACAGCAATGCATAACCGACAGCTATTTTACCTTTCGATATATTATTCAATCGTTTACCACCCAATGAACCAACATTTTATATATGTTTAGACGGGCTACCTCGACTTCGTTTTATAACGGAACCTTAACCAAAACATGATGCCTGCACTGGTTAGTCCGAAGGGGAATGTCATCCAAACACCTATTATGCCCCAGTTGAGCACAAAGCCACAGAAATACCCTATAGGCAAAGATATCAAAAAATATGCAATGAATGCCATTATCATCATAGCTTTCACATCTTCAATACCTCGCAAGGCATTTGCAAAATTGATTTGCAGACCGTCGCCAAATTGATAGATAAGGAAAGGCAAAAACAACGAGGAAACCACCACAGAAACGTTGGTGTCATTCGTAAACCAACCTCCAATCTGGTAACGTACCAGGAAGATGATGCTTAGTAATATCACTGCCATCATCAATATCAAATGGAAGCCGGCTCTTGCCGAACGGCGTACATTCTCCATATCATTCTGTCCTCTAAAATTGCTTACGCGGACAGCAACAGCTGCTCCCATACCATAAAACATCATAAAGGTGAATTGCGAAATAGTCAGCATGATCTGGTGTGATGCCAGTGCCGTCACTCCAAGCCATCCCACCATAATGGTGCTGAAATTGAAGGAGGCTGTCTCCATACCCATCTGAAAGGCTATCGGCCAACCGAGAGCATTGAGTCTTTTGAATACACTCCGCGACCATGGTAAATGGAAAAAACCACTTCTATAGGGCGTGTAACGAGAACTGTAAAGCACAATATAGCCAAAGACAACGACCATGACTATTCGGGAAAAGAGCGTACTGATACCTGCACCCAACAATCCCAATTCGGGAAAGCCGAACTCGCCATAAATCAACATAAAGTTTCCGACTATATTCAATAGATTACCGCCAAGCAGTACCCACATACCTGTTTTTGTATCGGTAATGCCATCGGTAAACTGCTTAAAGGCATTGAATATCATCACAAAGATGAGGGAGAACAATGTCACAAGATAATAAGGCTTGATGAAGGGCATCAATTCTTCAGGTTGACCCAGGCAATCGAGAAAAAAGTACAATATACTCATGATAACCGTCAGAAGCAACGCTACCAACACATTGGCAACCAAGCTGCACCGGAGAGCTTGTCCTGTTTCTTTAATACGATGATTACCATAAAGCTCACCCACTACAGGAGTCAGCCCATAAGAGAAACCGGTACAGAAGATGATACACAAAGTGAAGATGTTGTTGACGAACGAAGCCGCTGCAAGTTCTTCGGTACTGTGATGTCCCACCATAAAAGTATCGGCAAAGCCAAGCATAATCACCCCAAGCTGCCCGATAATAATTGGGACGCCAAGTGAGATTAATGCGCGATAATGGCTGTTGGCTTTTCCTGCAAATAGTGTCATGAAAGCTTAGTTTATTGCAATAAGAGCAATTATTTGCTCTTATAATAAAGAACGGAACGGTTGCTGTCGACAAAAGCACGCTGAGCTACATCCCTCAATTGTTCGGCTGATACCGCTCTGTATTCATCCACTTCAGAGTCAATATCTTCGGCCTTCCCTGTCAATTCATACCAAGCAAGATTAGTCGCTACATTCAGGTAATTGATATTGCCGAATATCTGGGATGATTCAAATTTGTTTTTTACTTTTTCCAACTCGGCTTGTTCAATAAGCTCATTCTTCAATTGCTCCAATTCATTGCTTACCGCCGCTTCAGCTTGTTCGAGCGAAACACCGGACGCCAATTTACCGCTGATGTGGAACAGACCGGCATCACGTGATCCGGATATATAGGCGTCTATACTCGAGAACAATTGGCTTTCTTGAACCAATCGTTGGTTTAGCCGGCTTGAGCGACCGTTGCTGAGTATATCGGAAAGAATATCGAATGCATAATAATCAGCAGAATTCCTTTCGCACATGTGATAAGCCATAAACAAAGCATCAATGGGGACATCCCGCTCTACAACTTGCCGACGCTCACCCTGTTGAACAGGCTCGTGATTAAGATTTCTTGGTGTAATTTCACGTGCAGGGATAGGACCAAACCATTTTTCTACCAACCGGACAGTCTCTTCCCAATCAATATTTCCGGTCACAGCAAGAATTGCATTGTTCGGGGCATAGAAATGAAAGAAGAAATCTTTCACCTCTTCGAGCTTTGCATTTGCAATGTGCGACAAATCCAATCCGATAGTCGGCCAGCGATAAGGATGTACCTGGTATGCCAAAGCACGAATCAAATGTCCGACATCCCCATAAGGCTGGTTGAGACAACGTTGCTTAAACTCCTCCATAACGACACCACGTTGCACTTCGAGACTACGTTCGCTAAAGGCAAGTTCCTGCATTCTATCAGATTCAAGCCAGAAGCCGACCTCTACATTAGAACGCGGTATAGTGAGGTAATAATTTGTAATATCATTGTTTGTCCAGGCATTATTCTCCCCACCCGATTGCTGTAAAGGCGTATCATAATCGGGTATATGGACAGAACCTCCAAACATTAAATGCTCAAATAAATGAGCAAAACCCGTATGATCGGGATGCTCATCACGAGCTCCCACGTCATACAGTATGTTTAATGCAACCATTTGAGTGCTGAGATCCTGATGATGCACCAGCCGCAAACCGTTTGATAAAGTCAGTTTATTAATCTTCAAGCGGTACTATTTTTATGATTTTCACATCTGTCTCGGGACGGTCACTCCGATCGGTCTTCACTTGCTGAATCTTATCAATCACATCCATTCCTTCAACAATTTCTCCAAAGACAGTATACTCTCCATCAAGATGTGGAGCACCACCGACAGTGGTATATGCTTTTATTTGTTCGGGTGTGAAATGGAATTCCGGTTGCTTTGCCGATTCAGCTTTTGCCTGTTCTATCAATTTCTCCTGCAACTCCATCAAACCATTCTCATCATTTTCCTTTCTCATCTTATAGATCTGCTTCATGTGTTTTTGTGCCAACGCATTAAAGACATTAGAAAGTTTGTTTTCATTGATCTGCTGTTCCATGTTCAGCAACGCGGAGTCACTGAATACTTTACCCGTCACAATATAGAATTGACAACCTGACGATTCTTTCTTCGGATTGACATTATCACCCTGACGGGCTGCAGCCAGAACACCTTTCTTATGGAAGTGCTTGGGATAGACGAACTCTGCAGGAATAGTATAGCCTACATCACCCGAGCCAAGACTCTTGCCTTTTGGAGCATCTTTTGACTGTGGATCACCGGCCTGAATCATAAAGTCTTTAATCACTCGATGGAACAATGTGCCTTCATAAACTCCTTTTTCTACCAGTTTGATGAAGTTATCACGGTGTTTCGGGGTATCATCGTACAATTTAACGACAATGTCTCCCATTGTGGTTTCTATTTTAAACATAGTTTCTTTTCCCATAATTCTATTCTTCTTTTGTCCCGATTTGCATGCCGTAATGCAGCAAACCAGTATAGTTAATAATACAATAATATTTTTTTTCATCTTTATTATTTTCATAATCATACCTTCTTTATGACTATCTGTCAAATAAACAAAGCGGTTCCACGGTATACTTTTAAAGAGAAAGTTCAAGTAGAAGCGCTCCCCGAATCAAGTTAAATTAAGTTTGCAAATATACGACTTTCATACAAAACACTTTACCTTTGTTTCAAAAATAGAGGAAAACGGATTGCTTATGGTATCTATACTGATTGTGGAAGATGATATTACGTATGGCATGATGCTAAAAACATGGCTGGGAAAGAAAGGTTTTTCGGTAACCTCAGCAAGTAGCATTGCGCGTGCGCAAAAAACATTGGAGACAGAACAGATTGATTTGATACTATCAGATCTTCGCCTTCCGGACAAAGACGGAATTGATCTTCTGAAGTGGTTGGGTAATCAAAACATTGAGATACCATTCATCATGATGACCAGTTATGCAGATATCCAATCGGCCGTACAAGCCATGAAGCTCGGTGCTTGTGATTATGTAGCCAAACCTGTAAATCCCGATGAGCTTCTAAAGAAAATAAAGGAGAGTTTAAGCCAATCATCCGTTCATTCCAAACAGATGGTCTATCAGACTCCAACAGACCATCTGTCAGAGCCTAACAAACCATCTGTTGCAGCTCAACAGACCATGTATTCGGGTAAAGGGAATCCACCTCGAAAAGAAGAGTCAGATAGTCCGTCGGACTCGGATTATTTGGAAGGCGAGAGCGATGCGGCAAAGCAACTGTACAACTACGTCAAATTGGTGGCACCGACCAATATGTCGGTACTGATCAATGGAGCAAGCGGCACAGGCAAGGAATACGTGGCACACCGCATCCACCAACTCAGTAAGCGATCAAAGAAGCCTTTCATTGCCATAGACTGTGGGGCTGTCCCCAAAGATTTGGCTGCATCTGAATTCTTCGGGCATATAAAAGGTTCCTTTACCGGAGCTTTGACCGATAAAACAGGTGCATTAGTTGCAGCAGATGGAGGAACTGTCTTTTTGGATGAGATAGGAAACCTTAGCTATGAGGTACAAATTCAATTACTTCGGGCTATACAAGAGCGAAAAGTCCGCCCCATTGGTTCCAATCACGAAATAAGTGTAGATATCCGCCTCGTTACCGCTACAAATGAAAATTTAGAGCAAGCTATTGAGAAAGGAAATTTTCGTGAAGATCTTTATCACCGGATAAATGAGTTCACGCTACAAATGCCTTCTTTAAAAGAGCGCCGTGATGATATTCTCCTCTTTGCCAATTTCTTCCTTGACCAAGCAAACCTTGAGTTGAACAAGCAGATTATCGGCTTTGATATGCCTGCATCAAATGCATTGCTACAGTACGCATGGCCGGGTAACCTACGACAGATGAAAAACATTATCCGTCGAGCAACATTACTTGCTACGGATAAATTCATCACTCTCAACGAGCTTTCAGATATTCAAACGAGTAATATATTGGATAATTCGGATATGCTATTGAGAAACGAGGAAACAGAAAAGAATCAAATACTCGAAGCATTACAACATACTGGCAATAATAAAAGTAGGGCTGCAAAACTACTTGGCATAGATCGCAAGACGCTCTACAATAAATTAAAGCTATATGAAATTGAGTTGTAAGGTCTTTCCATTCAGCATTGTCACAACATCACAATTCATTTCAACAATATCAGATCTCATTATACGGCGACCTCATTCGGGGCTGTTGTTACATAACTATCTACAAATTATATCCAGCTGAGTTACAAGTCAACACCGATGAAAATACGGGTACCGCTACTATACCTCTTTAATTATATCTGTCCAATTACAAATCAACTCTCATAAGATATAATAACACTATTGGCTAACATCATATCAGATTGGGGAATAAACCGTTCCTATTGAGAATTGTAATAGCATCACTATTTTATGAATCATATCAGATTAAGGAGCTAATCAGCGTCGTTAGCAGCAATTGTTGCATGATGACTTATTAAAATCATATTAGATCGGAAGATAAACTTTAAGCTGCTGCTGAACAGGATGCATTAGAAAACATTTTTTTTGCACTCCTACAATTAGTCATGAGTATGACGAAATGCAACAATGTGGAATAATTCCCCACCCATTTCCACACATCCACAACACAATCCACAAACATGAGGCTTAGAAGAACATAGCAATCATTTAGCTAACAACCATTTACAGTAAATCCGTTTTCTTGGCACAACTTTTGACCAAGATTAGATATATAAGACATTTATAAGAGTTCGGAACACTCAAACTAAATTCTATATATATTTCATTGCTGTCCCATTAAAATCTAAAATAGTTCTTTGAAATATTTGAAATTTAGTTAGTTACAGATGTTTTTCGAGCGCGACGATTTCAATTGATAACTTTGCAGCCCATAATAAAGGCTGCAATGAATAAAGAGAAATATGTGTTTGCCCAGTTGATCTCATTTCTGAATGAAGATAAATTCCGACGTATTGTCAAC
>JAYRGX010000026.1:0-61398 GCA_041907545.1 Bacteroides sp.
TGACGATGCGCTGAGAAAGTCTGTCTACCTGGCTATAGCAGAGATTGAAAAGAAATGGTATCAACCAATTTGGAACTGGGGAATGATATTTAATCAGTTTTTGACTATATTTGAAAATCGAATTAAGGTATAAAACCTAATCCGATTACCTGTAAGTTTTAACGTTTACACAAAAGATGGGACAATCTCTCTAAAAGTAGTTTTTGCACAGACTCCCGAAGGCTTACGTAAAAAAGACACTGTTGAAAATATTGTGAAACACGACCCAATAAATTGTGTAAAATATAAGATAGTACTTATTAATAAAAAGAGGATGCAATTTATGCATCCTCTCTAATATGTAGTAAAAAAAAGGCTACTTATTATTCAACAGAAACTGCTTCAGCTACGACATCTCCATTTAGAGGTGCGCTTTCAGAAGTTTCGACTGCATTCTCTACAACATTCTTTTTTGAACGACGAGTACGAGTAGCTTTCTTAGCAACTTTCTCTTTTGCCATATTCTCATTATAATCAACGAGTTCTATAAAACACATCTCTGCATTATCACCTAAACGGTTTCCCGTCTTTATGATTCGAGTATAGCCGCCTGGACGATCTGCTATCTTAACTGAAATTTCTTTGAACAGTTCAGTAACAGCATACTTATCTTGCAAATTGCTAAATACCACACGACGAGAGTTTGTTGTATCATTTTTTGATTTTGTTATCAATGGTTCAACAAATTTTTTCAAAGCCTTAGCCTTAGCAACTGTCGTAGTGATTCTTTTGTGCTTTATCAAAGAACACGCCATGTTAGACAACATTGCATTTCTATGGGAAGCAGTACGACCTAAATGATTAAATTTCTTATTATGTCTCATTTTATTCTTTATCTAATTTGTATTTAGAAATATCAGTTCCAAACGATAGATTCAGACTTTCAAGCAAATCATCAAGCTCTGTAAGCGATTTCTTTCCAAAATTTCGGAACTTCAACAAATCTGTTTTATTAAATTGCACCAAGTCACCTAGCGTTTCAACATCAGCAGCTTTCAAACAATTAAGAGCACGCACCGAAAGATCCATATCAACAAGCTTGGTTTTCAATAATTGACGCATATGTAGAACTTCTTCATCAAATTCTTCATTACCATCGGTATCATTAGTCTCTAATGTTATTTTCTCATCAGAAAATAACATAAAGTGATAAATCAGAATCTTTGCAGCCTCTTTCAATGCATCTTTTGGATGTATGGAACCATCTGTTGTAATTTCAAGTACTAATTTATCATAATCGGTTTTTTGTTCAACGCGAAAAGGTTCAATTTGATACTTGACATTACGAATAGGGGTGTAAATAGAATCAATAGGTATGACATTAACATCCGTACAATATTCCCGGTTTTCATCTGCAGGTATATACCCACGGCCCTTATTAATTGTAATATCAATCTGCATAGTAGCCTTCGGATCTAAATGACAAATAACTAATTCAGGATTTAACACTTCAAATCCAGTTAAATATTTACCTATATCACCTGCTTTAAATTCACTCGAATTTTCGATAGTAATACTTACTTTCTCATTCTCAAATTCTTCAACTACTTGCTTGAATCTTACCTGTTTCAGATTCAAGATAATGTTAGTTACATCTTCCTTTACTCCAGTAACGCTAGAAAACTCATGCTCAACCCCTTCTATTTTAATAGTAGTAATAGCAAAGCCCTCCAAAGAGGAAAGAAGAATACGGCGCAATGCATTACCTACAGTAATACCGAAGCCTGGCTCAAGCGGACGAAATTCGAATCTACCAAATTTAGAATCCGCTTCTAACATTAATACTTTATCAGGTTTTTGAAATGCTAATATCGCCATGAAATTAATTATTATTTAGAATATAATTCTACAATCAAATGTTCTTTTATGTTTTCCGGAATGTCAGCTCTTTCAGGTACATGTAATAATTTACCAACTTTTAAGCTCTCATCCCATTCCAACCAAGGATATTTACTGTGATTTACCCCAGCCAATGCACCAACAATTACTTCCAATGATTTGGATCTTTCACGTACCCCTATCACTTGTCCCGGTTTTACAGCATATGAAGGAATATTCACAACTTCACCATCAACAGTTATATGTTTATGTCCAACTAACTGACGCGCAGCAGCGCGAGTAGGTGCAATGCCTAAACGATAAACAATGTTATCCAATCTTCCTTCAAGTAACTGCAAAAGCACTTCACCCGTAATACCTTTAGAAGTAGCAGCTTTCTCAAATAAATTACGGAATTGTTTTTCTAAAACTCCATAAGTATATTTGGCTTTTTGCTTTTCACGAAGTTGAACTCCGTATTCAGAAGTTTTTCTTTTTCTGGAATTACCATGTTGTCCAGGAGGATAGTTTTTCTTCGACAAAACTTTATCTGCTCCAAAGACAGCTTCACCAAACTTGCGGGCTATTCTCGATTTTGGTCCAGTATATCTAGCCATTTTCTTTTTATATTAAATTGTTTACTCAAAAACTTATTTTGTTGCAGCCGCGATCACAAAGAAGAAGATAATGCAATCAAAAAACAAAAACAAGTTTTCATAATTTAGAAAAATTAAACTCTACGTCTTTTAGGAGGACGACACCCATTATGTGGCAATGGAGTTACATCAACTATCTCTGTAACTTCTATTCCAGCGCCATGTACAGTTCTTATAGCAGACTCACGTCCGTTACCTGGTCCTTTAACATATGCTTTAACTTTCCTTAAACCAAGATCATAAGCAATCTTTGCACAATCTTGAGCAGCCAT
This sequence comes from Bacteroides sp., assembly GCA_041907545.1. Classification (GTDB taxonomy): domain Bacteria; phylum Bacteroidota; class Bacteroidia; order Bacteroidales; family Bacteroidaceae; genus Bacteroides. The sequence goes on from JAYRGX010000026.1 coordinate 2,786, forward strand.
TTGAGCCGCATAGGGAGTATTCTTCTTAGACCCCTTAAAACCCATTTTTCCTGCAGACGACCAGGAAATAATCTGTCCTTCACTATTTGCAAGAGAAACAATAATGTTATTAAAAGATGAATGAACATGCAATTGCCCATTAGCATCCACTTTCACATTTCTCTTCTTAGCTGCAACTGTTTTTTTCGCCATAACAACAAATATTATTTAGTAGCTTTTTTCTTATTAGCAACGGTTTTCTTCCTACCTTTGCGTGTTCTAGCATTATTTTTAGTGCTTTGGCCACGAACTGGTAACCCAATTCTATGACGTACGCCACGATAACAACCAATATCCATCAAACGCTTAATGTTTAATTGGATCTCAGAACGAAGATCGCCTTCTACTTTAAACTCAGCACCTATAATTTCACGGATTTTAGCAGCTTGATCATCAGACCAATCTTTTACTTTCAAATCTTTATCTATCCCAGCTTTATCTAATATTTTAGCTGAGCTACTGCGACCTATTCCATAGATATAGGTCAAAGCTATTTCTCCTCTTTTATTTTGAGGCAAATCGACACCAACTATTCTTATAGCCATATATTAAGTTATTTTTTTGCAAAAATAATAATATTATCCTTGACGTTGTTTATACTTAGGGTTTTTCTTATTAATAACATACAAACGACCATTACGTCTTACAATTTTACATTCTGGTGTACGTTTTTTTAATGATGCTCTTACTTTCATATCTATATTTCAATTATTTATATCTAAAAACAATTCTTCCTTTCGATAAATCGTAAGGAGACATTTCAACACGCACCTTATCACCTGGTAGAATTTTAATATAATGCATTCTCATTTTACCAGATATATGAGCCGTAATCTCATGTCCATTTTCCAATTCAACACGAAACATTGCATTTGACAATGCTTCCACGATAACTCCATCTTGCTCTATAGCGGATTGTTTAGCCATATATTTAAATTGCTTTATCTCCTAAAACTTTTTCAATGAACTCAAATGAAGACAAAATATTTGCTCTATCATCACAAATTGCAATAGTATGTTCAAAATGAGCTGCACATTTTTTATCCTTTGTTCTCACAGTCCAACCATCAGAATCCATCATAATCTGACGCAACCCTAAAGTGATCATTGGCTCTATTGCAATGCACATACCTTTCTTTAAAACAATACCAGAGCCACGTTTTCCATAATTAGGTACCTGTGGATCTTCATGCATATTTTTCCCAATACCATGCCCTACAAACTCACGAACGACCCCATAAGAATGATTCTCACAATATTGTTGTATAGCATACCCTATATCCCCCACTCTCCTACCAGGAAGAGCTGCCTGTATACCAAGATATAGAGCTTGTTTAGTAACCTTCAATAAAGTGCGAATCTCTTCAGCAACTTCGCCTACACAGAATGTATAAGCAGAATCGCCACAAAAACCTTTTTTCAGAGCTCCGCAGTCAACAGAAACAATATCTCCTTCTTTCAATGTAATATCACTAGGGATACCGTGAACAACTTCTTCATTTATTGAAGTACAAATAGATGCAGGAAACGGAGAGCCATAATGATTAGGAAACCCTTTAAAAGTTGGGATCGCGCCATTATCTCTTATAGACTCCTCTGCCACTTTATCTAACATCTTTGTCGTTACACCAGGTGTAACATACTTGGCTATTTCACCTAAAGTTTGAGCAACAATCATATTGCTTTCCTTCAATAGCTCTATTTCATCTTCAGTTTTAAGAAATATCATTTTATATAAATTAATACGCAGCTACACCACTACGACCTTTGATACGACCTGACTTTAATAGCCCATCATAATGTCGCATCAACAAATGACTTTCAACCTGCTGAAGGGTGTCTAGAACAACTCCGACTAAAATTAATAAAGATGTTCCTCCAAAAAATTGTGCAAAAGCTGTTTTAACTCCAAATACACCAGCAAATGCAGGCATAATAGCAACAAGAGCTAAAAAGAAAGAACCAGGAAGCGTAATACGGGACATTATATCATCTATATACTCAGCAGTTCTCTTTCCAGGCTTAATTCCCGGTATAAAACCATTATTTCTTTTCATATCTTCAGCCATCTGAGTAGGATTAATGGTTATTGCAGTATAAAAATAAGTAAAAAGAATTATTAAAACTGCAAAAACAAAATTATACCAAAAACTAGTGTGATCGGTAAAAGCATGCAAGAAAGAGCTTGCATGGTTTTTATTCGAAAATCCCATAAAAGTAATCGGTATAAACATTATTGCTTGAGCAAAAATTATAGGCATAACCCCGGCTGCGTTAACTTTCAACGGTATATATTGTCGCGCCCCACCATATTGCTTATTTCCCACAATTCTTTTAGCGTATTGAACAGGTATTTTACGCGTACCTTGAACCAATAAAATTGCTCCGGCAATTACAACCAGCAAAACAATTATTTCAATCAAGAACATAACCAAACCACCTGTTTTCTCCGTCACTCTAGAAATAAGTTCTTGAGAAAAAGATTGTGGTAATCGGGCGATTATACCAATTAAAATGATAAAAGAGATACCATTTCCAATTCCTTTATCTGTTATTCTTTCTCCAAGCCATAAAATAAACATACTACCTGCAGCCAAAATCATGGTAGAAGTTATCATGAACAGAGTCCAATCTAATGAAGCATTTAAAGAAGGACCTGCTTGCATTTTTAGATTCAGCAGGTAAGAAGGAGCCTGAACAAATAAAATCAATATAGTCAAATAACGCGTATATTGATTCATTTTTCTTCTGCCACTTTCACCTTCACGCTGCATCTTCTGAAAATATGGGACTGCTATACCTAACAACTGAATGACAATAGAAGCCGAGATATACGGCATTATCCCCAATGCAAAAATAGAAGCATTAGAGAAAGCACCTCCAGAAAACATATTTAACAAGGCAAGAAGACCTTCACTCGTCTGCTTATGCAATTGAGTCAACATCGATGGATTAATACCAGGCAAAACGACATAAGATCCAAAACGATAAATTGCAACAAACAGTATGGTAATGAGGATCCGTTGTCTTAGATCCTCAATTCTCCATATATTTTTTAATGTTTCAATAGCTTTCCTCATCGAATTAGAGTTTTACGACATTTCCACCAGCAGTTTCAATCACTGTAATAGCCGTTTTGGAAAAAGCATGTGCCTGCACATCCAATTTTAGAGTCAAAGCCCCTTTTCCCAATATTTTTACCTTCTGGCTTGAAGATATAAATCCAGCAGCAACGAAATCTTCTATTCCTACAGATTTCAAGTCTTTTTCAGAAGCTAATTTTTGAATAATATCAAGATTGATAGCTTTATACTCCACCCTATTAATGTTCTTAAATCCAAATTTAGGAACACGACGTTGAAGAGGCATCTGTCCACCTTCAAAACCGATCTTCTTAGAATATCCAGATCTCGATTTTGCGCCCTTATGCCCTCTAGTAGAGGTGCCACCTAAGCCCGATCCAGGACCTCGACCTATTCTTTTTCTTGTTTTAGTAGATCCTTCAGCAGGCTTTAAATTACTTAAGTTCATATTGTGATTCATTTACATTCAACAAACAACTATTTAATAATGGTAACCAAGTGCTTCACTTTATCCACCATTCCAAGAATTGAAGGAGTACATTCATGCTCAACCACACGATTCAGCTTGTGCAATCCTAATGCGTCAAGTGTTCTTTTATGAGAAGCCGGAGCACCAATTCTACTTTTAATTTGTTTAATTTTTATAGTTGACATATTTACCTCCTATCCTCTAAAAACTTTTTCAATGCTTACACCACGATTCTGCGCGATAGTGCGAGCATCACGCATTTCACTTAAAGCTAATATTGTAGCTTTCACCAAATTATGCGGATTAGACGATCCCTTTGATTTAGCTAAAACATCAGTAACACCGACACTTTCTAATACAGCACGCATGGCACCACCGGCAACAACACCTGTACCATGAGATGCTGGCTTTATATAAACTTCAGCGCCACCGAATTTGGCAGATTGTTCATGAGGAACCGTTCCTTTTAAAACAGGAACTTTCGTCAAGTTCTTCTTAGCAGCCTCTACTCCCTTAGCAATAGCAGCTGTAACTTCACCGGCCTTACCAAGGCCCCATCCTATTATACCTTCCTCATTGCCTACCACTACTATGGCAGAAAAACTAAATGTTCTTCCACCTTTAGTAACTTTAGTCACACGATTAATAGCAACTAATCTATCTTTAAGTTCTATATCGTTTGAGATCTTTACTTTATTATTAATTCCTGCCATAATGATCAAAATTTAAGTCCACCGTTACGAGCCGCATCGGCCACTTCCTTAACTCGCCCATGATACAAATAACCATTACGGTCAAAAATGACAGTAGTAATACCTGCTTCCTGAGCTTTCTTCGCAATTAACTCTCCAACCTTTAACGCTTGTTCTTTCTTAGGCATATTTTCAAGTCCTAGAGAAGATGCTGCAGCCAAAGTCTTGCCATTCAAGTCATCAATAATTTGAACGTAAATCTGCTTATTACTTCTAAATACGCTCATACGAGGACGCTCAGTGGTACCAGATAATTTATTACGTACTCTATATTTGATCTTAATTCGCCTTTCTATTTTTGTTGTCATAATAACCTTATTTTTAAAGTAAATTATTTCGCACCAGCCGATTTACCAGACTTCCTGCGTATTTCTTCACCAACAAATTTAACACCTTTACCTTTGTATGGTTCAGGCTTCCGGAAAGAGCGTATTTTAGAACAAACTTGTCCTAATAACTGTTTATCACAAGATTCCAAGATAATAAGTGGATTCTTATTCCTTTCAGTCTTTGTTTCAACCTTAACTTCTGGAGGCAACTGAATGAAAATATTATGAGTATAGCCCAATGCCAACTCTATAATATTTCCTTGATTAGAAACACGATAGCCAACACCGACAAGTTCCAATTCTTTTTTATATCCTTCAGAGACACCTACAACCATATTATGAACTAAAGAACGATATAATCCATGAAAAGCATGTTTTTGTTTTGGATTGTCTAACATAACATTTTCGTTTTCACTCAAAAGTATATGTCCATCTTCAATAACAACATTTATTGCAGGATTAACATATTGGCTCAGTTCTCCTTTAGACCCTTTTATAGTAACTATACTATTATTTAAAGCAACAGTTACTCCAGAAGGAATATTAATAGGTAATTTTCCAATTCTTGACATACTCTATTCCTCCCAATTAATAAACATAGCACAATACTTCACCACCAATTTTCAAATCAGCGGCTTCTTTGTTAGTCATTACACCCTTAGAAGTAGATATTATAGCAATACCTAATCCATTTATAACTCTCGGCATATCTTTATAACCTGTATATCTACGCAATCCAGGAGAAGATATTCTCTTTAGCTTTTTGATTGCATTTACTTTGTTTACAGGATCATATTTCAAGGCAACTTTTATAGTGCCTTGAGGACCATCTTCTACAAACTTATAATTCAAGATGTAGCCTTTTTCAAAGAGAATCTTTGTGATCTCTTTTTTTAAATTTGAGGCAGGAACTTCCACTACACGATGTTTTGCTTGGATAGCATTCCTCAACCTCGTTAAATAATCTGCGATTGGATCTGTCATATAAAAAAATTAAATTAATCAGGTCAACCCTGACAATATTTAAAAAATTACCAACTTGCTTTTTTTACACCTGGAATAAGTCCATTAGAAGCCATCTCACGGAACTGGATTCTAGATATTCCAAACTGACGTATATAGCCCTTGGGACGTCCAGTCAATTTGCAACGGTTATGCAAACGAACAGGAGAAGCATTCTTTGGCAAAGCCTGCAATCCCTCATAATCCCCATCCTTTTTCAGCTGTGCTCTTTTTTCTGCATATTTGGCTACTAATTTGGCACGTTTAACTTCACGTGCCTTCATTGATTCCTTTGCCATAATTATCAATCTTTTTTAGCGTTCTTAAAAGGTAATCCAAATTCCTTTAATAATGCATATCCTTCTTCATCAGTTTGAGCTGAAGTTACAAATGTAATATTCATACCAAGAATTCGGCTTATACTATCAATATTTATTTCAGGAAAAATTATTTGTTCCTGAATACCCAAAGTATAATTACCCTTACCATCAAATTTACTTTCAATTCCTTTAAAATCACGAATACGAGGAAGAGCAACACGAACTAATTTTTCTAAAAATTCGTACATCCTTTCACGACGCAATGTAACCATCACACCAATCGGCATCTTTTTACGAAGTTTAAAGTTCGCAATATCTTTGCGAGAAATTGTAGCGACAGCTTTTTGGCCTGTAATTGCTGTTATTTCATTTATAGCAACTTCAATAATCTTCTTATCAGCAACTGCCATACCCAAACCCTGATTAATCACGATTTTCTTTAGCACAGGAATTTGCATAGTGGAAGAATATTGGAATTGTGCTTTTAATGCAGGCGCAATGCGCTCTGCATACTCTTTTTTTAGATTTGCAGTATTGTTCATCACTTAATCTCCTCTCCTGACTTTTTAGAATAACGCACTAAACTTCCTCCATCGGAACTCAATCTTCTTCCAACACGCGTTGCTTGTCCCGATTTAGGGTCAATAGGGTTTAAATTAGAAAGATGTATTGAAGCTTCTTGCTTCACAATGCCTCCTTGCGGATTTTTTGCACTAGGCTTAGTACTTTTAGATACCATATTGACACCTTCAACAATGGCACGTCCTTTCTTAATAAGGACCTTCAACACACGACCAGTTTTACCTTTATCTTCACCGGCATTAACATAAACGGTGTCGCCTTTTTTAATATGTAGTTTACTCATTACTTAAATCTTTTACAAAATTAAAGTACTTCAGGCGCCAATGATACGACTTTCATATTTGTAGCACGAAGTTCTCTCGCAACTGGACCAAATATACGACTGCCTCTAATTTCACCTGCATTATTTAACAAAACGCATGCGTTATCATCAAAACGTATATATGAACCATCAGCGCGACGGATCTCTTTCTTTGTGCGTACAATCAAAGCTTTAGACACTGCACCTTTTTTAATATCACTCGAAGGGATTACACTTTTAATGGAAACAACGATAACGTCTCCAACAGACGCATAACGACGACCTGTCCCTCCAAGAACGCGAATACAAAGGGCCTCTTTTGCCCCACTGTTATCGCATACTGTTAGTCTGGATTCTGCTTGTATCATAATTACTTAGCTCTTTCAATTATTTCCACCAATCTCCATCTCTTAGTCTTACTCAAAGGACGAGTTTCCATAATATGTACAGTATCACCTATATTACATTCATTCTTTTCGTCATGAGCATAGTATTTTTTCGTTTTACTAACGAATTTACCATATATAGGGTGTTTCTCTTTAAATTTTGCAGCAACAGTAATAGTCTTATCCATCTTGTTACTAAGCACTACACCCATTCTTTCCTTTCTTAAATTTCTTGCTTCCATCAAACTTATTATTTATTTTTAAGTTCTCTTTCGCGTAATTCTGACTTCATACGCGCTACTGTCCTACGCAGACTCTTTATTTGAGAAGGATTGTCCAAAGGAGAAATAGAATGGTTTAAAACCAATTGATCATAAGCTGCTACTTCTGCAACAACTCGTTCCAACAAATCCTTAGTTGGCATTTCTTTAATTTCTGCTATTTTCATACCCATTACGCATTTTGATTTTGAATATCATAATCACGTCTAACAACGAACTTAGTCGTAATAGGAAGTTTCTGAGCTGCTAAACGTAACGCTTCTTTTGCAATCTCGTAAGAAACTCCTTCTGCTTCGATAATTATTCTACCAGGGGTTACAGGTGCAACAAAGCCTTCAGGGCTACCCTTACCTTTACCCATACGCACATCTGCTGGTTTTCTAGTGATTGGTTTATCAGGGAAAACACGAATCCATATTTGTCCCTGACGTTGCATATATCTTGTAACTGCAATACGAGCAGCTTCAATCTGACGGCCTGTGATCCATTTCGTTTCCAAGGCTTTAATTCCAAAAGAGCCGAAAGCCAACTGGTTGCCACGCTGGGCATTTCCTTTAGAACGGCCTTTTTGCTGTCTTCTGAATTTTGTTTTTTTCGGTTGTAACATAATTCCTAAAAATCAAATTCGTTAGCGATTATTTTTCTTTCTTTTGAAGTTTTTCCCTGCATTTCCACCGCCATTATTCCCACTACGAGAAGCTTCCTTAGTTTGAGTAAAATTTGGAGCTAAATCTTTTTTTCCATAGATTTCACCTCGACAAATCCATACCTTAATACCAAGAAGACCAACTTTAGTCAATGCTTCTGTATGGCAATAATCTATATCAGCTCTAAAAGTATGCAATGGAGTTCTTCCTTCCTTATACATCTCAGAACGAGCCATTTCAGCTCCATTCAAACGACCAGATATCTGAATTTTAATACCCTCCGCACCCATTCGCATGGTATTGGCAATTGCCATTTTTATAGCGCGACGATAAGCGATTTTTCCTTCAACTTGACGAGCAATATTATTAGCAACAATAACAGCATCCAATTCTGGACGCTTCACTTCAAATATATTAATCTGAATGTCTTTATCTGTTATCTTCTTTAACTCTTCTTTTAGCTTATCAACTTCTTGTCCACCCTTACCAATTATTATACCAGGACGGGCTGTACAAACTGTGATTGTAACTAATTTGAGTGTACGTTCAATAACAATCCGCGATACACTTGCCTTTACAAGTCGCGCATTAAGATACTTACGGATTTTGCTATCCTCCAGTAAGGAATCTCCGTAATTATTGCCACCGTACCAATTAGAATCCCACCCACGAATGATTCCCAAACGGTTGCTTATTGGATTAACTTTTTGTCCCATTTACCTTAATTTTGTTCTTCATTACTACTTTTAGAATCAACGAACAGAGTCACATGATTTGAGCGTTTGCGAATTCTATAACCTCTACCCTGAGGAGCTGGTCTCATTCTTTTCAAAGTAACTCCACCATCAACAAAAATCTTTGTTATAAACAACTCACCGCTTTCAGCTTTACGCTCATTCTTCTGTTCCCAATTTGCTATAGCAGAGCGAAGTAATTTTTCAACTCTCCCAGCAGCTTCCTTTGAAGAAAACTTCAAAACTCCAAGTGCTCTATTTACTTCCATGCCACGTACCATGTCAGCCACTAAACGCATTTTACGAGGAGAAGTAGGAACATTTTGCAACTTAGCAAAATACAAGGTCTTAAGGGCATCTTTTCTCTTATCTGCCGATATTTTTTTTCTTGCTCCCATTTATTTATTACAATTTTATTTCAAATAATAAGTCCTGTTATCTTTTCTTATTACCTGCATGGCCTCTAAATGTACGAGTTGGAGCAAATTCGCCCAACTTATGCCCAACCATGTTTTCGGTAACATACACAGGTATAAATTTGTTTCCGTTATGAACTGCAATAGTATGCCCCACGAAATCAGGAGAAATCATTGAAGCTCTAGCCCATGTTTTAACCACAACTTTTTTGCCAGATTCATTCATAGCAAGAACCTTACCTTCAAGTTTTATATTAATATATGGACCTTTTTTTAATGAACGACTCATAATTTAAATCAATTAATCAGATTATTTCTTTCTTCTCTCAATAATATACTTAGACGATTGTTTTTTCGGAGCCCTTGTCTTAAGTCCCTTAGCATACAAGCCCTTACGAGACCTTGGGTGTCCTCCAGAAGCACGTCCTTCTCCACCACCCATAGGATGATCAACCGGGTTCATAACAACACCGCGGTTACGAGGACGACGTCCTTGCCAACGAGAGCGTCCAGCCTTACCTGAACTTTCCAATCCATGATCTGAATTACCAACACTTCCTATAGTAGCCTTACAAGTGCACAGAATTTGGCGAACTTCACCAGAAGGCAATTTAATAACACAATACTTTCCTTCTCTCGAAGTTAACTGTGCAAAATTACCAGCTGAGCGAACCAAAGCTGCACCTTGTCCAGGTCGTAACTCTATATTATGAATCACAGTACCTACCGGAATATTTTGAAGTGGAAGTGTATTTCCTATTTCCGGAGCTGCATTTTCACCAGACATTAAAGTAGCACCTACTTGCAACCCATTGGGAGCTATTATATATCTTTTTTCACCATCTGCATAAAACAATAAAGCAATACGAGCCGAACGATTCGGATCATATTCTATAGTCTTAACAACTGCAGGTACACCGTCTTTATTTCTCTTGAAATCAATAATTCTGATAATCTTCTTATGACCACCGCCAATATAGCGCATTGTCATCTTACCTTCACTATTTCTACCTCCTGAAGATTTCTTACCATATACAAGAGACTTCTCTGGTACTCGAGCAGTGATCTCATCATAAGTACCAATAATTTTATGTCTTTGCCCCGGTGTTGTGGGCTTAAATTTACGTACTGCCATTTTAATTAAATATTGCTATAAAAATCAATAGTATCTCCGTCTTTCAATGTAACAATTGCTTTTTTATAAGCATTAGTACGACCTTTGATGATACCAGCTCTAGTATAGCGGCTTTTATTCTTACCAGCAAACTTCATAGTATTAACAGATGTAACTGTAACATTGTATAAAGCCTCTATTTCACTCTTAATTTCCAGTTTGTTAGCATCAGGACGCACAATAAAGCCAAAACGATTTCCAGCTTTATCAGTAATTGCAGTCATTTTCTCTGTAACTAACGGTTTAATAATAATACTCATTATATAAGCCTCCTTTTTAACTTAAGATTTTATCAATAGCTGACAGAGCATTTTCACTAACAACTACAACGTCTGCGTCCAAAACTCTATAAGTATTTAGACCAGAAACTGTCTGTACGCTAGCTTTTTTTACATTACGAGCCGACAAATATACATTTTTATTTGCTTCTGGGAAAATCATAAGGAGCTTTTTATCAGAAACCTTAAGATTTTTTGTTGTTGCTAGAAACTCTTTCGTCTTAGGGGTATCAAAAGTAAAATCTTCAACAACTACAATTGCTTGCTTTTGGGCTTTATATGCCAAAGCTGATTTGCGCGCCAAAGCTTTAACCTTTTTATTCAATTTGAAATAGTAATCTCTTGGCTTAGGACCAAAAGCACGACCACCACCAACTAAAACAGGAGAATTTAAATCACCTCGACGGGCTCCACCACCACCTTTCTGACGACCGATTTTACGTGTTGAACCACTAATTTCACTTCTTTCTTTAGACTTATGAGTTCCTTGGCGCTGATTAGCCATAAACTGCTTTACATCCAAATAAATAGCATGATCGTTAGGTTCAATTCCGAAGATAGATTCATTTAACGTAACCTTTCTTCCAGTATCTTCACCTTTAATATTATATACGTTAACTTCCATTATTTCTCTATTATTACAATTGAACCTTTACAACCCGGGACAGAACCTTTTATTAATAAAAGATTATGATCAGGAATCACTTTTAATACTTGCAAGTTTTGCACAGTTACTCTATCACCTCCAAGTTGCCCTCCCATTCGCATACCTTTGAATACTTTCGCAGGATAAGAACAAGCCCCGATAGAACCGGGTTTTCTGGCACGATTATGCTGCCCATGAGTAGACTGTCCAACACCACCAAAACCATGTCTTTTAACAACGCCTTGGAAGCCCTTACCTTTTGATGTACCAATTACATCAACAAATGTAGCTTCATTGAAAAGTTCTACTGAAACAGTATCACCTAAATTTAGCTCACCATCAAAACCTTTGAACTCGGCCAAGTGTTTCTTGGGTGTAACTCCAGCTTTCTTAAAGTGACCTAGTAAAGGCTTTGTTGTATGCTTTTCTTTCTTATCTTGAAAGCCCAACTGAATAGCCTCATAACCATCAACGTCAACAGTCTTAACTTGAGTAACAACACAAGGACCTGCTTCGATAACAGTGCATGGTACATTCTTACCCTCAACACTGAAAACGGATGTCATTCCGATTTTTTTTCCTAATAATCCTGGCATTTCACTAATTTTTAAATTCTAAACTTTAATTTCAACTTCTACCCCACTAGGCAACTCCAATTTCATTAATGCATCTACTGTTTTAGCAGTTGAACTATAAATGTCAATTAAACGCTTATAAGAAGAAAGCTCAAATTGCTCACGAGACTTCTTGTTTACAAACGTTGAACGATTGACTGTAAATATACGCTTATGAGTTGGAAGCGGAATTGGTCCGCTAACAATAGCACCTGTAGCTTTTACAGTCCTAACAATCTTTTCTGCTGACTTATCAACCAAATTATGGTCATAAGATTTCAGCTTAATTCTAATTTTCTGACTCATTAGTACAATTATTAAATTTATAAATATAGCGTAGGCTAAGAGTCATTCGCTAGCCTACGCTGTGTTCATCAAATAAGATCTACACGCCCTTTAACTTCTTCCAAAACAGATTTTGCAATAGAAGAGGAAACTTGCGCATGATGAGAATAAGTCATCGATGAAGTAGCACGACCTGATGTTATTGTACGCAAAGTCGTTACATAACCAAACATTTCAGCCAATGGAACCATAGCTTTTACAATTCTAGCACCAGAACGGCTTGATTCCAAGCCTTCGACCTGACCTCTACGCTTATTTAAATCGCCAATAACATCACCCATATTTTCTTCAGGTGTCACAACTTCCAATTTCATAATAGGTTCCATTAAAGTAGGACCAGCCTTAGCACAAGCATTCTTATAAGCTTGAATAGCACATATTTCAAATGAAAGCTGATCTGAGTCTACTGGATGAAATGAACCATCTAATAGAGTTACTTTTAAAGAGTCAACCGGGAAGCCAGCAAGAACACCATTCTTCATTGCAGATTGGAAACCTTTTTGTACCGAGGGAATAAACTCTTTAGGGATATTACCGCCTGTCACTTCATTAATAAACTGCAACCCGCCTTCCTTAAAATCATCGCCCGTAGGGCCAACATTAACAATAATATCGGCAAATTTACCACGACCTCCAGATTGTTTTTTATAAACTTCACGTAGATTAACAGTCTTAGAAATCGCTTCTTTATAATTAACCTGAGGACGTCCTTGATTACATTCAACCTTAAACTCTCTTCTCAATCGATCAATAATAATATCCAAATGAAGTTCACCCATTCCTGAAATTACCGTTTGACCAGTTTGCTCATCCGTTTTTACAGTGAAAGTAGGATCTTCTTCAGCCAATTTAGCCAAGCCATTTGATAGCTTATCCATATCTTTTTGGGTTTTTGGCTCAATTGCAATACCAATCACAGGTTCAGGGAAATCCATAGATTCTAACACGATGGGAGCTTCCTCATCACAAAGAGTATCACCAGTACGAATATCTTTAAAGCCAACACCCGCACCAATATCCCCTGCTGAAATCAATTCTACTGGATTCTGTTTATTAGAATGCATCTGAAAAAGACGCGAAACACGCTCCTTCTTCCCAGAACGAGTATTATAAGTATACGAACCAGCTTCTATTTTTCCAGAATAAACGCGGAAGAACGTCAATCGCCCAACATATGGGTCTGTCGCAATCTTAAATGCCAAAGCTGATGTTTTTTCATCTTCATCTGGTTTGCGATCTTCCTCAGCACCTGTATCAGGATTTGTACCAACAATATTAGGAGTATCTAATGGAGACGGCAAGAAAGCACAAACATAATCCAACAAAGTCTGAACCCCCTTGTTTTTAAAAGAAGAGCCACACAACATCGGAACTATTTCCATCTTCAAAGTACCAGCACGCAATGCACGTTGAATCTCTTCCTCTGTAATAGTGGAAGGATCATCGAAAAACTTCTCCATTAAGGTTTCGTCAAATTCAGCCACTGTTTCAAGCATTTTTGCTCTCCACTCTTCTGCTTCATCCAACAAATTAGATGGAATTTCTTCGACATCATAATCAGCGCCCATTGTTTCATCATGCCACAAGATAGCCTTCATCTTTATCAAGTCAACAACTCCTTTAAAAGATTCTTCCGAACCAATAGGAATAACGATTGGACAAGGATTTGCTCCTAAAACATCTTTCATCTGCCGAACAACTTCAAAGAAGTCTGCTCCAGAACGGTCCATTTTATTAACATAGCCTATACGAGGCACGTTATACTTATCAGCTTGACGCCACACGGTCTCAGATTGAGGTTCTACACCTCCAACTGCACAATATGTAGCAACAGCTCCATCAAGAACACGTAATGAGCGTTCTACTTCTGCGGTAAAGTCAACATGTCCAGGAGTGTCAATCAAATTTATTTTATATATATCACCAGCATATTTCCAACGAGTAGTCGTGGCAGCAGAGGTAATAGTAATTCCACGCTCTTGTTCTTGCTCCATCCAGTCCATTGTAGCTGCACCATCATGAACCTCACCTATTTTATGAGTCAAACCGGTGTAGAACAATATACGTTCAGATGTTGTCGTCTTCCCAGCATCAATATGAGCCATGATACCAATATTACGCGTCAAATGTAAATCTTGCTTTCCCATTTTTAAATTTTCACTTTAAGTTTCTTTAATCATTTACTTCTTAACAGCATTAAAATCTAAAATGAGCAAAGGCACGATTAGCTTCTGCCATTCTATGCATATCTTCTTTACGTTTATAGGCACCACCCTGTTCGTTAAATGCATCCATAATTTCAGCCGCAAGCTTATCAGCCATAGATTTCCCTCCACGTTTACGAGCGAAAATTATCAAGTTTTTCATTGAAATAGACTCTTTTCTATCAGGACGAATTTCAGTCGGCACTTGGAATGTAGCACCACCAACGCGGCGAGATTTCACCTCAACTTGCGGAGTAATGTTTTCTAATGCTTTTTTCCAAATCTCCAAAGCCGATTTTTCTTCATTAGGAAGTTTTGTTTTCACCGTTTCTAAAGCGGCATAAAAAATCTCATAAGATGTATTTTTCTTTCCATCATACATCAAGTGATTTACAAACTTTGAAACCTTTTGATCATTAAAAACTGGATCTGGTAAGATCAAACGTTTTTTAGGTTTTGCTTTTCTCATTATTTTTAATATTATGTTTTGTTTTTTGGCTGTATTTATCTCTCGATATCTTCAACTTTCTCTCCAGAAAATTTACTCAACCTAAACATCCAATAAAACCAAAACGAGTTAATTATTTATTATTTTTTCTTAGCAGGAGCGGCTTGTTGACCTGGCTTTGGCCGTTTTGCCCCATATTTAGAACGTCGTTGAGTACGCCCAGCTACGCCTGCCGTATCCAAAGTACCACGAACGATATGATAACGCACACCTGGAAGATCTTTTACACGACCACCACGAACCAATACGATTGAGTGCTCTTGAAGATTATGTCCTTCTCCTGGAATATAAGAGTTTACCTCTTTTCCATTAGTCAAGCGAACACGCGCAACTTTACGCATTGCGGAATTCGGTTTTTTTGGAGTGGTTGTATACACTCTCACGCAAACGCCACGTCTTTGAGGACAAGAATCTAAGGCTGGCGACTTACTCTTATCAACCAAAACCTCGCGCCCTTTTCTTACTAATTGCTGAATTGTAGGCATTTTTTAATGTTTTTAATTATATATATTATTATTATTAAATTTCTAAACGATACATTTTGGGCTGCAAAGATACGAATAAGTTTCGAATAATCAACACAGTACATTTATTTTTTTAAGCCTCACCTTTTATAGCCGTAATGGGCTGTGCAAATTGTTCTTCACTTAATTGTATCGTTCCAAAGGCTTGTTCGTATTTCTTCACATTGTCTTCTAAGGCACGCAATAATCTTTTTGCATGTTCTGGTGCTAATATAATTCTAGACTTAACGCTTGCTTTAGGTAATCCTGGCATAACACGGATAAAATCGACTATAAACTCAGAGCTAGAGTGAGTTATAATAGCTAAGTTAGCATATGCTCCTTGGGCTATATCATCAGTCAATTCTATTTGCAACTGATTATCCATTTCATGTTTTTCCATCATTCTATATTTTAAGATTAATATTATATTTTGAAACTATATTCCTAATAACATAAAAGGGTGCACTTAAAAGTGCACCCTAATAACTATATAAGCTACAAAAAGCTATTCTTTAACATCCATTGAGCTATAATCAAGTACCGTCTTTTTATTTGCTAGAATACGATCATATTCTTCTTTAGAGCCAACAATAATTTTCTCAAATTCTCGTTGTCCAGTACCTGCGGGGATTAAATGCCCACAAATTACATTCTCTTTCATGCCTTCTAAACGATCAATCTTACCATTTATAGCAGCTTCATTAAGCACTTTAGTTGTTTCTTGGAATGAGGCAGCCGACATAAAGCTAGATGTTTGCAGAGCAGCTCTAGTTATACCTTGAAGGATTTGAGTAGATGTAGCAGGAACAGCATCTCTTACTTCTACTAACTTCAAATCTCGACGTTTCAACATGCTATTCTCATCACGTAATTTACGAGCTGTAACAATTTGCCCAGGCTGTAAATTTTGAGAATCACCAGCATCAATCACTACTTTCTTTCCCCAAATACGATCGTTCTCTTCCATGAATTCAAGTTTGTCAACAATTTGTTGTTCAAGGAATCGCGTATCACCAGGTTCGTCAATTTGAACTTTACGCATCATTTGACGAACAATTATCTCAAAGTGCTTATCATTAATTTTCACACCCTGCAGACGATATACATCCTGAACTTCATTAACGATATATTCTTGAACAGCAGTAGGACCTTTAATTGCCAAAATATCAGCGGGAGTAGTAGCTCCATCAGAGAGCGGAGTTCCAGCGCGGACATAGTCATTCTCCTGAACTAAGATTTGCTTAGAGAGAGGAACTAAATACTTCTTCACTTCACCCCCCTTCGAGGTCACAATTATTTCACGATTACCACGTTTCACTTTTCCCATAGTAACCTCACCATCAATTTCCGAAACAACAGCGGGATTAGACGGATTACGAGCTTCAAACAGCTCTGTTACTCGAGGAAGACCACCTGTGATATCACCAGCTTTACCTACAGCGCGAGGTATTTTTACAATAACTTCTCCAGCCTTAACCTTCTGCGCGTTTTCAACAACAACGTGGCCGCCTACAGGTAGATTATAAGTACGAATTAACTCACCGCTTTCTGTCATAATATGAGCTGTAGGAACTTTAGTTTTGTCCTTAGACTCAATAATTATAATTTCACGTAAGCCTGTAGATTCATCTGATTCAACTTTATAAGTAATATTCTCTATCACTCCTTCAAATTCAATCTTTCCAGCAGCTTCGGTTATAATAACAGCATTAAAAGGATCCCAGCGAGCTATCAATTTTCCTTTTTCAACAACTTCACCATCAGAAGCATATAAAGTAGAACCGTAAGGAACATTATGAGTTGAAAGCACAATACCAGTATTGACATCCACAAATCGAACTTCTGCAAGACGTCCAACAACAACCTTAGCTGGTTCACCCGCTTCATCAACAACACTAACAGTACGTAATTCTTCAAACTCCAAGCGCGCAGGGTTTTTAGCTACAATGCTAGCATTTGCTGCAATATTAGCAGCTGTACCACCAGCATGGAAAGTTCTAAGAGTGAGCTGTGTTCCAGGCTCTCCGATAGACTGCGCAGCAATAACACCGACAGCCTCACCTTTCTGCACCATACGGCTTGTTGCAAGATTTCGACCATAGCATTTTGCACAAACTCCTTTTTTAGATTCGCAGGTTAATACAGAACGGATTTCTACACTCTCAATAGGAGAATCTTGAATTCTCTTAGCTATTTCCTCTGTAATTTCCTCGCCACCAGCAACGAGCAATTCACCTGTAGTCGGATGCACGATATCATGTACAGACACACGACCCAATATACGTTCATACAGCGTTGCGATAACTTCATCATTATTTTTCAGATCGGTACAAACCAAACCTCTTAATGTTCCGCAATCCTCTTCATTTATGATCACATCATGAGATACGTCTACCAAACGACGGGTCAAATATCCCGCATCAGCAGTTTTCAAAGCAGTATCTGCCAAACCCTTACGAGCACCGTGGGTAGAAATAAAATATTCAAGAACTGAAAGCCCCTCTTTAAAGTTTGAAAGAATTGGATTTTCAATAATCTGCCCACCTTCAGCACCTGCCTTCTGAGGCTTTGCCATCAAACCACGCATACCAGACAGCTGGCGAATCTGTTCTTTAGAACCACGAGCTCCGGAATCAAGCATCATATATACAGAGTTAAAACCCTGATCATCACTAGAGATTGTCTTCATCAAGATGTTCGATAGCTCAGAATTTACATGAGTCCAAATATCAATAACCTGATTATAACGTTCATTATTCGTTATGAATCCCATGTTATAGTTATTAATTACTTGTTCAACCTCATCATAACCCCTCTGTACTAAAGCCTCTTTCTCTTCTGGAATAATTATATCACCTAAGTTGAAGGACAATCCTCCCTTGAAGGCCATTTGATAACCTAAATTTTTAATACCATCCAAGAAATCAGCAGCCTTCGCAACACCACATACTTTTATTACATTACTAATAATGTCACGAAGTGATTTTTTAGATATAATAGTATTAATATAACCTGCTTCTGGAGGAACTATCTCGTTCACAATAACACGCCCAACAGACGTATCATGCATCATTTTATCAACAACAACTCCATTTTCATCAACATCCTTTACAATAACACTAATCGGAGCATGAATATCTACCCGCCCTTCGTTATATGCTATCAAAGCCTCTTCAGGACCATAAAATGTCAGACCTTCACCTTTTGCACCTTTACGTAATTTTGTAATATAGTACAATCCAAGTACCATATCCTGAGAAGGCACTGTAATAGGTGCCCCATTAGCAGGATTCAATATATTATGAGATTGGAGCATCAACATTTGAGCTTCAAGAACAGCCTCATTACTCAAGGGTAAATGCACTGCCATCTGGTCACCATCAAAGTCCGCATTGAATGCTGTACACGCTAATGGATGAAGTTGAATAGCTTTGCCTTCAATCATTTTAGGTTGGAAAGCTTGAATGCCTAAACGGTGCAATGTCGGTGCACGGTTTAATAAAACCGGATGTCCTTTCATCACATGCTCCAAAATATCCCAAATAACAGGGTCTTTGCGATCTACAATCTTCTTCGCACTTTTAACTGTTTTTACGATACCTCGCTCAATCAATTTGCGAATTATAAACGGCTTGTAAAGTTCAGCTGCCATTAACTTAGGTATACCGCATTCACCCATTCTCAATTCAGGACCAACGACAATTACGGAACGCGCTGAATAATCGACACGTTTACCTAAAAGATTTTGGCGGAATCGACCTTGTTTCCCTTTTAAACTATCAGAGAGGGACTTAAGTGGACGATTCGCATCAGTTTTTACTGCACTGGATTTACGTGAATTGTCAAATAATGAATCAACCGCTTCTTGAAGCATACGCTTTTCATTACGCAAAATAACTTCAGGAGCTTTTATCTCAATTAATCTCTTCAAACGGTTATTACGAATAATCACACGACGATAAAGATCATTCAAGTCTGAGGTTGCAAAACGGCCTCCATCCAAAGGTACCAAAGGACGTAATTCTGGAGGAATCACCGGAACAATACGGACAACCATCCACTCCGGTTTATTGCGCCCACGAGAGGCACGGAAAGATTCAACAACTTGTAAACGCTTTAGAGCTTCAGTTTTACGCTGCTGAGAAGCATCACTACTTGCTCTATGGCGAAGTTCATAAGACAAAGCGTCTAAGTCTAAACGGGATAGCATATCATAAATAGCTTCAGCTCCCATTTTAGCAATAAACTTATTGGGGTCTGAGTCTTCAAGAAACTGATTGTCTTTAGGAAGCTTATCCAAATAATCCAAATACTCTTCTTCGGAAAGTAGATCATATTCAGCCACTTCTCCGGATAAAACACCAGATTGAATAACAACGTAGCGTTCATAATAGATTATAGAATCCAGCTTCTTTGTCGGTACTCCCAACAAATAACCTATCTTATTAGGAAGAGAACGAAAGTACCAAATATGAGCTACCGGAACCACTAATTGAATATGTCCCATTCGCTCACGTCTAACTTTCTTTTCTGTCACTTCTACTCCACAACGATCACAAACAATTCCTTTATAACGAATACGCTTATATTTGCCACAATGACATTCATAGTCCTTTATTGGACCAAAAATCCGTTCACAAAATAAGCCATCTCTTTCCGGTTTGTAAGTACGATAGTTGATAGTTTCAGGCTTTAAAACTTCACCACTTGAATTCTCCAAGATTTCCTCTGGAGAAGCCAAGCCAATAGAGATTTTCGAGAAGTTACTCTTTATCTTGTTTTCTTTTCTAAAAGCCATACTTTTATATATAAATGGTAATTGACATTTTTATGTTATTCCAAATTGATGCTTAATCCCAAGCCTCTCAATTCATGCAGCAGAACATTGAGTGATTCTGGTATACCGGGTTGTGGCATAGGTTCACCTTTTACTATTGCTTCGTAAGCTTTTGAACGTCCCATCACGTCATCTGACTTAATCGTCAAAATCTCTTGCAAAATATGAGCCGCACCAAATGCTTCCAATGCCCAAACTTCCATTTCTCCAAAACGCTGACCACCAAATTGAGCCTTACCACCTAATGGCTGTTGAGTAATTAAGGAGTATGGTCCGATTGAACGAGCATGCATTTTATCTTCAACCATGTGTCCAAGCTTCAACATATAAGTAACGCCTACTGTAGCTTGTTGGTCAAAAGGCTCTCCTGTCCCTCCATCGTATAGCCCTGTTTTTCCATATCTCGGGAGCCCAGCCTTATCTGTCCATTCATTAAGGTCATCTAAGCTAGCGCCATCGAATATAGGAGTCGCAAATTTTACGCCCAAATTTTTCCCAGCACGGCCCAAAACAGCCTCGAATATCTGACCAATATTCATACGAGAAGGTACACCAAGAGGGTTTAGTACAATATCAACAGGAGTACCATCTGAAAGGAAAGGCATATCTTCTTGTCTTACTACACGAGAGACAATACCTTTATTTCCGTGACGACCTGCCATTTTATCACCGACACCAATCTTTCGTTTCTTTGCAATGTAAACTTTCGCCATTTGAATTATACCAGCTGGGAGCTCATCACCAATTGTGATTGCAAATTTTTTGCGTTTTAATTCCGCATCAAGCTCTTTATACTTTTTAATATAATTCATGATTAAGTCACGAATTAGCCCATTGACATGTTCATTGCTTGTCCAATTACTCAATTGAACAGATGTCAAGTCTAAATCACTAAAGTCAGAAGCATAGAATTTAGCCCCTTTTGCTATTACCTCCGCTCCCATATAATCCTTTACTCCTTCTGAAACATAACTTTCAGTCAGAGCTAGAAGTTTTTTGATAAGAATAGACTTCAAATCAGAAACCTTTGATTCAAATTCATCGTCAATCTTTGGTAATAAAGCCTTATCGGCAAGCTTAGAACTTCTACTCTTAATTACGCGAGAGAATAATCTCTTATCGATTACAACACCTTTCAAAGATGGTGAAGCTTTCAAAGACGCATCTTTCACATCCCCAGCTTTATCTCCAAATATTGCTCGTAAAAGCTTCTCTTCCGGAGATGGATCCGACTCACCCTTAGGTGTGATTTTACCTATCAAAATATCTCCTGGCTGTATACGGGCCCCAACACGAACAATACCGTTTTCATCAAGGTCCTTTGTAGCCTCTTCACTTACGTTCGGAATGTCAGAAGTCAGTTCTTCCATTCCACGTTTCGTTTCACGAACCTCCAAAGAATATTCTTCAACGTGAATAGACGTTAAAAGGTCCTCACGAACTACACGTTCATTTAGCACAATAGCATCCTCATAGTTATAACCTTTCCAAGGCATATAAGCTACAAGTAAATTTTTGCCTAAAGCTAATTCTCCTTTTTCCGTAGAATAACCTTCTGTCAAAATTTGTCCTTTAGTCACTCTTTGGCCTTTTTCACAAATTGGACGAAGATCAATTGTCATATTTTGATTAGTACGCCTCCATTTTGGAATACGATATTCCTTTAAGGCCGATTCAAAGCTAACAAAATCTTCATCTTTTGTACGATCATACAAAATACGTATTGTAGTTGCATCAACAAAATCAATTATTCCTTCACCTTCAGCCGTAATTTGCGTTCTAGAATCACGAACCAGCTGACGTTCAATACCCGTTCCAACAATAGGAGCTTCACTTTTCAATAAAGGAACAGCTTGGCGCATCATGTTAGATCCCATCAATGCACGATTCGCATCATCATGCTCAAGGAAAGGAATTAAAGATGCAGCGATAGAAGCAATTTGTTGAGGAGATACATCCATTAGTTCTACTTCAGATGGACTTACAACAGGATAATCAGCATCCTGACGAGCTTTTACTCTATCACGAATGAAGTCTCCTTCGTCATCAAGAGGAGCATTTCCCTGTGCTATAATCTTGCCTTCTTCTTCTTCTGCTGTCAAATAAATTAACCCATCATCTGTAATATTTACCTTACCATCCGCTACTTTACGATACGGAGTTTCAATAAATCCTAGATCGTTAATTTTTGCAAACACACATAATGAAGAAATAAGCCCAATATTTGGTCCCTCTGGTGTTTCAATAGGACAAAGACGTCCATAATGCGTATAATGCACATCTCGAACTTCGAATCCTGCGCGCTCACGAGACAAACCACCAGGACCAAGGGCAGACATACGCCTTTTATGTGTAATCTCGGCCAAAGGATTAGTCTGATCCATAAATTGAGACAATGCATTTGTCCCAAAAAATGAGTTTATTACGGATGAAATCGTTTTTGCATTAATCAAGTCAATAGGAGTAAAAACCTCATTGTCACGTACATTCATTCGCTCACGAATAGTTCGGGACATACGAGCTAATCCAATAGCAAATTGATTAGACAATTGCTCACCCACTGTACGTACTCTACGGTTACTCAAGTGGTCAATATCATCAACATCTGCTTTAGAATTTATTAATTCAATTAAATACTTAATGATTTCAATTATATCTTCTTTTGTCAAAACCCTTACGCCCATATCAGTCGTCAGATTCAACTTTTTATTGATTCTGTAACGGCCAACATCACCAAGGTCATAGCGCTTTTCTGAGAAGAATAAATTATTTATCACTTCTCTGGCACTAGCATCATCCGCAGGATCAGCATTTCTCAATTGTCTATATATATATAGGACAGCTTCTTTTTCTGAGTTACTAGGATCCTTTTGGAGGGTATTATATATAATAGAATAGTCAGATTGATTCTGTTCTTCTTTATGTATCAAGATGTTTTGAACACCAGATTCTAAAATTAGATCAACATGCTCCGGCTCAATAATTGTTTCGCGGTCAATGACAACTTCATTTCGTTCAATAGAAACAACTTCACCAGTATCTTCATCAACAAAATCTTCAATCCATGTCTTCAATACACGAGCAGCCAACTTACGCCCAACTATCTTTTTTAGATTCGACTTGTTAACTTTAATATCTTCAGCTAAATTAAATATTTCGAGAATATCCTTATCATTCTCAAATCCAATAGCACGTAATAAAGTTGTAACAGGCAATTTCTTTTTACGATCAATATATGCATACATTACATTATTGATGTCAGTTGCGAACTCTATCCAAGAACCTTTGAATGGAATAATACGAGCTGAATATAATTTAGTCCCGTTAGCATGAACACTTTGACCAAAAAACACACCAGGTGAACGATGCAACTGCGAAACAACAACGCGTTCAGCGCCATTAATCACAAAAGTTGCTTTATCCGTCATATAGGGAATAGGCCCTAAAAATACATCCTGAACGACAGTATCAAAATCTTCATGATCAGGATCTGTACAATATAACTTTAATTTTGCTTTTAAAGGTACACTATAAGTGAGCCCTCGCTCTACACACTCATCAATAGTATAACGCGGTGGATCAATGTAATAGTCCAAAAACTCAAGAACAAAATTGTTTCTTGTATCAGCTATAGGAAAATTTTCTGCAAAAACTTTATACAACCCTTCGTTTCTACGTTTTTCAGGCGGCGTATCTAGTTGCAAAAAGTCTTTGAATGACTTCAATTGTACTTCCAGAAAATCCGGATATTCTAACGGATTTTTAGTTGAAGCGAAATTAATTCTTTGATTTACAGTATTTGAAGACATCTGTTTATGGGTTTGAAGAACTTAATAATAAATATATACACAAAAAGGTTAAGAACCCTCATTTCAAAGGGTTCTTAACCGAAATACCTGATTTACAGGCTAATGTTATTTAAGTTCAACTTCAGCTCCAGCTTCTTCCAATGTTTTCTTCAATGATTCTGCTTCATCTTTAGCTAAACCTTCTTTTACTACGCTAGGAGCACCATCAACCATGTCTTTAGCTTCTTTCAAGCCAAGACCACATGCTTCCTTCACAGCCTTAACAACTTGAAGTTTAGCTGCACCGGCACTCTTCAATACTACATCAAAAGAAGTTTTTTCTTCAGCGGCTGCAGGACCAGCGGCTGCAGGACCAGCAGCAACAGCAACAGCTGCAGCAGCAGGTTCAATACCATATTCTTCTTTGAGGATAGTCGCAAGTTCATTAACTTCTTTTACTGTCAAGTTAACTAATTGTTCTGCAAAAGCTTTCAAATCTGCCATTTTTGTATGATTTAAATTGTTTAATTACTAATTTATTATTGTTTTTTTATTCAGCTCTTTCGCCAAGTGACTTAAGAACTCCGTGAATGGTGTTTCCACCTGATTGGAGAGCAGAAACGACGTTCTTAGCAGGAGATTGCAACAATGCAATGATATCCGCAATAACTTCATTCTTACTCTTAATACTGATAAGAGCATCCAACTGATCTGCACCAATATAGAAGCTTTCCTCAGCGTATGCAGCTTTTAATCCAGGAATACCATCTTTAGACTTATCTTTTAAAAGCTTAGCCGGGATATTTGCAGTATTGCAAAACATAACGGCAGTAGTACCTTTCAGACAAGAATAGAGAGGAGAATAATCCACGTCTAAGCTTTCTAGCGCCTTATGTAATAAAGTGTTCTTTACGACAACTAATTTAATGTCGGATTTGAAACACTCTCTTCTTAAAGCACTTGTAGCAGCAGCATTCATCGCAGTAGTATCTACCAGATAGAAATGACTATACTCCTGAACAGTAGCAGCAATTTGCTCAATTATCGTACTTTTATCTTCCTTTCTCATTATAGCTCTTTTTTATTAGATTTCTTCCACTGATTTCGGATCAATTTTGATACCCGCGCTCATTGTACTAGAAAGATAAATACTCTTAATATATGTACCTTTAGCTGCTGTTGGTTTAAGCTTATTCAATGTTGATACGAATTCTTTTGCATTATCACGAATTTGATCAACAGTAAATGAAGCCTTACCAATAGAAGTATGCACAATTCCACTCTTATCAACTTTAAAGTCGATTTTTCCTTGCTTAACTTCTCTTACAGCTTTAGCAACATCCATAGTCACAGTGCCACTCTTCGGATTTGGCATCAATCCACGAGGACCAAGCACACGACCGAGCGCACCAATTTTACCCATAATAGATGGCATAGTGATGATGACATCAATATCAGTCCATCCACCTTTAATTTTCTCAATATATTCATCAAGACCCACATAGTCAGCCCCTGCTTCTTTTGCAGCAGCTTCTGAATCCGGTGTACAAAGTACTAAAACCCGAGTAACCTTGCCAGTACCGTGAGGAAGTGAAACAACACCTCTCACCATCTGATTCGCCTTACGTGGATCAATACCCAAACGCACGTCGATATCAACCGAAGCATCAAACTTAGTAAAAGTAATTTCCTTCACTAATGACGAAGCTTCTTTTAGTGAGTATGCTTTCCCTGCTTCAATTTTTTCAGCAGCCAACTTTTGTTTTTTTGTCAGTTTACCCATCCTAATTGAAGTTTATTAATTATTAACCGGGAACTCCCCTTTTACAGTGATACCCATACTTCTCGCTGTCCCAGCAACCATTCTCATAGCTGCATCCACAGTAAAGCAGTTCAAATCAACCAACTTGTCCTGAGCAATCGTACGAACTTGTTCCCAAGAAATCTCAGCAACTTTCTTACGATTAGGCTCAGCAGAACCACTTTTAATTTTTGCAACTTCAAGTAATTGAATTGCAACAGGTGGTGTTTTAATTACAAAATCGAATGATTTATCTGCATAATAAGTAATAACCACAGGCAATATTTTACCTGCCTTGTCTTGGGTTCTGGCGTTGAATTGCTTGCAAAACTCCATAATATTAATACCCTTTGAACCCAATGCAGGGCCTACGGGGGGAGATGGGTTTGCAGCGCCTCCTTTAATCTGTAATTTGATTAGTCCAGCAACTTCTTTAGCCATTTTTTTATTATTTTATATATAAATACTAATAAAGAACAGTGCAACGTAACATTTTGCATTATTCTTTTTCAACTTGCATAAAGCCTAATTCAAGCGGAGTTTTCCGCCCAAATATCTTAACCATGACTTTTAACTTTTTCTTTTCGGTATTCACTTCTTCAATAATACCACTAAATCCACTGAACGGACCAAAAATTACTTTTACAGTCTCTCCTACCACATATGGTATATTCAATTCTTCAGCAGCATCTTGAAGCTCATCTACCGTACCAAGTATACGATTTACTTCAGACTGTCTCAAAGGCACAGGTTTATCAGAACCACCTAAAAAACCGATTACATTCGGAGTATTTCTTAGATGATGTGCAACTTCGCCCACCAAGGCAGCTTCAACTAAAACGTAACCAGGAAGATAACTTCTTTCCTTTACAATTTTTTTACCATTGCGAACCTGATACACTTTTTCGGTAGGAATCAACACCTGAGAAACATAATCACCAAGGTCGCTATTCTTTATGTCAGCTTCAAGATACTCTTTAACCTTAGCTTCTTTCCCACTAATAGCACGCAAAACGTACCATTTTTTTTCAATCTCAGACATTTAACTTCCTATTTTTAATGTGGATAAATAATATTTTCCATTAGGTTCTGGAAACAGAAGTCCATCGCAAACACTACCAATGCAATAAGTAGGGAAGCATATAATACAACTACTGCACTGTTAGAGAGTTCAGAATAAGTAGGCCACGATACTTTATGAACAAGCTCGTCGTAAGTTTCTTTAATATAAGTTACTATCTTCTTCATTTTCACAATATTAGCACGGAAGGAGAGGCTCGAACTCCCGACACCCGGTTTTGGAGACCGGTGCTCTACCAACTGAGCTACTTCCGTAGAAAAAATCAGTTCTTGCTATAAATCCAGCAAGAACTGATTAAATTATTTTTTAGTCAAGGATTTCTGTAATCTGACCAGAACCCACTGTACGACCACCTTCACGGATTGCAAAACGCAAACCAACGTTCAATGCTACAGGATAGATCAACTCAACATTAATTGCTACGTTATCACCTGGCATTACCATTTCTGTTCCTTCAGGAAGAGAAATCTCACCTGTACAGTCCATAGTACGCAAGTAGAATTGAGGACGATATTTATTATGGAAAGGAGTATGACGACCACCTTCTTCTTTCTTCAACACATAGATAGAAGCCTTGAATTTAGAATGAGGCTTAATCTGACCTGGCTTACAAAGAACCATACCACGTTTGATTTCGTTCTTATCAACACCACGAAGTAATAAACCTACATTATCACCAGCTTCGCCTTCATCCAATAGCTTGCGGAACATTTCAACACCAGTTACAACTGATTTCTTATCTTCACCCAAACCTAAGATTTCGATTTCATCACCTACTTTAATGATACCGGCTTCAATACGACCTGTAGCAACTGTACCACGACCAGTAATTGAGAATACATCTTCAACAGGCATCAAGAATGGTTTATCAATATCACGAGGAGGCAATGGAATCCATGAATCAACAGCATCCATCAATTCCATAACTTTATCTTCCCATTTTTCAACGCCATTCAAAGCTCCCAATGCAGATCCACGAATAATAGGAGTATTATCACCGTCAAATTCATATGCAGAAAGCAATTCACGCATTTCCATTTCAACGAGTTCCAACATTTCCTCATCATCAACCATATCACATTTATTCATAAACACAACCAATTTAGGTACGTTTACCTGGCGAGCCAACAAGATGTGTTCACGAGTTTGAGGCATAGGACCATCAGTAGCAGCAACTACAATGATAGCACCGTCCATCTGAGCAGCACCTGTTACCATGTTCTTTACGTAGTCGGCATGTCCCGGACAGTCTACGTGAGCATAGTGACGATTTGCAGTCTCATATTCAACGTGTGAAGTATTAATTGTAATACCTCTTTCTTTTTCTTCAGGAGCGTTATCAATCTGATCGAAAGACTTAACTTCTGAAAGACCTTTTTTTGCCAACACAGCAGTGATAGCAGCAGTCAACGTGGTTTTACCGTGGTCTACGTGACCAATTGTACCAATGTTTACGTGCGGTTTGGTACGTGAGAATTTCTCTTTAGCCATAGCTTTACTTGTTATTTATTTGATTAATAATCAGCTTTTCATTTTATGAGCTGTTACCGGGACTTGAACCCGGGACCTCTTCCTTACCAAGGAAGTGCTCTACCACTGAGCTATAACAGCAAGAGAAAAGGAAGTGGGCAAAGATGGATTCGAACCACCGAAGGCGTAAGCCAGCAGATTTACAGTCTGCCCCATTTGGCCACTCTGGTATTTGCCCTCAAAACGAGGCACTTTTCCCCTACTTTTTGAGCCTCTTGTCGGATTCGAACCAACGACCCCGAGATTACAAATCACGTGCTCTGGCCAACTGAGCTAAAGAGGCAATATTCAAAAAGATGCAACCGTTACGTCCCACATGAGCGAAACGGCTGCAAATTTAGAGATTTATTTTTTCCCCACAAAATTTTAGCAGGTTTATTTATTACGTTGTTTCTCCTTATATTTAACTAATTGCTTTTCAAGAGCCTCTATGCTCAAATCAACAGCTTCTTCAAACGTATCACAGATCTTGCTTGCATAAAGTTCGCCATTAGGAATTGCAACTACAACCCCTACTTCTTTATTTGCAGCGGTTTCAGGTTTAACAACTTTCAGCGACACCTCCACTTTCTTTATATCTTCGTAATATTTCTCCAATTTTACAACTTTCTTTCGAATAAAAGTGTGCAATTGCTCTGACGCATCAAAGTGAATTGATTGAATTCTTACTTCCATAACTACCTCCATTTTTAAGCTCTAGGATGAGCTTGGTTATAAACTTTTTTAAGCTCTTCAAAAGTCGTATGCGTATAAACTTCCGTTGTTGTCAGACTCTCATGCCCTAAAAGTTCTTTAATTGCACCCAACTCAGCATTATGATTCAACATCGTTGTTGCAAAAGTATGCCTCAAAACATGAGGAGACCGTTTCTTCAACGTCACCACTTTCGACAGATTCCGTTTCACTAAATTTTCAACAACACTACGTGACAAGCGCTCTCCGTTTTCTCGAACAAAAAAAGCATCAGTCAGACAAGCTATAGATGCATTTCTGACATTCAAATAATCGCCAATCATTACTTTAAGTTCTTCATCAAAAGGTATCAGCCTCTCTTTCTTTCGTTTACCTAGAACCTTAATGAGAGCAGATTGTATATCTACATCCCGATCATTCAGCCCTATTAATTCAGAAAGACGAATACCTGTCACATAAAACATTGCAATAATCAAACGATCACGAAATCCTTTAAACCCATCTTCAAATGCAGTCTCATCCAACAACTTATTCATGTCACTCTCCTTTAGAAACACCGGTAACTTCTTTTTGTTTTTTGGCCCTGTCACTTTCCGAAGAGGATCCACAGCCACCAAATTGAAGCGTAAAAGGTATTTATAAAGTGAACGCAATGCACTCAACTTCCTATTAATAGAAGTGGATGTATAACCTTTATCCATTAAAGACACAATCCACTCACGGACAACATCAGGAGTCACACTTGAAAGTTCAATGGATCCGAATTCTGCAGAAACAAAGTTTTCAAACTGGCATATATCATCACGATATGCCTTTATTGTTTCTTCAGAGTAGTTACGTTCATATTGAAGATTATCGAGAAAAGAGTTTACTGTCCACATACCGTTATGAAATAAATCATGCAACGAATATATGAAAAGAATTCAATTAAATCAAAGGAATTACGAATAATTAATCTTCTACTTGTTGAAGCTTCTGAACATAAACTGCACGTTCCTTCTTAAGTCTATTAACAACAGAAGGTTTGTCAAATTGTTGTCTGCTTCTCAACTCTTTAACAATGCCTGTTTTTTCAAATTTTCTTTTAAATTTCTTCAGCGCTTTCTCAATGTTTTCGCCTTCTTTTACGGGTACTACGATCATACTTTTTTTATTAAAATATTAATGGTTTAGAAAATTATATCAAATTCGAGCGGCAAAATTACATATACTTTCTTTATTCACAAAACTTTCATCGAAAAAACAATAAATATATGGTTTAGTGGATATTGCTTTTTTCAAAAAAGAAGCAATTATACCGGCTCATCAGCAAAATATTTATGTAAAGTGATTATCTTTGAGGATATAAATATAGCACCAATCAAAATGAATCAATCTATAAGCATCCGAATACAGACCTTACAAGAATGGCTAAAGAGAGAGAAATTAGAGGCAATTATCATACCCACTGCAGATCCACATATTAGTGAATACTTGGCTCCACATTGGAAAGTCAGAGAATGGATATCTGGATTCACCGGATCCGCCGGAACAATCATTGTTACGCTACGCGAAGCTGGATTATGGACAGACTCCAGATACTTTCTACAAGCAACACAGCAACTAACCGGTAGCGGAATTACACTATACAAAGAGGGCTTATTGGGAACTCCAACCATTACAGAATTTTTAAGTAGCAAACTAAATAGTGAAGACCGTGTAGGTATAGACGGAAAACTGTTTTCTATTAATCAAATCAATGGGATAAAGGATGGACTTAGTCATAGGAATATAAAACTGGAAATTATCTCTGACCCAATGGATAAACTATGGGAAAACAGACCTCTTATACCCGAAACAGGAATTTTCATATATCCCCTTAAATACGCTGGAAAAAGTAGTCAAGACAAAATAACTCTTGTACGAGAGCAACTCAAACAGGTAGGCTCCAACGGGATAATTATCAGTGCATTAGATGAAATTGCATGGATTCTGAATATAAGGGGAGGAGACATTCATTGCAATCCTGTTGCAATCTGCTATCTCGTCATAACCCTGGAGTATACTCATTTATTTATAAATCCAGTAAAGGTTTCTACAGAGTTGAAAAAATATTTGAAAAGCATTGAAGTAGAGCAGCACGAGTATTCAGAAATCGAAGATTTCCTACGCCAAATCAGCATAAAAAGCATCTCAGTTGACCCCGCAAAAACCAACTATTCGATAGCTTCATCTATAAATTCTTTATCGCAAATACAGTTGACTTCTTCGCCCGTTGGTTTATTAAAAGCGATAAGAAATGAACAAGAGATACAAGGTATCCATGCAGCGATGCTACGAGATGGTATTGCGCTTGTGAAGTTCCTTAAATGGCTTGAAGAAGAATTTCCTCAAGGTAATGTAAGCGAAATGACTGTTGACAAAAAACTACATAGTTTCAGGAGCCAACAAGATTTATTTATTGGGGATAGCTTTGATACAATAGCCGGATACCAAGAACATGCAGCAATTGTACATTATGAGGCTACTCCTGAAACCGACTCGTTCTTGAAAAAAAGAGGTTTTTTACTTCTTGACTCTGGTGCTCAATATCTTGACGGAACAACAGACATCACTCGCACCATCGCATTAGGAGAACTGACCGAAGAAGAAAAAATGGACTACACCCTAATATTAAAGGGACATATTGCATTAGCGATGGCCGTTTTTCCAACAGGCACACGAGGAGCACAACTAGACGTGTTGGCTCGAATGCCAATATGGCAAAAGAAGATGAATTACCTCCACGGCACAGGGCACGGCGTCGGACATTTCTTAAATGTGCATGAAGGGCCTCAAAGCATTCGTATGAATGAGAATCCTATACCACTACAGATTGGGATGGTGACTTCAAACGAGCCAGGACTTTACAAAGCTGGGAAACATGGTATACGTACTGAAAATCTCACATTAGTAGTTTCTGCCGGAGAAGGAATGTTTGGAGAATATTTAAAATTTGAGACCTTAACTCTTTGCCCTATTTGCAAAAAAGGAATTATAAAAGAACTCCTCACTAATGAAGAAGTAGAATGGTTTAATAACTATCACCAAAAAGTATACGATAAATTAGCTCCGAAATTAGAGAAAGAAGAGCAAGAATGGCTAAGAAATAAAACAAGTAAATTATAAGAAAATGGCATTAATCAAATCAGTAAGGGGATTTACTCCAAAAATAGGGAAAAATTGCTTTTTGGCAGACAATGCAACCATTATAGGAGACACTATAATAGGGGATGATTGCAGTGTATGGTTTAACACTGTATTAAGAGGCGACGTAAACTCTATAAAAATAGGAAATGGCGTCAACATACAAGATGGAAGTGTTTTACACACTCTATATGAAAAGTCTACAATTGAAATAGGAGATCATGTTTCAATTGGCCACAATGTCACTGTGCATGGTGCAAAAATAAAGGATTATGCATTGATTGGAATGGGATCTACCATCCTTGACCATGCCATAATCGGTGAGGGTGCTATCGTTGCCGCAGGCTCATTAGTATTAAGCAACACGATTATTGAGCCAGGTAGTATTTGGGGAGGAGTTCCTGCAAAATTCATAAAAAAAGTAGACCCTGAACAAGCAAAAGAGTTGAATCAGAAGATAGCACACAACTATTTAATGTATTCCAATTGGTACAAATAATTGAGTACTAAAAAGCAATGAAATTACGGACAGGATTAAATATTTATTTTATTCATGATTCTGTCCGTTGCTCCAGCGTTACCTGTCACATAATACCCGGCATTAGTACCAGTTTCACGTAAAAACACTTCATCGGACATAAGACGATCAAGCAGTGTGCTCAACTCATCATAAGTTGTAATAGAAAAAGCACCTTTTGCTTCTATTAATTGGGTTGCTTCCATAAATTTTTGATATTTGGGTCCAAAAACCACTGGTATTCCATAAACAGCAGCCTCTAATGTATTATGGATACCAACTCCAAAGCCTCCTCCTATATATGCGATTTCTCCATAACGATAGATAGAAGATAGCAACCCGAAACAATCAATAATCAAACAATCGGCTTTACGAACATTCTTTTCATCGGCCCTAGTATAACGTACATATGGGCGTTTCAATTTTCTGATAATCTCGACTAAATGATTCTCATCAATCACATGTGGAGCTATGATTAACTTTAGTTCAGGATGATTATTAAAATATTCAATAAAAAGATCTTCATCAGGTTGCCACGAACTCCCCGCCACGAAAACAAAAGAATCGTTTTTAAACATTTCCACCAAAGAAAGATCTTTAGCTTCATCTCTAATCTGCAAAACTCTATCGAATCTGGTATCACCAACTACAGTAACTTTGTTGATTCCAATTTTCCCTAAATATCGTTTAGAACGTTCATTCTGAACAAATAAATGATCAAAATCACGCAAAACATTACGATAAGTACCTCCATACCATTTAAAGAAGATTTGCCCTCTACGGAAAATAGATGACACACTATATACAGGCACTTGACGTTTATGCAACTCATCAAGATAATTTTTCCAAAACTCATATTTGATGAAAAAGGCCATGCAAGGATTTGCAATATCCAAGAACTTCTTTACATTTCTAGGCTTATCAAAGGGCAAATAACACACGACATCAGCCCCACGGTAGTTCTTCCGAACCTCATAGCCCGATGGAGAAAAAAAAGTCAACAGTATGCCATATTCGGGATGCTCTACTCGAATTCTTTCAATTAAAGGACGACCTTGTTCAAATTCACCAAGAGATGCAGCATGAAACCAAATATAACGCACATCTTTTTCCAACTGTTGGCGCAAAAGCTCATATACGACCCAATGCCCTTTCATCATTTTACGCGGCTTACGACTAAAAGGAGCAGCCAGATGGACCAAAAGATCATAAAAGCCTATTGCCAAGTCATATAACAACATACCTTCCGAGTGTTATTTCAGTATTTCTATTGCTCGTTGCATTCGAGATAAAGTTTCTTCCTTACCTAGAACCCAAGAGATATCGAACATATGAGGGCCCTTGCCTTCGCCTACCAAAGTTAAACGAAAAGCATTCATAATATTACCTGTATGATAACCTTTTGAAGCAATCCAATCCATGACAATTTTTTCTTGATTTTCAATACCAAAATCGTCTATTCCAGCCAATACTTGCATTAGTTCAGCCATACATTTAGAAGAGTCTTCTTTCCAACGTTTTTGTACCGTTTTTTCATCATAAGTTAAAGGTGCCACAAAAAAGAAGTTTGCTGCATCCCATAACTCGCGGACAAAGCTCACTCTATTTTTCATCATCCCCACAACAGTTATGACTTTATCAAAAGGAGCATTCACTCCGTTTTCCTCTAATACGGGAACAAACAACTTAGCAATCTCTTCATCCGGTTTCATCAAAATATACTCATGGTTAAACCAAATTCCTTTTTTATAATCAAATTTTGCACCCGACTTACTACAATGTTCCAAGCTGAATAATCGTGTAAGTTCTTCTAGTGACATCAATTCTTGGTCATTCCCGGGATTCCACCCTAATAGTGCCAAGAAATTCACGACAGCTTCCGGGAGATATCCGGATTCACGATACCCGGAAGATATTTCGCCCGATTTCGGATCATGCCATTCCAGCGGAAAAACAGGAAAGCCCAGCCGGTCTCCATCACGCTTACTTAGTTTACCATTTCCTTCCGGTTTTAAAAGCAGTGGAAGATGAGCAAAGGCAGGCATGGTATCCGTCCATCCAAAGGCACGGTATAAAAGTACATGTAAAGGTGCGGAAGGTAACCATTCTTCACCTCTGATTACATGTGAAATATTCATTAAATGATCGTCAACGATATTTGCCAGATGATAGGTCGGCAATTCATCCGCCGATTTGTAAAGCACTTTATCATCCAATATAGACGAATTGATAACAACTTCACCGCGAATAAGATCATTCACATGGATCTCTTCACCCGGTTCTATTTTAAATCGCACTACATAATTTGTACTACTAGCAATCAATGCGGAAACCTCTTCTTTGGAGAGAGTCAGAGAATTACGCATATTCATTCGCGTGGATGCATCGTATTGGAAATTAGCTATCTCCATACGTTTCTTTTCCAATTCTTCCGGAGTATCAAAAGCAATATATGCCTTATTAGAGTCTAATAAAATATTGACATATTGTTTGTAGATCTCACGTCTTTCAGACTGTCTGTAGGGACCATTATCGCCACCGACACCAACACCTTCGTCAAAAGATAAACCTAACCACTTAAATGATTCTACTATATAATCTTCAGCTCCGGGAACAAATCTATTCGAATCGGTATCTTCAATACGGAGAAGAAAATCACCGCCATTTTGACGGGCAAAAAGATAATTGTATAATGCTGTACGCACACCCCCAATATGCAGCGCTCCTGTGGGACTTGGAGCAAAACGAACTCTAACTCTTCTATTTGTCATACTTTGCATTACTTAATTTTAAGACAATCAGTCGGCAAAATTAAACCTTTTTTTCCATACAAGTGTTTTTTTTCGTACTTTTCGCAAAAAAATCAACGGACATGAGCAATATCAGGAGCAATAACCCGTTTTCATATAGAGATTTAATATATAAGGCGCTGATCTTTGTATGTACTGTCACAGTTATCGCTTATTTTTTACCTCGTGACAACAGCTTTAACTATCAATTTGACATAAATAAACCGTGGAAGTATGGTCAGCTAATTGCAACTTTCGACTTTCCAATATACAAAGAAGAATCAGTCGTAAAGCACGAACAAGACAGCATACTCTCTACCTTTCAACCCTTCTATCAGCTGGATACCAACACTGTTAAAGTGGCTGTTTCAAAATTGAGAGACGATTATCAAGACCATCTGAAAAAAGTATTACCATCTGCAAGCTATCTGCATTATCTCGAAAGGACGCTATATAAAGTATACCAGACAGGGATAATATCCACAGAAGAAGCCGGTAAGCTAAAGCAAGACAGCACGAGATCCATTGTCATTGTCGAAAACAAACTTGCAAATCCCAAAGATGTATCTTTACTTTTTTCCACAAAAGAGGCGTATACTTATATTTTAGCGGCAGATACAATGCATTTTTCACCGGAGATTCTCCGACATTGTTCCTTAAATGAATATCTGATTCCTAATTTGATTTTTGATAAGCATCGTACAGAGACTGCAAGAAGAGAGATTTTTGATAATTATTCATGGGCTAATGGAATGGTGCTTAGTGGACAGAAAATTATTGACCGTGGAGAAATTATCAGCCAAGAGACATACAATATACTCAAGAGTCTCAAAAAAGAGTCTCTTCAAGGCAATGAATCCATCATTGGCCAAAAAAGATTGGTTTTATTGGGACAGATCCTTTTCATTGCCATATTTATGCTGTTCTTCATGCTCTATCTCGACCTTTTCCGAAAAGATTATTATGGAAACAAGGGAAGCCTCTCACTTTT
Source organism: Bacteroides sp. (assembly GCA_041907545.1). Classification (GTDB taxonomy): domain Bacteria; phylum Bacteroidota; class Bacteroidia; order Bacteroidales; family Bacteroidaceae; genus Bacteroides. The sequence continues at coordinate 39,594 of JAYRGX010000026.1, forward strand.
GTTCGCTCTAATCATGGTCTATTGTGTCATCACCTCCTTGATGGTCAGTAATCATCTGTTCAATGTCTATGTCATCCCGTATGCAATGCTCCCTCTCATCATACGCGTTTTTTTAGATTCCCGTACAGCTTTTATAACCCATGCGATTACCATACTCATTTGTTCTGTGAGTCTCCGCTTTCCACATGAATTCATTCTATTGCAATTATCCGCAGGGTTGGTCGCTATTTTCAGTCTACGAGAATTATCACAACGCTCCCAATTAATCCGTACCGCTATTTTAATTATAGTCACCTATGCAGCTGTCTATTTTTCATTTGAATTAATAACAGAGAACAGTCTTTCCCAACTGAATGCAAGCATGTACGTCTACTTCATCGTAAACGGAGTGCTGTTACTATTTGCCTATCCTCTACTTTTCTTGCTAGAGAAAACTTTCGGTTTCACGTCAAATGTCACCCTTGTCGAACTTTCAAATATAAACAACCCTTTGCTACGCCGTTTATCCGAAACCGTACCAGGAACATTCCAACACTCACTCCAAGTGGCTAATCTCGCTGCCGAAGCAGCAAATCGCATTGGTGCTAAAAGCCAATTGGTACGTACAGGAGCTCTTTATCACGATATTGGTAAAATGGTTGATCCGATATTCTTTACCGAAAACCAGATGGGAAGTGTAAACCCTCACAAAAACCTCAGTTACGAACAAAGTGCACAGATTATTATAAGTCACATTACCGAAGGCTTAAAAATGGCCGAAAAAAATAACTTACCAAAAGTCATCAAAGATTTTATCAGTACACATCACGGACGTGGAAAGACGAAGTATTTCTATATTTCTTGGAAAAATGAACACCCAGGTGAAGAGCCCGACGAAGAGCTATTCACATATCCGGGACCCAATCCTTTTACACGGGAGACAGCTATATTAATGATGGCAGACGCGGTAGAAGCCACTTCAAGGAGTTTATCAGAATTCACTGAAGAAAGTATCAACAACATTGTTGATAAAATTATAGATTCACAGATGGAAGAAGGCTTCTTTAAAGAATGTCCTATCACATTCCGAGACATCGCAGTGATAAAAGGCGTATTCAAAGAGAAGCTAAAGACTATATACCACACACGAATCAGTTACCCTGAATTAAAAAAATAGAGCCATGAAAAGCATTCAAGATCAGAAATATTCGGAACAAGTCCTTCAAAATAAAGGCATAAAACTTCATGAGATCACCGAATTCTGTTTCATGAAACCATACCAAACGCCAAAGTACAAAAGTCATATAGGAAGCAAAGTAAAATATGGAGCCGGAATCCTAACTTTATATATTAGAGGCAATCACGAAAAAGCTTTTTCACTGAAGCCATCGCAACACCCCGAACGTATAATTCGCTATCTATTGGCTAGTGGAATTACTTTTAAAAATTACCATCCCCGAGAGCGTACCATAGATAGTCTTCCAGAAAAAACTTATAAGCGAGCATCTCTATATATGTTCTATTTCTTCGTTCTTTTCTTAACTTTTATAATACTTGCTTTTTGGTCTCTCACTTTAGTTTCTGAATGGAAATTTATTCCAGGGCTCCTATCCTTCAGTGCCGCTCTCTATTTCCTAAATATGCTACTCACGCGATTCTGTTATCTTTCCACTTCTGAAAAGGGGCTCACTATATTCAGCGTAGGACGGGTCATTAGTCATCCATACGAAGACATTATTAAAGTCAATTTCGATTTTGCGCGTGAGCAAAATTTCACTCATATTATGGAGTTTCTTGACAAGGAGTATAATTACCATCTCTACTATATAGGCAGGGTATCCCGTAAAGATCTGGATGAAATAGCAGCTCTATTACGAAATGCAGGCATTGATGCGACCTGCAGCCTTGATCACGAAAAAAGATTCTATCAAGACTCTATTCATTAACAGGGAACGAAGACTTTATTTATGGACTTATCGGATTTCTTTTAAAAGTCCTCCACAAGCATCTTCTAATAAGTCAAGCACATATTCAAAACCTTCAGCACCTCCATAATAAGGGTCCGGAACATGATCCGAATGCGACATTTGTACACAGAAATCAGTCATACGTCTGATTTTTTTACATTCTTCGGGTGAAGGTGCACGGTCCTTAAGGTCATCTATATTTCGATCATCCATCCCTATTATTAAATCAAAGTGATAGAAATCTTCAGTCTTAACAGGTCGGGAACGATGTGTTAGATTGTACCCACGCCGAGCCGCATGCATACGCATTCTGGCATCCGGCAATTCCCCTGCATGATATGAAAGGATACCCGCCGAATCAATTATAAATTCATCATCAATCCCTTCTTTTTCGAGCATTGACCTCATAACCCCTTCCGCTGAAGAAGAACGGCAAATGTTACCCAGGCAAACAAACAAAATTCTACGTGGCTTATTCATATCACTACTTTTTGCGTTTACCGCTCCAATGCCGAATATCCAAACGAATAACCTCCATCCTTGAAAGAGCTTTTTCTACATAAGTCACACCGGTATCTTTATATTCCGGAGAATATTTTTCAACCATAAGCCTCATCGCTTTCATTTTCTCTTCAAGAGAGAGCTGCAAAACGGCTTTACACTGCAATATAATACTTTCATAGTGTGTTGTGAATTCTTCCGGAACGATCTGTACAGTACCGACAACACAAAAAGAAACTTCGGGGCAAGCCTCAATACCAGTCAACTTACGCCCGACAGGAGCGCAATGTATATATATCGACGATTCGCCATCCCATACGTAATTCAAAGGTACACCATAAGCACCCTCGTCAGGAATCTGAATGGATAAAACCCCATATTCTCCATGATTTAATAAATGCATGGCATTCGCTTGATCTAAAAGACTATTCTGCCTTCTGATTAAATTATTTGAATATTCCATATCTCTACTTATAAAAATTACATTGGGTCCACGTCATAGTAGACTATTAAAGACTTAAAATGATCATTCTCTTGCATTTCCTTCTGCACACGAAGGAGCAATTCTCTAATCCGAGCCATAGGAGCATTATACTCTATTTTCAACATTATCTTGCGGATAAATAATGTTTGCACACGAGCTACAGGAGGTTTATCCGGTCCTAAAACACGATTACCGAAAACGCCCCTCAACTTTGTTCCCATAGCTTGCGCCATAACTTCCAACAATTGTTCGTTACGGTTTTTCAAATAGACATAAATCAACCTGTAATAAGGGGGATAATGAAACATTTGCCGTTCGGCCAGCTGATCAGATACCATGCGTTCGAAGTCATTATCTATAACCTCAGCAATGATAGGGTGGGTAATATTTCTAGTCTGCAAAACCACACGCCCCCTTTTATTCTTTCGCCCTGCACGCCCGGAAACCTGTGCCATCAGCTGAAAAGCACGCTCATAAGCGCGAAAGTCGGGATAGTTCATCATTGCATCGGCATCAAGAATACCAACTACACTCACATGGTCAAAGTCCAAACCTTTTGAGACCATCTGTGTACCGATCAAGATATTTGTTCTTCCCCGTTCAAAGTCCGAAATAATACGTTCATAAGCAGTACGTGTACGGGTCGTATCCAAATCCATACGGGCAACGGTTGCCTCCGGGAAAATAGCTTTTATATCATCCTCAATCTTTTCGGTTCCAAAACCTCTATTACGTAGATCGGTACCATCACAAGCAGGACACATACGGGGCAACTGAGTCGTATACCCACAATAATGGCAAGTCAGCTGGTTCAATCCTTTATGGTATGTCAGACTCACATCACAGTTTTGACATTTGGGCGTCCAGCCACATGTGCGACATTCTATCATAGGAGCAAACCCACGACGGTTTTGAAATAAGATGACTTGCTCATGCTGCTCCAAAGCCTCACGTACATACTCAAGCAATAACGGCGAAAACGGTCCGTTCATACGCTTCTTCCTGTTCAGCTCCTTTATATCCACAGGAATAATTTCGGGTAGTCGGATCTCCTTATAACGCTCATACAACGTCACCAATCCGTACTTACCTGAGGTCGCATTATTCCACGATTCAATGGAAGGAGTAGCCGTACCTAGAAGGGTTTTAGCTCCATACATTGAAGCCAACATGATAGCAGCATTACGGGCATGATAACGTGGAGCCGGATCCTGCTGTTTATAAGTATTTTCATGCTCTTCATCTACAATGACAAGGCCAAGCCGGCTGAAAGGCAAGAAAACCGAAGAACGTACGCCCAATATAATATCATAAGGCTTATCTGTCAGTTGCTTTTGCCAAATCTCCACCCGTTCAGCATCCGGAAATTTGGAATGATAAATACCCAGTCGACCTCCGAATACGCGTTGCAATCGATCGGTTATCTGAGTTGTAAGTGCTATTTCGGGCAAAAGATATAACACCTGCTTTCCCTCACGAATCATTTTCTCTATCAAATGAATGTAGACCTCAGTTTTACCACTTGCGGTCACCCCGTGTAACAAGCAAACATTCTTCAATTTAAAGCAGGATAATATCTCGTTATAAGCCCGATCTTGGTGTTCATTAAGAGGATTTATAGGACATAGCGTTGCGTTAATATCCTGAAGACGAGCTATGTCTTGCAAATATGTTTCAAAGATATGTTTTTCACACAAAGCATTAAAAACAGCTGGGGAAGCACCACTACGCTGTAGCAAATCTTTCTTTGTAACTTCTTTGAATTGATCAGATAGTCCATCAGCAGCCAATAATCCCGACAATTCAATATATTTCATGAGCAGATCCAATTGTTTAGGTGCTCGCGATAATTCATCAAACAAAATTTTTAACCGACGTTCATTCATCATGTTGCCGGCCAAACGCACACGGCTTTCTGTCTTTGGCTTATAGGTTCGCTTCAATTCCTCTTTTACGAATAAAGCTTCTTTGTCCAATAGAGACTTTACGACCGGCAATACATTCTTTACGCCACTATCCTTTTCCAATCGGGTCACCGTCTGTTCCGGCTCATTCAAAAGCAAACGAAGCACCATATTCTCTTTTTCCGTCAAAGGTATTTCCGACTCAAAATCAGAATTATAGACCACCACAGTTTCACTCTCAAGTTTCAAGCCTGAAGGCAAAGCAGCTTTATAAACATCTCCAAGAGTACAGAGATAATAATCAGATAACCATTCCCAAAGGCGGAACTGTTCTTCAAATAAAATAGAGGATTTATCCAATACAGAAACCACTGACTTCACTTCATAACCTTCGGGCGACGATTGATGTATGCTATTTACAATTCCCGTATAATATTTTTTTCGTCCAAAAGGAACAACTACCCTGGAACCGACACATAAAGTATCCTCCCATTCTTTTGGCAGAGAATAAGTAAAACACCGAGGCAAAGGTAAGGGCAATATAACATCCACGAATTTATCCATACGTGAGGCAAAGATAAGAAGAAGTATGCAAAACACACTCTCGGAATTTTCGAAAAAACGAAATGTTTCAAAGCGGCACAAACATATTCAAAAAAGAAGCGGATTGCTTATTAAGCAACCCGCTGAATATATTATCTCAAAAGCAAAATCCACAACCTATAAGAAGCGCCTAATTAAAAAATGTATGCAGCAGAGATCTGCCATGTCTTGGTCTTACCATTTCCATCAATGGCTTCTTTTGTATTTTTCCATGTAAAGCTATCACCCATAGGTATTTGATAATTAACCCCAACCTGCAAATGTCTCAATAACTTAAGACCAGCACCCAAGTTCAAACCCACTTGAGACGTTTTCTTCGTTATATCATAATCAGAAATAGTTTTATCTCCGGTAAAATCGAAGAAGAAATCAGGACCCGCAGCGAAATAAAGACCAAAAGCGCTGCCCATTCCAATCGTGTACTTCAAGTTGACCGGTATTTCCACCCCTGTCTGTTTTAAGCTATTATCACTAAGGTCGGTTTTTTTCTGTGAAAACAGCAAAGCGCCATCAACACCTAATCCTATTATAGGAATAGTTAATTCAGCCATTGGTCCAACAAAGAAACCGCTATTATTATCCTTATTTCCTTTATATCCACCATCAATATCTATTTTAGAGAGATTCACACCGCCTTTCACACCCCATTTAATCAATTGTGCCTGAACAGGTATAGCCATTGCGAGGCTACATGCACTTATTAAAAATACACTAATAATTTTTTTCATAAGTCTTTTGTTTTATTTCCGTGACAAATATATGAGTTTTACATTTAATGAAACAACAAGTCTTTTTCTTTTTTGTTCAGCTCAACAACTTGGGCAATAAAGATATCGTAGTTAAATGAGTCATAAAATCACTCACTAGAATAGACAAAAAAAGAATAGAAAAATTCAAGATAACAACAAAAGATACTACCTTTGCAAAAGTATATGATACTGCGGTAGTCTATGCTTTTCCTTACATTAAGGAAAGATGCCAGAGTGGTCGATCGGGCCGCACTCGAAATGCGGTGAACGGGCAACTGTTCCCAGGGTTCGAATCCCTGTCTTTCCGCTATTTCTTGAAAATGAAAGCCTGCAAATTCAAATTTGCAGGCTTCTCTTTTTATCAAGATACGAACACTAATTTGTGTTAATCTACGGCTGAAGATAAAAACTACCTCATCCTTATCAATCAACAGATAATCTTTTATCGACAGAAATCATCATAGAGATCTACTAAACCCATCATGCGGGGTTTAGATAATCTTCACTCTTTTAATTTCCACAAGAGTAGGAGGCTCATTTACGTTTGGTAAAGGCTGATGGATAATAACCAACGTGTTATAAGCAACGGCATCCGGTCTTACAACTTTGGATTCACAGAAAAAAGCATAATTGGTACCATTCACAATCTGAGTAGCCACTGCCAAAGGAACATGTTTAGCTCCTACAAGAGGTGCTAAAACTTTTTCAAACAGATGTTTCTCATCCGAATTCAATAACCCGAAAGCGGTATAACCACCTTCAATAAATGCGTTTTCCATAATTTAAAATTTTAAATTAAACATTATATATAAAAACACCACAAAACGGTTATCAAAACGTGCGCTACAAATCATGATACATACAGATGCCTTTTATAAAACAATTAATTTTCTTATTTGTTTTATAAATCAATATTTACTATAAAACAGATCAACACAACACCTTTAATATACAAAACATTAACAATCAACAATATAATAAAAGAATCTAGGTTAAAATACAAATAAACCGAGACAACATACAATACATTATAATTCAAATAATATTATCGACACGAAACGTATAAACGAATATTGATAATCAATGCTTTCTTGAATGAAAGAGCCCATCGCCATCTCTCTTTTATTTACACGACACACTTTATATTTATTCTTTCATCCACAATGGGTTAAGCTTCAATATCTCTTGATGAACGGGACAATCTTCATCATGAGCACCTTTAAGGTAACCGATACTCATCAAGAATTCATTGACAATCTCCCCACCTGTAAACTTAAACGTTCTTTTAAAGATTTTCATCCACTCATCTCTTGTCTTGGGATGATGGTGCTCCAACCATTTCTCGAAGCTACCATGCTCCTTTTGCAGCAAAAGAATTGTTTTGGCATTTTCAATTGCGGCATTAATTTTAAGTTTATTGCGTATGATTCCCGCATCATTCAATAACCGCTCTCTATCAGTCTCAGTGTAAGCAGCAATTGTTTCGATATTGAAATTATCATAAGCCCGCCGAAAACCATCCTCCTTTTTTAGAATAGTCTCCCAACTTAAACCGGCTTGGTTAATTTCGAGAATCAAGCGCCCAAACAATTCATTGTCATCATGAATCGGGAAACCATAATGACAATCATGATACTTTTTATGCAGACTCCTACTCGGTTCTGTCATTGTGGGAATATAAGTACAGTAGCTCATTATCCAAATAGTATAAAATTAGAAACAGTCTTTCAAAGCAAAAGCGAATAATCCAGCAGCAAAACAAAAAAAGAGAAATGCATTGTACATTCCTCTCTTTTATAATGCTATTAAATCCTACTGATTATTTCTTATCAGCAGCCTTCTTTGAAGTAGCTTTCACATCAGCTTTCTTATCACAACATTTCTTGTCACCAGCCTTTTTGTCGCAACTTTTTTTATCACCGGCTTTAGCCTTATCACAACATTTCTTGTCGCCGCCTTTTTTGCAGCACTGTTCTGTCTTAGCCTTAGAATCTTTTGCAGCATTCTGGGCGTTCACTGTACCAAGAGCAACCATTGCAAAAGCAAAAGCTGCACATACCATAAACTTCTTCATAAGAATCTTTTTAAAATTAGTATTATCAATCAAAAAACTCATCAAAAGTAGTAACCCTTATCAGAGTAATTAGTTCAAAACAAATATATGATTAATTCCTAAATAATGCAATAATACTAATATCAGCTTGGGTTAAATGATTCTAAAGTACATATTTATTCTTCAACTCTTGCACACCCATACCTGTGAAGTAATCTTCTATAAAATCCCAACGCAGACTATCATCCATTTTACTCCCAAAAAATAAAGTAAACAGCTCGATCTGTTCCTGAAAAATCCGTTCATTTTCATCTAAGATCAGACTGCGGTACTCATTGGAGTCCACTACTTGCTGTAAACGCTCCGGATTGTCAATATGCACTTCCACACAAGGTGTTCCACCTCCTTCTACACTAAAAGACAAACTATTCAGCATGGAGAGTAGATTAAGCAGCATATTCAGATCAGAAAAAGGAGTGCAATAGAATAGTAAACGTTCCCCTTTATTACCCACAATCCGTTGGGAAAACAACTTCTGATATCGCGAAAGCAACAAATCAAAGCCTTTGGCCACAGTAAAAGACAGACTATTTTCCTCTTTTTTCTTCACACTGCTAATATAGCTCACACTGCGTCCTTCTTCCGTACGGGACTCGAGTAAGGCCCCAATAAAACGTTTGGCAGAAGGCACGTCCATATCATGTGCAGCAAACACCGAACGCAGCTCTTCTTCGTCAAAACGTCCTTTCGATTTATTGAGTTTATCAAAAAACAATTGTTTAAGACTACCAAACAAATCATCCATCCGCTGCCGGATCACCGTAGCATCCTCTTTCAGTAAGACCTCATGCTTACCTACCGAAACCGCCTTTGCACCTTCTAATAAAGTCCCTTTAGACAGTTTTTGTTTAAATTCCCTATAACCTAGTTCCGGGAAACATTCCTCCCAAAGCTTATCCAAAGAAGCCTGATATACATCATCTGTAGCTTCGACTTTAGTCAAATAAGAGGCATATTGTTTCACAAATAAATCGCCGCTCTTATCTTGTATATATCCCTCATTTAAAAGATTTTGAGGCGAAACCGACAACATATTACAGCCAAAACGTTTATTTAAATCATCCTCCAACCACAGCAACGCTGTTTTAATCAGCTGACCCAGCTCAGCTTCATATTCCAATTTATTTTTTAAGCGAGGAAGCTTCACCACAAATTCAAAGTCAGACAAAGAAATTAGCATCTCCTTTTTCTCCCCTTTCATCCGGTAGACTTCCATCAGTTTTTTCAAAATAAGTGCCAGTTGCTCTTGAGCGATACTTCCTACCATGTGCAAACGCTTCATATAATAAAAGTCGCGCTCATGAAAATCGGTCCCAGCAACACCATGAATTCCAGCATCACGGGCAGCACGGCCTATCTCTTGAATATAATCGACAAATGTGCTTGGAGGAGCCACATGATAAATACGGTCAATATCACTGATATCCACTCCCATGCCAAAAGCCTTGGTAGCTACAATCATTTTCTTACTTCCTTCGGCAAACTCGCTTATGATAGCCGCTTTCGCTTCCTTATCTTTCTTACCATAATACGATGAAACCCAATGCCAATCGGTAGACCTAACCCACGTCTTTAGCTTCATATCAATTCCACCGGCAAACGGATAGTATAGAATTGTCTTATGCTCATCCAGAAAACCTTCCACCCGTTCAGCTATTACGCGCTGTTTAGCTTTATCATAAGTCTCCCCCTCTTCAATCAGAAGCGGGCAAATGTCGAAGCCTATATTTTTTCGTTTTACGATGCCTACATGAAGCACACAGGGACTCATCTGTAAAGAGCGTATCGTTTCAAAAATCATATCATCACTACCATTGGGATGCCATATCGCAGTAGCTGTAAGAGCAAAAATAGGAAATGAATAGCCCAAGCTACCCTTTATATTCTTTAGATACCTGCCCAAGAACCAATAATCCACACGAAACTCTTTGCCCCAAGTAGTCACGGTGTGAGCTTCATCCACAACCACTAAGCCGAGGCGTCGTTCTCCAATGAAACGTTTTACATCATAAGACAACAACAATTCAGGAGATAAATAGAAAAGATCGACTTCTCCATCGCGCACCCGCCGGTACACTTCTTGCTTCTGTTCCGGAGATAGATCGGATGATGCATAAGCCACTCGCCCGTAGCCTATATCCTGCAAACTCTCCACCTGATCGAGAATCAAAGCCTTCAAAGGGGAGATCACAATCGTCAGCAATCCATATTCATGCCCTAGATAGATAGCAGGCAACTGAAACAACAATGATTTACCGGCACCAGTAGGAGCAGTCAGCAAAATATTATCATACTCCGCCCCCACTTCTTTCGCCGATTCAGCCGATTGGATGACACTCTCTATCAACTGCCCCTGAGAGATCCGGATTGTTTCTTTCCCTTTGAAAAGATCGGCATACACTTCCAGTTCGCGAAACTGTTCATAGCCATAGACAGTCCTCAATAACTCACGTACGCTTGCTCTTTCCTCTCCAGGCAAGACAGTTCCCTTTATTTCAGGTAGAAGATGCGACATTTTATAATATTCTTAATATGCATAAAAAGAAAAAGAAGAGGCAATCTTCCGACCATCGTATTCAGGTCTTCAGACTACCTCCTTATAATTTAAAACCGACCGTTGCACGGCAGGGTTAAAAAGCGTATCAATACTCCTCCTCGTTGAAGAAGAAATCCTCTTTGCTTGGATAATCGGGCCAAATATCTTCGATACTTTCATAAATCTCGCCTTCATCTTCCATTTCCTGTAAATTTTCAATCACTTCAAGCGGAGCACCCGAACGCATGGCATAATCAATAAGTTCATCCTTGGTAGCCGGCCAAGGCGCATCTTCAAGCTTAGAAGCCAATTCCAATGTCCAATACATAGTAAATCAAGTATTAAAATTGTGAATAATTAAATACAACTTTCTAATTTTTCGGCAAAAGTATAACAAAAAACGTCACTTGCAACTATTATCCCAAAATATTTCATCTTTTTTCTCATCATGGTTAATTTTCCTAGACAAGACAAACAAATAGTCTGACAAACGGTTGACATAGGCCAATAATTCCGAAGCGATTTCCGTCTGCTCTGCCAAGACAAGAATTCTACGTTCTGCCCGCCTGCAAACCGTCCTACAAATATGAGCGACCGCTGATCCGCGACTCCCTCCCGGAAGAATAAAAGCTCTGAAAGGTTCAAACTCATTTTCCATTCTATCTATTTCTTTTTCCATACATTCCACTTCTTCAATAGAAATAATGCTGGAAGCGCGGGGTTCCATTTTCTCACGATCGGTAGCCAAATAAGAACCCACCTTGAACAAGCGATGCTGAATCCCTTGCAAGAAAGTTTTCTCTTCTCCCTCGGGAAGATAAGTGATTAACAATCCCAGATTGGAGTTAAGCTCATCCACAGTACCGTAAGCTTCAAGGCGGACATGCGTTTTGGGAACTCTAGTACCGTCTACCAATGAGGTAGTACCTTTATCTCCTGTTTTTGTATATACAAGGCTCTTTCTCATAACCATGTGTTTTTTTGATTAAAATTAGTCGATTAATACGGAATACAGAACAGAAACACCAAAAGCTGGTCAGAAGTTGACAATATAAGCTTGTTTTATTTTAGTTTTATCAAAAAACAGAATTCCAAGATCATATAAATCAAATGAAATGCCAGTTCGCTCATCTTGACACATACGCTTCCAAAGTTTCCTCATTCTCTTTGAATAATGAATGCCCTCTACTACAAACATTGATTGAATATTGACGCGTGAGGCACAAACATTGAAAACGCCTTCTACAAAATCCGGACGGCGATAATCATGCAAATAAAGGAAATCGACGAAAGCTCCTTTCTCAAGAAACAATTCCGAAAGTTCCGGTGCAGCAGTATAGTCAGCAGATGGTTTCGCTGCCTTCAGGTAAAGCGAAGAAGCTGCAACAGTACCGGCATCAATCATAACAGATGGTTGGGCATAATTCACCAACCGGAATAACAACTGCTTCACTTTCTTAGATTCTGCACTCCAATGTTTATTTTCCTGCAATGCCAATTCCTTCTGCTTTTCGATGAGTTCTTCGTAAGAATAATAAGGATATTCCTCATAAATTACCCCGGTAATCAGATTAAAAGCAAAAGGAGAATGCACACCATATCCACAACGATGGCGGAAACGGAGAAACCAAATGAGGGGTCGTTTCAAAGTAAGCGCGATACAATTCATAGCATCCACAGATTAAATAGCCCGCAAAGATAACCAATTCTCTCACATTAATATTGTCTTACCCTTGTTTAGGTTGACCTTTCTTCTAGCATTCTTTCCATTTTTTCCTACTAAAGCACCTTATTATGAAAATATTTATATACATTGCGATCAATTATATATCATGAATATTTATCAATACTTTAATTTAAAATCCATCGTTTCTTTACTTTTATAAATTAAAAAAGAGGAGGCAATAAATATGGGACATCTCAAAAAGCTTTATGCAATTTGCATGATAATATACTCTACAGCATCATTTGCACAAAATTGGGTTGGAAATTTCCAGTTGGATGGAAAAGTTGATAGTATTGAGAGTGGAACAATAATACTATCCTACCACTATATTGCAAACGACAAGTTTGATGTACATTCGGACACTACAACTATCGTTGATGGAACATTTCATTTCCAAGGGACTATAAATGAACCTGTCAGTGGAAGTTTGCGCATTAACGATGCTGAGCTCCCGTTATTTCTTGAAGCAGCACCTATGAAAATACATTTCTCCCCTCATAACCTGGAGAAATATTCTTTAACGGGTTCTCTAACAGACAATGAAAGTCGGTTCATTAATTATGAGTTTAACCGCTTAGGTAAACCCATCAATCTTTTAAGGGACAAAATTGAAGCGCTGGATTCACTTTCCCATGAAAGATCAATCTTACTTCAAACGCTGGATTCTCTTAACTTGCAACGTCAACGCACATTTGTCGATTTTGCAAAAGTTAATCCGAGATCTTTTATGATTCTCAAATATCTATCCTTTTTCTCACCAGATTGGCTCTCACTTCAAGAAGTCCAAAGCCTTTATGAATCATATACGCCAGAGCAAAAAGAAGTGCCTACCGCCAAGCTTGTTGCTCAAATGATCGAACATAAAAAAGAATCGGAGATTGGAAAGAGAGCCCCTGACTTTGAACTAATGAATAAAAAGAATGTAGCAATTCACCTATCTGATTTTCAAAAGAAAAACTATGTTCTTCTCGATTTTGGAGCTTCGTGGTGTGGTCCATGCGTATCCAATACTCCCTATATCAAATCGTGTTACAACAAATATAAGAACAAAGGTCTGATTGCAATTGCAATCTCAAAAGATCATTCAGAAAAAGACTGGAAGAAAGGCATCGAAAAGAACGGTACAGCAGACTGGTATCACATTTGGGATGAAGCGGAGCAAAATAATACAATACCCCTCACTAAAAAGTATGATATCTCTTGCTATCCTACTTATATCCTCATCAATAAAGACGGAAGAATCATCCGGAAATGGATCGGAACGATAACTGAAGATAAGGATAAAAAAGAGTTTGAAGCTTGCTTAGATAAATTATCGAAAGAAAACTAAACGTCATATGCAACTGTCAGAATCAAATCTCAAGTATTATTTGACTCAACATCGTATTTATCAAAAAGGTCTGAAAGAGATACCCACGTTGACATAAAAAGCCGGATCATATTCTATTTTACTAATAGGCCTACTATATGAACTATTTTTCTTAATTATTCGACCAAATTCAGCCTGTCTTATCCCACTCTTAACAGAGAATGATACTCTATCATTCAAGAGTTGTTCATAAGCCAAAACAGCATTAATATTGAGCTGCCCATATTGGCATGCCTGTTTTACTCCCTCCACATTATAGAGATAAAAAGTAGTCTGATCCATTTCGGCACCTAATGAAATCCGCCCTTTCTGAAATAACTTTCTCCTTAAGTAAATACTTTGGGGTAGAACAATATCTGTCTCAAAACCATTCTTAAAAATGTGTTTATAAGAGAATGTAGGAAGAATTGGCATATTAGTGAGTGGATCAATATTAATAATTACACCCACAGTCATTCTAGTATCTTTATCTGCTTTAAGTACCATTGTTCCGGACAATAATCCTTTGACCCGTTCAATGCGTTTTTCACTTCCGTCAACTATAACAGTAGAATTATAAACCATTATTTTATTTAATAAAACAGAGAAATAAGTGAAACTGACGCCTGTATAAAGATAGTTATATTCATTTCTTTCGACCAGTGCATTATGAATATTACTTATTTTTCCTGAGATATAACTATACCCCAAAATAGAATTTAAAGCATATCGACGGCTTCTCATAATATTTAAATTAGCTTTGATTTTGGCTTGAAAGAACTGATTAACTTGCATATCAGGCATAGAATAGCCATATTTATCTGAGATACATTTATATGAGCCCAGTTGGGTAAGCTGTATACTAAGAGGCTGTGTAAGCTCTATTCTTTCACTTAAAGTAAAAGCTTTATAAGGAGAGCGACTAACATTTTCGACTAATTTAGGGGCAGTTATAGAGTCTTTTTCTTGCGAATATAAATCATTACAAATCATCATAGACCAAATGAGTAATACAATTATTTTAAATCTTTCCATGCGACAACTTAAGCTATTGAAATCATATTTTTTACAAAGGAAATAAAAGGGTAAATGTCTTTTGGTACTTTTATACCAAGTCTATTACTTTTTATACCAAATCCTTTATAACTAAGATTTATTCCATTCTTTATCTACCAATCTACTTACTTTGTATAATAGTTGATTTACAATATCATTTTTTTAGTATTTTTGTCTGAAACTGATTATAAACAGAGATGAAACCAAAATCATTTACGAACACCAAGATTATCCAAATCATGGTAGATAAACGATATAGGATAGTTCGCCATTTAGCTTTTCTAATTATGGGTGGACTAATGCTGTTATATCCAATTTACTATTCTGAAGATTATAACCTATATCCATATTATCGCTCACTCTGCATATACATAATCCTAATATTCGCCTTTTACGTTAATATGTACATTCTAGTTCCTCGGTTTTTCTTTAAAAATCAGTATCTCACTTATCTTATAATGCTACTTTTACTAATTAAAGTCTACTTTTACTTCATTGCGCAGTTACTCCAAAGCGGCCTTTTTGACCAAACTCAAGAAGTTATCTATCGCTATAGTGATAAAAACCATGGAAAATTTGAAGGTACAATTAACGTTCTTTGTATTGCATTACTCACAACAATGATAAAACTATTTCAAAGATGGGTACGTGACAATGAAAAAATAAGTGAGTTAAAAAGCATAGCACATACGATGGAACTGGAGCAACTCCGTAACCAAATTAATCCTCACTTCCTTTTTAACATGTTAAATGGCATAAAAGCCTTAATACGCACAAACCCTGAAAAAGCAACTATTATTATCATGAGACTGTCTGACTTTCTCCGCTACCAACTATACAATAAAAGTGAAGAAAAAGTATTGCTTAAATCTGAAATTATTTTTCTTCATAATTATCTTGAATTAGAAAAAACACGAAAAGATAATTTACTCATAGAAATTATCCCCTCGCTAGAAGACATTTCAACTCTCAAGGGGACTCTTATCCCCCCAAATCTTTTCACAACATTTGTGGAAAATGCAGTAAAGCATAGTGTTAGCATTACAGGAGATAACTCTTTTATAAAAATTAGAATAGAGATTCATGATCAAAAGCTCTACTTCATTTGTAAGAATTCAATAGATACTGAATATATTCCTTCAAAAGGGATAAACAGCGGGTTAGGATTATCTAATATAAAGAGACGACTTGAACTTTTATATGGAGATAATCATATACTCGAAATTAAACATGAAATAAACGTATATAGTGTAAAACTTACAATCCCAATATGAACTGTATAATTATAGACGATGAGCCTTTAGCAAGAGAGGAGATGGAATCGCTTGTAAAAGAAGTTTCTCAAATCAAAATTTTGGGAACATTTTCGAATGCTCCCACTGCCATGAACTTTCTAAAAAACAATGAAGTAGATATTGCATTCCTTGACATTGAAATGCCTATGGTTACAGGATTGGATTTTGCCACTCAAATTCCTCAAAATACATTAGTTATTTTCACAACTGCTTATCCACAATACGCCTTAAAAAGCTACGAGTTAGATGCAATTGATTATCTATTAAAGCCCATAGCAAAAGAGCGTTTGAAAAAGGCTATTCACAAAGCCAGCATATACAAAAAACTACTTTCAGAACAAACACCTAAGAATACAGTGGAGGTCAGTGGAGATAATTTTTTACTCATAAGGTCCGAACGCAGATTTCACAAAATACGTTTCTCCGATATTAAATACATAGAGGGATTAAAGGATTATGTCGTAGTATATACTACCAATCAGAAACTTATTACTGCTATGAACCTAAAAACAATACATCAAAGCATACCACAAAACATGTTTTTTCGTGTAAACAAATCTTACGTAGTCAACATAAATCACATAGATTCTTTTGATTCTCATTCGATATATATAGGCGAATATGAAATTTCATTAGGAGAAATTTATAAGGAAAATTTTTTATCTATCTATTCTGGAAAATTTATAAACCCGTGAATTAACTTATTTCAGCTACATAACATCCAGCTATAAAAAGTTAAAGATAACCGAATCTCCTTTTTGCCTCAACGAGAAGGAGATGACTTTATCTCTGATAGCCGAAGTCCGACCCTCAATCAGCATTTTAGCCTCAACAGCCCCTGCAGGTAGCATCAGACGGAAATCTCCCGGTATTAAAGCAGTGATAACGGCTTTTACCGCTTTTCCGTTTTTCCACTCACAATCTACCGTTGCTCCTCCGCGGACATGCATCCCCCTAAAACTTCCGGAATCCCAATTTGTGGGTAGAGCAGGAAGCAAATGGATAAAACCTTCATGACTTTGCAACAGCATTTCACCCACTCCTGCAGCGCCACCATAATTACCATCAATCTGAAAAGGTGGATGGGCGCAGAATAAATTGGGAAATGTTCCACTTCCGTGTTGCTTTGTCAGCGGATTAATAGCCGGGTGAAGCAAGCTTTTAAAAAGCTTCCATGCACGGTCGCCGTCACCTAAACGTGCCCAAAAGTTGATTTTCCAGGCGCGACTCCATCCGGTCCCTTCGTCTCCGCGACGATTTAATGTCACCTTACATGCCTCTGAAAGAGCGGGTGTTTTTTCAGGAGATATCTGATTACCCGGATGTAAACCGTATAAATGGGAGACATGCCGATGGTGTATATCTTCTTCTCTATAATCTTGAAGCCACTCTTGCAAGTATCCGTTCTCACTTATTTGCAGCGGAGGAAAACTTTTAAGGGCCTCTTTCAATGAGTCGGAGTAATCGGCGTCACAGCCTAAAATATTGGCGGCTTCCATTACATTGGTGTATAGCTCGGTTATCAGTTCGATATCCATTGTCGGCCCCATACAGATACTTACAGGAATGGAATCTCCATTCAGATAGAAGGCATTTTCGGGGGAAGAAGAAGGAGCAGTCACCAACCAACCGTGCTTGGGTTCACGCACCATTGTGGAATGGAAGAACTCCGAAGCCCCTTTCAATACGGGATAGATTTGCTTCAGATAAGCAACATCACGAGTATATTGATAATGCTCCCAAAGGTGAGCGCAAAGCCATGCGCCTCCGGTATTTGTGGCTCCCCATGAAGGATGTTCCCCCGGGGCCGTATAGTTCCAGACATTGGTCATCATGTGCTGTACCCATCCTTTGGCATCTTTTCCATAGAATGTACGAGAGGTCTCCTCGCCGGATGGGACCAAACGTTCTACAAACGAAATCAAAGGTTGATACAGTTCTGTGAGACCGGCCTGTTCCAGAGCCCAATGATTCATTTGGATATTGATGTTCGTGTGATAATCACCATTCCACGGCGTTTGTATTCCATTTGCCCAAAGTCCTTGCAGATTGGGTGGAAGACTGCCGGGACGAGTACTGCTAATCAATAGATATCGCCCATAATTGTAATATAACGCTGCCATGGACGGAGAGTCTTGGGTAGCGAAACGTGTAAGACGTTGATCTGTGGGCAGACTATCCGCAGGACTTACGGGCAAAGTCAGCGACACACGCTCATAAAGCGAACGGCAGAAGGCGGAATGGCTTTGTTTATAAAGCTTCATTTGGGCAAGTGTACGCGCTTTATCGGAGTCTTTATGCAGAAGCACGGCATTGAGGAGACTGTCACAAACAACAGCATAACGCTCTCCCGCGAAAGTAGTCCCGCTAGCTTTATATGAAGTGGTCGCAGAGAGGATGATCCAAGCTTCCCTACCATTTTTCAAGCTCATTCCATTGGCTATGGAGATTTGCTGTTTACCTCCCAGCGTTATCATTCGTAGGGCAATACGGTAGTTCATCCCGTCCTGTCCGGGCTTTCCGCTATCCAATGCTCCATCAAGAAACAAGGTGTTATCTTTCAATGAAACAGTACCTCGTTCGGGACGACTGATACGAGCCGAGAAATTAAGCGCTTGGTTACGATCAGCCAGCAGATGGATCACGATAACATCTTTATCCCGCGAAGTGAAATATTCACGCCGGAAGTTCACCCCATCTTTTCGGAAAGAAGTATAGGCTATTGCATGACGAAAATCGAGCCAACGTCGATAATTTTCCACATCTTTAAGATTACGTTTACCGTTAGCCGGGTAAGAATAATCCAGATCCAGATTGGCTAGTAATTGATAATTTCCATACGTTCCGCCAAACTCTGGTTTTCGGGGCACAAAACTCTTATACATGAGCTCTTGTGCTTCGCGATTCTTTCCTTCAAAGAGCAATTGTCGGATTGCCGGAAGACTCCCTGCAGCATCAGGATTACCATAATCAGTCTCCATACCACTCCATAACGAAATCTCATTCAAAACAATATGTTCTTTATCAATCCCTCCATCGGGCATAATACCCAGTCGTCCGTTACCTAAAGGTAAAGTTTCTTCCCAAATACTCGCAGGAGAAGTATAATAAAGCTGATCGTTGTAATTATTAGTGAAAGTTGTCTGTGCAATTCCCGCAACAGGCGCACAAGCGACAACTAGTAGAGAAGTGATAAAGAAATTTTTCATAATATTATAAGCAATACTTTTAGCAGAATAACACAAAAATAGTATAAAAATCCAGATCAGCGCACTCAGCCTGAAGATGTTTTTAAAATAAAAAGCGAGAGATTTTTTCAATCTCCCGCTTTTACATCATAAAACGATTCGTCCCTTTATCCAAGAGGGTCATCATCCTTACCGTCTCGACCGGAACCGTTGTCACCTGGTTTCGATCCGCTGTCTGTACTCCCGCTTACACTGCCCTTACCCAGCGACAGCCTTTCTACCGTGGCATTACCCAGCATGTTTTTGAAATAGCTTCCGGGGTAAAAGATAATTTTCCGGCGATACACCGTATTGGCATCCACATCGTCCGCTTCTTTTTGGCTCTTTGCATTCAATCCCGGGCGGAAGCAACCAAAGTCACCCAACTGCACGGAATATCCTTTGTCCAAGTCCATATTCAGTGTATCGACCAGTCCGTCAATCACCATCTTCACCACGCCACGCGGTGCCATACTCACTTTCTGTACTTCTTCGCATAGCGTCTTGAAATCAACCGAGCCCAGCACCTTTGTCTGCGCCACAAACTTCTCTGTTTTGGTTTTATCGAAACCAAATACTACTTTTTTCACTTCAAATTTAATTGCCATTCTGTTTGCTTTTAATCATTAATATATATTCTGTTTTATTCTCATCACATTCGGGAGCGAAAAGTTTTTCACCGTGAGGCCTCAACGGTCAGACTTCTGCTTTCTCAAATGCGATGTTGCAAAGTTAGAACGGGAATCAGGCAAAAGCAAGGAAATGGCATCTACAGCCCATACCATTAAACAATTAGTAAACAAATAGTTAACGAATAGTCATCTCTACAACGAAATAACAGAGGAAAATAGAGGGGAAAACGGAGAAAAGTGAAATTTGGTAATAATATCTACAAGGAAAAGTGTAAATCGCTGATTATAAACGGAAACTTTTGAAGCTATCTCTACAGCCTCGTGCAATATTGCTTTATGGATAGATTAATGCCTTAGCTCTTATATCATTTGTAAAAGTACTCATTTTAGTATTCTTTTTCTCTCATAAATTCATCAGCCACATACAAATTACCATACAAGTATAGTCCTGTACTTTTGTCATGTAAGTCTGCGCAGGTCTTACTGGCATAAAACATTTCCAAGGCTCTCTCCGGAGCTATGTTCAATCTTTTAGCCAACTCTGCGGATATCTGACCGATTCTATTACTCAATATCATTTCTTGAATCTCAGGAGATTCAACCGGGTCATTCTGCTGATTCTGTTCCATCATATACAAGGTATTTATCTGTTAAAGACTGGTTTAACAAACATATTTGATTATTGGGTTGATACATGGCAAGCCGTTTTAATGCAACATCCGAACTCATCAATCCTAATAT
Source organism: Bacteroides sp. (assembly GCA_041907545.1). GTDB lineage: Bacteria > Bacteroidota > Bacteroidia > Bacteroidales > Bacteroidaceae > Bacteroides. Next base: position 60,455 of record JAYRGX010000026.1, read on the forward strand.
ATAAAGGTTTACTGTATCAATCACCCGATCATTAGCTATTCCACCTTCAATGTAATCATAATTGGCTGATGGATTCAAGCCTTTTCGGCTGGCAACAATAAAATTAAGCCATTCTGCATCATAAGCTTTAAAGACTTTGCACCTAGCTTCACCCATCAGGGTATCCCTATCCAATAAATATCTGTTTATGATACATTCCCCCTTTCTCTTTTGAGCAATTAGGGTAGCCCATTTGACAGCTTGTTCTTTAATATCAGTTACATAAAAGCCTTGGCCGAAATCCAAGTTCTTTCGTCCAAAAGCACAAATAGGGTTCTCTACAATTTCTGTAGCTCCATGATATACCGTTATTCTCATTACTTGGCCTCCCATGCTGTTAAACACTCTATCATATTATTTGTGACATTCTCACGACTTTCTGTATGAAGCATCTCATAATTAGGCCAGATGTAATGGCGAATCATTTCGACACGTTTCATCCGCTCAAAAATTTCTTGATAAGACTTACCCAATGCACGTGCTGTTCCTTCGATACAAGATGCAACAAACGCCAGTTTTATCTCTGTTTGTGATAATTCAATAAGTTGTTCCATATTGTTTTGATACACCTTTAATAGATTAGATGCAAAAATAATATTTTTCTTGCCATTATCGTTCCAAATCAGAGAAAAAGGCTTTTATTAACTCCTTGACGACATAAGGCTCAAATGAATCAAGCTTGTGCCCGTAATGACAGTCATAGCTTGCACTAGCTATAAGCTCCTCTTTACTCATTGACAGATACTTGGGCACCACCTGAGGGTGAAGTCCAAAGGATACGGCTTTTTCATTTAAGCTTTGATTTAGGGGTATAATCCCCTACCCATGCCAGTGCGGCATGGGTGGAAAAACCGTAGTTGTTAATCAATGTGTCACGAATATATCAAATCTAGATTTTTCTTATT
>JAYRGX010000027.1:0-59028 GCA_041907545.1 Bacteroides sp.
TGCTTTGTAGAAATGCATCACATAAAAAATACATCCTTGATGGTAGAATGTACCACAAGAACTTGAATTCGTATTTCTAATTATATTATTTACTGCCGCATAGTGTGACAAAGGTAGAAAATAAATTTTAAAATCAACTGTATTAGCCCGTAATAACCGAGCACATTAATTGTATTTAATCTTTTTTATTACTTTTGTATCGGACAAGCTGATCCGATGGTGATATATTATACCGAAGGATTTATTGAAGGGGTGTTACTGTAAGTAATTGCCCCTTTTATCATTGACTGAAGAGCTATTTCATTTCTTCGTGGCATTGAGCCACTTGAAATGAGGACAAGCTGAACCTCAGGATCCTTATTGCCCGATGGTATGTCATCATTTTCTTTTCGCTGGCTTTCGGCGTACTTTTCCCTGTATTCTACAGGAGAACAGTATTCCAGTCTATGAAATATCCAATCCGTGTTGTAGTCATTAATAAATTGATTAATACTGTTATAAGCTTCCTCAAAGGAAGAAAATGTTTCTGTTTGCAACACCTGTTCTTCCAGGGTGCGGTGAAACCGCTCTATTATCCCGTTGCATTGCGGTGACCGTACAAACGCTTTGGACACCTCCAATCCCAGGAATTTCATTTCATTCATAAAATCAGCAGAGTCATACTGCGAGCCATGGTCGCTTCTTAATTGCAACTTCATTCCTTTACACACATCCTTACCTACCGAACCGAAAGTCTTCCGTACAGCGGCCCTAACAGGCTCCATGGCGGCAAACCGGTTGCCTTTCCTTGCAATATGCCATGAGATAATCTCATCGTTAAAGTGATCGATCACACCAAAGAACCAATGCCAACCTGACCCATCAATCCAAAACCTCTTCCCGTCAGTGGCCCACATTACATTGGGTGCATCCGTGATTATAGTACCATCATGTTCGCGCTTATTCGTCTTCCCGGGCCTTCTGTAGGGGCTCAGCAGGTTGTTTTCCCGCATGATGCGGTTCACACGTGCCTTGCCGGCTACCAGAGCGTTTATCTTCCTTTTACCCATGCGCTTCTTCACTTTCAGATAACCTTCAGCGTTGAATGTACTCTTCTTAATTTCTTCCTTAATCTCCTGTAAAACCTCTTCATCGCTATGCTTGGGTTTTCTGCCCCGTTTCCCTGTTTTGGGAGTAGGGTTTTCATACCAGGTGCTGCTGCTGTAGCCGACTACCTTGAATATCAAACGCTTCGGATATGGTTTCCCGGTTAATGGATAATGTTCCTCTATCAGCATGGAGATTATTTCCTTTTTAGTTTTGCTGCCAATTCGTTCTTTTTTTTTGTGAGTTCGAGCTCCATCTGCAGTTGCCCGATCTTACGCTCGGCAGCACCCAGCCTCGAATCGTCGGGTTTACGTTTGAACCCGTCGGTACCACTCTCGATAAATTGATCCCGCCAAAGGTTGATATCAGCCAGAGTAACTCCGTATTCACGGCTAAGCAGCTCCGGATCCTCTCCACGCAACAAGGATAAAACTAATTCAGCCTTGATTTTCGATGTAAAATTTTTCCTCTTTTCCATAGCAGTTGTAAAAATAACTTTTATTTTTTACTGCTCGGTTTATTTGAGGGCTAATATAAATTTTAAAATCAACTATCCTAAATCGTTATCTTAGAAAATCCGTTCATACCTATTCCTGATGAACTAAACACCGAACAAGAAGATGACATAGTGGGATTGTGGAGCTGGGATGGGAAAGGAAAAGTTGTTGTAAATTGTACATTTCATAATAAATGATTGCTAAATTAGATACACCATATGAATCAACTAATAAACTATATCAAAACCTATGTCGCATTATCAGATGAAGAGTGCGAAGTGCTCATGTCTTTATTTGAAATAAGGAAACTGCGAAATAATGAGGTGTTTTTTGAAGAAGGGCAAATAGCAAATGAACTCTATTTTGTAACGAAAGGCTGTATCCGATTATTTTACAAAGTGGATGTGGATGAGAAAACAGCTTTTTTCTATTCGCAAGGGCAATTTATATGTGCTGGAGAAAGCTATAATCTAGGTATTGCTGCTAAAGAGAATTATCAGTCTATGGGTCAATCTGAGATAGTTATATTGGATAAGAAGAAGGTAGAAACTTTGCTCCAAAAAGATTCCAAGTTTGAAGCAATAGGACGTATAGCTACCGAAAATGAATTGATTGCCAGTCAAAAGATAATTGCATCTTTTGTTACTCAAACAGCCGAAGAGCGATACCTTGAATTATTAGAAAGCAATAGCGAACTTTTTCAGAATGTGCCTCAACAATATATTGCATCTTTCCTCGGTGTATCACCTGAAACATTGAGCCGCATCAAAAGTCGCATTCTGAAACGATGATTTCTTGACAATCGTCAAGTACAATAGCTAATTCATCACCCTATCTTTACAGCAAAAAGGACATGAAAAAAGTATTAGTTGCTGGAGCTACTGGTTATTTAGGGAAACACATTGTCAATGAGCTAAAAAGTAGAGGATACTGGGTAAGAGTATTAATCAGAAAAGAAAGCCAAAAGAAATTGTTCAAAGATGTGGACGACTTTTTTGTAGGAGAAATAACCATGCCCAAAACACTTGTTAGTATTGCAGAAAATATAGATTGGGTGTTTTCTACCATTGGCATCACAAGGCAAAAAGAGGACTTGACTTACATGGATGTAGATTATCAAGGAAATGTGAACTTGTTATACGAAGCTAAAAAATCAGGAGTAGAGAAATTTGAATATATTTCTGCCATTAATGGAGATAAACAAAGACACTTAAAGATTTTTGAGGCAAAAGAACGTTTTGTAAATGAATTGAAATCGTCAGGTTTGGACTATTGCATTATGCGTCCTAATGGTTTTTTCTCAGATATGAAGGACTTTTTAGAAATGGCTAAGAAGGGGCGAGTTTACTTGTTTGGTGATGGACAGTTTAAGCTCAACCCTATAGATGGTAAAGATCTAGCAGTTGTTTGCGTTGACAAAATGATTGCTGGCAACAGAGAGGAAACTGCTGGAGGACAAGAGATACTGACACAAGAGGATATTGCCAAAATAGCATTGCGAGTTTTGAATAAACCTCTCAAGATTACTTTTCTGCCAGATTGGACTCGCAAACTCTCTATTTGGGTGTTGCGAACATTCACATCTTCCAAAGCATATGGTCCATTTGAATTTTTCCTTTCAGCTATGGCTCAGGATAATATTGCAAATCAATCTGATTATCCGTTTATGCACCTGTTATATTCGCAATTACTAGTCTGTCAAAGAGTTTGTCTCCAAAATACCGTCTGTTTAATTTGTAAATAAACTCGTTGAGATACAACTGTAAGTATTTCCTTTTGATTTTATGGTAGTTGCCCAGCAATGTCCGTTTTGCATTACTGATTGCGATATGCACCCATTTGAGTGTTTCCTTGGTGGTTTTGGCGTCTGATTTCTCGGTGACGTGCAATTCCACCAGATCGGAGATGTCAACGTAAGAAGTGCTTTTGTCCGAAAATACGATGGCATCATCCTCCATGCAGTCCCTGACCACGCCGTTGATTCCTTCACTTTGATGGCTATCCAGTACCCTGGCCTTGAAATAACGCACATGCTTCTCCTTTTTGCCCGTTTCGATATCTTCCAACGGGGTGCTTTCGGCCATCACCGCAACGTTCTGCTTTCCCTCGGCTCCCCGGCCACGTGTACCCTTGCCTCGCTCGATTTCCTTACTGGCCACCGAAAAGTAACCCTCATCCAGTTCTATCATCCCTTCCAGTGTATACCTTGCATCCCGGTTGCCCATCGCCCTGCGGAGTTTGTGTACCATCGCCCATACCGGTTCGTAACGCTTCAATCCTAATTGCTTCTGGAGTTCGTTGGTGGAGAATCCCTTTTTTGTGCAACTCATCAGGAACATCGTTTTGTACCACACCAGAAACGGCAGCTTGGAGCTCTCCATGTTCGTACCGCTGCGCAACGAGGTGCGGAAACGGCAACCTTTGCATTCATAACTCCATTTACCCTGTAACCAATAATGGGAAGTGCCCCCGCATCGCTTGCAGACAACCCCTTCCTTATCACGCTGCTCCTTGAAATGCAAACGACAATCTTCCTCCGAACCGAAATGAGCCGTAAAACTGAATATGTTCATAATCCCTGCTTTTTGAGCGCTAATATACTAAAAATATTAGGTGTGTTTGCGGAGAATCAGACAAATCAATATGGCAAGTTAAAGTTGGAGGATTTTTATATGACGATTTTGAAGGAATAATTATTGCCAAATAGAATCTATCAAGAATAAAAATATTCTTTCCTACCTTTGCTCCATGAATAAAACAAACCTCAAAATACATCCATCCGACCAAAGTCTAGAACTCTCTTTGCCCTATGCAGATGGAGGAATCAAGGCTGGGTTTCCTAGTCCAGCGCAAGACTATATTGAAAGTGCTATCGACTTGAATAAGGAGTTGATAAAACATCCTGCATCCACTTTCTATGGACGTGTAAAGGGTGATAGCATGATAGATGCTAATGTGCATGATGGCGATATTCTAGTGATTGACAAATCGCTAGAGCTTCAGAACGGTGATATGGCCGTTTGCTTTATTGATGGTGAGTTCACTATCAAATACATCAAACTAGAAAAAGATGTTATTTGGCTAGAACCAGCCAACGAGAATTATGAACCAATAAAAGTGACAATCGAAAATGATTTCTTAATTTGGGGAATTGTAACGTATTGTATTCAAAATAAGAGGAGGAGATGAAAGAAGAAACAATAGAAACATACATCCAAAAGTTTCCTGAAAATATTCAAGAGATTTTAAAGAGAGTGCGAGAAATAATTTTGTCGTGCAACACTGAATTAGAAGAAACTATAAAGTACGGAATACCAACTTTTATATTACATGGTAATTTGGTGCACTTTGCTGCATATAAGAAACATCTAGGCTTTTATCCAGATCCGTCAGGTGTTGAAGCTTTTAAAGATAAATTAGAAGGATATACCATATCTAAAGGAGGTATACAATTTCTATACACTGAATCCATTCCTTACGACCTTATTGCTGAAATTACACTATTTCGTGTAAAAGAGAATATAGAAAAAGCACAAAAGAAGTCTGTTTAATATGATAGGACTCATCGACTGTAATAATTTCTTCGCATCATGTGAGCGAGTTTTCAATCCAAATTTGGATGGAAAACCTATTGTTGTGCTTTCGAATAATGATGGAGCAATAATTGCAAGAAGTGAAGAGGCTAAGAGGTTAGGTGTGAAGATGGGTGTGCCATTCTATCAAATCAAAGACTTAATAAGACAACAAAATATCAATGTATTCTCTTCAAATTATACACTTTATGGAGATTTATCAAGGCGAGTGATGTCCATTTTAGCTGAGCAAGTTCCCGAAATAGATGTGTATTCTATTGATGAAGCATTCTTGGACTTGGCTGGTATCGAAAACTTTTCAGAATTTGGACAGAAACTAGTGAGAACAACTTGTCGAAGTTCTGGTATACCTGTCTCACTTGGTATTGCTCCAACACGCACTTTAGCCAAATTGGCTAATAGCTTTGCCAAACGATATCCTGCTTATAACAAAGTTTGTATAATGGATTCTGATGAAAAAAGAATTAAAGCTTTACAGAAGACTCCAGTAGGATACATTTGGGGCATAGGGAGGCAAACGACCAAGACTTTAGAATATTATGGAATCAAAACAGCTTACGATTTAACTCAAAAATCTCGTTCATGGGTGCGTAGCAAGATGACTGTTGTAGGTGAACGTACTTGGTTAGAACTACATGGAGAGCCTTGCATCACTTCTGATTCTGTAGTTGAAAAACAACAAATTTGCACCTCTCGCAGTTTTGGTGAAATGGTTACAGACTTCGATTCTTTACGAGAATCTATTGCTAACTTTGCATCAGCTTGTGCTGCGAAGTTGAGAAAACAAAATTCATTAACACAGGGCATGATTGTTTTTGCTTATACCAATCGCCACAGAGAAGATTTACAACAATATTTTCCATCTAAGGCAATGCAATTTTCTTTCCCTACTGCTGATACAATGGAGATAATCAAGCATGCTAGTTGTGCTCTGAAAGAGATTTACAGAGAGGGTTATGAATACAAAAAAGCTGGAGTTATACTTACGCATATCATCAGCGAAACCAATTATATGCACGACCTTTTTGACCCAAGAGATAGAGAAAAGCAAAAACGCATTTCGCAAATGATAGATTCCATCAATCAGAAGAATGGCACAAACTGCATTAAACTAGCTGCTCAAGGCGTTGGAAAGGCTGATTGGAATCTGCGAAGAGATTTTCTATCAAAGTGTCCTAGTACGAAGATTGGGGATATAATAGAGATAAGAGGATAGAAAATGGAACAAAGATCAAGATTACTAGACTATAAGCAAGATATAAGTAGAGGGTGTGTATTTCGCTGTAAAGCAAAATATCCCTATGAGGAGGTCGTAGACTTTATGGTTGCCGAGTCTTTTGATAATGGAGAATTACGTTATGTCTTGTATGTTATATCTGGATATAAAGCAGGTTCTCTATTGGTAAGATTACCTAAAGATGCACTATCCACTAATTTCGGTCTAAATTGGAAGTGGGTTGTTGAGAACTGGAATGATTGGATTTACTTAGATTGTGGAGTTGAGGATGTTTGGGTAGTAGAAAAATCAGTTCCTACTCTTGATTAAAGGAGACTGTAAAGTAAACTGTGTCAAATAATAAATTCATTTTTTTATTACTTTTACACAATAGTTTACATTATGGAAGATTTTGATTACAAGTCCTTTCAAGCCAAGGCGCTGGAGCAGCTAAAAGCCGGCAAGCCTCTTTTAGGAAAAGACGGTGCATTTGCGCCATTACTGGAGAACCTTCTGAATGCAGCATTGGAGGGTGAGATGGATGTTCACATGGATGAAGAGGAACGCTTATCGGGTAATCGCCGCAATGGATATAATCGCAAGCAAGTTCAGACTTCCCTGGGTGAGGTTACAGTTCACACGCCACGAGACAGGGATTCCCGGTTTGAACCGGAGTTTATCAAAAAGCGGGAGCGTATATTGGCCGAAGGTGTAGCTGACCGCATCATTGGCTTATACGCGTTAGGCAACAGTACGCGGGAGATCAGCGACTGGATGGAGGAGAACCTGGGTAATCGGGTTTCAGCCGATACAATCAGCGCCATTACCGACAGGGTGCTGCCTGAACTTCAATCCTGGCGTACCCGTCCCCTTGATTCAGTCTATCCCATAGTATGGATGGATGCCATCCACTACAAGGTCATGGATGATAAAAACCGACCGGTTACCCGCGCCATTTACAATGTGCTCGGCGTTGACCGCAACGGGCATAAGGATCTGCTGGGAATGTATATTTCCAGGAGTGAAGGTGCCAATTTCTGGCTCTCGGTACTGACTGATTTACAAACACGGGGAGTACGGGATATTTTAATAGCCAGTGTGGATAATCTGGCCGGTTTCTCCGATGCGATCAATAGTGTGTTCCCGGAAACCATCGTTCAGAGCTGCATTGTGCATCAGGTGCGCAACTCCCTTAAATATGTTGCCAGCAAGTATCAAAAAGCCTTCATGAAGGATCTCAAGCCCGTTTATCAGGCTGTAAGCAAGGAACAGGCAGAAGTGGAGCTGGACAATCTGGAGTTGAACTGGGGCGAACAATATCCACTGGTGATAAAATCCTGGCGGGACAACTGGCATAAACTATCAGCCTATTTCCAATATACTGACGCCATCCGGCGACTGATCTATACCACCAACACGGTGGAGGGATACCATCGTCAGATTCGCAAGGTGACAAAAAACAAAGGGGTTTTCACAAACGACACGGCGTTGGAGAAACTGGTTTATCTGGCCTACCGTAATATACGTAAAAAGTGGACTATGCCCTTGAAAGATTGGGGACAGACAGCCCAGCAACTGGCTATCCTTTTTCCGGATAGATTTAAACTTTTCGATTAATTTATTGACAATAACAGGAATTCAATATTTTTCATTAGTTTTGTGGTGACCAACAAAACGATGGCGATGCTTTGCACCATTGGAACATAAAAACGATTAGGGGGTCGACCCCTAACCGTTTTTGACCAACTAAAACTCAGGTCTCAGCATTACCCATTAGAAAAAAGGTGCCCAATTAACTATAAAAATAAAACCTGACACAGTTTAATTTACACAACCAAAATTTGCACTTTTAAAATATTCATCTTCTATCTTTTCTGTATAAATAGGACCTTCAATAGTTAGTGACGTGTAGTTCTTTTCTTCTTTAATCCATTGATATTCTTTTCCCATTATATGATTTGCCTTTCGGAAAATATTCTCTATTAAACAATCTGATAAGTTTTGTGTCTTGTGGCCTAATCGACAATACCAATTTCCACCACTATTATTCCAATCATACCAAAGGTCTATATAATATCCTGTGTTTTTATCGGCTACCTGAGTGTCAAGTCCATTTTCTGATAATTTAAAGTTGACTACACAGAAGTTGTGTTCCCACATCCAACTATTTGCTATTTGCTTATGTAAATATTGGACACATAGTTCTCTTGCCTTGAATTTCGAGGCTTGCTTATCTTGTAAAAGAATAATTCGAAGTTGTTGCTTTTCATCCCAGAGATAAAACTTTTGCTTCATATATCCTAAGTTTCTTCCTAACTCTTTAATGATTGGATTTACAGTCTTGTTATCATTGTTCCCATCTAGATATGATGCAATGCATTTTGCATGAATATCTGAATCCTTTCCATTCATATATTCATTCCAATATGTATCGTCATGATCCGAACCAAGCAAACACCAACGTTCCATCCAATTTGGACCGATATTATTGCTGCCACCATTATCATAGACCGAAATATCACCAAATTCCATAAGATTTCTTCTAAGTTGATCTGTATAACGACATTTAAAAACATTTTCTATAAATCTATTCAATAATTCATCAGGAACTAACGAACTACTCTGCAATACTTTAATAATAAAATCGTGATTTCCACGCAAAAAACGATTAAGTTCTTTGTCGTTTGTAATTCGCCCGAAAAAATTTTCCCAATTCCCGAGCGAGTCAGAGAGAGGATTAACACTCTGACAATTTTGCCAATCTATTTGATAATACCCCCAACGTAAATCATCTGTTCGTAATACATATTTGTCATTCAAACCATCGTTTTCATGAACGGCATATTTTCCTAATAATCTTACGTCTGCATTTTCATTCTCAGCCATCCATTTGATTAATTTTATGCATCTAATAACAGCACGGTCAGGATTACGACGCAATGTATATTCCGATTTCAAATTTTTGAGATACAATGCAATACGTAGAATGTTTATCTCCTTGACTTCTTTATCTTTGAAAGCAATAATATAGTATAGTAGTCCCAATAGAGAGGTGTACTCGATTGTATTTGTTTCATTTGTCACATTAAACCAAGGATAAACATGAAAGTCATTTTCTAAAAAAAATGATTTGCCTAGTAGGGAATGTAACAATTCAACAGCAGATTCCACACGTTCAAGCCATTCGAAAGAAAAATTCTCATTCACGGATATATATGAACAAATCCAATCCGCTTGCAATGCTCTTATAGAAACATCTTTTTCTATTCGAATGTAGTCCTCAATTTCTTCAATACGGCTCTTTGTTTTGTCACTATTTAAAGTTGTTTTTATTTTAGTGTCTGGATTGATACACATATGAATTATAGCAGCCCATTTTAGAAACTCAAAAAATCCACGGTCTGCATTCTTGTCTTTTGGTGATTTGTTTTTCCAAAAGAAATTCTGCCAATCTTCCCATTTTTTTCCGGCTACTAGCTTGTTGCTATTACGCCCAATAATAACAGATTTTATGCGTTCTTGAGTAGAAAGAGATTCTCCACGGCTGTTCATATATAAATACAGTTTTTCTCCCTGTTCACTCATATTTGTATCGAAATAATTGAATTCAATATAGTTTTCAACATAATTTATTAACAGCTCTACATCATTATACGATGATAGTTTACTAACAATCACATTGTAATAGTTAGTATAGATAGATCGAGCTGTTATGTCCTTGTCGTATTCAATATAATATCGACTACTCTTCTTAAATGTATCTTTTTCATCTTTCTTCGTCAATTCGAATTTTATAAAATCGACTAAGAAACTATGTGCCACATCACGTACCTTATAGTCTATTTTGGGAATGGAATCAATGAAATATAATTTCCTAAACACATCTGGATTTTCTGATCGGCGATACAACGCCAAAAGAATAAGATAAATCGTTGTAATGCGTTGCTGACCGTCTATCAGATAATACTGACCTGAAAGTGTTCTGTCATGATAAGCATATATAAAACCAACTCTGGTATTATAACGTAAACGCATATATTCCTCATTAAGATAGTTGATAATATCACTTTCTATATTGATGCCTAAACTACTCTTGATTTCTAATGTCTGCTCAATCTTTGATTTATAATTATCAAGGATTGATGATAGTAATCCAGTTACATTACGTTCTCCCCAAACATAATCTCGTTGTAATTCAGGAATAACTATTTGTTCAACATCTGGAGATGTTAGCAACTGCGCTATATTATATCGACCTGTTTTCATGCTTTTGCTTTATTTTTTAACCATTCAATAATGTTCTCATTCTCCTTGTTCATCCATTGAATATGAGCATCAATATCTTTTTGGCTCCATATAAATGTTTCTGCTGTGAAGGCCTTATCAATAGAAGGAGATACAAGAATTTTATTAAAGACCTCATATGTGTGATTGGGAATGAAGGCTCCATTCCCTTTCCTACTTTGTATGATTAACTTTTTAATCATGAATGGATTGTTATTATTAGCACTATTGTCTTCTCTCGTTAACAGAGCCATATTCCCTAAAGAGTGTTCATCAACATTAGAGTCGAATAAAAATTCTATATTATTCGCATCAATTTTGTTCCCATTTTGAACATCTTGTTTTAGTTTCTCTAGCCGGTCCTTTTCTTCGTCACTAGAGTCATCCAACAATTTATCAATCTCCTTTATGACATACAACTTTGCATAATTTGGAATAGTCAATGTCCCCTTTGGATTTTGTGGTGAAATATGCTCAAAACTCCACCTCGCATTTTCATACTCATAAAACCGAAATCTATAATCTTTTGATTCTAGCATAGGTAAGAATACACTATAAGAAAGAAGAAGATTTGTAAGTTTGTCATTCTTTGATTTATAGCGCATAGATGCATAATTGTCTTTTCCTTCATTTTTGAGAATAGGAATACTACTTAAAGAGCTATTTATCAATGAATTTTTTAGTTCAATATCAGCCATATCTAAGCAAGAATAGATGTCTATACCTTTGTCGTTACCTTTACTAAACTGTACATATCCCCAAAGATTATATAAAGGTCCTTCATATACTGTAACCAACTTTCGAAAAATATGTCGGATAGCCTCGATTATTTCTAGCGTTTCACGAGCAGATTTAACTGTGCTATTGTACATATTGAATAGGACAAGATGGTTTTGACTGTAATCACCAACAACTTTTCCACGTTCACCTTTGTATTTATATAAATATGCGAGCTCCAAAAAATATTCCATACTGTATTTCGGATTATAATTAGAGCCCATTTCTGAGTGCTTAAAAAAGAAGTGACTATGATCAATTTGGGTAATCCATGTTTGTATTTCATCCCAAATACGACCAAGATTTTTTCATTTTTCCTGTATCTCTGTATATTCTAAACTGCGACCATAAGCATTAGTTCTATTTACTGCATTGGTAATGAGCAAGCCTTTAATTAAATATGCATCTGTAAGAGGTACATGATTGTCATTCAGATTAGCAAAAATATCTTCAGACTGCACGAAATTACTTTCTATATTAACTATTATCTTTACACTACTAAGCAAATATTTTATTATTTCTTCAAGTTTACCATTCTTGTTCCAAATTTCAATTTTTGACTCTATACATTTTGATGCCGCAGCCATATAATACATATCCTGCGTATCAAAATCAGTATCAAGAATAGTATCATGAGTATCGCAATACTCACGAACGTTCTCGAAAATATTACCGTTACAATATCTAGAGTAAATTAATTTCTCTTTAGCGATATTATTTTTGTCTTCAAACTTTTCCAACTGATAAAAAAACAAGGACAATGTCGTAAGACGTTGTTGCCCATCAATAACCTCTAACCATCTATTGGTACTATCTGCTTTGACAGTAATATATTGCAAAAAATACTCTGATTCATAATCTTTATTCCAGGCATCATATATATCATTGAGTAATTGGGGCACTTGATCAAATTTTCCCTCAGATTTCCATTTATAACTTCTTTGATATGGGCCAATGTAGAACTTCTTCATTTTCGTAGTGGATAGAACAGATTCTACATCGTCAGAAAAGATATTCTGGATATTATATATAAATTCGTTTTTCATTGTCTATTTTCAAAATCGTTTATTTCTTTCAAAAAAAGTCTTGCACACATCTCAGCATCATCACCCGCTCTGTGGTGAGTACCTTCAGGAATGCCTAGTTGGTCACAAAGATAGCCGAGGCTGTTGCATCCAAAATCATAAACTTGTCGAGCTGTTTTGAGAGAACATTGCCAATGTAGTTCTGGAAGATGTATGTGATAAAGTTCGGCTGAATGTTCCAAACAACTACGATCGAAAAGTGCGTTGTGAGCCACGAAAGTGTTAAACTCATCAAGATATAATCGCTCTATCTCTTCCCATACTTTAGGGAATGATGGGGAGTTCTCGGTATCTTCGGGTTGTATGCCATGACATTTGATATTCCAATATGAATAGGCATTGTCTTCAGGCTGTACCAACCAAGAACGTGTTTCTACTATCTCGCAATTGCACACCACACAGATACCTACTTCGCAGATGGAAGTACGTTTTGGGGTGGCCGTTTCAAAGTCAATTGCAATAAAGTTTAATTCTTCTTTCATATTGAATCATTATTATGTACCTTTTGGTATGAGTCATACAAGTATTTTACCATTTCTTCCATATTAGTTCCTAAAAACCTGTAACGAGAAGGATGTGTTGACCAAATGATTTTGGTTTTATAATTTTTTATACTGAATACGGATCTGAAACTTTCTTCGTAGTATTTTTCTTCAAATAAACGTTCTAATCCTTCAAAGACTTCATCTTTGTCGCTCCATGTAAGTATAAATATATAGTCTGGTTCGTAAGAATCTAATAGAGTTTTAATTGATGTAAACGAGTTTGCAAGTATAGATGCCTTGTTATAAGATTCATTAGCGCAAGATTCACCTTCTCTTTTGTTAAATGTTTTTGGCAATTCTAATGAGTTAAGATTAGAATATCCGACTTCCTTAATGATTTCTTCTTCTTTCTTTGAAATGTTTGTAATGTCCTCATAATACTTGCCTGTTCTAATCATCAATTGTAACCTAGCTACTGTTCCCCAAAAGCTACATGTATTGCCCCAATCGAACACTTTATCAGCATTCATTGCATCTTTGTTAATTGTAAGATAAACATCTATCTTGTCCTCGTCAATAGCATTCTTAAGGTCTTCAAGATGTGTCCAATAATATGTGTCGATACCGCAATACACAATTTTTACAGGCGCTTTTTCATAGTTTTCAAAGACATATGGAATAAAGGGTCCTTGGTCATACCCACTTTTTATGAGTAATTCCATACCTCCATTTTTTACAAAATCTTCCAAAATGGGAAGATAATTATTGCTTATCTTTGATTTGCTCATATTTAGTAAATTTTTAAATTTTGTAATAAGAGGTAAGTGTATTAGCTAAATTCTTCATATGATTCCGCAAGGAGGCTGGTTCGAGTATTTCCACTTGGTCGCCTTGTTGCATGACGAGTTGAATAAAATCATACGTCGGTCTTACCTCAAATGAAAAAATCGCAGATTCTTCGTCTTTACTTATTTCCTTTTGGGAAGGATGCCAGGGAAGAGTACGCAAATAGTCGGGTGCTTTATCATAAGCTCTGACTACGACATGTTCCATTGGAATATCCGTATTTAGGATGATACCACAACAACCATTGAAATAATCATCAATGGAAAAATTCTCTTCCATTTTGAATACCTTATCAGTTATTGACACCATTGATATTCTGTCAAGTCCATATACTCGAAAGATAGGTCGGTCATAGGTTTTTCCTTCCTTCTCAGCTTCCTTTTTCTTCCAAGCATAATAAGGATTTCTACCTATTACATACCATCTCTGCTTGAATATACGCAGATAGTATGGTTCAATCTCGAATGTGTTTTCGTAATTCTTTCCGAATCCTTGATGAGTGATTTCAACCAGATGTCCATTACGCATAGCCTGGGCAAATGTAGTCAGCCAAATGTTGCCAGATGGAACATTTTCAAAAATGATACGTCCTTCTAATTTTTTATCGGCTTGTATTTGATTGAGCGTAGCGTATGAGTCGATTAACCAACTCCGAAGGCTATCTCCCTCCAATCTTTCCGGTTCATCAATATAGTATTTATACCCACCTTTGACATCACACTCAATATAGACGTCAAAGATATCTTTAATTGCCTTGCGGTGATTATGGAAGGTTCTCAATGGGAGTTCATCGCCTTCTCCATAACTCAAACCGCTTTCTATCCAAAGATTATTGATTTCCTCAAAAGTCAAGCGTTTGTGTCGCCTGAGGGTATCAATGAGCCAAATATATCGTCCAAAGATATTTGATGCCATAGTAATCACTTTTAAAGGTTTAATACTGCTGCAAAGGTACTTACAATCTATGTAAAATCATGGCATAGGAATCTAAAAGATTCATTTACAGCCATTAAATCTCCATTTTTGCGTAAAAACTATGCTGCTCAACATCTGTATTTACTATTTTTTGGCTAAAAGATTGTTTGCAATTCCAATAAACCATGTGATTCCATCTTCTTTCAGTTGCCCATGATAAGCAAATTCGATTTCCTTTAGCGTATTCGTATCAATGCCATACAACAATTGAAGCATATCATATTTTGATATAATACAGGGTATCATTGTAGCCAAATTAAGACTTAGAGGTTCTTACTTATGATGTAAAGCGTAATCCGTCACAGCACAAAAGCCTGCTTTTCTTTTAAAATTGTATTTACCAATCAAAATATGGTGATTATCTACAAACCTAACAGCTACACAGCTATACACTCATTACCATTTAGCCTTTTATAGAAGTATTTTTGAAATGGAGTATTGCACTTATAGCATAAGCATTCTCGTTTGGTGTATGTATGCGTATTCCACTTGCAACAAAAATTGAATGATAATTTCTGCGCCATAATCTATTTCTTTTGAACGTTGGATGCAATTATCAGGGCTTGAACTTCAGAATTCTCAGAATTGTTTTCGCTAATTCCCCATATAAATGAAGTGGAGGAAGGAAACATTTCAGCAAACTGAGTTATTGAATCTGTTTCAACAATCATAAGTGGGTTATTCTGTGGATATATCAGTTTTAATATAACCTTTTCTGCCGAAAAAAGATTGTAGTCCGATGCTACGCTGCATGTGTGCATAATTGCATCTTCTATTGCATTGCTAATTCGATTACTTCCCATACCAATACCAACTAGTATAATCGTATTTTCTGAACCAGAAATAACCTGATGTAAATCTTCAACTCCTACATTTACGATACCATTGCAGACATTGAACATGTGTTCAACCTCTACAATGATATCATCTGTAGGATGAGTATAGAATCTATTTCTCATAATTGTTTGATTTTAGCGTTTTCGTAAAATCCAGCTTTGACCATCATTGGTTGAAAAGAACAATCCTTTGTTTGTAGTACCTAGGATTTCTTTACCATTATCCATTAAATCACTAAATTGTCCAGTGTTTGAATTTCCATTAAAACATATAACCCAACTTCGTCCACTGTTTGTTGAAAACTCAATTTTTGCTGGATTGCTTGGACAAATACGAATCAATTCTTTACTGCGACTAATCATTGTAGGCATAATACTTTATTTTTTGATTATAATTGCTGCCTCCGTATAACGGTCTTTGGCTTCTCCGAGAATTAAATTCCACCGCAAAGATATAGTATAGGCTATGCCATATTGCTTCATATCATTTCACCAGACTTTAAAATAGTTATATGCCTGCAAATAAAATATCAATTTCAAAAGTCTTAGAACAATAATAATTAGGTTTGGGCGATATTGTAATTTTTGTACAAGTTTGTTCAGAAAATTTTTGAAAAAAGTCATAAATAGAGTTTAATTCATTTGCAAATGCATCGTCTTCTATATCTGTCGGGAAACGTCTTATATTAACAATAAGATTGCTGCATTCAAATACATTAATATTTCTTTGTTTGGCTTTATCAAGTGCATCTTTTATTGCATCTTTCAAATGACAATTATTATATGCATTTGAAATTCCTGACACCGCTGCAATTCTTTTATTACCTTTTATTGTAAAAACTATATCATTAAAATCAAAACCTATACGCGAAGGGACATTTATAAGCCTATCAAACATATCAATAACATCATCAATTATATCTATTCCATCTTCTGGAGATTTGTATAGTGGAATATCATATGCATCTTTATTTATTGTTTCATTGAGAATGACATCGAGTCTTACATCCTCCCCATTAATACTTACATTAATTGATGCATAGTCATTTAATGAGTAAAATCTTACATTACGCTTGTCTTCTAAGTATTTTTCTATCTTTGTTTTTAGAATGGATGAGAATTCTGAATTATTTTGTAAATAAGGTAGGAAATTCTGATATACACCTATTTCTACTTGTTCATTAATATCCTTGCCATCAAATATTCGATAGTAAGGACGTGAAGAATAAAAATTATTTCGTTCAGCATCAACAATTATATGAGTTGCAATAACAAGTGGAGGAATCTCATATTTACTCAATGAAATCAAAAAATACTGGTTAATTGCTCTCAATACACCTATTCTTATGGATTCCAAAGAAAAGTTATCATCATTCGTTATTTCATCGTTGATAATTGTTAGAAAATGTTCATTATCATCATTTGATAAGGTTAATGCAACTTCCAAATCGTCATTCTTGAAATTTAAAAAGCTATATGGATTATATATTGATACAAAGTTTGAAATTCCACTCGGCGATGCTATTTTTTCTTTATTGCACAGGAATTCTACATTAGGATATATGTAAGTGTATTCTTTTATCATCTGTTTCATTTTTCTGATGCTAAAAGATGACATATATTCTTCAATACGAAAAGACACACTCACTTCTTCTTTTTTTAATTGTTGAATCTGCTTATCTATTATCAATTTGCGATTCTGAAATTCTAATTGTCTTCCATCAGAAATAATCTCAAATATATAACTCAAAGAATTTACACCGACAAGACCACAGTGACGAAGTTCTACTTTTTTATGATCATATATTCTTTCAAGAATTGTAACACTGTCTAGCAATTTATCATTAACAAATGATTTACAAAAAACTTTTACAGTGATTTTTTGAGTTGAATCGACGTTAATTTCAATTGTCTGTTTCGATGATATTGAGGTATCTATCATTACCTCTAATATAGCTTGAATCAATTCATATTGGACTGTATTCAACCAAAAGCTATTAAAAATCGACCATGAACTATCAAGATGATACTTGTTGTTATTATAGAAATCTTCTAGTGTTTGATATGTTTGTTCCATATATTATTTTTATTGACAAGATAGATGATAAGATATGCCAAAATATGACATAGATATTAAAAAGCAAGAAGTATATTAGGTACAAATACATGATAGCAGATGTCCAGCGCAAGAAAAAGAGAGTCTGAAAATTATTACTACCTTTGCAGCAACATGCTCACCCCGCTTTCCATAAGAACAGTGTGCTCAGAGTAAGCGTTTTTTCAAAACATAAAGCTTTAGATAATGATTTAAGCATTCGAAGTTCTTGCATAAAGCATTTCTGTGTTAAAATCGAACTTTAGAAGCTTCATTCGGTGAATAGTCTCTAAAAACAAGCATAATACTCAGCAAAAATGTGTATCTTTGCAACGCTAATAATGTCAATATAAACAAGGTCAATTATGAATAAGAATGAGATAACAAACAAGATAGAATATGTGGTTTGTTGTGTTGGTGCATTCGCTGCTAAGTTCAGCTTAACCAATGCGCAAGCTTATGCCTATTTGCGTCGTTTCAGCGGAATTGATTTTCTAATTGATTGTTATGCTGCTGAGCATACTTTGTCTATTGACGATGCCGTCAATGACTTGACAGCTGTCTGTTCAAAGAAAGGAGGGAAATTAGCATGATTACTTTATATCATGGTTCCAATGTTGATATTCAGGAAATAGATCTTTGCCGCTCTAAACGAGGCAAAGATTTTGGATGTGGCTTCTATCTGAATGCTAACAAGCAACAAGCTTTCGATATGGCTTTGCGTACTACACGAATGTTAATGAAAGGCGAACCGATTATCAATACCTACCTATTTGATGATACTATTCTTCAGAGTAATACCGATTTGAATATAAAAGTATTTGACGACTATAGCCCTGAGTGGGCAGAGTTTGTGTTGATGAATCGTAACAATAATACAGATACGCCGACTCATCCATACGATATTGTAATTGGGCCAATTGCTGACGATACCGTTGGTGTCCAAATTCGGCGTTTCGTTAATGGCTATATTCCAATGAATACGCTTATCGAGGAACTTCGATTTCGTGGCAATCATGCAATACAATATTTTTTCGGTACAGAAAGAGCAATACAATTTCTTAAGAAACAATAACCATGAACAACGACGTACAATTTTTAGTAGAATGTCTCTCCACAGAACTTGTTTCCATGCTAATGGATACCTATGGTTGGGATATGAAGCGTGCACTTGACGAGTTGTATGCTTCTGAAACATACAAGAAGCTCTCAGACCCCGAATGTGGTTTGTACTATCAAGGTGCTGTATATGTATTTTCTTTTCTTAAGAATGAAATCGAAAATGGTATTATAAAATAGAGCAAATAACGGTATTAAAGCCGATATTATTCAATTATCGGTAAAGACCAAAGATAAATGTGAGATACAAAATTAAACCGTTCGATTGTGGTGATGCCAATCTGGACGGTTTTTTTGTTGACTGTTACCACTTACCTGCAAATTCAGCCAGTTTAGACCTTCCCTTTCGGATGATATATTCAAACTGAATATGATGCAATTCATAATTGATTTAATTCGTATAAAACTCTGGTTATCAGCTATGATAGTTATGAATTTATTTGGCTATATCGTTGAAAATGAGTATATTTGTATTAGAATTAACGATATTATTATGGACGGACTAATACTTATCATACTTGGAATCTACATCTTTTCTAAGATGTTTGGTGGTGGCGATAAAAAGAAAAAGAGACGTAAAAGAAAATCGACCTTTTGGGGTGACACTTCTACGTACTCTGATTATGACGCATGGAACAGATCACATGGGTCGGACAATAAATTGTTCTGATTGCACTACACCACAATCGACTTCAACTGTGCCAAACATTCAGCTTGTGTCTCTTTTACGTAATCCAGCAAAATAGAAGGATTGACGTACTTGCCTTTATACTTGCAGGTCAAATGAAGATGTTCACCGGTACTACGACCTGTGGAGCCCGATATTCCAACTACATCACCTGCATTCACACTGTCACCTTTCTGAACCAATGCTTTGGAGAGATGGCAATAAGAAACTGTATAGTTACCGTATTCAAGCACCACATAGTTCCCTGAACGCTTATCTCTGCCGACCTTTTTCACTCTTCCCTGCATCATGCTATAGACTTCATCGTCTTTTGCTTGTAAGTCAATTCCATTATGCTTGGTTGGCTTTCCTGTAAATGGGTCTTTTCGAACACCATAGTTGGAATTCAAACGTATATTCTTCAAAGGATAGGACACACTGATGTACTGAGCTATAAGCTGCTCACGAACTTCATCCTTATCAGACACAGCATTACAAACTTCCCTCTCATTAGAGGGTTCAATAATAGCAGTAGCCAATTTACCACTAGGTACTTCGGCTACTGTTTCTATTTTATAAAGGTTTGAGCCATTGCTCACCGTATGGAACTGAGCCTTACAAAGTGAACATTGTAAGGCCAGTATAAAAAAGAATACTTTCGCTTTCATACTTGCAAAAGTACATCCTCTTTGCAATCCAATCTTGAAAACGTAACAATATCATCAAGAATCAGCCAGAATTAAACACCTATTAAACCATCAAATTCAGATTTCATACTCAAAGCAGTATTATCCATCAAAAGATAATCTTTATCTAGGTTGAAAAACAACACTTTGATAGTATAACCATTCAGAGGACATCTACAAACAACTGTTTTGAGTATGATTACAAAGTATAATAATTTCATTTCGATTAATTATTCTGAAAACAAAGGCTGTTCCGTCTCACTAAATCGTTCACAACACTTTACCACTCTAATTTTGTGTCCAGATTACAACGTAAACACAAAAATATATGAGTGAAACAACATTTTCAGAACAGGAGATGCCTTATGAGATTCTCCAACAGTTTGGTTTAACCGAAGAAATAATTACCGACCTACCCGAACATGCCCTGAAAGGAATCTTTGCAGGCAGACGTTCACCGGTATTGCCAGTAAAAGTAACCAATGAACAAGGTGAAGTCATCACTTGTCGTACTCGCTTCTGTCTGATGAGAAACGAAGAGGATAAAGTGGATGTCATCTTCATTCCTCAGTTAATCGAAACAGACTTAACCCAGTTTCCAAAAGACAAGCAGAAACTTTTGGAAGCCGGTCATGCCATTACAGAGCAGATGACCACCTCAGAAGGTCGTGAAGTGATGGCTTTTCATCAAATTGATTTTGAAACAGGACAGGTTCTCTCTGTTCCTACCCCAGTCATTGGGCGAAACCTACAGCTCATCTGCGATCATTTCCACTTGAGTAATGCCGAACTTTCATGTCTTAGCAATGGAAAGCCACTCACGGTAAGCATTGACGACGAACCTGTAACAATGGGAATCGATTTGGATGACCTTACAGGTATCCGTGTTTCCAAGGGGGACGAACAGCAATGGCGTTCACAGCCCAAGAAAGAATGGGAGAAATACAATTTCGGTATCTATGGATGCTGGATTATGGACGAAGATGGCAATCTGGACTATACTCCGGAAGAGGAATATACCGATGAGATGTGGAATGAGCTCAACAAGAAGAGCGAAACACGCAAACAACAAGCAACACACAAAATGTAACGACACATGGCAAAAGAGAAATTCTACACAGAAGAAGAGCTCGTCGAGAAAATGCAAAACGGCGAGTATGGTTGGCTGGATTATGTCAACCACCATTCAAAGGAATGGAAAGAAGATTATAAACACTATTGTGAAAGCCGTGGCAAAGCCATCAACCATGACAGTGCAGCCGAGTTCGTAGAATTCAAGCAAGCACAACTGGAGACAGCAATGGAAGATGGTGATGCCTAATCATTCCAACAACTATGTCAATCAGAAAAAATACAAACCCACGCTCGTTGGATCTGCAACCAGAGCTCCAAGACATCCTACTGAGAAATGGTATGCAGGCACATATCCATGCCAGTAGTAATGGCTTTCTGTTGGTAGTACATGGACATGATTCCCCTGTACTCAACTATCCCATCAGTGAGAGACAGTTACAAGCACTAACCGATTGGGGCACTAATTCAGCCAATAAGAAAGCCTATAACACTTTCACAAATCTGGTAGCCAACGACTTTGACATGCCCAAGAACTTTGTTCATGCACGTAATGCCAATGGTCGAGTGGCTATGGGATTGCACGGCTATCGTATTGGTGTAGGTGAATATGGTCGTAACCCAGCACCATCTTTACGACAAGGTTGGAGAGCTATGGGAATGCACGGTCCAGTGCCGTTCTTGGGATGGACACCTCGTCAACAAGACGGTTATCATCTGAGACGCATCAATGGAGGGCTTTTTTACCCAGCAGGTGCACCTATTGTTCCTAATCGTCCCGATGGTCGCATGAAACCCGGAGAACTTCAAAACGGTGGTTATGGCTTTTACTATAAAGGACATCCATCACCCGTAAAACAAGATATCCTACAAGATTTGCAAGCCGTAATTCAACCTATACAAGCACGTCCAAGAACGACTCAGCCAGCAGAACCTTACAAAGAGGTCATCACTTCACCTGTGTATTTCACCAATGAGAAGTGGCAAGAGATATTGGCTTCTCATGGTCTGATTATCGACCCAACTACCAAGACACTGACCGTTCAGTCAGCCAGTTCACCTGCTGACCTGCAATACGACTTAAAACCCGAAGAACTAAAGATACTTACCAGCAATTCGTTGAAGGAAATACCGCTTGAGCAGAGATTGGGAACGCTCAATGGCATCATAAAAGAAGACTTTGCAGGAAGCATTACGATGGATGTACTCAACAGCAAAGAAAACATCAATATACCATTGACCGATAAAGCGAAGGCCGAAATCGATCAACAGTTGTGTATTGGACTAGAGCAACAACAAGGACAAGTGATAGATGACGGACAGAATCAGTTCATCAATCAAGAACAACAGCAAAACATTCATCCTGAATTAGCCCCTTTACAGGAAGGCAGTGTGCAGATGAATGGAAACGACTTACAGTATATAGATGAAAACAAAGGATGGTATCGTGAAGGCCGGCATGGTCGTGAAGTATCAGTGGATGAAATTCGTGTCGAGCCTATTACCAATAGACCCGCCGAGCAAACCGCAAATAAAGAAAAGGAAGGCCAACAGACCGAGGGGAAATATCGCATGACCGCCATCATCGATGGAAAGGTAGTCAGCCACGAGATAACACAAAAGCAATATGATAAGTTTATGGCTATCGATGACTACCACCGCATGAAACTCTTCTCCAAAGTCTTTCCCGAAGTCGAAATGAAAGGTCGTGGAGATGGTGTTGGTTTGGGAGTAAAAATCGGAGCCGCTTTGCTTGCCGGAGCTACTGTGTTGGGCGAATTAGGAAGAGGATTACATCACCATGGGCCACCTGAAATCTATATGGAACATCATCATGGGCCGGAGCCAAGAGCCTACTTTAAGCCTGGCGTTGATACGCCCATGGATGTGGCAGCTCGTAATTTTGAAGCAGCAGCAAACACTGAAATGATGCATAGAGAACTGCATCATGGCATGTAATAACAAATGTAATAAACAGATATTAAGCAGATACTACTTTAATAGTATTACTACATATAGCGAATACATTTCATAGTATCTGCGTAATTACACCAAAACTAAAATAGAGCATGAGAGCAAAAACAGCTTATTGGTTTGAGGTGACAGTGTGCTATCTCAAACAGATGGAAGACGGCACCGAGAAGAAAGCCAATGAAATATATACCACAGATGCCATGAGTTTTGGAGAGGCTGAAAGCAGAGCTTTGAAAGAACTAAAGACACGAGTGTGTGGTGGAATCGAAATCAAGAATATCAATCCTGCACCCTATAAAGAAGTATTCTTTAGCGATGATGAAGATGATGACAAATGGTTCAAAGTAAAACTATCCTTTATCACCTTGGATGAAGAGACAGGTTCTGAGAAACGCACGAATGTAACCTATCTGGTACAGGCTGCCAACTTGGAAGTAGCCCTTAGCAATGTGAATGATGTGATGGACAAAAGCATGGAGGAATTTACCATGGCCAACATTGCTGAAACCAAGGTTATGGAAGTATTCGAATACTAAACACAAAAGCTTATGGCAGAATTAACCTACGACGATTTTAAGAACCGTATCAACATACAGGATTTACTGGTAGATGCAGGCTATCAGCTCAACAGACGTGACGGCTTGCGCTACCCATCGTATGTTCGTATGGATAGCAACGGGAAACGTGTCCGTGGTGATAAGTTTATCGTCACAGGCAATGGGCTATGCTGCTTTCAACCGCCAGAAGTCAAGAACTATAATGTAATCAGCTTCATCAAGGAGCATCCCCATTTGTTCAGTGAGTATACCCCTGGCATGAATGCAGACAGACTGGTCAATTTGGTATGCAATAGACTTCTGAATAATCCGATACCCGAACGTCCATCCATCGTTGCTGATAGAGAACGAGCACAACGAGTCTTCGATATCAACGACTATGACAGGTTGAATTTCCGACTGAACGATTGGGATTCTCAGAAAGCATTCTATCCCTATTTTAAATCCAGAGGTATCAAACTTGATACCCAACGAGATTTTCACAATAATTTCTTCATCGCCATACGAGAAGGAAAGAATGGGAAACAGTATGCCAACCTCTCTTTCCCGATGCAAAAGCCCAGCAATTTAGGCACATACGTCGGTTTGGAAGAACGCAGTCGTGCCAATGCCGAGGGGAAAACGCTCTATAAAGGTATGGCCGCAGGAACCAATGCAACCGAGGGCATGTGGATAGCCAATCTATCGGGTGAACCTTTGGATCAAGCCAAACATGTTTATTGGTTTGAAAGTGCATTTGATGCAATGGCATATTATCAGATTCAGAAAGAACAGTTGGTTGATACCATTGGGGGCTATGAGGACATGCAGAGCGAAGGCTCGTACAAAGGAGCCGAAGAAATTCGCGAATTTAAACAAGAACTCTATGATTTGGAGAATGCCGTCTTTGTAAGCACAGGAGGCAATCCAAGTATTCATCAGTTCAAGGGGATGTTTGCAGAGACCAATCATGCCAAGCATTATATCGGCTTTGACAGAGACCTTGCCGGCAGAACCTTTGCCATCAATTTCGCTTTGACAAGGGCCGATAAATCCTTTTACTCACATATCGGTGAGAATGGGAAATTGATTGTGGTGGATGCACAGAACAGCAAGAATAACCAAGAGATAGATTTGCATGATTTTCGTTTTGAAGATGCTTTAAAGAAACTCGGCATTGAATCTGTTGGAGAGCGTCCAGCCATAACTGACTACATGAAAACGTTACGTAATCCAGATGATATTTTCTCTGGAGATACCGACTATCTTCCTTATTCCATCTCATCCATCTATGGCAAATATGAGACCCTTTCAGAAGAGTATCATGTAGCTACGACAAGTGGCTATAGGTTGTGCGAAGAAGACTTGAAAACTATCAAGGAGAATGCACAAAGTCAGTTCGATAAATATCGTGAGGAATTGACCAAAGCCGCCAATGAATATCGTGAAAGACCTGGTCAGATAGTCTATAGTCCCTGTGATGAAAGCTATAAAGACTGGAATGACCAACTGTTGGATAAAAAGATGTACACCAACGAGGACATCATTGAGACAGCCATTGACGGGACTGATGGTGAATACAGAGAGATAAAAGATGACTTCGAAGACAATCAGAAGAAAGAAAAATCCGAAGAAGACAGCGAAGAACATAAACATCACTTCAGAAGATAGACCATGACACAACCACCGATACAACGATACAGAACCATCATTCTGCAACCACACTGGATGCAGTTTATCATCAATGAATTGCCCATGCTCATCATCACCTCGGTAGCTTTCATTGCCGGTGGTATGGATGAAATGCCATTGGCAAATCTATGTCTGATAATTGCAGGGTTATTAGCCGTCCGATTGCTCTACACCTTTATCTATCTCAGACGGATTGAATGTAGAATCAACGAGGAGCAGCTCATCATGAATCATGGAGTGTTTACCCGTAAGAGTGACTATCTGGAGTTGTATCGTATTGTCGATTTCAATGAGCATAGAACACTCATGCAGCAAATCTGTGGATTGAAAACAGTAACCATCTATTCTGGAGACCGCAGTACCCCCAAGTTAGACATCATCGGTGTGAAGAATGATTTGGACTTGGTGTCATTGGTCAGAGAAAGAGTAGAACTAAACCGAAGAAGAAAGGGAATCTATGAAATTGCGAATAGATAAAAGAATATTGGCAGTGGGACTGCTATGTCTTTCAGTACTACCTATCCGAGCCGAATGGGTTGTGATGAATCCAGGAGAATGGTTGGCGTTGGCTGAAGGCAACGAACTTATCAACAAACAAATTCAAAGCCAAACCAAAGGACAAACCAATACCGCTATCCTGCAAAACACCATGGCTGCCGAGTATAACAAGATAAAGGAATGGGAAGGCAAATACAGTGGTTATCTGAAAACAGTAAACGGCTATGCTTCAACCCTCAAGGCAGGAACATCGCTTTACCATGATGGTGTTCATATCTTCATCACCCTGGGTCAAATGAAGAAGGCCATTGAAAATAATCCGCAAGGACTTGTGGCTTCCATGTCTATGAACAACCTGTATATAGAAACGGCCTCTGAACTGATTTCTGTTTTTACCTTACTACGTGAAGGTATCTCAACGGGTGGAGAAATGAATATGCTGACCGGGGCTGAACGTTCTCAGATGCTATGGGCATTGGAAGACAGACTATCCTCTTTCAATAAAAAGCTACGGAAGCTCTATCTCAGTGTTCGTTATTACACCATGACTGATGTCTGGAATAATGCAACGGCAGGCATGATTGACCGAGACAATAGTGAAGTGGCAGCAATGGCTATCGAACGTTGGCGCAGGTCTGCAAGAGTTGTTTCACAATACTAAGAATGAGCATGAAGAAACTAATGATGTTCCTATTCATATGTACACTGGGAATAAAATCCCATGCTCAGGTTGACCCCACTCTGACTGGGATGATTTATGCCTATACTCAAAAGGCAGAGGATGAACTGAAATCCCAAAAGAGAGCGATGCTGTTGGAGACAACCGGTCATTTATGGCTCAAAGAGGAAGTTGAAGGTACAACGGACATTCAAAAGAAGTTCAATAACTACCTCAATAGCTTCCGTTCCATAGTCACCTATGCCGCAGAAATCTATGGTTTCTATCATGAGATTGACCGCATGGCAGTGAACCTCGGCGAGTTTTCCGACCAGTTAAGCAATGCACCGAGCAACGCACTGGCGGTTGCCCTTTCTTCGAGACGGAATGCCATTTATCGGGAATTGATTCTGAACAGTGTAGAGATTGTCAATGATATTCGGCAAGTATGTTTGAGCAATAATAAGATGACTGAGAAAGAACGGATGGAGATCGTATTTGCTATCCGTCCCAAACTCAAGATCATGAATAAGAAGCTCAAACAACTAACCAGAGCCGTCAAATACACCTCCATGACGGATATATGGGACGATATTTATGATGGAGCAAGAGACCCTGCCGATAAAAAGAAAATAGTGAAAGAAGCGATGGAACGTTGGAAACGCAATGGACACCGTGGATTTTAATGTAACACAAAAACAGATAATAATATGGGAATATGGAGTTCAATAGCATCAGCAGCTAAGAACCAAGCCGTTAGAAAAGTCGGACGTTTCGTTACCTATCCGATTGTCCACCCCGGAAGAACTTTGCAAGGTGCAGGAGCAGCAACTAAAACGGCTGTTGTGGGTGGCGGTATGGGATACCTTGCCTGGGAAAGCATTACAAATGATAAACCAGTGGTGAAAACTGCCACAGAAGTATTGGTTGGCGAAGAAACAGCTGAAAAGGTGGGCAATGTCGTTGGAGCAACCGTGGATGGTGTAGAGAAAACAGTCCATTCAGCAGGTCAAGTCATTGAGAGCACAGGAAATATGTTATCAGGAGCCAATAATTCAACAGGCGGTCTTGGTAATTTCTTTCAAGGGCTATTCAGTGGTAACGGACTGGGTATGATTGGCGATTTCTTCAAGAACATCGGCAATGGTAAAGTCTCAGGACTGGGCTTAGCAGGATTGATTGGTGCAGCCTTCTTATGCTTCGGCAGGTTCGGTTGGCTGGGAAAGATAGCCGGTGCCATATTAGGTATGATGGTCATCGGAAACAACTTCAATATGAATAAGATAATGGGCGGTCAGACACAGCAGAACGAGAATACAGAAGGACGTTCCACTGCTCAACAGTCGGAACAAAATCCCGTTGCACAAACCGAAGAAGCATCCAGCCCGACAGTTCGTCGAGGCAGATAATTACTAAAAAGAGTACAATATGAACTATACACAAGACATGAACCTGCTATCCACCAGTGGATACTGTATGCCTTTTGAAGAAAAAGACAGAGATGTACAGCTGACCCTCCGTTATGGAAAGCAGAAACATCCGAAAACAGGAGAATCATTTTTTCATCATGGAATTGACTTTAAAACCAACAACTACTTTTTGGCTGCCGTAGCTGACGGAGTGGTTTCTGGAATCGGTATCGACAGAAAGCAGTATGGACTCTATGTTGTCATCAAATACAGCAAATATGAAGTAACCTATTCCCACATGAGCAATGTGTTCATGCAGTTTGGGCAACAGGTCAAAGCAGGATTGGCCGTAGGTGTCAGTTCGGATCTACTTCACATGGAAGTGAAATACGATGGCGAAGAGATTGACCCGGTAGAGTTTATTACCATGCTCTATGGTAATGCAAAGACATGGTCGGAGAAAGGAAAGGCACAACCAGAGTTTGTCGCTATCGATATGGATGTACATACCGATTACGACAACGACAAAGATGAGATTGAGAAACTGATGATGCGCTTCTTTGCCAACTACATGAATGACCTGCATGAAGGTCTATACAATTGTCCGCAACGCACCGAGCAATCCTTGCGCCATTTGTTCTCAGCAGCAGCCATGAAGGACTACTTCTACGAATCCATGCCCTCGATGGTCAATCCATTGGGCATTGGAAGAAGATCTGTTCCTCTAGTGAGTAAGGTTCAGAATCTGCTTATCGGCGATTTTCTGAACTACATGGCACTTCGTCATCAGATATTTCTGTCCACAATGACTTCGCTCGAAAAAAAAAAGCTGAAGAGCAAGCCTTATCCGACGGAATACTGATTGACCCTTTGGCTGGATTAGACATCGACATTCAGAGTTTTGATATACCCAGAATCGTAAGTGTCTATCCCGACCAGGCAGGATTGAGATGGTGGACAAAAAGTTGGTTTAACAACAGTGAGAACGGAGAAGCCGCTATCGAGATTGAACGAGAACAGGCTATCCGTTTCCTCTTGAATCAGATAGACAAAGAAGAATGGTTGGAAGAATACTTTCCCAAGCAGATGGAGATGTATCACAATGCCATTGACCAAACCAAAGAACAACTACTACAACAAAGCATCTAACGTATGGCTATAAAGAATTCAAAACGATTTGCAGAAGTGGAATACTGCTTACAACGGTATTTCGATACATCGTTTGCCCCTGTAATGCGCAATGTTCAATCGGACTTGAGCAACAAACAGGTAAAGGAATATGCAGATTATCAAATGGGCTTTGGTGGAATCTTGCGTTCAATGGCCAATAGCATGAATAACATGCCCGATGATTCCATGCAGTATGTAAAACTCACCGGCAAATGGAACAGCAAGACCACAGAAGACTACCTTGAGATGTGTCAAAAGCAGATAGCAGGGAATAAAGACTTTCAGAATGACTTGTTGAAACTATCCTCTGAATGGCGCAATGCAGTCGTAAAAGAATTAGGCCGAGAAAGATATGATACCATGAGCGAGAAACTGGGTATGGATATGGCCTACGCCTATGTGGATTACAGAGTGCAGCAGATGATGATAGACAAACTGGTCAAAGACCGTATGCCCAAATCATCCATGGAGTACATTGTTCGGAAAGCAGGAGAAGGTAGCCTGTTCGGCATATCAACCATTCTGTCAAGGTCAGCACTAGATCATCACATCGCTGAACGTGGAGAGAAGGCCTATAACCCAAGTATTCTTGAAAAAGGAACAGCAAAGGTCAGCTCCATTGGCATTGATGCACTAACAACTGGCGGTGTTGGTTCTTGGGCCAGCTTAGGACGGTTTGTCGGGTTTGAAGTAGCATTCAGCGGTATCGATTATTTAAGCAGTAAAAACAATAAAAGTGCAAAGACCATCACAGTAGAAGACTGTATCAGCCAAGGTCTATTTGGAAGTAAAGCCAATGTCTTTACAGACTTTCGCAAGAAAGGCAGTCAAATCAAGTCCTGGGAGAATCCGTATGTATTATCCGTCAATCAAACACTTAACAAGAAAATGGGAATAGCTACAGAAAAACCTTTCTACGAAGACCTCTTCAAACCAGCTACCAAACAACCTTGGGAGTTGGACTTATCTACTGTAACGAATCAACGTAAGAAAGAATATGCCAATGTCCCGATGGTGGTAGCTCCGGGACATGAAGAAGAATACTTGGCAGCACAACGTGAGGTAAAAGCCAATCAAGAAGCAGCCAAGAAAGAAAAAACGCAAAGTAATGCGACGGTGGATGTGGAACCAGCATCGGCAAAAGAAGCCTATGAGCAAAAGCAACAAGAAAGTCAAGCGACAACCACACCGACAACTGTACCGACAACCGACAATACAGATGGTTGGTCAGGATTGTTGAACAACATTGGATTAGATGGCATTGGAGATGTAACACACAATCTGGGCTATGTTATCTCTATGCTACCAGATGTATTGTTAGGATTGTTCACTGGTAAGACAGAAACTTTTGGAAAGAAAGACACCTTGCTACCCATTGCCAGTATTCTGGCAGGTATGTTTATCAAGAACCCAATTTTGAAAATGACATTGATAGGTCTTGGTGGTGCTAACCTAATCAATAAAGCAGGAAAGGAAGCCTTAACAGGACACAGAGATTATGGCGATAACGTAACGAAATCAGTTTATAAAACCTATACCGATGAAGCATTGAATCCAAGAATTCAAAATCCAACATTACAAGGAAGCTGTCTGATTGCCAATATTGACAAAGTGCCTTGTACCATTCAATTACCTCAGAACGTAGTAGCCGCTTATCAAGCAGGAGCATTACCACTGAATACACTAGCCAATGCCATTTTAGCCAAGAATGACCAAATGACACAGATGGCCCAGAATAATTATCGTACTGTAGAAGGACAGAGCGAAGACAGAGACCGCATGGTCACACTCAAATGAAATATACATAGACACAACATATACATGAAAGAAAAGACTATAGCTGAACAGAATGCAGCCAACCGACAGGTTGAGTTGTTGACAAATGCACTGGAGGCGGCAAAGACCAACGGTGGCTATTGGCTGAATACCGGTCAGCGAATGGCTCCCAGATTTTATCCGAAAGGTGTATCTGTCAGCGCATTCAATTCCCTCACATTGGGATTGCATAGTGAACAAGGCGGTTATAAAAGTGCTTTATACACCACCTTTAACGAAGCCAAGAATCGTGGCGCAGCCGTATTGGCAAAACAACAATCTGCACCATTTCATTGGTATAATTGGAAAGAGTATGTGAACCATAACAATCCTGACGATATCATCACTCGTGAACAGTATAAACAATTGTCTACTAAAGATAAGGAACTGTACAAAGGTATTCATAACCGAGAAATTATGAACCTGTTCAATTTGGATCAGACCACCTTGCCCATGGTAGATAAAGAACGCTACCAAAGATTGTTGGAGAAAGATGGTGATAATGAATCCCGTCTGCATACCAGGAATGAAGAAACCAAACTGCATATTGCCGTCAATGACTTCGCCTTGCAGATACGTGATAATTTAGTCAATATCCGTAGAGATCCAAGTGGAATGCCTCGTTACGATTCAGCCAAGGACTGTATCTATATGCCCGACCAAAAACACTTTATGCACTATACCGACTATGTACAGGAGTTGATGCGTCAAGTGGTAACGGCTACCGGTCACCAGCAACGACTGGCTCGTGAAGGCATGGTGATGAAAGGGGCTCAATCACCCTCCGAAAATGCAGAGAAGTACGAAAGTCTGATATCCGAACTAGCCGCTGGTGTGAAGATGCAGGAATTGGGATTACCAGCCAAGTTATCTTACGATAGCATGAAGAATATCGAATTCTGGCAGAGAGAACTAGCTGAGAACAAATGTTTGATTGATGCCATTGAAAGTGATGTCAACACCGCTATTGACACCATTCATAAAGCAGAGAGAGGTGAAGCCGTGAGATATCGTACCGATGAGAATCAAGATATCATTATGGAAGAGCGAACCAAGCAACTTCCAAGAGTTGATTCACGAGAATGCGCCATTATGATTGACATCATTCGTCAGGGCGGTATGCGCATAGATGACCGAAATTTTGCCACACCCGAAGAACGTTCGATTTTCAAGCAAAAGTTCGACTTGGACTATTATGAGAAAGAATTGAATTATGGCTTATCCAAAACCGATAGTGATGACCCAGAAATTGTGGAAGTAGCCTATACCAAAGCTGTAGGTGAAGGCACTCGAATTGCCAGTGTGCTTTCTGAATATATGCCTTCGGAGTGGAATGTCAGAAATGGGAATTATGTGATAGCAGAAGCTCTCCATGATATACCTGATAAGAAGACCAAAGAGATTGTGGTAGTCAAAGACACACAGACAGGGATAACAGATGTTGTGTTGCCTGCTTGCGCCGCTACAGGTGGTGTTGTTCAATTAACAAACGGAGAGAAACGCTCGTTCTACTTAACGCCTGATGAAGTGATGTCAGAAGCTGAGCGCAACCAGAGGAATGCCAAAATTATCAAGAATGACTTGCCGGGTTTCAGTAAAGAACGCATAGAAAATGCGTTGCTTAAACGAGGTAGTACGTATGTCCGCTTTTTCAATAATGATGGAGCACTCGGCTATAAGCCCGACGATACCTATTTTGAGAATAAGCAAGTAACCATTGAGAAGCTCAAAGGTTGGGACTTGAAGGAGGAATCTAAAATAGATGTTTCAGAAGCGGTAAGCCGTTCCTTGTCACCCATCTTCGAACATATTCAGATGATGAAGGATGATCAGAACCGATGGGCTATGTACCTCAAGCCACAGAACGAAGATGGTTTCTGCATATATCCAGAGAAGACCGACTTAAATCAATTCTTCGCAACAATCAAGCAAAACCAGATTGAAGAAAGCCAACAACTCAGGCAGGAGCTGGCTATGAAGTATTATGTAAAGTCTCAGAATAAACCAGACTTGAAGTTTGACCTATTTGACAATGGTGTCAGCAAAGAAGATACCGATAAGATTGTGCATGTGAGCATCTTCCGAACTCGTGATGATAAATTGCTTTGCCTGCCTACCATTGAAGGAACTGAAAAGTTGAAACCTCGTGAAATTACCCAACAGCAATGGCAACGTATGTGGATAGCCCAGGATATGTCATTGTACAAAAATCGGTTGGCTGCCAAGCTCTTTGCAGATGTGCTTCACCCTGAACTAAAACAAGAGAATGCCGTCAAGGAACAAGTAGAATCCAAAATGATTTCAATCCCTAACCTCAAGCAATATGAAGAACTCAAAGCCAAGCATCCTGATGCCGTGCTGTTATTCAGAGTTGGAGATACTTATCAGAGCTATGCCGAAGATGCCAAACTTGTTTCAAAAGTTTTAGACTTACCAAGGATGAAAAGCGAAGATTCCAAAAACCAGAAGCAGGCAGACGTAACCTCTTTCCGCTATGGACAACTTGATACATATCTACCCAAGTTGATTCGTGATGGAAATAGAGTGGCTATCTGTGATATGTTGGAGGCTCCGAGACAATCCGTGCAAGAAGAACCAAAACAAGAAATAAAACAGGAGGCCAAGCCTGATGAGAAAGAGGAAATGCGAATGGGCCGCCACATGTAAATGGAATAATCATGAGTAAAAATCAACAATACGTAGAACAGTACAAAGAAGCGGCTATGGAGCAAATGCGTCGCTATGGCATACCCGCTTCCGTAACACTAGCCCAGGGAATCTTGGAGAGTAGTAATGGACAAAGTCAGTTGGCTCGAAATGAGAACAACCACTTTGGCATCAAAGCTACTTCTTCCTGGATTGCCAATGGAGGAAAATACGGACTGTACACAGATGACAAACCAAATGAGAAATTCTGTAGTTATGCCAGTGTGGGTGATTCGTATGAACACCATAGTCAATTCTTGAGAAACAACAAACGCTATGCAGCTTGTTTCAGTCTTTCTCCCGACAACTACAAAGGATGGGCACAGGGGTTAGACCGAGCAGGATATGCTACGGCTGGAACGTATGCTCCGAACCTGATTAAAATCATTGAACGTAACGACCTCGCTAAATACGACCTCATGGTTTTGGAGGAAATGAAAGCCCAAGGAAAGCAGATTGGTGTGGAACAGAATCCACGAACTACTGATAGTAGTATAGCTAATACTAATGATAGTAATCATTCAGTATCAATGAATACTACTGATAGTAATTACTCCTTTCCTCTAAAACGTAATGAATTCATATTGGTTACTTCACCTTTTGGAATGCGTAGTGATCCAACAGATTCTTCCAAGCAACAGATGCACAAAGGCATTGATATCCGAACCAAACAGGACGATATCTTGGCAACAGAAGATAAGGGAAAAGTAGTGGCTGTAAATCAAAATGCCAACACTGCAGGAGGCAAATCGGTAACGGTGGAATATCAGCGTGAGAATGGTGATAAAGTTCAGCTCAGCTATCTGCATTTGAGTAGTCTTAACGTAAAAGCCGGTGATGAAGTGAACGCAGGACAAAGGTTGGGCGTAACTGGTAATACAGGTATACACACCACTGGGGAACATCTTCATTTGAGCGTAAAACAAATCGCTGCAGATGGAACGACAAGAGATTTAGATCCGGCTGCATACTTGGCTGAGATTGCCGAAAAGGGAAACATCCAGTTGAAAGCCTTATACAATGGTGAAGACCTGTTGGCAAAATACAAAACCAATAATACTCCTGAGATAGACACTACTCTATCACCGGATGATTGGATGAAGAAAATCCTCTCGTCAGAAGATTCAGGTGAACATATGAGTATGGGTGACCCAATTGTAGAAATGGCAATGACCCTGTTTACCTCGCTTATGGCATTGGCTGTACAGATAGATAACAAATCTGAGAGTGAGAAGATGCAGACTGCCACTGATGCGGCACTTAATAAGCGTATCGACTTGTCCTCCTTATTGCCCGGCATGAAAGGAAGTGCCTTGGTCTTAAAAGAAGATGGTAAAACAGTATTGGAAATCAATAATGGCAAACAGCAATTCTCGCATGAACTGACACCTTCTGAACTAAATAGGTTATCACAAGTGCTGAATAATGCAGAACTGAGTGATGACGTGAAACGCCAAAGACTATCAGGTATCGTAAACTCAATCGTGGTGGCAGGGCAAGTATCACAGAACTATGAGCAACAACAGAATCAAACAGAAAACCAGAATGAAGTAATTCGAAGATAACACAAAAACAATATGACACACAAAACAAGAAAGTTAGCAAGTATTTCGGCATTGGCAACAGCAGTGTTCCTTTGGGACTTTGGAGTCTATCTTCTCTTTAATGAGTTCGTGGCTAAGCTATTCTTAGTCATTATCCTCATATCAGGAACATGGACATACTACGAACTAAGAAGAGCAATAGAAATGCCACCTGATTATAACTCAGGTGAAGAAGATGAAAAACAACATACAAACAACAATAAAATAGACAAACTATGATTAAAGCAGAAGCAACAGTAAATGGTATCATCAGTCGCTCAGCGATGATGAAGACAGGTAAAGATGGGAAACCCTTCACAGCCATGACAGTGAAAGTAGATGTAACAGACCGTAATGGTAGTGGTATCTCAGTAGAAATTAGTGTAGGTAAAGACGGCTATGACACAAACGAAGCAGCCAAGTTGACCATCGGCCAGCGTGTTGAAATTGTGGGCACGATGAATTTCAAGAAACGCACAGAACACTTGTACGTAAAT
The DNA here is from genome assembly GCA_041907545.1 of Bacteroides sp. Lineage (GTDB taxonomy): Bacteria > Bacteroidota > Bacteroidia > Bacteroidales > Bacteroidaceae > Bacteroides. The sequence continues at coordinate 35,857 of JAYRGX010000027.1, forward strand.
CTCAGTGCTAAACAAATTACATTGAATCCAGCCTCACAGACCGATTCGGTAACTGGTGATTTGGAGTTCAAGGGAACTATAGGCAAGCAGATTGACCGTAAAACCGATAAGAATGGTGGAAACTACCAAATCTTCTCAGGTTTCAGTACAGAGAAAGTGGCAGAGACCTTTGAGTTCACATGGGTGCGTTTTGTTAGATTCTCGAATGATGAGTGCAAAGCTCTTGTTCCCAGTGGAAAGGTAGAAATCAAGGGAGAATTGGAACTAGGCTGTTATCAGGAGAAACTCAACCTCTCTTGCCGTGTGAATGAAATCTCGGAGTGGGTCAAACAGCAAATTCCTAATATGAACCAAAACGCATAACTATGGCCGGAAAGAAATTCTATAATAGCGATGGTCCAAGTGCTGAAGACAGAGCATTGGAACGTTTCGCCGATATGCTCATTGAGAAGATGGAAACACTACAAAGTGACTGGAAGAAGCCTTGGTTTACCGAGGGCTCAATGATATGGCCGAAGAATATGAATGGGCGTGAGTATAATGGGATGAACGCCTTGATGTTGATGCTTCAATGTGAGAAGAATGGCTATAAAATACCTGTATTCTGTACCTTCGACCGTGTAGCTGCCCTTAATTTCGATAAGAATAAACAAGGAGATCGCAAGCCAATGGTAGATGAGAATGGTGACAAGCTACCATTGGTCTCTATCAATAAAGGTGAGAAGAGTTTTCCTGTTTTCATCACGACATTTACCTGCATCGATAAGGATAGTCATGAGAAGATTAAGTACGACGACTATAAGCAAATGTCCAACGAGGAAAAGAAAAACATAGCCGTTTATCCTAAATTACAAATCTATAATGTATTCAATGTCGCTCAAACCAATTTGCAGGAGGCTCGTCCAGAGCTTTATGCTAAGCTTGAAGAAGCTAATAAAGTCGCTACTGTAGAGATGAAAGGTGATGGCAAGATGATAGATTTCCCTGCTATTGATGCCATGATTGAGAAAAATGGTTGGGTATGTCCAATCTATCCGAAACATCAGGATAATGCCTACTTTTCCATCAGTAAAGATGAGATTGTTGTACCAGAAAAGTCACAATTTATCAATGGTGAAAGCTTCTATAGTAACCTTCTCCATGAAATGACACATAGCACCGGCACGGAAGAACGACTGAATAGATTTAAGCAAGGAAATGGATTTGGATCTGCCGAATATTCTCGCGAAGAGTTAGTTGCAGAGCTTAGTGCCGCCCTGATTGCTAGTCGTTATGGTATGGAGAAAAACGTAAAAGAAGATTCTTGTGCATACCTCAAATCTTGGTTAGGAAGTCTGAAAGAATCGCCAGAGTTTCTCAAAACAACTCTGTTGGATGTAAAACGAGCATCTTCTATGATTACTCAACGCATTGATGCCATCAATGAACGTATTGAACAAGGGTTGGATCCTATTCTACCCAAAGAGGAAGTTAAGGAAAAAAATAAAGAATCTGTCGCTAAAGAGCCTGTATTCTACTCAAGCATTCAATACCTTCAAATGTCTGATGATACTAATCATTTGGATAAAATGGATGCCAATGGAATTTTGCAAGAAGCAAGGGAATATGATAATGGCGATGCAATAGATATGGATAAAACCTATGCCAAAGCCGTTAAATATCCAGGAGATACAGTTATTGCCGAAGATGACCATTATGCTGTTGTCAATAATAACCAAGTAGGTGGTACTTACGATATTATGCGTAAAGTATCTGAAAAGGAAGTACGAGACGCTATCAATCGTTATGGTTTGCCCAGTGATGCTACCGAAGATGTAAAGAACGTCGCTAAAGCTATGGTGGCAGAGGAATTCAGCAAAATGGCAACCAATCGTATGCCCATCTTTGAAATGAATAATGGCAGTGTGCTATATGTTCAATACAGTCAAGAAAAGGATACCATGGATGTTGGTACTGCAACAAATGTTGGAATGTCGGTACTCCATCAATTCCCATACGACCATGATTTTAACTTGGATGCTAATCTTGAAGGAGTAAATGAAAAGTTAACGGAAATGACGGTCTATCAAGCAGAAATCGATAGTGAACAAGAAACCGAGAATGTAGCTGAAGAGCAACATTACCATCGAGGTAGATAATCCATAACTAAACACATGGCGGCAAGATTGAGTACAATTAGTCTTGCCGTCTTTATTATAAGCACATGACAAACAAAGCTAAGCAAAACATAATCCTATTAATTCTATTCATAGCAGGCTTTATGCCGATAAAAGCTCAGAGTCTTCATCAACCACATTCATCATCCATTTATAGCTTGTCTGATTTTGATAAAGCAGTCGCCTGCATAAAATTCTATGAGGGACTTCACACAAAGAAAGACTACCCATACATAGGCTATGGCCATTGCATACAACCTGGAGAAAAACTAAACTGGAGTCTTACAAAGAAACAGGCTGATGCCTTATTGCGCTCAGATTTGAAGAAGCTTTGTGTCATATTCCGTAGATATGGTGCGGATTCTTTATTATTGGCCACACTATCTTATAATGTAGGTTGCGGTCATATATTGGGAAATGGTAAATACCCTAAAAGTCAACTGCTTCTAAAGATAGAGGCTGGCGACCGTAAGTTCCACAAAGAATACTTAGAATTCTGCAAGTATAGAGGAAAAAGAATAGCCTCAATTCAACGTAGAAGATACACTGAACTGAGGCTATTATATAACATGTAGTTGCTATCACTTCTCCATAGAAAATCTATTTAAACAAACGGTCTGATTGATAATCTCTATACCACAACAGAACAAGGATACATAGATATATCAACGACTGGTAATTTACTTCCTTTAGAAATGACTTGTTGTATAAACACATCACATTCCTGTTTAGTCATTACCTTACGAGTATAAGCATAATATAAAAAATCAAGCGTGGTAAGATATGTGATTTGATGAGATTCACAATAGTCTTTTATATCTCTAAGGTTACTACTGCCAAGAACATCTTAGTTGTCGAAACAATATATCATGCAGGCACTTTCACCTTTTCCGAGTGTTCGTAATAGAAGAGCATATTCCTTCATCATAGCTCCAGTAGGTATGAAATCAACCATCTTGATTTTTGAAGCCATAAACCTAGATATATTATCTATATAGGTTTTGGTTTGCGGGTTTTTTGATAATTCAGAATAAACAACATCCAAAATAAGATATTGGTATTCGGGGAAAATATCAAATAGTAAAGGAAAACAATCACCTTTCATGAAATGGATGACAACATCCGAATCAAGTACAATCTTCGTCTTATTCATTGCCATCGTAATCCAGTTTATTCAAGAGCTCAATGTAATGTCCTTCTGATATTTTGCCTGCATCGAAAAGGATACGGGCTTTTTCTCCAAAGTCTCCGATAATCAGATTATTATTACCTGGTTTGTATAACGATGTATCATAGCCATATTCACGTGCTGATTGGGCTACTTGGATTTTTAATAATAGTTCTTTACTAGTCTTATTTATAAAGGACAAATCACTTAATCTGTTAAGAAGGGCTTGGCGTGACACTGAGTAATAATGTTCAATTCTTAGAACAGAGGCCAATGAAACCTCTCCTTTTTCAATTTCATTTTTTGAAAGCAATTGTAGAATTCCGTCTTCTGGCATTAATAAAATGGAAGCGAACATATCAGCTTGTTGCTCAACTGGATTTTTAATACCATTGCCCAACATACATTTGTGAGGTCTTGGATTCTCTTCAATGAAAAGGTGGAACAATTCATGAGCGATAGTGAAGTGCTGTCTTCCTTTTGATTGATTGGAGTTTATTAGCATGAAACGATGTGAGGATGAATCTCTTAAACTCATTCCACAGAAATCATCAGACAATGGACGAAAGATACTTACAACTTTCAATTTAAGGAGTAAACTCTTAATGTTGATAGCTTCGTTTCCTCCCAAACCCGCATCCTGACGGAATTTAACAACCATTTGTTCGATTACTCTTATTTGGCTAGTTCTCATAAAGCTGTTGCTAATTGATCCATTTTAATGTACGATTTCACTATATCTTTGAAATGGATAATCTCTTGCAAGTCGTTGCCGTTGAGATTATCAATACGGAATGCTGTGGCAAGAAGCATGTCTTCAGAAAGATTTTCTTCAAAGAATACATATAGTTCACAGCCAAATAAATCGGCGGCTTTTTCTAACAAGTCGATAGGCATTTCTCGTTCTCCACTCTCATAATTACTATAAGCGGAACGGTTAATACCGAGTGCAATGGCTACATCTTCTTGAGTAAAAGAAGAAATAGTTCTAATCTTCTTGAGATTATTTCCAATTATCTTGTTCATGATTTGATGTTGTTTATTACTCCATTATTCTGTGGCAAAGTTACGATAATATTTTTGTTTATGTTGTTTTTGCCACACAATTCATATTGATTTAACATTTATATGGGGAGTTTTACCCAAAAACTAGTTATCTTATAGCAATAATGCCACAGCAAACGCAAAATGAAGCCCCAATCCGATATCATTCGAACTGAGGCTATATAGCATTTTGAATATGGATTTCTTACTTGCTGACAATCTTCTTTCTCTTAAAGGTATAGCATAAACAATTAGTATAAGCGTTTCCTGAAGATAGATTTGAAGCTATTAGAGGAACAACAGCAACGAGTTCCCATCCCTGTTTGCCATACTTATCCAGTGTCTTATCCGGGTTTTCGTATGTTATCTCACCTTGCTTGGCAAACGTATGCGTGTTTCTGATGAATATCGATTTATATTCCCACTGTTCTGTGGCAACATAAGTTGAATCACTGTTACTCTGTGTTTGAGCGAAAGAGGATGCCGAGCAAAGAGCCAGCATGAGGACGAATAGATACTTCTTCATCTGTCTGATATTTAGTTATTTATTACATACAAATATACGATTTTTTCGGCAAATAACCAAGAAAAAAAGGAGCTAATCACCTGAATAACAGACCATATAATACATTTCTTTCAAACCTATTATTGCCTACCTATATTCGACAAAATAGGCCGACCTTCACAGGCCAGTCTACTACATTCAAATTTTGTCAAAAAGATACATCTATTTTGGTTCAAAGAATAATTCAATTCTTGTAAACCGATTGCCATCGTTGGGAGAAAGTTCGCTAACCCCACCCACAGATACTTTGGCTATATATTTTTTGTTTAGACCACGAGCTACTAACTGTTCACAGATATATTGAGCACGATTACGGCTCAACTCACTGTTGCGCTCTTTACTGCCAGTAGCACTGTCTGCTGCACCCGTCACACGGATACGAAGGTCATATTTCTTGGCCACACGAGCAATCTCATCGAGATTGATCAGCTGTCTATGGTCACTCAACTGGTGTGTATCAATCTTGAAAAAGAAGTAAACAGGAGCACCTATGCAAGAACGGTTATTGCTCATATCGAGCAGATAAGCATTCCAAGCCTGCTCATCGGAGGGTAATGTATGTGCGCTATCACCTGCCAACATCATTGCCATCATCGACTGCCTTGTAAATTCACTTAGGGAATCACTTGAAAATCCGTCCTTACCGGTATTCATATTCCACTTACCTTTTCTCAATCGCTCCATCAACGAATTGAGCCCACTGTAGTCATTCTTAGGATAGAGTGAAACCGTCTGTGAGGTTCCATCGTCCGAAGAAAGGCTTTCCAGTTTGTTGCCATATTTTTTCAATAGCCCTTCTATCTCCAAAATCTTACGCATCTCTGCGAGAGCTCTTGAGTCTGATTTGTGTCGAGCGTCCAACAGTTTGTTTTTGTTTGCCATCGATAACGAATATCCCAGCAACCAATCATTCTGCTGAATGTAGGGTTTGGCATCCACCACTTTTTTCCATCCACTCTTACCAAGGGTTACAGACAAACCTGCGGTCAGGCTCACCAGATTGTCGCCAAATTCACGGGAAGTACCACGGCCATCAAAGCCCTTAAATGTAGTAGTACCGTTAACCTCCATTGTGAGATGCAATCTGTGAGAAAGACGATATCTTCCCATCACGCCATAAGAGAATGCAAAAGGAGAGTTCCCATTGTCCTCGTTGTGGATCAAACCCAAACCTGCATAGGGAACAACGTCCCAGCGTGGCTCATCACGAGCCTTGTTAAAATACGAAGCCACATTCACCAGAAGGTCAGCGTGCATCAGCTTGTAGCGATTGTTCTGTAGTTCCGAGTTCTTCAACTCAAATCCACTGAATGATACACGTATTCCGATGGCTGGTGTAAACCATTTGCCCACCTGCAGGTAAAGCGTAGGCTTGATGCGACCAAACAAATCCTCACAACCGAGTGGCGTTCCGGCAAATGCAGAAGCACCGCCACCGATTCCAACGAACCAGTTGTCCTTCCAACCCGACGAGAGTGTTACATTTCTCAGATACGTCGGTTCCAATGACCGAAGCATCGTCTCACTGATGGAAGTCTGCTGACTCACCAGAGAATCCTCCACGAGAGTTTCCTCATTAGCTGCCTGTGCAGTGAGAGCCAAGCAGACAGCCGATAGTACTAAAAATTTCTTCAACATGCGATTCTATTTTGTGTTCATGTTATGTTCTGTATTAAAGAATGGACAGCAAGTCGGACGTAGAGGAACTGGTAAAAAAACACCACCAAGCACGTTAGATAGAGAAAGAACATGGTAAAAAAAAACACCAGTTAACCTCTGCTCCTGACCATTAGTCCATTCTTAAAAATTATCTCTTCATTCGTTTACCTCCTGACGGTTTCATCATACGATGCGCCTGCATCATGCAACGATAAGCCCATGCACGGTCATCCTCATCTTCCTTGCGACCCCATGGCAAATCACTTCCTCCTCCACCGCCACCATGACCTTTGGCGAAGTTGGTTGCATTGTCCAGCATACCCGTATAGAGATATAAGGCACAAGTCATTATCTCTTCACCATTGGCAGCCATATCTGCCAGCAATGTATTGTTAAATGCTTCCATGTCACGGAAGGTCATCTGAGGCAATACCGAACGGAAGTCAGAAAGCACAGTATCCGCAAAGGCATCCTTCAATCGGAAACGTATCTGGTCTTCCATTTCACCGGCAGCTGCATAAACCTGACGACGAAGCTCATCCCGGTTAGCCTTGAGCTGTTCTACATCTGCCAAAACCTTGTCACGCTGTTGAACAGCATCGTCCAACTTCGCTTTTTTGTCTGCCAGACCATCGATGACCGATTGAAGCTGTACATCCAGCTTTCGGATCTGCTCACAGATAGCATCCGCATTACCTCGACCTTGAGTAAGCTCATCTGTAAGACGCTTCTGTTCTGCTTCGATGGAAGCCTTCTTCTCTTCAAGATTATGTACCATCGTAGTAAGCCCCTTGACACGACGTTCAGCCATGACAATCTCCTGGTTAAGCAAACGAAGACGCTCGGTATTCACAGCCAGTTCCTTCTCCAAAGCCGTACACTGACTGCTGAGCGAACGCCTGTATTCTTCAGTAGAACGATGACGAGCACCTGTAAGCACGATATTGTCACCACGGTCAAGTCCCCACTTGGCATTCACTTTTGCTAGTGCATCATGAATGGCGGTCGTGCGAGCCTTGAACTCATACTTATCCTTGCCGGCAAACAACTTCTTGAAAGCAAACTTCTGATTCTTGTCTATTGGCAAAAGCGTGAGATGACAATGCGGATTTTGCTCATCGAGGTGCACATAAAAGGCCACGATGTTTTCCTCACCCCATCTATCGGCAGCAAAGCGATACATATCTGAAGCCCATTGCTCAATATCCTTGCAGCGAGTGATGCCACTGTTATCCCCACCACGCTCAAAGTTCACTTTCTGGTCACCGAAAGCCAGCTCACGCATACGCTCACGACCACCACCCATAATCACATTTACCACCGTTCGGTAGTATGGCTCTTTCATCCCTTCATTCGGGTCTTTGATGCCACGAGCCTTTAGGTTCATGGCCATCAATTCAGGAATAGAGTGGCTCTTGTCAATAGGCTGAATCTTGCCACCACGCACCACCTCAAAGTTGAGCGCAGAACGTGTGCGGTCATAGTTCCCGGAGTGTGTGGCAGACTGCCATCCTTTCTCCGTCCAACGACGCTGATGTTCGTTGCTCTGAGCCACTGTAAAGCCCTTTCCCGGTCTAAAATCAAATACCTGTTTTGCCATTATCTTCTATTGTTATATCTATCTCACAGCTTGCTGTCTTGCTGGTCAGCCTCCCATCGTGGCTTGCCACCATGGGGTATTAGGCTACCAACTCTGATACATTCCTGAACAATCGGGCGAGCCCGACCAGCCCGACCTGTGGTCTATCGTAAACGCCCTTATTAAGTGGTATGCCACCTAAACTAAGGGAGAATGATGTGACCCGTCATCCTGTATCAACAACGTCACTGTGAGCGTGACTATGTGTTTATCTGTTACTCTTTTCTCTCCTTTAGAAATTCTGTGCCGAAACGAATGAAATACGACTCGACATTGTCCGCCGTAGTTCGCATCGTCTCATTGCCATAAATCGTCAAACTGAGCGTGTTGTCCTTCGGCATTCGACTGAGGTATTCCTGCCAACGCTTACGGTCTGCGCCACAAAGATTGTAGTAGGCCCTAAATAGCGCATGTTCCACCTTGGGAGTGTATGCCCATTCTCTGATGGTTGCGCTCATGTCAGCGAATATTTCCTCATAGAGTTCGCGACAAACCATGCGCTGTGATTTTTCCAGCTCAGAGATTGGTTCCTCATTCAGCGGAGCGTTCTCATTACCAGTAACAGAACCATCAGCATCGCCACCTTCAGCATCTGTTGGAAATAAACCAGTCTCTTTAGCTGATGAGTGATCTTTGGCTTTCTTCTTATCCGATTGTTTCAGCAGTTCAATCGTAGCTTCCTCTTTAACCAGTTCCTCCTGAAGCCATCGAAACTTCAATGCCTCGAAGGTAATGGTCATTGTTTTGTATGAATCAGCCCTTGCCAACTGACCGATAGCGGATAATTCACTCAGAAAGTCACGGACAGTAGCCCGTTGCCAAGCCCAGTCACCAGCCAGTTCTGTTACCGTGGTGTCAAATTCACCCAGTAGCTCTGCTGATGCTGCCTTGGGCAATACCGAGAATGGCTTTTTGACCATGGCTCTACTCAGTAGGTCGAAATACGCCTCCAGTCGAGTAAAGCGTCCCTTAGGCTTTTGCTTGAGGAATTCAATCAAGCGTGGAGTGATCACGACATGACTGACCTCATAAGATAAGTTGTTGTTCATCTTCAATTGTTTTGGATGTTAATACTACTTGTTTGCGCTGACCCAAGGGAACCGGGAAGTTATGGTCAACTTGTTTTAATTCAAATGTTGTTTATATAAAGTTTTGTGTTGCTCAATAATAGTTGGCGACAAGTTGCCCCGGTATGGAAGTAAGAGAGAATATCTCATCGGGACTTTCCACCATGCTTCTAATCCTACGAGATGGATAGAATATGGAAGCCACCAGTAAAATTCCGAGTGCTACAGCCATAGAGAAGCAGTGAGGAATAAAGAGACCAACCAACACCAACGAACAGACCGATACCATTATCATACGTTTCTTTAGAGCGTATAATACCAACTCTGCCATGGAAAAGCGAATCAGCAGAGCCGTGATCAATAACGGTATAAAAGTATCGATGGCTGATATATGCGTCTGAATCTGTATGAACTGGAACAGGATAAGCAGAAGCATGACCAACTGCACATATAACCTTCTGGCAACATCATGAAAACACATTCTGCTATAAAAGGCATTCATCCACTTGCCATCCTTCTTGTAACAACGCAAAGCTGCCACGAGAATAAGGATAGGGAAAATCAATAGTAAACTATTCCAAATCATCTTTTAATGGTTGTTTATTGGTTCTTAAATTTTTATCATATACTTCTAACTCCAACTGAACGTAGCCCCACGATGCTTCCAAAACGATTGCTTCCACATCTTCGGGAGTTGGCTCCAGACACCGAATCCGACGGGCAAAACCAGTATCAGCATTACTCAACTTTCGGATGGCACGATTCATTTCATATTCAGAAATGCCAATCACCTGTCCACGAACATTGTTTCCTCTCGGCCACTTCACAATCAAATTGAATACCGGATTGGCATACCTTTTCAAAAGTCCACCAGATACAAACAGAAACCAATCATCCCGATAAATACCTTGAACAGTAATCCATGTACGGTAACGGTCAATTAGGATAGCCATCTTCTTCCAAAGCACCCTGTTCATATCAAAAGAAATCGCCCATGACACTGGCCTCAGACTTCTCATAGAGATACTTGCCAATCGTCCGTTTGTTATGCAACTCTTTCAAAATCTCACCATACATATCGTCCAAAGAATCATAGATGGTCACATATACCTGCTCACAAAGACCATCCACATTGGTGGCAGCATTGATCTTGAACATGTGACCATACTTCGGATTGGAATAAGCACAACAGCTCAATCCAAACTTCATATCTTCTAACGCTCTGTGATAGTACAACAGAATGAATTCCATCTGGTCTTCCAGATAGTTGAGCATATCCTCAAACTCTATGGGACGAGGAAGCTCATACATCAGAATACCTTCATCCTCATGAATCTCCACGTCCTGTAGATTACTCATGGCAAATACTTCTGGCACCATCAATGGCGCAGAGATCTTGAACAATTCAATTCCATCTTCTATCAACATATTATATCTATGCATTAGTATGATTATTATTACGCTGTCATTCCGAATAATTGGCATAATTGAACTTATGAGCAATTTTCTGATGAATTACATCGCTTCATCGGTCATAATTTGCCATTAAAGTCTGTTCATGTCTCAAAGAACAACGCTGCAAAGTTAAGTGCAAAATTCCATCAAAACCAACTCTAACAAATTGTTATAGAGTTATTTAACCTTCATACTCAAAAGTATGAAAACGCTTTTTTAAGTCGTAACTTGCTGATAATTATCGAGTACGATAAAAGGATATTTGCAGATGTTATCCAAACCATTTTCAGCCCAATCGAAAAAAACAGCCGTTTAAGCGAAAATAGAACACGTACAAAAACAACTAATCCGTTTGGAAATGCCACCCGAAGCTGATTTATCTGTCGGCAGAACCATAAAAACGAGGTAAAAATCGCTGAATTAAATATCTTTAGTGCCAAGTATGATTTTCAACGAGAAATATCCAGTAAATTTGCAAGCAATAAATAATACTCTGCGTATGGCACGAATAGGATACCTGTGGAATACTTTACACTATAAGTATTTAGAAGAAGACAAACAATGGATGTTGGACAATGGTTGTGAACAGATCATTGAAGAACAGAATATCCATGAGAAGCTTCGTCCTGAATGGCAACGACTCATCGAAGCATTGACCACCAGTGACGAATTGGTCGTTGGTAAATTCAGCAATGCCGTAAGAGGAGCCAGGGAACTATCCATTCTCCTGGAGTTTTGCCGCAAGAACATGGTGCGAGTGATATCCATCCGTGACAGGATAGATTCAACAGGAGAAATGTTTAAAGATACCCGTTCCTCGGATATCCTTAATATGATGGCAACCTTACCACAAGAAGCCTTGGCGATGCGTAGAGCCAACAGCAGTACAAGCAAGCTGAAAAAGCCAATCAAGGCACACACTTCAGCAACCTTGCTTAAACTGGAACGCAACAAGATGGTGGTCAACATGTACAAGAGTGGTCATACCATCGATGACATCTGGCAACGAAGCGGATTCAAAAGTAGAAGTTCCCTGTTCCGCATCTTGAATGTGGCAGGTGTAGATTTGAATCGAGGCCATACAAAAGGACCATTGAAGAAACGTTCCAACTCAAAAGAAGACGACAATGAAAAGGATTAAGATTACAGTAATCAGGAGAGTGTATCATACAGACCTTTCAGCAAAATACGAGAACCCGATTGAACATACCTGCGATATGCAAGAAGGACAAACGTTTATATCCATCGATGCTCAGAAGCCGGAGGGTCTTTGCGAAAGTGCCTGGCAATCCATGCAGTCTTTCGTGATGACATTGGCACATGGTGGTGAGAACTTCTACGATGGTTGGATGAAGAACCCAAAATCAGCCATGATATCCTGCAACGATGGCTTTCGTCCTGTTAGTTTTTATATTGAAACGATAGAAAAATGAGTACAATAGAAAAGATAATCATTAGCTATGTGATAATCATCAACGTCATTACCTTGATAATGTATGGCATCGACAAATGGAAAGCCCAACATAGCAAATGGCGAATTCCCGAAGCTACTTTGCTTATCATGGCAGGAATTGGTGGAAGTATCGGAGCTTTAAGTGGTATGTATCTTTTTCACCATAAAACGATGCATAAGAAATTCTACATCGGTGTTCCGACAATGTTACTGCTACAAATAAGTATAACGATTTATATACTAACATTATGACAATAGAAGAATTTAAAGAATACATACGTATCAATAGACGTATTGAAGGAGGTTCCGAAGCACACCTGCTGATGCATTCCATGTCACAAGACGCTTTACGCATCACTATGGAAATCAATAACAAATACCATACTCACGAGGAACTTTTGGCTCTTATATCAGAGCTGACTGGTACAGAGATAGATGAATCATTCGGTATGTTTCCTCCATTCACAACAGACTGCGGAAAGAATATGACATTTGGCAAGAATGTCTTTATCAATGCAGGATGTAAGTTCCAAGACCAAGGTGGAATTACAATTGGGGATGGAGTTCTTATCGGTCATAACGTGGTATTGGCTACCATCAATCATGATGAGCGACCATCACATCGAGGAAGCATGACTTTCAAACCTATCATTATAGGTAATAATGTCTGGATTGGAGCGAATGCTGTAATTACTCAAGGGGTAACTATTGGTGATGGTGCTATCGTTGCAGCCGGAGCAGTAGTAACACGTGATGTTGAGCCTATGACTGTCGTGGGTGGTGTTCCTGCCAAGTTCATCAAGAATATTCAGGAGGATTAGCAAATGACCTCCAAAGAATCAGCACTACTCGCACAGATGCAAGACCTTGGCTATAGCAACGGCATGATAGTTACAGCCATGCGTATTCTTGTCCAGTCAAAGGCTGCTCAAGATGATGCACTACTCTATCTTTATGACGAGCAACCATCAGAAAATCAGTTTATCGACTATATCGCTTCACTATGTGCAGGTACAAATCAAATTGAATTACCTTAAAATCAAAGACCTATGAAATTTGGAATGAGAACGCCATCTCTCAAAAAGAGTATAAGCGCACGTACAACAGGCAGGCTGAACAGAGCCGTCAAGAAAGCTATCATCCCAGGATATGGAAGAAAGGGAATGGGAATATTGCATCCCAAGAAGGCTCTGTATAATCAAGTCTATAGAAGAACCACCTTCAGTATCTTCGACTTGGCTAAAGCTGCCTCAGGTAATAAAAGAGGAAGTGCCGGCAATAGCGGATGTTGCTTGACTATTCTGTTTTGTATAGCAATAGCAAGCCTAACATTCATCATATAAATGTACCGCCATGAATATCGAAGACGCAAGAAGCTATGCACTAAGCCTCGATTGTACCACAGAGGATTTGTTTGCCGAGAACTGGTTATCCTTTCGAGTAAAGGGCAAATGGTTCATGCTGCTGCAACTCGATGCCCCCGAACCAAGAGTGGCCGTAAAATTACCGCCAAAGGAAGGAGAAATGCTTCGGGAACATTATGAAGGAGTAACGGCTGCCTATCACATGAATAAGGTTCATTGGAATGACTTGTATCTGCAAAAGTTGCCAAATGAATTTATAAAAGAGCAAATATTGAATTCTTATAATACAGTTGTTAAACACTTGCCCAAAGTTTTAAGACAAGAAATCGAAAATCAGCAAAAAAATCATGATTAATCCAGTTGCCATCCGTCTTTTGAACCAGCAGCTCATCAGTCCGCAGTTCAATAATCCCACAGAAATTGTATCTCATTTGGGTGCCATGCAAGCCCAGGACTACCGCATGATGCGATGGGCAGTGGCAATGCGCACCAAGAAACCATCGGAAGAGGCTTTTCGAGAAGCCTATAACAGTGGTGAAATTATCCGAATGCATCTGCTACGCTGTACTTGGCAATTAATAACTGCAAAGGATTATGGATGGATGCTCGAACTGTGTGCTCCAAAAAGTCTATCGACACTGAACGGTTGGATGAAATCCAATAAAATCAACATACCTGAAGAGGAACTTCTTACCATGAAAAGAATCATCATCGATACTGTTGCAGACAGAAAGGATATAACCAAGGAGGATATCACAGAAGCATTCGTTCAGCATGGATTCTTAATGGACGACCATCGTATATCCTATCATATTCGTTTGGCCGAGCTTAACGGATGCCTGGTCAGTGGCAACCTTCATCCTAGTAAAGCCACTTATTGCCTTGCCGAAAACAAGATACATTCAACCACAAAGCTAAGTAGAGATGAAGCATTGTCTCTGCTTACTACCAAATATTTCCAGAGCCGTAGTCCCGCCACTTTGGAAGATTACGTGTGGTGGTCAGGATTGAATGCAGGAGATTGTAAAAGAGGCATTCAACTGCTTGGCAGCAAGTTGTTCACTGAAACTTGGAAGGGAAGGACGTTCTATATATTGGATACCTGTCGCACCAAAGGCTTCCGTAAGGGCTGCACCCATCTTCTGCCCCCTTTTGATGAATATCTAATTGGATATAAGAGTCGAGATGTGGTTCTTGCGACCGAGCATCGTCATCATGCGCACAACAATAATGGCATCTTTTATCCCATCATAGCGAAGGATGGAGAGATTTGTGGCAACTGGTATCCGTATAAAAGTACCTTGCAGACAAAAATGTTTGAGCCAGACATCGTCATTGACTTGGAAAAAGACTGGCAAGCATACCAGAAATAACAAATCAAATGGAAATAACAATATATGATGAATAAAATATTAGACCAACAAATATGTGGCAACAAATAGAATTCAGTTTAAAAGAACATCGTCGTGGTTTTCACCTTGTTACAGGTGAAATTATTGGTAAATTGCCAACACTACCCAAGGTAGGGCTGCTACATCTGTTTATCAAACATACCAGCTGTGCGCTTTCCATCAATGAAAATGCAGATCCTGATGTGCGTATAGATATGGAGAGCATCTTCAATCACCTGATAAAAGAGGGAGAACCCTATTATCAACATACGTTGGAAGGTTTGGATGATATGCCGGCTCATGCTAAATGTAGCATCATAGGACCAAGCCTGACCATCCCCATATCAAATGGCAAATTGAATTTGGGAACTTGGCAAGGCATTTACTTGTGTGAGTTTAGAGATTATGGTGGGGCTAGAAAAATCGTTGCCACTATCTCTGGTGAATAAGGATAAACCAAGGACTTAGTACCCTTATCACTTATATCCTTTTCGACGCATCTTATTATCAAAGCGTTTACGATTAGCTTCTTGCTCTTCAAGGAGCTGTCGTTTACGCTCTTCTTCAGGAATTGCTTGTTATCATCCTAGTTAATGTCTTACTTATTTCTATCCCCATACAGAGTCTTATCTTCGGCAACCATGTCAAAAGAGGAATCTTTTTCTATCTGATAGCTTGGCTTCTCCAAAGGGATTACCTTGCTATCCTTTGCGACAGCCAATAAAGGATTGAGTCGTTCCTTGAGTTTGGTGTTGCGTTTCAGAACAGTCATGTTGTGAATGGCATAAGCCAACGCTTTAGTGGAACCTATCAGCACACAGATTTTCTTGGCACGGGTGATACCGGTATAAATGAGGTTGCGTTGCAGCATCACATAGTGATTCATCAGCACGGGCATCACTACAATAGGATATTCTGAACCTTGGGATTTATGAATGGTGGTCGCATAAGCCAGCGTCAACTCATCCAGCTCGCTCACCTCATACTCTACCAGTGTTCCGTCAAAATCCAACATTAAGGTGCGCTCTTCCATATCTACCGCCTGAATATACCCCAAGTCACCATTGAACACATTCTTATCGTAGTTATTACGTATCTGCATCACACGATCACCTTGACGGAAAGAATAACCGCCACGGTTCAAACCTATCTTACTTGGATTGATAGCCTCTTGTAACACGATATTCAGATTCGATGCACCCACCACACCCCGTTGCATGGGAGTCAGCACCTGTATCTTGTTAGTCGGCATACTGTAAGCCTTGGGTAAACGATTCTTCACCAACTGCACAATGTTTTCAGCTACCTGTTCCGCATCATCATTTTTGATGAAGAAGAAATCGGTCTCCTTGCCATTGCTCAAATCAGGGAATACACCCCGATTGATGGCATGGGCACTCATCACAATCCTACTCGATTGCGCTTGACGGAAGATGCGTGTCAAGCGTATAACGGGTATCTTTTGTGAATCAATGATGTCACGAAGCACATTGCCCGCACCCACACTCGGCAACTGGTCAATATCGCCCACAAATACCAAACGCATACCTAATGGAATTGCCTTCATAAGGTTGTTCATCAGAATGATGTCTATCATTGAACATTCATCCACTATCAGCGCATCACCTTCCAACGGATTCTCATCATTGCGTTTGTAGCCATCAGCAGGATTGAACTCCAATAAACGATGAATCGTCTTGGCTTCCATACCTGTAGCTTCACTCATACGTTTGGCAGCACGACCTGTTGGAGCAGCCAATAGAATCTGCAATCCGGCAGTTTTCAAAGCTGCAATGATACCTTGCGTGGTGGTTGTTTTACCTGTACCGGGACCGCCCGTGAGCACCATCGCTTTACTATCTACCGCTTGACGAATGGCCGCTATCTGCACTTCGTCATATTCTATGCCGGTTTCTTTTTCAATGGCTTTCAAGTCAAACTTAGGATGCTTCCCATTGTCAGATGCATTCATTAGGGTCAATAATCGTTTGGCAGTACCACATTCAGAGTGATAAAAAGGAGGGAGATAAATAGCCTCTTGTTCCATCATCAACTTCTCCTCCCGAATCATATCAGTCATTGCCTGACGAATATTCTCTTCATCAGCCTCCAACAAAGCAATGGCAGCCTTGACCAACTGCTCTTCCTCGGCATACACATGACCCTCGTTGCTGAGTTGGTTGAGCGTATAAAGCAGTCCACTACAACAACGGCGAAGGTCGTTCTTCTCATAACCCATCTTATTGGCAATGCCATCAGCCGTCTTAAAACCGATGCCCCAAATATCATCGGCTAATCGATAAGGATTGCCTTTTACCTTGTCGATGCTTTCCTTGCCATACTGACGATAAATCTTGGCAGCATAAGCCGTACTCACCCCATAGCCTTGCAGGAAAAGCATCACATTCTTGATATCTTTCTGCTTCTCCCAGCTCTCACGAATCTTCTCCACACGAACTTTACCGATACCAGCCACCTCATGCAGTCGCTCAATATCCGTTTCAATCACATCGATGGTCTCCAACCCAAATTTCGAAACAATCAGTTTGGCAAACTTAGGGCCGATACCTTTCACCAATCCGCTACCTAAATACTTTTCAATGCCATAGATGGTAGCCGGCATGACCTCTTCCCAGGATTGCACAACAAACTGACTACCGTATTTCTTATCTACTTTCCAATCGCCATCGCATAACAACACACTTCCCACAGGCACATCTAATAGACTGCCCACAAGGGTAACAAGGTCTTTGTAACCCTTTACATTGACCTTCATAATCGAATAACCGTTCTCGGCATTCTGATAAGTGATATGTTCTACTACACAACGGATTTTTAGCATAAGCAGATGGTTAGAGGATTATCGTTCGTGTTTATCCAAGTACTCTTCCATGGCCTCGTTCACAATGTCTTTCAAAGACTTATTCAAGTCGATAGCAAGATACTTCATACGTTTATGAATACTCTTGTTGATGATGAAGTTACAATGTACTGCCGATTCCTTTTCAGGTGCAGCTACCGATTTAGAAGAGGATGTTGATTTCTCTTCCTTTACAGAAGTGGTAGATGAAATCAATCCATTCAATCCACCCTTCATGCTGTCTTTTAATAAATCACCTTTACTCATGATTTTTATTATTTTAGTTTAAGCACTTCCTTAGCCAACTCCATGTAGTCTTTGGCTCCGTTGCTATTCTTGTTATACTCATAGATGTTCTGTCCCTTGATAGGAGCTTCTGCCAAAGCTACATTATCACGAATGAATGTTTTGAACACTTGGTCGCAGAACGAATCCCTGATAAGTTCACTCACACTCTTGTTCAACGTTTTTCTCTGGTCAAATTGGGTGACGACAATACCACCGACTTTCAAGTTAGGATTCAAGCGTTCCTGTACAATCTGTATCACATTCATAATCTTAGCCATACCACGCATTGCAAGGAATTGAGCTTGCACCGGAATGATCAGATAATCAGATGCAGTCAAAGCATTCAAGGTAAGCAAACCTAATGAGGGAGGACAATCAATGAGGACATAATCAAACTTGTCGATATTAGGAACCTTGGCTATCAAACCACGTAAAATCATTTCACGTCCGGGCTCATTGATAAGCTCTGATTCTGCTGCTGATAAATCCAGACAAGAAGGAACAAGGGTGATGCCACTCTCTGTTTCTATAAGAGGAAGAGCATATTCTCCTTTAAGTGCTCCATATACAGTTTTCTCTTCTTCAATAGAATAACCGAAAGATTCTGTTAGGTTTGCCTGACCATCTAAGTCGATGACCATAACACGCTTTTTTTTCTGTTGAAAAGCAGCTGCAAGATTGATGGTAGTGGTCGTTTTTCCAACACCACCTTTATGGTTAAGAATGGCTATAATTTTTGTCATTGTATTAAACTTTAAATTGCGTTACAAAGATACGATGAATAATTAGTATAAACGTATAATAGTGAATATATCTAAAACTATTTAAATATATTTAGTGCTTACTATGTATAGTATATGCTCATACACAATAAAATAATAAATTTTAAAATGAATAATTATAAAAGTATTTACTACTTTCCTATCTCCGATAGTAGATAAAATGCTTACCATCGGAGATAAAGAAAAGAGTCAAATCAAGAGAGATTACCGGTAAGAAGTTTCTTCCATTGCTCCTGGCAAAAGGCTTCATACTCGGCAGGATTTTCACCACGCTCCACCGCAATATCGATAAGCAGTCCAAAATCCTCGAAACATACATCGGTTGCAAGATGACGAATGCCATCTTCATTCCTTAGAAAAATCTCATAATAGTCTGCACCTTCATTGAGAGCCACCATCACAAAGCCAGTGAACAATCTACCTGACACATGAAACATCAAGGTTGGCATATCCTTGAAATTGGTTGCGATAAACCCCGAAACGCCCCACGACATAATGGTATTGATAGGGGTTGTTCCTAATAACTGACTCTTAATGATTCCTACTACTTCCAACAAATACTCTTTGTCCATATCAGTATATTTTTAATGTGAATAATTTATTAACTATCGAAACAGATTGATTATTGGCATACTGCTTTCACTTGCTTTAAGAATGGTGTAGAAAGTACCGCCTTTGGGTTTACCATCATAGAAGGCAATCAATCCACTTGCATGAGCCAACATATAGTCATTGCGTCTCAACAGACAACCATTGCTATATTTCTCACGCAACACAATCACTTCATCGGCATTCTGCAAAGCGTATTGGTAGCGTTTCTGCTCATACTCACTGAACTTCTCACTTTGATTACGATACGGCACAACGGCAATCAACTTTACATCCGAAAACCTACGTTTCAATGCTATCACGGCAGATGCAGCCAATAAATCGAACCCCATTGCCATGCCATTGATAAAATTACGATAACCACTTTGATAGAGTTCTATGAGGGCATTATCAACTGCTACTCTTAACTCTGGTCGCTTGTTACCAATGATGTTGCGATGTCCTGTGAATGCAACAGACTGACTTTTATTCAAAAATAATTTGTCCATACTCATGATACTTTATATGATGTTTTACCTAAAAAGAAACCGCCTAAGACATTGGCTCCAAAAGCTTCTAATTTATTGGCGAATGTTCCAAAACTGATACCTCTTGTTATTACATCGTCAAATACTAAGCAAGACTTGTTAGCAAAGAATGGTTCATCAAAATCTACCACTTGAACCTTGGTGATACTCTTTTCAGTGTTATGCTCATGCACCGCCAAACGTTCGCCTTGCACACTGATATGCGGATAGCCATTAATTGCTTCCGATAGTTCACAAACAATACGAGAAAACTCCTTGTAACGGATTTCATTCTTCTCTGCTGAAGATGCCGGAACGCAACAAAACACAATCTCAGTGACCTTCTCACCAAACTGTGACTTTAGTTCGGCTGCCACTCTGACGGCAACCTGCTCAAAGTTCTTACCATCCTTGAAGTCCCAAACCATCTGACGAGCCAACTGCTGCTCAATGCCGATGTTCTTCTTTACCCGTACCGGATAGTATTTGAGGAAACAAACCTTCAATTTCCTAAGCTGCTTCAAAATGCTTTCATCTGTTATTGCCATATTCAAAATGAATTAGTTAAATGATTCATTTCCCTTACATTCAAGCTTTTCAACCTGACGAGGGACTATTTTTCTGCCGGCAAAGTGAGTGGCGGCAATAAGGCAAAACTGAGATAGAAAATACGCTCTATAGCTTTAGCTACAGAGGAAGATTTTTGATCATCAAGCTATGGCGTGTTTTGACGTTTGACAAAGACACTCGATAACTTTGCAGAGAAATACTCCATCGCTCTGGTGAACAAGATGATAGTCTTATCAGCTAAAAATAGGGAATCAAGAAGGATGTAAAAAAGGACAAAGCGAAGCCAAGTATAAAAGCCTATAAGAGGTAGCCTTGCGGATAGCAGTCTAAAGGACAATTATAAAAGTAACCTGCGTCCTGAAAGCAGAAAGCCCCAACTACCTAAGCAATCGTGGTTCTCTGTATATGGATAAGCAAAGGGATTAGAAATCACTCAAAGAAACATATTCAATCTCGTGGATAGCAATCTTCTCATCCAACTCGCAATCTTCAATCAGCTTTTCGGCTTGTTTAAAGTCATAGACGATTTTGCCTGTGAGTTTCTCAAGAATCTCGGCTACTTCGTCAAAGGTGGAATAATAATCCATACCTTCATCGAAATCATCCACAATGTAACGGGATGTGAGGTAACGTCCGTCTTCATCATTGCCTTGGAAAATACCACATCCAAGTTCTTCCACAATGAAGAATATCTGAACGTCATATTTCTCCATCAACGTGAAGAATAATTTTCGGCAGTCTGACCAAGCCGTCTCTGTCATAAGTTGGAAAGATGCAGTATCGTTGGCTTCATCAATGTCCGGTTCCTCTTGTAACCACTCGATTGTACCTCTGCAAGGAATTACTTCCGTTTCTGGGTCAATCTCTAGTATGTCTTTAACAACATATCCAAGCCAACTTGAATTTGGCAAAAAGGTTGTACCATCTTTCTCGTAACTGCGGTCTGTAGCAATCACTTGTTTGAACTTATTGTAGAGATTTTGAACTTCAGTTCTTTTCCCTACGATCTGATAATCTGTAGAAGCCCAATTTGGCATAGCGTAAAAAATATTAAGTTAGACAATGGAAGGTTTAATAAAAAGCCTTCGTTTTACACTGCCACAAAAGGTGCGCTGAAAATTCTCAAGCCAAGGGTTCATCGTTGTTATTTGCCTGAAAGGATCACAAATAACCACCATGGTTCATTGGCAGGAATGTAGCGTACATACCTTTGCAGTGAGAAAACAGAGAGGCTTGATAAACATTTATTGTAATCTAATAGCGCAGTGCCAAATGGTATTCATTAGTAATCACAGAGCACATATAGAAAAGGATATTCTCATAAAAATGTATAACAGCTTATTTCTTTCGGGTGGGAAGGAATATCCGTAATAGCCAAGCCAAACATAAGAGAATGGTCTTTCGTAAAGCAGACTATTGAGGCATAATAATGACGTAGTCACTATTGCCCCTATAGGCAAAGTGCGAAAGACGATTCTGTTTGGCTCTTTGCAGCATAGTGTCGAAACCATGCAATAGTGGAGATTCTATGCGCAAACTATTTCAGATATTCCGGTGTGGGTGAAAGTCTATAAAAGAATTGATGCGAAGCTGGTATAACAGTATTCTTCAGAAGAAAACAAGTAGTATAAAAATGGATCCACCGGGGCATGAATAATTCAAGCGACCCGAAAGTCGCCTGAATCTAATCTTGATATTTAGAGTCTGCCCTCGTCGGCATAGCTGTAGAAACTTTCATCACTCACAATAACATGGTCCAAGAGACGGATATTACAAGTTTTGAAAGCCTCCTTTATTTTGTTGGTCATATTATCATCATCCATACTGGGGCGTGTGTTACCACTTGGATGATTATGGCATATGGCGGCACAAGTAGCATTACAGAGAAATGCAGCCTTCAATATCAAGCGAACATCTACCAATGTAGCTGTCAAACCACCTTTACTCAAACGTTCCACCTTAATCGGCTTGCTACCTTGATTCATGTAGATAACCCAAAACTCTTCGTGGTCTAATCCATACACCTTTGGTTTCATTAAACTATAGATAGAATTTGAACAAGTGATAGTAGTATGTTCACTCTTTTTCTCCACATTTCTTCTGAAAAGTTCAATTACATTCAGAGCCAATTTCTTCTTGGATGGTGTAAGCGAATTGATAAACTCCTCGAAAGATGGTTGCTCATTCTCCACCTGCTTATTAGAAATATTGTAAATCAACTCATTGTCTGATAGACTGCGTAAGTCATTGTCGTAAATTGTAGTCATACACTTGCTGTTTAATAATTTATTCTTGATTCTTGAGCCAAGGAAGAAGAGCCTTTAAAAGAAACATTTCTCCCCGTAGGCAGTTTTTTTTCATTCCGTCATCTGTCGCCAGTAGATCGTTTCGCCTTTATGTTGCCCCAGAAGGTATCCTGAGAAGTATCACAGCAAGGTTTTCCATGAAAATACTACCTGCAAGGTGGAAATTTGCATAGAAACTACGTCCGACCTTGCGGTACATCCCAGGATAAATACCTTTGCAACGATAAAGAGAAATGTACTTACGGCATCAACGACATGAAATCGGCTGACGACGGGAATCAGAGAAATGC
>JAYRGX010000028.1:0-55212 GCA_041907545.1 Bacteroides sp.
TGACGATGCGCTGAGAAAGTCTGTCTACCTGGCTATAGCAGAGATTGAAAAGAAATGGTATCAACCAATTTGGAACTGGGGAATGATATTTAATCAGTTTTTGACTATATTTGAAAATCGAATTAAGCTATAAACCCTAATCCGATTACCTGTAAGTTTTAACGTTTACACAAAATATGGGATAGTCCCAAATAAAGCAACCAGCCATATATAGCTAGTTGCTCACATATCATTCAAAACCAATTTTTTAATATAGATTATCCGGTTCAGTAACTCGAATTAGTTTTGCATTGACAAACTCATATATTGCAGCTGGAGATTGCTCACGTCCATAACCGGATCTCTTTGTACCACCAAAAGGCAATTCGGGGGCAATACCTGTTACATGATTAATATAAACCATACCCGTATCAATCTTTCGTGCCACCGCCTTTGCTCTCTCAATATCTTTGCCAAAAACTGTCCCCCCCAGTCCAAAATCCGTAGCATTAGCCAGCTTTATTGCATCTTCAACTGTCTTGTATGAATACATTACAAATACCGGACCAAAAATCTCCTCATAAAAAGCATCCATATCCGGAGTGACTCCTGTTATAAGAGTAGGCTCTAAAAAAGCACCGGGCCGATCTAGCCTCTTACCGCCTAGTTCTATTTTCGCACCTTGTTGAGCAGCTTTCTGAATCTGCTTTTCAACATCTTGAGCAGCTTTTTCACTACTAAGAGGAGCTACATCCGTATCTGCATCAAGCGGATTACCGACTTTGAGTTTTCCGAATATGACTTTTACTTTATTCAAGAATTCTGTTTTTTTAGACTCAGGAACTATAATTCGCTTAGGAGATACACATACTTGTCCGGCATTCCACATACGCCCATACACCGCTGTCTCAGCAGCTTTATCTAAATCAGCATCTTCAAGTATGATAAAAGGATCACTTCCCCCTAACTCAAGGGTTGATTTCTTCACATTAGCTCCTGCAGCAGCGGCGATACTTGCCCCTGCAGCCTCACTACCAGTAAGTGATATAGCCTTTATTCTTGGATCTGAAGCCAGCTTTCCGACAGCATTTCCCGGAACAAATAGATTATTGTAAACACCATCAGGCAAACCCGCTTCTTTAAAGATATCTTCCATTATTTGCGCACACTGAGGCACATTAGATGCATGTTTTAGAACCATTGTGTTACCTGCCATCAAGTTAGAAGCTGCTGACCTCGTAATCTGATAATATGGAAAATTCCAAGGCTGAATGCTTAAGAGCACACCAATAGGCTCATAGCATATAAAAGCTTCACCTTTTTCCGTTTCCAAAGAATGATCTGCAAGAAACTTTTCTGCATTTTTTGCAAAATAATCAAAAATATTGGCGCTCAGTTCCACTTCATAGATACTTTCCCGTAATAGCTTTCCCATTTCTATCGTGGCTAATTTCCCCAAAGCTTCTTTACGCTCGCGCATTATAGAAGCCACCTTATGGATAATTTTAGCACGCTCAGGAAAACTTACATTTTTCCATGTATTAAAAGCTTTTGCAGCTTTGTCAATTACAATATCGACTTCTTCATCAGTCATTACTTCAAATTCTTTCTCCACTTTATTAGTAAAAGGGTTGACCGTCTTTATTGACGATTTTTTATTATTAGTCTCCATCTTTTTTTATTTTTTAGAACTATATATTAATCAATGCTTTAATCTAAATATTTTAGTGCATTAAAATCTATCAACCCATTGTTTAAAGGATATAAGGAAATTCCTTAGATATTCTTCAAGCTTAGGGTCATGTATTTCACCGTCTTCTCCGACACTGTTTGCAATGTGAGCTAGATATGCCTCAGGCTGCTGCAAAGTCAATACGTTTAAAAAGACCAATGATTGACGCAAATGATGATTGGCTCCAAAAGCACCAATATTTCCAGGAGATGCACTAATGATGGCACCAGGCTTACCCGACCAGACATTATGCCCATACGGACGCGAACCCACATCCAAGGCATTTTTTAACACGGCAGGCACTGATCGGTTATATTCGGGAGTAATAAAAAGTACTCCATCCAATCGATCCACCGACTTTCTAAATCTCTCATAGCTATCAGGTGCTGGGCCGATATCGTCAAAATCCTGATTGTATAGAGGCAATTCACCTATATCAATAATCTCATAGCAAAAAACATCGGATGATTGTCCTACAATGTATCTAGCGATACTTTTCGTATAAGAAGCCTTTCGAAGACTCCCTACAAATATTCCAATAGTTTTCATTTTCATCTATTCTTTATTTTCATTCATAATGTTTAAATGACTCTTTATGTTTATCTTTTTTAGATTGTTTATCCTTTCAATATTTCACCCAAATGACTTAACTTTGCAGGCTCAAAATTAGTGTTATGGGAATAGAAAGAGGTATTTTTAAGCGTACGGAACTTTTGCTAGGTAGAAACGTGATGGATGTGATTGCCGAACAACGCGTCATTATATTCGGTGTGGGAGGCGTAGGCAGTTGGTGTGCTGAGAGTTTAGTCCGTTCGGGCATTAAATATCTGACCTTAGTGGACTCGGACCGAATCTGTGTGACAAACATTAACCGTCAACTTATGGCTACCTTTAAAACAGTAGGACAGGTTAAAGTGGATGCCCTAAAAAACAGATTGCTCGAAATTAATCCAAAGGCGGAAATCACTACCTGCCAACAGATTTATAGTGCCGAGACTGCCGACTCATTCCAAATTGAGACTTATGATTATATCATTGATGCGATAGACAGTCTGGAGAATAAAGCCCATTTAATCCGTAAGGCTTGCGAAACCGACGCTACATTCTTTTCTTCAATGGGGGCCGCATTAAAGATGGATCCATTAAAAGTGGATGTTGCGGAGTTCTGGAAAGTCAAAGGTTGTCCGCTTGCTGCTGCTCTGCGCCGAAAATTTAAAAAGGCGCACGAATTTCCTGCTAAAAAATTCAAGTGTGTGTATAGCGAAGAGCTACTAAAGAATAACGGCTTTAATTCTTCTTGTGGAACGGAATCTTGTCTATGTCCCAAAGCCGATAAAGGTCCCGGAGACCCCAATCTTATTAACCATGAATGGTGCAGTTCCAAAGCACAAATCAATGGCACATTGTCCCATACTACCGCCATCTTCGGATTCACTATTGCCGGACTTGTTATGCAAGATGTTTGTAAAAAAGCCCAACAAACAGGAACAGAAGCTATTTAAAAGACAAAACATCGCCTCAATTTCATCAAAAGTATAATCAAAAAGAATATACTTTTTGCATGAGAACAAACGAGCATCTGATACATACATTCAAAACAGATAAGAATAAAGAGGGTGCGTCAAAACGTCTAAAAACTGAACTACCCTGTCTGAAACCATTTATAGTCGGGATAAAAACTCTAAATGAAGTTTTAACTCATCCTCTTATATTACTTATTGCTTATTCGAATAATAACTATTCCAATGCTTTTTTCACGACTTCAGCTAAGGGTGTTGTTGAATGCCCTATAAGCTTAGATAGATGCTTCCCTTCACCAAACAAATCGTTCTTAGAAGCACTGACATCCCAACCGGCTATAGCTTGCGCCAATCCCTCAGGGAGACCAAAGCTCTTCAATACATTTGCATATTCCACTTCCGACAAATTCTTGTAAGGGATATTCTTTCCTGTTTGACGTGAAATCTCGGCAGCTAAGTCTGACAATGTATAAGCCTCATCGCCCGCTAACTCGTATATCTTACCTTCCTGTCCTGTACTTGTCAACACCACAGCAGCAGCTTCTGCAAAATCAACACGTGCAGCGGAAGCAATCTTCCCATCACCAGCTGAGCCAATAAAAGCGCCTCCCGCTACGGCACCGGCAACTGATCCGGTATAATTCTCTGTATACCATCCATTACGCAAAATAGTATAGGCTATCCCCGATGCTTTCAATGCTTTCTCGGTAAACAGATGCTCTTCTGCCAAGCTCAACGATGAAGTGTCGGCATGCAACAGACTGGTATAAACAATCCACTTTACCCCTGCCTCTTTAGCCGCATTAATGACATTAGCATGTTGCGTAGCACGTTGTCCTATCTCATTTCCTGAAATCAGCAACAGATGATCTACACCTTTTAATGCTTGTGACAAACTCTCCGGTTTAGCATAATCAAATTCGCGTGCTTCTATTTGCAAATCAGCCGCTTTAGACGGAGTCCGAACCAAAGCTATGAGATTCTCAGAAAGAACACCTTTCTCTTTTAATTTCTCTACCACTAGACGACCTAACTGTCCGGTCGCACCTGTAATTCCTGTTTTCATAATTTTCCGTTTTTAATTAATTGTTATATTAACTTTTATCCTATTTCCCCAGTTTTATTAATAATCTTATTCTTATCCAAATCCTATATGTAATAAAGTACATTACATTTATATTCAAAAAAATAATTAAAACTGTTCCACAAAGCTATCTAAGGTTCTATTCTTAAGAAAGCCGTTCACCAATGTATCAGTTTCAATGAAGAGCTCTTCCAACTTTTCATTGATTAATCGTCCGACGGGGCATTTAGGATTAGTATTCATATTTTTCTTTCCTAAAATCTCCGACTTTCTCACAGCAGTATAGATATCAGCTAGAGTAATTTCATTCGCCGGTTTATTCAACTTGGAACCGCCATCTTTACCTTTACGGCTACAAACAAGTCCATGTTCGTGCAAAACGCCCAACTCTTTCCTTACAATAACAGGGTTTACAGAAATGCTCCCTGCAATCCATTCGGAACTAATCCATTCTTCAGAATTTTTCGCTAACAGAGTTAAGATATGTATCGCTGTAGCAAACCTTGCATTATTCATAATCGATAATAAAATATATATGCTTTATAAATGTAACAAACACTATTACATTTTGTTCATTGCAATCTAAGTTTTATGATACACCATGCGGATAGCATAAAACTTAGATTAGAAAGTGAAAACCTTTTAAGCAAGAACAGAAAAAGGATCCCATAAAATATAGCAAAGAGAACCAATTGGTTGTATACTACTTATGCGATTTCTTCCGGAATACAAGATGCTCCATAACCAGCACAGTGATAACTCCCATCACAAAACCATTTGCCAATAACGGACGAAGTACAGCCGGTATGGAAGTCACTACAGCCTGAGGCATGAACGATATGACAATAGCCACCATAAGTGGAAAGGCGACAATCATGCAACTATCAAAATCAGGCAATGCTTCACGCTGTACAATCAGTTGGAAAGCAGAAGATATTTGGGTACTCATGAGATAAAGTAAAATAATCCCCATTACCGGACGCGGGATGGCAGCAAACATCGACACAACTCCGGGAAAGAATGCGCACAAAACAAGCAAACCGGCAGCAGGCAAAAGGGTGTATCGCGATGCACATCCGGTACTCATTATCACACCCGGGCTCATTGAGTAGTCCACTGGTCCAACTACCCCCATACCGCCGGAGAGTATATTCATCAATCCCATAATACGAAGTCCCATTTTAGTACGCCGATCCAGATGATCGACATTTATGGCAGTTCCTACCGACTGAACGGAACCTAACTCATTAATAAATAAAGCAATATAACAGAATAGAAAAGATAAAAGAATTCCAGGATTAAAAGATAGTCCGGACAATAAAAAGCCACTGCCACGAACTCCACCACCGCTTACCGTTGCGGTTCCCTGCTCCCCGAAAATCAGCACATAGCAGACTGTGCCAATAATCAATCCCCAAAGCACAATACTCGATTTCCATACACCTCTTAAGAACTTATTCCCAAGCAACATAATAAATACAATGCCCAAAGAAAGACAAAGTACTAGAAATGGTTGTGGCTGTCCGGTAAACAACAAACCAAGTATTGTCGGAGTGAGCGTAAAGGCAATCAATGCCAGAATCACGACAACAATGCGCGAAGTAAATACTTCTTTTAAAAAGTTCATCCAAGGGCTATATGAGATAAGAAACAGTAAGGCACCTCCACAAATCACAGCAGTATATATATCCGATAGCTGCGACGTTTGTGAAGTGATAATGCCAATGAGCAAAACGGATGCAGGACCTATCACAACTGGCATCTTATGTCCGAATAATACCTGTACGAAAAGCCCCACTCCCATTATACCAAAGAGCTTTTGAGTATAAAACGTTCGTTCAGCCAAGTCATGAAACTGAAGACTGCCAATAACCGAACTAATGACAATAATGATTGGCACAGTAACCAAAAACCATTGCAGACCATACATTAACATGGGCCATGTACCCGGTCTATCATCATTCTTATATTTTAATGTCGTAGGTTGGAATTTCATAAAATCAGTATTATATTATTGATTAAAGAGACGATTCACCACACTCGTACTCGCTTAGACTATAATGAGAGCAAGGGTAAATGTAGTAATTATTTATAGAACTGCCATGAAAAGAGAATATCATATCACAACACAATACTAGCTAAACCAGCTCATTATTAAATATTAAATTCAATAAGATAAAACATTTCAAGATTGTATTTTGTAAAAAAAGTAATTACCTTTACTTCTATTTAAGCAATAAACAACAATATATCAAATAGTTAAATTAGCAACCATGTATAAATGTATTTCTTTTTTTAGAGTAATATTATTTGGTGTGTTATTTCTTAATATTTTCACTCTCAATGCTCAAAAAGCAGGAATTGTCATTGACAGGAATACAAATCGACCATTAGCTGATGTAAATATACGACTCCAAAAAGATAATATGCCGCTATGCAACACTGATAGAAAAGGAACCTTTAATATTGTAAACCTAAGCAAGGCACTCCCGAATGATACTATTATTTTCTCTTACTTAGGTTATCAATCCGCCAAATGTACTTTGGAAATGCTGAAGAAAAATAATTTCGTGATCATCATGTAAGAAGAACCTCAACGTCTGCAAGAGGTTGCTGTTACAGCCGAAAAGCAAAGTTATTTCCTGACATATACAGTTTTAGCTTCCCTCCCTACGGAGCTTTATTCTTTCGGCAGTTTCTTATCAAACGGGAAGATTTATGTTATTTCAGGCGATAAGACACGAATAAAAATGGCTGCTTCTGCAAGTATGGGTGGTACCGAAGCTTGGGAGTTTCGTTCAAAAGATATGTATGTGTATGATATCGCCCAAGATAAGTGGACGAAAAAGAAACAACAACTTATTCCCCGCTCTCGCCACGCAGCTCATATTTATAAAAACAAAATCTTTATATTGGGAGGCATTCGCTATTCCACCAACCGGATATTCGACTATACGGACGAACACATGGAAATCTACGACTTGAAAAAAGATACGTTATATACCGATCCTGTCAATCCTCATCAAGCGGTGAATTTCACTTCATTCATTTATCGCGATTACCTCTATATAATAGGCGGTGCTGTCAAAGAAAAAGTATTTTCGGACAAGATACATGCACTCGATCTGAAAAGAGGAATCTGGTATGATATGGGTAATATTCCCGAAGAGAATCAGGGACAGATGAATGGCGTTTTAGTTGGACACACCGTTTATTTCTTTGGCGGATATCGCGTTGCACCTTTATGGACAATAAAATGCTATGATTTGGAAACAGGTAGATGGCAGTATCTTCGGGACTTAAAGGAAGGAGTGTCTTATCCGGGACTAGCTGTCAACGGACATTTGATTTATATCTATGAGAACAACACATTGCAAGTCTACGATATAAACGATAATTCTTTAAGATCATTTCCTATCAATCTAGATTTGGATAGTGCCGGGCTCTATTATTACAACAATAAACTTTATATTGTAGGGGGATGCTATCGTGATGGTATCTACATATCCCCAAGCAGTGGGGTGTATTGTATAGATGTAAGACAGATTAGTCTTTAAAAGTATCAAGTGTGTAATCCATTTCCATGCATAGTCAACTAAAGTTATTTCCTTCATAAGGAACGAGTCTTTCAATATAAAGGAACTGCCATCCCCATGATAAGAGACGACAGTTCACATCTATCTATAAGTCATCAACCAGTGCCGTACTTTTGGCATAAGCTGTACTTTTAGCTTCAAAGAAATCGGTCTTCACCATGTTAGCATTGGAATATTGCATCACCCAATGCATATTTTCGGGTTCTTTACGATTTTCTTCATAAAGAGGTGGAAAGCCCAAACTGGTCCATCGTAGATTACCCAAATAGTGGATATAGTCACCAATCATCTTCGTTGTGAGTCCCTGAATGTGATCACCCAGCACATATTGTCCCCAAGCCACCTCTTGGCGGACACCTTCGCGCATCATCTCTTCGTAGATGGCAATCTTATCTGGAGTGAAGAGCTCGGGTTCTTCTTTTTTGAGCTCGACAATAATATTACGGAAAAGCCAAAGATGAGTATTCTCATCACGGTTGATATAGCGAATCTCCTGTGCCGAGCCGGGCATTTTGCCGTTACGACTCAGGTTGTAGAAAAACATAAACCCACTATAAAAATAAATTCCTTCAAGAATATAATTGGCTATCAGTGTCTTCATTAAGGTAAATCCGTTCTGACTTTCTTGAAATTCATTGTAGCAGTTACCTACAAATGTGTTACGTTTCAACAGATGTTCATCGGTCTTCCATTGGTAAAGAATATCATTGCGTTCTTCGGGGCTGCAAATTGTATCAAGCATATAGCTATAACTCTGACTATGCACACATTCCTGAAAAGCCTGAATGTGCAGACAGAGATTGACTTCATTAGCTGTAATGTATTCGCTGATTGAAGGCAGGTTGTTGCTTTGCAATGAGTCGAGGAAGACCAGAAAACTGAGTATCTTATCATAAGCCACCCGTTCGACTTTATCCAACAGGGGATAATCTTTAGTATCCTGGGTAAGGTTTATCTCTTCCGGTATCCAGAAGTTATTCATGGCTTGTCGATACCAGTCGCTTACCCATCGGTAGCGCATATTATTGAAATCATTCAGGTTGGTTGTATTTCCACCTATCATCTTTCGGAGAAGAAGATCGGTATCACCCGAAGGATTGAATAAGGCATTCCTTTTTAGTTCTTTTGCTTTCATTATTTCTATAATTCTAATGTCTGACTTCTAATTAATTTCTCCACCTACACTTTATCTGTAGCATACATCCTATTCCACGATGACACTACGATGGACGGCATATCTCACTTTATGATGCGCAGCTTTCACATTCTTCTACTTCCAGCGATCTGCTACGAACATAATAGACGGTTTTTACTCCAGACTCCCATGCCAAAAGGTACAGATTGAGGACTTGCCGCATCGTGAAATCATTGGTGACATAGAGGTTGAGGCTCTGAGCCTGATCGAGATGACGCTGACGTACACCTGCCGCCTTTACGCTCCACTGCTGGTTTAGCTGATAAGCTCCTTTATAAAACCAGCGGGTCTTGTCGGTAAGTGCCGGAGCGACACGTGGAAGCATCGAGCCTTTCTTTTCTTCGAGAAAGAAACGTTTCATCACCGGATCGGTACCGGCGGTAGTTCCTGCTATAATGCTAGTACTGCTTGTAGGAGCTATAGCCAACAAATAAGCATTGCGCATTCCATTCACCGCAATCTTCGAAGCAAGTGCTTTCCACTCCGACGAGTTATATTTACGCTTCTCAAAGTAAGCACCGGTCTGCCAATCACTCCCCTCGAAATAAGCATAACTACCCTTCTCTTTCGCCAGATCGGCGCTCGCCTCCACCGCCGCATAATTAATAAGCTCAAATATCTTATCGGCGAATTCTAAATGAGCTTCACTCTCCCATCGTATGCCGCGTACTGCCAATGCATGATGATAGCCACTAACTCCAAGTCCGATACTCCGATAGCGATGATTGGTGACTTGTGCAAACGGAACAGGATAAAAGTTAAGATCAATCACGTTATCGAGTGCACGCACCACTGTTGCTACTTTTTCTTTCATCAGCGTTTCGTCTTCCAAAGGCAGATGTCCCAAAGAAAGACTGGCCAGATTGCAAACGACGAAATCACCGGGACGAACAGTTTTGACGACCACCGTATCACCCTCGGTCGTTTTTACTTCGGTAGACACCGACTCAATAGCAGACATATTTTGCGTAATTTCGGTACACAGATTAGAACAATATATCATACCCTGATGCCCATTCGGATTAGCCCGGTTCACCGTATCACGATTGAATGTAAAAGGTGTACCCGTTTCGACAGCCGACTTCAAGACCAGCCGCACAATATCTTTAATCGTCATGCTCCGCTTGGAAAGGCGTGAATCCTTTACACAATTCAGATAGCGTTTCTCCCACTCTTCCCCATAATAATCTTCCAAACAATAGCCTTTTATTGTGAGAACTTCATTCGGGCAAAACATATACCACTGCTGATTGAGGTCTTCCTTTGCCATGCGCCAAAACAAATCGGGATAACATACCGCCGGAAAAACATCATGTGCTTTCATGCGATCGTCTCCGTTATTGGTGCGGAGCTGCAAAAACTCCGGCAGATCCTTATGCCAAACATCCAGATAGACGGCAACCGCCCCTTGCCGCATTCCAAGTTGATCGACCGCCACTGCAGTATCATTTACGAGCTTAATCCAACGAATGACTCCCCCTGCTACGCCCTTAAATCCACGTATATTTCCACCGGAAGCACGCACCTTGCCAAAATATAATCCCATTCCGCCACCGAATTTGCTGACCATGGCAAAACTGTCTATACTGCGGTAGATACCTTCGAGGCTATCGGGAACAGTATCAATAAAACAACTGGAAAGTTGATGGTAGGGTTTGCGGGCATTAGACAAAGTCGGTGTAGCCATAGTCACTTCCAAACGACTCAACATGTCATAAAAGCGTTGCACCCAAAGTAGACGATCCTTCTTTTCAGGCATTGCCAAATGGAGTGCGATACCAAGATACATTTCTTGTACAGACTCCATAACGCCATTCAGACGTGTACGGATGAGGTATCTTTTAAATAAAAGATCAAGTCCTGAGTAATTGAACAGCTTATCCCGGTCGGCTCGGATAAATGTGGCGGCTTCTTCAATATCTTCACGCGAGTAGTTCTCAAGAATATAGCTTCCATAAAGATCTTCTTCAGTCAGATAACGAAGCTTTTCGTAGAATGAATGGATATCAGCTACTTCCTCCTCAACTTTAATAAGTCTACCCAACTGATAATTCAAGAGTCGGGCTGCGATAAATTCCCAATCAGGTGCATCCTGTGTGGTCAGTTCAACAGCTGCTTTAATCAATGCTGAGAGTCTGTCGGATAGCTTCATTTCGGGTTTACAAAAACCGGAGAATTTTTCGGATAGACGGATCACACTATATTCTTCCGCTTTAAAATCGTCTTGAATATCCTTCAACACGGAACCAATATCATCATTTCCCAGACGTTGAACGATAACATTGACAGCTTTACGTCGTTCGGTGCGCTGCCAACGATAAAGAATATAGTTTTTAGCTTGGGCATAAAAGCCTTGTTCCATAAGCACACGCTCCACCTCATCCTGTATTTTCTCCACTTTGCAGTTAGCCTCATCCCTACCTACAAATTCTTCCACCTCGCTAACCATACGGCGAATCACTTCATCCGTGACTGCTTGCCCCGTACTGATAAAGCTTTTTGTTATGGCAACGGCAATTTTTTCCCTATTGTAGGATTCCGTCATTCCATTTCTTTTTGTTATTTCCATAAAAAGACTGAATTGTACAAACGAATAGAGTGTCGGGATATCCGGACATCTTTCTATTCAATGCTGTATTGATTAATGATTTTTTCGCACTGTTTTGCTAACCCACGAGCAAAACAGCCTTTAATGAATGGCAGGTCTTCTGACTTAACTCACTTTCCGGCACCTTCCCGAACGAAACAAACATTCAGTGGCAAAAGTTTTGCACGAAAAGCAATACGGAGTATCACAGCAGCGGGACTGTCCGGGCTTTTCACCCTGTTCCCTTTTAATCCGCACGGGCAGGATAGCCTCTACGGAACCAATTCATTGCAAAGATAGCAGATTCATGGAACAAAAGAAGAAAATACAAAATTATAATTATTACAAATTATCAATAAGGCTAATCAGATGAGCTATTCACTCTATAATAAATAAAATGATCGGATTTTGAGGCATGAATCAATATTGATATTTATTGAAACATTTCTTATTCAATGAAGAAATCAGAAAAATCAACTTTGTACCTGCTTAGGCGGATTTTATTAACTTTAAATTATTACTTATGGATCATAAAACATTATTACTAGAAATCAGTGTTTTTTTGCATTTATATTTCATTATTTCCAGTATGTTGCTTCTACATTATTCATTTATAATTATCTTAGAGCATCCTATGACGTTTTAAACAACTAATATCAATACATAAAATGAAGTACATATTCTGTTTTTTAGTAACCGTTTTAACTTTTCTATCAGCTTCCGCACAGAATGGGAAGTCCATAAATAGCAGAACGATTAAAGTAGAGGAACAATATCTGAATCTACCTGTCCGGACAGGTGCTAAAGGAGAGCATTTGGATATTTATCACAAAGGGAAAAAAGTAAGGGAGATCTTAATTGAATTAGACGGTGAGAAACCTGATTTCTGGGTTAACCTGGATATGAGTGAGTGGAAAGGTGAAAATATAGATATTAAAGTCGAAAATTCAACGGCTGCAAAATACCTTGGAGACTTATATCAGTCTAAGTCACCCGCCGGTAAAGAGACTTTTTACAAAGAACCTTTACGCCCAAAATATCACTTTACAGCAACAAGAGGTTGGTTCAATGATCCTAATGGCATGGTATATAGTGAAGGAAAATGGCACCTCTTCTTTCAACACAATCCATACGGATGGAACTGGAACAATATGACATGGGGACATGCCGTTAGCTCCGACTTGATGCATTGGACTGAAACGGGTGATGCAATACATCCTGATGAGAAAGGTACCATCTTTTCAGGATCAGCCATTGTTGATCAGGAGAACGTTTTAGGATTGCAGAAAGGAAATATAAAAACTCTGGTAGTCTACTTTACATACGCAGGTAATAGCGGGCATAATTGGTCGAAAGATGCTAAAACCGTACAAGCTATGGCGTACTCCATCGACAATGGAAAAACATGGGTAAAGTATTCAAAGAACCCAGTCATACCCAACCTTTATGGAGACAATAGAGATCCTAAGGCGGTGTGGGATGAATCGGGAAAGCAGTGGATTATGGCGTTGTATTTGGGAGATGCCAACCCGGAACATGCTTTTGCTTTATTCTGTTCAAAGAATCTCATTGACTGGAAAGAGATACAACGGTTTACTGTAGAAGGTGAGCGGGAGTGCCCTGATTTCTTCCCCATAAAGGTTGAAGGAACTAATGAAACCAAGTGGTTGTTTACGGGAGCCAATAAAGTCTATGTGATTGGTGATTTTGTAAACAACAAATTCACACCAATAACCAAACCCAAGCATTTAGACAGAGGTAATAATTATTACGCTGCACAGACTTTCTTCAATACTCCTGAAAAGAATGTCATACAGATAGGATGGATGGCAGGATGTAATTTTCCAAAGATGCCATTCAATCAACAAATGAGTTTTCCCCGTGAAATTAAGTTGTTCAAAGACGGAGATAATTATACGGCCAAGTGTATGCCGGTAAAAGAAATCGCAGCATTATTCACTTCAAGTCATTTCTCCGTAAGTAAGAAAACTTTATTAACAGATGATAACCCCACAGCCAATTATACAGGCGATAGCTATGTACTGGATGCCGTTTTTGATGTCAATGATTCAAAAGGTGACGGGTTTGGTTTCTTACTGGATGGATTCGAGGCATACTATTCCATCAGAAACAAAAAACTAATCTTTAATGCTACAGGTATGGATAGAAAGGAAATCGATCTCACTCCCGATAATGGAAAAGTAAGTTTCCGGATTCTTGCTGACATCGGATCTTTCGAAGTCTTTGCCAATAACGGAGAAGTAGCAGCAGCTTTTGCCTATCTACCTGTTATCAAAACAAATAAAGTGACAACAATCATCAGAGGAGAAAAAGTTGTAATGGATAACTTGAGCATTAATGAAATTGGGTCGACATGGAGTAAGTAAGAGCAAATCATATCTTCTAAGATATCAACCCTCATTATGATTTTTCAAGATCAGCTATAATGGACTTTAATGCTGTTTTGCAATCACCGGGATAATATCCACCATGATAGCACAGCAAATGCTCAATGTCCAATTTTCCGATTTTTATCACAGATTGAATAGCGGTAGGCGGATCGAGTGTATACTCCGCCACCGCTATTTCCAATTTTCCATAGCGGTATACTAAGGCGTCACCTGTTATTAAGGTTTTATATGAAGGGATATACAAAGAAATATGCCCCGGCATGTGACCCGGTGTACTGACCACAAATACTCCATCGACAATCGCATCCCCGTCATTTACAGTACGATCAACATTCACCGGTTCAACAGACTCCAGCAAATGGTGAAAACGCAAAGCTTGGGAACGTTCTTCAAGAGGTAAATTAGGGTATATACTTTCAGCCTGTTGCAGACGTAATGATTTCTCTCTTCCTTCCACATAAGGAGCATCCTTTTCGGATGTCACAACTTGCACTTGCGGATATTGCATTTTTAATGCGGCTAACGAACCGATATGGTCAAAATCATGATGAGTTATCACTACATGCGTCAGATCTGAGAGTGAGAGATTATGCAAAGAAGCCGCTTTCTCTATACGATGGAGTAAACCTGGATAACAAGCGTCTACAAGGATATTAAATCCATCACCTTTAATCAAAGCCGGATGAATCGATTTTCGCGCAGCAGATATTTCCAAATCTATTATTTCCATAACCTTATGTCTAGAAGTCCCGATGCCCGAAGTTACACAAAGTTTTAAAATAATTCCGTTTTTATATCGAATTAATGTATGAAAACAGAAAAATAGCAAGCTTGATATAAAGCCTGATTGTCGAAAATTGCAAAGGGGAAAACCCAAGAAAGTGCATTTTTAACGAACATTTTTTTTTCAACGCCCATAATTCGCTATCTTTGTACTACCTTTAAACAAACTATGAGATTATATACACCACAATTATGTCGGTGACATGGCGGCATAATTGAAAAATATTTCTTTTAAAAAGAGATTTTAATATATGAATACTTCATTCACAGGAGATCCTTCGAGTACTGCGCAATATTTTCCCCAGTTTTCTGTAAATATTCACTGTTGCAGATATTGGTGGCTGAAAAAGTGGGAACATAGCACTCTTTCATTCCCTTTTTGGAGAATTTACTATAATTTTGAAGAGGGTGGCGTAATAGAATACCAGGATAATGAGTATAAAATGGAAGTGGATAAGATCTATCTCATCGCTCCAAATACTGATTACCGCTCAAAGATGCAGGGAAATAAGATACCCAGCGAAGGTTATCGGCTGGAAGGAGGCAGCATAAGCTCCTTATCTCCCCAAGAGAAAACTAAGATTCTATCAGAAGGTGCTTTGGAACATCTATTCATTCATTTCTCACTAGGTTTTCCTTACGACAATGCTTCATTAGGAATATATCCGCTGGCCTTGAATGAAAACTTAAAAAGCAAAATAAGTTATTTGCAGAAGTACCTCTCTGAGAACAACGACACCGCTTTGTTTAATGTCCAGGCATTTTTAATGATCCAATCACTTATCTGCGAGATACTTTTAAGTATTGATGAGTCAAAATGGAAACAGAGTGCGAGTGATATACGCGTTGCTAAAATCATCAATTACATAGAGAACCATTACGATCAGGATTTATCCAATGAATTACTCGCCAATAAGGCATGCATGTCCACTAATTCTTTCTCCCGCTTGTTTAAAAATGAAATCGGAGTCTCATTACAAAAGTACATTAAGAAAAAAAGGATTGACTACGCCTGCATGCTAATCACGCACACAAGTATGAGCATTGATGAAATTGCTTTTAAAACGGGATTCTCCAATCGTTTTCATTTTACACGTGTCTTCCACGAAATAATAAAAACCACTCCTGCCAAATATAAGATATTGCTATCTTTTTAGAGTCCTTCCGACTAACATCCCATCAACGGAACTACGAGACTCAACAGACTTTGTAATTCCAATTATCTTCCATATCTTTATGGAGAGAAACATTATTACCCATTTTCTTGAGGGGTTAGTGTGAATCAGATATAAAATGAATGGAAGTAGGCATTTTATAACATCTCTTTTTACGGTTAGTTTGCATAGGGATAGTTTATACTTCTGTTGACTATTACAACTGTATCTTTAATCATTCTTTTACTACATTTTAAATTATGAAGCAAAGCATGACGTATTTATTGAAAAGTCTCTCTCTCCTTTTAGGTGTATTATTCTGTACATTGAATGCGGAAGCACAACGTAAACATTCTTTCGAGATAAAGAATGGTGAGTTTATGTACGATCAAAAGCCTGTCCGTATTATTTCAGGTGAAATGCACTACGCCAGAATACCCCATGAATATTGGAAACACCGTATGCAAATGTTGAAAGCAATGGGACTGAATACGGTAGCGACCTATGTTTTTTGGAATCTCCACGAACCGGAACCGGATAAATGGGATTTCAGTGGCGACAAGAATTTAAGAGAATTCATTAAAACGGCTCAGGAAGAAGGTCTTCACGTCATTCTTCGCGTCGGACCTTATGCTTGCGCGGAATGGGAATTCGGAGGTTATCCATGGTGGCTTCAGAACGTAAAGGGGCTTGAATTGAGACGTGACAACGAGCAGTTTTTGCACTATACGAATTTGTATATCAAAAGACTATATCAGGAAGTCAAAGATTTACTCATCACCAATGGAGGTCCTATCATCATGGTGCAAGTGGAGAATGAATTCGGATCGTATGTATCACAACGAAAAGATATCCCATTGGAAGAGCATCGCAGATATAATGCCAAAATAAAAGATCAGTTGGTAAACGCCGGTTTCAACACAACGTTCTTCACATCCGACGGTACTTGGTTATTTCAAGGAGGAGCCATTAATGGTATATTGCCCACAGCAAATGGTGAAGGAAATGTGAATAATCTAAAGAAAGCGGTGAATGAATATAATAATGGAAAAGGCCCCTATATGGTCGCTGAGTTTTATCCGGGATGGTTATCTCATTGGGCTGAACCTTTCCCCTCCATTGATGCATCGTCCATAGCACGCAAAGCGGATGAATACCTCAAGAACGGAGTATCATTCAATTTATACATGGCGCATGGTGGAACAAACTTCGGTTTTAGCAGTGGAGCAAACTATGACAAGAAACATGATATACAGCCGGATTTAACCAGCTATGATTATGATGCTCCAATATCCGAAGCCGGATGGACAACCCCCAAGTACGACTCTCTACGGGCTGTAATCGGTAAGCAGGTAAAGTATAAGCTACCTGCAGTTCCGGCAGCAAAACCGGTCATTGCAATTCCTTCAATAAAGCTGGCTCAGGTAGCGGATGTACTAAGCTTTTTAGAGAAAGGGAAGAAAGTGGAAAGCAGCACCCCACTGACTTTTGAGCAACTAAATCAAGGTTATGGATATGTGCTCTATACACGGCATTTCAATCAACCCATTAACGGAACGCTGGATATATCAGGACTTCGTGACTTTGCAGTAGTCTATGTCAACGGTGAAAAAGTCGGTGAGCTGAACCGCTGCAATAATCAATACACCATGGATATTGATATTCCTTTCAACTCCACCCTCGAGATTCTAGTGGAGAATATGGGAAGAATTAACTATGGCACAGAGATTGTCAACAACAAAAAAGGAATTATTGCTCCGGTTAAAATCAATGATACGGAGATGGAAGGTGATTGGACCATGTACCAACTACCGATGAATGAGGCAATTGATCTGACCAAGCTGGCTAAGACTGATGTATACGAAAACAATGCAACAAACGGTAAGCAGCTTGCGGGACGCCCTTTACTGTACGATGGTACCTTCAATTTGGAAGAAACGGGAGACACCTTCATCGATATGAGCCACTGGGGAAAAGGAATAATCTTCATCAACGGTCATCACATCGGACGGTATTGGAATGTAGGTCCGCAACAAACCCTGTTCATTCCGGGAGTATGGTTGAAGAAAGGAGCGAATAGAATCTTAATTTTCGAGCAACTCAATAACAGCCTCGAAACGCAAGTTTCAACGTTCAAAACTCCAGTCCTTAAAGAATTAAAGATTAAGAAATAAACACCGTTATACACTCTACCATGATTAAAAAAGTATTCAGCTTAATCTTGTTTGCAGGTTTATTCACATCTTTCTTTACCTTGAAAGCGAATCAACCCGAACAGAAAATAGCACTTATCCCCTACCCGCAGAAAATAGAACAGGGTGAAGGAACCTTTATTCTTAATACAACGACACAGCTTATCATTAACGATAAAGGAAAGTTCACGAATGAGATCGCTTATTTCCAAGCAATGGTAACCCCATTATTGGGAAGAGGGCTCGACTACCTGCAAGGGCAAAACCGTATTGAATTTAATTATACCGAAGGATTAGCGAACAGT
Organism: Bacteroides sp.; assembly: GCA_041907545.1. Lineage (GTDB taxonomy): Bacteria > Bacteroidota > Bacteroidia > Bacteroidales > Bacteroidaceae > Bacteroides. The sequence goes on from JAYRGX010000028.1 coordinate 18,539, forward strand.
GAAGGTTATAACTTGACGATCACTCCGGAAAAAATAACCATTGAAGCATCCGGAGCGGCAGGCGCTTTCAACGCCATACAGACGATTCGCCAACTACTACCCATTCAGGCAGAATACGGTATGAAAGCTGCTACTTCATCATTAAGTAGCAACAGCAATTGCCTCAACCCTACCGGAACAAATCCATCCGTTTCTTTACCGGTACTAAAAATATCCGACCAGCCCGCATTCTGTTGGAGAGGCTCCATGATTGATGTTTCACGTCATTTCTTCTCTATTGAATATCTGAAACGCCATATCGACAGGATGGCGCTTTACAAAATGAATGTATTGCACCTCCACTTGACCGATGACCAAGGTTGGCGTTTAGAGATAAAGAAGTATCCACTGCTGACCCAAAACGGTGCATGGCGTACATTCAACAATCAGGACTCTCTTTGCATGACTATGGCTAAAGAGAATCCGGATATGAATATTGATAGCCGTTTTATCGTAAACCGTGATGGAAAGCAGTTGTACGGCGGATATTATACACAAGATCAGATCAGGGAATTGGTGGACTATGCCGCAAAACGTCATGTAGAGATTGTACCCGAAATAGATATGCCGGGACACATGTTAGCTGCAATTCATGCTTACCCATACCTGACAGACGCCCAGAAAGCAGGATGGGGAAAGCTATTCTCCACTCCTCTTAATCCTTGCAAAGACGAAGTTTATACTTTTGTCGAAGACGTGCTTTCCGAAGTTATGAACCTGTTCCCTTCAAACTATATTCATATCGGAGCGGATGAAGTGGATAAATCGGCATGGTCGCATTCCGAACTGTGTCAGTCGTTTATGAAGGAGAAAGGTATTAAGACCTACGAAGAACTCCAGACCTATTTTGTGCACAAAGTTGCCGATTTTATCAAGTCAAAAGGAAAACAAGTCATCACTTGGGACGATGCCATTGATGGCGAACTCGACCCGTCGGTAAATGTTATGTATTGGAGGGGATGGGTACGCACCTCGCTTCCTAAAGCTGCACGGAATGGCAATCCGGTCATCATGTCACCTACAAACCCGCTGTATTTCGATTATATGCCCGACCGTAGCTCACTACAGGCCGTATATGACATGAACGTGACGGGAAATGACTTTACCCATGATAAAGCAAGTCAGGTGAAAGGTGCTCAAGCGAATATGTGGACGGAGAAAATTCCGTCGGAGCAACGTGCCGACTTCATGATGTTTCCACGCCTGATTGCTTTGGCAGAACGTTTATGGACTAATAAGGACTTGTACGGTAGCTTTCATGAAAGACTTCAAAATAACTTCGAACGTCTGGATGCTCTGAATGTACACTATCGTTTACCGGATCTTTCAGGGTTTACTTTGCAAAGTATTTTTGTGAAAGAGGCACTTTTCAATGTGGAAAACCCTCTACCTGCAATGGATATCCATTATACTAACGATGGTTCCACCCCGACGATCCAGTCACCTAAATTGGAAAAAGCGATTAAGATAACTAAGCCCGTACAACTGAAATTTGCTTTATTCAGCCCCAGCGGTGCACGTGGAGATATCTATACGGTAAACTACGAGCAAGTACCTATGGCAAAAGCAGTAAAGCCCAAAACAAAAATCAACGGCGGACTGGTTTGCTCCCTATACGACGGTATGTTCAAAAACACGGCTGACATCAAAGCCGAAAAAGACAAGGAGCAAGTAGTAAGTAATATCAATGTTCCTAAAGAATTTAGAACACCCGCCTTCGGACTAAAATATCGCGGTTATATCAACGTACCTGCAACAGGTATTTATTCCTTCTTCTTCACTTGTGACGATGGTGGTAAACTATATATCGCAGATAGAACGGTTGTAGACAATGACGGTTTGCATTCGGCAATAGAGAAAAGCGGACAAGCCGCTCTCTCAAAAGGTCTTCATCCGTTTGCACTCGACTTTGTCGAAGGTGGAGGAGGGTTCACTTTGAAGCTACAATATAGCTTTAACGGCGGTACTCCTCAGGATGTTCCCGACGATTGGTTTGTACATTAAAGACTGATTTGCTAACTCTATACGTTTAAAATATTCATGAAAAGAAGTTTTCTATTTACAAGTTTACTCTCTCTGACTTTAAGTATGGCAGGGGCTAAAGCAACAGTTATTCCCCCAAAGGCTGTTGCTCCTCTTCCGCTTCCGAAACAAGTCAGATGGCAGCAAATGGAAACATTAGCTTTCGTACACTTTGGACTTAACACATTTGATGATAAAGAATGGGGTTACGGAGATGTTTCCCCAAAGATATTCAATCCCACCAAACTGGACTGCGAACAATGGGTTCGTACTTTTGTCAATGCCGGCATTAAAGAAGTGATTATAACCGCAAAACACCATGACGGATTCTGCCTCTGGCCTACACAACTTACCGACTATTGTATCCGGAACTCTCCCTACAAGAACGGAAAGGGAGATATTGTCGGAGAACTAGCGGCAGCGTGCAAAAAATACGGCATCAAGTTTGGCGTTTATCTCTCACCGTGGGATCGACATCAAGCCAATTACGGTACACCGGAGTATGTGGAATACTTTTATAAGGCATTAAAAGAGCTGCTGACAAATTATGGGACTATATCCGAAGTTTGGTTTGATGGCGCCAATGGAGGCGACGGATGGTATGGAGGAAGCAAAGAGATCAGAAAGATCGACCGCAAAACTTACTACCAGTTCGAGAGGGCTCACAAAATGGTTGATGAACTTCAACCGGAAGCGGTGATTTTCTCAGATGGAGGTCCCGGATGCAGATGGATTGGTAACGAAAGCGGATTTGCCGGAGCTACAAACTGGTCGTTCTTACGATCCAAAGAGGTATATCCCGGATATGACAAATACGAAGAACTTCAATACGGACATGCCGACGGCGATAAGTGGGTACCGGGAGAATGTGACGTCTCCATCAGACCGGGATGGTTCTACCACCCTTCCGAAGATAAGAAGGTAAAAAGCGTTCCTGAACTGGTCGATCTTTATTATCGTAGCGTAGGCCGCAATGCTAATTTTCTGCTTAATTTCCCGGTAAATCGTGAAGGTTTGATATCTCTTCTCGATTCCGCCAATGCGGTGAACTATCATCAGCAAATACAGCAAGAGTTATCTCATAATTTGCTTACCGGAATCCACCCCATAGCATCCAATGACCGCGGAAAAGGCTTTGAAGCAACTAATGTAAGTGACAACAAATACGATACTTACTGGGCTACTGCTGACAATGTAAAAAGCGCGGCGCTAACTTTTACTTTATCCAAGGCGACTAAGATAAACCGCGTACTACTTCAGGAATATATTCCGCTGGGACAACGGGTCAAATCGTTCGTTGTGGAATATCAACTCAAAGGCAAATGGAACGCTATTGACTCGAAAGAAGAAACGACCACAATAGGTTACAAGCGTATATTACGCTTCCCCACCATCACGACCGATAAACTTCGGATTCGTTTTATCGATGCGAGGGGATGCCTGTGTATCAATAACATCGCAGCTTACTACTCAGGTAGCGATGATCAAAAAATAACCGACCGGAATGAACTGAAAGTCGAAGGGTATTCATTCGTACTATCGGGAGTAGATCCGGTGGAAATGAATAAAGCTGTCGACAGGAATAAGCTTACCACTTGCTTTGTCAAAGACAATAAAGTGGTGATTGATCTGGGACAAAAGCGTTGGGTACATGCCTTATATTACCTACCCGATCAAAACAGCCCCAGAAAAGGATTGGTTTCCAACTACGAACTCTCCGAGGGAGATCAAAGCGGCGATGCAAAAGTGATTGCGACGGGAGAATTTTCAAACATACGCAATAACCCCGTATGGCAGACCGTCTACTTCTCGCCGGTATATACAAGGTATATTACTTTCAAAGCCACAAGAACGATTCAAGACGGTGAACCTTTCGGACTGGCAGAGATAAGAATCGAATAAAAAATTGATCTTGAATATCACTATTTTATTAACTTTACACACAAAATTCTCTTTTCATCCTCACATCATTACCCTCTATTGTGAGGAATGAAGAGAGTTTTTTTCATTATTATTATCACATTTTGAATAACTATGAATCACCGGAAATACACCTTAATTTTTCTTACCGCATGGTTTTGTTTATCCACTTCTTTTGCCGCAAGCAAAAAGGAAGTACTCCCTTATCGCAATCCCAAACTTTCCGTAGAAGAACGCACCAAAGACTTACTTTCACGTATGACACTGGAAGAAAAAGTCGGTCAGTTGCTCTGTCCTCTAGGATGGAACATGTACGCACTGGACGGCAAAAAGGTAGGTGCATCGGATAAGTTCAAAGATATGCTGAAAGAGAGAAATATGGGTATGCTCTGGGGAACCTTCCGTGCAGACCCATGGACAAGGAAGACACTCGAAAACGGGCTAAACCCGGAATCGGCGGCAAAAGCCGGTAATGCTCTCCAAAAATATGTCATCGAGAATACCCGCTTGGGAATACCTCTCTTTCTTGCTGAAGAAGCACCTCACGGTCACATGGCTATAGGAGCAACCGTATTCCCGACAGGCATTGGCATGGCTTCGACATGGAATCCCGGAATACTGGAAAAAGAAGGTCGCGCCATTGGCGAAGAAATCCGCGCCCAAGGTGGTCATATCAGCTATGGTCCGGTACTCGATCTCGTACGTGATCCACGCTGGTCGAGAGTAGAAGAAACATTTGGCGAAGACCCCATCTTATCGGGTGATTTGGGCGCTGCGATGGTGAAAGGACTCGGTGCGGGAAATCTGAATCTCCCTTACGCTACCGTAGCTACCTTAAAGCATTTCATCGCATACGGCATCCCGCAGGGTGGACAAAACGGCAGCCCTTCTTACGTGGGTAACCGCGAACTGCTCAGCGACTTCCTACCACCTTTTCATAAAGTAATCAATGCAGGAGCACTGTCGGTGATGACTTCATACAATTCCATCGATGGCATACCCAGTACGATGAATTCCTACCTATTAAAAGACGTACTGCACAAAGATTGGAACTTCCGGGGTTTCTCGGTTTCCGATTTATACAGTATAGAAGGCATGCAGACCAGTCATTTCGTATCCGCCTCATCTACCGAAGGAGCTCTGTTATCACTTAAAGCGGGATTGGATGCCGATTTGGGTGGAGATGCTTATTTTACACTGATCAATTCAGTGAAGCAACATAAAGTGGACGAAGCACTCATTGACACGGCTGTCTGCCGCATTCTGCGACTAAAATTCGAAATGGGGTTGTTTGAGAATCCTTATGTTGATGTGAACAAAGCTAAAGCTACGGTTCGTTCAGCGTCACACATCAATCTGGCACGTGAATGTGCTCAAAACCTGATCACCCTGCTAAAGAATAAAAACAAGACCCTGCCTCTATCAAAAAACATCGGCAAAGTCGCTGTCATCGGACCGAATGCCGACAACATCTATAATATGCTGGGCGATTATACCGCACCGCAACCGGAAAGCAATATCATCACCGTGTTAAAAGGAACAATAAATAAGATTGGCTCCGACCGTGTGGAATATGCTAAGGGATGTGCAGTTAGAGACACCACCTACGACGGCATAGCAGAAGCCGTGAAAGTCGCACGCAATTCGGATGCAGTCATTGCAGTAGTAGGCGGTTCGAGCGCACGTGATTTCAAGACCAGCTACAAAGAAACGGGAGCTGCCATTGCCGATGCTTCCACCATCAGCGATATGGAATGCGGAGAAGGTTTCGATCGCGCCACACTCACCCTTTTAGGAAGACAGATGGAACTTCTGAAAGCATTGAAAGCAACCGGTAAGCCGCTTATTGTGGTTTATATTGAAGGACGCCCGCTCGATAAGAACTGGGCGGATCAGAATGCCGATGCACTTTTAACCGCATGGTATCCGGGGCAAGAAGGTGGAAACGCCATCGCCGATGTGCTTTTTGGCGACTATAATCCCGCAGGTCGTCTGGCTGTAACCGTACCGAGAAACATCGGACAACTACCGGTGTATTATAATAAAAAGAATCCACCCGTACACGATTATGTCGAAAGTACGGCAAAACCATTATATGCTTTCGGATACGGCTTAAGTTATACCAATTTCGAATACTCCGATCTAAAAATCACAGCTCAGGGTAATGCCGAATACACCATCCATTTCACGGTAAAAAACAGTGGAAACTATGATGGAGAAGAGGTGGCGCAACTTTATGTGCGCGACATGCTGGCTTCGGTAGTACAACCCGTTAAACAGTTAAAACATTACGAACGTATCTTTATAAAAAAGGGAGAGCAAAAAGAAGTCTCTTTCCGACTCACTAAAGATGATTTCTCCCTCATCAACGCTTCCATGCAAAGAGTGGTGGAACCGGGAACTTTCCTTATACAAGTAGGCAGTTCATCAGATAACATACGTCTAACAGATAAAATAGATATAGAATGAATAAACTTAAACTCTTACGACTCACAAGTTTAGCCCTGTGCGGTGGAGTGTTCTTCTTGAGCAGCGCCATGGAAAGGGTAAGTGAAAAAACTCCGGTGGATCATGTAAATCCCATGATCGGTTCGGGCGGACACGGACATGTATTTGTCGGTGCAAGTGTTCCATTTGGTCTGGTGCAATTAGGGCCGACTCAACCTGTGCGGGGTTGGGATTGGTGTTCCGGTTACCACTACAGCGACTCGGTTATCGTCGGTTTCAGCCATACCCACTTAAGCGGTACGGGTATTGGTGATTTGGGCGACGTTCTCTTCTTTCCGACACAAAAGAACGAACGGAAAGCTTTATTCAGTCATGCTGACGAGAAGGTAGCTCCGGGCTTTTATTCTGTCACCCTGAAATCTTCGGCTATACATGTCGATCTCACCGCTACCACGCGTACAGGATACCACCGTTATACGTTCCCCTCGGGAGGTGACGCATCCATTGTAGTCAACCTCCGCGAAGGTATAGGTTGGGATGCATGGAGCGACAGCCGTCTGGTACAGGAAAACGACTCCGTTGTCTCCGGTTACCGTGTTTCAAAAGGTTGGGCTAAGCACCAACAAATATATTTCACCGCAGTATTCTCCAAAAGAATTCAAAAGCTCGAACAAAAAGGTGACTCTATCGGTACGGTGACATTCAAGACAAACGGTTCATCCGACCCCATCTATGTAAAAGTAGGACTTTCACCGGTCAGCGTAGAAAATGCCAAGTTGAACCTCGCTTCCGAAGTGGCTAACAAATCATTCGACCAGATAGCAGCCAATGCCCGCAAGCAGTGGAGCAATGAGTTGAGCAGAATACAGGTAAAGACGATGAATGATACCGATGCCGAAATATTCTATACGGCACTCTACCATACCATGATCGCTCCATCCGTTTTCTCCGATGTGAATGGCGATTACCGCGGTAGCGATGGAAAAGTCTACAAAAATGGAGGCTTCACCAACTATACCACATTCTCATTATGGGATACCTACAGAGCGGCACATCCACTAGCAACCCTGATTCATCCAGATCGCATGAGAGATTTCGCCGAAACATTTATCCATATCTTCAAGCAACAAGGTAAATTACCGGTTTGGCATCTTATGGGCAATGAGACCGATTGTATGGTAGGTAATCCCGCAATTTCCGTACTCGCCGACCTGCTTTTAAAGGGATATCTCCCCAATAAAGCCGATCAGGAAGCAGCTTACGAAGCGATGAAGAGTTCCGCAATGCTCGACGAACGCTCTATTGACTTACTCAAAGAATACGGATACATACCTTTCGATAAAGAAAAGGCGGCTGAGTCCGTTGCTAAATGTTTGGAATATGCCATTGCAGATGCAAGTCTGGCAGAAGTTGCAAACCACCTCGGAAAGAAAGCCGATTATGAATACTTCCACAAACGGAGCATGGCATACCAGCATTACTGGGATCCTAAAACCAAGTTCTTACGTGGTCTATCATCCACCGGCAAGTTCCGTGAACCGTTCAACCCATTCCTTTCCGTACATGAAAAAGGAGACTATACCGAAGGTAATGCTTGGCAATACGTATGGTTGGTACCTCATGATGTACACGGATTGATCAAACTGTTCGGAGGAGACAAACCATTTGTCACCAAACTCGATTCACTCTTTATAGTAAAAGGCGACTTGGGTGAGAAAGCATCACCGGATATTTCCGGATTAATCGGTCAGTACGCGCATGGCAACGAGCCCAGTCATCATGTCATCTACATGTACAACTACGCAGGGCAACCCTATAAAGCTGCTCCGCTCTTGAGAGAAGTCATGACCACTTTATACAAAGCCGATCCTGACGGATTATGCGGTAATGAAGATGTCGGTCAGATGTCTGCATGGTATGTATTGTCCTCTATCGGTCTGTATCAAGTGGAACCGGCAGGTGGCAAATATATCTTTGGCAGTCCGATAGTACGCGAAGCGACTGTAAATCTTGGTAAAGGTAAAACCTTCAAGATTGTTGCACACAACAATAGCAAAGAGAATATCTACATCCAGTCGGTGAAGCTCAACAACAAAGCTTATACCAAGTCGTATATCACCTATAACGATTTGAAGGCAGGAGGTACACTGGAGTTTGTGATGGGCAATAAACCTTCAAAGTTCGGAACCGCAGTTACCAGCAGACCATAATCCAGCTTTTCGTTACAAAGCCAAAGGCTTGAGATAAAATAAAAGAAAGAGGGCGTTTCAAATTTGTTTTGAAACGCCCTCTTTCTTTATTACTCGTATTCTAAGTTTTCTATTACTTCATTTATAAGTATCTTTCACTACAGATTACAGAATATTTGTACGCTTGGTAAACTCTATAATCTCAGGAATGTAACCGAAAGCCAATCCGGTAACCGTATCTGCACACCCATAATAAATGGCAACGCGACCGGTTTCGGGGTCATGAAGCGTAGCACATGGGAAGCAAACATTCGGCACATCACCCATGCATTCATACTCGGTACGTGGAGAGATGAGATAAGCACCCGAACGGTATAACACTTTCCAAGGTTGTTCCAAGTCGAGCAATGCCGATCCGAAAGCATAAACAAAACCGTTACAAGAAGCCAATACACCATGATAAATCAGCAACCAACCTTCGGATGTTTCGATAGGAATAGGACCCGCACCAATCTTGGTACACTGCCATGCGCTCACCTCAAACTGTGCAGGAGACATCACATGACGATGTTTACCCCAAAAGTTCAAGTCGGGCGATTCACTATAAAAGATATCACCGAAAGGAGTATGTCCGTTATCACTCGGACGGCTCAACATGGCGAAGTTACCGTTAAACTTCTTGGGGAACAATACACCGTTACGGTTAAAAGGCAGGAATGCATTCTCCAACTGGTGGAAAGTCTTGAAGTCAAAAGTATAAGCCACCCCGATAGTCGGTCCGTGGTAACCGTTACACCAAGTCACATAATACCGGTCTTCGATGAAGCAGACACGCGGATCATATCCATATACCCACTCTCCTATTTCCTTATCTTCACACTCAAAGCGAAGAGGTTCCGGATTGATGTTCCAGTGCATGGCATCATCACTAAAGCCTACATGAAGCACCATTCTTCTGTTGGTGTCATCGCAACGGAATACTCCCGCATAACCTCCCTTAAAAGGAACTACCGCACTATTGAATATACTGTTGGAAGTGGGGAGCAGATCGCGTGGGATAATAGGATTCTGGCTATAGCGCCAAACCGTTTCTTTACAACCTTCCGGACGATCTTCCCAAGGCATACCAGGCAGGGGACTTCCTGCAATTTTTAAATCTTTCATAACTATTCGTTGATCTTTCGTTTTATATATAACACTTGTTCTTTCACAAATACTTAGTCTTACTTCTGCTGATCTTTATAAGTAAACGGTACGTACCACGTGGCGATAAACGCGGGAATTGCCGCAATCAACACCCAAATAAAGAAATGCTGATATCCCACAAGGTCGCTCAACCACCCGCTCAACATACCCGGAAGCATCACTCCCAGATTCATGATACCCGTTGCAAAAGCATAATGCGACATCTGATGACTACCCGGAGCAATTTGTTGCATCATGAACAACATCAGTCCGACAAAGCCAAAGCCATAACCGAAATATTCAAATACAATGGCGGAACCTATGATAAGAATATTATCGGGTTGATAAGCCGACAATAAGAAATATACCACGAACGGTATATTAAACGTGCAGCATAAAATAAAGAGTGTCCGACTTAAGCCACGTTTCGCAATGAAATATCCTCCAAGCACCGAACCGAGGATGAAAGCCGCTGCACCAAACGTACCATACACCAGCCCGATCTTCTGCACAGACAGTCCCAGACCACCTTCGGCAACCGGAGCTTTCAGAAACAAGGGCACGATTTTCATCGCAAAACCCTCGGCAAAACGATAGAGAATGATAAAGATAATATAGCGGGCGATATACTTCTTTTGAAAGAAGGAACGTATCACTTCCCAAAGCTCCGTCATGCTCTCTTTGAAAGTCACCTGTCGGGTGCTTTTGGCACGAGACGGAATAATATGCATGTGATAGAAAGAAGCCAATATCATCAATGCGGCACAAATCAGCATGATAATCATCCAAGCCTTCACCGGACCGAAATGATCTTTAAGATCACCCGCCAGAAAGACCAGTCCACCATTGGTGAGCACTTTCGCCAGATTATAGAACGCACCCTGCCAACCGATGAACTTAGCTTGTTGCTGATTGTCCAATTCGGTCATGTAGACCCCGTCGGCAGCAATGTCATGAGTTGCACCACTAAGTGCAATCACCCCCATCAACGCAATGGAATAGGTGAAGAAGCCCGGCAAGGGCAGAGACAACGCAACTAAAGCAAAAGCCAGTCCCGTAACCATCTGAGTAGTGATCACGAAAAACTTCTTCGTCTTAAAGATTTCAAGAATAGGACTCCACAGAGGTTTTAGCGTCCATGGCAACATGATGAGCGACGTCCAAAAAGCAATTTGGGTATTAGAGATGTTAAGGTCGGAGAACATAAGCACCGACACCATGGATAAAGCCACAAAGGGTAAACCCATCGCAAAATAAAGCGTAGGCACCCAGGCTACCGGAGATGTTTTATTTTCATTTGTTTTCATTTAGCAAATATACTCAACGTTAAAAGACTACGAAATATCTATGGGTCTGATTTTTATATCCAAATTAAACTTTAGCCGATAATTCAACAGCTAAAACAAACAATATAATCTTTTCAGATACAGAATTAGCTATTACAGATATTTTTAATCGGATTTAAAATCCTATTTTTGCTAACAGGAGAACTTACAATTATACACTATGAAAAAGAATAAAATCAGTATCTACGAACTTACTTTATTTTTACTTTGCTGCATATCGGTTACAGCAAAGTCGCAAACCTCTGTAACACCCGAATCGAAAGAGGCATACCGCCAACGAATGGAATGGTTTGATGAAGCGAAGTTAGGCATATTTATTCATTGGGGAATCTACTCGGTGGACGGTGTATCCGAAAGCTGGTCATTTTACAATAACCGCATTCCATACGATCAATATATGGAACAAAGGAAGCGCTTTAAAGCCGAAAATTACGATCCGAAGCAATGGGTGGAATTAATTAAGGAGAGTGGAGCAAAATATACGGTGCTCACCACCAAACATCATGACGGCTTTGCATTATGGGATACCAAAGCAGGCTCGCTAAGCGCCAAGAAAAGTTCTCCGGCTAAACGTGACCTCATTGCACCTTTTGCTGAAGAAGTCCGCAAGCAGGGATTAAAGTTGGGACTCTATTATTCGCTGCTCGACTGGAGTAACGAGAACTACCCCAATCACACCCGCACCACATCAAGATATGACATCAAGAAAGATCCCAAACGCTGGGAGAAGTTCTGCAAGTTCAATTTCAGTCAGATGGGCGAACTGAACGAGACCTTTAAACCCGACTTATATTGGTTTGACGGCGATTGGGAACAGAAAGCGGAAGACTGGAATTCAAGCGGCATTATCAAATTGCTTCGCTCCACCAACCCGAACGTTATTGTCAACTCACGCATTCAGGGCTATGGCGATTATGCCACTCCCGAGATCGGTGTACCCGTGGTACGCCCCAAAAGCAGATACTGGGAGCTTTGCTACACCATCAACGATTCATGGGGATACCAACCCGGTGACACCAATTTCAAAACGCCGCAAATGCTACTCTCCACTTTCGTCGATTGTCTGAGCATGGGCGGTAACCTGTTGCTCGACATCGGACCGAAAGCCGACGGCACTATTCCGCAAGAAGAAGTCGAAGTATTGAAAACCTTCGGACGCTGGACATCCAAACATAAGGAAGCCATCTACAAAACCCGCGCCGGTATTCCGGGTAACTATTTCAACGGATATACCACACTGAACAAAGCAGGCGACGTGCTCTATCTGTACATGCCTTATAAACCAATAGGCAGCGTTCCTTTGAAAGGCATCATCAACGAAGTGAAAAAAGTATGGGTAGTGGGCAGCGGCGAAGCACTCCACTATAAGCTCTACAATAAACTCTCTTGGAGTGAAGTACCGGGTATCATCTATATCGACGTACCCGAAAGCGTACAAGACCCTAACATCACGGTAGTAGCGGTTCAACTGGACGGCCCCATTAAGCTCTATGGAGGAGAGGGACAAGTCATTACGTCCAACTGATATCGTAAACATCCCAATCCCGCAACAATATATTAAAAGAGTACGTTTAAAAGATATATCAGCGGGAAGTCATTTAAAAGTTTATTCACAATAACAACAATATATATCGCAGCATGAAAAAGATTTTTCTCTCTCTTTTTGTTTTCATTACCGCCCTATATGGCGAGGTTAATGCTCAGGCACTTTCCGATAAATATGCGCCGATGCTTACCATTCCCAAAGGCTATGTCTGCTACCGGACAGCCGACGCCATCCATGTAGACGGTCTGGCAAACGAAGCATCGTGGAAGAACGCCCAACCGACCGAAGCTTTTGTGGACATCAGTGGCTACCACTTCCCCACTCCACGCTATCAGACCACAGCCAAAATGCTTTGGGACGACAAATACCTCTATATCTTCGCCGAATTGGAAGAACCCCATATATGGGCTAATCTGCAAAAAAGAGATACCATTGTCTTCTATGACAATGACTTTGAAGTATTCATCGACCCCATAGGCGAAGGACACAATTACTTCGAGATCGAGACAAATGCCATCGGCACCGTATTCGATTTGTCGTTGGAGAAACCTTACCGTGCTCCGCGTCGCACCTTTGTACAGTTTCAATGGAACTGTCCCGGCTTGAAGCTGGCTACCCATTGCGTGGGGAAAATAAACAATCCCAAAGGCACGGACAAAGGCTGGACGGTTGAGATGGCTATTCCGCGCGAAGCCATTGCGAGTGAATTCGACAACTACCTGAAAGCAGGTCAATGGCTCCGAATCAACTTCTCACGCGTAGAGTGGCAATACGATATCGATGCAAACGGAAGATATGACAGGAAAAAAGGCAAGGACGGCAAATACCTGCCCGAAGACAACTGGGTGTGGAGTCCGACCGGTCAGATCGCCATGCACATGCCCGAACGCTGGGGGTATATGTACTTTTCCGATAAGACCGTCGGACAAGGAACCGATACCTTCCGATACCCTACCGACGAACCTGTCCGCCGATTCCTGAACATGCTGTTCTACGCGCAGGAAGAGCAATATGCCAAGACCAAATCTTACTATAAAGAACTGAAAGATTTCGGCCTGCAACCCAAAGACATGCAAATGCTACCCGCCGGATATCAGGTGAACGTGGAAACCACCTCACATACCTATGAGATCACCGCCCTCTCACCCGAAGGCAAAGCCTACGTGATGAATGAATCCGGCAGTTGCTTCATCAGGAAATAAGCAGTCCCCCCAATCGACATTAATTTAATAACAATTAGCATAACAATCAAATGAAGAAGACGACTATTAGCGTACTTATCGCCTCATTATTCATGCTGTGCTCCGTCCATTTAACAGCTAAAACACCCGTATACATCTGGCAAGGATGGGATAATAAAACCACTACGGAAGAAAACTTGAAGGACGACTTTACCAAATGGAAATCACAAGGTGTCACGGGAGTCTGTTTCAACACAGGCTTCGATGTGGAAAAAGCCAAAATCGCGTCAAGAATCGCCAAGTCACTCGGACTCGAATACCATGCCTGGATGCCTTGCATGCTCCATGCAGGATTAAATCCATCGTGGTATGCCGTCAACAGACTGGGTCAATCGGCACACGACGTACAAGTCTACGTCCCGTATTACACCTGTCTCGACCCCCACAATAAAGAAGTGCAGGCATGGCTCATTGAGCAATACTGCAGAATGGCCGAACTCCCCGATGTCGACTATGTACAGTTGGATTATATTCGTTATCCCGATGTCATTCTGGCTCGCGGGTTATGGGATAAATACGGTCTGGTGATGAACGAAGAATACCCCAAAGCCGACTATTGCTATTGCGACGATTGTGTAGCAGCATTTAAGGAAAAGACAGGCATAGACATTCGCAAAGTGGACGATCCGTCGAAGTGCAAAAAATGGGCACAGTTCCGTTGCGACATCATCACCGACCTTGTCAACAAGCTGGCTAGTGCCGTTCATGCCAAAGGTAAAAAGATCAGCGCCGATGTCTTTCCGGGACCACACTCACACGCTGTATGGATGGTTCGTCAGGAATGGAATAAATGGAATATCGATGCTTTCTTCCCGATGAACTACAACGACTTCTATTTGGAGAAAGCCTCATGGGTAGGCAAGATCACCCGCAAAGAAGTAAAAGCGGTGAAAGGAAAGATTCCGGTGTATAGCGGTTTGTTCATCTGCAAAGATTGGAAGAACAAAGCAAGTGTGGTAGACCCCGAGCACTCCGGTCTGGTACCGTCCGAAATTGAAGAAGCCGTCGCCGGATCGATGAAAGCCGGAGCAGCAGGTATCTCACTGTTTACCCCTAAAAGCATGACGGATGAACATTGGGACGCACTAAAACAAGTGTTAGATAAGCTCGATAAGAAGAAGAAATAATCCCCCTCCCGGAGTTTTTTTGCGTATTTTAATTGCACCAATTGCACTAATCGGCTTAAGCAATTGACATACAGCAAAATACAAGGGTGCAATTAAGCGAAACAGCAGGGTGCAATTAAATTTAATTGCACCCTGCTGTTTTTCCACTACCACACCCCTTTTTTACTCGCTCACCTCCCCTTCCCTTTTCGCAATAAAACCGTCTCTCACATATCTACAGACCGTTTTTCTTAGCACAACGCATACTCTCTTTCAGTTACCCACAATTGTGGGTAATGTGCTCCACAACTGTGACGCACGTGAACCACAGCTGTGGGTAAGTTGCGCCACGGCTGTGGGTAAGCAATATGATCGGTATGAAAAGAAGATAAAAATACTGCAAAATACTTACACCAAACGGCTTTTTAAGAGATAAGAAAGGTGGAAAATAAGGGTAAAAACACCCTATAATTCGAGTAAAACTCATGTAAAACTGGCAAAAAACTCTGCAAAAGATGGGATTTTTGATGCTTTTTTGATAATTAGTGGGTAGTTTTGGAGAAAATGGGATACAACAAAACATCCTCACAGGAAAAAGAGACATGGAAAGTCTAAAAAAATATAAAATCATTATTACCCTTGTCATTACTATATAGCAAAATAATTTATATATTTATACCCAAATAAGAGGATATTTCAATATTTGATTTATATTAACCGACAAAAAGCCCTTAAAGAAAATGATCCAAACAAATTAGGTCAGCAGAGAAACTCAGCAAGAATTCTTAATGAGGCTAAGGCTCAAGTCTACAATCTTGTAGACGAGCTTCGAATAACTCGTTGAAACAATCTAAACAACAAACATATATGTAAATAAATAAAAATGCAATATGTTCAACAATAATATTATAATAGAGAAAACAGTATTCATCAGAAGTTTCAAGGTGGTTCCTAATAATTCTTTTGATATTTTTTTAGGTTCTGGAGCTTCCATTTCTTCAGGTATTCCATCTGGGAATGAATTAGTTTGGCATTTTAAGAAAGAAATACTAAGTGCAGAAGGCAAGATTAACGGCAATAAAATAAACGATCTTAAGATTGGTTCTAACAGAAAGTTAATTCAAAGTTATTTTAACATTGAAGAAGAGAAAAAAATCAAAAACTTATACTCTTATTACTTTGAAAAATGTTATCCAGACGCACAAATAAGAGAAGATTTTTTAACAACACTTATAAAAAACAGAAAGCCAACGATTGGACATATATGCCTATCTGCATTAATTAATTATTCACGTTTACATAATGTATGGACGACTAATTTTGATGATTTAGTAGAGAAAGCTGTTAACTCAATGGGAATAAGCTGCGCTGTAATATCAGCCAAAGATTCTAAAACAGTATCAGGATATAGAGAAGACATCCCTAAAGTTGTAAAACTACATGGCGATTTCAAATATGATGCATTGCAAAACACCGATGAAGAGTTACAAGATCTTGAAAGCAGTTTATCTGAACATTTTATCAGTAGTAGCCAACAGAAAGGTTTAATTGTTATTGGATATTCAGGTTCTGATGAGTCTGTGATTAAGGCATTGCAAAAAGCTGTTAATGCTGACGCTCCATTTCCAAGAGGTTTAATTTGGTGTTTGAGAAAAGATGATTATCCCTCAGAAACGCTCATCTCAATAATGAATGAAGCTAATAAAAAGAATAAGAATTCAGGATTTATGTATATAGATACTTTTGATTATTTTTTATTTGAGCTGTATCATACAATGAATGTTACAATTCAGCAAATAGATTCTTTGGCAAAAGTACACTTTGAGCAAAAAAAACCATTTTTACTAAATCAACGACTGAACAATGCCCCTTTGATGTTTAATGCTATAAAAGCAAATTCGTTCCCTAGCAGCTATTTTGTTGCAAAGACAAATATTCCAGATTGGAAAATGTTACGAGAACATATTAAAAATACTAATATTGTCGCTGCATTATCTAGGGGATATACATACCTCATGGGAGAAGAAGGAGCGATAAGAACTACTTTTGGAAAGCTGTCATCTTCATCTATTGAAATACAAGATATTCCTGAAAAATTTTATTACAGAAAAGAATCGTTTTATTTAAGTTTACTATACGATCTCATTGAGAAGTCACTAGTTTCTCAGCATGATCTATCATTATACACTAAAGGTCGTAGCATAAAAAGAGTTTATTCAAATAAACACTTCTTAAGTGATAGCGAGCTGAATACTATAAAAGGACGTTATCCCAATTTTAGAATTCCTACCAGCATTCAAATATTTGAAGCATTTGAGTATAAAGTTGAATTTATTAACAAAGAATTATTTTTCATTATTTGCCCTTGTGTACATATACAAAATGTTGATGGTACAGAATGTAAAAAAGAAGTAGTGCAATACCTTTCAAATGTCATATACTCTAATCGTTATAATGCTCAATATGGAAATAAGTTGAAATTTTGGTTTAATTATTTAAGAGGTAAGAAAAATGAAATTAGCTTTACTTTAGGAGAAGCAAAAATCAAATTATCAGCTTACTATTCAACAGCATCTATAGTTCACAACAACTTGCATAATTTTGATATTATTGGTAAAATCGCAGAACCGTTTATCTATTTCCACCATCAAGACCAAATGAAGAGATCTATTCATCCAATACATGGGTTAAAGCTGATGGGAACATTAGAAAACAGTTATAACAAATCTTCTTTTGGAACCATGAGCAGGATAAAGTTAGGGATAATTTCACCAGCCTCTGACTTTAATAAAGTAAAGGAACATATATCAAAGTTGCAAACTACATATAAGCCCAAATGGGAACAAGACTATCTCAAAGAATATCCTGGATTCGAGGCTATATATAAAAAGACACTATGTATTCCAGATGTGAATAGTGATGACGTAATACTTATATCAGATAAGGAAACTTTAAATATTAATGCTTTCCAATTTTATGAAATGTTGAAAAAGAAAATTGAAAAGTTTATAGACCGATTTAGCGAGCTCGATTGCGTGATAATATACATACCTAACAAGTGGGAAAAATTTAGAGAAAACAAATCGTTAGATATTTATTTTGATCTTCATGATTCTCTCAAAATTTATTGTGTCAAGAGAAATATTAAAATTCAATTTATAGAGGATAAATCTATTGAATATGGAGATATTGCTAAAGTCTTATGGTGGCTTTCATTAGGTATTTATGTAAAAGCAAATGGAACACCTTGGAAGATTCGAACAGATGAAGAAGATACTGCCTTTGTCGGACTTGGATATGCATTAAGACAAAATGCAAAAGATAAAGTAGTATTGGGTAGTAGTCAAATATTTGACAATAATGGCAATGGATTAAAGTTTTTGTTGCAACCAATTGAGAATCCTGTCTATTATAAAAAAAATCCATTCATGAGCAAAGATGATGCTTTTAAGTTAGTCAGTAATATAAGAAATATCTACAACCGTATAGACCCGATAAAGGGATTAAATAAAGTAGTAATTCATAAAACAACTCCTTTTACTTCAGAAGAAATAGAAGGCATCAATAGTGCTCTCGCAGGTATTGAGAATATCGAATTAGTTCAGATTCAACAAGTATGTAGTTGGCGTGCTCTAAGACTTAAAACAAAAGAAAATGGGATGCATGATTTCGACAGTTTCCCCGTAGAAAGAGGATTTATTGTTCAAATAGATGATTATAGCTTCTTATTGTGGACACACGGAGTTGTAAACTCTCCTGAATTTTCAAAAACATATTATCAGAATAAACGAGGAATTCCAGCACCTTTATTGATAACAAGATTTCTAGGGAAAGACCCTATAGAGCGATTAGCCTCAGATATATTAAAATTCACAAAAATGAATTGGAATGGAGCAGAATTATATAAGACTTTGCCTGTAACCATAGATTTTTCGAGACGCTTATCGATAATGGGAAAGCAACTTGAAGATCTTGGTGTAAAGCCATATGATTTTAGATATTTTATCTAATTCTCAATTTTAAAAAGATGAATCTAGTAAAAACAATAAGAAAGAATTCCGATTAAAGCAAATAATATTCTCATGGCCCAATTAAATGAACTTTACAAAACATGGCTTTCTCTTCAACCATTGAAGAATGAAGACCAAAGGCGATTAAGTCAGAAATTTATGTTGGAGTTCAATTACAATTCCAATCATATTGAAGGTAATACTTTAACTTATGGTCAAACAGAAATGCTTTTAATGTTTGGCAAAGTCGTTGATGAAGCCAACATGAAAGACTTGGAAGAAATGAAAGCCCACAATGTTGGTTTGAAAATGATGCAAGCAGAGGCATTAAGCAAGCATTCCTTGACAGAAACATTTATTCGCCAACTACATCAGACCCTTTTGAGAGAAGATTATACCATCTACCGGCAACTACCTGATGGGAGTACAACATCATATACCGTTCATACCGGGCAATATAAAACTCGCCCAAATTCAGTTATAACGATAACAGGAGAACGGTTTGAATATGCATCACCGGAAGAAACGCCAGCCTTAATGAACGACTTAATACAATGGTATAATAAAGCAGAAAGTCAAAAAGAGTTATCTCCTGTCGAATTGGCAGCAATCTTCCATTATCGCTATATCCGAATCCACCCGTTTGAAGACGGGAATGGACGTATCGCGCGATTGATGATAAATTTCATCCTCTTGCGACATAACTATCCAATGATAGTTGTACGGAGCAAAGCTAAGGATATCTATTTAAAAACACTCAATAAATGTGATCAGGCAGTGGGTATTATACCTTCCGACGGAGCGCATGCAAAATTATCTCAAATAACGCCATTTGTCGATTATATAGAGAGTTTAATCACAGATGAAATAACCAATAGCATACGATTTATCAGTGAAAAGGCAGAAAGCGTTTGGTGGTACAATGGTAATTTTGTAACGTTCAGAAGCGACAATACCATTAAGTTATTGCAATTAATGACTACATCCCCTAATATTACAGTGCGTGAAATTGCTAATTCTTTGAATATAAATAAGTCTGCTGTTCAAAAGCAGATAAAAACATTACAAGATAAAGAATATATAATTCGTGTAGGTGGCAGAAAAGGACATTGGCACGTAGCCATTGTTTGCACCACCACAAAAAGTGGTACAAAAGCATAAAGTGGTACATTAAAACTCCTCCAAAAAATAAATATTAGTAACTTGTTAGTACCACCTAAATTAGTGGTACAATTAGACAAAGGTGGTACAATATTAATTCAATGTCAAAAGAATACCGACATCAATAAATGTACCACTTACTCATAATGCATTCCAGATATAAAACATCGTCCTTTTTGGGTAGTTCTAGGCGCAACCGTTTTTTTGTGCAAAATAGAAATTGTATTTATGATATGCAAAAACTCATTATATCCCAAGAATAATCTTCAGAAAATATCTATTCCTAAAGAGTATTTTACGAATAAGGAAAAATGGGAAATCGGAGTGGCAAATCAAATTAACGGCATATTCACTTCAATAAGCTTATCCGTGCTTCCCGAGCTTGTTGGACTCCCGCAAGCTAAGTAAGGAATGTATCAAGTTATCTCATCATTAAAGAGGTTCATTGCGCACCGAATTATTCTGTAAGTGAATCTATAAATTCCCCAAACCTCAAAATCTTCTCACTATTTGCTTTATTGAAAAGCAAGTGTTCAAAATCCATTTGCTTTTTCTTCAAATCAACTGTTTTTAATAATTCGGCTGTTGCTTGCTTGAATTCCTGCAAATTATGTACTCCGCAACGCTTTGAAAGAAAATCATAATCGGGCTTTGCTTGTGCAAGTAGAAACATTAGGTCATAAAAATCACGACCTTTTGCACGAGCTAACATGGCGGCTATTTTCATACTACACAATACCCCATCGGAAGGAATAGGAAACGGAAAAAAGAATCCGCAGCCCTTGATATTTGTGATAGTCGGAGAATAAATAATTCCCTGGTCTTGGCTCTCATCCTTCATTAAAAAGCGTTCCTCCTTGTGTCCACTCAATCCTAAATCAAACAACAGTTCAGGGAAATGGATATTGCGACGAAAGGCTGTTAATTTAGGATTCTCTTTGTCCTTCGCTTGTACACGTAACCCTGAACGTTCCAAAAATTGGATAACTCCATCTGTCATTTCAATAAACTCGTCTTTCGACAGATCTTTGCAGTCGAAATCCAAATCCTCAGAAAAGCGGTCGATCCCTTTTACCAAACGCAGGTTTGTTCCACCGATAAAAGCCATCTTTTGAATATTTGGAGTAGAAGAAAGGTAATCCAAGATCATCAACTGCAAATATTCTTTCAATATCTGCTTATCGAAACCCGAATTCCCACGGACTTGGGGCGGAAAGTAATTTCTTATCTGTTCAATCTGTATCATAAATCGTAAGTCTTAAAAAGTAATTTTACCCGATAATCAAGCGCCTTGCTTTGAAACTTGGCGCAGTAATCCATCAATAAATCCTTGTTTAAATCATCGTGCAGGTAATCCTCATCCAAGCGCAACTCTTCCAGTTCCTGCTCGCTATCATAGAACGGATAAAGATACAGCAAATCAAGTAATGCTTTTTCAGGCGTGGCAAACTGTATGGTGCGATTGTCTGGCATCGGCTTCAACTCATATCCGAACATCAGGCTTTCTTTGACATTCTTATAAGAGTATTCGCCAAAGTCATTAGCAAAAGATGCTGTTTTTAGTGATGTAACACTGGTAATCTGTACCACCGCTTCGGGTATCATCCCGTAGAACGACAATGCCGTATGCAGACTGATGTAAGACGGACGATAAATCCGGCTCGCAAAATAAAGGGAATAATCCGGCTTACTCTTATATTCTGGAAAAGCAAAATACCCCTGCCGTAACCGGATAAGATATCCTTTTTTAGCCCAACGGGTAAGATTATTCCGATCAAAATCCGGTTGCCATGCATATACCTGATAGATATTGAAGCATGCCAAATCGAATAGCTGATTCTTAAATTCAAGAAAGGTCATCTCACATTTTGTTTCTATTATGCAGCAAATATAATGCATTTTAGAAACAAAACAAGAAAAACATCCAGCATAAATGTAATAGATTCCATTTACAGTTATCTCATCATTAACGAAAAGTCGGTAATGACAATAGAAGAGATTATACCTAATACTCCGTAGTAATCGAGTTTATTTTCTTTGATATATAAAGCGATTATTTTGAACAGGAAGAGGCAAATAAAAATGCTACACGAAGCCACATACAAATAGACGTACCAATCGCTTTTCTTATCTACGAACGAATAAATTGCGCAACTAAATATTGCTAATACAGGAAAAAGTGATCTAGTTTTCATTTCGTTTTCAGGTTAGTATTGCTGTCCGTTTCCCCCACAGCTATTAATAATTATATAAAAAAGAGGCGTGGAAACCATTGAATATCACCGTTATGAGGCTCTGGACAGCCCAAGAATGAGTAATAAACAATAGCCCACGCCAAGCGGTATATATACTATTAGCAAGTAATAGATATAAAGCATTGACGTGAGCGTTCTTGCCTATTATCCCCATTCTTAGAAATTGTCCAGATTTCATAACAGGATAATATTTAAACGCCCTTCGTTATTTTAAGTACTTATCAGTTAATCAAAGGCTGACAAATATACACGTTTTTTCTTAATTAAATATACAATAAGATATAATTTGTGAAATAGAAAACAAAGAGGCATTGACAGGTTCATTTTGAATCAAGATATCCCCTAGAATAAGTATTCCACCAGAAAAATACTATATTTTACTATTCTATCACAAAATATTATTTCTAATCCCATTTATGCCACTGTTATAAAAAATCAATGTAACTTTGAAGGAGTAGATATAAAAGAAGCATCAATTATGACAATAGAAGACATAAAGCAACTCATATCTAAAGATGAGCACCGTAAATTAGAACTAAAAAAGACTACCGGTGAACTGAAAGACGGTATGCATACGGCATGTGCCTTTCTGAATACCGATGGCGGTTGGCTCATCATCGGCATTGCACCAGGTTCATTGAAGATACTTGGACAAGAAGTGACGGATAATACTCAACGTGAGATTGCTCAATATCTTACGGGAATAGAACCAGCCATAGATGTGAAAGTAGAGTATGTAGATGTGCCCAAGCGCCCGGGATGTCAAGTGATAGCAATGTACTTCGATACTTTCGTATGGGGCCGCCAACCTTATACATACGATAGCCGCCCTTACTATAAGATAGAGAGTACAACTAAGCTGATGCCACGTGAGATGTTTGAAGAGCGAATCCGTGCTAGTAATCCTCAATATTACGCATGGGAACGACAGAAAGCTGATAGAGTGACCATCAGTGATTTAAGCGAAGAACGTATGCGTGGAGCCATACGATTAGGAGTAGAACGTGGCAGAATGATGGCATCGGCAATGACGGAACCATTCAAGAAAGTACTCAACAAGTTGCAATTGTTGAATGACGATGTGCCCAATAATGCAGCAGCGACACTCTTCAGTACGAATACATACAAATATCCTCAGTTTAGATTGCGCATGGCTCGTTTCCGTGGAATGGATAAGAATGAATTTATTGACAACCAACGTGCAGAGGGCAACTTCTTTGACTTACTTGATGCGGGCATGGCATTTTTCTTCAAGCATCTGTCATTAAGCGGCAAGATTGTAGGTTTTGTACGAGAGGAACATTTGGAAATTCCTTCAGAAGCTTTGCGCGAAGTGCTTGTCAATGCTCTTTGCCACCGCCAATACGAAAAATACAACCTTACCATTGGCATTGCTATATATGATGATCGCATAGAAGTAGAAAACCCCGGCATGCTTCCCCCTCAACTTACACCCGAGACTATCAAGCAACCGCATATCTCCTATCCATACAACCCCATAATTGCAGATGTGCTCTTCAAAAGTACTTTCCTTGAAAATTGGGGTTCGGGTACCGGCCGTATCATTGATGCTTGCAAGCAACAGAATGTACCGGAACCGACATGGAGTATACAAGGCGGATTCGTGATTGTGACATTCAAAAGGCCTTTAGATGAATCAAGTACCATCCAACTACCATCTAAGTACCATCCAAGTACCATCCAAGTTCAAACTTTAATAGAATATATGTCAAACGATTATATGACAATGAGTGAGATGATGGATGCTTGTGGAATGAAAAGCAGAATGACTTTCCGGGAAAATTATGTAGCTCCTGCTTTAGATAATGGAGCTATAGAACGAAAATATCCCGACCAGCCCAATCATCCTAAGCAGCAATATAGATTAACGGAGAAAGCAAAAGCGTGGAAAACAGAACGATCCGGACACTAACATATAGAAGTTAGTTGCCCGGATCGTAGATTAAAAACACTATTCGTTCGTAAGGAAGGGCTTACTTCAACAGTTTGATTTCATTCATCAACTGTTCACCCAACCCGATGGTATAGCCTTGCGACTTGAACACAATCTCGTTATTGGTATTGGCAATCACTACAATAGGAAGCAAGGTGGCATTCGGCAGGTTCAAAGCTTTTGCCAACTGCTTTTGAATGACGCCGTTCTCGTCTATGCCATAGCTGATGGTAGAGGGTAGACCGGGGAAATCGGAAGCACGGTATTTCTTGCTTTGTTCCTTATCGGGGAAAAGCAATACGATACGTTGTCCCCATTGCTCAAAGTCACCACTCAGGGCGGCAATATCACGCAAGGCATGGTTGGTGGGTTCTTGCCCGGGGCCAAGAATAGCCAACACGTAATAGCCTCCACGACTACATCCGCAATGATCCATAATGGTTTCGGTCTTGCCGGTAGCAAGGGATAGGAAGGAGAACTCGGAACTGAGTTGCCCGATGACTTCCACCTGACTCTTGTTCTTCTCGCGTATCACGAGGTCTACATCCGTGGTCTTTCCTTCTTCCACATCAAAGAAAGCAACTTGGGTAAGCACGCTGCCGTCGTTCTGGCGTATTCCCGAAACGAGCATATAATAGCCTGTATCGAGTAGCACTCCATTCTTAAACTGACGTTCCCAACTTGTGCCGCCACCCATATCGACATCACCTTCCTCATAGTTCAGAAGACGGAAGGTACCGTTATCGAACTTGGATATGGAGAAGTGGGTGTAGTACTTAGGATCGGTAACACCGGAAGATGGGGTGTATTTCAGCACAAGGGTTCCTTTAGGAGAAGTAACCGCTTTGGAACTGTCAAAGTCCACATCCAGAATCTGTCCGTTCACTTGCTTACCGTCCACTTTATTGTATTGTATCTTGCCGGTGACTTCATCTATCCATGCGGGGATGCCAAGGCTTCTTGCCACAGCCACGAAGAAGATGTTACGTGATTTGTTGTCGGCTATGCGGGCTTTCCACACTCCCACGGGAGAGATCACGATATTCTGGTAATTCAACTCATTATTAATGGTGATATTCTTTTTACACCATTCCACAAGCTTCTGCGGGTCTTGCCGGTAGGCTTTCTGATCGGCTACCGGAATGACGGTCTTAAAGAATTTCTTATAAGGAAGAATCATCTCATTGCCTACACGGGGATTCATGATGCAGGTGTTGAAAAGCAAGACATCATTTATCTCCAAAGGGGAATTGTAAAGGTGATCGTTCAATACGTCCAACGAAACATCCCTCAGATCTTTATCGGAAATAGCTGCCAGTAGATTGGCTGCTTTCGTGATTTCATTTTTCTTCTTTGCTTCAAGCAGATAAGAGGTGAGTGTCTTCCAATTTCCTCTGGATTTAACCAGAAAGTCGGCAACACGTTCGGGCAATGCGTTTTGCTTGGCAAAGTCGGCTGCTTTGGTCTTATCCATAAAGGTAGCCACGTAAGCATTGCGTACGGAGTCTTCATGAGCCAGCTTCCTGTTGTTTTCAGCACGTTGCTGCGGAGTGACTTCGGGAATATTGGGGCTTTCGGGAGGCGGAACAATATCCAAAGGTATGGAATAGGCTTCGCCGGCTTTCTTATCGAGACGGATATTAACCTGATTGTCTTTACCGAAAGAGACCTTTGCATAGCCAAACAGACCGTCTTTGGAAGCCCACACCAGCATGTCTCCCCTACCCGCGCTTAGCCAGGTTGCTCCGGCTTTATCGGTATAACGGGTGGCTACGGTGTAGAACTCGGCGTAGTTATAGATTTTAAATTCTATCTTGGCATTCTCCACAGGTTTTCCATTCTTATCGGTGACTGCAATAAAGGCTTTTCCTGTGGGGGCATAGTTCTGAATGAGATTGATTTCGGTATAAGTGGGGGTCTGCAACATGATGTCTTCTTGTCCCACATAACGTCCGGTAACTTTGGAATGCATCAACATTCCACGACTTGCAGCGGTATTAAACCAGCCGAGATTGAGCACCGGCTCGGGTTCGCAAGCTCCCAGGAAGTACCATTTTCCATCTACCCAGGCTTCTACCCAGGCATGATTATCGTCAGTGTGTGCCCAACGGGGGGTATAGACCTGACGAGCGGGGATACCTACCGACCGCAATGCTGCAACCGTAAAGGTGGATTCTTCACCGCAACGTCCGTAAGCGGTACGAACGGATGAGAGTGGAGAACTGGTGCGGGCATCACTCGGAGTGTAGACTACCTTTTCGTGACACCAGTGATTGACCTCCAACACTGCATCGTGAAGGCTCAGGTGTTTTACGCGATTCTTCAACTCGGCATAAAAGACACGACGGGAATCATCGAGATTCTCATTATTCACCCTTATGGGTAACACAAAATGACGGAATACATCATCGGGTATTTTACTTCCCCAAGGCATTTCGGCTTTAGCCTGTTGCGAGAGGCGGATGTTCTCCAGATAATATTCACCCGAATAGTCCGTAATATCGCCTATAGGCATATAGGCATACAGAAACATCAATGCTTCCTGCTCAAACGGCGATATCTTCTGCTTAAAAACTTTAAATAAGTTTCCATTCGGCAATTGTTTTTCCTTCAAGTCAAAGTCCTGCTTCACCTGATTGCGATAAGCCTCATCACGAAGAAAGTGATCAGCTCCGTAAGAGAACTGGCTTATCAAAAGGAACAGTAGGCAAAACGGATAAATTAGTCTTTTCATAATCTTATCGTTATTAATCAATTGTTCACGGTTATTGTAGTGGAAGTCTGTACATCATCAATATAATAAATGGCTTTTTCGACGGGTACATCAGCTCCGACAAGCGGAGGCGCGGGATCTTGATTCGGGGTTTTCCGGTCGGGGTAATTCCTGTAGTCACCTGTTCTGAAAGATAACCGTTCCACCGACTTAAGGGCATGAATTAATGGTTCAGCACTGACTTTCTCTTCGCCATTAATCCACGCATGATAGTTTCCAAGTCCTTCGGTGGAGATCTTTAAAGCGACATCAAGCCACTTCCCGGCTTCATAACTCCCTATCTTTTTCTTTGTTTCTCCGTTCACCGCGAATATACTACTTTTTTCGAAGATAAGACATACGGCGGTGCTGCCATGCCTGTCGGTGACTTCAAATTGGAATGTACCATTGTCGGGCTGACCGGCATATACTTTAAAACGGATATCGGCTTTATCGCCTGCTTTAAATACGCGGATGGCACGGGCATAGTCGTACGGATCCTGATCTTCGAACTTCAGACTTTTGTTGGTCTGGGAAGGAAAAGCGGCTACACTGACTTTAGCCCAAAGCGGGGAATAGATATTCCAGTCGGGCACAGCACCACCCACCTGCAATGCATTGAAGTTATCATCCACTTGACGGTCTGTCTCCACTTTTATGGGTAACGGAATACGGCTAATCCAGATATCTTCTTTGTTGACACTATAAGTCAGCCACATATCGTTTCCGGGAGGTGTCGTCTCTCCTTCAGTAATGCCCCGCATATAGTTAGGCCCGAAGTCTTTGCAATCGCCATAAAACCGGCGTGGGGGAACTTCTCCATGTACCACACCCATATTGTCGAACAGGATACCATCGTCACCACTGATGACAATAAGCGGATAGCGGTATTGCTGGGTTTCGATGGGATTATAACACATGGCATAGCGGCCATCCATTGTCCGTTGCCCCCAGTTTTTTCCACCGGCCATGATAAGGGTGGGCATCTTTCGTGGAGCCGACCAGGTCAGTCCGTTATCGGGTGATAAAGCGGCAAAGGACTTTTTCCATAATCCTACCACCTGACCGTCTTTGCGGTGATAATAAGACAGAGCCTGCACCACATTGATAGAATCTTTCAACTGGTAAAAGCCATCGATACCCCTGTCTTCGTCGACCCACTGCAAGGTTTTCAGCTTATCGGCAAGCAAAGCATCGCAAGCTTTCACAAATCCACGGTCTTTGGACTTTTTATAGAACGGATAAGAGGTGTTAGTCTCATTCCATTGTGCCTGACTCTCGTAGCGCACAAAATAGATCGGCCCGTAAGTTCCGTCTTTATAAGCTTCCCTCACCACACGACCTATGCCGCCTTTCTGAAAGGGATCATAGGAATGCCCGTAGAAAGCCACGATCAATAAGCGTCCATCGGGAGCGGTATAGAACCCCATACGTTGGTGCATGATGTAACCCTTGTATCCTTCGGGAATCTTCACTCCTTGGGGAGCTTTGTAAGGAGGAAACAGTTCAAAAGGCTTCCCCCAATTGCGTCCGTCTTTTGAAGTGACGAGCAAAGTATGTCCGGGAGCTTCATGTTCATTTACGGGGTTACTCAAATATTCTAGATAGAAGGTATTGTTCCAGTAAGTCAGATTGGGAGCGTGATTGTAAGTCCACCCAAAACCGTCCGCATCTTCGGGATGGGTGCGGTTAGCGCGCATCACCTGAATATTTTCCACCCCGACAGCATAGCGCAAAGCACCGTCGTGATAATTGGGATTGGCTACTTCATCGCCGACATATCTCACCGGTTCAACCGCTGTGCCGGTCTGCCCCCACATGGTGGTAGCAGCCATCAATGTCAGGCTAAAAAAAATAAGTCCTTTATTCATTCGTCTATTCCTGTTACTTTTTATTTCTCCATAGAAGTTAGTACTTCATTTCACCGAAGCAAGGGGCTTTTCTTAACGTACAATATCGAATTGCAACGCAAGAGATTCAGCGCCACCGGCAATCTGCTTGGGTAAATAAACCTTCACTTTGTTGCCGTCTACCGTCCATTTAACGGATTGCCCCGAGGCCAACAGTTTCATTTTGGAATGTTTGGCAGGGATATTACCTTCCCATTCAATTATGGTAGGTACTTTTCCACCTTCGGGCAGGGCATAAAGCGCATAGAGCGTTTTTTTATTCTTGTCGGCGGTAAACCATACATTACCGGAATGATAGTCAGGAGTAATGCGGGTATTGTAGATTGCCTTGCCATTCTTCTGCATCCAGTTACCAATCTTTTGCAGGCGTTCCACACTCGATTGTTCAATAAGACCTTCGGGAGTGGGCCCAACACCAAGTAGTAAGTTACCACCTTTGGCTACAACCTCCATAAGCATGGTGATAATCTGGTTAGGGCTTTTGTAGGTGGGATTCTTTATCCAGCCCCAATCGGTGGTCAACGTCACACAACTCTCCCATGGATAAGGCAACTGTTTCTCAGGAATCTTCTGTTCCGGAGTCTGGTAATTTTCGTACTTGCCATGTATGGTTCTGTCCACAACGAGTAAGCCCGGTTGTTTCACTCTTGCCATCTCGGCTATTTTAGGCATATCGATATCCTGCTTATTTTCAGCGGCAACCCATCCGCCATCCAACCACAGGATATCGACAGAGCCATAATTGCTCATCAACTCACCAATCTGATTGTGAGTGAATGATTTGAAAGCTTCCCAACGCTCGGGATGCTGTTTGATGTTATAGTTCACATTACGGTTTGGAGTAGCATAATAATCCCACCAATAATCCTGACTGTGCCAGTCCGGTTTGGAGAAATATGTCCCAATCATAAAGTTATCTTTACGGAAAGCATCGAACACATACTTGGCTACATCCGCTTTCGGGTTATTTTTGAAAGGGCCTTTAGCAATGGAGAAGTCGGTATATTTACTGTCGAACATACAGAAACCGTCGTGATGCTTCGTAGTAAATATCACATATTTCATACCTGCCTGTTTCATCACGCCCGCCCATTGGTTGGGGTCGAACTTGGTAGGATTGAACTTCTTGCTCAGTCCGTTCCAGTACCAGTCTTTAAACTCCTGATAGTTTTCGTGACCGTAGCGGGTAATCCAATCTTCGGAACATAAAGCCCATGATTCCACAATACCCGGAACGGCATACAGCCCCCAATGGAAGAGCACACCAAACTTTAAATCCTGCCAGTGATCCAGTTTCTTCAAAACCAACGAATCAGTCGGCCATTCATAAGAGGAAGAAATGCCATGTACAAAAGTATTCTGAGCGCTTACACTTAAAGCTGAAAGCAGCATCAAGCCAGCAAATATTTTCTTAAGATTTTTCATAAAACGACTTTTATTGATTTATCTTTAATTTACTTTTTCCCAAAAATAAAAATAAAAAACGGGGGTGTGTCAAAAGCCCCTATTTCATAAAAACGCCCTTGTTACAGCATGTTGTAGCAAGGGCGTTCTGCTATTTTTTTGCCTTTTGACACACCTTCATTATTTATAACTATCAGCTTTTCATACTGATAGCGCCTTATTTACTCTCCTGTAAGTTTATAATAGCTCTTATTAGCCCAGAATAGATTAGTATAATAACCAGTGGTTTCTTCATAGTTAATAGCAATGGCTGCCTTACAATTTGCATTGTTAAAGTTCAGTTCATCACTTGTATACGGAAGACGGTTTGGAGGAGTAGGATAGCTGGCCACCTGAGCATCTTTTGCAAAAGTAACTAAAGGATACCCGGTACGGCGAACCACATTCCATGCTTCAAGTTCGTTCATCACACCAAAATTGAGCCAAAGTTGGGTGCAGACAGCTTCCTGTGTCGGCTGCCAAATACTTGCGGCATAAGCAGCTACTTCCGAATCGGTCGGTTTGGCCAACGGACGATATCCAGCGTAACTGTCGTTACCTGCCTTATAGAGCGAACTTGTTTGCTTCAAGTTCCAATAATATTCGGTAGATTGCTTGATGCCATTAACGAAATTATCTTTTGCCTTAGCCACATCCTGCGTCACACCGTATCCCATCAGATAAGCTTCCGCCTTACTAAAGCTGACTTCTGCAGCACTGATCCAAATGCCATTCAAATTGGCATTTCCCTGATATTGTGCCCATCCTGCAATAGCTTGAGAATCAACTTGACAATAATAATTAGATGACTTTATTCCTCTTTTAATATACTCTTGGACTTTTTCATCACTGATGTCACTGATTTGGGTATTTGTCAGATTCACGTTGTATGCAACGTATTCACCATCAGGGTTGCAATCATACATCGCTTGAAGGCGTGGATCAGTGTTAGCATCAGGAATGCCATTCGCAGGAACATTCATGGCATCAAGCATGGTCTGAGAACCTGCAGCATAACTCCCTGTCCTCAGAGCCTGAGACAAGCTCTTTCCATAGTTAAAATCATCAGTCTGAGTATCACCTTTAACTCCCATATTCTCTGAATTGCTATCCACAAGCGGATACTTGGTAGGATTACTGAGTATCTCAGCAATAGCTGACTTAGCATCTGCCACGCAATCACCGTTAGTAGCAAGGTGAAGCGCAATGCGCAGACGGAGAGAATTTATATACTTCTGCCACATGCTGCTGCTACCTTTAGCAAGAGAATAATCCTGACGTGCAAGAGCGGCAAGACCTATAGAGTTCACATTACCCGATGCAAAATAATCACCTGCTTCCTTCAAGTCCGCAAGAATCTGCTTATAGAGTGTCACATCATCATCATACACAGCCTGTTCTTTGGCTGCACTATAATCTGAAGAAAGCCAAAGAGTTCCTGCCCCTTTGAACGGAACATCTCCGAAAAGAGAAAGCATTTCGTGAAGCTGCCCTTCAACAAGAGTACGCCCAAGATAATAGAACACTTCATTAGCCGGTTTCTCATCTTCCGAAAGATTATTGTATGTGTGTTCCAGCAAACGGTACTGGGTCAGCATATCATAGAAATTCTGCCATCTGGTATTGAAATAACCCTCACCGGCACCCATAAAACGCCCCTTACCATTACTATCACCGACAACACCCGAAAATATACCGGAGGTCGTTGACTCCACGTAATAACGATAGTAAACAGGATTCATCCATGTATTACCCTTATACATCACAGCAGTGAACACCTGAGGCACACCCACAGTCGATGTCTTGGAAGGATCCGGATATTTCTCATCATATTCTGAATCAGAGCATGAAAAGAGAGACATGAGAACCATTCCAACGAATAACGTAGAAAATATCTTTTTCATATATATGTCTTATTTTAATGTGATTTCAATAAAGTTTAAGTTAGAAGCTGGCACGGAGGGACAGACCGAATGTGCGGGCGCTGGCGGTTGAGCCACCTACCTGTGCCTGGTAAATCCAGTTTGTAGCATCAGATGTCTCCGAGTCGAACAATTTCAAGCTGCGGTAGATGTAGAACGGATTGCGGGCAAAGGCAGAGACAGTAAGATTATTGCAAGCAAACTTACTGGTCCACTTTATCGGCAAAGTGTAAGCTAAGCTGATTTCACGACACTTAACATAAGTGTTTTTCTGAATAGCATTCTGATAACTCTGATTTGAACCTGTACCCCAACCATATTGGCTATCATTGATTTCAAATTGAGTCACAAGGACATCGTTCGGAGTTCCGTCTGCTTTTACTCCTTTCTGAATCACACCGTTATCCCAAACGTAATGACCATTAAGCTTGGTGTCACCACGTTTATAAGAATCTCTAATCTTTGCTGCCTCACTGGAGCTAAGGATATGAATGGAAGACTTGTCATTCTCATTTTCTGTGTCGCTATAGTAGAACAGACCACCTGTAGAATAATCACGAATTCCAATAGCATCGGTAATTGTACCCGTATCCATCATATACTGCCACGGCAAGTTGAGGACACTACCACCGATACGGAAGTCGAATGTAACGTCAAGGGTAAGATTTTTCCAGCTAAGGGTTGTTCCGAAGCCACCGGTGAACTTAGGCATAGCATTACCTACCTTATGACGCTCTGTTTTATCTGCAACATAGAGACCGTTGTCATCCACTATATAGTTTCCATCAGCATCTTTCTTCCACGTGTAGGCATACCAGTCACCCATAGGCTCGCCCACGTGAGATTCAAGGCTGGCTGCTCCATTGTCTACAGTCAAGTGAGAAAGCGCATCAAGACCATCTGCGAGTTTCTTTACCATATTCTTGTTCCAGGCTATATTTCCACGAATATCCCAACGCCAATCTTTACTCACATAAGGAGTTCCATACACACTCAATTCAATACCTTTGTTAGTCAATTCACCCACATTCATCAACTGACTTGTACCACCCATAGACGCAGCCGAGGTAGCAGTAAGGATCTGATCTTTAATATCATTATAGTAGTAATTGAATTCCATGCCCAATCGATTATTGAAAAATTTATTCTCTATACCGATTTCGTATTCGTGCTTGGTTTCGGGCTTAATATTATCATTTCCGACACCCGTTCCGACGTAGTTATACGTGTAAGAGGTTTCTCTTATCAGAGAACCCTGACTGTAAGCTTGATTTGCACGATAAATCTCAGGAGCATTACCTACCACACCGTAAGAAAAACGTACCTTACCATAATTCCACCAAGAGGGTAAATTATTCTTAAAAAGTTCTGTAAAGAGCACACTAGCGCTCACTGATGGATACCAAAAAGAGTTCATACCATTCTTCAAGGTAGAAGTTTTTTCTTGACGTATTGAACCATCAAGGAAACCCCATCCGTCATAACCATAGCTTGCAGTCATGAACATACCTGTCTTAAGTAAATCCGACGTTTCCATGCTTGCGTTTTTGTTTCCCACCGAAGCTGCAAGGTTAAACCAATTCTCTTGAGTCAAACCATTACTTGTGCCTACGCTTGATGAAAAATATGTTTCATGACGAGCATTCCACCCCAAATTGGCACTAACGTTGTGCTTTTTAGCAAATGTCTTATCATACATCAGCATGACGTCACCATATACAACCGAATAACGGCTGTTAGTCAGTCCGTAATAATCACTGTACGTACCATTAGTAGAAAAAATATGGGCATTTTCCGTATTGTTTTTATTTTCTATTTTATCGGTAGTATAATCTGTAGCAATACGTCCGCTCAAAATCAGACCGGGAATGATTTCCCACGTCGGATTTACAGAACCAATGAAACGATTGTGGTCTTCTTCCTGTGTCTTACCAAGAATTTGCCAGAAATACTCGCTCATCAACGAGGTAGACCCCATCGGGCTATAAAGGAACTGCTCGTTCGGAGTTAGAGTGCTGGTCGTACCACCGGAATTTACAGACGACTGACTATTCATATAGCCGAGACTTGTAACAGTATGGTCGCGAATATAAGCCACATCGGTGAAGCCGCCAAACATTCCGCTATAGTTGTTAGTCAGACGGGAAATACGATAAGGACGATTCTTGATGTACTGACTTGTAAAAGTGGCAGTATAGTTCAGCTTGACGGTTTTAGCCACATCGTATGTACCACTCAAATTAAAATTGTGCTTATAATTATTAGAGTTATACTGCATAGCTTGCACATCGTTGTAAGTATAAGAAAAACGCATACTATTACGATCGGTACTGTTAATTACAGAAAGATTGTAAGTCTGATTCACACCCGTACGGAAAATATCAGCCCACTGGTTGTGGTCAATAGGTGTAAATGCACGTTCATTACCATCGAAGTAAGTTACCGTTTTAGTCGGATCATACTTTGCACCCCATGTATAATATGTTTGAACATTCGGAGTAGTAATGGTGTTACCATCACGGTCAAGACGGTTTTGACTGAAACCAGTCAAAGGGCGGCTATCATCATTTGATCCGTAAGCCCAGTTGTCGTAACCGGGACCATATTCCTTTTGAATTTCGGGCATATATGCTACCTTGTCAAAACTTATGTTGGTACTGAAATCAACATGTGTCCCCCCCCCTTTCTTACCTTTCTTTGTGGTAATCATGACAACACCGTTCATCGCTTCAGAGCCGTAAAGTGCAGAAGCGGCAGCACCTTTCAGGATCGAAA
This sequence comes from Bacteroides sp., assembly GCA_041907545.1. GTDB lineage: Bacteria > Bacteroidota > Bacteroidia > Bacteroidales > Bacteroidaceae > Bacteroides. Next base: position 53,763 of record JAYRGX010000028.1, read on the forward strand.
TATTGTCAACATCCTCAGGGTTGATATCCACAATACCATTAGAGCTAATTCGATTATTAGTCCAATAATCATTATTGTTGGTATTGCCATTATGGATAGGCACACCATCCATTATAATGAGAGGCTGTGTATTACCCGTGATTGAAGAAAGACCACGAACTGAAATAGATATCGCCGATGTTCCTCCGCCGGGAGCCTGTGAAATACGAACACCGGTTGCTTTACCGTAAAGTCCGGAAGTAAGGTTTGCCCCACCCGTCTTGGTAAGTTCATCTGACGAAATAGAGCTTACCGCATAACCCAGCTTCTTAGCTTCTTTTTTAATACCCAAAGCAGTTACCACCACTTCATTCAACAATTGGGAATCATCTGCAAGAATAATACTTAAGGGCTGACCCACAAATTTTACTTCTTGAGCCTGATAACCGACAAATGTTACTTGAATAACATCTCCCCTTTTTGCATTTGGTATTGAGAATTTACCATCAACATCGGTTATAGACCCAATTGACGTTCCTTTCACACGCACAGATGCGCCAATTACGGGCTCACCTGATGCATCTTTTATAACACCAGAACATACACCAACTTGTTGGGTGATGTCCATACCGGCCATTTCATTACCGGCAATCGCATAAGTTGTTCCGACTGAAAAACATGTCAAGAGCAACAGGCTGACCTTTTTTAGAAATTTTACCATCTTTAATCCTTTTAAGGTTACTAATAATCATTGTTTCTTTTAGATTTAAAAGCTCTTTAAGAGATGTTACAAACATATAACAACTATAATAACAACAAAATATCTAGTTTTGATTATAATATGTCTAGAACAAACAAAATCTAAATTATTACAGCATTATGTTAAAAGAGCCTCCTCTTGAGGGGAAAAACTGAAAGATTATCGATATAATACACTCTTTACTTTCATATTATCAGTATTACATCAATTAATTTATACGAATATACAAGTTAATCAAAAGTCTTAAAATGATAACGACATAATCACTACGTATAATGATTTAATTAATTCACATAGCGCCATAAATCCTTTATATCGTTATAAAACTATCAAATAGAAAATATAAACACAGTGCTACACCTAGTAGTAATTAAAGCAAAAAGATGGCTATGAACTGATATTAGAATTCATAACTCATAACACTATTTAAAAGGATATTGAAAAGATCTCAAGGTGTAGAGTCTACAAAATAGAGCTTACTTGAGCAAACAATTACAGTACACATATTGGTAAAACAGAAAATGAATTCAAAAAAATACTTTCTCATAATAATATACTTTAATAATAGTATTTTTTTAAGTACTTAGAGCCTGTTTAAATTTTGTAATTTGAAATAAAAAGAGTGTTTCCTCTTTCCGTTCAAATGATTATTTTTAGTTACCAAGCTTCAAATAATTATGTATTGTACGGATTTAGAAGAAACACAGTGGC
>JAYRGX010000029.1:0-52449 GCA_041907545.1 Bacteroides sp.
GTAAAAAATAAAATAAATAATTACTTTAGCAATCTAATTACAGCCTGTGAAAAGTGGCACATTTAAGAGTGATATATCCGGCACATTTGTGAGTGATACAAGTGGCACATTTGGTGTGATATATTCATTAATATAACATTTACTTCGTTCTTAGAATAGAATAGTGATATGATAATTTATATAACTTTTATGTTTGGATTATTTTATATTATATTTGTGACTAAATACTAACTTGTATTTGATATTATACTTATATATGAAATACAGAAATGATTCTATATAGACTCTTATATCATAATATTATGAAAATAAAAATTACGGTTCGCAATTTGGCATTAGTTGCCTGTTTACTTTATTTCTTTGTTCCCGTGTGTTTTTCACAAACTTCCACTCCAAGCTTTGTTAACCCCGTTATTCAGATGGGTAAAGTGACGATTTCGGGAAAAATAGCCGATATGGGGAAAGCCCGGCTTGATAAGCCGGTACAAGTGATCTTTAGTTTATGTCACCCTATTTCGGGAGAAGTAGTAAAAAAAGAAATTATGACGGATAGTTGCGGTAATTATTCCATTGATCTTGAATTTGAAACTAATCCGGCAATCGTATCTGTTTGTGCAGGTTTGAATCTCGAGAAAACGATAATGTTTGAGTTCAGACAGAATAAAGATATAAAAATTGATTTAGTTTATGCAAAAGATGGGAGCATAAAGTTGGTAGATTATCCAATGTCAGAGTTTACGGAAAGTGACATGTTTTCAGGTATGGGTTTATTCTCTAAAGTGGCAAATTATCATTCAAAAAGAAAGCCTCTACAAGTGTATAATGGCTCTCCTGAGTCGTACCTGAAATACGTTAAAATAGAAGTTAGTGACAGGATTAATCTAGTAGATAAGACTTCTTTGCTTAGTGATTCTTTTAAGGACTATATAAAAAAGGATGCTTTTTTCTTTTGTTCTACTTTTTTGTTTGATTATGAAGGTGAGATGCAATTTAATTATAGAGATTTCCATAATGGTGACTTAATGCCAGATTCTCTAAAGATAGCAACACCAACTTTAGGGTATTACAGTTTTATGAAAGATATTAACCTGAATTCTAAGTTATGTCTTTATTCAGTTTTATTTCCCGACTTTCAAGAGCAAGTGCTTCGTAATGACACCTTAAATATTCCCCCAATAGGCACTACTCCTATAGGAGAGTGGCAAAGAACCGTTAAGAAACGTATTTCAGCTCTCATTGGATTTGATAGCGGTCAATATTATGATGTCTTGACGGCAAACAGCTATGCACGCCAATTGAATGCGGATGTAAAGCCGCTTTCTGAAATACAAAAGCAAAATATACATGCGTATTTTCAAGGTGGGGAGATTGAGAAAATTCTTCTTCATGAGAATGAGAAGGCATTAAGAAGAGTTTCTTCTATCGAATCGTTGGTTATAAAAGACTGCTCTGATATTTCCGATGCTAATCATTTAATAGCAGATATTCTAAAAAATAATGCGGGTAAAGTTATTATTGTTGATCTTTGGGCTACTTGGTGCAGCCCCTGCTTGATGGCTTTAAAAGAAATGAGACATCTGGAGCTCCCTTTAAAAAGCGAAGAGCTTGCACATGTATATATTACAGGTGATTCATCATCAAAAGCGCTTTGGAGTAAGATGATAAAGGAAATGGGCGGGCAACAGTATTACTTGGATAGTAAGTGCTGGGAAAACCTGCTCGCTAAATATTCCTTTGAATCTATTCCTTCTTATTTGATATTTAATAAGAAAGGTGAATTGAAATCGATATTCACCGGTTATTGCGGTAATCGCCAAATAACAGAACTCATTAAAGACATTTTAATGTGATAAATGTACGATCTCTGTTGAATGGTATCACTTGAAAGCTTTAGTTAATTGCATGCAAAAGCCATAAAGCAATTGTGAGGAAAAGTTTATATAACCTGCCGCCGTACTTATTATTATTTTTTTGTCTTTTAGGTTATCTGTAAAAAATACATGCCAATAATAAAAGAAATTACCCGTGCCACAATAAGATGTAGTACGGGTAATTTTATGTGTATTCTACTTACTCGATAGTAGCATATTTATTCGGGTTTTGGTTGTAATCCGGGGATTACTGACCCTTCATTTCTCTTAAATAGATTGTTGTAGCTTAAGCAATGCCGTGAGCAGAAGCTGCTGCATCTATTTTCTTGATCATACCTTGCAATACTGCACCTGGGCCACATTCTGTGAAGTCTGTTGCACCGTCGGCGATCATGTTCTTAACAGTTTGAGTCCAACGAACAGAAGCTGTAAGCTGCGCCATAAGGTTCTTCTTGATTTCAGCAGGATCTGTATGAGGCAAAGCATCTACATTTTGGTATACCGGACATTTAGGAGCATGGAAATTGGTTGCATTGATTGCAGTCTCCAATTCTACCTTGGCAGGATCCATAAGAGGAGAGTGGAATGCACCACCTACTTTTAGAGGTAAAGCTCTCTTTGCACCGGCAGCTTTCATCAATTCACATGCCTTATTGATTCCTTCAATAGAGCCTGAAATCACGATTTGTCCCGGGCAGTTGTAGTTGGCAGCTACACAAACATCACCTTCGGCAGATACCGAAGCACAGATCTCTTCAACCTTTTCATCCGCTAATCCGAGGATTGCAGCCATAGTGGAAGGTTGTATGTCACATGCTTTCTGCATAGCCATAGCACGAGCGTATACTAATTTTAAACCATCTTCGAAGCTAAGCGCACCTGCAGTGACAAGAGCTGAAAACTCACCAAGTGAGTGACCGGCTGTCATTTCAGGTTTAAAATCATCACCCATACACAATGCTGAAATTACAGAGTGTAAAAATACAGCGGGCTGAGTAACTTTAGTCTGCTTTAAATCATCATCAGTACCTTCAAACATGATATCGGTAATACGATATCCCAAAATATCATTTGCTTTTTCAAATAATTCTTTAGCTAATGCTGAATTGTCATACAAGTCTTTTCCCATTCCGACAAACTGAGCGCCTTGACCGGGAAATACAAATGCTTTCATATTATCTGTTTTTTTAAGTTATTGATTAAAAGTGCTGCAAATGTAGGCCTTTTTCTTTTAACCGCCACACAATTGAATGTTTTTGTAGGATTTTCAAAATGGACTCTCTTAGAAATACAATAAGATATGCTTGTGTATGAAAGTGTTTCGATATTGAAATGCTTGAAAACTAGGATAGTTTATAATTATTGTACTTAAGATGATTAGGCAACGATTCTTATGGTAAAATACATATTGTATAAAATAAGATAATCATATAAATTGATAATGTATGATATATGATATCTATATATTTGATAAATAGTGCTTTATAACATACTAAATTTATCTATTTACATTTATATAAAACAAAAAAGCTGTTTATATTTGCATCACTCATAAGAAAGAAAAGATATGGAAAACATGATTAATAACTATCCCTTGGCCAATAATCACATATCGGTGGATTGTGTTGTAATTGGCTTTGATGGAGAACAACTGAAGATTTTGTTGATTAAGCGAATGGGAGAGGAACTTGGAGAAGTATTTCATGATATGAAACTTCCCGGGAGCTTGATATATATGGATGAAGACTTAGGTGAAGCTGCCAAGCGCGTGCTGAATGAACTGACCGGTCTGAAGAACGTACAACTCATGCAATTTAAAGCATTTGGGTCAAAAGACCGGACAAAAGATCCCAAGGATATTCATTGGCTCGAGCGCGCTATACAGTCAAAAGTCGAACGCATTGTCACTATCGCTTATTTATCAATGGTTAAGATTGACCGTGCTTTATCACGTGATTTGGATGATTTTCAAGCATATTGGGTTGCCTTACAAGATATCGGTCCTTTGGCTTTCGATCATAATCTGATTATAAAGGAAGCCTTGGTTTATATCCGGCAATATGTGGAATTCAACCCTTCCGCTTTATTCGATTTACTTCCCCGCAAGTTTACTGCATTGCAATTGCGTACCCTGTATGAGCTGATATATAATAAGAAAATAGATGTGCGCAACTTCCATAAAAAGATCGCTTTGATGGATTATGTGGTGTCTTTGGAAGAAAAAGAGCAGGGCGTGGCACATCGTGCCGCACGCTATTACCGCTTTGACAAGAAGATATATAATAAGGTAAGACGTTAACTTTAGATATAATTAATCACAATATTTTTAATACCATGTATTTATTAGGTTATGACATTGGAAGCTCCTCTGTAAAAGCGAGCTTGGTAAATGCGGAAACAGGGAAGTGTGTTTCGACAGCATTCTTTCCTAAGACAGAAGCTGCTATTATTGCCGTAAAGCCCGGATGGGCCGAGCAGAACCCCGAGAGTTGGTGGGAAAATCTTAAATTGGCTACACAGGCTATAATAGCTGAGTCCGGAGCAAATGCCGGTGAGATCATAGCTATTGGTATCTCTTATCAAATGCATGGCTTGGTATGTGTGGATAAGAATCAGCAAGTACTTCGCCCTTCGATTATCTGGTGCGACTCTAGAGCTGTGCCTTACGGACAAAAGGCTTTTGATACCTTGGGAAAAGAGTACTGCCTCTCGCATCTGTTGAACTCGCCGGGTAATTTTACCGCTTCAAAGTTGGCATGGATAAAAGAAAATGAGCCCTCAATATATGAGCGTATTCATAAAATTATGCTACCCGGTGATTATATTGCCATGAAGTTGAGTGGCGAAATATGTACCACAATAGAGGGACTCTCCGAAGGCATATTTTGGGATTTCAAAAACAATTCATTGGCCGACTCTTTGATGAACTATTATGGCTTTGACAAAGAGGTGGTTGCCAATATTAAGCCGACTTTCTCTGAGCAGGGACGGGTAAATGCGTGGGCTGCTAAGGAATTAGGACTGAAAGAAGGTACTCCGATTACTTATCGTGCAGGTGACCAGCCAAATAATGCTTTGTCGCTTAATGTGTTCAATCCCGGTGAGATTGCTTCTACGGCAGGCACATCCGGTGTGGTATACGGCGTGAACGGTGAAGTGAATTATGATCCGAAATCGCGTGTGAACACATTTGCACATGTCAACCACTCCGATACTCAGACTCGTTTGGGAGTTCTTCTCTGTATTAACGGGACAGGTATTCTGAATTCATGGGTTAAGCGTTTCATTGCTCCCGAAGGAATATCATATAATGAAATGAATGCACTTGCCGCTCAAGTCTCTATCGGCAGTGCGGGACTGAGCATTCTTCCTTTTGGTAATGGAGCCGAACGTATGTTGGAAAATAAAGAGATAGATTGCTCCATACGTGGCTTGAACTTTAATCAGCACGACAAACGTCATATCATCCGTGCCGCCCAGGAAGGCATTGTATTCTCCTTTAAATATGGCATTGATATTATGGAAGAGATGGGTATAGCAGTGAAAAAGATTCATGCCGGACATGCCAACATGTTCTTAAGCCCCATCTTCAGGGAGACCTTGGCAGGCGTGACCGGTGCGGTTATTGAACTCTATGATACCGATGGATCGGTTGGTGCCGCAAAAGGTGCAGGTATAGGTGCAGGTATATATAAGAATAACAATGAAGCATTCGCCACTCTTGAGAAGTTGGATGTCATTGAACCGAATCAAGCTAAGCGTCAGGAGTATGCAGATGCTTATGCCCGCTGGAAGCATCGGTTGGAAAAGTCGATGGCTAAATGAACGAGCGAAGCAACACTTTAGAATAAATTCAATTAAATATAATCCGTGTGGAGATTCCAAATGAAGAATTTTCCCACATAAACAATTAAAGTTATGGCAACAAAAGAGTACTTTCCCGGAATAGGAAAAATTAAATTTGAAGGTAAAGACAGTAAGAACCCAATGGCATTCCGTTATTATGATGCGGAGAAAGTCATTATGGGCAAGAAGATGAAAGATTGGTTGAAGTTCGCTATGGCATGGTGGCATACCCTCTGTGCAGAAGGTGGTGACCAGTTTGGTGGAGGTACCAAGCAATTCCCATGGAATGGTGATTCCGACAAAATTCAAGCTGCAAAAAACAAGATGGATGCCGGCTTTGAGTTCATGCATAAAGTGGGTATTGAATATTATTGTTTCCACGATGTGGATCTTTGTGCCGAAGCTGCTACAATAGAAGAATATGAGAACAACTTGAAAGAAATTGTAGCTTATGCCAAGAAAAAACAAGCCGAGACAGGTATTAAACTTTTGTGGGGTACTGCAAATGTATTTAGTCACGAGCGTTATATGAATGGTGCCGCTACCAATCCTAATTTTGATGTGGTAGCCCGTGCCGCTGTTCAGATTAAGAATGCTATTGATGCTACTATTGAACTTGGAGGTACTAATTACGTATTCTGGGGCGGTCGTGAAGGGTATATGTCTTTGCTGAATACCGACCAAAAACGCGAAAAGGATCATTTGGCACAGATGCTGAAAATGGCTCGCGATTATGCCCGTGCAAGAGGCTTCAAGGGTACTTTCCTTATTGAACCTAAACCAATGGAACCGATGAAGCATCAGTATGATGTGGATACCGAAACAGTAATCGGATTCTTGAAAGCACATGGACTGGATAAAGATTTCAAGGTGAACATTGAGGTTAACCATGCCACTTTGGCCGGTCATACATTCGAGCATGAGTTGGCTGTAGCTGTAGATAATGGCATGTTAGGCTCTATTGACGCCAACCGTGGTGACTATCAGAACGGATGGGATACCGACCAGTTCCCTATTGATAACTTTGAACTGATCCAAGCTATGATGCAGATCATTCGCAATGGTGGTTTTGGCAATGGCGGCTGCAACTTCGATGCTAAGACCCGTCGTAACTCTACCGATTTGGAAGATATCTTTATTGCGCATATCTCCGGAATGGATGCCATCGCACGTGCTTTGGAAGGTGCAGCCAAATTATTGGAAGAATCTCCATATCAGAAAATGTTCGCTGATCGTTACGCATCTTTCAATGCCGGTAAAGGTAAGGATTTTGAAGAAGGCAAATTGTCGATCGAGGATCTGGTATCTTATGCCAAATCGAATGGCGAGCCTAAACAGGTTAGTGGCAAGCAGGAGTTGTATGAGACTATCGTTAGCATGTATTGTTGATGAATGAAGTGTAGACACTGAACACCTAATCTATATTACCATGAACAATACAAACGACGGTAGCAAAATCTACCTGTATTCCATTACGACCGTTGCCATTTTAGGAGGATTGCTCTTTGGCTATGATACCGCTGTGATTTCCGGTGCCGAAAAGGGCCTTGAAGCGTTCTTCCTGATGGCTCCCGATTTCCATTACGACAAAGTGATGCATGGCATCACTTCATCGAGTGCGCTGATCGGGTGTGTCATAGGAGGGGCGTTATCGGGTATATTTGCTTCACGAATGGGACGGCGTAATTCGTTGCGTTTGGCAGCGATACTCTTTTTTCTTTCCGCATTGGGTACATTTCATCCGGAGTTCTTATTCTTCAGACACAATGAACCCAGCATGGGTCTACTGATTACCTTCAACCTTTATCGCATTGTCGGGGGGATAGGTATAGGCTTGGCCTCTGCGGTTTGCCCTATGTATATTGCCGAAATAGCTCCATCGAACATTCGCGGTACATTAGTGTCGTGCAATCAGTTTGCCATAATATTTGGTATGCTGGTGGTCTACTTCGTCAACTTTCTAATTATGGGTGATCATCAAAACCCTTTAATTGTGAAGGACGAGATAACGGGACTGGCTTCTGTGAGTCAGGCTTCCGACATGTGGACAGTGTACGAAGGGTGGCGATATATGTTTGTTTCCGCTGCTTTTCCGGCTGCTTTGTTTGGCTTCTTGCTGTTCCTTGTTCCTGAGACTCCACGTTATTTGGTTTTGATTGGCAAAGAATCGAGAGCATCATCCATTCTTGAAAAAGTCAATGGGTTGACAAAGGCAAAGGAGATTCTGCAAGATATCAAATCTACTGTTCACGAAAAGAGTGAGTCGATTTTCACTTATGGGGTTGCAGTGATTGTCATTGGCATTCTGCTTTCGGTGTTTCAGCAAGCCATCGGCATTAACGCCGTGCTTTATTATGCTCCCCGTATTTTTGAGAATGCAGGAGCAGAAGGAGGCGGTATGATGCAATCGGTTATTATGGGAGTTGTAAATATCCTCTTTACTTTGGTGGCAATCTTCACTGTCGATCGGTTTGGACGGCGTCCATTGCTTATTATAGGCTCCATAGGTATGGCTGTCGGTGCATTTGCCGTAGCGATATGCGATCACATGGGAGTGAAAGGAGTTGTTCCGGTATTCTCCATTATCGTATATGCCGCATTCTTCATGATGTCATGGGGACCGATTTGCTGGGTGCTGATTTCCGAAATATTTCCGAATACCATTCGTGGTAAAGCGGTGGCTATTGCGGTTGCCTTCCAGTGGATATTCAATTATATTGTGTCTTCCACTTTCCCGGCATTATACGATTTCAGCCCGATGTTTGCCTATAGCCTTTATGGCGTTATCTGTGTGGTAGCTGCTATATTTGTTTGGTATTGGGTGCCTGAAACCAAGGGGAAAACCCTCGAGGATATGAGTAAGCTCTGGAAGAAGAATTAAATCATTATCCGTATCTTACCAGTCAGCCCCCTTAGAAGAGTTTATCTCATTCGAGGGGGCTAATTATTTCTACCCCATACTGATCGTATCATCAATGCCATTGATGGTGCCTATCATTGGCATTGATGATAGGCATCATTGGCATTGATTCCCTATTCACTCCTATACTTAGTAGGGTAGACCTCATGTCTTATCCCTATTCATATCCGGCATCACGATAAAAGGTGCTATGAATAAACGGTCACTTTTAGTAGCTCTTTACCTTTCCGCAAATAAAAAAGTCTTCCATTAATTTGTAGTTCTATAAGTTTGATATATATTTGCATGATAATTGATAACTCAAGTATATTACAATGATTAAAGAAGAATTATTAATTGCTTTCAATATAATGAAAGTACAGTCTATTCTGGCCCGGAAGTTCGACTCACTTAGTGTGCATGGATTGGGGTTTACCGACTATTTGATGCTGTATTTGCTATCAACTTCAAAAGAGCATAAGTTGCGAAGAATTGATTTGGCTGAAAAAGCCGGGCTTACGGCATCGGGTGTGACGCGGGTATTAAATCCACTCGAAAAGATTGGGCTGGTATCGAGGGAAACAAATGAAAGAGATGCCCGTGTGAGTTATGTCATTTTGACTGAAATAGGGGAGCAGGTATTTAAAGAAGCTACTGAAACGGCGGAGATGGTCGCTAAGAACTTCTTTCCCAATACCACGAAAAAGAATTTGCTCAATTTCATTCAAACCTTAGACACACTTGGTGGCAACATTAGTTGATGAGATTAAAAAAATGGGGACTTGAATCACTCAAGCCCCCATCTGAATAGTAACCAATATAAATAACTAGAACTCTGTTTTTAGTTTTTCAAGCCATGCATCTACACGGCTTTCGGTTAAATTGCCTTCATTATCCGGGTCGAGTGGCAGACCGATAAATGTGTCATCTATTACAGCTTCCGAATCGTCAAACGAATATCCTTCGGTTGATACTCCGGTGCCAATGAATTCACATCCCGAACTCTTTAAGGCTTCATATATCTTCCCCATAGTATCACAGAAAGTGTCACTAAAGGTGGCGGAGTCTCCGCAAGCAAATAAAGCGACCTTTTTACCATCCAAATTCACACTCTTCAGTGTGACGAGGAATGATTCCCAATCGTCTTGCAAATCACCTGCTCCTGTCGGTGAACTACCGAATAGTAAAATCTCATAGTCGGCCGGACTGGCTTTTGTTCTGTAGATATCATGTACATCTTCAGATGATAAACCTAATTTCTCACCGATCAACTTTGCTACTTCTTCTGTATTTCCGGTAGAAGAGCCATAAAAAATACCTATCTTTTTCATAATTCTGTTTTAAATATTAGAGCTATTATTTTTTCATTAGCTTTCTATGTAACAGAAAAGAACTCAATATGGTTCGGTCTGTTATTGGAAAATACCTAATTGTGGTGATAAAACAACTCTGAATCAATACTAAAAATGTACTTACTACAACGCTTCTTTTCTGAAATATGCATTTGTTTACATATATCTTATTGATTTATAAACCTTTGTTAAATATGAACTAATTTAATTGCTCTGCTGTTTAATGTATATTCTCTAAAGTTTTATTGGATTTTTATAGTATATAAATTCACTTTTATAACTTTAATTGTTTTGAAATAATGAAATATGATATTGCAATCATTGGAGGAGGCCCCGCCGGTTATAACGCCGCGGAAAAAGCTGCATCCAACGGATTTAAAACAGTTCTTTTTGAAAAGAGTGACATTGGTGGAGTCTGCCTGAATGAAGGTTGCATTCCCACCAAAACTTTCCTCTATTCTGCTAAATTACTCGATGGCATGAAGAATGCCGGAAAATATGGACTTGAGGCCGGTGAATTCTCACTCGACCATAAAAAGGTGGTATTGCGTAAAAATAAAATCGTAAAGAAACTTACTACCGGCGTTAAATATAAACTCGATTTGAACGGAGTGGATATTGTACCAAAGCAAGCCACGATTAAAGGTGAAAGCGACGGAGCGATACGTATAGAGGCTGAAGGTGAGGAATTCCAAGCTGAATATCTTCTTCTGTGTACGGGTTCCAGCACTGCTATTCCTCCTATAAAAGGCTTGGACGGCATAGCGTATTGGACGTCGAAGGAAGCACTTGAAGCTACCGAACTTCCCGGATCTTTGGTGATTATCGGTGGGGGAGTCATCGGAATGGAATTTGCTTCTTATTTTAATAGTGTGGGAGTGAATGTAACCGTGGTGGAGATGATGCCCGAGATATTGGGAGTTATGGATAAAGAGATTTCCGCAATGCTCCGTTCGGATTATGCCAAGAAAGGCGTAAAGTTTCACTTGAATACGGCTGTCGTAGAAGTAGCGTCGGATAAGGTGATTATTGAGAAAGGCGGTAAGAGGGAAGAACTTCCTGCCGACAAAATATTGGTCAGCGTGGGGCGTAGGGCCAACTTGTCGGATATTGGTCTGGAAACATTATCCATAGAAGTTGATCGTAAAGGAGTAAAGGTAAACGAATATATGCAGACCAGTCATCCACGCGTTTATGCCGCCGGAGATATAACCGGCTTTTCTATGCTGGCACATACTGCTATACGTGAAGGAGAAGTGGCAATCAATCGTATTCTAGGCCGGGATGACGTAATGAGCTATAATGGTGTTCCCGGGGTAGTATATACAAATCCCGAAATAGCCGGAGTGGGCAAGACGGAAGAAGAACTGTCTGCTGCAGGTGAAGCCTTCCGTGTATCCAAATTGCCAATGACTTACTCAGGGCGTTTCGTCGCTGAGAATGAAGGAGTGAACGGCCTTTGCAAATTGATTACCGATGTACAAAATCATATTATCGGATGCCATATCTATGGTAATCCCGCTTCGGAGTTGATTGTGCTTGCCGGTACGGCCATTGATGAACATTTCACCATTGAACAATTCCAGAAGATCGTATTCCCGCATCCAACGGTAAGCGAGATTCTGCGTGAAGTAGCGTTTGAATAAATATTAATGAATAATGCTGTATATTGATAATCCTAATATTGATGTATTCTTCAATTTAGCCGCAGAGGAGTATTTACTGAAGAATTTTGATCGGAACATTTTCATGGTCTGGCAAAGTCGTCCTTCTGTGGTTCTCGGCAGACATCAGAATGTCCGTGCTGAAGTTGACATCAATTATGCGGAAACGAATGGCATTGATATAGCTAGGAGATATTCAGGTGGAGGTGCAGTCTACCATGATCGGGGCAATTTGAATCTGACGTTTATAGAGACTGCCGGGCATATTGGTTTCGATAAATATGCTGATATGACGGCTCGCGCTTTGCAACATTTAGGCTTGAAGCCCGAATTGGATGAACGGCGTTCTATTTATCTGTCCGGTCTGAAAATCTCCGGTAGCGCACAGTGTGTGTATAAACATCGATTAATGTATCATGCCACCTTATTGTTTGATGCCGATCTGCATAGGTTGACAAATGTACTGAATGGAGAAGCGGACGATATTCCATCGGCTTCCAAGGTTCAAGTACGCTCCGTAAAGAGTCCGGTGACTAATATTAAGCCGTATTTGCATGGAGTATTGAGTGTGACGGATTTTAAAACAAAGATCGTAGAGCATCTTCTTGAAGATAGCGGGGAATATATACGCTATAGTTGGAGTGAAGAAGACCTTACCGTTATTAATCGGATTAGAGAAAGCAGATATGCTACTGCTTCATGGAACGGGATTAAGCCAAGGTTGCTGTCTTCTTGTATATGAAAATAATTGCATAATTAGTAAGATTTAAAATAAGTTTGTTATGGCAAAGTTTGAAATAAAAATGCCTAAGTTAGGCGAAAGTATTACTGAAGGAACTATTGTGTCATGGTCTGTAAAAGTGGGTGATACCATTCAGGAAGATGACGTTCTATTTGAGGTGAATACAGCAAAAGTCAGCGCTGAAATCCCGTCTCCTGTTTCCGGTAAAATATTGGAAATACTGTTTAGTGAAGGCGATACTGTGGCGGTAGGTACGGTAGTTGCTATTGTGGAACTCGAAGGTGAGGGTGAGAGTGAGGCAACAGCCGATGATGCTCCGGATACTTCTTCGGCTTCTGCAGAAGTAGGAGCAAAAGAGGAGGCTAAGGCGCCTGCTGATGAAAAGAAGAAGGCCAAATCAGAGGATTCGCGCTGGTACTCTCCTGTGGTATTGAATAAAGCCAAATCAGCGGGAGTGAGTCAGGAAAAGCTTGATGAAATACCGGGTACGGGGTATATGGGACGTCTGACGAAACGAAATCTTGAAGACTTCCTCGAGAACAGACCGACAGTATCTTCCGCCGCAACGCAATCGGTAAATACAGCCGGAAGCACTGCTACAGCGAAGAAACCTCAGGAAAGTCAAGTGGTTACTCCTGTTGCCAGCGGTCAGAAACCTTCACCTGCAACAGACGAACGTCCGGTTAACGCTGTTCCGGTTGTGGTATCCGAAGGAGATGAAGTGATTGCAATGGACTATGTACGTCGCATTATTGCCGATCGTATGGTTGCTTCCAAGAAGATATCACCACATGTCACTAACGTGGTGGAAGTAGATATGACCCGTTTGGTGAAATGGCGCAGTGAGCATAAGGAAGAGTTCCGTAAGCGTGAAGGAGTAAGTCTGACCTATATGCCTTTCATTACCGAAGCTGTAGTTAATGCTCTGAAAGCTTTCCCAAGGGTAAATTCCTCAGTCGACGGATATAATATCATCCAGAAAAAACGAATTAATGTAGGTATAGCGGTATCTCTCGACGATGGAAATCTGATAGTACCTGTTGTGAAGAATGCCGATAAATTGAATATCAGCGGACTTGCCACATCTATTGCGTCGCTTGCCGATAAAGCTCGTAAAGGTAAACTTGCTGCCGACGACATTGAAGGAGGGACATTTACGATTACTAACTTCGGTACATTCAAGAGCCTGTTTGGTACACCTATTATCAATCAGCCTGAGGTGGCTATCTTGGGAGTGGGGACAATAGAAAAGAGACCCTCTATCATAGAAACCCCCGATGGAGATGTGATTGCTATCAGGCAGAAAATGTATTTGTCATTATCCTATGATCATCGTGTGATAGACGGATCATTGGGAGGTAACTTCCTGAAAGCAGTAGCCGATTATCTGGAAAATTGGAATGAATAAAACGAAATAGATTAATACTTATGAAGAAATTTGATATAAAAACCACAGAAAAAGAAGTCCTCAAGAAATGGTATCATTTGATGACTTTAGGGCGTGCGCTCGATGAAAAGGCACCTGCTTATCTGCTCCAGTCACTTGGATGGTCATATCATGCTCCCTATGCAGGACATGACGGCATCCAGCTGGCTATGGGACAAGTCTTTGTAAAAGGTAAAGATTTTCTTTTCCCATATTATAGAGATATGCTGGCTGTGCTTTCTGCGGGTCTTACTCCAGAAGAACTTATACTGAACGGGCTCTCAAAGGCTACCGATCCGGGTAGTGGGGGAAGACACATGTCCAACCACTTTGCGAAACCCGAATGGCATATCGAGAACATATCTTCGGCTACCGGCACGCACGATTTGCATGCTGCAGGAGTGGCACGTGCCATGGTTTATTATAAACATCAGGGCGTGGTAATCACGTCGCATGGCGAGGCTGCTACATCCGAGGGGTTTGTCTACGAGGCCATCAATGGTGCAAGTACTGAGCAGCTCCCTGTAATTTTTGTCATACAGGACAACGGTTATGGAATTTCCGTACCGAAGAAAGATCAGACTGCAAACCGTAAAGTAGCCGATAACTTCAGTGGATTTAAGAATTTAAAGATCATACATTGCAATGGTAAGGATGTGTTCGATTCGATGAATGCGATGGCCGAAGCGCGTGAATATGCCATCAACACGGGTAATCCGGTTATTGTGCATGCCAATTGTGTGCGTATTGGTTCTCACTCCAATTCGGATAATCACAGCCTTTACCGTGATGAGGCTGAACTGGCTTATGTAAAGGCAAACGACCCGTTGGCTAAGTTTCGGCGTATGCTGTTGCGTTATAATCGCTTCACGGAGGAAGAGTTGAAAGCGATAGAAGGTGAAGCTAAGAAGCAACTGAGTGCAGATAACCGTAAGGCGATTGCCGCACCCGATCCTGATCCGTCTACAATCTACGATTTTGTGCTGCCGGAGGGTTATGAATCAAAGAAGTACCCCGACGGAATACCTCATGGAGATGGTGAGAAAGTGATGATGGTAAAAGCTATAAACGAAACGCTGAAAGCCGAATTCAGACTTAATCCGGATACCTTCTTATGGGGGCAGGATGTAGCCAATAAAGATAAAGGAGGGGTGTTTAATGTGACGAAAGGTATGCAACAGGAGTTTGGTGAAGGCAGAATATTCAATGCGCCTATTGCAGAAGATTATATTATGGGTACGGCAAACGGCATGAGCCGTTTCGATCCTAAAATAAGAGTAGTGATTGAGGGTGCCGAATTTGCTGATTATTTTTGGCCGGCAATAGAGCAGTATGTGGAGTTTACTCACGAATATTGGCGTAGTAACGGACAGTTCACTCCGAATGTTACCATTCGTCTAGCTTCGGGCGGCTATATTGGTGGAGGGTTATACCACTCTCAGAATATAGAAGCTTCATTGGCTTCATTGCCTGGTGCAAGAATTGTTTATCCGTCCTTTGCAGACGATGCTGCAGGATTGCTGCGTACCAGTTTACGCTCAAAGGGCCCAACGCTATTTTTGGAACCTAAAGCTCAATACAATGCCGTTGAGGCTGCCGCATTCGTGCCCGATGACTTTGAAGTGCCGTTTGGTAAGGCGCGTATTCGTCATGAAGGGAACGACTTGACGGTGATTACCTATGGTAACACGACGCACTTATGTCTGAATGTGGCGAAGCAGCTTTTGGATGAAAAGAAGGGAAGTATTGAGGTGATAGACTTGCGCTCGCTTATTCCGTTGGATAAAGAAGCTATTGCAAAGTCCGTAAAGAAGACGTCCAAAGTATTGGTTGTCCATGAAGATAAAGTCTTCTCCGGTTTTGGGGCAGAAATAGCCGCCATGATAACCGAAGAGTTGTTCCAATACTTAGATGCTCCTGTAAAACGGGTAGGGTCCACCTTTACTCCTGTAGGATTTAATCCGGTCTTTGAGAAAGCTATTTTGCCTAATGAAGAGCGTATATATAAAGCGGCCAAAGAATTACTGGAATTCTAATCTTATCTTGTTTGGATATGATGTGATTTGATTATATAACTCGTTGATTGTTTTTTATTTATTACTTTTTATATAAACTAAATATTAAATACTGTACAAGATGAAAAAGATAGGTTTGTTTTATAGTCCCGATACCATTAAAACCCATGAAATAGGACAGCGCATTGTTGAAGTTTTCGGTGGTGATTCGTCGGTTGATGTAATATCGATTGAGAATGCTACTCAGAAAGATTTTGAAAAATACGACAATATCATTGCCGGAGCATCCACTTGGTTTGATGGCGAATTGCCGGTGTATTGGGATGAAGTTTTGCCTGAGGTAAAATCAGCTGATCTTAAAAATAAGAAAGTGGCTATTTTCGGTCTTGGAGACCAATTGGGCTATCCGGATAATTTTGCCGATGGAGTGGGATTGTTAGTTGATGTGTTTAGTGGCACAGGTGCGACTTTGGTAGGATTTACTTCCACAGAAGGCTATCAATTTAGTCAATCGCTTGCGGTGAAAGACGACAAATTCTTAGGATTGGTAATAGACGTGGAGAATCAGGCGGATCTGACAGAAAAGCGTATTCATGATTGGGTAAGTCAGTTGCGCAAAGAATTTGACTAATGAACGCTAAATAACAGCTCTATTTTACCGCTCTTATAGTGGGCTGTAAGCTAGATAAAGGGAGAAGACGAGATCGTTTTCTCCCTTTTTTTGCGTTTTTATTCTTTGCGGGAACTTTTTACTAACTTTTTTTGTAAATTTGCACCCTTAAAATGGGAACGTATCCTAAAGGATACTCGTTAAATAGCATAATTTTCGATTAAAATATGGGTAAGAAGTTTGCTGAACATTCACAACTCAACCTTTCACAGGTAAATAAAGATGTGTTGAAAAAGTGGGACGAAAACGGTGTTTTCGCCAAGAGTATGACAGAACGTGAAGGCTGTCCTTCTTTCGTTTTTTATGAAGGACCACCCTCGGCTAATGGTATGCCGGGTATTCACCATGTGATGGCTCGGTCCATTAAGGACATATTTTGTCGTTATAAAACAATGAAAGGATACCAGGTAAAACGTAAGGCGGGATGGGATACACACGGACTGCCTGTGGAGCTTGGCGTTGAAAAATCATTGGGAATCACCAAAGAAGATATCGGAAAGACTATTTCCGTAGCCGAATATAATGCCGCTTGCCGTAAGGATGTGATGAAGTTCACAAAGGAATGGGAAGATCTTACTCATAAGATGGGGTATTGGGTGGATATGAATAACCCGTATATCACTTATGACAATCGCTATATTGAAACGTTATGGTGGTTGCTGAAACAGCTATATAAAAAAGGACTTCTCTACAAAGGATATACCATACAGCCGTATTCTCCCGCTGCCGGCACGGGCTTGAGCTCTCATGAGCTAAACCAACCCGGTTGTTACCGTGACGTGAAGGATACTACGGTAGTAGCTCAATTTAAGATGAAAACTCCGAAGTCGGAAATGACTCAATGGGGAACGCCTTATTTTATTGCTTGGACTACCACACCATGGACATTACCTTCTAATACCGCACTTTGTGTCGGTCCGAAGATTGATTACGTGGCTGTACAAAGCTATAACGGCTATACCGGTGAGAAAATAACGGTTGTGCTTGCCAAAGCTTTGCTGTATACCCACTTTAACCAGAAAGCTGGAGATATTGCACTGGAAGATTATAAGCCGGGGGATAAATTAATACCGTTCAAGGTTATTGCTGAATATAAAGGCGCTGATCTTGTCGGAATGAAATATGATCAATTAATGCCTTGGGTAAACCCGGGAGAGGGCGCATTCCGTGTAATACCGGGAGATTATGTGACAACCGAGGATGGTACGGGTATCGTACATATTGCTCCGACGTTTGGTGCGGATGATGCTTTGGTTGCCAAAGCTGCAGGTGTACCTCCATTGCAATTGATAAATAAGAAAGGTGAATTACGACCAATGGTTGATTTGACCGGTAAGTTTTACCTTTTAGAAGAATTGGATGAGAGCTTTATAAAGGAACGGGTTAATGTTGCCTTATATAAGGAATATGAGGGTCGTTTTGTAAAGAACGCCTATGACTCTAATCTTACTGATAAGGACGAAACTCTTGACGTAAGCATCTGCATGATGATGAAGGCCAATAATCAAGCTTTCAAAATAGAAAAGCATGTACACAACTATCCGCATTGCTGGCGTACAGATAAACCTGTGCTTTATTATCCATTGGATAGCTGGTTTATCCGTTCTACCGCATGCAAGGAACGCATGATAGAATTGAATAAAACGATCAACTGGAAACCCGAGAGTACCGGTACAGGTCGTTTTGGTAAATGGCTTGAAAATTTGAATGACTGGAACTTAAGCCGCTCCCGCTATTGGGGTACGCCACTTCCTATCTGGCGCACGGAAGATAATAGCGACGAGATATGTATCGAATCGGTAGAAGAGCTTTATAATGAAATCGAAAAATCGGTGGCTGCCGGCCTCATGAAATCGAACCCATATAAAGATAATGGTTTTGTTCCGGCTGATTATGCTAAAGAAAATTATGAAAAGATAGATCTGCATCGTCCGTATGTAGATGATATTGTTTTGGTTTCTAAGGATGGCAAACCAATGAAACGTGAAACAGACCTTATTGACGTTTGGTTTGATTCCGGTTCCATGCCTTATGCTCAGATTCATTATCCGTTTGAAAACAAAGAGATGTTGGATAACCATGATGTTTATCCGGCTGACTTTATAGCTGAAGGTGTTGACCAGACACGTGGATGGTTCTTCACATTGCATGCTATTGCATCTATGGTGTTTGATAGTGTTTCGTTTAAAGCGGTAGTATCCAACGGATTGGTGCTGGATAAGAATGGAAACAAAATGTCAAAGCGTCTGGGTAATGCAGTGGATCCATTCTCGACTATAGAGAAATATGGATCGGATCCTTTACGCTGGTATATGATAACCAATTCTTCTCCGTGGGATAATTTGAAATTTGATGTGGATGGTATTGAAGAAGTTCGTCGAAAATTCTTCGGTACGTTATATAATACCTATTCATTCTTTGCTCTTTATGCCAATGTTGACGATTTTGAGTACAAGGAAGCTGATATTGCATTATCTGAACGTCCTGAAATAGATCGTTGGATTTTGTCCTTACTAAATTCATTGATCAAAGATGTAGATACCTGCTATAATGATTATGAGCCGACTAAGGCCGGTCGTCTGATATCTGACTTTGTAAATGACAATTTGTCTAATTGGTATGTCCGCTTGAATCGTAAACGTTTTTGGGGTGGGGGTATGACTCAGGATAAGCTTTCTGCTTACCAAACATTATATACTTGTTTGGAGGCAGTTGCTAAATTGATGGCTCCTATTTCTCCTTTTTACTCCGATCAACTTTACATGGATTTGATATCGGCTACGGGAAGAGATAATGTAGTATCTGTACACTTATCCAAATTCCCGGTCTGCAATGCTGAAATCATCGACAAAGGATTGGAAGCTCGGATGCAGATTGCCCAAGATGTGACATCAATGGTGTTGGCTTTACGTCGTAAAGTGAATATAAAAGTCCGTCAACCACTTCAGTGCATAATGATTCCGGTTGTTGATCAAGAACAACGCGCGCATATTGAAGCTGTAAAATCTCTCATTATGAGCGAAGTCAATGTGAAGGAGATCAACTTTGTGGAAGGTACTGCCGGCATATTGGTGAAGAAAGTGAAATGTGACTTCAAAAAGATGGGGCCTAAGTTTGGTAAACAAATGAAGGCTGTTGCTGCTGCTGTTACCGAATTATCCCAAGAATCAATTGCCGAGCTTGAAAAGACAGGCGTATACAAATTAAATATTTCGGGTGAGGAAGTTGTAGTAGATGCTTCCGATGTGGAGATATTCAGTGAAGATATTCCAGGCTGGCTGGTTGGTAATGAAGGTAAACTGACTGTCGCTTTGGAAGTTACCGTAACAGAAGAACTTCGCCGCGAAGGAATAGCACGCGAATTGGTCAATCGTATTCAAAATATTCGCAAATCGAGTGGTTTTGAAATCACGGATAAGATAAGAATTTCTCTATCTAAAAATACCCAAACAGATGATGCAGTCAATGAATATAATGATTATATTCGCAATCAAGTTTTGGGTACTTCATTAACACTTACAGATCATATAGAAAATGGAACCGAACTTAATTTTGATGACTTTTCACTGTTCGTAACTGTTGAAAAAGAATAATATTACTAACCTATTTAAAATCGTGTAATTATGGCAGAAAGAACTAGATATTCAGATGCTGAATTGGAAGAATTCCGCTCCATTATTTTAGAAAAATTGGAGTTGGCTCAAAGAGACTATGAGTTGTTGAAAGCTAGCCTTACTGGAGCTGATGGTAATGATACCGATGATACATCTCCTACATATAAAGTCTTGGAAGAAGGTGCAAATACTTTATCCAAAGAAGAAACTACCCGTCTGGCACAGCGCCAATTGAAGTTTATTCAAGGTTTGCAAGCTGCACTTATCCGGATAGAGAACAAAACTTATGGTATTTGTAGGGAGACAGGTAAATTGATTCCTGCTGAAAGATTACGCGCCGTACCTCATGCTACATTAAGTATTGAAGCCAAAAATGGTGCAAAAAAATAAAGGATGAACAGATTTTTTACAAAAGGCCGGATAGCCTTACTCGTTATATTCTCAGTACTCATTATAGATCAAGTGATCAAAGTCTTGATTAAGACTAATATGTACTGGCATGAGAGCATACATATTACCGATTGGTTTTATATCTATTTCACTGAAAACAACGGTATGGCTTTCGGTATGGAGATTTTTGGAAAACTGTTCTTAACCCTTTTCCGTATTGTTGCCGTAGCTATGATTGGATGGTATCTGGTCAAGATAGTCAAACAGCAGCTTAAGACAGGCTATATAATATGTGTGTCTCTGATACTTACCGGTGCGTTGGGTAATATTATTGATAGTGTATTCTATGGCATTTTGTTTAGCGAGAGTACGAACTATCAGATTGCATCTTTTCTTCCCGGAGGGGGAGGATATGCCCCTTTACTTTATGGTAAGGTCGTTGACATGTTCTATTTTCCAATCATTGACACAAACTGGCCGCAATGGATACCTGTAATTGGAGGTAATCACTTTATTTTCTTCAGTCCGATATTTAATTTTGCCGATGCTTCGATTAGCTGTGGTATTATGGCTTTATTGTTGTTTTACAGTAAATATCTGAATGATTCCTATCATGCACTAAAGAAATCATGAAAAGGAGAAGCCGTTTTCAATATTACATATTATTCTTGTTGATGCTCTCTTTAGTTTCTTGTGAAATAAAGAGGCCTCGTGGAGTGCTGTCTGATTCTGAAATGGAGAATGTGCTGTATGATTATCATATTGCAAAATCTATGGCAGACCAATTACCATACACCGAGAATTACAAGAGAACATTATATATTGATGCGGCTTTGAAGAAACATGGGTTGACTCAAGCGGATTTTAATACTTCTATGGAATGGTTTTCCGGTAATCCGGATGTCTTGTCGCAGATATATGAAAATCTTTGCACCAGATTAAAAACTCAAAAAGGAAAATTGGATCACATGCTGGCTTTGCGTAATAATGCTCCTAAAGAAAGTTTACCCGGTGATAGTGTGAATATTTGGGCATGGCAAAAGATCTATCGTTTGACAGGATCACCATTTAATAACAAAGTCTCTTTTGTTTTTCCTGCTGATGCGAATTTTCAAGTTCGAGATTTCTTCCATTGGAATGTTCGTTTTCGCTTTCCTAAAGGTAACCCCGATCCTGCACATGCTCCTGTTATGGTAATGCAGATTGTACTCCAAAATGATAGTTTAATCAATGACTCTCGAAGAATTTATAATGCTGGTGGACAAAAGATAACTCTTCGTTCTGATTCCATACATTCGGTTAAAGAGGTTAAGGGTTTTATTTACTATCCTGCGGGTTCATTGGATAAAATAATATTGGTTGATCGTATATCATTAATGCGTCACCATTTCAGAGTAATAGCTAAGCCTGTTATCGTTTCGCATGTTGATACCGTTCATAATGTAAAGAAGGATACAATGCCTGCTCAGAAACCTATAAATCAATCGGTTCCAACAGGTGCTCCTACAACAATTCCGGCACAGAAAATGACTCCTCAAGAACGTGAGCGAATACGTGCTGTACCCAAAAGGCAAATACAGAGAACTATTGCACCGGCAGTACAGCCAGTACAACAACCCGCCAAGTAGGCTTTCTTATGAAACGTTATGCTTCCCATTATGTCTTGTCTCCAGATATGGAATGGATTAGACTGCATGTCGTTGAAGTAGATGGAGGAGAAATAAAGCTATATCCTGTATCTGAAGAATTGCATTCTATTGAATGGCTACCGGGGGTTATTTTACTACTCCCCAAGAATGGTAATGCTATTAGACAAGAGTCGTACCTACAAGATATTTTTATCTTAGCAAAGCACTCTTCTCTGCAAGAAACGTTCTTGACTATTCGATCCGAGGAGTGGGAGATATTTTATCTATTTCCCTTTGATTTCACTTTAATGCAGCCTGTCTCCGAAACTCGGCGCAGACAACTGCTGTAGCTATTGCTACATTGAGTGATTCGGATGTCTCTCTATTTTCCGGATAGTTGGGAATGTATAAACGTTGGTTTATTAATGTGGCAACCTCTTTTGATATGCCGTTGCCTTCGTTACCCATCACAATAAGTCCATTCTTCGATAATTCCTTTTCATAAAAGTTCTCACCATCAAGGAAAGTCCCATATACAGGAGTGTTTTTTTTCAATGAAGATATCAGTTCAGGTAGGTTATGATAATGTATTTTTACCCGGGCAATGGCTCCCATAGTTGCTTGAACTGTTTTGGGACTATAGGCATCAACCGTGTTGGGCGAACAGAAGATATTTTCAATACCAAACCAATCGGCCAGACGGATTATTGTGCCAAGATTTCCTGGATCTTGAATATCATCCAAAGCCAATGAGAGGCTTTTATCGATTAAAGAATGATCTATTTGATAATGCGGCTGTTCGAATACTCCCAATACTTCCTGTGGGGTTTTCAATAGACTGGCGCGAGTTAACTCTTCCTCGGAAACTTCGATAATATCTGTCGTCGGAATTGATGCTTGACGTGAAATCCATTCGGAAGTAGCTACTAAAAAACGGCATTGAAAACGTGGCAATAAGTCCGCAATGAGCTTGTGTCCTTCTGCCAGAAAAACATTTTCATTCTTTCTATTCTTCTTCAACTCCAGCGAATGGATGTATTTGATTCTATTCTTGCTAAGCATTCTTGTTGTTTTAATTCTCTATCAATTTACAAATTTACGCGAATATTTCTATTTAATCAATAAAGACTCTATGCTTCTGTATTTTTTGTTTTTCAAACGAAAAAATACATCTATATTTGTAGTTTATAATGCATAAGTCAAAAGATTTGGAATGAGGAATACCTTTCATTTTTTTATTATAACTCTGTATTTAGTCTTACTTGCTTCCTGTTCTGCTACTAAATATGTACCTGATGGATCATATCTGTTGGATGAAGTTCGAATATATAGTGACAATAAGGAGGTCAAAGCTTCAAACCTGTCTCCTTATGTTCGACAAAATCCAAACTCAAAATGGTTTAGTTTAATAAAAACCCAGCTCTATGTTTATAACTTATCCGGGAGGGATACGACAAGCTGGATCAATAAAACGTTGAGACGGGTAGGGGATGCTCCGGTCATATATAGCCCTGAAGATACTAAACGTGCTTGCGAAGAACTGGCTAAAGCTGTTCAGAATATGGGATATATGGGGGCTAAAGTGACTCCCGAACTTAAGGTAAAGAAGAAAAAAGCCAAAGTATTTTATCATATCGCCACTGGAAATGCGTATAGGGTACGGTCATTGGTTTATGATATTGAAGACAATAATATAGAAGAGTACCTTAAAGCGGATTCTGCTTCATCTTACTTGAAAGTAGGCATGTTATTTAATGTCACTGCTTTGGATAATGAGCGCCAGAGAATAACGACCAATTTACTAAATAATGGTTACTATAAATTTAATAAGGATTATATTTCATACTCTGCCGATACGATAAATGGTTCTTATCAGATAGACTTAACTCTGCATCTTGAACAATACAGACAACATGCGACAGATACTCCACAGAATCATCATCAATATAAGGTTGGCAAAGTCAGCTTTATCACAGATTATAATGTCATGCAAACTTCGACATTGAGTGACATTAATATTAATGATTCCATACATTATAACGGCTATCCTATCTATTATAAAGATAAGCTCTATTTGCGGCCTAAAGTTTTAACGCAAAATTTGCAGATTACTCCCGGTGATTTTTATAGAGAGCAGGATGTGCAGCGTACTTATTCTAATTTTGGTCGGTTGTCGGCATTAAAATACACCAATATCCGCTTCTTTGAGATGCAGCCCGCAGATAGCAATACGGTCAATGCTTATGTCATGCTTACCGGGAATAAACACCGATCTGTTTCGTATGAGATGGAAGGAACAAACTCAGCAGGAGATTTAGGTGCTGCAGCTTCCGTTTCATTTCAGAACCGTAATATATTTAAAGGCTCCGAAACTTTTATGGTGAAATTGC
Organism: Bacteroides sp.; assembly: GCA_041907545.1. Lineage (GTDB taxonomy): Bacteria > Bacteroidota > Bacteroidia > Bacteroidales > Bacteroidaceae > Bacteroides. Next base: position 24,508 of record JAYRGX010000029.1, read on the forward strand.
GTGGTGCTTATGAAGCCATTTCAGGACTGCAGACTGAGTACAATCATGAGAACTATAAAGAATTAGGCGCTGAAACAAGCATTAGTTTTCCTCGTTTCATGTTCCCGTTCTTGTCAAGTGATTTTAAGCAGAAGATTCGCGCTACCACAGAGTTTGGTTTGCAATATAATTATCAAATGCGGCCTGAATTCTCACGAATTGTGGCATCAGCCAATTGGAGTTATAAATGGGGTATAAACCGCCGTTCACAACATCGTATTGATTTGTTGGATATTAATTACCTATACATGCCTTCAATCTCCGATTCTTTTAAAATTCGCTACTTGGAAAATAAGGAAAATTACATCCTCAAATACAATTATGAAGATCGATTGATTGTACGTACCGGATACAGTTTTACTTTTAATAGTTCGGGGCGTGCTTTGGTGAATAATACGATAACAGGAAATGCTTACTTCATCCGTCTGAACTTGGAATCTGCCGGTAACCTGTTATATGTTTTGGCTAAGATGAATCACATGAAGAAGAATGATGAAGGAGAGTATACCTTACTTAATATTCCGTTTGCACAATATGTGAAAGGTGACTTTGATTATGGGCGAAATATTATGATTGATAATCGTAATGCCGTTGCTTTCCATATTGCCGGAGGAATAGCAATACCTTATGGAAATGCAGATGTAGTTCCTTTTGAAAAACGATATTTCTCGGGAGGAGCGAACAGTGTGAGAGGATGGTCGGTACGTGGGTTGGGACCTGGTTCTTTTGCCGGTGATGGAAACTTCTTAAATCAATCCGGAGATATAAAATTGGATGCCAGCATTGAATATAGAACGCGTCTGTTTTGGAAGTTCAGAGGTGCTGCTTTTGTTGACGCAGGTAATATTTGGACCTTAAGAGATTACCAAGACCAACCTGGAGGTAAATTTGAATTTGATAAGTTCTATAAGCAAATAGCTGTGGCCTATGGAGTGGGATTGCGACTTGATCTTGACTTCTTTATCCTTCGCTTTGATGGGGGTATGAAAGCTCTAAATCCGGTATATGAGAGTGGGGCTGAACGTTATCCGGTCTTTCATCCTAATTTTAAAAGAGATTTTGCTTTTCACTTTGCTGTGGGGTATCCTTTCTAGATTAAATCTTGATTTCGTAGATGAAAAAGACTTGCGGAATGAAGAATATACAGGTTGAGATAATATGGATAAATGGGTCAGTCCGTAAGTTGGAGATTTAATAATTCATACAACATCATCACTCTATAAGATAGAATTTTACATCATCTACTCCTCTGAATGTAGCTCTAAGTGATTTTTAAGTGGTACTATACAGATAGCATAAAAAAAAGATATTGTATCATATGTACAATATCTTTTTTATAATGCCTTGAAACCACTCTTTCGGAAATTTCAATAAGGATAGTTTTGGTTAACGAGCAGCAAAATATGAGTTTATCATTGTAGCTTGACGAGCAGCGTTTACACCTTGTCTGTCTAATGTGACATTCATGGCTTGACCGTTAGGCAGGTGCATCGTAGCTGTCCCATTATTATTCATTTCTAAGAGTTCTGCACTAACTCCATTGCTAACAACGTTCCAAGTATTTGCTTCTTTGTCATAGATGAGTTCCATGGAAGCAGTCTCTCCCTCTTTAGTGATGGAATAGCCATTTTCCAAGGTTTTTACTAAATAATTTCCATTTTCACCTTTGACTTTCTTCACATCTCCTACATTTGCCATAGGGTTTGAACCGGTCCAAAACTCAATGGAGTTAAGTACTAAGGCATCGGCCAAATAGCAAACCCCATATACAGGAACAATATTGCATGCCAAGTACACGACTTCATTGACAAATTTTGTTCCAATAGTTTGATTCCATGATGATAATCTCGAATGTAATGAGAAAGAACCCACACACGAAGTGAAAAGGAATCCTGCACAAATAACAATTGTTGCAGATAGTTTTAATCTACTTTTGTTCATAATCATTTTTTTTGATAACATGTTTTTAAGTCGTTCTTGCGTTGCGCAAATATATGGATTAAAATAACTATATATATCGATCGTTTAATAAATCAGCTTTTTTTCGTTGTTCTTTGTGTCTTGTGAAGTATACTGCCTATCCAATGATCTATAGAAATTTTCCCTGGTCCCGCAATATACATCAATACAAATACTACAAGATAAATAAAAGCCAATTCTTTGACTGAAAATGGATCATTTGCATGAATAACAAAAAAAGCCATTAGCATTGTAAAAATCATAGGTATCATAGCTAATCTGTATAGGAATCCCACAATGAAAGCCATAGAGCATACTAGCTCCCCAAAGATAGCTAAGATTAATGATAATGAGCTTCCAACTCCGAGTGGATCAGGAAACATGGCTGCCATTTCGTTAAAATGGCTCCATTTTTGTATACCATGGCTCATTAATAATATACCAAATATTAGCCTCACAATTAGTAAAATAGCTGAAGTCATGCTCTCATTAGACTTCGATGGAAATAGAAAACGATAAAATGCATTCATAACTTTTTGATATTTATATTTTAAAACAACAATTTTTATGATAAATGGTTTATTCCTTACGTAAAGGTTTTATGATAACTCTCAGTGAAGGATCATACGTAAAGTAACTCCACATCCAGTCCAAGAATATAAAAAGTTTGTTTTTTACCCCGACAATACTCATTAGATGAACAAAGAGCCATAATCCCCAAGCTAAGAAGCCGGATAAGCGTATTTTTTTTAATTCTACTACAGCATGGTTCCTGCCAATGGTTGCCATAGAACCTTTATTTTTATAATTAAATGGAATAAGAGGTGTTTTCTTTTCTATGCGGTTTAGATTGTTAATTAGGTTCCTTGCTTGTTGTATAGCCGGTTGTACAACTTGAGGATGTCCTTTGGGGTATTCTCCTGAAATCATAATGGCGGTGTCGCCTATGGCGAATATATTGTGATGCTCTATAACGCGATTGAATTCGTCGACTTTCAATCTGTTTCCGGCTCCGTATGCTTCCGAATTAAGTCCTGCTATACTATTTGCTTTTACTCCGGCTACCCAAAATATATTTAATGTATTTAGTTCTACTCCATTATCTAAAGTCAATTTTGCATCGGAGCAACTAACGACTCCTGTGTTTGTCATTATTTCCACTCCCATTTCGGATAAGTATTTTTCAACTTTAGCTGAAGACTCTTTGGAGAATGCAGTGAGTAGACGAGGTGCCATATCTATTAAAATAATCCTCATTTTATCCACATCCAAATCCGGATATTCTTCAGGAAGAACAAATTTACGCATTTCAGCTAAAGCACCAGCCAGTTCTATACCAGTGGCACCTCCACCTACAATGGCATAAGTGAGAAGTTTCTGTTTGAGCGAATTATCGTTTGTATTCTGTGCTTGTTCTATACTATCTAGTATCCGATTACGATTATATAATGCCTCAGATGTGTTTTTAAGGGCCATTGTATGTGCAGCATATTCGGGTTTGCCAAAATAGTTGGTGGAACAGCCTGTGGCTATAATCAGATAATCATAGTCAATAGTCCCAATTGAAGTCTCAAGAAGGTTTTCTTCTGGAATAACCCGAATAGCTTCACATATCCGGATATGAATGTTTTTTTGCCTTTTAAATATCTTTCGATAGGGAAATGATATGGCAGAAGGCTCAATACCAGATGTTGCCACTTGATAGAGTAGCGGTTGAAAGATGTGGTGATTGTTTTTATCAAGTAAAACTGTTTGATATTTATGGCTTCTAAGTTTCCGGGCTACTTTTAGTCCACCAAAACCTCCTCCAATAATAACAATACGCTTTCTAGCCTCTTTATCGGGAATAGTTATCCTCATGGTATTCATCTTATTCTAAATTATAATATTCATAATTTAGAATAACACGAATATTCAAAAGAATGTTCCCACCAAAAACGATGTCTCTTATCCTTTTAGAAGAAGAATCAGTCGAATTCGTAAATTTCGGACGGAGTACTTCGCTTTAAGGCCGATAATTGAACATCTTTTCCCACTACAATGCCTTTATCCCTTAATCTAAATTCAACTGTTTTATACGCTAATTCCGGATGATTATTGTCTTTGCTTAAATGACAAAGCCAAATATATTGTAGGTTTTCAGATATATTTTCTGCAAGAAATTCAGCTGTATCGGTATTGCTCATGTGACCTGTGCGACTTATGATCCGTTCTTTAAGATATTGGGGATAGTTGCCCATGCGCAACATATCTTCATCATAATTTGCTTCCAATATAAGATAATTAGCTTTGCATATATATTCTGCAGCCATTGGAGTGATTTCCCCAAGGTCGGTGAGGAAAGAAAATGTTTTGCCATCAATTTCAATACAATATCCCACATTATCCGTTCCGTCGTGAGGAACCTCAAATGACTCAATCCGAAAATCTCTTAATTGCATAGGCTCATTTTTCTCCAAATAGCGGACAGATGAATGAAGTTTTTCTGTCATGCAATAGCTTTTATTAATACCTTGATGCACAAGAGATGTTGAATAAATTGGAATATTTAATTTTTCACCTAATCCACCTACACCTTTAATATGGTCCGCGTGATCATGAGTGACGAAGACACCAATGATAGTATCCATGCCAATGCCGAATTCTTTTAGTGCCTTCTTGATAGTTCTGGCTGCTATACCAGCATCGATGAGTATTCCGTATGATTCTGTTCCTATATAGTAGCAATTGCCGCTGCTTCCGCTTGCAAGGCTTATAAATTTGACTTTCATGCTAATCTTTTAATTAATAACCAAACTGACAAAATAGTATGGTGACTGCAAATATACAAAAGATATTCATAAAATTTTCATCTTACGCTGTAACATCCCGATTAAGACAACAGAGGCCATCCACTATTAAGGGACAGCCTCTGTCGTAACATTCTAGTTTTCTATTACTTAAAATTGAAAGAATTTTTTTGCATTGTAATAGCTGATATCTTCAACCATTTGATTTAAGCGGTCGATTTCTATTGCAGGAATTTCTCCATTTTCCACATCATTACCCAATAGATTACATAGGGTACGACGGAAATACTCATGGCGAGGGTAGGACAAGAATGAACGTGAATCGGTCAACATTCCCACAAACCTACTCAATAATCCGAGCAATGAAAGTGCATTCATTTGCTTTTCCATTCCATCTTTTTGATCCAAGAACCACCATCCGGAACCAAACTGTATTTTTCCGGGGATAGTACCATCTTGGAAATTACCTAACATCGTTGCAATTACTTCGTTGGCACATGGATTTAGATTATATAATATTGTTTTGGTCAATTTACCGGAAGTATTTAGTCTGTCAAGGAACTTAGACATGGCTTTAGCTGTTGTAAATTCTCCAATGGAATCGAATCCGGTATCGGGACCTAGCAACTTAAACATTTTAGTGTTGTTATTACGGATGGCTCCATAATGGAATTGCTGAGTCCAGCCTTTTTCCCAATCCATTTCTCCAAAAACAACGAGCATGGCCGATTTGAATTTAAGAATTTCTTCTTTCGACAATTCTGTTCCACCATATACTTTATTGAATATCGCTTTAATTTCACTTTCGGTATAATCTTCTGCATAGAATTCTTCAATACCATGGTCAGACAATTTACATCCTTGCTCTGCAAAGAAGTCATGGCGTTTACGCAAAGCTGCAACCATATCATCAAAACTAGAGATGGTAATTCCACTTACTTCAGCAAGAGTCTCAATATATGTACGGAAATTTGCAGGAACTTCTACTGCCATAGCTTTATCAGGACGCCATGTAGGAAGCATCTTGATTTCAAATCCACTTTCACGGGTTTTAATATGATATTCTAATGAATCAATAGGGTCATCTGTTGTACAAACGACTTCTACGTGATAACGACGCATCATTCCACGAGCCGAGTATTCAGGCTGGGCTAACTTTTCGTTACATTCTTCAAATATTTCACGAGCGGTCTTCGGGCTTAATACTTTGTCAATCCCAAATGCGGTTTTTAATTCGAGATGGGTCCAATGATATAAAGGATTACGAAAAGTGTAAGGCACTGTCTCTGCCCATTTCTCAAATTTTTCCCAATCAGACGTTTCTTTACCCGTACAGAAGCGCTCATCAACTCCGTTAGTTCTCATAGCGCGCCATTTATAATGGTCTCCGCCTAACCAAATTTCAGTCAGTGACTTGAATTGATAATCATCAGCTACCATTTGAGGTATTAAGTGGCAGTGATAATCGATAATGGGCATCTTTGCGGCATGCTCGTGGTACAACTTTTGTGCAGTTTCTGTTTGCAGCAAAAAGTTTTCATCCATAAATTTTTTCATTCTATTGTGTTTTTAATCTGTAAAATAATTGATATCTTTTTTTATACCTATTACAGCATTGATTATAAGGATAATAGGTGACTCTTTTGGTTTTTAGTTTTATTAACCGTTATCGAACACAAAAGTAGAAAAAAACGATTGCGATACAAAATTATTCGTATCTTTGCCGCAATTATTTGTATTATTTAAGTTTTAAAAGTATGCCTTTGTCCTCTTTGAATATGTAAAAGTATGGAAAACAAAAATTATACTATTAAAGACATCGCTCGTTTGGCAGGTGTGTCAGCTGGAACCGTGGATCGTGTTCTTCATAACCGTGGTGATGTTTCGGAGTCGAGTAGGGTAAAGGTACAAACTGTATTAGACGAAATAGATTACAAACCTAATATGTTTGCTATAGGATTGGCCGCCAAGAAGAAGTATCGAATAGTATGTGTTACTCCTTTTTATAAGAAGCATGATTATTGGTACTCTGTCGCACAAGGATTGGAACGTGCAGCTCAAGAGTTTAAACCATTTAATGTTTCAGTGTATTATATTCATTATCAGCATGCAAATAGAAAATCTTACGAACAAACTTGTTTACAAATACCTAAAGAGGAGGTGGATGCGGTGCTTATTGCCCCCAATTTTCGCGAGGAGACGTTACGTCTTACGACATATTTGGAAAGGGCTAAAATACCATATCTATTCATAGACTTTAATATAGAAAGTGCCAATCCAATTTGTTATATTGGACAAGATTCTATTGCAAGTGGATATATTGCAGCTAAAATTTTGATGCGAAAATATGAAAAAGGACAGGAACTTGTCTTATTCTTAAATAATGGGAAAGACAATCCAGCTGAAATTCAGATGCAGAGAAGGCTTGAAGGCTTTATGAAATATATATCCGGACAATATAATCAGATCATTATTCATGATGTTTTGTTCGATAAGGATGACGTAATTTCTAATAAACAAGTATTGGATGACTTTTTTGGCAAACATCCTGATGCTAAACTAGGTGTCGTCTTCAATTCCCGTATTTATCAGGTAGCCAGCTATCTTAGAGAATCGGGAGAGCATTTGGAGGGACTATTAGGTTATGATTTATTGCCTGATAATGTGGACTATTTAAGGTCGGGTGATGTCAACTATTTGATCGGACAACGTCCCGGACTTCAGGGTTACTATGGGATAAAAGCTTTGTGTGATTATACAGTTTTCAAGAAGACAGTAACAAAGATGAAATATATGCCTATAGACATATTGATGAAAGAAAATATAGATTTCTATTTTGAATTTGAATAAATATAATAACAATTCATTTATAAAAACAAATTAAGATGAAAGCATTAAACAAGCAGACCGCTTTAAAAAAACAGTATCCGGAAAGGGTTATTCAGTTTGGTGAAGGAAACTTTTTACGTGCATTTGTTGACTGGATAATCTATAACATGAACGAAAAAGCCGGTTTTGATAGTAGTGTTGTTGTTGTTCAACCTATAGAAAGAGGAATGGTTGATATGCTCAATGCTCAAGATAATCTATACCATGTTAATTTGCAAGGATTGGATAAGGGGGAAACTATAAACAGCTTGACATTGATTGATGTTATAAGCCGTTCTTTAAATCCATACTCTGAGAATGATGAGTTCATGAAGTTGGCAGAACAACCAGACATACGCTTTGTTATATCCAATACTACAGAGGCGGGTATTGCATTCGATCCGTCATGTAAATTGACAGATAAACCTGCCGCTTCATATCCGGGAAAATTAACCCAATTACTTTACCACCGTTATAAAACATTCAATGGTGATAAAACCAAAGGTTTGATCATATTTCCATGTGAGTTGATATTCCTTAATGGGCATAAACTTAAAGAAACAATCTACCAATATATTGAATTATGGCAATTGGGTGATGAATTTAAAACTTGGTTTGAAGAAGCTTGTGGAGTATATGCTACTTTGGTAGACAGAATCGTTCCGGGCTTCCCTCGTAAGGATATTGCTGAAATCAAAGAGAAGCTGGGTTATGATGACAATCTTGTAGTACAGGCTGAAATATTCCATTTATGGGTTATAGAGGCTCCACAGTCAGTTGCCAAAGAATTCCCTGCTGACAAAGCTGGATTGAACGTTTTGTTTGTCCCTTCGGAAGAGCCGTACCACGAACGTAAAGTAACTTTGTTAAATGGTCCTCACACTGTTCTTTCTCCGGTTTCATTTTTATCAGGAATAAATATAGTCCGTGATGCTTGCCAACATCCAGTGATAGGCAAATATATTCATAAAGTGATGTTTGAAGAATTGATGGAAACATTGAACCTTCCGAAAGACGAATTAAAGAAATTTGCAGAGGACGTACTCGAACGCTTTAATAATCCGTTTGTAGATCATGCTGTAACAAGTATAATGCTTAATTCTTTTCCCAAATATCAGACAAGAGACTTGCCGGGACTTAAAACATATCTTGAACGAAAAGGTGAATTGCCTAAAGGCCTGGTTTTAGGACTAGCCGCCATTATTACATATTATAAAGGAGGCATCCGTGAAGATGGAGTTGAGATCACACCTAATGATGCTCCTGAAATAATGCAATTACTGAAAGATCTTTGGGCAACTAACGATACATCGAAAGTCGTTCAGGGAGTATTAGGCAATACTGCAATTTGGGGAGAAGATTTAAATCAGATTCCAGGATTGAGTGTTGCAGTTAAAGCGAATCTCGACAGTATTAAAGAAAAAGGAATGCTGGCAACAGTAAAAGAAATAATTTAATTCTATTTGAATCCTTATTGATACTAGGGTATGGTCAATGACTATACCCTATTTTTTTATGTGAAAAATCCTGTTGAGTTGAATAAATTGTGTAAATTGCGCAAAATACGACACGATACGTTATGAAAGCTCATATATCAATATATATTATTGTTATCACGGTGATGGCATGTGCCTTTTTTTCATGCCAACGTCCGGGAGATACTCTTGTTTCTGCCAAACAATTAGTAGATTCTTTGCCAGACAGTACATTGACAATGTTATCTAGAATAGAAAATCCAGAGATCTCGTTATCGAAATCGGAGTATGCTTTATATACTATATTAAAGGTGCAAGCGCTGCTAAAATGCGATAGCAATTTAGCATCAGCTCCATCTCTTTCGGATGCAATATCTTATTATACATCCAAGAAAGATTCCGGTCGAACTGCAGAAGCTTCTTTTTATGCAGGGCGTGTAGCTCAAGAGTCGGGGGATATGAAGAGTGCAATTGACTATTATTTTAAGAGTAAAGACCTGTTAACCAATAGTAAGGATTATAAATTGCAATTTTTAGTGCGAAATTACTTGGGTATTGTTTATTCAGAACAATGGTTATTCTCAGAAGAGAAACAGGTATATACTAAAGCATTTCAATATGCCCGATTGTTGAATGATACTTCATACATGGTAGCATCTTTAATGGGAATTGGGTATGCATATTCGGGAATGGAGCAGGAGGATAGTGCCCTTTACTACCAGCATTATGCACTCAATATATCTAAAAAATCGGCCAAGTATGCTATTCCCAATGTTCAATATCAAATTGCATTAATCTATCAGCAAATGAGAGAACCTCAGCGTTCTCTATTATATGTGGACAGTGTGTTGCAAAGTTATCCCACTGATGCAGGTAGTTTATCAACCAAAGGAAGTTTATATCTTGATTTGCAAAAATATGATTCCGCTTTGCATTATTTGAAATATGCTTCGACGATATCAAGCGATCTATACATACAAGCTCGAGCAGCATATAGAACAGCAGAAATTTTTAATACGTTAAATAGACACGATTCTGCATATATTTATATGACTAAGTATAATACGCTTCGCGATAGTATTGAAAAAAAGGTTCATAGTGCAGAAGTTTTAAAGCTGACCCAAGTTTATAATCGAAATAAGTGGCAAGAAACGAGCTTTTTATTAAGACAGGAGACGGCAGAAAAGAGGCAATGGCTCTATATGTCATTGGCATTGATATCGGCTTTATTGCTTTTACTTGGTTTTATTTTCTTATGGTATAAAAATGCATTGCAGCGTAAGAATATTCAAATCTATCAACAAGAGAAAGATACAGCAGAACTGAGGACTGATTTTTATAAGCAATTGAATCAAACTTTTATTTCGCAGGGGCATAATAGAACTCAAGTTTCGGAGGAGGCTTGGTTGGCTATAGCCCAAAATACGGATACTATATATAATAACTTCACTCGAAGATTGCAAGATCGCTATCCAAAACTGAACGATGGAGATATTCGATATTGTTATTTACTCAAAATGCAACTTAGTCGTTCTGAGATTTCGGAGATTATGTGTGTGACTGAAGCTGCCGTGAAACAACGCATTATTCGCATCAAAAGAGACAAGATGAATATAAAAGAAGAGGTTCAACTAAAGGATTTCTTGCTCAAATTTTAAAATGTAACCCCCTTTAAAATGAAAAAAAACGGATTAAGTGTTTGATAATCAATTGCATGTTGAAATAATAAGAGGGAGTATTTGTCACCCCTCTTTTTTTGATTAATAGTCAAAACAGTCCTAACTTGCACCCGATTTAAAACAAATAACACAACCCAATTATGAAGAATTTTATTTTTATTTCAATTGTAGTAGCATCCTTGTTATTCGATTCTACACTTTTCGCTGCACAGGAAACCACTCGTGACATTCTTTTAAGTGGTAATACTTTGCCTCCTATTAATAGATTCAAGATGACTGCCGATGCAACGATGAGTACAATGACTGTTTCCAGAAGTGTTACTTCTGTGTCTACGCCTGTGACATCATCACCTATTCAGGCTTCTATTGACGAATCGGTTATAACATTCAGCTCTACTCAAACTCTTTCTGTGACAGTCACCATAAAGAGTGTCTCTGATGACGAACCTGTTTATACAGCTAATTTGTTGCTTACTAAGGGAGCTATATTCCCTATCTATATGAATGGATATATGCCCGGTCAATATAAAATAGAATTTGCATATAATACTACATCGCTGACGGGGATATTCACATTGGAAGAATAAAAGATCTTTTGATATACATTACTCTACGAATTGACTGGTTAGATTATTTGATTTATAGAGTAGGCTAAGGCCAGACTAAACTAAGACTATAATACTCGTGTCGTGACGGCGGTTTATATTCCTTTATGGAATTTAAGCCGCCGTTTTTTATACATAAGAAGATGGTGCTTCTAAAACATTATGGCAATTGCATTTGTTGGAGATACCGAAAGATTTATTAGATTTGCTATTAAACAAAAACAATTATATGAAAAAGAAGAAATTAGCACAAATAGGCGGAATCGTGTTAGTAGTGATCCTTTTGATCATGGTTATTCTCCCGTTTGCCTTTCAAGGTAAAATTGCAGGGATTGTTAAAACGGAAGGAAATAAAATGCTAAATGCTCAATTTGATTTTGGAAAACTGAGCATTAGCTTGTTTAAGCACTTTCCACAAGCATCTGTAAGCTTGGAAGATTTTTATCTTAAGGGTGATGGGGATTTTAAAAATGATACCCTTATACAAGCTCGTGAAATGACTGCCACTATTAATTTATTCTCTCTTTTTAGTAATAGCGGATATGATATTTCGAAGATATACATTGATAATGCCAGTATAAAAGCTATTGTACTGGCAAATGGCAAGGTGAATTGGGACGTGATGAAAGCCGATACAACTGGTGGTGTACCTGCAAAAGAGGAACCTTCTGAGTTTAGGCTGAAGATGAAGCAACTGTCTATCAGTAATATGAATATGATATATGATGATCACCAATCCAATCAATATGCTGTGATCAAAAAACTAAAAGCAGAGTGTTCCGGCGATTTGACGAGTAACCGCACTACTTTAAAACTAACTGCTGAAACTGAAGCTTTATCCTATAAGATGAAAGGTATTCCTTTTCTTTCGAATGCAAGTGTATCTGCCAAAATGGATATTGATGCAAATTTAGCAGAGAATAAATATACTTTTAAAGAGAATGAATTTCGCTTAAATGCAATAAAAGCAGGATTAGACGGCTGGATTGCAATGAAAGATCCTGCAATGCAAATGGATTTGAAACTTAAGACCAATGAAGTAGGTTTTAAAGAAATATTATCTCTTGTTCCGGCTATATATGCCAAGAATTTTTCCGACCTGAAAACAGATGGAAAGGCCTCATTGAGTGGTTATGCCAAGGGTACTTTGCAAGGAGACACTGTCCCGGCCTTTAATATTGATATGCAAGTGAAGAATGCAATGTTCCACTATCCTTCATTGCCAGCGGGAGTTGATCAAATCAATGTAAGCGCCAATGTGAAAAATCCGGGAGGCAATATAGATCTAACTACCATTGATATTCGACCTTTTAGTTTTCGTTTGGCAGGCAACCCGTTTAGTGTGAATGCCAGTATTAAGACTCCGGTAAGTGACCCGGATATAAAAGCTGATGCAAAAGGTGTCTTGGATTTAGGTATGATTAAAAAGGTTTACCCATTGGATAGTATGCAGTTGAATGGGGTTGTTAATGCCAATATGAAGCTTGCCACCTTACTTTCATCTATTGAGAAAGAACAATACGACAAGGTTCAGGCTTCGGGCACAATTGGTCTTACCGGAATGAAACTCAAGATGAAGGATATGCCGGATGTTGATATTAAGAAATCACTACTGACGTTTACACCAAAATTTTTGCAATTAAGTGAAACAACCGTAAACGTCGGGAAGAATGATTTTACGGTAGACAGTCGTTTGGAGAACTATTTGGGATATGCATTAAAGAATACAACTTTAAAGGGTGCATTGAATCTTCAATCCAATTACCTGAATTTGAATGATTTCATGGGAACAACTTCTGCAGCAGGTGGAGCGTCTACTGTGACGTCTGCCGCTGCAGCAAATGGTTCACCCGGCACATCTGCTGTTACGGGAATATTTGAGGTGCCCAAAAATATAGATTTCCAAATGGATGCTAATTTAAAGAAAGTGCTATTTGATAAAATGGTGTTCGAAACCATGAAAGGGAAGATTACCGTTAAAGATAGTAAGGTGGATATGAGCAATCTCTCGATGAATACCATGGGGGGAAGTGTCGTAATGAATGGTTTTTATTCGACGGCAAATGTCAAGAAGCCTGTTATGAATGCCGGATTTAAGATGTCTGATGTTAGCTTTGCGCAGGCTTACAAAGAATTGGATATGGTCCGTAAGCTAGCACCTGTCTTTGAAAACTTAAAAGGAACATTCTCAGGTAACTTGAAAGTACAAACTGATTTGGATCAAACCATGAGTCCCGTATTCAATACTATGCAAGGGAATGGGGAGTTATCCACTCACAATATCAGTCTAAGTGGAATCAAAGCGATTGATATGATTGCTGAAGCTGTGAAGAAACCGGCTATGAAAGATATGAAAGTGAAAGATTTGAATATTGACTTTACCATTAAAGACGGTCGCGTAAGTACTAAACCTTTTGACATCAAGTGGGGTGACTATGTGATGAACCTCTCGGGAACTACGGGCTTGGATCAGACAATAGATTATGCAGGTAAAGTGAAGTTGCCTTCATCTTTGGGTAGTTATGCCAATTTATCAACCGTCGATTTGAAGATAGGAGGTACGTTTACTTCCCCTAAAGTAAGCCTTGATACCAAAAGCATGGCTAATCAAGCAGCTAAGGCTGTAGAAAGTCAAGCTCTTAGTAAGCTTGGTAAAAAGCTCGGGCTCGACTCTGTGGCTTCTGCCAATAAAGATTCCATCAAGAAAAAAGTTACGGAAAAGGCGGTCGATAAGGCTCTTGATTTTTTAAGAAAGAAAATAAAGTAATAGACAGTTAGTATAATAACATCCTATAGTCTGTCTGTAATAAAAGTTAGCAAAAGACTTGAGGATGAATATTTACCCAAAGATTAAAAGTAACTACGATATGAATGATCCTCTTTTGAAACAAGAATACGGATCTACTGCATTTACAGAGACTACTCCCATGCCTGTTGTCTTTATCGGGCATGGGAGCCCAATGAATGCAATTGAAGAAAATGAGTTTTCAGATGCTTGGATTAGTTTGGGTAAACGCCTTCCGAAACCTCGAGCCATTCTCTGTATATCAGCTCATTGGGAGACAAAAGGCCCTCAACTTACGGCAAACGATCATCCAAAAACAATTCATGACTTTTATGGATTTCCTCATAAACTGTATATGCAGCGGTATCCTGCTCCGGGGAGTCCTGAATTGACAGACTTCATTATCCAACAAATGAATACCCGGCAAATAGGGAAAAGCAATGAATGGGGACTGGATCACGGCACTTGGTCGGTTTTGAAATATTTATATCCACAGGCTGATATTCCGGTTGTACAACTCAGTATTGATCATTATAAGAATGCTGAATGGCATTATCGGATGGGAACTATGCTGAGTTTTCTTCGCAAGAGAGGGGTTTTGGTGATAGGTAGTGGAAATATGATTCACAATTTGAGAATGATAGACATTCCGGGTGAGGACTTTAACGCTGAATATGGTTATGATTGGGCTAATGAACTGAATACTATTTTCAAAAAGAAAATAGAAGAAAATGATATTCAAGCATTGATTGAATATAAGACTCTTCATAAAGACGTGCATTACGCCGTACCTACTGCCGAGCATTATCTTCCGTTACTTTATGTGTTGGGTATGCGGAGTGGGAGTGATCGGGTTACGATTTTCAATGATAAAGTTATTGCAGGTTCATTAAGCATGACGTCTGTTTTATTAGAGGATGAAAATGGAAAAGATTGATATTAAACAGCTTGAATCTTACTACAATAAGGCGAGGGAAGAGGCCTTTGCGGATGATAATATTGTACTGCTTCATATTGCTGAAGAGGAGACTTCCCTAGTTTATAGACAATACAAAGAAGAAATACCTTCTCTAGATATAGAGTCTTCCGGGAAGAATAACGAAGAAGAGTTTGGTGAGACCATTCCATTTGGATACCGTAATGTGGCTTCCCTCTTTTTTATGCATAATCCCCCGACTGAATCTGAGATAGAGATGGCTATCAATAACGTGGAAGACTCTCTCATGCCACTTGTGGATAAGATTAGACCTTTGAATGCGCAGTTGGTCACTTTTGATGTTACAGCCAAAGATATAGGGACTTATGCAAAAGCGCAACCAACCTCTATAACTGTTGCCGAGGTGGAAGATATATTTTCCCGTTTAGCATTGATAATTGGCGGTCGACCCTTTTCAACGGACGTAATACCCTCAGATAACGGTTTTATTGCATACGAGTTATTACTTAGGGAGGTTATGCACCACTTAGGTTTCCACACTATTAAGCCTGTTGCTATCTAGTGTTATTTCCTTGTGGGGATAATCAATACGGGAACTTTTGAATGCAACACAATGTATTGTGTGATACTTCCCATTGCCCAAAGTGAAAATCCACTTTTCCCGTTTATACCTAAAACAATAGTATCTGCACCCCATACCTCTGCAGTGTGGAGAATATCATCTTTAGGCAAACCTTCAGGCATGAATTTTGCTGTCGATGCTGTTCTTCCGGTCAGACGAATCAGTTGGTCTAATGTTTCCTGAGCTTCTTTTTTCAGGACCATCAATGCTTCATTGGGCATGATTCCCACATCGGGATTACCGATAGCTTTCGCTTTGTCCACAACAAAAATCAAAGCCGCTTCAGCTTGCAAGCGATCTGCAAGCTCAAAACCCTCACGAGCAATGTTGAGTGAGTTTTCCCGGCTGTCTACTGCTATTAGAATCTTCTTATAGCTCATTATGATATGATTTTAGATAATGTATTTCCACCCCAAACGGCAATCAGTCCCAAAACTACACTTGCTACAATATAAAAGCTTAATGTCCAGTAGTTTCCTGCTTCAAGCAACTTCATATTTTCGGCAGAGAATGTGGAGAAAGTTGTGTAACCTCCACAAAAACCAACGACCAGCAATAATCTCAACTCTTCATTGAGTAAGGTTTTGGACGATAGACCTATCAGAAAGCCAATAACAAAACATCCTAATACATTGATAATAAACGTTCCTAAAGGAAAAGCTGATGAATAGCTTTTTCCTATCCAGAAAGAAGTCAAGTAGCGGAGTACGCTTCCCAAGCCGCCACCTAAAGCTACAAATAAAAGGTTCCTGATCATTATGATGAAATTGTAATATTCTTGATTATATCAAAAGATAGCTGCATAATGCGTTTACAGACAATGCTGAGACGCGTTGGAGAGGGAAGGTATTCACCCGGCAGTTGTAGAAAATGGATCAAAGAAAACCTACTCATAATCTTAAAAGGATTAAGTAAAGTAGGAACTATCAGCTCTGTTTCAAGCGGTTTCAGGGAAGTCCCATTCCCTATGAATATCTTGGAAGGCAAAAATACAATAAAATATAGTATCTGCTCTCCAAATGGGCGAGAAAAACTTCAAAAGTGTTATTCCGCGGTGCGAAGAATAAAAGTGGTGGCTCCTATGGTTATGATAGCTCCATCTTCAATGCGAACGCGGTCTTTATCACCTAATAATTCATTATTAAAGAATGTACCGGTCAAGCTGGGAGCATCGCGGAGGGTGTAAGTCAGTTTCCCTTGCTTGGTTCGTTTCACCGTTATAATGCAGTGACGACGATCCATACTCATGTCTGAGGTTTCAATAGGTATGTCGACAACCGAACCTACACAACGGCGACCGATGATGTTTTCACCTTCTTTCAAAGGCATCACTTGTTTGAATCCGAATACATTTTCAATGATGGATATGCTGCCAAAAGCATCTTTGAATTCAGTTTCATCAAGCTTCTCTTCTTTCTGAGGAGCTCTCATTTTGGTTTTGCCCAAGCGGATGCTGAACTGTTTACCACAATGTTCACACTCAAAGACCAGTGACTGACCCTCAGTGTATTTGGTTTCGTCAAACTGTAAGTAATTCTCACATTTAGGACAGCGAACTCTTTTCATGTTAAAGTATATATCTATTAAAAAGGTTCTATTTACCTAAAACCCAAGCATTTTTATAATCACCATTTCCTTTAATCTTGCTCATAGCCTGATATGCTTCGGCTTCAGTAGCACAAGATTCTATGCTGACGCGCATCTTGCCGTCGCCTATAATTGCTTTTGCTCCTTTATATCCTTTGGCAACCAAATGCTCTGCCATTGCTTTTGCATCTCTTTCGGTTCCGACACTTGCAATGATAATATGAAATGGTTTTTCGGATACATTTGATACGCTTTCTTCCGCACTGGAGTTTCTACCGTTTTCCTTGTCTGCTACAATTTCGGACTTTTCAGCATTAGCTTGTGCGCCCAAAGTAGCAGTCGATTGTTCTTTTGCAATTTCTGCTACATTAGTTGCGACCTTGCTCACTTTTATCTCTTTTGCTGTGATAGGATTCACGGCTTTGCTTCCAGCACCGGACTCTTTTAATCTTTCGGAAGCGGCAGACTGATTCTCGGGCATATTTACCACTACAGGAGTAATAGCCAATGAATGTTTCTCTAACCTCTCAAAGATTTCACTCGGCAGAACCTTGGCATAATTTTCTTCAATCACTTCGGTGTTCTCAATAGGAGTGGAGAAGAAGAATGAGAGTACGATTGCCGCAACAACAGCCGCTGCCGTACTAAGATACGCCGTATTCAAACGAATATTGATGCTGCGTGGTTCTTTATGCGGAACGGACGTACGTAAAGGTGTCTTTACCGATTGCGATTTTTCCAGTTCAGTCCATTGAAGCATTTCAAAAGTATCCAATCCATATAAGTAAGGAGTGGTTATTTTATTGTCGTATGGCTGGAAATCGTAAGTGTTATGAATGGAATAACTTAATTCCCCGATATTAGGTAAATCGGCCTTGCCATTCTCATGAAGAGCGGCGAAAAGATTCTTTACGTGTGATTGTACCATCTTATTGGCATCCGGGAAATTAGTGCCATAGACAGCCATATAAGACTGAGCCAATAATCCGTCGTTCATCTTGAGCTGGGCGTTAAAGCCGATAACTCTGGTAGGGGGTAAGAATAAGTTTTCTTTCTCTATCATCGATGCCGGATTATAATGAGTTATGAATCCTCCCAATCCTGGAACGATAACACAATCATTCTCTAGTAATAATGCTTCTATGTGCTGCGCTAATTCAATCATACTGCAAAATTAAAAGAATAATCGAATATACACCCTTTCGGAGCGGTTTTTCTTTTCAACAAGTTATAAACACATTATGAGGGATTGTTAACTAATTGCCGTTTTTGGCATATTATCTGAAAAGCCCGTAGGAAAAGGCGTACTGATATGCTGAATAAATAAATTGATTTGTATGGAGCAAAATATATTCAAATTCAAGCAGATGATTAAATGATACAAAACAGACGGTCAGTTGAACCTCAACAGATGGTCTGTTGGAGCCTAACAGATAGTCTGTTAGCTAGTAACAGACCATCTGTTTGGACAGATGAAACAAGAGGCATTTGGCGGTGACTAAATGGGGTGGAGAAACATGAATAAATCATTCCGGATAGAGCGATCGGATATGCAATGAATTTGAATCAATTTGTAGAAAAAGAATAACATATAGTATGATTTATGGCGTTTCTTTTATCTATTTATTTAGTTTTGGTGAAGTAAAGGTGTAATGAGATTAAAATGTTGAATAATAGATTTCTATATTAATGTCTTCTAATTATAAAAAGGAGAAGAAATAACAACTATTGTAATAAGCTATAACAAGTAATGTAAGGGGACATAAGAAGTAATGTAATGTGGAGTAGCAAATAATGGAGTGGAACGTGTCGTGGAGTGATTTACCGAGCTTAATCCCATTTATTACCGGAAATATAGAAAAATAATGTCAGGGTGTTCATAAAATAAATGCTTGTAGGTTATAAACTAATTGTAAACAAGGGTTGGTATATCGATATTTTTTCTATTTTTGCACCGTTTTATATTGCTTATATTGTATTCTGCTAGGTAATAAAAGCAATATACATCATATCATAAAATACAGAAGATGAATTACATACAAACAGAAATAAACGGTGTTTGGCTTATTGAGCCAAGAGTGTTTTCCGATCAACGCGGTTATTTTATGGAAGCGTTTAAAGAAGATGAGTTCAAAGCCAATGTCGGTGATGTTCATTTTGTTCAAGATAATGAGTCACAGTCTTCATTTGGTGTATTAAGAGGACTCCATTATCAGAAAGGCGAATACAGTCAGGCAAAACTGGTTCGTGTAATAAAAGGTAAAGTCCTTGATGTAGCGGTCGATTTACGAAAATCATCACCCACTTTCGGTAAATATGTCAGTGTGGAACTGAGCGATGAGAATAAACGTCAATTTTTTATTCCCAGAGGCTTTGCGCACGGTTTTTTAGTATTGAGTGAAGAAGCGACCTTTACATATAAGGTAGATAATACCTATGCTCCTCAATACGAAGCGTCTATTCAATATAATGATGAAACTATCGGGATCGATTGGCCTATTGCCCAGGATCAGATGATTCTGTCCGATAAGGATGGGAAAGCCGTTTCTCTAAAAGATGCAGAACTATTTGAATAAAATATGAAGATAGCAATTGTCGGTACAGGGTATGTCGGTTTGGTAACCGGGACCTGTTTTGCTGAAATCGGTGTCGAAGTTGTTTGTGTAGATACAAACTCTCAGAAAATAGAATCCTTAAATAAGGGGGTTATCCCCATTTATGAAAGTGGACTCGAAGAACTGGTGGTTCGTAATGCAAAAGCAGGTCGGCTTTCTTTTACAACCTCTTTGGAAAGTTGTCTGAATGAAGTGGAAGTTGTTTTCAGTGCGGTAGGAACACCTCCCGACGAAGATGGTAGCGCCGATTTGAGCTATGTACTTGAAGTAGCTCGGACTATCGGACGGAACATGCAGAAGTATGTGCTCGTGGTGACCAAGAGTACCGTGCCTGTAGGAACGGCAAAGAAAGTCCGCGCTGCGATACAGGAAGAACTCGACAAACGTGGAGCAAAGATTGAGTTTGACGTTGCTTCAAACCCTGAATTCCTTAAAGAAGGCAATGCTATCAACGATTTTATGAGTCCCGACCGTGTAGTAGTCGGAGTAGAGTCGGAGCGTGCCGAGAAATTGATGAGTAAGCTTTATAAGCCGTTTTTGCTGAATAATTTCCGTGTTATCTTTATGGATATTCCTTCGGCTGAAATGACAAAATATGCGGCCAACTCAATGTTGGCGACCCGTATCAGCTTTATGAATGATATCGCTAACCTATGCGAACTCGTTGGAGCTGATGTGAATATGGTTCGTTGCGGGATTGGTTCCGATACCCGTATTGGACATAAATTCCTTTATCCCGGAATAGGGTATGGCGGGTCATGCTTTCCCAAAGATGTAAAAGCACTGATAAAGACCGCTCAGCAGAATGGTTATCGGATGAAGGTGCTGGAAGCTGTTGAAGAAGTGAACGAAAACCAAAAAGAATTGTTGTTTGAGAAGTTACAACATCAGTTCGATGGAAATCTGCAAGGAAAGACTATAGCCTTATGGGGATTATCGTTTAAACCCGAAACGGATGATATGCGTGAGGCGCCTGCATTGATTCTCATAGAAAGACTTTTAAAAGCCGGATGTATCGTAAGGGCATATGATCCCGCCGCAATGGGAGAGTGCCGTAGACGCATCGGTGATGTAATATATTATGCAACAGATATGTATGATGCTGCTTTGGACGCTGACGCTTTAATGCTTGTGACAGAGTGGAAAGAATTCCGTCTGCCATCTTGGGCGGTCATAAAAAAAGCGATGCGAACGCCTAATATTTTGGATGGTCGAAATATTTATGACAAAAAAGAGATGGAAGAGCAAGGATTTTCGTATCATTGTATCGGTAAATAAGAAGAAAGGGAGATGTATGAATAAATGGAGTACGATCTTTATTGTACTGAGCTTAATGCTGGTATCGTGTGGTAGGACGAATGATTCGAAGTCTACCGCAAAGGAAGATCTTGCTGCAAAAAACATGTTGCAAGGGATATGGGTGGATGACGATACTGAAATTCCACTCATGCGCATCAAAGGTGACACTATTTATTATGCCGACCCGCAAAATGCGCCGGTATCTTTCAAAATAATCCGTGATACAATTTATATCAATGGAAATACACCCATAGCATATAAAATAGACAAGCATAACCATTATAGCTTTTGGTTTCACTCTATGACCGAGGATGTTGTAAAATTACATCGCTCTGAAAACCCTGATGATAGTCTTGCTTTTGCAAATCAGATAGAAGTTATTCCCACAATAACCGAAGTGGTAAAAAAAGATAGCGTTGTGATGTATAAAAATACCCGTTATCGTGGGTATGTTTATATTAATCCGTCTAAAATGAGAGTGACTAAAACCACCTATTCCGAGGAAGGAATGGGTGTGGATAATGTTTATTATGACAACATCATACACATTTGCGTATACGAAGGTAAGAAACTTTTGTATGGAAAAGATATTAAAAAGCAGATGTTTGTAGACTTGTTTTCTTCAGATTTTCTCGATCAAGCGGTATTGGCCGATATGAAATTCATGGGAGTTAATAATAAAGGATATCATTATCAAGCTATACTAAATATTCCCGAAACCTATATTTCGGGAATAGTCAATCTGACAATTGACTCAGATAATAAATTGACAATGAAGAAACTGGAAAGATAAAATTTAGACTTCCTTATTTTTTATCTCTCTTCTTCCAGTTGTTCCCTTTATAATTGTTTTTATCTTTTTTGTGGAAATTCCGTCCGGAGTTTGTTGGTCTAGCTGATAAATTATATTCGGGCGCTTCTCCCAATTCTTGTGGAATAGGTATTTTATAGATGTCTTTACCCAGGAAGTTTTCGATACTCTTAAATTTCCTTTGCTCGGCTTCTCCTACAAAAGTAATGGCGACGCCGTCATTGTTGGCACGTGCAGTACGGCCGATACGGTGGACGTAGTCTTCTGAATCATGTGGTACATCATAGTTGATTACAAGCCGGATATCGTCGATATCAATGCCTCTGGATACAATATCCGTAGCAACAAGTACATTGATACGAGCCGACTTGAATTCACGCATAATAGACTCACGTTGACTTTGCTCAAGGTCCGAATGCATTTCGCCGACATTCAGCTTCATTAATTTCAGAGCTTTGGTCACTTCTTTTACTTTTATTTTTGAAGAAGCGAATATGATTACCCGATCAGGCGTTTTCTCTTCAAAAAGATTTCTGATGATGCCAAGTTTCTGATTCTCGTAGCAGATATATGCCGCCTGAATAATTTTTTCTGCAGGCTTGGATACGGCAATCTTAATCTCTGCCGGGTCATTCAATATTGTTTTTGCCAATTGCTGTATCTTACTCGGCATGGTAGCTGAAAACATAATTGTCTGGCGTTCTTTAGGTAACATTTTCACGATTTGCATAATGTCGTCGGAGAATCCCATGTCAAGCATACGGTCGGCTTCATCTAAAATGAAATAAGATACTTTTGACAAATCAACATAACCCAGATTTAAATGGGCAATCAGACGCCCCGGTGTGGCGATTACAACATCAGCTCCCAGGGTCAGTCCTTTCTTTTGCTGCTCAAATAAAATCCCGTCACTTCCTCCGTATACAGCAACGCTGGATACCGGCATGAAGTACGAAAAACCTTCCATCTGCTGGTCTATTTGCTGGGCTAACTCGCGAGTAGGAGCCATTATGATGCAATTAATGGCATCTTCGGGATGACTACTTTCTGATAACCGATTGAGTACCGGCAATAAATAAGCAGCTGTCTTGCCTGTTCCGGTTTGTGCAACTGCTATCAAATCTTTACCTTCAAGTATAAGTGGGATAGTTTTTTCCTGTATAGGGGTGCACTCTTCAAAGCGCATGGCATCCAACGCTTCAAGTACGCCGGTGTTTAAACTTAATTCAGAAAACTTCATGTTTCTTCTAATTTGCCCGCAAAGTTAATCAAATAAATTGGAAATCCTACTGGGGGAAATCTATATAAGAATCTTTGAAGCCAAGGAAGTAAAGTACTCCGTCCAATCCGATCGTATTTATGGATTGTTTTGCGTTGGCTACAACCTTAGGTTTGGCATGGAAAGCTATTCCCAAGCCTGCAACTCCCAACATGGGGAGATCATTGGCACCATCGCCAACAGCAATGGTTTGTGCTATATCGACCTTTTCCACTTGAGCAATAAGGCGAAGTAATTCCGCTTTTCTTTTACCGTCAACCACCTCACCCAGATATCGTCCGGTAAGCTTACCGTCTATTATCTCCAATTCATTGGCGTATACATAATCAATGCCAAATTTCTTTTGCAAATATTGACCGAAGTAAGTAAATCCTCCCGACAGGATTGCGATTTTATAGCCATATTTCTTCAATACATACATTAGTCTCTCTACACCTTCCGTAATGGGGAGTTTCTCTGCAATGTCTTGCATTACAGACTCGTCCAGTCCTTTTAGTAAAGCGACTCTTTCACGAAAGCTCTCAGTGAAATCTATTTCGCCACGCATAGCCCGTTCTGTGATCTCTTTTACTTCATCACCGACTCCCGCACGGATTGCCAATTCATCAATAACTTCCGTCTCAATCAAAGTGGAGTCCATATCGAAACAAATCAGGCGTCGCATGCGACGGTACATGTTGTCAAGTTGGAAGGAAAAGTCCATTTCCAGTTCAATAGCCAATTCCATAAGCCGTTCTTGCATTGCGATTCTATCGTTTGGAGTCCCTCTCACGGAAAACTCAATACAGGCTCTGGTGCGGGCATTGCATTCATTAAGAGGGATACGCCCGGTCAATCGCTTAATGCCGTCAATGTTCATCCCTTGTTCGGCAAGAATACGTGTGGCTGCAGAAATCTGTTTGGCAGACAATTTTCTTCCTAATAAAGTAAGTATGTACCTGTTTTTACCTTGTAAGCCTACCCAATTATCATATTCTTTTGCCGAAATGGGGTAGAAGCGAATGGTTACTCCCAGCGAAGATGCTTTAAATAGAAGCTCTTTCATGATGAAGCCCGAAAATTGTTCCTCGGTCTTACATAGAATACCAAGTGAGAGTGTATTGTGGATATCGGCTTGTCCGATATCTAATATTGTAGCGTCATATTTTGCCAAAATCTCTGTGATGGAAGCAGTTAGCCCCGGTCTATCATCGCCGGTAATCCGGATTAAAATAAGTTCTGTGTCTAAATTGGACATAAATATACCTTTGTGTGATAAAATAAAACGCTGCAAAAATACACTTTTTTGGCAGCAAAATACAAAAGAACTCAGTTCTGTTTTTGCTTTTCTTTAATTAACGAGTGTCAATTCTTAAAATTGACATGCTGATTAATTCAAAAAACAATCATTTTAACACTTAATTTATAGGCAGTTAGCTTGCACAACTAAGGTATTAACATTTGCTTCAAAAATACAAAAAAATACCCATGTGCTTGATTATCAATAATTATGTTGTATATTTGCCTCGGATAAAGAGCAGTCGTGTTCTTTATTTTAAATAATAATTTGTTTTTTATAAGTTGCATTTATGGTATTATTGGTATCCGTAACTTGTTGATAAACAAATAGTATTAACTAAAACCTAACTACATGAAGAATGTAAGATGGCTTTTTGTTGTATTACTACTTAGTTCCTTGACATCTTTCGTAGAAAAAGACAAACCAACCGGAGGTTTGAGTGTGGGAGACATAGCCCCTGATTTTAAAATCGAATCTATGTCAGCAAAGCAACCAGACGAAAAACTTTCGTCTTTAAAAGGTAAATATGTGTTGCTGAGCTTTTGGGCAAGTTATGACGCGCAATCCCGGATGCAAAACGTAAGTTTGAATAATGCGCTTCGTGAGAAATCCATGCCCGGAAATGTGATAATGGTTTCTGTCTCATTTGATGAGTATAATTCTATTTTTCAAGAGACCATTCGTAAGGATCAAATAGTTACGCCCACTTGTTTTGTAGAAACTAAAGGCGAGTCTTCAAATCTATTTAGAAAATATCAATTGGATAGAGGATTTACTAACTATTTAATAGATGAAAATGGTGTAATTGTTGCCAAAAACATCTCTCCATCTCAGCTTTCAACTTATTTGGGTTAATATATAATCGGAAAGTGGAAGATGAGAATCGATTCTCTGCTGATTACAGTCGGGGAATAGAGAAAGAAGGAATATGAATACAGCAAAAGTAAGTTGTGTCAAAAGAGTGTTGATCTATCGCATTCTTTTGACACAACTTTTTTTTTGCAAAGGTTTTATTTATTCAATATAACCATTTGTTCTATAAAACTTTTCAGATTCAATATTGTTTTTTTATATATCAAGATTATAATCATTTTTTCTATCTTTATAATCTCATGTCTTTTTAAATCGTACTATTATGGAAAAATGGAAGATAGGAGAAAATGCAGGAAAGGTTTGGCATTATTTAAATTCGGATGTGGATGAAATAACCATACCACGTTTAGCTGCTGAGCTTGGTTTAAGTGAAGAGAGCGTAGCCTTGGCAGCAGGATGGTTAGCGAGAGAAGATCAAATCTGTATAAAAAGAGTGAATGGGGCAATAATGCTTTCCAGTCGTGAGAAATATTATGAATTTTGCTTTGGATGAATAACTTAGAGGCTTTATCTTTTCATAATCCACATTTATTTGAATGTTCTAATAATGTAGCTATATCATAGTTGCATTCACTTACTTTTGTTTTTAATTTCTACCTTCTTCTTATTTGATAAATAGTTAGGATTGTCTTCATCTACTTGATTGTTGTTTTTGGGGGATTGCAACAGATCGTTTTTTAAGATTTTGCATGGAGCACCTTTGCTAGTTTGATTAGTGATACTTAAGAGGAGAGAGCCGATTTAATATGCCTCAGATTAATTCTCGCTTAACTCAAATCATTTTTTTTAATCTTCTATTTCAGCAGTATTCCTTACTTCACTTTCTAAAACGATTATATATACTTCCCCAATAGGGTACACAGTACATTCTTATTCATCCTTTTGTTATTGTGTTAACGAAAGGATGATTATTATTTAAAACATTATGATATATTTTAGTTAATTCATCGTTTTATTTCGTTAATTGGTTAACGATAGCCTATTACCTATAAACCTTGTTATAAAGTAGCCTGTAGAACTCTATTAATTTGGTACTACATTATATACCAGTATATTTGTATCAATTTTCATAGATGATTCTTATTAAGGTTAACAAATAGAAAACAGGCTGCTCGCGATGAGTGGCCTTTTTTGTTTTTTTTAGCATAATATGATTGTATTGTGCATTATATTCTATAGCTATTCCTTTTTATATGTTCTTTATGTGAAGTATATGATATGCAATCTTTTAAGCACTTTCATATTTCTCTATTTACGCATTTACTCTCTTTTTTTATAGTTGAGGGTGTAATTTTGCTGTCATTTGTTGCTGCTTAGCACCTCATTTTTCGTAACTCTTATTACCTTTGCACGCAAAAACACGATGAACTACGATTATAGTGAAGAGGGTGTGAAAGTCCTCCTCAATTGGGCGAAGGGAGTGCAACTACCCAAAACATTGAAACTTGGCATAAGTGAGGATATTTTTGATCTTCCTCGGTGTGTACTTGCTAGTATAAACGATATTGAAATTCATTATCCCAATCCGACCTTTACTCCTGCAATTAATCGGTTATACCGAATAAAGGAAGCGTTAGAGACAAGTCACTAAGCTGAGTATTGGGTATCATTTTTTTTATCATTTCTAACTCATTATAGTTGGTCTTATTTTTCGAAGAGTATTTGAAGTCTTTATAGCGTGCGTAGTAGTCACGTTGCAAAAAATAAAAATCTCTATTGCCGTAAATTGTCTTTGTGCAATTATGTCGGCAATAAAGATTTTATAAATTTTATAAGCAGAACAATCTAACATGGTAAAAAGTCTTCTACAACCAATGTTTGTCCGATATGTGATATTATAAAATTATAGCTTTAATAATATTCTTCGTACGGAAACATTAGTTGGTACTTGCAGCTGCTTCTTTCTCCATTTCAATATTTACGATCGTATTATCCCACTTATTCATCTTTTCAGTACCAAAATCAATTAAAAAGCCTGGCCAAAACAAGATATTCCACAAGCATGCATTATTAAATGTAGACTCCAATACAAGAGGAGTTGCTTTGTAGCCATCTTTTTTTGCTAAAAATTGTTTATCTTCTCTTCTCTTTTTAATTTGCACTGTAACTGCATTGTCTTGCTTTATTTCTGCTATTTTCTGTTTTGTTGCAGCTTCATAAATTTTGGTTCCATTCATTCCGGTAAATGTTATGTCTTGTTTGGAACTACTGAATAATGTGCAGCAAGATGATAATGTAGTGCATGCTAGTAATAAAAATAAAATCTTTTTCATAATGTGTGCTTCCCTTTAAGTCGGACTGTTTCTAATTAGAGAAATCTTATTAAATTTGTCAAGGAGGAATAGAAGATGAAAAAGTCAAGACACAGTGAGAATGAAATCGTAAAAGCAGTCAATCAACTTGATAGTGGTTTATCTGCAGATGTTATCTGTCGTGAATAT
>JAYRGX010000030.1:0-48709 GCA_041907545.1 Bacteroides sp.
CAGTTGTATTACTATTTGGTGCATCTGTCCCTAGACTACCGTTGACGAAACAACGGGTTTAATTAGATTGCTGCTTGCTTGCAGCAGTCTATCAAACAATTACTCATACGACCTCGTGTCGCACCCATTGTTTATTAATTAAATTAATAAGGTGAGCGCCGGTAGGGTTATTATATCCTTTTTGTGCTACAGAATTATCGTTATTAAAATTTATATTCATATTAACGACGCGAGCTCCTTCACAATCGGGGTATATTGAAAAAGCAAGCCTATTATAACCCATCAGGTTCTTCCCCTTAATGCGATAAGTGAGGGTGCTATTGCCATACGTAGCATAATCCGGATCAGAAGGAGATCCTTTTGCCCTTCTACCTGTATTATTAGGTATGGATAGACGAAGAGAAAGGCTCTTTGAAGATGATTTATCTTTGGTGAAAGACATATATCCTTCTCCGCTATGTTCCCATGATCTTTCTCCATTTAATTTATAAAGAGGCAAGCTTGCAATGATGATTTTCTTTTTACTCTTTTCCTCAAGTGAATTCGCTGTATTTAAATGTAGTGGCGCATGGATTAGTCCGGTTTCGTAGATCTGCTCTTCTAATTCACGATCCTGCGTGAAAACATTTTGACTGTATGCTGAGTTTATAGCAGCGAATAAGATGCCAAGAATGAATATTTTTTTCTGCATACTTTACTTACATTTGTTTTGCTAATGCGAGATTAGTCATTATTTGTAACTCGAAGGTTCGATTATTAGCATAAAATCTTTAAAAGCTATCAAAAATAGCGGATTGATCTTTTAAATACTTTATGATGCTAGTCTCTGTTTGCCATCTGAAAGGAGTTCTGTTCTTTTTCACTGAACATTTATTGGATGTGATCTTTTTTAAGGAAATATAGTGTTTCACATAAAAAGAGCTCATACCTTGTTTGAATGTGATTTTATTTGATATCTTTAAACCCGCAAAAATATATGACAAATGAGAAAATTAATTTTATTGGCAACAAGTATTATGGTAGTATCTTGTGCACAACAGCAAAAATTGTTGTATCCCAAGGCTGTAAAGACAGATGTTTCCGATCTTTATTTCGGTGAAAAAGTAGCTGATCCTTATCGTTGGCTCGAAAATGATACATCTGCTGCAACAAATGCATGGGTACATGCGGAGAATGAAGTCACCAACTCCTTTTTGTCAAAGATCCCTTTTCGGCAGTCTTTATTGAAGAGGCTGACTGATATTGCGAACTATGAGAAAATAGGTACTCCGTTCAAAAAGTTTGGTAAGTACTATTTCTATAAGAATGATGGGTTGCAGAATCAGAGTGTGCTATACGTACAGGATAACTTGGAATCTACTCCACGAGTTTTTTTAGATCCTAATAAACTATCGGATGATGGAACGGTGGCGCTGACCGGCATTTCTTTCTCTAATGATGGAAATTACATGGCTTACACTGTATCGCGGAGTGGGTCTGACTGGCGAGAGATTTTTGTGATGAATGTTGCAGACGGTAAATTATTGGAGGATCATATTTTGTGGGCTAAGTTTACTGATGCTTCATGGCAGGGAAGTGGCTTTTATTATAGTGCTTATGATGCTCCTGTTAAAGGTAAGGAATTTTCTAATATCAATGAGAACCATAAGATATATTATCATCAATTAGGTACCCCACAGGCACAAGATAAGTTGATTTATCAAAATCTTGATCATCCGAAACGTTTTTATAGTGTGAGCGTAAATGAAGACGAGACGGTTATGTTTCTGTATGAGAGTGGTGATGGACGTGGTAATGCTCTTTATATGAAGGATTTGCGTAAGCCTGATGCTTCGTTTGTTACAATGGCTTCGGATATGGATTATCAATATAGTCCTATGGAAGTAGTGGGCGAAAAAATTTATTTATCCACTAATTATAAGTCGCCTAAAGGTTCTATAATGGTTGCAGAAATAGATAAGCCGGCTTTGAATAATTGGAAAGTATTGGTTCCACAATCTGAAAGTGTGCTCTCTGGCGCACAAGTTATTGGTGGAAAGCTTTTTCTTACCTATGATAAAGATGCATCCAATCATGCTTACGTATATGGGCTTGATGGGAAAGAGATACAGGAAATAAAATTGCCTTCTCTTGGCTCGGTTGGTTTTAGTGGAGATAAACAGGATAAGGAATGTTTCTTTAGTTTCACCTCTTTCACCATTCCAGGAGCTACTTATCGTTATGACATGGACACCAATAGTTATAAAATATTCCGTGCTCCGAAAGTAGACTTTAACCCTGATGAATTTGTCACGGAACAAGTGTTTTATCCAAGTAAGGATGGCACTAAAATCCCAATGTTTCTTACTTATAAGAAAGGCTTGAAAAGAGATGGAAAAAATCCTGTATTCCTTTATGGTTACGGTGGTTTCAATATCAGTCTTAATCCGGCTTTCTCTTCTGTGCGTGTGCCTTTCCTTGAAAATGGTGGAATATATGCACAGGCAAATTTGAGAGGTGGTGGTGAATATGGAGAAGATTGGCATATTGCGGGAACAAAGATGCAGAAGCAGAATGTATTTAATGATTTCATTGCGGCGGCCGAATATCTTATTCACAGCAAATATACCAATAATAAAAAAATAGCAATTGTTGGAGGATCCAATGGTGGGCTATTGGTTGGGGCATGTATGACCCAACGACCCGATTTATTCCGTGTGGCAATACCACAAGTGGGAGTGATGGATATGTTGCGTTACCATAAGTTTACTATCGGATGGAATTGGGCAAGTGATTATGGAACGAGTGAAGATAGTAAGGAAATGTTTCAATACTTGAAAGGGTATTCTCCTTTGCATAATCTCAAACTGGGAACTAAGTATCCGGCTACTTTGGTTACTACAGCCGATCATGATGACAGGGTAGTACCGGCACATTCTTTTAAATTTGCGGCCACCTTGCAGGCTTGTAACAATGGAGTTAATCCGACTTTAATCCGTATTGACAGTAAGGCCGGTCATGGAGCTGGAAAGCCTATGAGTAAAGTGCTCGAAGAACAGGCTGATATATATGGTTTTATCATGTATAATCTAGGTATGAAATTTAAAGATCAATGAATTCCAATTGATGCTATAAGGTAAGAATGGACCATTGATTTTATAATATATTTGTTTAGGCATTTTATTTAGCGATTAATTGGGTCGTCTTACGTTTTATTGTTATTAAACCAAAATAACGCCATTTATATTAGGTTAAAAGAAAACTTTACCTATATTTGTGGCGTTATTTGTTTACAAAGTGATTAATTATAACTCATTCACAATAAGGTAAAACCTTTAAAGTGTAATATTATGAATATTGAACGAATTATGTCCTCTCTAGAGGCAAAACACCCCGGCGAGTCTGAATATCTTCAAGCCGTGAAGGAAGTGCTTATTTCTATCGAAGATATCTATAATCAGCATCCGGAGTTTGAAAAAGCTAAAATCATTGAACGGTTGGTTGAACCGGACCGCATCTTTACGTTCCGTGTGACCTGGGTTGATGATAAGGGTGAAGTACAAACAAACTTAGGGTATCGCGTACAATTTAATAATGCTATTGGCCCTTATAAAGGTGGTATTCGTTTTCATGCTTCGGTTAATCTTTCTATCCTGAAATTTTTGGGTTTTGAGCAAACCTTTAAGAATGCGCTAACAACTCTTCCTATGGGTGGAGGTAAAGGCGGCTCGGATTTCTCACCGCGAGGCAAAAGTGATGCCGAGATAATGCGTTTCTGCCAAGCTTTTATACTTGAATTATGGCGTCACCTCGGCCCTGACATGGATGTACCTGCAGGAGATATTGGTGTAGGTGGTCGTGAAGTTGGTTATATGTTTGGTATGTATAAGAAACTCACCCGTCAATTTACCGGAACTTTTACCGGTAAAGGCCTGGAATTCGGAGGTTCATTGATCCGCCCCGAAGCTACAGGTTTTGGAGGTTTATATTTTGTGAACCAAATGCTACAAGCTAAGGGTCTTGATATTAAAGGTAAGACAGTAGCAATCTCCGGTTTTGGAAATGTTGCATGGGGAGCTGCTACTAAGGCAACTCAACTGGGAGCTAAAGTAATTACCATATCTGGTCCTGATGGATATATATATGATCCAGCAGGAATTAGTGGAGATAAAATAGATTATATGCTGGAGCTTAGAGCATCCGGTAATGATATTGTGGAGCCTTATGTAGAGCAATTCAGTGGAGCAACCTTTGTACCGGGGAAGCATCCATGGGAAGTAAAATCGGATATTGCTTTGCCTTGTGCAACACAAAATGAACTTGATGGTGACGATGCACGTAAGCTTATAGAGAATGAGGTTTTGTGTGTCGGTGAAATCTCCAATATGGGATGTACTCCCGAAGCTATTGATCTTTTTATAGAACATAAGATAATGTATGCTCCGGGTAAGGCGGTTAATGCCGGTGGAGTAGCTACATCAGGATTGGAAATGTCGCAGAACGCAATGCATCTCAGTTGGGGTGCAGCCGAAGTGGATGAAAGACTTCATGCAATAATGCATGGCATTCATTCACAATGTGTAAAATATGGTTCCGAACCAGATGGATACATTAATTATGTAAAAGGGGCCAATATTGCCGGTTTCATGAAAGTGGCTCACGCTATGATGGGACAAGGCATTATTTAGAATGTAATTTT
This sequence comes from Bacteroides sp., assembly GCA_041907545.1. Taxonomy (GTDB): domain Bacteria; phylum Bacteroidota; class Bacteroidia; order Bacteroidales; family Bacteroidaceae; genus Bacteroides. The sequence continues at coordinate 4,679 of JAYRGX010000030.1, forward strand.
GTTTAGTTGTATTTGTATTTGTGGTTTGTACTGCCTGTGCCTGTGAAGGCTGTCGGGCAGTACTTTTTTTGTTTGAAAGGGTTATAAACCCAAAAAAAATGCATAGGTTTGCATCGTCAAATTTTAATAACAAAGAGATGTTACTACCTGAATTGAAAGAGAGACGCGACAAAATACGTGTTTTTATGGCTCAGCAAGATATTGATGCTGCCCTTATTACTTGTAATGTGAACTTAATCTATACTTATGGACGTGTTGTGAGCGGTTATCTTTATTTGCCGTTGAATGCTCCCGCCCGTTTGTTTGTGAAACGGCCAAACGATATAGAAGGCGAACATGTTTATTCTATTCGCAAACCGGAGCAAATCCCTGCTTTAATACAGGAATGTGGGTTGCCATTACCTTCCAAATTAATGTTGGAGGGGGATGAGTTACCTTTTACTGAGTACACTCGCTTAGCTGGATGTTTTCCAGATGCGACCATTGTAAATGGTACTCCGCTGATTCGTCAGGCACGCTCCACGAAAACCAATATGGAGTTATGTATGCTTCGTCGTTCCGGTGCAGCTCATGACAAGGCATATCAACAAATACCTTCTGTTTATCAGCCGGGGATGACCGACCGCCAATTTTCTATTGAGATAGAACGTCTAATGAGACTTGAAGGATGTTTGGGTATTTTCAGAGTATTCGGTCAGAGCATGGAAATCTTCATGGGAAGTGTGCTTGCCGGTGATAACGCTGCTGCTCCTTCTCCTTATGATTTTGCACTTGGTGGAAAAGGACTTGATCCTTCGATACCCGGTGGGGTGAATGGTTCATTGTTACAAGCGGGACAGAGTGTTATGGTGGATATGGGTGGTAACTTTTATGGTTATATGTGCGATATGAGTCGGGTTTTTTCTGTTGGTAAGTTATCTGATAAAGCTTATGCAGCTCATCAGGTATGCCTTGAAGTACAAGATGCGGTATCAGCTATGGCGAAGCCCGGTGTAGCTTGTGAAGATTTATATCAAACGGCAATTGATTTGGTTGCTAAAGCCGGATTCGAAGATTATTTCATGGGAATAGGTCAAAAAGCAAAATTTATAGGGCATGGCATTGGGTTGGAAATCAATGAGGCGCCTGTGTTAGCACCGCGTATGAAACAGGAGCTCGAACCGGGAATGGTCTTTGCTTTGGAACCTAAGATCGTATTGCCGGGTGTGGGACCCTTAGGTATTGAAAATTCATGGGCTGTCACTCTTGAGGGCGTAGAGAAACTTACCAATTGTAGAGAAGACATTATTGAATTATAAAAAAGCAGTGTGGTATTGCGAAGGGGTAGAGATGAAATAAATCAAGCTCCTTCGTAGTACTCCTTTAAATAATATCGGGTAATAAAGTCCCAATTCTGATGAAATAACTCTTTTCCGTTCGGTATAGGGAGTTCGATATCCGGTAGTAAACCTTTTGCCATTCCATACTTTATTAAATCAAACGGACATTCGCCTTGTACACAAAACATTTGATATCCGCTTCTTCTAGCATCTTCTTTATTAAATGTTGGATTATGAGAATCATTAAAGTATTGTGAAACATTCGGAGCGAGCAATATCCCTTTGGCATTAGCATAAACAACAAAATGAGCATGCTCTCTCAATTCCTTGAATAATCCTCCATTTTGATATTCCCAGCAGAGTGTTTCAGTGAGAAAAACTTCAAGCTCTTTGTACGTTGCAAAATAAAGCAACGGGTAATCATCATTATAAAGCAGACTTTGCTTTACATCTTTATTTGTAGCCTGTTCAGCTTTGATTTCGGGCAATGATGTAGAATGAATATCAAAAATATCGGGTAGTACCCAGTTGCTTGGAGATGGTACATTGCTAATGGGAGCTTCTTCGAATAGCTCATCCATTAGCGCATATACTTCTTCACTCAATTCTATTAAATCGGACGAAAAAGGATCAACAATAGGTGCTACCTCATTTTCCTCTCTCTTTTCTGTGGATAGTAGCCAAATAATAAAAGCGATATCTTCCTTGTTAATCTCATCCTGAATGTATTCAGCTTTTATCGGATAAAAAGGAAGATAAGCATTATAATTTGAATAATATGATTCTGAGAAAGCTTTCCATCCTCCACTTTGGGATACTACATCTTGTAGGTACATTGCGCATCTGATCGGCAGATTGTTAATAAGCTTATCAGTATGCTGGTTTATTCCATCTACAGAGTTGCTAATTAATGTTTGTAAGCGATTGGCTAATTCTAGATACCACTCATCGGTGATTGTCTTCTTCTTACGTTGATTGGCATCCAACCAATTTTGCATGTAATATCCCTTTTTCATCAAACCTGCGACGTGAAAGCTTTGGAAAACTATTTAAGTGCCTCTTCTATTTTGCTTAATAATAATTGGAACTCTTCTTTTGTATATCCCAACGTAGCATAAATAACTTTTCCTTCTTTATCTATGAGATAAGAGCGTGGTATCGATTTGTCGGCGAATAATGAAAAGACTTCTCGCTTTGGATCAGGATACAGAGGAAACGTGAATTTTTTCTTTTCATTGTATACCTTCAATTGTTCATCGGTATGCTCGCGGCCGATAACGAGTAATTTGAAATTTTTATTGTCTTTGTATTTAGGCCATAACAAGCTTTGTACATCGGCAAGTTCCAATTGGCAAGGAGGACACCATGTAGCAAAAAGGCTGATTAATGTTACTTTTCCTTTTAAATCGGAAGCTGATACATCTCCATATACAGCCGAACTTAGTTTAATATTGGGTAGTTTATCACCAACCTTGAGTTCTTGAGCCTGCATTCCTAATGTCAGACAGGCCATGATTAATAATAGTCCTAATTTTTTCATTTTAATAATAATTACGGGTGAGTTAATCTAATATCCTAATGTCTTTTATAAGCGTTTTAATGCCAGCTTGATCACTTGCTCAACCGGTGCGTCCGGCAATTCCTGAATAATGGTAAAAACCACTTTTTGCGAAGGAGCTTGAGCAAACCCAAGCATAGTGAGAGCAGCCACCGCTTCTTCTTGGACCTGATTACTGATGGCAGAGATCGCCTGACCGGCATTCTCCAAGTTTCCTGCTGCAAACGAGTTCGTTTTGATCTTATCTTTCAAGTCGACAATAACGCGTTGTGCGGTCTTCAGTCCGATACCTTTTACTGTCTTTAAAAGCGTGGCATTTTCCGTGCTGATAATATTTATCAGTTCTGCCGGTGAAAGAGCTGAAAGAATCATTCGAGCTGTATTTCCGCCAATGCCGGATACAGAGAGCAGCATGAGGAAAAGCTCTCTTTCCTGCTTATCTACAAAGCCGTATAAGATATAAGCGTCTTCACGTATCGCTTCATAAATGTATAGTTTGCACTCTTTCTTTCCTTGAATAGCGGCGTATGTATTCAATGAAATATTTACAGCATAACCTAAACCGTTGCAATCGATAATTGCTGTCGCAGGGCTTAATTCGGCAAGTCCGCCTCTAATGTATTCTATCATAATAAAAATTATTCTTGAAGCTTGTCAATCGTCTCTACTTGCTTATTCTCAAGTGGTGATGGTTGAGGCAAAGATATGGAAAAAACATAAAGGTTCAACGAAATGGGATGGCAGTTGAAAGATAATCTTTATTTTTGTGTTAGAAAGATCACGATTTTATAACTTAAGAACTAACAAAAGAATGAAAAAGATTAGAGCAGCCATTATTGGCTATGGAAACATTGGACATTATGTTTTGGAAGCATTGCAAATGGCCGGTGATTTTGAAATAGCTGGTATTGTGCGTCGTGCGGGTGCTACAGATTGCCCCGATGAATTGAAAGAATATCCGGTTGTGACAAATATCCGTCAGTTGAAGGATGTGGATGTTGCAGTTCTTTGTACTCCAACCCGTAGTGTTGAAAGCTACGCTAAAGATATTCTTTCATTGGGTATAAATACAGTGGATAGCTTCGATATTCATACTGGTATTACGCAATTGCGTAAGAATTTGAGTGAGGTGGCTCAAGCGCATCAAGCCGTTGCTGTCATTTCGGCCGGATGGGATCCCGGGAGTGACTCTATTGTCCGTACGCTATTGGAAGCTTTAGCACCTAAAGGTATTACTTATACAAATTTTGGGCCAGGTATGAGTATGGGGCATACTGTTGCAGTGAAGGCTGTCCCCGGTGTTAGAGCGGCATTGTCTATGACTATCCCTACAGGTACGGGAATTCATCGACGTATGGTTTACATAGAATTGGAAGATGGATACGTGTTTGAGAATGTCGTTACTGCAATTAAATCGGATCCTTACTTTGTAAATGACGAAACACATGTGAAGCTCGTACCCAGTGTTGACGCGTTGCTTGATATGGGACATGGAGTGAATCTAACCCGTAAAGGCGTCTCGGGGAAAACCCAAAACCAATTGTTTGAATTTAATATGCACATAAATAATCCGGCACTTACCGCGCAAGTATTAGTCTGTGTTGCTCGTGCTTCCATGCGTCAGAAATCAGGGTGCTACACTATGGTTGAAATACCGGTGATTGATCTTCTTCCCGGTGATCGTGAAGAATGGATCGCTCACTTGGTTTAAGAATAGCATGTCTTGATGTCTATCAATTAATATAAGCAGTCTTTTTAAGAAGAAAATGCCGCTTACAAGATCATAAAAATAAAGGTCCGGAAGTTATCTCCGGACCTTTATTTTATGATTTCGTTTTAACTATCCTAGAAAAGAAACCGCATAATGTCGTTAAAGTTCGCCCAGATAAGCAGTGCAAACAACAAGAACATTCCAACCATCTGGGCATGTTCCATGAATTTGTCGCTTGGTTTTCGGCGGGTAACCATCTCATAGATGAGAAACAAAACATGTCCGCCGTCAAGAGCCGGTATCGGAAGTATGTTCATGAACGCAAGAATAATAGAGAGGAATGCTGTCATATACCAGAACTGATGCCAGTCCCAAGTTGCAGGAAATATACTACCTATCGTTCCGAATCCTCCTAGTTGTTTAGCGCCTTCTTTAGAGAAGAGATACTTCATATTACCAATGTAGCCTTTCAACGTTTTTACTCCTAAAGAGATACCCGCAGGGAAAGCATTAAAGAATCCATATTGTTTTTTTACGATGGGTAGAAGTCTGTCTGTTTGACTGCGCGCCATTGCTCCCATCTCGAAAGCTGAGTCTGTCGCAAAGGTGATTGTATCTGTTACGCCATGACGTACATACGTCAGAGATATCTCGTGTGATGCAGAATCTGCTTTTTGACGGGCAAGCATTTCCTTCTTAAAATCGAAAAAGGCAATACTTTTTCCATTAAGCTGAATGATGCTGTCTCCAGCTTGTAGACCTGCCAATGCTGCAGGACGATTCGGCATGATACTATCAATAACATAAGGATAACGGAAAGATGCAAAACGTATGCTGTCTTTCATAAGACGTTGCATCATGTTATTCGGAATATAAACAGAGACTCTTTTCCCTTCACGCAATACGGTGACTTCGCGGGCATCTGCTATGCGGCTCAGCATTTCCCCGTCGTAGCGCTCAAAAGGTTTGTCGTCGGCAGCTAATAGAATATCCCCATCTTTGAAGCCTATTGCTTTGGCGGTACTGTTAAACTCCATTCCTAAAGGAGCTTTCTGTACAGGTACGTATTCATCTCCCCATGCGTAGAGAATCATCGAATAGATAAACATTGCCAATATGAAATTGAATAACACACCAGCTATCATGATGAATAAACGTTGCCAAGCTGGCTTTGCACGGAATTCCCAAGGTTGTACGGGTTGCTTCATCTGTTCCGTATCCATGGACTCGTCTATCATTCCGGATATCTTGACATATCCACCCAATGGCAACCATCCTACTGCATATTCCGTATCACTCTTTTTAGGTTTAAACTTGAACAAGGTAAACCAAGGATCGAAGAATAGACAGAATTTTTCAACTCGTGTTTTGAATAAACGAGCGAAAAGGAAATGACCTCCTTCGTGTATGATAACCAGCAAAGAAAGACTCATAATGAGTTGTAAGGCACGAATCAAGAATGTTTCCATTTAAATTTATTTATTTTCTATGTTGTTATTTACTATACAAATAATCTATATCTCTCTGATGTACGCGATTTATAAATATTATTGTTCCACTAGCTCTAAAGCTACCCGACGAGCTTCACTGTCAGTCATTACATAATCATCATAGTCGGGTTTTTGCAAGAATGCCACACGATTCATCGTTTTTTCTATGACGTCACTCATACCGAGGAATGATATTTTGTCGTGTAAAAAGGCGGAGACAACCACTTCATTTGCAGCGTTCACTATACAAGGCATATTTCCGGCACGGTGAAGTGCTTCGTAAGCCAAAGCAAGATTACGGAAACGCGTTGTATCCGGTTGTTCAAAAGTCAAGTTAGTACATTGGCTAAAATCCAACCGGGGGAATGAAGCATGTAGCCGGTCAGGATAAGAAAAGGCGTACTGGATAGGTAGCCGCATGTCGGGCATTCCCAATTGTGCCTTTACCGCACCGTCCTCAAATTGTACCATTGAATGGATAACAGACTGAGGGTGTACGACTACTTCTATTTGATCAGGACGTACTCCAAACAACCATTTAGCCTCAATAACTTCAAATCCTTTATTCATCATGGAAGCAGAATCGATTGTTATTTTAGCTCCCATATTCCAATTTGGATGCTTTAACGCTTGTTCCTTTGTTACAGTCGACAGCTGCCCCATATTATAAGTACGGAAAGGACCGCCGGATGCAGTTAAAATAACTTTTTCTATCGGGTTACCAATCTCGCCGGTTAAACATTGAAATACTGCAGAATGTTCGGAATCTACCGGTAATATAGGTGTGCCGCATACTCTTGCCAGTTCATTAATCAATTCTCCGGCTACAACAAGTGTCTCTTTATTTGCTAAAGCAATGGTTTTGCGAGCTCTTATTGCATTAATGGTCGGCTTTAATCCGGCATATCCCACCATGGCGGTCAATACAATGTCAATAGATGCCTCACTTACAACTTGTGATATGGCATCTGCTCCTGCATATATTTTAATAGGTAGATCCGATAATGCTTCCTTGAGGCAGGTATAGTGTGCTTCGTTTGCTATTATTACGATTTCAGGTACGAATTTGCGTGCCTGAGCAATAAGCTCTTGTACTCGGTTGTTCGCAGTCAGTACATATACTTCATACAAGTCTGAATGTTCTTCAATGACTTGTAGAGCTTGTGTACCGATTGACCCGGTGGAACCAAGTATGGCAATTTGCTTCTTCATCTTTATTTTATCTTTTGCAAAGTTTCTATTTTTCAAAATAGACTTTGCTTATCATTTAAATATAATATAATGCTCGGGATCAACAGCTTTTCCTTTATGCCAGAGCTCAAAAAGTAATGGCAACTTGCCGTTATTACGATTCGGCTGTGCAGTTAATGCGATGACCTCTCCTCCTTTTACATTTTCACCTTCCCGCTTTAATAATGATCCACAGTGCTTGTATATAGATACAAAATCTTCGTTATGCTGTACCTCTATGATATATCCGGATTCGGCAGTGTATGTACTTAGCAATACAGTACCATCCAGTACAGAAAGAATATTATCTTTAGGGGAGGAGGCTAAGGTTATTCCCAATCTGTTTTTGCCAAAGCGTTGCGTAATTATTCCCTTTACAGGGCGGTAGAATATCATTCCTTCTAGTTTTGACGCAACATTACTATTAGTGAGGTTATATTTCTCCGATTCTTCGTATTCCTTGCGAAATTTAGCTTCCCGTTCGGTATAACCCATCAGTGAATCTTTTCTTAATGTGGTAAGTGAGTCGATTGATTTTACCGTGTCGGCTTTAACTTTCCCATTGAATATATCCTGAATATTCATGATATATAGATTTTGCCGCTCCACCAATTGTTGTAGTGAGTCGACCTTTAGTGCATTTTTGACGATCTGTGCACGGACTTCACTGTTCATGTATCCGGGGAGATAGTTGCGTAGGGGAGTAAAGCTAATGATAAGAGCAGCTATCAGAAAAAGGATGCCAAGTGCAGTAAGCAATACTGAAGCTCCATTCAATTTAGATACACGAATGCCAATCACTTCTTCGAGAGTGCTCTCGTTGATGATAGTCAACTTGTATTTAAACTTAAAGTTGCTCCAAAAAGCTTTGTGCCGTCTTTTTTTTAGCATTCTCTTCCTTATACTTCTTCGGTTTGGTCAATAGCCAATAAACCTTCGGGAAGATTGACTGTAATGACTTTCTTGTCGGGGTTAATATCGGTTATAAGCTCTTCTTGAGCAGGAATTAGCAATTCGTTACCTTTATAGTCTACAATGAAAAGAGTATTGAGTGTACTGTCATCCACATCAACAACTTCGCCTAGATGACCATGATGAATATCTTCTATCTGAAATCCGATAAAGGACTCCCAAGTTAACTCTTCATCAGCTGGGTTTTCATCGGCATGCTTTAGTGGAAAGTAAACTTCTATGTTGGTGAATGATCGGGCACGCTCGGCTGTATCTACTCCTTCTAATTTAACAAGAGCTGTTGATTCTGAACGAAAACGGTATTCTTCGATAAAGAACGGAACAAATATTCCATCGAGTAAACAAATAAGATAATCCCCATCTACACGATCGAACACATCATCTGTGAAACTAAATTGTAACTCACCATGGATGCCATGTGGCTTATTGAATAGTCCTATTTTATATACTTCTTCTTTTCTAATCATAAGCGTGTGATTCTTGCTCCAATAGCATTTAAGCGTCCTTCTATATTTTGGTATCCACGGTCTATCTGCTCTATATTATGAATTTGGCTGGTTCCTTCCGCACTCATTGCTGCGATGAGAAGCGCTATACCTGCCCTGATGTCGGGAGATGTCATATTTCCTGATCTCAACTGTATGGAATGGTTATGACCGATTACCACGGCGCGGTGAGGATCGCATAGTATGATTTGAGCTCCCATATCTATGAGCTTATCCACAAAGAACAATCTACTTTCGAACATTTTTTGATGAATAAGGACGCTGCCTTTTGCCTGAGTTGCCACAACAAGCAATATACTTAGCAGGTCGGGTGTGAGGCCCGGCCATGGTGCATCGGCAATGGTCATAATAGAACCATCTATGAATGATTCAATCTGAAACGTATCTTGTGATGGAATGTGAATATCATCTCCCTGTTGTTCCAAATGGATGCCTAAGCGACGGAAACTTTCGGGTATTATGCCCAGATTATTGTAAGATACATTTTTTATGGTCAAATCACTCCGGGTCATGGCTGCCATACCAATGAAACTTCCAACCTCAATCATATCCGGTAGAATGGTATGTTCAGTCCCCTGTAATGAATCGACTCCTTCGATAGTCAATAAGTTAGATGCAATACCTTGTATCTTGGCCCCCATCCGGTTCAGCATTTTGCATAGCTGCTGAAGATAGGGTTCGCATGCGGCATTGTATATTGTAGTTACCCCCGTAGCCAACACAGCAGTCATGATAATATTTGCCGTACCGGTGACTGAAGCTTCATCAAGTAGCATGTATGTGCCCTTCAACTGTTTGGCAGAGACTTCATAGGCCTCAAGTTTGGCATTATAGTTGAAGTCTGCTCCTAAATTTCTGATGCCTATGAAATGGGTATCCAGTCTTCTTCGGCCGATCTTATCTCCTCCGGGCTTTGAAATAATGGCTTTCCCAAATCTCGCAAGAAGAGGCCCGATAAGCATTACCGATCCTCGAAGATTTGAGCATTTTCGTAAGAAAGTATCACTCTCAAGATAATCTTTATTGATATTTTCAGCTTTAAAGCTGAAACTTCCTTTTTTATCTGACGAAACAGTGACTCCCATATCCCTCAGCAATTGGATGAGGTTGTTTACATCCAATATATCAGGTATGTTATGCACTATGACCTCTTCGGAAGTAAGCAAAGTGGCGCATATAATTTGAAGTACCTCATTCTTGGCACCTTGCGGATGAATTTCTCCTGAAAGCTTATGCCCTCCTTCAATAACAAACGATGCCATAAATTAGTATTTTCGCTTGTTCGAGTTATTCCGGTTGTTCCGGTTGTTTTGGTTATTCGCCTTCGGACGGTAATTGAGATCGATACGTTCGGCCATTAGGCGCGAGATAGTATCCGTCATTTGCAATTTACCATTGGAGTAGTCGGCTAAATCTTCTGCAATTTTCCGATCATCCACTGTATCTTTATTCCATGTCATGAAGTCCTTCTTCATATGATTGCAAATGAGGGCGATGAGATTATTCTTTTCGTTGCCTTCGGGATAATCGCATGCTTTTTGTATGAGCACTTCCAAAGTACGTCCGTAGTGTCGATAACGTATCTTTGTGCTGGGATATGCAATAGGCTCAGGTCTTGTATTGAGATTGTCTTTGCGGATAACTTCGTAAGGATAGTCAATGTCCAGTTCAAAATCGGACATAATGGCCAAATGATCCCAGAGCTTATGTTTGAAGTCGGGTACATCGCGCAAGTGAGGGAACATGTTTCCCATGATGCTGATGATCGTGTTTGCACATCGTTGACGTTCGGCACGGTCTTCTATGGTTAAAGCATGGTCCACCATATTCTGGATACTACGTCCGTATTCAGGCAATGGCATTTTCTTTTGTTGGGTATTATACTGCATTCTCATTTGCAATTGATTTTATAAAGAAATTAATGGGTAGCTCTTTCAGATTAATGGTTATAAAAACCAGATTAGAGCAATTTTTTAGGTTTGGATGCTACAAATTCTTTCAAATAAAAAGGTTCAAAATAAGCAACATCTTCAAAGTTCTCTTCGGCCATAGCCTTTTCAGCAAGTGGAAACATCATTTTAGCCAACGGTTGCACACCATCAATGAAATGGGCATTTGTATGCTTTATTTTATCTTTACACTTATCTGCTCCGTCTCCAAAAAAATAAATCGGATGCACATCAAGTATCTCTTTATAAGAATTTTCATCTATAATATTGGCGGCTATATCACATACCGGCTTCAATGAACGGTCGTAAACGGCAGCATAAACTTCCATCCGGCGGGCATCAATCATCGGGCAGAGTAATGCATCTTCCGGTAATTCATCATTATATAGCAATACAGGGACACACAATGCTTTCAAAGTCGGGATGCCTATTAAAGGTAAATTTCGTCCATAGCACACTCCTTTAGCCATGGAAACACCAATTCTCAACCCTGTATATGAACCAGGTCCACAACTGACAGCGACAGCATCCAATGGGATGGCATGATTGTCGGCAAATGATAATGCTTCGTCGACGAATACGCCTAATGCGGTGGCATGGGAAGGACCTTTTAAATCTTCTTTTGTGAAAATATTCTGCCCGTCTTGGCTTAGGGCAACAGAACATGCTGATGTAGAAGTTTCAATATTTAAGATACATGACATAATCTCATTCCATTTGTTGAGGCAAATTTACGGGATTATTTTCACTAATTAAAATATTCATGTAATTTTGCACAAAACTAACAATCTTATGATACAATCTATGACGGGCTATGGTAAGGTTACTGCCGAACTACCCGATAAGAAGATAAATGTAGAGATTAAATCTCTTAATAGTAAAGCGTTGGACTTGTCGACAAGAATAGCACCTGCTTATCGTGAAAAAGAGATTGAGATACGTAGCGAGATAGCTAAAATCCTGGAGCGTGGAAAAGTTGATTTTAATTTATGGATAGAGAAGAAAGATACCGATCAACTTGCTACTCCCATAAATACTGATGTTGTTTCTGCATATTATAAACGGATCAAAGATATTTCTGACGCCTTAGGCATTCCCGAACCGGAGGATTGGTTTGCTACTTTGCTGCGTCTTCCCGATGTGATGTCAAAAACCGAAACAATAGAATTGGATGATCAAGAGTGGGAAGCCGTACGTGCTGCTATTTTTGATGCAATAAGCCATCTAGTTGGTTTTCGTAAACAAGAGGGAGAAGCATTGGAAATCAAATTCCGTGAAAAGATTGCTAATATAACCCAACTTTTAGCTACCGTTGACAAGTACGAAAAAGAACGCGTAGAGAAAATAAAAGCACGTATTACCGATGCTTTGGAAAAGACTTTAAGTGTGGATTATGATAAGACTCGTTTGGAACAGGAGCTCATTTACTATATTGAAAAGCTTGATATCAACGAAGAAAAGCAACGTTTGAGTAATCATCTGAAATATTTCATATCTACTCTGGAAGCCGGTAACGGACAAGGTAAGAAACTAGGTTTTATAGCTCAAGAGATGGGGCGTGAAATCAATACCCTGGGTAGCAAATCCAATCATGCTGAGATGCAGAAGATTGTGGTCCAGATGAAAGATGAATTGGAACAGATAAAGGAGCAGGTGCTTAACGTAATGTGATGAGAGCCTCCAATACTTGTATTAGTATTAAGGTTCCTTTCTTTTCTGATTCTCCAGTCTGATTTTCAGACTTTTATTGACAAAGTAAAATGATGATATATGCCCAATAGAGGTAAACTTATAATATTTTCAGCTCCTTCAGGCTCAGGTAAATCTACAATAATCAATTACCTTTTGCAGCAGGAGCTAAATCTCTCTTTTTCTATTTCAGCCACAAGTCGCCCTCCACGAGGAGAAGAAAAGGATGGTGTGGAATATTTCTTTCTGACTCCCGAAGAATTTCGTAACAAGATAGCGGGAAATGAATTTCTAGAGTACGAAGAAGTTTATGCCGGCCGGTATTACGGTACACTAAAATCACAGGTGGATAATCAACTTTCTGCGGGACAAAACGTTGTATTTGACGTGGATGTTGTTGGCGGTTGTAATATTAAAAAGAACTATGGAGATGCTGCGTTGTCTCTGTTTATACAACCTCCTTCAATTGAAGAGCTCCGCCGACGTTTGGTCAATCGTGGAACTGATACTCCTGATGTAATTGAAGCCCGGGTTCAAAAAGCAGAATATGAGTTGAGCTTTGCGCCTAAATTTGATGTGGTTATTGTGAATGACGACTTGGAACAGGCTAAGAGTAAAGCTTTGAAAGCTATAAAGGATTTCCTAGATCGTTGATGCCCGGTCTGCCCGAATTGTTTATATGTTATAATGTATTTAAGTTACCATAATTAATAATAACTCGAATGAAAACGCCTGCACATTCTCGTAGAACAGATAAATTATTGTTAGTCATTAATATTGTCGCATTCATTGCTGCACTGACTGTGGGGATATTGGATGTTTACCACGCTGAATATATTCCGGCTTTAGCGATGCTAGGAGTTATGGTTATTACCGCTTTTAATAGTTATGGATGCTGGAGACGACTGAAGGGAAAAGCATGAAAGTAGGTGTTTTCTGCGGCTCATTCAACCCTATACATATCGGTCATTTAGCTTTGGCCAACTATATTTGTGAATATGAGGGGATAGATCAGGTCTGGTTTATAGTCACTCCTCATAATCCTTTGAAGAATGAGGATGGGCTGATGGATGATGAATTGAGATTAAAATTGGTTCGTCTGGCTATTGATGGATACTCTCGTTTTGTGGCTTCTGATTTTGAATTTCAATTACCCCGACCGTCATATACTATAAATACCTTGGATAGGCTCAAAGAATGCTATCCGATGCATGATTTTTTTCTAATTATCGGAGCTGACAATTGGATTAATTTTAGGCGTTGGAAAGATGCGGAGAGAATCCTGAGTGAGAATAAAATATTAGTCTATCCACGTCCGGGTTATCCTGTTTCGGTGGATGGCACCCCTTCTAATGTGAGACTATTATCTTCTCCTGTTTTTGAAATTAGTTCGAGTTTTATTCGCCGGGCTTTGCACGAGAAAGCTGATATTCGTTATTTTCTGCATCCTGCTGTGTATAAGTATTTCTTGGATAATCCGCTGTAAAAAGAGTTCAGCATTCTCTATCCCTCCTACATTTTCTTTGTAAATATTTGCTGCAAAGTCCTATGCTGGCTTGTGGTTTACCGTCTTGTATGATATCTTTTTGAGCTTATTTTTTGTGTGTTTTATTCATGTGATAAAGGTGGGTTTATACAAGTCTCTTTCCTTTCTTTCATCTCTGCTCAGTATGCTTCCTAAAAGCTCTCATGATGAGTATACGACTGAATAGACCTGAGTATACGACTCATCCGGGATGGATATACGACTGATCTAAGTTGAGATATCGGTTGATCTTAAGTCGTTTCGGGAAGTAATTCTTAAACATTGGTTTTTTTGTCAATAAATAGTTATGTTTTGTTCTCTGTTTAATTGACTGTTAAAAGCCTATTCTTTTACTGTGTGGATAATAAGCGAACGTAATAAGCCGATTAAGGGAATGAGCTGCGTAGAGTCTAATAAAAAAGATGAAAACTAATGGTGATACACAAAGAGGAGAGTATTAGTGACAATGCTCTCCTCTTCTGTGTTTTCCAATGTCATCAGAAGACATTAGTATTATTATGAATTTTATCTTTTAGTTCTGATTTATTTATACGATACCTTGAGCCATCATGGCTTTTGCTACTTTCATAAATCCGGCTACATTTGCCCCTTTCACATAATTTACATACCCATCATCCTCGGTACCATATTTCACGCATGACTCATGGATATTCTTCATGATGCTTTTCAGTTTTTCATCTACTTCTTCCGAACTCCAGCTTAGTTTGATGGAATTCTGTGTCATTTCCAGGCCGGATACTGATACACCTCCTGCGTTGGCTGCTTTACCCGGGGCATAAAGAATTTTTGCTTCCTGGAATATACGGATTGCTTCGGGAGTAGATGGCATGTTAGCACCTTCGGAAACTGCGATAATTCCATTTGTAATTAACTTCTCGGCATCTTCTCCGTTTATTTCGTTTTGAGTGGCCGATGGCAATGCAATGTCACCTTTTTCACCCCATGGACGAGCTCCTTCAACATACTTACAACCGTATTTTTCTGCATATTCACGGATACGTCCGCGATATAGATTCTTTAGTTCCATAATGTAGTCCAGTTTTTCACGATCTATGCCGGCAGGATCATAAATATAACCACCTGAATCGGACATCGTTACAACTTTTCCACCAAGCTCCAAAACCTTTTCGGCTGTGTATTGTGCTACATTCCCCGAACCTGAGATCAGACAGACTTTGTCCTTTAAGTCAGTCCCTTTACTCTTTAGCATTTCCATCAGGAAGTAAATGTTGCCATATCCTGTTGCTTCGGGGCGTATTAATGAGCCTCCGAACTCCTGTCCTTTACCGGTCAGAGTGCCAGTGAATTCACGAGTGAGCTTTTTGTACATGCCAAACATATAACCGACTTCGCGACCACCTACGCCAATGTCACCCGCTGGTACGTCCGTTTCCGGGCCTATGTGTCTCCATAGTTCGAGCATAAATGCCTGAACGAAACGCATGACTTCTGCATTCGACTTACCGCGGGGAGAGAAATCAGATCCACCTTTACCTCCACCCATAGGTAGAGTTGTGAGTGAATTCTTGAAAGTCTGTTCGAATGCAAGGAATTTTAAAATAGAAAGATTAACGGAAGAGTGAAAGCGAATACCACCTTTATACGGACCAATGGCATTATTGTGTTGAACGCGATAACCCATATTGGTGCGGATATTTCCTTTATCGTCCATCCATGTCACTCTGAATTGATAAATCCGATCGGGAATACAAAGACGTTCAATCAGGTTTGCCTTGTCGAATTCGGGATGTTTGTTATACTCTTCTTCAATGGTGGAAAGTACTTCTTCTACAGCTTGATGATACTCAAACTCGTTGGGAAACCTTCGTTTTAGGTCTTCCAAAACTTTAACAGCATTCATAAATCTATCTCTTTTATTGATTGTTGTAAATGTTAAATAAAATAAATCTTGCGCAAGTCTGTGTTGGTTTGTTTTCTATTGTTTCTTTTGTTGTGGTGCAAAAGTAACTATAAAATCTGTAAAAACAAGCGGATTATAAAATAAACAGGTTGTAAAATTGCAATATATTTGATTTGCGGCTTTAAAACGAATAAAAAGATATTATTTATGCTGTTTTTCTTCAATTCTTAAACTATATCCTGATTGGGCGATAGAATTGGACTGAAAAGATTAAGGTGGAAAGTTTCCATATTGCTGATAATAAAAAAGCATAATACAAGAAATAGTATTATGCTTTTTATTGATGTTTAGAGAAGTTCTGTAATTACTCCTTACCGGCTTTCTTCTTGTCGACAATGGCGTCAATAACAGCAACTGCTGTAATATTTACGATATCGCGTACCGGGCTTTCGAAGTCTGTAAAATGAATTGGCTTGTTGAGTCCCATCTGGATAGGACCTATCAATTCAGCATCGGTGTTCATTGCTTGCAACAACTTGTATGCCGAGTTGGCAGAGCTCAAGTTGGGGAAAATAAGCGTGTTCACATCCATATCCTTTAGTCTGGTGAATGGATATTTAGCATCACGTATATCTTTATTCATAGCAAAGTTCACCTGCATTTCTCCGTCGATAGCCAATTCCGGATAACTCTCCTGCATATATCTTACTGCTTCATGTACTTTAGCGGGGCTACCATCTGTATCGGAACCGAAGTTGGAGTAGCTTACCATAGCCATTACCGGAGTGTGGTTGAAGAATCTCACCGTATTTGCTGTCATCCGTGCTACATCTATCAGTGTATCTGTATTGGGATGGCGATTGATTAATGTATCAGCAAGGAAGAAAGTTCCCTTTTTTGAGTTCAATATATGCATCGTACCGAAATGTTTGTACTCAGGCTGTATACCGATAACTTCTTTTGCAACCTTGATTGTATTGCTGTACTTTGTGTAAAGCCCCGTAATGAAAGCATCCGCATCACCTGTTTCCACCATCATCATACCAAAATAGTTATGCTCAAACATCTTGTCGCTGGCTTCCTCATAGGTGACTCCTTCGCGAGATCTCTTTTCTGTGAGAAGACGGGCATAACGTTCGCGTTTGCCGGCTTCATCAGTATGGCGAAGATTGACAATTTCAATTCCGTCGAGACTGATGTCCAGTTCTTTAGCCACTTTTCTGATATCTTCTTTGTTTCCTAATAGTACAGGATAACAAATACCTTCGGCTTTTGCTTCGGCTGCCGCCTTTAACATATTAGGGTGAGTACCTTCTGCAAAAACAACCTTTTGTGGGTTTCTGCGTGCCGTATCGAATAGTTGGCGGGTCAGTTTACTCTCATACCCCATTAATTCGCGAAGTTGGAGTTTATAAGCATCCCAATCTTCTATCTGTTTACCAGCGACACCACTCTCCATTGCGGCACGTGCTACGGCAGCAGATACTTCTGTGATCAGACGTGGGTCTACAGGTTTTGGAATGAAATATTCCGGGCCGAAGGTGAAGTTATTCACATGATAAGCTTCGTTTACTACATCAGGTACCGGCTGTTTGGCGAGATTGGCAATAGCGCGTACGGCAGCTATTTTCATCTCTTCGTTTATTGCTTTAGACTGGGTATCGAGGGCTCCGCGGAAGATGTAAGGGAAACCTATTACATTGTTGATCTGGTTAGGATAATCCGATCGTCCCGTAGCCATCAATAAGTCCGGACGGGCAGCAGTCGCATCTTCGTATGAAATCTCCGGAGTCGGGTTTGCTAGAGCAAATACAATAGGCATGTCGGCCATGCTACGTACCATATCTTGTGATAATACGTTTCCTTTTGACAACCCCAAGAATACATCGGCTCCTTTTATGGCTTCAGCCAAAGTATGGATGTCTGAGCGATTCGTCGCAAAATAGCGTTTTTGCTCGTTTAAATCGGTACGGCTTTGGCTAATCACCCCTTTACTGTCGAGCATAACAATGTTCTCGAGGCGTGCACCCAGCGATACATACAATTTAGTACAAGATATTGCCGAAGCTCCTGCACCGTTGACTACAATCTTTACATCTTGTATCTTTTTTCCTGCAACTTCCAAAGCATTTAGAAGTCCGGCGGAAGAAATAATTGCCGTTCCATGTTGGTCGTCGTGCATTACAGGAATATCCAACTCTTCTTTAAGTCGGGTTTCTATTTCAAAACACTCGGGTGCTTTGATATCTTCAAGGTTGATACCTCCGAAAGTAGGGGCAATGGCCTTGACTGTTTCTATAAATTTCTTCGGATCTTTTTCATTGACTTCAATATCAAAAACGTCGATGCCGGCATATATTTTGAAAAGTAATCCTTTTCCTTCCATTACGGGTTTTCCGCTCAATGCACCGATGTCCCCTAAACCGAGCACGGCGGTTCCGTTAGATATTACTGCGACTAAGTTCCCTTTTGCTGTATACTTGTAGGCATCCTGTGGGTTTTGTTCTATTTCAAGACAGGGTTCGGCAACACCGGGTGAGTAAGCAAGAGAAAGGTCGGTTTGTGTACTGTGTGGTTTGGTGGGAACAACTTCAATTTTTCCCGGCTTACCTTGCGAGTGATAGAGCAAGGCAGCTTCTTTGGTTATCTTTGTCATAGTAAAAAGTATTAATAGATTTCATTTATAGGCAAATGTAGGAATAATAGTTATAAATCATAAGGAAAAACGCGGTATTTTGTTTTAATTTTATTAAATCAATGTTTAAATTCCATATACATTATTATATAGGCATGTTTTTACTTCGTGATAGTCTTTGTTACGGCTCAATATTCCATATACCATAAGCTGCATAGGCAAAAATGTACCACCGGGTCTATATGGCGGTTGTTGATATGGAGTATCCCACAATGTAAAACCTTGACGCTTGTAAAATCCTATCCGGCGTTCGGATATTTCAAGAACGGGAGGTTCTACTTCCAGCACTATGGGGCGATCGAATAGCTTCTTTAAATGCGAGATAACTTGTTTGCCATAGCCTCCGTTGCGTTGCTTAGGGTCAACGGCAAAATGCTCTATATAATAGAACCGATCAAAAGCCCAGTAGCTTATCATGCCTACCGGGTCTTGCCCGTCGATTATAAGATTATTATAAAATATACTTTTTGTTCGGGTGTAATCCCTTAATTCATCCAACTTCCGATATTCTTCCACGGGAAATGATTCGACAATCAACTTCTCGATATATTCGTAAGAGCTCCCTTGAGTTTGTGTTATTCGTTGTAGTCGGATCATTTTTTCGAAGTAGTATTACTCGGTATAAAAATTAATCATTTTGCGTATAGCCCGTTCACATACCGGGCAGAATGAAGGACAACTATTGGTACGCATTCTGCAATCTTCAGATGGGCGGTAGATGCCTTTTGCCGAATATCCTCCTCCTTCATATAAGCCAACCGGATAAGTAGCCTTTTTGGCGGGAGGGGTTGGTATTGGAGTGTCTTTTTTCATCATGTCTTCCCATTTTTGACTGAAGTTAGTCCTAGTAGTGATGTTTGGCTCCCAAGGTTCAATATTCAGCGGATATGTATCGGTCATCACATCGTTATCATAATAATATTCGTCAGCCAGTCCTCCGAAACTATGGCCAAATTCATGTACGACAACGGGACGGAATAAAGGATGATGTGCAGTAGTTAGGGTATATGAATTATATATTCCACCACCACCATATTCAGCTGTGTTTGCCAGAATAATAATATGCTCGTAAGGTATTCCTGCGAGTGCATCATGTATGTCTTTTACCCGTTGGGTGGTAAGATAGCGATCTGAATAGAAAGTACTGAAATGTGAGCTGAAAGCGGTGTGTTTCCATTCTTTCAATCTTGGTATACTAACCCCACTATCCTCCGATGGAGAAGCTACTGCTACAATATTGAAACGATCTTTTGATGACTTGAAAGGCTCATGTGAGAACAAACTTTCGCATGCGATCTTTGCATCCTCATAGAATGTCGACATTTCGTCTTTGGTATATCCTTCGGCTAGAATAGCCACGTCAATGCACTGATCACTTGACCCGCTTTGCAATAAATATTTATATGGGGTGACATGAGTAATTCCTTTTTGATGGATCAGAATATCGCTTGGGTCAATCACGTGTGTGAGTGTGGCACGCTTCTCCCTCTTCGAACTAAACAATGTAACTTCCACCTCCACAGGGTGTATAGGGTAGGGGACTAAGAAACTATTTTCGAAACCTTTATTGGTCGTTTTAGCTTCATCTGTTTCAAGCCATTCTTGAAATAAAGAAGAAAAAGAGGTGGCATATATGATTTTCTTGCTATCGTGGTCACGTACAATAATCTGTCCATTACCTTCCAGAGGAAGTTCTCTTAAATGATGTCTTCTTCCCGCCCATGTGGGTAATGATGAAAGTTCATCGAGACATATATCTTGATGATTGCTATTGCCCATGAAAATATAATCTATGCGTAAAGTTTTGTTGATGAAATAATCGTTGAATTCTTGTGCCCAAAGGCTGATTGTTGCAAATAGAAAGAGAGTGAAGAGAATATGCTTTTTCATTATCATTGTGCTTTATATTAAATCAGAAGCAAAGATACTACTTTCCCGTTCACTCGCAATTTCTTAGCCTTTTTTAGCATGAGAATCAAGAGATTAATTTTGTGGCATTTTATCTTTTATAAATATTGGTTTATCTCCTTTGATGCAATAAAAGTTATAAATTGCATTTTTATTGAGAAATAATTCGTTAACTTTGCATGTTATTGTATTATTAATCTTCAAAAATAAAGAAATGGCACACCATCAATTGGATGCTTTGGATGAGCAAATATTGAAACTGATAGCGGATAATGCCCGCATTCCTTTTTTGGAAGTAGCAAGAGCGTGTAATGTATCTGGCGCAGCCATCCACCAGCGTATACAGAAGTTGACCAATTTCGGTATATTAAAAGGCTCTGAGTATGTCATTGATCCAGAGAAAATTGGGTATGAAACTTGTGCTTATATTGGTATTTATTTAAAAGACCCTTCCACATTCGATGCGGTTACAAGAGCGCTTGAGGCTATTCCGGAAATTGTGGAATGTCACTTTACAACAGGTAAATATGATATGTTTGTTAAGCTATATGCACGAAACAATCATCACCTGTTAAGTGTGATTCACGATAAGTTACAGCCGTTAGGCTTATCTCGTACTGAAACGTTGATCTCTTTTCATGAGGCAATAAAGCGACAGATGCCAATATCGGTCGAGGTACCGGAAGATGACGAAATGGTAGAGGAGTAGTAACGTCATTCACGAACGTACTCAACAAAAGCATAGGAGCAGGGATGTTTTTCATCTATAGGATGAACTTCCCTGTTTTTTTCTATCCATATTTTCCTGTCGACGGGTGGAAAATAAGCATCTACATTTTCAGCTTTACTGTCAATCTCTGTCAAGTAAAGTGTATCAGCTAGAGTAATAGCTTGTCTATATACGCTTTCACCTCCTATTATAAATAGATGTTCGTTATCCGGACAATTGTCTATTACCTCCTCCAGTGAAGAAAAGGTTTCCGCTCCGGGGTATTTTGCCGTTTTGTCAGAAGTTAGTACAATATTGCCACGGTTGGGCAAAGCTCCTTTGGGTAAAGATTCAAATGTTCTTCGTCCCATGACAATCGTATGCCCTGTGGTCAGACTCTTGAAATGCTTTAGGTCGTTGGGTAGCCAATAAAGAAGCTGATTTTGAAAACCAATACCCATATTTTGATCTACTGCGGCAATAATGCTTATCATTCGTTATTTTATTTGTCGGGTTTATACTGCTACTTTACCTGCAATGTGAGGATGCGGGTCATAATTTACCAATTCAAAGTCTTCATATTTGAAATCGAAGATATTCTTTATCTCAGGATTTATATTCATCTGTGGTAACGGACGAGGTTCGCGGGACAGTTGCAGTTTTACTTGCTCCAAATGGTTGAGATAGATGTGAGCATCCCCTAGAGTATGTACAAAATCTCCTGCTTTAAGTCCGGTGACTTGTGCCATCATCTGCAGCAATAAAGCATAAGAAGCAATATTGAAGGGTACGCCCAAAAAGATGTCGGCACTACGCTGGTAGAGTTGAAGACTGAGTCTGCCGTCTGCAACATAGAATTGGAAGAAAGCATGGCAAGGAGGAAGCTGCATATTCTTTAGGTCACCTACATTCCACGCGCTGACTATTATACGCCGGGAGTCAGGGTTATTCTTGATTGTTTCTACGGCTTCACTGATTTGATCGATAAATCCTCCCTGATAGTCAGGCCATGAACGCCATTGGTATCCGTAAATATGCCCCAAATCTCCGTCTTCTTTTGCCCATTCATTCCATATTCGGACATTATGATCTTGTAGATATTTTACATTGGTATCCCCTTTCAAAAACCACAGCAATTCATAGATGATAGATTTTAAATGCACCTTTTTTGTTGTTAAGCAAGGAAATCCATCATCCATGTTAAAACGCATCTGATGTCCGAATATACTAATTGTCCCTGTCCCTGTACGGTCATCTTTTCTTGTGCCTTCAACCAGCACTCTATTGAGTAAATCCAAATATTGCTTCATGGGTCTTGATAAAAATAATATTTCGTCAAAGGTAGCAAACTTCGCCGTAAAGTAAATGTCTTCGAGGCAAAATATCCGATTATAAGAACGGAGTAAAAAGGTTGGCTACCCATCCGACAAACTTCTTCCAAGTGGAACGTTGCTTCCAAACTTCAGGAGTCATGAGGGTACTGTTTTTCTTGTCGTGCTCAAACATCTTGTTGAGTTTATGTGTAGTCTCCGGATCGAAAATGAAGGCATTTGTTTCATAGTCATATCGTAAACTCCGACTGTTTAGATTAGCCGTGCCGACCGTGCAGAAAGAGTTATCAACCATCATGACTTTCGAATGGTGGAAGCCATCATTAAAGAGATAGACTTTTGCTCCGTCCTTCATAAGCTTATGTGCAATATAAAAAGAAGCTTCCGGTGTGAAAGGAATATCGGATACGGCGGGTATCATGATTTCGACTTTAGTGCCTTTTTTTAGTGCAGACTTTATGGCAGCACGTATTGATTTTGTAGGAACAAAATAAGGGTTTACGATCTGTATACTTTCTTGTGCCGCTTCAATGGAAGTAGCATAAGCGCGGCTAATGGACCTGGGCGTTTCTAAGGGAGTTCGATCTACAATGGCTATTTCTTCAGCTATTGAATCGGGAAACTGTGTAGGATCGGGAAAGAATTCCGGACCACCGATGTGTTGTCCCGTTTCATTATTCCACATATTTAGGAAAATGCCTTGCAGATAACGCACTGCGTCTCCTTCTATGCGTACATGTATATCGTGCCATTTTCCTATTTTGGGTAGACCGTTAATATAGTAATCGGCAATATTCATGCCTCCTGTATAACCAATGACTCCATCTATTACTGCTATTTTACGATGATCGCGGTGAGCCGCATGATTGATGTACGGGAAATTAATCGGATCGAATTTTACAATCTCTATTCCTGCCGAGCTTAGTTCCTTTAAATGGCTTTTCTTGAGAGGACGGTTGTTCGACCAATTACCAAAAGCATCAAACATAGCGCGAACCTTGACACCTTCTTTTGCCTTTTCTTTTAAAAGAGCAAACAAAGCATTTGCTATAGAATCGTTGCGGAAATTGAAATATTCCAAATGGATATGATGATGTGCATGACGGATCGCATCAAAGAGGTCGGTGAATTTTTCACGACCGTTCATAAGAAGCTTTACCTTATTATTATATGTGATAGGCACTCCCTGTTGTTGCAGGCGATGCATGACGATCGAATCGCTAACAGTCTGAGCTTGACTGTTGCAAACAAATAGTAGCAGGAATAGCAATATGGAAATTGTGGTCTTGCTCAACGTATACTTTCGTTTAGTTTGATTTTTTAAAGTTGCAAAGATAAATGTTTCTTATATATAATGTAGACTTGTGGTTTAAAAATAAGCCTTTGCATGGTTATACAAAGGCTTATTTTCGTTTCGAAAGTTTGAATACCAGAAGCCTATCAGGCTAGTGTGCATAGTTTACGATATCCTAAATATAGTAAGACAACAACTACCATGATTAGTGATTTAGGATCAAGACCTGTTGCTTCGTTGTGAATTGCACTGTTGAAGCTTTCGCGGAAACTTTCCAGCATTAAATGTGCACCCCCCAGTATATAGAACAAAATAGCGGCCAATATAAGGCAACCTATGCTCCACAGTGTTGATATGCGACGATTATGATTGGGTATGTGTCGCATAACTTTTTTGCTGAAACCATTATCAGCTATATCTCTCTGGTTCTCAGTTAAAAAACGCTGAACTAAGAAATCATCATTTGTATCCGTCATATCCATTCTGTTTTAAGTATGTGGCCATTTTTTCTTTTCCCCTCGAAAGATGACTTTTCACTGTTCCTGCAGGGCAACCTGTGATTCCTGCTATTTTCTCTATACTTTGATCTTCCATATAAAAAAGAGTAATGCAAGTGCGTTCCATTTCTTTTAGAATAGCCAATGCATTGTAGATATCCATCTGTTCACCAATGTTTTTCTGAGATGTACTCCATTGATTATCAACTTCTTTTTCCTCGAGACCACTTGTCTCTTTATGGCTGCGAAGATAATCATAAAATTCATTATAAGCAATACGATAAAGCCAAGTAGAGAAGCTTGATAAATTCTTGAAGGTGGCTAAATTAGTATAAGCTTTAATGAAGGTTTCCTGTGCAAGGTCATCACTCAATTCACTGTCACCGCAAGTTAGGTGGAGAAAAAAACGGCGTATAGACGACTGATATTTTTTCACCAACTGATCAAAGGCCCTGGTGTTGTGAAACACCACGACCTGTGCGATTAGAGATAAATCATTGAGTTGCTTCATTGCTCCGTATCGTCCTTTTTATCGGTACGTTCCTGATTACTTACTTCAATGTTATTGTTTTGGTTCTGGCTATTTTCTCGTTTTGTGTTATTCATTGTAGAGTTGAAAAACTGTTCTCTTCTGGATTCCTGAGTATAATGGATGACAACTTGGCCAAACCCCATAAACATAATTAATAAGCCGATGCATCCGATGCTGAAGTTGGTCATGGCCCATAGGAAAATAAACAATCCAATGCCTAAGAAGATGTTTTTAATGCCTTTGCTTCGAGTATCTTCACTTCGTTCTGCTTTTTTGAAGAAGTCTTCCGGTAATTGTTGCCCGGTGCTCAATGCTTGTTCTGCCAGTCGATACTTGGCTTTCCTGTTCTTGTAATTAAAGAAAAAGACTGTAAAGACTATGATTAAAGGGAAACCAAAAGCGAAGATGATGGCTATAATTGCGATGACAGTTTCGGCACTTTGGGAGTTGCCCAGATTTATGCCGAACATGGAATTGTTATTATCGT
Organism: Bacteroides sp.; assembly: GCA_041907545.1. Lineage (GTDB taxonomy): Bacteria > Bacteroidota > Bacteroidia > Bacteroidales > Bacteroidaceae > Bacteroides. Next base: position 29,963 of record JAYRGX010000030.1, read on the forward strand.
GCTTCCAATCTTTTTCATCTTCTGCATCTTTGCTTGTAGAGTTCTCATAGGTCATTACACTTAGTGTGTCAATTTCGCTTTTGCCGTTGATAACGGTATCACGTATTTCAATAACCCGTTTTTTATTGCCGAGGCTATCGGTCTCGGTTATTGATCTGTTTTTTGCTCCTGCCAATGAACAGAGGGTCAACGCAGCGATTAATGCTAAAATTATACGTTTCATAAGCATATCTTTTATTTTTTTGTTTCCAGTTCAAGAGTTAGACGTGAAATCTTATCCGTAAAGTTGCAAAGATGATACTATTTTTTTTATACTTGTTTGATCACAAGTATTTTTTTTGTGATAAAAAGGCCGGGGAAGACTTATCCAGAACCTTATAATCCTTCCAGCTTTCTGAATAGAGAGAGTCTTTGACAGTTACTCTGACTTTTTTGAGTATTTTTGCGCTTGTTATTGAATACATTATTATGGACTTGCCTATACCCTTTATTGATTATACTCGTTCACTGATAGGTGACGAAGAATACGACAAATTAGATGCTTCATTGCAAACAGAACCGCTTGTCACTATTCGGCTCAACAGGACGAAATGTGATGAAGAAGCATTTAATAAGCTCCGGAGTATCTATAAGCAAGTACCTTGGTGTGAAGATGCATTCTATCTCGACCGCCGACTGACTTTTACCTTCGATCCTCTTTTTCATGCGGGGTATTATTATGTTCAGGAGGCTTCTTCAATGTTTGTCGGCTATGCATTGAGGCGGTATTTGGATAAAGAAGAACCGGTCACAATGCTCGATCTCTGTGCCGCCCCCGGTGGCAAATCAACCCATGTACGCAGCATTCTTCCTTCCGGTAGCCTGTTGGTCGCTAATGAAGTTATTCGTAATCGCGCACAAATATTAGCTGAGAATCTTATTAAATGGGGAGATTCAGGCATTGTTGTGACAAATAATGATCCGTCTGACTTTTCTGCACTTCCTCACTTCTTCGATGTTGTACTGGCCGATGTTCCATGTTCGGGTGAAGGAATGTTTAGAAAAGACGCTACGGCTATTGATGAATGGACTGCAGAAAACGTTGATCTTTGTTGGCAACGGCAGCGAAGAATAATAAGTGATATGTGGGGTAGTTTAAAGCCCGGTGGTCTTTTAATTTATAGTACGTGCACCTATAATACTAAAGAGAATGAAGAAAACGTAGCATGGATATGCGAAGAGTTGGGGGCGGAAGTTCTTAAAGTTGATGTTCCTCAAGATTGGAACATAACCGGCAACCTGTTGGAGGGATCCGATTTTCCAGTCTATCGTTTTTTGCCTCATCGCACTGATGGAGAAGGCTTTTTTCTTGCTGTGATTCGTAAGAACGAAATTGAGAATTCAACACAGCAATCTGTGAACCAGAAAGAGATAAGACGAGATACCGGTAGAAAGAAATCGGGGAAGTCAAAGAGTACCCCTTTAAAGATAAGTCATGATCAATGGGATATGATATACTCTTGGGTCACTGATTCCGAAGCATACGAATGGGATGTAGCCGAGAATAAATTGAGCGCACTCCCTCAGTCTGTTGTTATGGCTTTGCCTGAATTGAAATCCGCTCTTCGGGTGGTTCATGCCGGTCTTCCTATTGGAGAGTTTAAAGGCAAGGATCTTATTCCTCATCATGCACTTAGCATGAATGTAGATCTTTCCCCGGAAAGATTTGGATGTGTTGAAATCTCATACGAGCAGGCAATAGCTTACTTGCGTAAGGAAAGCGTAGTTTTGCCTCAGGATACTCCTCTTGGTTATACCTTATTGACATATCACTCTGTTCCTTTAGGATTTGTGAAAAATATAGGTAACCGGGCCAATAACCTCTATCCTCAGGAATGGCGGATACGCAGCGGATATTTACCCGAGAGGCTGGAAGTACTTCTCTATGACATTCAATAATTCTTCAAAAGAAGTACAAACCTCTTGCAGACCATCTTTTACTAAGATAAGGTTTTCGGCAGAAATAACTTTCAACTGAGTCAAAGTAGTTGTTGATTTCACATCGATGGGGTTTGCTCTTACCAACCCGGACTGTGATGGGAAGAAGTCCATAGCTTCTTCTTTTTGAGGTTTCAATAGGCATGCAAAGCCATGCCGATTGAGTGCATTGATAGCCCAATGTAGTAGTATGTCATCACTAGCTTCTACCATTATGGAATGTTGGCAGTCCACTTCAGGATAGTACACTCCGTGTGCGTAGTCGAACTTTATATCTTTGCGTGAAAATAAACCATCCATTCGTTGCTGCAGAATTAAGTCCTCGGTGACTCCGTGTAGCAACCCTTTTTCTTTCGATAGTAACCATAATTTGTCTGCTAAGACCAGAGCTTGTTCTATATCATGAGTAGAAAGCAAGATCGCTTTATTCTGTTCAGTAGCAAGGCGGTGAAGCAAACTCATGATTTCAATACGGCTGACTACATCTAAAAAGGCTGTTGGCTCATCCAGCAAAATCAGTGGGCATTCTTGTACCAAAGCTTTGGCGATCATTGTCTTTTGACGTTCCCCATCGGATAGTTCGGCAATGTAGCTATTGGCTTTATGAGCTATGCCAACTGCATCGAGGGTTTGGCGGATAATACGATGGTCTTCGCGGTGTAGGCGACCAAAGAATCCAGTGTGAGGCTGCCTACCTAGAGCTACTAACTCATAGACTGTTAATCCTCCAGCCTGTGTCTTATCCGTCAGTACAATGCCTATTATGCGGGAACGATCTCTTTCGCTGTACTCTTCTAATGGCTTGCCTTCTATTAATAATTGTCCCGAAAGGGCGGGTTGCGAAGCGGAAAGTGTACGTAATAGCGTTGATTTTCCCGTTCCGTTTGCCCCCAGCAAGCAAGTTAATTCGCCCGGATGAAGTTCAAAGGAGAGATGCTGATGTACCAGTTTTTCACCTTTATTTGTATGATAACCGATACTTAAGTCTGTTGCACTGATCACATTTCTCTTTTTCATTTTCTCTCTCTTGTACTTTTAAAATTCTAGCCTTTGGTTTCTCTCAATTGAAGTATTGTATTTTACGCTGATTGATTATTACATAGATAATCACAGGTGCCCCCAATATTGGTGTGACGGCATTGAGAGGGATAATACCTGATTCACCCGGAAGAATACAAATGAGATTACAAAGTAGAGCAATCACTCCTCCGGTTAGCAGAGTTATGGGAAGTAAAGAGTTATGATTGGAAGTCCCTAACATCAATCTCGCCATGTGAGGAACCGCCAATCCTATAAATGCTATAGGGCCACAAAATGCCGTGGTGACTGCAGTTAATAATCCGGTTGCAACGAGTAACAAATTACGCGTACGGCGGATATTTATTCCCAAATTTTCGGCATAACGTGTCCCTAACAAAAGAGCGTTCAGTGGCTTGATAAGTAAAATTGCCATTAATAAGCCTGCCATGCAGAATAAGGTGAAGTAAGGGAGTTGTTGCAGTGATACTCCTCCAAAGTTTCCCATGCCCCAAATGATATACGAATGTACGCCCTCGGCTGTGGCAAAGAAGTTTAGTAGAGAAATAGCTGAAGAAGTAATATAGCCGATCATTATACCGGTAATCAATAGCATGATATTGCTCTTAATCAGAGTAGAGAAAAATAAAATCAACCCCATGACTAGCATTGACCCAACAAATGCACCTAATATCACGGAAAAAAAGTTGGATAAATTGAATACGCCTGCTGCAAGAGTCCCACCTCCGGCTAACATCACCAAAGCTACACCCAAGTTAGCACCGGACGTGATGCCAAGAATTGATGGTCCTGCCAATGGATTGTTGAAAGCTGTTTGCAGCATTAATCCTGATCCGGCAAGTGCCGCACCGCAAAGTAGGGCAGTGATGGCTTGAGGAACGCGCGATTCCATTACTATAAAGCTCCAACTAGCTTTTTCTGCGGCATTATTTGTGATGATATTCCAAACGGCAGATGCCGGGATATGCACTGAACCAAATAGCAGATTGGCTATTATCAATAATAATATTGTGGCAATAAGTATAATGCCGTATTTCATTCCTTTATAATTCACAGGGCTTCTTTCAAATTAATCCGCTAATTTAGTGAAATATCTTAATTGGTATCCATCGAACAGAGTAGGATGGAAGATTTTTATTAAATCTTTCAGTAAATAATCGGGATGGAACGGCGATTCTTCATAGAATGGCACGGTGTTGGTATTGCAACCGTACACCTGATGCTGTTTGAAAGCGCGGAAGCCACTATAAGGCCTATACTCTTTTGCCAATTGGCGATAAGTCATATTTGCAGGCTGATTGTATTTTATTAGCCAGAAGTCAGCATTTTGTCCTTTATCAAAAACCGTTTCAAAGGCCAATGGCACAGAGCCGCTATGGTTCTCGCTTTTAAAGACATAGTCACCACCTGCATCCGCATATATTCCGGCTGTGGTACTTTTACCTCCGGGCATATACCATGCCGAACCGCTTTTCAAGTCGCAAATAACAGACGGTTTAGGTAAAGCATTTACGGCTTGTTTCTTTAGGCTAAGATATTCCTTTTCCACGTTGGTAAACAGACTGTCGCCTTGCGCCTGTTTGCCGAAGAGCATTCCATAAAAACGCATCCATTCGGCCCGGCCTAAAGCAGACGTTTCCATGTAGTCTGCACATTCTATAATAGGGATATTCAATTTTTCTACCCGTCCATATCCTCCGCTGTTTTCGAAAGGTGAAAGCATGATGGCATCGGGATGTAAGTCTATAATCTTTTCAATATCAGGATTCATGCCGTCACCTGTATCTACAATTGTTCCTTTGCGGCATCCATCATGAATTTCCTGCATTTTAATATATTTCAAGTCGCATATCCCTCCGATTCCCTTCAATGCTCCAAGTTGTTTCAGCAGACTGCAATGAACAGCCGAATAAACGACAGCCTTACTCAGTGGGGTGCGTATAATTGTACCTTCGGGTAAATTTTGGGGCTCCGGTTTGGTTTTATCAATAAGAATGTAAGTATGAAGCACCTTTGTGGTATCCCACGGATTTCGCAGTTGGGCGACTTTATATTCCTTATAATCTATCAGCGTCAGATTATCGGCATATTTTAGCTTAATGGTGTCTCCTGTAGAAACGGCAGCGGTGCCGCCCTTTCCGCTACATGCGGAAAGAAACAGCACCGTGATTAAATATGTAAAGAGAGAAATCTGTTTCATTATACTATGCTCAACGTATTAATTGAAGAAAACAGCCCCATTTGGATTTTGTCCCCCGCAATCAAATTTTTCAATGAATGTTCCATCCTTTTTGAAGCGGTATACATTTCCGTTGGCGGTGCTGTAATAAGTAGTAGCAATATATATATCACCATTCTCCGGATTAATTTTTATCATAGATATACTTGTGTTAGTAAGCTCGGAAGGTGCATCTTTGAGGAAAGAGGTTTTAACAATCTCTTTGGCATTAATGCTATAAGTACTGAAAGAGTTTACTGTGGATGTTACAGGCCAATTGGAATAATCGGTTCTAGAGTCGATCAGGTACAATGTATTATCTCCTGCTCCCGCTGCCATATTAGTGGCATATCCTAGTTTCGAAACATTGTAATCATTGCTTGGATCAATCATTTGTAAAACATAACTTTCAGAAGAATAATCCCAAGAAATCAGGAAGACCTTTCCGTTCTCTGTTATTAGTTGGTTCGGATTTTGAGTTACGGTTAGAGTCTTTTTTAACTTGAAGCTTGACAAGTCAATCACAAAGACATCTGTTAAGTAAATGTATTTTCCATTCTCAACTTTATATGAATTGGCAACGTACAATTCATGATTACAGATAGTCACACCTTCTAAGTTATTCCCTAAGCCACTGATTTTGTTCTCTATTGTTAGTGTGTTTGCATTAATTTTTAATACTACTCCGCCATAGAGCGAAGCGTAAATATAGCCATCTTCAGCTGCAAGGTAGCGCACTCCACCGGTTAGTTCGTTATCACCGCTTGTACTTAAATAAAGACTCTTTTGAAGTACACCGGCTGAGTTTAGCATTGTAATATAGTTAGAACCATTTACGCTTACATAGATGTTATTTTTGTAAGTAATAATGTCCTGCCCTGTATCACCTAGTTTGGAAGAATTTTGTTTGTAAAAAATATCGCTAAAATATTCCGCTGTCTTATTCGGGTCATAGAATTCAATCCCTGCATTATTTTGCCCTTTTGTTCCTTCATTTAGGATATAAACACGAGATTCCGGTAAGTCAACTTTCGACCCTGTATCATTTAGCTGCGAGTTGTCATCATCGCTACATGCGGCGAAAGACATGCCCATTAATATACTTAAAGCTAGCAAACAGAGTTTGTTATTCATTAATCCTCTTACTTTCATAATGTTCATTTTAAAATTATAGATTAAAAATTAAATGTTCCAGTCAGGCGCCATGATCTTCCCGGCATGGGGTAATACTTGATCACATCATATTGTTTATTTGTCAGATTAATGATTTCGGCTTGTAATCTGACTTTATGGTCTTTCAATTTAAATTGTTTTGATGCACTTATGGAATGTTCCATGTAGCCATCTATTTTGTTTTCTGGAATATTTTGTGAAAGACAATATCTTTTTCCTACTCCAACAATGGAATATCCTATATTGATATAAGGATTCTCTATGATTGCTGAAATGTTACCACTATGTTCCGGGGTATAGGGTAATTGGTCCTTGTAGCTTTTAGATTTGGGATCTGTTAAGTCCACGGCTTTCTGCCAAGTGTATGCTCCCGAAAGGGTCAGTTTAGCATTTTTATAAAGTTTGAAAGTCGTATTAATCGTTGCATCCAATCCATGTATATGTACTTTGCCATAGTTGGTCATTGTCCAAGCATAAGTTGTTGGAAAAGCCACGATTTTATCTTTAACGCTATTATAGTATCCATCTATAGTTACGGAAAAGTAGTCCATGAAAGTAAATAAGGATTTGCTCCATGTGATACCAATGTTATATTCATTTGCCTTTTCGGGGCGCAGTGTTCTGTTGCCTAATCTGTAATAGTATAGATCATTAAATGTCGGAGTGCGCATTGTTCCTTTATACATTAGGCGGATGTAGAGATCTTCCTCATCCCATGGGCGGATGCTTGTTGACAGGCTGGGCGATAGCTTTTGAATATTATCGGGTTTGTCACCTTCTTTCACGTTTTCAGTTATGAAAGTATTGACCAATGTTCCTGTTGTTGTTACATTCTTCCATTGATAGCGTAGATTGAAAGCGGTCAATGAAGTATATCGGGTAGGAAAAGGACAATCGGGCAAATTACTTCTAAGGTCATTGATATATCCGTCTTGAGCAAGCGAGAGTGACAGTCCATTGACAGGCTTGTAAAGCACGCTGGTTGACACACCATATTCATTCTGTCTATGTATTGCATAATAAACACCGCCAACGTACTGGACGCCTTTATCTTCATACTTGTTCCAGCTATGATTGTACTTTCCTTGAAGTTGCATACTCCATTTGGATGTGAATTCTTTTTTATAACGTATTTGTGTGAAAAAGTTTTCATCCCAAAGCCGTTCTGTTGCTATTGGATTGTATAGTACAACTACTCCAGGTAGACCCCTTTGTGAGTAATAGTAATAGGCTTTTGTGTCTAGCTCACTATTGTCTTTAAAAGTATGATATAAATTAGTCTCTCCTTGGTAGTGGCTAATTACGGAATTATCGCGTTTCTCTTGAGTGATATATTTCCCATTAACTAACTTAAAGGGGTATGTTCCATCAGCATATAAGTATGAGCCGTTCAATGCAAGTTTGGTCCTTTTATTTATCTTTTGCCACCATTTAGCGGTTGGATGGATATAGCCGAATGAGCCTCCTTTCAACTGAATCTGATACGAAGATGTTCTACCCTCTGAAAAATACGGTTTTTCTGTCTCAATACTTAAGACTCCTGCTGATGCATATAAACGGGCTGGCTGTAGTAGGTTATCTTCTTGTCCTATGGCTAATGATAATTCTTCTACATTGTCGAGTGAAAAACGACCAATATCTATTTGCCCTGCTTGTGTGTTACTGACAGGCATTCCATCATAGCTGATTGCAGTATGAGCTGCCCCCATATTTCGTATCGAGACTGTTTTCAATCCGCCAATACCACCATAATCTTTTACATTAGCTCCGGCAAAACGTTGCACGGCATCGGCAAAGTCTTTGATGGCTAGTTGTTCTATGTCTTTTTTGCTAAAAGTTTGTGTTGGAACTGATGCTGTTATTTTGTTAGGTGTACGTCTTCCCTTGACCACAATATCCGGAATAGCGTGGACTTTTCCCGTTATGGAATCATTTGTTTGTTGTGCTTGCAAACCATGAGGTGCACACATCACAAAACAGCACATACAGAGCTGTAACCGGATATGCCGGAAGCATTTGCTCTTTATCATAAAATGGTTGATAACGTCATTAGTCTTTTTCCATGTCCGTCCTCGAGGATTTGGAAACTTAAGGGTTTTGCAGGTCTTCTGACTTACTCCGGTAAACCGCCTTCCCACCGTTTTGACGGTAGTGGCATAAGGGTTTTGGTTTACTTTATGATGAGCTTACAGCAGCGGGACTGTTCGGGACTTGCACCCGATTCCCTTTTCATGGAATAGCACTGATAAGCGCTTTCCAACAAAACCAGCGGCAAAGATAGGAAAGATTTGCATAAATCCTTCTATATCATATAATATTTCGTTTAAGATTCTTTCTCTATTTGCTGTGTATCAATAACTTTTGTCTAAATATTGGATGTGCTATTTCTCTTATTTAGAACAGCTTTTGAGCAAATTCAGTCAGGTAAATTCTCCAGTTTCTCCAGATATGTCCTCCATCAGTTTCCATATAAGTATATGGATAATGCTTTTCATCGAGCTTTTTCCGAAAGTCGGTATTGTCTTTATATAGAAAGTCTGTTTTCCCTATTCCGATCCAATAAAGCTTTGGAGCTTTTCCGAATTGTGTGGCTAGCTTCCGATCCATGTTATCATATACATCGGTATTTTCCCCTTTATTTTGTGCATGGATAGCCGCTGAGAAGAGTCCTACGTAGTCAAATTTATCGGGATAAAGAGCTGATATATAAAGTGAATGGAATCCACCCATTGATAATCCACATATAGCCCGACCTTTTTTATCGGATAAAGTCCGGTAGTGTTTCTCTACGTATTTCATTACATCGGGGAAAGCCTTTTCTATCGAACCATCCATCATCTTGGGAACCATCATTGTCGGTTTTACCATGCTGTTGGGAGCTTCACCCGGAGCTGCTTCTTCAGAACCGTTTCCATTGGGCATTACTACAATCATGGGTTTGGCTTTACCTTGTGCAATAAGATTATCCAGAATTTGCGCAGCACGACCCAGTTCACTCCATGAATTTTCGTCTCCACCTGCTCCGTGAAGTAGATAAAGCACGGGATATTTTTTAGTGGTATTGTAATATTCCGCGGGAGTGTATACGGTCATGCGTCGCTGCTTCATTCCCAATGTGGGGCTTGCATACCATACTTTCGACAGATTTCCGTGTGGAACGTTTTGTACACTGTAACCATCTGCCCGTCCCTCTGGAATGAGGAAGTAGTTGGTTACCGTGGATACATCACGTACCAGATATACATTATTCGGATCATTCATCTTTTGTCCGTCTACAATGAACGAGTAATTATATAATTCCGAAGCAAGTGGTGCGGAGATATATTCCCACACTCCATCTTTTGTTTCTTTTAATTCTGATTTTCCTGTTCCTTCCATCACACCGAATGGCGTTTCTATTTTTTGTGGCGACAAGAAATCTCCTTCAACTTCTATCTTAATGGCTTTAGGTGCTTTGATACGGAATGTTACGCTTTTATCTGCGTTAATTTTGGGAGAAATGATATCTGTATTGTTCCATAATGCCTGCTGTGCAAAAGCATTGGTACTAATCAAACAGATTGTTACGACCTTAGCTGCAATCCGGAACGTCGAATTGAATAATTTCTTTTCCATGGCATCTTTCGTTTATATATTCAAGGTATTAGTGTATTATGAATACAAATATATAAAAAATAATTATTCAATATCTATGTGTGTGCCATATAAAACAGGATAATAAAAGACAAATCGATAGGGAAAGGATAGACTAAATCAATCTATTTTTATAGTTTTGCGCAATTGTTGGCTTTTGTATTGCCAATGCTGGCTATTCAAGAAACGACATCGGATGTTATGGGTAACTATATATTAGCAATCGTCGCGGTTTATCTGGGCGTTATTTTATTTATTTCATATTTATCGGGGAAAAAGAATTCCACTAACGAGGCTTTCTTCCTAGCCAATCGATCAACTCCTTGGTATATCGTAGCCATCGGGATGCTCGGTGATTCTATTTCGGGAGTTACTTTTGTGTCTGTTCCCGGTATGGTACGCGATTTTGATATGACTTATATGCAGTTGGTTTTTGGCTTCTTTGTCGGTTATATCGTCGTGGCTTATGTGTTGCTTCCACTTTATTACCGCTTGAATCTGGTTTCCATCTATACTTATCTGGAACAGCGTTTTGGCTATTACTCTTATAAAACCGGAGCTTCATTTTTTATCCTTTCGAAAATAGTAGGAGCTGCGGCAAAGTTGTACCTGGTTATTTTGATTCTTCAGTCGCTTGTTTTCGACCAAATGGGAATACCTTTTGCCGTTACGGCTGTTGCTGTAGTATTTGTGATATGGGTGTACACATTCCGCAATGGTATGGGGACTATTATTTGGACAGATGTGTTGCAGACTGTCAGTTTGCTTGTTGCACTCGGACTGATAATTTGGCAAGTAGCTTCTCATATCAATATTGGCTGGACTGATGTGATGGAAACAGTCCGGCAGAGTGGCCATTCACGCATCTTTGTGTTTGATGATTGGCATTCCCGGCAGAACTTCTTCAAGCAGTTTCTTAGTGGGGTTTTTATTGTGATAGTGATGACTGGTCTTGATCAGAATATGATGCAAAAGAATCTGACTTGCCGCAATCTGAAAGAGGCTCGTAAGAATATGCTTACCTATGGTTTTGGCTTTATACCAATGAATTTCCTATTTCTGACTCTTGGCATTTTATTACTAACATTCGCTTCCCGTTCCGGCATTACACTACCTGCCGCATCGGATAATATCTTGCCAATGCTAGCTTCGAAATATTTGGGTACCCCCGTGCTGCTTTGCTTTACGGTAGGTGTTGTGGCGGCGGCATTTTCAAATGCAGATTCTGCGTTGACATCTCTCACCACCTCTTTCTGTGTCGACATATTAGGTATGGGGAGTAATGTGAAAAAGGCGGAACATACCCGTACTTTTGTACATTCTGCAATCTGTGTGGTTTTTATTCTGGTGATTCTGTTCATAAACGGTATGCAACAAACCAATGTCCTTAACACCATTTATGTTGCAGTTTCCTATACCTATGGTCCGTTGCTGGGACTTTTCTCTTTTGGTCTATTTTGCAATCGTTCGGTGAAAGATCGTTTGGTACCCTACATTTGTATTCTTGCTCCATTGCTAAGTTACATCTTGGAGTGGGGGCTCAAAACGGCTTTGAATTATCAAGTAGGGTACGAAATACTATTATTTAACGGTGCCGTAACCTTTGCTGGACTGTGGCTGATACGAACGGCGGATTACTACAAGGCTTTGCGATAAGTTGCGGAGGGCTTAATTACAAGGAATTCATATAGTGCCGGAGTTGTGCCAATACCATGGCACAATTTTGCCAATAGCCAGGCAATTTATTGCCAACCTGTAGGCATTCTTTTGCCAATAAGCAGGCACTTTGTGTTGATTGTGTAGCATTGATTTTGAAATAGCTTCTCTGTATTAGCAACGATCGTTTCTTGATAAAGCTTCTACTCCCTTAATGCTCTTTTAGCAGCTTTTCTTCTTTTGCCCAGAATGTAATCAGCGTTTCATATAGGCACTTTTCATTTAAAAAGTGACCTAATTACAGGCGTTTTTGCATGAGAAATCAAATTTTCACGTACTTTTGTCCCGTTAATTTTTTAATAAAATTCAAATGAAACAAAAGATTTTAAACAAGAAAGCGGCAATTCGCTTTAAGCGTTTTGCTCGTAAGAGCTACAGTGCTTTCAACAGTATGCACCGGGTGGTGAATATTGGAGTGGTTGCGGGATTTGCTCTCATGGCTGCGTATTGTAGCACGGCGAAAGCACAGAACACAACAGAAAATCCGACAGCGAGAGAAAGCGTGCTGGGAGGAGAATTGGATGAGGTCACAGTGACAGCTTCGAAAACAGGAACGCCTATTAATCAGGCATCCAAGCTGGTGACTGTAATAACTAAAGACGAGATTGCGAAGGCGCCTGCCAAGAGTATTCAGGATTTATTGGTTTATGTAGCCAATGTTGACGTGATCCAGCGCGGTGGACACGGTGTACAAGCAGATATTTCTATTCGGGGTGGCTCGTTCGACGAAAATGCAATTCTTATTGATGGTATTAACTTCTCTAATTCTCAAACAGGACACTACAGTTTTGACCTCCCCATTAACCTTTCGGATATTGAACGCATCGAAATTATTCATGGTCCTTCTGCACTAATTTACGGATCGGGTGCTTTTTCAGGAGGAATCAACATTATTACTAAAAAAGAAGTGACTGATCGACTTTATGCCCAGGTTGAAGCCGGTATGCATAAGTTGAGAGGTATAGAAGTCCGTGGAGCAACAACTGCGGGTATTACAACGAGTAGCTTATCCGTTAGCAATAATTCGTCCGGCGGATATATTGATAATAGCGACTACAGCATTTACAATGCACTGTGGCAGACCCGTTTTAATTTTTCTGAGTTTTCAAAGATGGATTTGCAGCTGGGCTATAATGATAAGCAGTACGGTGCAAATACTTTTTATTCACCCAAATATCCCAATCAATATGAGCGGACAAGTTCGTATACCGGTTCATTGAAAGGAGAGTTTGGCAAGAAATTAAAAATTATCCCTATCCTGTTCTGGAACAGGCACAACGACCAATATGACTTAATAAAAGATACCGATACCGGTCGTAACTATCATCGAAATGATATGTACGGAGCAAATCTGATCTTTTCATACCGATCTTTATTGGGTGTGACCAACTTTGGTGGTGAGTTGCGACGGGAGGAGATCATGAGTACCAAACTTGGATACCCGATGGTGGCTCCTCATGGAAAATATACGATGTACGATGATCGTACAAATACAAGTGTGACGTTAGAACACTCGGCTTCTTTTAATAATGTTGTGCTATCCGCCGGTGTTTTAATGTATCACACCAGTCTGTTGGATGGTCAATATAAACTCTATCCTTCATTAAGCGCTACTTATAAGGCTACAAATCGCCTCTCTCTATCTTCATCGTGGAGTATGTCTACCCGTATTCCTACCTTCACCGATCTATTTTATACCACCGAGATTTACAACGGTAATACCCGCTTGAAACCCGAAAGGTCGCAATCGTTGGATTTGGGTTTAAAGTATAATAGTTATTTGTTCAGTTCTTATCTGACCGGGTTCTTACAATGGGGACGGGATATGATAGACTGGGTGAAAGAGAAGCCTACAGATGAGAAATATTCATCATGGAATCTTTCCGAACTGAACACCCAAGGTGTGGAAATGGGAGTAAAACTTCGTACAGGAAGTCTGTTGCCGGCATTAGGTGAGCAAAGCTTGCTGGGGGTAGATTATACGCGTATGCATCAGACTCATGAAGCAGGCGACTTGATTTCCAAATATGCGTTGAACTACCTGCGTGATAAGTTCACTGTACGTTTCGATCATCAGCTCTGTAAGAATCTTACAGCCGGATGGTATTTCCGTTATCAGAAACGTATGGGAACGTATGAAAAGTATGTGAATAAAGAGAAAGTGGGTGATGAGGCTTATCCGGCATTCTCTACCCTTGATCTGAAACTGAATTATACTTTCAAAGATATGGTGTTTAATCTTGATTTGAACAATTTGTATGATACCCATTACTTTGATCTCGGAAGTATTCCACAACCCGGTTTTTGGTTGTCGGCAGGCGTAGTTTACAGACTTAAATAGATCCGTATGGCATTTTTATTAGCATTCTTATTCAGTATCTGCAGTCTGCATCCGGACAGCGGTTTCAAACTGCAAAATGGCGACATAATCTTTCAGGAGAGTACTGATGGAGCAGTCGACAAAGCAATTAAAGGTGTGACGGGAAGTATTGAAGGATATCATTTTACTCATGTTGGTATAGTATATATAGATCATAATAAGCACGTTATGGTTCTTGAAGCTACTCCACCTAAAGTGAAAGTAACGTCACTTCATGAGTTTCTGTTTCCTGATGATAAACGTAAATTTCCTCCAAAATCAGTTGTGGGTAGGTTGAAGAGTGATTATCGGAAGTACATACCCGAAGCTTTGAAAGAAGGCCTTTCATTGGTCGGTAAGGATTATGATGATATATACGATTTGGATAACGACAAGTACTATTGTTCCGAACTTATTTATTTTATGTTTCTGAAAGCCAATGGCGGACAACCCGTATTTCAACTGAATAAGATGACTTTTAAATCGGACACAACTGATCGGATATTGCCCGAATGGCAGAGCTATTTCGATAAGCGGGGAGTGACAGTCCCCGAAGGTAAACCCGGAATTAATCCGGGAGCAATGTCGCAAGCGGCGGTAATTGATATTGTGCATTATTATTGAGTCCGTTTTCATTAATTAAATCTGATATGTCGGAGTGTGCATTGGTTGTCATAGAACAACAATACCCTCTGATATATCAGATCTATAAAAATGTGACTTGCTGACTTTACTAGTTCTTCAGCTTTGAGAATCCGAATAATGCAATAACTGCAAAGCAAATTAAAGGGATAAGAAATCCTACTGACATGGATAACACATCTGCAATATAACCCATTATCATAGGGAAGACGGCTCCACCTGCTACACTCATTACAATAACGGAAGATGCTTTTTCAGTATTATGTCCCATGTTTTGTATGCCTATGGCAAAGATAGTGGGATACATAATAGACATGAAAAAGTAAGAGCCGAAGATGCAGACTACAGATGCCATTCCGAAACCCATTACGACAAAAAACATAAGAACTGTATTGATAATGGCGCAAACTCCCAATAGTTTTTGAGCGGAGAAGTATTTCATAATATAGCTTCCCGATATTCTTCCCACCATAAACATACCCATTCCCCCGAAGGCCAACATCTCCGATGCCGTCCTATGGCTGATATGAGGCACAACTTCAGTGACATAATTGATAAAGAAACTACCGATTCCAGTCTGTGCAGCTACATAGAGGAACTGTGCTATTACAGCAAAAATGAAAAGCTTGTGTTTGAATAAGTCTTTATACCGGCTCTTTTCGTTGGTGTCCGTTTCATCCGACTCGGCTTCTATCTGTGGCAAGGGGGTATAAGTAAAAAGGATGGAAATGACCAAGACAAGAACACCGATGAGTATATAAGGCTTTGCAAGCGAATCAAAAGGGTCGGCTTCTTCCGAAAAAACAAATATGCCACCGATAAGTGGCCCCAGTATCCAACCCAAACCATTGAGTGACTGTGCCAGATTTATTCTTCTGGCCCCCATAATTGGATTTCCCAATACTGTAGTATAAGGATTGGCTGCCGATTCTAGAATAGTAAGTCCGCAAGCAATTATAAACAGAGCAAATAAAAACGGAAGAAATGACCTTATTAAGGTAGCGGGATAAAAGAGAAATGCACCAATGGCGAAGATCAATAATCCGCTTATGATTCCTTTCTTATATCCGTAACGCTTGAGAATGATTCCGGCAGGAATTCCCATCACAAAATAGCCACCATAAAGAGACATCTGTATGAAAGCTGACTTGGCTTTAGATATATGAAGAATCTCTTGGAAATGAGAATTCAATACATCGAGCAAAGCATGAGCAAAGCCCCACATCAAGAAAAGGCTACATAGTAGAACAAACGGGAAAAAATAACTTTCCCCGTTTTTCCCTCTGAACATCGAAGGCTTTATAGAATTACTCATTGCTTCATTTTTCAGTTTTTATTATGGATGTTTAGACGTACAGTCTATCTTAATAGTACCTGAATTGATCAGGTCTTTGTGACTAATGCGGTAGCCACGCAGCGTCTTATTACCTATTTGGTATTTCTTAATGACAGCGGGTGCATCTCCTTTAGGTCGGTTTGTTACAATCCTAAGTTCTTTGTGCTTGTACCAGCGGGGATCAAGATGAATACATACTTCATCGAATGTAGGAACAGTCATTGTATACATCGGTGTTCCCGGGCAATCGGGGTAAAAGCCCATCATACTGAATATGGCCCAGGCGGACATTGTCCCGGCATCATCATTACCCGGGATACCATCGGGTTTCGTTGTGTAGTAGCGCTCCAATAATTGGGGAATAAGTATCTGTGTACGCCATGCTTCATCGGGGAAGTAGCTGAATAGATACGGGTAAGCAATGTCAGGCTCATTGGAAGGATCATATAGCTTGGCATCGAAAACATGTTGCAGCTTGTTGACGAAGTTTTTCTTTCCCCCCATTAATTTAGTCAATCCCGCTATGTCATGCGGCACATAGAAAGTGTAGTTCCATGCCGATCCTTCATGGAATCCCGGACATGGTTCGAAATTGGCTCCCTGGTTCGGATCGAAAGGAGTCAGAAACTTACCATTGGGGAGTAGGGGGCGTAACATGCCATATTCTTTATCGTAGTACTTTTTATATTGGAGTGATTGTCGTCTCAGTTGTTCGGCTTGCTTATGATATCCCAAAGAGTCTGCCAATATGGATAATGAATAGTCGGCGATATAATACTCAAGCGCATGTGATACCGAATTATCAAAATGCTCACGCAAGGGCACATAACCCAACTTTAAATAATCATCATTATCAGGGCGCATCAGGTTTTCACTTCCCGCAGCAGTAGCCGAGTGCCACATTGTCTTATATACTTTGTCCACATCGAAATCGCGTAAGCCTTTTAGCCATGAGTCGACAATAACAGGAATGCTTGGATCACCTTCCATAGTCAGGGTTTCCCGTCCGTAAAGTTCCCATTTCGGTAGCCATCCATGTTCTTCACTCATGCCAACCATTGATTTCAACATTTGCATTTGACGTTCTGGATAGACCAGTGTGAGTAACTGATGGAGATTGCGGTAAGTGTCCCATAAAGAGAAGACTGTGTAGCGATTACCTTTCACAGTCCCGATCTCATTTGATTCCATCTTCGGATACTGTCCGTTTACATCTTCTAATATGTTGGGGTGAATAAGCGCATGATAAAGTGCTGTGTAGAATACAGTTTTTTGTGCTTCTGTTCCGCCTTTTACTTCTATTTTACTTAAATCATTCCGCCAGAGTTCTTCTGCTTTGGAACGCGTTGCATTGAAATCGCATTTTGGCTGTTCCGCTTCCAAATTCTCTCTAGCATTGGCTATGCTGACAAAAGAAACTCCGATTTGCACATTGACCTCTTCGCCTTGAGCTGTCTCAAAGTTAAAGTAGACGCCAATATCATCTCCGGCAATGTCTTTGCTATAGTTTGTATAAAGCTTATTTTTTCCATGGTCTTTATCCCATTCTGCTTTCACACCCTCCATCTTGCGCTGTTTTTTCCAATAACCGGATTCAATGCTACCTTGAATCTTGTTGACTCGCATTACGAAATATAAAGGAAATACAGCTTGCGGGCTATAGCAAAAAGTGCCCAATAGCTTCATACCTTCTATTTCATTATTACCAACCTTCCGTACATAACTGCCTGATTCGTTGGTTAATCCTTCGCCCAAATTCAGTAAAATATGGCTTTTTCCTTTAGGAAAAGTAAAGCGCGTGATGGAACTTCGGAGTGTGGCTGTAGCTTCACATAAGATATTATATTTAGTCAGATAGGTGGTATAATAACCCGGAGAAGCCGCCTCATCTTTATATTTACTGCCATAATGATGAAAATCCACATCCAAATCGCCACAAGTTGGCATCAGTAGTAATGAACTAAGGTCGGGACATCCCACGCCGCTTAGGTTCACATGTGAGAATCCTGTAAAATAGCTGTTTGTATTGTCATAAGGTGTCGACCACCATCTTGCGTCTTTATCATAATGGTTATCCGCCGATCCCATCACATTAAAAGGGGAAACGGACATTAATCCGTTTGGACATACAGTTCCCGGATTGGTGGTTCCGAAGTTAGTCGTTCCGATAAAGGAATTCACATATTTCAAGACGTCATTGGAAGAGAACGCGGAAAGAGAGAATATTGATAAAAAAAAGAAATGAATAAGTTTCATAACAATCTTTATTAAATTGATATTGGGCTATGCTTTATTTAATTATTATACAAATGTATTGAAATGTATTTAATCTCAAAATGATATGCTTATTTCTAATTTACTTCATTTATTCTGTAGGACGAAACTCATATTAATAAATTATGATAACAATATATAAGAGCGAGATGTATGAGGTCTTCTAATCCTTACATGTATTTCTAGTGTTTCTGTATTATAAATGTATTGAAATGCATTTTATTATTGCTTTCCTGTTTTATTTATCTTGTATAAGAGCCTGTTTAAATTTTATTCAATAGCATCCTAATGGATGCAAGTTTTACCATTTCCTCTGCCGAATCGAATGTCAATTCATAGTTTCGGCAGAGTCTTCTATAGTTGTCAAACCATGCAAATGTT
>JAYRGX010000031.1:0-45495 GCA_041907545.1 Bacteroides sp.
TTGAGCTGTCTGGGTTTAAGCCGAACAGAAAGATAAATGCTAAGCTTGTCAAAGAACTAATTGATATAGCCACCTATAGGGCAGCATGAATATCGTAAAAACTATATGATTTTATAACGAACCATTGTCACTATTACCTTACTGAAAAAGTTCGCAAAATCATATTTTTCAGCCTTGATAGCAAGTATAGCCTTCGAGTTACCATATTTGCTGGTGCACATATGAGCGATTCCTGAAGGGAACCACTCCTTATTAAGGATGTCTTTTAGTTCATCATCAAAAGCGTAAACAGAGCTCTGAGATTTATTTATACCATAACAATCCTCAGCTACCAAAGTGATGGAAGCAAATTGATCCGAATCTTTTTCTTCTTCAAAAATCAGTTTATAATTATCATCAAGATACTTGATGAAATCAATATTTTTAGACCCATCTGCATCGTTATTTCCACTTATATTAGCGCTAATCTCTTTTATATGCTTCTTAATTACAAACTTGTAAAAATATTTTTCTGATATTTCATTAACCCAGAAGGCAGAATCCATAAATCTCTTGAATTCTGAAACCTTGTTATTAGAACAGCTTTTTATATAGTCTGAATCAAGGCAATACATCCATTCATTGTCAATCCATTTTTTTTCGCTATATGAATCATAAAGATTTGATGGCAAGAATACTTCATCATCTTTAGGAATAATAAAGCAATAATCCCCATCCTTATCAACTACATTAAGTGCGTAGTTGTTTAGTGTTCCTGCTGTGAAAAATGACTCATTGTTAAAACAGAATTTTACAAAATCCTCACTTATGTCATAGTCTTCACCTATCGCCTTCTGAATATCATCACAATATTCATCAGATAGAATAATATCTTTTGCAATGATTTCATTAGAATAAGTCTTAACATTTAAGTTATTCTTGAAGTACTCTGTGGCAATAGAATCATACTTAGTGGAAACGAATTCTATGGCAATATTATCAAGCCACTTAGCTTCACAAACTCTCTGTCCAATAGTTGAAGCAAAGAAAATGAATTTATCCTCAAAATTTTCCACAGCAACTTCCTTTGTGTTGAAGAAGGGCAGTTCTGCTATCTCATCATCGCAGATATTATTTTTGGCAATAAAGTGATAAAAATGAATAGAAGCGTCTTCATCCTTTAATGTCTTTATTGTATCTGGCTTATTTTTTCTAGATAAAAGGGTATCTTTCACAAAGCTAAAAGGATCAAAGGAGTTGAATTTGCCATCAACTACATCGGTCCAATTAGAGTTGTCTTTGAAGTATTCACGAGTATTAAACGAGATATAACATATATGATTACTGAAAGCACCAAGGTCAATAAGGTGCTCATCAATATCATAGTATAAATCCTCTGTAGAATAAAGGTTTCCGCACTCGTGTTCAATGAAAATTGGCTCATCAAAAAAATCTTCAAGTAGTTCATTCTCAAGAAGGAATTTTAAGAACTTATCATTATTATCATGTACTTTCAACCATTCTTGGAACTCATTTTTGCTAATCATTTCATGTAAACTGTCAATATCGAAGATGTTCTCTTCAATATTGAACTTACGCAGATATTGTTCTGCAAAAGATTCAAACGAGTCAGAATTACGCAATTCTAAATTTGGTAGATATTTCCCCTCATTATCAGTGAATTTAAGGAAGTTTTCATCACTCATAATGCCACTTGAGGTTAGCCCAGTTTTGTCCACAATTACATTTTGCAAACAGACATAACCCTCCTGAGTAGGAACAAGATCATCTGTTTCCACTCTATCAACAAATCCTTTTTCAAAAGAATTTATCAGCTCCTTATATTTTAATCTTCCACTCTTTAATGACGCAAAATTTGGAATCAAATTATAGATAGAATCTAATTCATATTCACCGCACTTTGTCAATTTCAAAATCCACTCAAACAATTTTGAGCCGGCGATATTCGCAATAGTCTCATTTACATTTGTTGAGTTATCGAAATCAACTTCAACATCATCACGAGCGCCATTTGGAATCATATCTGTATTCATGAGGAATTTTAATCCCCATGTTGCATCTTTAGCAGGAAGATAGCAATATAGACATGTATCTTTAACAGCCTTTAGTTTTCGTCCATCAATCTCGCAAGCAAAAGATACCTTAGTATTTTTAAAATCATAATACTTCGTAGGAATTTTGAGACCTCCAGTATCTTCTTGATCGTCAATATCTGCATTAATGGCTCTTGTTATTTCTTCGTCTATGTTCTCACTAAAGTCATCAACTCTCCATGTGTCGTTGTCTCTGCTGCAAACAATATCGGGAATTGGGATACCTTTTAGATATACTTTAACACTAGAAAGATTTGGTATAAATAGAATAACGCGCTCATTTTTAAATATATCTCGGAACATATTTTCGTAATTATGCGCACTTTCTCTCAAAGTTTCTATTTTAGTCGGTTTAAGTGCAAACTTTACTCGAAAATCTTCACCAGCTTGTGTGAAGATAGCACGCTCAGCTGGAGTTAATTCTTGATATTTTGTCCAAATAGGCAAAATCTGCCAAGGAGTATCAACAATATCTCTTGTTGCTTGACGGTCAAATCTGAAAGAATAATCACCTGTCTGTAAGTACACGTTCTCGTTGTCAAGAAATACGGTCTTAAAGCCAATGCCTTTATAGCCTATGGCATCCTTGTTTGTATCTTTCTCTTTGTCATTAATACTGCATATCGCAGCAATGTTTTTTTCATTAAATATCGCACCAGAATGCATGAATACTAATGAAGACAACGTGAGATGGAACTCAACATCTACCTTTTGTTTTACATTATCAATCGTTACTGGATAGTCATTCGCATTTTGGAGTAGTTCATATATAAAGATTTCCTTACCACTAGCTGTCAGTTGATTCTTTAATGTATCCAACATCTTCACAATCTTCTGACCTGCACCTGCTGGATAATTCATTATGTCATCATGAAGCCTTTGAATAAGGTTTCTTGGTGTTACTTCTTGAAAGGACTGAGTTTCATCTACCTTAAATAGATAGACATAATTCTCCTTTTCGCCATTTAAAATCCATGAGAACTCATAGTAAATACCGTCTTTAGGCTTAAACGAATGAGGATGGTATACAATGGGGGATTGCTCTTTGCCATTCTGTAGAATAAGTTTTGAAAAGTCGCTACGTCTGATATCACGAATAGTAAAACTGCCATCCTTGTTTTCTGTAAATAGACCTACAAACTTATCATCTTTAAGTTTAAGGTTATAACGGAATTTTGATTCCGCATGTCTATCACGTTTTACAACTGGCGGTTTTATACTTTTTATTCTTGTGATGATTAGCTTATACTGGCGGCGTTCTTCTTTTAAAGCATTTATATTAGGTATAGCATAAAATTCGCAAGGTCCAGGTTTTACAAAATGACTGAATTTTACAGGTACATACAAACTATTAGGACAAAGGTCGTTTGCCATACCATTAATTGTGATCGGTTCTATCTTACCACAAAAGCGCTTGTCTTCATGTTCTGGTGGTAATTCGCTATATTGTCCTCTAAGAACAGTACCTTTGAAGAAAGCCTCAATTTCTTCATCACTAGCGTAATAAAGGTCTGACTTCTTTCTTATTTCCATATACAGATTTTTTGTTTGTTCAACTTATTATTTTTGATTATATCGTCGTTCGAAGTGGGCCCAGGCAGTGCGGTAGTCGGCGATGCGGTCGCAGCAGGTGAAGGGGGCTTCGTAGGTGATGGTTTGACCGGCATAGAGCTCGCTGGTGAGGGTGTGGGTATAGGTCTCACCAGGATGCATCTCGCGGATGCGGTTCCATGTGGGGCGATCTACGCCTACGCCGATTAATCCCTTGGAGCAGGTGAACACGATGCGGCCGTTGCGGTCGTACCAAGTGTCGTTCTCGTTTTGCTGGAGCACGGGGAACTGGATTTCGTACATCATAATGAGTTCATCGAGGGTCAATCCGAGAGCCATGGCTGCCAATACGTCTATCTCTACCAAGGCTTGTCTTCTTTCGAAGTAGTTGCGCAAGGGGGTGTCGTGGTTCCACTCTTCGGTTAAGGTGCCCCATGGGGCAAGGCGTTTGTCCTTGATGCTCCATTGCTCTTGCTTGTAGGAAGCATCCCATATTTCGCTCCAGAGGTCAGCGTAACGGTTGGTGACGCAGTTTAGACGAAGAGTACGGGTATGTAACGCCTTTCTATATTTATCCTCAACAACCAATGGAAATGAATCCATACGACTGGATTGGAGATTAGAAGCACCTACGGTTTTCATATAAAAATCCATCACAATAGAAGAGCACATGGCGGTCATATCCACGGAGATTACTCCGTTGATATGTGCACTTTTGCGAGGCAAAAGTGCACATATCAACGTTCGTTCTCCTGCTTGGCTTAACATTTTACGGAATCCAACCTTATAGTAATCCATCCAGTTTTCATAGATAGTATTACCTTCTTCATCTTGACCTTTAGGAAAGCCTTTTATCAAGATATTATATACTTCAAGAGAAGTACATGGTATGTAATTTGTTCTAGCCGAGAAATTGTCATCAATACTCTCTAAGGCAATTATATCATAATCAGCTTTCTCTTTGCATATTGAACGGGGTGTTTTATATAATGGGTTACTAACATTTATGTGTGGCCCATTAAATAACATTTCTTGTTTATTCCATGAAGGGAATATTGTATTCCTTATAATCCATCCATTATCTACTGCACCTGTTTCATGAAAGCATTCACTAACAATATGTTTAACATCACAAAGATGATTTGTAAAAGAAGATAACTTTATGAGAACTTTAAGAATTTCATTGTTGTGAATACCTACAAGTTTAGCTGTTTCCCATTCATTGCAATCTTCAAATGTTTGTGCCAATACTAATAATTCATCTTTTCCAAAAAACACAATTCGGTTAGAATGACCTACTGTATTCCATTCATTATTGCTATCTTTTATGCCTCCACATTTTCCATGCCCATCATGAGCAAAGCAAGCATCAACTGTATTAGGGTGAAACAGATTATTGATAGATTTAAAGCCAAAACACTCTTTGCATGAACTGAAAATATTGCTACCATATTTAGCACGATGTGCTACTTCTGCAAATAGATTAAATGCATTCTGATACTGAAAGTGGTAGCGGAGACGTTTATAAACCTCACGACGAAGCGGTTGTCCATTAGGATCATCATAGATACTCTCCGGACATAGAATGCCAATATATCCATTCTCTGCAGAAGCCAAATCGAATGTGTTGGTCAATACGCACTTATAGAGGTTTGTTTGCTGACCAATGAGCAATGGATAGTTAGTAAAAGCATTCATAAATACGCTTGAACACTGTACTTCCATCTGCTCATCTTCATAGATACGACGCATGGATTCATCCGCCATAAAACGAGTCTGCATAGCACGCGCGTCTGGTGCTGATACTTTGTGTATCATCACTTCGGGATAGCGTTCACTCAATACGGCCTTATCATCAAATTGAAGTTTCAGCCAAGGCGGATTACCGCAAATAATGTCAAAGCCATCACGAAGCCAGAACACTTCAATAAACTCCAGCATAGGGTGGAAGAAGTGGTAACGATCCGCTAAACGCTTAGCAATTTTGAAGCGTTCGGGTTCTTCATCGGCAAAGAGGGTCATCTGAGAGGTGGTGCTTTCCAGCATCTCCTCCTTGCTTTTAGCCACAATCTGAGCCTGCTCCTCCGTCATGCGCTCACTGCCGTATTCGAATTCAAGTTCTTCGCTCACAATATTGGCATTTGCCATAGCACGCTGAGTGTTACGATCAAGTTTGTCGTTGCTCACATCGAGCAAGTTCTCGATCTCGCGCCAATACTCCTCACGAGTAGGAAGAGAGGCTGCATCCTGGTATTCCCAAAACCAAAGGGCACACCAATAGTCCATCACGAGCTTCAGCTTATAGTAAGCGTTATCGTGACGGTAACGAGTATCAAAAATACGTTCCTTTTCAGCATACTTCTCGGCTTGTTCGTAGGCACGGAAGAGTGTGCTGTCCTGCGGAATCTCATGCGGCCAAATGTCGCGGCGGTTATTGGTGAGGTGCTCGATATTCACCTGAGTTTCCATGGCTTCACGAAGCAGCAAGTCTATCTTAGCAGAAAGGCGCTGTAGGATTCTGAATTGATCTTCACCAATGGGAGCTGTCCAATCCTTTAAGCGGTCGACCATCACCTTGGCTTCTGTGGCATGTTCCTTCTTCATATCCTTCAGACCAAGAGCAGCCAACATAGCTTTATCGGGCAAAAGGAAGTGATAGACTTCATTAACGGAACGGTTCACACGGGTGCGACCAAACTTCACCTTATGTGGTGCTTTGGACCACCACTCATTGACCTCCAATTTCGTTCTTCCCTTTTTAGCAAGCACCTCGTTACGACTATATACTTTAAGCCAGGCACCAATCACAGCATTACCTACAGTGAGGCGGTTGGCAAAGAAAGGTGTCTCCATATCTTTGTGAATCACATTGAGCCAAAGCGATAGTTTACCCAACTCGATGGCCGTAGGATTCAAGTCCACACCATACACATTATGTGTGGCGATATAGGCCTTCACCTTCTGCAACTCATCCCGATAGCGGTCGGGAGCCGGCTTCTTCTCTACATACGTCATGTAGGCTTCCGCCAACTGATTGATCACCTCATTAAGGAAGGCTGCTGCACCAACAGCAGGTTCCAATATCTTCAAGTCGAGCAGATCCATCGGTTTGCGCTTACCTTCACGCACTTCGTCCACGATAGCCTTGATGGTATATTTGATGGTGCTGCGTGTGAGTACTTCGGGAGTATAGTAGCTGGCAGACTTCTGACGGTCGCGACCATTCAATCGATAAACGAAGGTACCTCTGGGCAGACGACGAGGTTCACCAGTTTCATCATCACAAATCACCTCACGGATATCGAAAGCTTCCATGCGAGAATAGGGAACCAAGTAAGTGCCATCTTCTGGCGCACCGGCCTTGCATACCTCAATATAATCTTCCTCGGCATAGAAGCCGCGATAAGCCAGTAAAGATTCATATACAGAACCCAACTGGTTGACACCTAAGTTGGCATATGAGATACGACCGCAATACTTTTTGCTACGAGAAAGAGAGAGAGCACGGATGATCTCTTGCCACTTCACATTGCGAATGCGTACATCGTGGAGTTGTTTCAGACGATTATCGTTGAACATCGGTGAGTCGATGGGACGTACGCGGAATGACTTGTTGTTCGCTTCATCATCCTTGTGGAAGCCCTTTGATAGAACGGCAAACAGATGCTTGATACTGTCATCGAAGAAGTAGCCATTGCGTGTCTCATCACTAATCAAACGTACTTGTTCCAAGTCGCGCAATGCTTCAAAGCTGTATCCACGCTTATACACTTCATCACCCGTGGGGAGAATTTCCAATTCTGGGCGACTCTCGGCAAAGAGGATAAAAAGCAGACGATAGACGATGGTCAAGCAATCATCCTTCACTTCTGCCTCAAAATCATCATCGGTCTCATCATAAACTACCGTACCATCTGATTCTATGTGCTTTTTGCCAAAAGGACGATGGGCGATACTCTTCATATAGTATAGGGCTTCGTTAGCCAAGGTCTCTACAGCCAAGATAACACCTTCTTTCAAGTCTTTGGTTACCTCATAGGCATTCTTATAGCTCTCTTCAATCAAGCTGTCCATCAATACGGTCTGTCCGTCGGCTGCCAAAGCTTCTTTGTTCACCAACAGTTGGAACAGGGCATAGTGGTTGCGTGAGGATTTAAGCTGTCCTTGAGTATAGAGGTCATCAATTGAAAATTGCAGGTAAGAGCCGCGTGCCCATTTATCCTGGTCAAAAAGGAACACCGTGTTGCCCGCCAACATCAAGATGAAATGCGGACGGCGCTCCTCGGGCATCAAGAATATTTGCGTTACTGCCTTATTGATGATGGTCGGTGAGAAATGATATTTCTCTTTATTCAGATACTGAGCAGGAATCACGTCTGCCCACTGTCCTGCATAATAGCGTTGCTGACGGGTGTTCTTATCCGGCTCTGACTCGTATTGCTGTTCAAAGAGTCCAGCAGGTGATTGTTCATCTATCGAAATTAGATGCTGCATCTCCATAATGAGCATACTGATTTTGTCGCCACTTCGCAAGATATGACGTATAGGAATCATTTCGATGACCTCACCATTGTCGCTGACCACATAAGGCTCTTGGTAGGCATGATCCGTATCATAGCCCAAAACCTTCAGAAGAGAGGTATGCCACTCATGGGTACGACGAATGGCGTCCTTTACACGAGGATGGTCGTTGATGATGAAGTTTTTGTAGTCTTCATATTGGGCACGCAGAGCTGTGAAAGGCTTATTGAGCTCCTTCATTTCGTCGGTAGTACGACCGGCACATTTCTGCACCTTATCTACAAAGTCCTCGGTGAAATAGCCCGAAGGAAAGTAGTCGCCTACGTTTTGTATAAATCGATATGTTATATTGTCTGCCATGGGGTATTATATATTATGGAATACGGCCAAAAGGCGCATATACGGTTCAGCATTATCGAGTGAGAAGAGGTCTTGATAGAACTGGCTGGACTGATCAGTAATTTTCTGGATTTCTTCTTTCTCTTTCTTGTACATATTATTTCGGATAATGGTGATGTCTGTATCATCAGCAAAAAGGGTATTGGCCGTATCAGCCCAGATCTGTAGCTTATGCTTGTAAGCTTTCAGCTGTTCTTCCATTTCGGCACTCACTTTCCCTTGAGCATCATACATATATTTCACCAAGCCTTCATCTATCGCATTTTGGAGGTTGGCCTGTAAAATCTTAATATCCTCTTCAGATGCACCCTGCATAAATTTGCTAATGATGGGGTACTTCTGAGTGAAATCGTAGAACGACATGGGGCGTTCACGTAAGGCACCATCCTTATCCAAGGGTACTACAAAGAATTTGCTGACAAGGTTTTGTCCTAAGCCGTTGCCATGACTGCCGTAGAACAAGTAGTAGCTCATTCCCTGAGGTAACTCGGGGTTGCGTACGACCATAGCTTGCGACTTAGGCAATGAGGCTGTAAACTTGGTAAGCAGGTAGCTAATGATGGGATGAATATCGTATAGAGGCAAAAACTTGCTCCATTCACTATTCGTGCTTTTTCTTGATTCGGCAATCGAACGGTTCAGCCATGCTTTGTCCATGGTCAGACGGAAGATGTTATCAGCAGGAAATGCTTCACGAGGAATGTCATACAATACATCACGAAGTTCCTCATTATTCTTCACCTCCACATAGGGCACAGTGGCATCTTCCATCATGCTCACATCACCATGATGAATACTACCTGTAGCTTCCAGTTCAGCAAAGAGATCACGATAATAGCTCATGTCGTCGGCATAGAGCGAGAAACGTTTCTCGAAAATTTTATCATTCAAGCGTTCTACAGCAGGAGTTGATACTACAGCATCAGCACGCTTGAATCCACCACATTGGCGACGACGAGAGGCGGTTTGTTCTACGACCTCAGTATCTCCAGTCATCAGGGCATCACCAATGGCCTTTTCTTCGTCTTGTGCTCTGTAGAGTTCCATCACACCCATGGCATCGCCAAGGGTATCATGTACTTCTTGTTCTTTATGAAGCAGTTTGTCGATGATTGTGAAGTCAGAACGAAGCCCTTCATCGTTGGTCTTATTCACCAAGTAATAGATGATGGGGCGTTGCTTCTGCCCATAACGATCAATACGGCCATTACGCTGTTCCAAAGTAATTAAACTCCAGGGTATATCATAGTTGAACATGATGTGGCAATAGTAGTGGAGGTTGACACCTTGTGAACCACTATCGCTGGAGATGAAGACGCGAATCTTGCTATCCTCTTTAGCGAAGTTGCCTACCATCTCTTCTTGTTCGGTATCCGAGAGGGAACCGTCAAAGCGTACCACTTGTTCTTTGTTGAGTTTAAACTCACGCATGATGCGCTCTTCCAGATACTTCATGGTGGCAATACGCTCCGTAAAAATGACAATACGTTCTTTAGAATTCTTATTCCAAAGTTCGGTCAATACTTTCTTGAAAGCATCATAGCGACTGTCTTCGTAGTTCTTTGCCAGACGACGTACCTGCTCGGTGAGTTCTGCCAATTCTTCGCTATCGTCTTTCTTGCAACGCTCTTCAAGTGTACCTAAAGCAGCAATGGGTGATGACATGAAGCTTTTGAATACAGTCAATGCAAAGAGTGCATCATTCTTGAATTTATCTTTTAGTGAGCGGAACTTGGTATGCTCCTTGCTCAATATCTGTTCTTCCTCATCAGTCAATGTAACCTCTATCTTACGGATTTCGCGCTCTTGGAATTGACTGCGGATATGTGCATCGGTAATATCATGTTTGAAACGACGTACATAGTAAGGCAGAATATCTTCCTTGGTATATTCGCCATTACGGGGAATGGAAATGGGTTCAAGCATCCGCATCAAGTTGGCAAATGACTCAGCACTGCCATTATGAGGAGTGGCAGAGGTAAGAATCATCGAATCGCACTTCTGGGCTAAGAACTGCGCCAGATCGCCACGGAGGCTACTATCATTAGCTACCTTATGACATTCGTCAATCACAATAATATCCCAATGCGTCTTTTCGAGCCAAGCACGGAAACGACCGTTATTTTTCAACGTATCAATAGAGATGATGGTCTTGTCGTAGTAGTCGAATGGATTCTTATTAAGCGGAATCTCGTTCTGAATCTTTGCCACACCAAGGCTGTCTAGACGAACCAAAGGAATGGCAAATCGATTCCATATTTCCTCTTGGAACTGAGCCAATATGCTCTTCAACGCACAAACCAGTATGCGCTTGCCACGGCCACGGCGAATCATTTCAGCCAAAAAGATGCCAACCTCAATAGTCTTACCTAAACCTACACCATCGGCAATCAACAGACGAGGACGAGGTAATTCGAAGGCCTTTAGGGTCGGTGTCATCTGATATTCGGCTACATCAAAAGCACCGCCCTGAGCCACAGTTATCTTTTGAGAGAAATAAGCGTTGCTACGTAAAGCGGTTTCGATAAGCAGGCGCGTCTTACGCCAGCGAGGATCTTCGTCGCTGACCAAATGTGCATTAATAGGGCTGACAATCTCAATGTTGTTATCAAGATCGGTGTCGAAGATAAAGCTATGGTTGCGCACCAATTCACTTACCCCCATGACATAAAGCAAATGTCCACCGTTATAGTTACGATCGACATTTGTTATCAGAAAGTCCTCACCACGCACTGTGATGCGTTGTCCCGGAGAATAATTTATCATATTTCTACTACTTCATTAATGAGTACTACTTATTACCGGATGTAAAGTCCGAATCCTTCAACGTGGGTCTTCCGCTCACTAATAGTTCGCGTATGTCTACCTCTAGTAGGTGTGCAATTTTTGTCAGCGTGATAAGATCAGGCTGATTTGTATTCGTACACCACTTTGAAATAGTAGAGTACTCTCTGCCTAAATTTTCGGCCAACCATTTGTTAGTTCGCTGTTTCTCAGCCAACACAACTTTTATTCTATTGATACGTTGTTCCATCGTCTCATGATTATATTTCCTTGCAAATATACCCAATTTGTATGTAAATCGTGCATAAATTGCTCGAAAAAAGAGATTGTTAAAGCTATAAATTGTTCTCTTGGTCAATTTTAATGATTAAATATGTTGAATAACATATAATCGATGAAATTTCAACCAGCTGATTTACTCCGTGTCTGTGACACCAAGCAAGTTTCTGCTGATAGGCTGTGATAATCAGCAGGATAAATCCAAGGCTGTGGCCAAAGAGAGAAGCTACAAGGCTACGTTTCGCCATAAAGATGCTCCACTTCACTTTGTAGGTTCTCACATCGGCCACAGTGGCAGGGAGACTGGCTGTTTGTGAGGGAAATGAGTTCAGCAGCTCTACTGTTGCAGGTTGCACTTGCAATAGAGGGCTGCTGAGTTTGTTTCTGGAAGGTTGGTCTGCAAATGAAGATGAGCCTTTGAGGGGTTCCACCCCGCTTCCGACAAACCCTATTTCATGGGACGCACGGAAGCGATGTGAAAGTTGGAAGATAACTGCCAGCTGACTTACTCCGTGTCTGCGACACCAAGCAAGTTTTAGCTGATAGACTGTGATGGTCAGCAGGATAAATCCAAGGCTGTGGCCAAAGAGAGAAGCTACAAAGCTTCGTTTCGCAAGTAATGCTCCACTTCACTTTTGTAGGTTCTCACATCGGCCACAGCGGTTTGGAGGACAGGAGCAGAGCTTTCCGCGAGACACCAAAGTCATTTGGTAGTCAAACTAAGACAAACTCCATAAAATAAAAGTTTTATGGAGTTTTTTTATTGTCTATACCAGACGTTTGAATTCCATAAAACAGCCAAAAAACGACATTATTTCGTTACTGGATCGTTACTAAAATTTTAGTTTCGATTTCTAGTAACGATTTTTGATGTAAGTCGTTGATTTGTTACATATTGACATAAATGTGTCTGCTCATAAACTGAGTGTTAAACATTCCTTTGCAATGCTTATTGATTGCATTGGGGAAAAACAAAAGTATTATGAGTAAAAGCACTTTTAAGATTCTATTCTATGTGAGAAAGAATCAGGTGAACAAAGACGGGAAAGCGAGTATCATGACTCGCTTATCGGTAAATGGAGAGATGTCTCAGTTTAGCTCTAAACTGAATATAGCACCTGCACTTTGGGATGTAAAGCTAGGAAGAGCCAAAGGAAATAGCATGCAGTCCCGCCAACTGAATAATTTTTTAGAAGACATTCGTACTTCTTTGAGGAATTACTATCATGAGATAGAAGTCCATGAGGCGTATGTAACAGCCGAGAAGATACGCAATGCCTTTCTTGGTTATGATACTAAACATCGCACCCTTTTAGAACTATTCAGAAATCATATTGAAGATGCCAGAAAGCTTATCGGAATTAGTAAAACTGAAGCTACGGTCGCAAAATATGATAGAACTTGTCGCCGATTGGAAGAATTTATGAATGTGAAGTACAACATGTCGGATATAGCTCTAAAGGAAATTAGTCACAAATTTATTACGGATTTTGAAATATACTTGCGAAGCGTTAGTAAGTGTAGTGAAAATACAACAGCGAAATTCATACAGATATTTCGTATGATTATTATTGAAGCTAAAAATTATGGTTGGATTTTCATGGATCCTTTTGTTAATTATAAAATTCGATTTAATCGTGTAGATAGAGGTTACCTGACAGACCAGGAAATTCAGATAATTATAGATAAAGAATTTGCATCCAACCGATTGGAACAAGTCCGTGATGTTTTTATTTTTTCGTGCTTCACAGGGTTGGCATATATTGATGTTAAGCACTTAACAACCGATAATATTCGTATATCTTTTGATGGTAAACCTTGGATAATGACACATAGGCAAAAAACAGATACTCCAGTTAATGTTCCTTTATTGGATATCCCTTTATCCATCCTGAAAAAATATGAAGGTAAACAACCAAACAGTCAATTACTTCCTGTCTTAAGCAATCAAAAACTGAATTCGTATCTGAAAGAAATAGCGGATTTGTGCGGCATTAAGAAGAAAATAACATTTCATCTTGCACGCCACACTTTTGCCACAACGACCACATTGTCGAAGGGCGTTCCCATTGAAACTGTATCAAAGATGTTGGGACATACCAATATCCAAACAACGCAGATATATGCTCGCATAACTAACGACAAGATTAATGCTGATATGCAGTTACTGGCAGCAAAAATAAACAATATGGAAAAAAGTACGAATAAATTAGCACTTATGAAAAGAGGCAGTATAACTATCAATAGTTCAAATTTGGAAAATGGTCGGGTTGAAATTGAATTGTCAGAAGATGGAAATGTGTGGATGACAAAGGAAGAGATTGCATCATTATTTACGGTGAACAATTCAATTGTGCAGATGAATCTGAAAGTGATGAATGATTCTTGTAAGCTCTTAACGGAGAAGATAAAACAAGAAGTAACCTATACATTAGAAAATGATCAAAAGTGCATTGTAGAATATTTTAATCTGGAAGTGATTATTGCTCTAAGCTTTAGAATTGAGAGTTACCCAAGTACTCTTTTTCGGCAATGGATCGCACAACAGATCAGTGCTTCTATAAAAGAAGCTGACCCGGTTCTGGGACGATTGGGTACAACAACCATGATGAATTAGCAACAATTATCCTCAATTTTATTTAAGCCGGAAGGTTCTTACTGAGTTCACAGTATGGACTTCCGGTTTTTTTGTACCCCATTTTTTCTTTCCTCAACAACAATCTTTCACAGGTAGGTAACCACCTGTGAAAACACCTTCCGCTTAGTTTCCATTTTTGCATCGCAATTAAACAGCAACAAAATGGAAATCATCACCTTCGATCATCAGGTATTCCGGGATTTGTCAAATAAGATCGACAAGATTGCGGATTACGTCTTCAAGAAAGAAGCAACTCCAGCACAAGAGCCGGACATATGGCTGACCAGTGAAGAACTGGCTGACCTGCTTAAAATCAGCACACGCACCCTTCAACGGATGCGTAAAGACAGAACCATTGCTTATAGCATGGTGCGCAGCAAATGCTTATATAGGTTATCCGACGTGGAGCAATGTATTCGGGAAAGAATTGTTTCCTGCAATCCACAGACATTGGATGAGTTTCGTAAGAACTACTTGCTGACACGTAAAAATACATCCCTATGAGTTTATTGGATACCAAGACATTTGAAGGGTGGATGAAGCAGGTCATGGAACGCTTTGACCGCAACGAAAAAATGTTGGCAGCCTTATCCGCTAAAGAGGTAAAACCGACCAAATATTTAGACGGTGAACGCCTTTTGGATAACCAGGATTTATGCCAACTGCTGCAAACCAGTAAACGATCCCTCCAACGTTACAGAAGCTCCGGAGCATTAACCTATCACATGCTATGGCATAAGGTTTACTACAAAGAATCAGACGTACAGCTATTTCTTAAAACATATTCCAAGGAGTTCAGGAAAGGCGAACCTGTTTTGAATTCAGAAAAATAGCCGATAAACAGACCTTCTCAGAAATTAATCAATCATAAAAGTTTACAACTATGGAACAGGACAAAAAAGAAAAGGATGTTCTCATTGTCAAGGATGAGAGATCAAGTGAAGTAGGCGTGGTGTCTGGAGTGAATAAGGACGGATCGCCCAAGATAACGGATGGCAAGAAGAGTAATGGACAGGATTTCCTGCATTTTGACCGGGGTGGCAATATGCTGGACAATTTTATGCTCAATTTTCTCCGACAGTATAAAGACCCTAAACACTTCGGCTTTTATCGGGTGGCGGCAGACGGAGTGGAAAACGTGTTGGCAGTAATGAAAGAGGTGCTGAAAAATCCGGAGGCCAACAAGGAACTTCTTGCCCAACATCGTATTGATACAGGCAAGTATGAACAAACGGTCAAAGAGGCACAAACTGAAGCGGGAGAGCAAGATCAACATGATTCACAAACGGAACAAAATAAACGACCCTACCAACCCATTGATGAAACCTGTATCAACTGGCAACAGTTGGAAGAAAGATGGGGCGTGAACCGTCAGGCTTTGGAAGAATCGGGTGACCTTAAAAAGATGCTGAATTATGGCAAATCAGGATTGGTCACAGTCTCCCCGAAGTTTGGAGAGGAACGCTTTGAGACCGAAGCCCGGCTTTCATTCAGGACACTACCGGATGGAGGAGTGCAATTGGTTCCTCACCTGATTCGCAAAGAACCCCAGCTGGATAAAACCTTTGAAGGATATACGTTCTCGGCTGACGATAAAGAGAACCTAAAAACGACGGGGAATATGGGACATATAGCCCAAGTGACCAGTAAAAACACAGGGGAAACGATTCCGGTTTATATCAGCATTGACCGTTTGACCAATAACATCGTAGCCCTTCCGGTGTACAAAGTCCATATTCCCGATAAGATTGGAGATACGGTATTATCCGATCAGGAAAAGAGGGAGCTTCGATCAGGTCATCCGGTTCGGGATAAAGAGATTGTATTGGCCAACGGGAAAAAATTTACAGCTACGTTGCAGGTCAATGTCGAGCAAAGAGGAATCGAATTTGTTCCCCACCATGCCCAATTAAATCAGGAAGCCACTCCAAAACAGACTGCTAATTATTTCCAATGGATGGATCCGAATGGCAATATCCGGGCACCCAAAACCTTTGGCGGTGTTGCCCTGACACCGGAACAGCAATCCGATTATACAGCCGGGAAAACCATCCTGGTAAAAGATATGGTGCGCGACAAACAAGGTGAACCCTTTACCGCCTACATCAAATTCAACAGGGAAGAAGGCCGTCCGAAATACTACCCTTCCAACCCTGATGTTTCTCAGGCAAAACAAATCACACCAGCATCGGAAAATCGGACACAGGTAGCTGTCAACACCGAGGGCAAGACCAATGAGGCAACCAAACACATCGGAGAACCGCTACAACAGGGACAAGCGGCTCCCAAAAACCAACAACAGCAACAACGTCAAGCCCAGGGAACGCAGAACAAACCCAAAGGCGTTGGCATCTGATCTATTTCATTAACCACTAAAATCCACAATAATAAATTAAAATGAAGACAATTATAGCAGAAAAACCGAGCGTTGCCCGGGAGATTGCCCAAATTGTAGGAGCAACCAAAAGAGAAATCGGCTATTTGACCGGCAACGGTTATGCGGTAACATGGGCATTCGGGCATTTAGTAACCCCGGCTTTGCCGGATGGGTATGGTATTAAAGGTTTTCACAGTGATAACCTGCCGATCATTCCACCTGTCTTTACGCTCGTGCCCCGCCAGATAAAAACAGAAAAAGGATACACTCCCGATAGAGACGTGGTGGCTCAGATCAAGATAATCGCACGACTCTTTAACGAGAGTGAAAAGATCATAGTGGCTACCGATGCCGGACGCGAAGGCGAGTTGATCTTCCGGTACCTCTATGAATACACCGGTTGTTCCTCACCTTTCGACCGACTTTGGATCAACTCTCTGACCGATAAAGCAATCCGCGAAGGATTGGAAAACCTGAAAAGTGGCAATCAGTATGACCGCCTTTATTATGCAGCCAAAGCCCGCAGTGAAGCCGATTGGTTAGTGGGTATAAATGCCACACAAGCTATTACTATAGCAGCCGGACGGGGAACCTATTCCCTGGGACGGGTGCAGACACCTACCTTGGCAATGGTATGTGCCCGCTATTGGGAGAACAAACAGTTTATGAGCGAGGCTTTCTGGCAGCTGCATGTTTCAACGGCTGGCAATGCTAATGAAGAGACGTTCACCTTTACTTCCGTTGAAAAATGGAAAGACAAACAAGCGGCGGAAAAAATCTTTGAAGCGGTCAAGAACAGCAAAGCTATCACGATTTCAAAAGTAGAACATAAAGAAACCGTACAAGAAACGCCCCTACTCTATGATCTGACAACGTTGCAAAAGGAAGCTAACACCAAACATGGATTCTCGGCAGAAAAGACACTGAATATAGCGCAGAAATTATATGAAGCGAAACTGATTACCTATCCAAGGACAGGTTGCCGGTATATTCCCGAAGATGTTTTTGCAGAGCTGCCAACATTGTTGCTAACGCTCAAAGGAAGTTCTAAATGGGCCGTTTATATAGACCATATAGAAGAATTGACACGACGCAGTGTGGATAATACTAAGATTACAGATCACCATGCTTTGCTGATAACGGGAGTAAAACCGCAAAATCTCTCCTCCGATGAGGCAATGATCTATCACATGATTATCGGACGGATGCTCGAAGCCTTTTCAGAAAAATGCATTAAGGATGTGACCTCCGTTTCGGCAGAGTGTGCTGACGTTTACTTTGTCTTGAAAGGAGCCGTTGTAAAACAACAAGGATGGAGGGCGATCTACGGGGAAGAAAGAGAAGAAATCACATTGCCCGAATGGTCGGAAGGAGAGGTTTTGCCACTTACAGCCAGTTCTCTAACGGAAGGGCAAACCAAACCCAAACCGCTGCATACCGAAGCAACTCTGCTTGCTGCGATGGAAACGGCAGGCAAGGAGATTGAAAACGAAGAATTACGACACTCTTTATCTGCATGTGGAATCGGTACGCCAGCAACCCGGGCATCCATCATCGAAACATTGTTTCAACGTGAATACATAATAAGGCAGAAAAAATCACTTGTTCCTACAGAGAAAGGGCTGGCACTCTATTCGGTGGTCAAGGATATGAATATTGCCAATGTCGAGATGACCGGAGAGTGGGAGCTCGCCTTGGCCAATATTGAAAGCGGAAAACTGCAGGCAGATACTTTTCGTAAAGATATTGAAGCTTATACAGCCCGGATTACGTCGGAACTGTTGACCTGTGATAAATTTTTTACCCATAAAGAGACGCAATGTCCATGTCCTAAATGCAAGACTGGCGCGATGCAATTCTATAGCAAGGTGGTACGTTGTGATAACCCCTCTTGCGGATTCCCTGTGTTTCGGCAAATAGCAGGCAAAACACTAGCGGACCAGGATATCCGGGATTTATTGACCAAGGGGAAAACCGGTGTCATAAAAGGCTTCAATAGCAAGCAGGGCAAAGCCTTTAGTGCGGCCATTGCCTTTGATACAAATCTGAATACCCAATTTGTTTTCCCTGAATCAAAACCAC
Source organism: Bacteroides sp. (assembly GCA_041907545.1). Taxonomy (GTDB): domain Bacteria; phylum Bacteroidota; class Bacteroidia; order Bacteroidales; family Bacteroidaceae; genus Bacteroides. Next base: position 18,725 of record JAYRGX010000031.1, read on the forward strand.
ACAGCAGGGAAAAACGGAGATAAAATTAATGTTTATCTTTGCCACTAAGTTCACTGTCAAAATTGTTCTTGCTCTTTTGTTGTGGATTTTAGTGGTGGCACTTCGGGAGGGATACCCGGAGTGCTTTTCTCATTTATCCATCTTCCCCAATCGTCCACTAAAATCCATGAGCTATGAATCAAAAGCATAATTCCACAGAATTGTCCTATTACGGACTGTATCTGCTCTCTTTTCTTAACGAAAACCATCCCGAACGATTACCCGATACGGATTTCATCGAAACACGCTCTGCTTTGACCGATGATATCTATGAACAAGCCAGACGGGAGGGGCATACCGTTGAACAAGCACAGGAGCTTGCGATGACAGCATTATTAAAGGATCTCCATTTTTCAAAATTCAATACCCTGATAGAAGTCCTCTGGAATGAATTTGCAGAGGAAGTGCCACCGGCAAATGCAGCAGAGGTTGCCTTTAAAATACAACCCTTCTTGGAAACCGTTTTTACCAACTATTCTCTCTCGGATGATTTTGCCTACACAAAAGATTACGATTTCCTCTATACGGAGCTGACGGGTGCAGTCACACTTTATATCGAAGAGCATGGCATTTAACCGTAAAGCGAAGCTACGGGATAACATTGAAGCGATACGGACATTATTTGAACTGGATAGGGTGGGACGGAAGGCAACCACGGAAGAGAGGGAGATCTTAACCCGTTACTGTGGATTCGGAGGATTAAAATGTATTCTCAATCCGGCAACAAGCCTTTCAGATAGTGTCCGTTGGACGAAATCCGATTTGGAGTTATTCCCGATGACCATGGAATTGCACCGGATCGTCCGTGATAATGCATCCAATGAATCCGGATACAAGCAATACATGGACAGTCTTAAAAGCTCTGTCCTAACTGCATTTTATACCCCGGTGGAAATTGTCTCTGCCCTTGCCTATACGTTGCATCAACACGGCATTATACCCCAGCGCTTACTTGACCCTTCAGCCGGACAGGGAGTTTTTATTGCCGGATTGGAGAATCAGGTTCCTAACATGGAAGTAATGGCATTTGAAAAAGACCTGCTTACCGGTAAACTGCTTTCTCACCTATACCCTGAACATAAAATCAGAATTGAGGGTTTTGAAAAAATCGAGCATCCCTTCAATAACTATTTTGATGTGGTTACCTCCAATATCCCATTTGGAGACATTGCCGTGTTTGATCCGCTGTTCAATGGAAGCCGCGATAATGCCCGGCGACAATCGACAAAGGCTATCCACAACTATTTCTTCATGAAAGGATTGGATGCCGTGCGTCAGGGAGGTATAGTCGCCTTTATCACTTCCCAAGGGGTGATGAATGTCCCGCAATATGAACCGCAACGACGATGGCTAATGGAAAATGCCGACTTGGTGTCTGCTATCCGCTTACCGAATAATCTTTTTACAGAGATAGCCAATACGGAGGTTGGAAGTGATCTGATTATCCTGCAAAAGCATACTGGTAAAGAACAACTCTCTAACGAAGAACGCTCCTTTTTAAATGGATATGTAACTTCCTTTGGCACAACAGATAATCAATATTATCAAACAGGGGAGCGTATTATCCATACCAAGGGTTATTTAGACACCGACCCTTACGGTAAACCGGCTATGATTTACATCCATGAGGGAGGTGTACAGGGTATAGCCGCCGATTTGCGAAAAATGCTTTCTGAAGATTTTGCCCAACGATTAGATGACGAGCTCTTTCAGAAGTATGCTAATCAATCTACGATCAGGGGAAACGTCGACAATACAAATGCCAACAACCCCATTAATCGGCATTACAGCCCCACTGCGCATCACGTATCCGAAAACCAAGCGATTGATAAGAAGCCGGAGAAAGTAGAGGTTAAACAGGAACAACCGTTGTTGACACTCTACGACCTGTTTGGCTTCTCACAGGAAGAACGGCAACAAACACGGGCAGTGAAAAGAAAGAAAACGGCCCATTCCACTCAAAAACCAACGTCTGTTCAGCCCAATTTATTCAATCAAAACAGAGCCACACTACAGTCCGGTCAAGAACACTCTGAAAATAAAGAATCGGCAGGAGAGTCTTCTTCGGACGATAGGTATGCCGGAATTAACTGGATGGATAATCCGCCCATCAACGGCTATTATGAATTGATGATGGGGTTGCCGGAAGAAAGGAAGGCGGCTTTGCAACGGGAAGTAAAAGAAATCAACCAGCGGGATGTTGTCTGGCATCAGAAAGAAGAGTTGATGCTTCCCCGGGGATTCTCTCAAGCCCCGGAGGCTCATCATCGGGATGGATCACTAGTTTTGGAAAGTAATTTGCAGGTGGGCTATTTGAAGGATGTTACCCGTTATGGAGCCACATTTCATCCTTTGGAATTATCAACTATGCAGGCTGAAAAGGCAGCACTTTACATCTCTGTCCGGGATAGCTATCAACAGCTATATGCTTATGAAGCAGAAAAACAGGAAGAAAACAAAGGGCAAAGGGATGCATTAAATACTGGCTATGATGAATTTGTGCAACGCTTTGGTTTTTTCAATGCAAAAGCCAATGTCAAACTCATTCTCATGGATGCTTCAGGACGGGATGTGCTTTCCTTAGAACGTGCCGAAAACGGACAGTTTGTTAAAGCTGACATATTTCATCATCCCGTTGCCTTTTCTCAGCTTGAAATTACACATGTTGATACACCCGAAGAGGCTCTGTCTGCGTCCCTAAATAAATACGGATCAGTCAACTTGGAATACATGGAGACGCTCTGTGATTTCGATCGAGAGTCTCTGTTGAAAGAGTTGGACGGAAGAATTTATTTTAATCCATTAATCGGAAATTATGAGATTCGGGATCGGTTTATTGCCGGGAATGTGGTTGAAAAAGCGGAACAACTTCAAACGTGGATAGAAATGCATCCGCATGGAGAAAGTGAGAAAGTCTCTCTTAATGCATTACAGGAGGCAATACCCCGTCCGATTACATTTGATGAACTGGATTTCAATTTTGGGGAACGTTGGATACCTACCGGGATATACACCGCCTATGCCCGTTCCTTATTTGATACGGAAGTCGATATCTCGTATTCGGAAAGTATGGATGAGTATTCTGTCCGGTGCAAGAGTAAGAATGCTAAAATCTGGGATCAATATGCTGTAAAGGGATATTACCGCACGTATGACGGTATTAATCTGTTGAAGAACGCATTGCTAAATACGGTCCCGGATATTACCAAAAGTATCGGGAAAGATGAGAATGGAAATGATATAAAAGTCAGGGATAGTGAGGCAATCCAATTGGCAAACAGTAAGATTGATGATATACGTAACGGTTTTGTGGATTGGCTGCAAGAACAGTCACCTGAATTTCAATCCCGGTTGACCGATCTGTACAACCGGAAGTTCAATTGCTTTGTTCGTCCCGAGTACGATGGATCACATCAGACTTTTCCGGATATTGACCTGAAAGCGCTTGAAAAAAGGTTCAATATAAACGACATTTACAAGAGCCAGAAAGATTGTGTCTGGATGCTCAAGCAAAACGGAGGTGGAATCTGTGACCACGAGGTGGGGACGGGAAAGACATTGATAATGTGCATTGCCGCTCATGAAATGCATCGCTTGAATTTGGCTCACAAACCGATGATTATTGGGCTGAAGGCCAATGTGGGAGAAATTGCGGAATGTTACCGGACAGCCTATCCGAATGCAAGGATACTTTATGCCACAGAGAAAGATTTTTCTGTTCAGAATCGGGTGAAGTTCTTCAATAACACCAAAAACAATGACTGGGATTGTGTGATTATGTCGCACGACCAATTTGGTAAGATTCCTCAGTCTCCCGAGTTACAGCAACGCATTCTACAGGCTGAGTTGGATACCGTGGAAGAGAATCTGGAGGTATTGAGGCATGAAGGTAAAGAGGTTTCCCGGGCGATGCTCAAGGGATTACAAAAGAGGAAAATTAATCTGGAAGTCAAATTAAAGAAGATCACTCATGCTATTGATTCACGCACGGATGATGTGGTGGACTTTAGGCAGATGGGGATCGACCATTTGTTTATAGATGAAAGCCATCAATTTAAAAACCTGATGTTCAATACTCGGCACGATCGCGTGGCCGGATTGGGAAATCAGGAAGGTAGTCAGAAAGCATTGAATATGCTGTATGCCATACGAACCATACAGGAGCGTACAGGCAAAGATTTAGGGGCAACCTTCCTTTCGGGAACAACCATATCCAATTCATTGACAGAACTTTATTTGTTATTTAAATATCTTCGACCAAAGGAATTGGAACGGCAAAATATCAATTGTTTTGATGCCTGGGCGGCAATCTTTGCAAAGAAAACTACTGACTTTGAGTTCTCTGTCACCAATCAGGTGATCCAGAAGGAACGATTCCGTTATTTTATCAAGGTGCCGGAATTGGCAGCATTCTATAATGAGATTACGGACTATCGTACAGCAGAAGATGTAGGAGTTGATCGCCCGGACAAAAATGAAATCCTGCAGAATATTCCACCAACTCCCCAACAGGAAGAGTTTATCCAGAAATTGATGGCCTTTGCTCAGAGCGGAGATGCTACTATTTTGGGACGTGAAAAGCTTTCGGAATCGGAAGAAAAGGCAAAGATGCTGATTGCAACAGACTATGCCCGTAAAATGGCCTTGGACCTGCGCATGATAGATCCGATTAAATACAGCGACCATCCTGATAATAAGGCAAGCCGTTGTGCCAAAACAGTTGCCGAATATTATCATAAATATGAGGCACAGAAAGGCACACAGTTTGTATTTTCCGATTTAGGTACTTACCAACCCGGTGCATGGAGTGTCTATTCGGAGATTAAACGGAAACTTATGGAAGATTATGGAATTCCTCCATCCGAGATTCGGTTTATTCAGGAGTGTAAAACTGAAAAAGCCCGTAAATCGGTCATAGATGCCATGAATGAAGGGAAAGTGCGTGTCTTGTTTGGCTCTACTTCCATGCTTGGAACAGGTGTCAATGCTCAGAAACGAGCGGTTGCAGTACATCATCTTGATACACCATGGCGACCTTCGGATTTGCAACAAAGGGATGGACGGGCAGTGCGGAAAGGAAATGAGATCGCCAAGCTATTTGCTGGCGATAAAGTTGACATTATCATTTACGCAGTGGAAAAATCATTGGATAGTTACAAGTTTAACTTGCTACATTGCAAACAAACCTTCATTACCCAATTAAAAAGCGGAGCAATGGGTTCACGCACTATTGATGAAGGGGCAATGGATGAAAAAAGTGGAATGAATTTCTCCGAATATATGGCAATCCTGTCCGGTAATACCGATTTACTAAAGAAGGCCCGCTTGGAAAAGAAAGTAGCGGCCTTGGAGAGTGAACGCAAATCGTTCAACAAGGCAAAGAGTAGCTCTGTTTGGAAATTACAGGAACACACCGATACACTAAATCGTAATAATGAATGTATTGCTCGGTTGACTTCCGATAATGAAAAATTTCAATCCCGTCTTTTGACCGATCAGGATGGATATCCTCTCAATCCTCTACGGTTGGATGGGCTGCAAGCAACAGATGTAAGAAGTGTTGGATCTAAGTTGCAGGACATTGTCCGTAATGCCTCAACCGGGGGAGAGTATCTCTCCATTGGAGAACTGTATGGATTCCCAATACTTGTTAGAACCGAAGCCGTTGAACGGGATGGGCAAGAAGTAAAGCAAAATCGTTTTTTTGTCGAAGGAGAATACAAATACACCTATAACAATGGGCAAATAGCAATGGCTGATCCCAAAGCGGCTGCATTAAACTTTCTGAACGCATTGGAGCGTATTCCGAAAATGATTGATCAGTACAAAGCTCAGAATAGAACCTTGGAACGGGATATTCCAACGTTGCAAGAAATAGCAAATAGCTCATGGAAGAAAGAAGATGATTTGAAAAAACTGAAATGTGAGCAGGCTGTGTTGGAACGTAAGATGCAACTGACATTAGCTCCTAAATATGAATTAAAGCCTAATGGAACAAAAGGAAATCAAATGAATTCTGTCTCTAACCATAAATGTATTGCAATTTGATTTTATGAAATTCATAACATTCTATTTCTGTTTTCTCTGCTTGTTTTAATCTAACTATCGTAATTAGGCCTGCCCCCTATAATCAAACTAATTAATGCGATTCTAAATATATAGAATAGACACTTAATTCAATTAAGGCATTATATCGTACGGGAAGCAGAAGCGTGGGATAAATAAAAAATATAATATTTCTTATTTGTGTCTGGTTATTAGTTTTTTAATAATATCATCATGAAATATTTTTTTTGTGATGATACAAAATTACACGCATTTGAAACAAATATTACAGGGTTTCGTCATTTATCATACGATTTTTGCACTGTACAAAGTACACTGGTAATTGAATCTTAAAATTGAAACATCATGATAAAATCACTTCTTCACAATAAGTCTGTCCCTACTCCGACAGTTACCTTATACAATTCGTATAGCATTCTCAAATATTACACAGTAATTCCGTGAACTCCATTAAGAAGATTCTCAAAACATGCAAATACATTAAGTAGGCTGAACTGTTTAACTCCTCTTAACCAATTGTAGAAACAAAACAATTCAAATACCATCATCAAATCAAAACCAACTTATGAATAACAAATTTTTATATTGGACAACCTTTGTAGCCATCAATGGAGGTTTGCTTTTTGGCCTGAACATGGCTGGCATATCGGGCGCTGTGGATATGATTAAAGGTCAATTCTCCCTTACAGACAGCGGCTTGGGAACTGTAGCTGCTCTCTTAACCTTCGGATGCTTAGCAGGAGCATTATTTACTGGCAACTTCACTGAAAAATACGGACGCAAAAAAGTGATGATTACCACTGCTGTGCTTTATATCATTTCAGCATTGGGTTGTGCACTGGCCGAATCAGCAACCATGCTCATTGTTTTTCGTATATTATCAGGTCTTGCTGTCGGCGCTACATCTGTCGTTGCTCCAATGTATATTTCTGAAATCTCTCCGGCTAAAAACCGCGGACGTTTGGTGTCATTTAATCAGTTTGCTATTACTATAGGCATCGTTTTAGCCTATATTTTCGACTATCTTTTAATCGGAATTGGAGATAATGCTTGGCGTTATATGCTGATTGTTCCAGCTCTATTTGGCGTGTTCTTTTTGATATTTTTATTAACAAAATTTCCCGAAAGTCCACGTTGGTTACTGGCTCACGGACAACAAGAAGAAGCAATCAAAGTATTAAACAGTATCGGCGGTAAAACCTTGGTCGATCAGGAATTACCCGAAATGGAAAGCATGCTGCTTGCTGAACAGAAAAAAGAAAAAATGTCTGTAAATGAGTTATTCAAAGGAAAAACAGGCAAAATTGTATTAATCGGAACGCTAATTGCTGCTTTACAGCAAATTACAGGTATTAATGCCGTAATCATGTTTGCGCCTGATATTTTTCATGCCGCCGGTTCAGCCAAAAGCGATTCTATGATGCAAGCTATGATTGTGGGTATGGTAAATTTCTTAATGACGATTGTCGCATTATGGCTGGTCGATAAAAAAGGACGTAAAACGTTATTGCTATGGGGAGCTGTGGGTATGATTGTTTCTCTCGCATATTTGACTCTTGAATTTTCAAAACCGGTTCAGAATGGTGCTGGTGTATTGATTGCCTTATTAGTTTACATTTCATTCTTTGCAGCTTCTTTTGCTTCAGTTATGTGGGTGATTATTTCTGAAATCTATCCAAATCGCATCAAAGGAGTTGCCATGTCCTTTTCCACTGCTGTGAGCTGGCTTTGTACATTTTTGACCGTTTATTTTGCTCCGATCATTCACGGAACGCTCGGATTGCAGTACTTATTTGGCATTTTCGGCATATTCAGCATCATCGCTTTTGCCTTTGTTAAATTTTGGATTCCCGAAACCAAAGGAAAGTCACTAGAACAAATTGAAAAAGAAATATTTAGACACTAAAACAACCTTATCAATTACAAAACAATGAACAAGAAAAAAATCTTATGCTTTGGAGAAATGTTGTGGGACAAGATTTCCGCAACAGACAAAAGGCCAGGTGGCGCTCCAATGAATGTGGGTTTTCATCTTCAGAAGCATGGGCATGATGTCTATGTGGTCAGTCGTATAGGCGATGATGAAGACGGAACAGGCCTGCTGAAATTTATTGAACCTGCGGGATTAACCACGGATTACATTCAGGTTGATTCTACTGTCCCTACCGGTGTGGTAAATGTATTTCTCGATGAAAAACAAAATGCGACTTACGATATTGCTTTCCCATCAGCTTGGGATTTCATTCAGCTGGATGAAAAGCTGATAAAAAAAACTCAGGAGGTTGACGCAATCGTTTACGGAAGCTTGGCTGCCCGCCATGAAATTTCACGCAACACGCTATGTTACTTGTTAAAAACAAAAGCAACAAAAATATTTGATGTAAATCTTCGCGCTCCTCATTACTCTCAAGACCTGGTAGAAGACCTGATGCTGTTTGCTGACATAATCAAACTGAACCATGAAGAAATGGATATAATAGCATCGTGGCATGGTGAACAAGGGAAAAATTTGGAATCACAAATGCGTTGGCTGGGAGAAACGTTCTCCTGTGCAACAGTTTGTGTAACCAGAGCTGAAAATGGAGCGGCAATGCTGCATAATGGAATTTTTACAGAACACCCCGGTTTTCATGTACAAGTGGAAAATACAATTGGTTCGGGCGACGCTTTTCTTGCCTCATTCGTCTCAGGCATATTTAATAATGAAGATCCTGCCCAAATTGTAAGAGATGCTTGTTCTTTAGGAGCATATGTGGCTACTTTTAAAGGCGCCAATCCTGAATATAACCTTGAGGAAATCAAGAGCAAGAGCACATTTTTATAAATATTAATCTTAAAACAGTATGAACAAAAACACGAACTTAGCAAACAGTGTTTGGCGAAAATTGAGTCTATTGTCTCTTTTTTGCGTATTTAGTTTCGCATTATTCGCACAAACAAAAACAGTTACAGGTATTGTAAAGTCTTCTGACGACGGACAACCCCTAATCGGAGTGACCGTTATGGTAAAGGGTACAACTTCTGGTTCAATCACAGATTTAGATGGTAAGTATTCTGTTGTATTAAAAAATAAGGATGCTATTTTGGTCTTTTCTATGATTGGGATGAAAACGACAGAAATTAGTGTTGGAAATCAAACAGTCATTAATCTGGATATGGCGAGCAATGTACAAACCTTGGAGCAAGTTGTTGTTACCGGTTACATGACTCAAAAAAAAGTAGACCTAACAGGAGCTGTGTCGGTGGCTAAAATGCAAGATGTAAAGGATATACCTACCGGAAATCCTATGCGCTCTTTGCAAGGTCATATACCAGGTCTTTATGTAGAATCAAGCGGACAGCCTGATGGGGGAAATAATAAGGTGTTAATCAGAGGTGTTAATACTCTGGGAAACCCAGATCCTCTGTATATTATTGATGGAGTCCCGACTAAAGACCCTCAAGTTTTTGCCAGCATTAGCCCGGGATCCATATCTTCTGTTCAGGTACTAAAAGATGCTTCATCTGCATCTATTTATGGCGCACGGGCTTCCAATGGGGTTATTATTGTAACCACGAAAGATGGCAAAGGTGGCGAACAGAAAGAAAGAATAAATATACAGTTTAATACAAGTTTTTCTTTGCAAACAGAAAAGCCATGGAGAGAAGATGTACTGAATGCAGAGCAACGAGGCAGAGCTCTTTGGCAAGGCGCTGTAAATGATAAGACAAATCCAGATAATGCTCTTTATACATATGATTGGAACAATGATTATAATAATCCGATTCTTCAAAAAATCAATATTGCACCTTATGTAGGTGGAGATAAAACGGAGCCGGTTGGAAATACGAATTGGCAAGATGAATTATATCGTACGTCTATTCTGACCCAGCAAGATCTCACATTGACCACAGGAACGTCTAAAAGTAGTTTGTTAATCAATATGAACTATTACCACAATGATGGCATTATGAAATACACTTATTTCAAGCGATATAGTGGAAGGGTAAATGGATATATTAATTTTATGAACGATAAAGTTAAAGTAGGAGAAAACTTGCAAATTGCAGCTTCTTCTCAGAACTTATCGACAACAGATCTTGGGGGGGTCACTACTCCAGAGCTTGCAGTAACTTTAGCTCCCACCATCCCGGTTTATAAGACCGATGGAACATTTGCAGGTCCTTTAGGAGCCGGATATTCTGATCGTAATAACCCAATTGATATGCAATATCTTAGTCGTTGGAATAAAAACAACAAGCTAAATATTTTAGGAAATGTATATTTGGAATTCACTCCCGTTAAAAACTTAGTTCTCAAAACAAGTTATGGTATTGATCATTCTCATACTCTAATCAAAACAATAAAACCTGCATTTCAAGAAGGATTTATTGGCAGAGGCATCAATAGTTTGTCCTTGTTGCAAGGCGATTTAACCACATTAACATGGACAAATACAGCTAATTATAAATATACTATTGCAAAGAACAATTTTAATTTCCTATTAGGTAGTGAAGCAATTCATCAAGATTATCAATCTTTTGGGGCTTATAGAGAAGGGTTTGCGATTGAAGATGAAGATTATTATGTTCTGGATGCGGGTACAGGTTTAAGCACTAATAATGGGAGCGCAACCGGTTATAGTTTATTCTCATTATTCGGAAAAGTCAACTATGCCTATGAAGACAAATATTTAGCGTCAGCAACTATCCGACGCGATGGGTCATCTCGCTTTGGTTCGAATAGCCGTTATGGTCTATTTCCCGCCTTTACACTCGGATGGAGACTTAACAACGAAGGATTCTTTAAAGGAGTGAAAAATGTTTCAAATTTAAAATTACGTGCAGGTTACGGTCGTGTCGGAAATCAAGAGATTGGAAATGTAGCTCGATTTGGCTTGTATCAGGCTAATTATGGAAACTCATATGGTAACGGACTAACATGGCCAGGCCCATATCTGAATGTCGGTACCGCTTATGATTTAAATGGATCTAAGCAGGGGACGTTACCTTCTGGTTATGTGCAGATTCAAGGTGAGAATCAGAATTTAAAGTGGGAATCAACAGATGAAATAAACTTAGGTATTGATTTTGGTTTTCTGAATGAAAAAATTTCTGGATCATTTGATTATTTTGGAAGAAAAACAAAAGATATTTTAATTCAACCACCAGTGGCAGCTCAAGTTGGAGAAGGAAAAGTGAAATGGTTGAATGGAGCATCTATGGATAATAGAGGATGGGAATTTAATCTAAATTATAATGACAAAATTGGAAAACTGACATACAACGTAAGTATTAATGGAAGTCATTTTAGAGATAAAATCACGAAACTTCCGGAAGATGTACGTGCTGCATATCCAGGAAATTCCGAGCAAACCATCTTAGGACATTCTGCCCTTTCTATCTTTGGTTATCAAACAGATGGCATTTTTAAATCGCAAGACGAAGTTACTAACTCACCGTCTCAAACTGGAAAGGGAATTGGTCGAATAAGATATAAAGATTTGAATGGGGATAATGTTATTAATTCGTTGGATCAGACATGGCTAGGTACGTACCTGCCGAGTCTTGAATATGGATTGAAGATCGATCTCTCATACGAAAATTTTGATTTCTCACTTTTTGGATCAGGCGTTGCCGGGAAAACAGGTTATGATCCTGCTAAGCAATTTAATTCGTTCTTGACTGTCAATCAAAATAATGGACCCGGAGTATTGAATGCATGGACACCTCAAAATCCCAATTCCAATATTCCGATGTTATCTTTGGTTAATGCCAATGATGAATATAGAACTTCTGATTTCTTTATGGTAAATGGTTCCTATTTTAAATTGCGTAATGTACAAATCGGTTATACTTTCCCTAAAGCAATAGTTTCACTATTCAAATTAGAAAAGATTCGCATATATTTAATTGCACAGAACGTTTTTGCACTTAAAAGCAAAGAGTATTTAGCTAAGGATCCTGAAAGAATTGGAGGATTCTCTAACTGGCCTCAACCTACAGTATATACATTTGGAGCAAATATTAGTTTTTAACAGTTTAATGATATAAAACCATGAATAAATATATTTTTAATCTACTGATAGCAATTTTTATAGTTTCGGCTATAGGTTGTAGTGATTATCTGGACTATAAACCACAGGGAGCTCTCACCTTAGACGATTTGAAGACTGCTGATAAAGTTAATGGATTGGTAACTGCTGCTTATTCGGCTATTGGAAATGATATGTGGGAAGGACCTCTTACAAGTATGTGGGCGTATGGAAGTGTTCGTTCTGATGATGCTTATAAAGGAGGAGGTAGTGTTTCTGATGTAGGAGAATTCAATAATTATGAACAATATAATTTGGTTACTCCCACTACAATTGGTATAGCAAATACGACCTGGACAAGAGCCTATGCTGCAATATCGCGTGCAAATTTGGCATTGAGAATGTTGGCTGCCATTGATGAAACAAGTATGCCAACAAAGACGATTCGTATTGCTGAATGTCGGTTTTTAAGAGGACATATGTATTTCTTGTTGAAAGAATTATGGAAATATGTGCCTTATATTGATGAAACAATGTCTGATGAAGATATTGTAAAAGTCTCTAACAGACAATATACAAACGATCAACTTTGGGACAAAATAGCCGCAGACTTTCAGTATGGAGTCGATAATCTTCCGGTTTCGCAAACAGAGGTAGGAAGAGCTAACAAGTTATCAGCAGAGGCTTATTTAGCAAAAACCCGTTTATTCCAAGCATACGAACAAGATGAAAATAATAGCGTGGTTAATATTAATAAAGATAAGCTGAATGAGGTTGTAAGATTGACAACGGATATTATTAACTCCGGGAAATACGATTTAATGCCTGACTTTGGTGAAAATTTCCTATACGAATATGACAACGGAAAAGAATCTATTTTTGCTGTTCAATTTTCCATTAACGACGGGACACAAATAGGAAGACTATCTATGTCTACCAGCTTGAACTACAGTATGGCATCTCAATATGGATGTTGTTGGTTCCATATTCCATCACAAAATATGGTGAATGCTTTTAAAACTAATTCAGGGTTGCCTTTATTCGATACTTTTAATCAATCTGACTTAAAAGATGCCGATTTAGTGACCAATGGATCAACAGTGGATCCTCGTATTGATCATACAGTAGGGATTGAAGGTCACCCATTCAAATATGATCCGAGTATTCTATATGATCATAGCTGGGAAAGAATATCATCTTTGTACGGTGGTTTTGGTAATATGAAAGAAGAGCAACCGGCGACAAGCCCCGCCTTCAAAAAAGTTGGGCCGTTCTTCGGAAGTGCTAAGAATATTGATATTATCCGTTATGCAGATGTGTTGCTATGGAAAGCTGAGGCTTTAATAGAGTTAGATCGTCAGTCGGAAGCCTTACCTCTTATTAATCAGGTTAGAACACGAGCACAAAACAGTACTTTGAATACACGTTTTGCGAATGGTATTGCACCATCCAATTATCAGATATCAGCATATGTTGATGGTGTAAATGTTACTTGGACCAAGGCGAATGCCCGTAAAGCATTACAATGGGAACGCAGGCTTGAATTTGCAATGGAAGGTCCTCGTTTTTTCGACTTAGTACGTTGGGGAATTGCATCCGAAACGCTTAATTCTTATTTAACGGTAGAAAAGACCAAAAGAAGCTATTTAGGAGCGGCCTTGTTTACAAAGGGCAGGGATGAATATTTTCCAATTCCTCAAACACAAATTGATCTGACAAAGGGCATTTTGAAACAAAATTCGAATTATTAATGATACTTTAAAATTTACAGAATGTGAACTATTTGATAGTTTGCATTCTGTAAATTTGAATAAAAAGGCCTGACACATTTTTAACTATTATATAATGCTATGAAGTATAGTTCTTTTTTAGTTATAGGATTGATTTTCTTCATAAGTTTCTTTACCATTCCTAAAGCAACTTCAGGTAATATTCCTCCTTTTAGAATTACTCAACTAAATGGAAAATCTTTTAGGGCAGAAAATATCCCGTTTGGAAAACCTATACTGATTGTTTATTTTTCTCCTGATTGTGATGACTGTCTGAATTTTATAAATAGTTTTTTTGATAATATCAAAGCCTTTGATAAGGCCTATGTGGTAATGATTTCTTACCTATCACTTGATAGTATTACAAAAATCTATGCCAAATACAAAATAGGGCAACATGGGAATATAGCTATAGGCGTCGAAGGTGTTCCGTATTTTGTGCGAAATTATTATAATATAACGGCCCTTCCCTTTGTAGCGTTGTATGATAAAAATGGGAAATTGATATCCTCTTATGCCAAGGATATACCCCTTTTCAATCTAATAAGTAGTTTAAAAACGATAAAATAAATGGCACAAACATGAAATATTATTATGTAAATTGTTGTTGCTTGCCTATGGTCCGAACCTTTTCAAGTCCATTGCTAAGAAATGTAGTGATAATTCTCTTTTGTATTTTTAACTTGTCATATACTTGTGCGGCAAACAGAGTCATAATTCCTGTTGAAACTGCACATACAACACTTTTATTGGAAACCGACTCTATTCAAAGGTTATTAATAACTTATTTTGGCGCCAAACTTCAAAATGAGTCAGAATATCTTTTGGTTGATAATCAGATGAATCAAAAAGATGTAAATGCTGGCGTATTTAATCATGCCTATACACCTAGCGGTACCTGGTGTTTAGTTGAACCAGCTCTTCAAATTACACATTCCGATGGTAATCTCTCAACTGAATTATACTATGTTTCTCATAAAACAGAAAAAGTAGATAATAATGTGAAGGTAATTTCCGTGTTGCTAAAAGACAATGTTTATAATACGGAAATTACTCTCTACTATAAAGTATATTACAATGAGGATGTTATAGAACAATGGAGCGCGATTAAGAACAGAGAGAAAGGTACAATTACGCTCAATAAGTATGCCTCGGCAAATTTAAATTTTGTTGCAAAAAATTATTATCTGACACATTTTAATGGGGCCTGGGCACGGGAGATGAAGCCAGAACAGACTATGTTAACTCATGGAATTAAAGTGCTAGATTCAAAATTAGGGACGAGAGCCGACCTGTTTCAGCATCCGGCATTTATATTATCATTTAATCAACAAGCTTCAGAGGATGAAGGGGAAGTATTATTGGGAACCTTAGCGTGGTCTGGAAATTTTAAAATGGAATTCGAAATCGATACATACCATAACTTGCGTTTAATTGCCGGTATCAATCCCTATTCTTCCGAATATCCGCTAACATCAGGAAAAGAATTTGTAACTCCTTCTTTTATTTCTGTATTATCACAGAGCGGCATTGGAAATGCAAGTCGACAGTTACATCGTTGGGCCAGAACTTACCGTTTGTTGGATGGAAATGGTAGCCGTTTGACTTTGTTAAATAATTGGGAAGCGACAGGCTTTGATTTCGATGAAAACCAATTAGTAAAGCTATTTGCAGATGGTAAAAAATTAGGCGTAGATCTCTTCTTGCTCGATGATGGATGGTTTGGTAATAAATTTCCTCGGAATGATGATAAACATGGATTGGGTGATTGGAAACCCAACACAAAGAAATTACCGAACGGGATTAGTTATTTGGTTAAAGAAGCTGACAAAGTAGGTGTTAAATTTGGTATTTGGGTTGAACCCGAAATGGTTAACCCTAAATCAGAACTTTATATAAATCACCCTGAATGGGTGATAAAAAATAAAGAAAGACCGGAATATTATTGTAGAAATCAGTTAGTGCTTGATTTGTCGAATCCTGAAGTACAGGACTATATATATAATGTGATGAATAACCTCCTTACAGCCAACAATAAATTGGCTTTTATTAAATGGGATTGTAATTCTGTGATATTTAACGCATATTCTGAATACCTTCATGACAGTAAACAAAGCCAATCACAACTTTATGTTGATTATGTAAGAGGACTTTATAATGTGCTGGAACGTATCCGAGTAAAATTTCCGAATATTCCCATGATGCTTTGTTCTGGCGGTGGTGGTCGTGTTGATTACGCCGCTTTAAAATATTTCACTGAATTTTGGTTGTCGGACAATACAGATCCCAAAGAAAGAGCATTTATACAATGGAACTACAGTTATTTTTATCCGACGATTGCTCATTGCAACCACATCACCGACTGGAGCAAAGCAAGCCTAAAGTATCGTACAGATGTGGCAATGATGGGGAAAATGGGATATGATATCATGGTAGATAAATTGTCGATTAGAGATTTGGAATTTAGTCAGAATGCGGTTGTTACCTATAACTCTATCAAAGATTTGATTTGGCACGGTGATTTGTATCGTTTAATGTCTCCTTACGACAATCCATACGAGGCATTAATGTTTGTCAATGAAGAAAGAGCGCGCGCAATTGTATTTAGCTATTTAATTAGTAATCGTTTTGATATCACATATTCACCGACACCATTAAAACTGAAAGGACTTGATCCTCAAAAGCGCTATCATATACATGAAATTAATATGTATAATGGGACGAAATCAACCCTTGATGAAAAAAACATCTTTACGGGAGATTTTTTAATGAAGATCGGCTTTAATCCAGATATAACAATAGATAGAAGTAGTGTGGTGCTTGAAATAACCGAAGTAAAGTAGGAAAACAAGCGAAAATGCGTCATTGCTAAATAATTTAAAATAAATCGATTATGAGAATCCGTCTTTTTTTCTTTTATGCAGTGCTCCTCTTTTTTTGCTTTGCAGAGGGTGAAGCACAAATCACTGAAATAGAGCAATACAGACCTAATTATCACTTTACACCTGCAGCTCACTGGATGAATGATCCTAACGGGCTGGTATATTATGCCGGTGAATATCATCTGTTTTATCAGTATTATCCTGAAGCTTCCGTTTGGGGCCCTATGCATTGGGGGCATGCTGTAAGTACTGATTTGTTTCATTGGAAACATCTCCCAATTGCTCTTTATCCTGACAGTCTGGGCTATATATTCTCAGGAAGTGCTGTGGTTGATTACCATAATACTTCGGGGTTAGGTTCAAAACTCAATCCTCCGATGGTCGCTATTTTTGCCTATCACAACCCCATCAAAGAAAAGTCAGGCAGCCATCAATCTCAATATCAGGGAATGGCATATAGTCTTGATAAAGGACGAACCTGGAAAAAATATGCACATAATCCAGTATTACCAAATGAAGAAAACTTACGAGACTTTAGAGATCCAAAAGTAATGTGGAATACACAAGTCAAACAATGGATTCTGACATTGGCTGCCGGTGATGAAGTACAATTTTATTCTTCCCATAACCTTATTGACTGGAAGAAAGAAAGCGGTTTTGGTAAAAATATTGGCGCCCATGGTGGGGTATGGGAATGCCCGGATCTGTTTCCCATGGTTGTCAAAGGGACCGGTGAAACGAAATGGGTTTTACTGGTCAGCATTAATCCCGGAGGGCCCAATGGAGGTTCTGCAACGCAATATTTCGTAGGTAATTTTGACGGGAATAAATTTACGCCGGACGATACACAAACCCGCTGGCTTGATTACGGAAAAGATAATTATGCCGGAGTGACATGGTCTGGCACTCCTTCAACTGATGGCAGAAGACTATTTTTGGGATGGATGAGTAACTGGCAATATGCAGAAAAAGTTCCGACGGAGAATTGGAGAAGTGCTATGACTGTACCACGGGAGCTGACATTAGTAAATAGCAGCACGGGCTACCTACTAGCAAGCAATCCTGTTCGTGAAATAGCCAAAGTACACTCTCGATCAGTAGTGATTCAACCCCGAACAATTCACAACAATGTTGACATTACGAATTTGGTTCCATTCAAACTCTGCAAAACAGAACTAATTATAAATTTGAAAATTGGAGAACAAAGGCCTGCTAAATTCGGAATAAAACTGAGCAATGGCTTAAACGAAAATCTGATTGCAGGATATGATAATACCACTGGCCAACTTTTTGTGGATAGAACCCAATCTGGCAAAATCGGATTCTCAAAAGACTTTCCGGCAATAGTTACAGCTCCTTGCAAATTGGATAACAACACATTGCAATTACACATTTTATTGGACGAGGCTTCGATTGAAATCTTTGCTCAACAAGGGAAAGTGGTAGTGACTAATATATTTTTCCCATCGCAACCGTACTCTAAATTATCTTTTTTCTCTGAAAAGGGCACAGTCAAAGCAACAGGAATCAAAATATGGGAATTGACGAAGGCAATGTAAGGCGTAGTTTTATTATTTTGTTCTAAATTATTATTCTGCTTAAAGATGTCCTATCTTTGAGCAGAATATGTTTTTATTTTATCCTTAAATCAACTATGCGAATCATTTATATGTTGTCTTTCGTTGTGTTGATCCTATTCCTGAGCGGTTGTCAGTCGAATAAGTCAAAGCACGAATACGTTATCGGCGTTTCTCAATGCAGCGATGATGCATGGCGACGCACGATGAATAATGAAATGCGGTTAGAGGCATCATTTTACAATAATGTAAAATTGATTATAAAAACGGCGCACGACAACAACAGAGCACAAATACAAGACATACAGTCATTTATTGATCAAAAAGTAGATGCAATCATTGTAGCTCCTAATGAAGCACAACCGATTACTCCAATAGTAGAAAAAGCATATCAGGCCGGCATTCCAGTGATCTTAGTCGATAGAAAAATCGCTTCGAACCACTATACGTCTTTTGTTGGAGCCAATAATTATCTGATTGGTCAGGAAGTAGGACGTTATGCCGCCAATATGTTAAAAGGCAAAGGAAATATAGTTGAGATCAGAGGCTTGAATGGATCAACTCCGGCTGAAGAACGGCATAATGGATTCATCAACATCATTTCAAAATACCCGGGAATCAATATAATATTCTCCCAAGATGGTGCATGGGTGCGTGAGACTGCAAAACAAAAAATGAGACAAGCCCTTAAATTAAATAATATAAACCTTGTCTTTGCACATAATGACCAGATGGCAATTGGAGCATATGAAGCCGCTAAGCAAGACAATAAAGGATCCGGCATTAAATTTCTGGGTATTGATGCCTTACCTGGATCTGATGGTGGTGTTGAGCAGGTCATTAAAGGTGTTTTAGATGCTACTTTTCTTTATCCAACCGGAGGGGAAAAAGCGATTCAAACAGCATTGGCTATTCTTAGACATCAACCATACAAAAGAGAATATATACTCTACACGGCAGCAGTAGATAAAAACAATGCACGTATTTTGAAACTTCAAAATGAACAAATTACAGAGCATCAATCTCGTATTGAACAAATTAGCATGTTGCTAAATAAAAATCTGGAGAAATATGCCACTCAACGGACCCTTTTGTCTTCATTGTTTTTGATATTATTACTCACTCTATTAATACTATTCATTTCTATTTGGGCATATAAAGCTAAGACAAAAACAAATAAAGCTTTGGAACTAAAAAATATTGCCATCGAGAATCAAAAGGATAAGCTAAGTATACAACATGAGCAATTGCTCGCTTTATCAAAGAACTTACAGGAAGCTACTCAGGAAAAACTTACGTTCTTCACAAATGTTTCACATGAATTCAGGACTCCACTTACTTTATTGATTGGCCCGATTGATACATTATTATCAACAAATCATCTACTTTCGGAAGAGAAAAAATTATTGCTGTTAATGCGACGCAATGCCAATATATTGCTAAAATTGGTAGGACAAATCATTGATTTCAGAAAATATGAAAGTGGCAAATTACAGTTGAATCTTACATTGAGCAATTTACAGCTGTTCCTTAGCGAACTTTCTACTTCTTTTGACGAATATGCAAAGCGTAAACATATTCATTTTCATTTTTCTTTTACCAATGATGATTATACGATGTGGTTTGATAATGAGAAAATTGAAACTATTTATTTTAATCTCTTATCCAATGCGTTTAAATTCACACCTGAAAACGGACATATTCAGGTAAAACTACACAAAAAACAAATCGATGGATCAGAGTTTGCAATTATTTCAGTAAAAGATGATGGCAAAAATATCCCGTTAGAACATATTGAGAATATCTTCAATCGTTTTTACAAGGTTGATCCACATACCTCCGGATCTGGGATAGGACTTGCCCTCACAAAAGCATTTGTAGATTCACACAATGGAAAAATTTGGGTAGAAAGTGGGAATAAAAAGGGATGCACTTTCAATGTACAGTTACCATTTCGACACAAAGAAATTCCATTAGTAGAGCAACAATCTATATGTCAAAGCATCACCGTTGAAAAGATTGAGACCTCCGTTGTTCCTGAACTTGCTCTGGAATTAGAAAATAATCAGATGGAAGAATCTATTGCCTTCGAGACTGGTAAACCTATGATTTTGATTGTAGAAGACAATGCAGATGTACGGTTTTACGTAAAAAGTCTATTGACTGACAAGTACACGATTCTTGAAGCCGGAGATGGACAAAGTGGTCTGAATAAAGCAATTAAATATATTCCTGAACTAATTATCAGCGACGTTATGATGTCTGGAATGAATGGATACGAACTCTGTAAACAATTGAAAGAAAATCTTTCAACAAGTCATGTTCCTGTAATGCTACTTACGGCTTGTACACTTGATGAGCAAAGAGCTATCGGATTTGAAAGTGGTGCAGATGCTTATATTCAAAAGCCCTTTAGCGAAGCCCTTTTAATGATTCGAGTCCGAAAACTAATTGAAAACCGGAAACGAGTAAAAGAATACTTTGAAAAAAATTTGACCTTTGGAGAAAGAAAGGATAATGTTGCAAGTATTGACAAAACATTTATCAACAAATTTCACAAACTGGTTGAAGAAAATCTCAACGATAGTGAATTAAACGTGGATGATATAGGCAAAATGATCGGATTATCTCGTATCCAGCTATACAGAAAAATTAAATCCTTAACTAACTATGCACCAAATGAACTGGTGAGAATAATTCGTTTGAAAGTGGCTGCAAATCTCTTATTAACAACCGAAAAGAATGTTTCTGAGATAGCTTATGAAGTTGGATTTACGTCTCCTTCATATTTCACGAAATGTTTCCGAGATTATTTTAATGAAAGCCCTAGCGATTATGGGAAAAGGTCAAAATAGGAGTTCCAGCATTATATAAATCGAAATAGATATTTTTATTGTAATTCTAGATAAATGTCATTAAGAACAAAGTGTTTTTATCTGCAATATTCTGTGAGATTTAAGCTGCTATTAAATGTATCTATTATGTTAATTGTAAACAATTGTCTATCATGGTATTCTTACTTAAATGATTGTCTTTTTTGAATTAATGTGGCTTGATAATATCCTATCTTATAGAGTATCTTACTCTCACTTTTCATTCATTGGGTGATTTCAAATATGCAATATGTATGCTTCTTTATCTTCCATAAAGTTAAAAATTATCATTGGTTATGTGATTCTTGTTTTGTTATTTCTATTGTTGCTTGTTTTAGTTTATTGCGAGAATCGTCGGATGTTTGCAATTGATGAACATTCAGAGAGGTTATTTACACAGAGAAAACAAGTCGAAAATATAACAATACAGATACTTGATATTTCTCTGCTTAGTGAGCAGGTAGTTTCAGGGAATCAAGAAAGCATCACTGTTTATGAGAACAAACAGCACCAAGTCATAACTTCATTGCAAGAATTACAAAAACAATTGCAGGATGAAAAGCAGTGTCAACGCATTGCATCTATTATTTCAGCACTTTCATCTAAAAAAGAGTTGACACTAGCAATGGCAAATGATGTACAAGCGCTACACACTACCAATACAATTATTGCCAGGCGAATCCCAACTATTATTCAGCAAGCCAAACAAGAGAAGCAAAACCTTGCAAAACAGATTGAAGATAATTATAAAACCAAGGATAAAAAGAAAGGTGGTTTTCTCGGTTTATTTCCCAGTAAAAAGAAAATTAACGATCAAATAAAAAAGAATAACGACACCATTCTCAAGAAAAATCAAGCTCATTCAGGTGCTTTACTCCATCTACTTGTGCGAGAAGTACAACATGCACATAAAGAAAAGAGTGCTCAACTCTATTCTTGTGTGGATAGTTTGAATCGTCAGAATACTTACCTGAATAACGAAATTAGTAGGTTAATAACTGAACTTAATATTGATGAGCAGAATCAGAGGCGGCAAAAAGCGCAAACGTATCTCTTAGGACAGGAAAGGTCTTTGCAGATCTTGTCAGGATTGGGACTGTGTGCAATGTTTTTTGCAATTGTGTTTTATATAATTTTGCATCGTGATTTAAAACATAGGTATCATTACCGGCAGCAATTGGAGGAGTTAAATCTACAAAATGAAGACTTGTTACGTTCTCGCAAAAATATGATGTTAATGGTTAGTCATGATCTCCGTGCACCACTTTCGTCTATTCGAGGATGCGCTGAATTGATAATCGAAGAACGTTATAAAGACAAGAGAAATCATTTTTGTGAAACGATATTGCAATCTTCAGATAGGATGATAGATATGTTAAATGAGCTTTTAAGTTTCTATCGATTGGACACAGGAAATGAACAACAGGAAGCAATGCCTTTTCGGCTTAAAAATTTAGCGGAAATAATAGAGTCTGAGTTTCAACCATTGGCGCAAAAAACAGATTTGAAATTCACTGCTGAATATAAAGGAGAAGATGTTGTAGTCACTGGAGACAGAAAGCGTCTCATTCAAATAGGCAGTAATCTGCTGTCCAACGCTTTCAAATTTACTCTGGAAGGCAATGTTACTTTGCGCCTCTTTTATAAAGACGAGATGTTGGAAATGAAGGTTTCTGATACAGGAGTTGGAATGTCTCAACAACAGGTAGATCGCATTTTTCTTCCTTTTGAACGTCTTGAAAATGCCGAAGCCCATGAAGGGTTTGGATTAGGTCTGTCTATTACCTTGGGCCTTATCGGATTGTTGAATGGAAAAATTGGAGTGCAAAGTGAACCTGCCAAAGGAAGTACCTTTGTTGTGACAATGCCACTTGCTTTGACAAACGAGCAGTCGTTGAAACAATTACCCACTCAGTTCGCAAATATTCCACAAGGAATAAGAGTACTTGTTATTGACGACGATGCTGTCTTGTTAAAAATGACACGGGATATGCTTTCTCGACATCAAATAATCTGTGATATTTGCCAGCATGTGCAAGAGTTGACTGAGCTAATGAGAAAATACCCTTATGACCTGCTCATTACGGATATCCGGATGCCTAATATCAATGGTTATGAATTGTTGGAGCTGTTAAGAGCTTCTGACATCGGAAACTCTAGAACGATTCCTGTTCTTGCCCTGACAGCTCGTGCAGAATACAAAGAAAAAAAATTTATAGATGCAGGGTTTTCATCATGCTTATATAAGCCGTTTTCTATCAAAGAATTATTATTCGCAGTACAGCGTAGTGTGAAAGCACAAACGGAAAGCAACGTGTTGCAAGCGGATTTCTCAAAGTTGCTTTCTGGAGAAAACAATGGAAGAGATATGCTTGAATTATTAATTCATGAAACAGATAAGAGTATTCATACGCTTATTAGATATCTTGAAAGTGGAGATCGTGAATCAATAATTTTAATGGTACATCATTTACTCCCTTTATGGGAAATTATACGGATGGACTTACCATTGAATAATTTGAGAAATGTACTTACTGAGGAAGCTGGCGTTACAGACAATGTGAGGACTGCTATTAACAAGGTCATTGAGACAGGAGAACGGATAATGATTCAAGCGGCAGAATAGATCACGCGAGAGAAGAATGAATAAGATACTGATTGTAGAAGATAATGCTGTCCTTTGCCGGATGTTGTCTAATTGGTTAGAACGAAAAGGATTCCAAACAGTGTCGGCAGGGAATGTAGGGCAAGCTCTCAAATTGATTAATTCATCTGGTGTTGATATAATTATTTCAGATATCCGGTTACCCGACGGTGATGGCGTTGAAAATATCCTGAGATGGATGAACAAAGAGCAAATACATATCCCGTTTGTTGTGATGACAGAATACGCAGGAGTAGCATCTGCTGTGCAAGCTATGAAATCTGGAGCAGAAGATTATTTACCCAAACCGGTTGATCCGGAGAAACTACATGCGTTGATAGAGCATCTTTTAGAAAGGAAGAACAGACATAAGCAACCTCAAATCTTCCGGCGGGAGAGTAAAGCAATACGAGAAATGGAGCGTCGGGCACAATTAGTGGCAGCAACCGATATGTCTGTTTTAATACGAGGAGACAATGGAACCGGCAAAGAACATGTGGCGCGTAGTATTCATAATGCCAGTCCAAGATCGGATAAGCCTTTTATTACAGTAGATTGTGGGGCTATCTCAAAAGAATTGGCATCTTCGGAATTTTTTGGACATCAGAAAGGTGCATTTACGGGAGCTACAGAAAATAAGCCGGGGATATTACAAAATGCCTCCGGAGGTACTTTATTTTTGGATGAAGTGGGTAATCTTCCATATGAAATACAAGTTTTATTGCTTCGGGCATTGCAAGAACATAGTTACCGTCCAGTTGGGGGTAAACAGGAAATAGACACAGATGTCCGAATTATTGCTGCCACAAATGAACCTTTAGAAAAGGCCATTATAGAGGGTCGTTTTCGGGAAGATTTGTATCATAGACTTCGCGAATTTATTATTAATGTGCCGTCACTTGCTGAATGTCGGGAAGATATTTTACCTCTCGCAGAGTTCTTTCGGGAACAAAGTTGCAGTGAGTTTGGCAAAAAAGACATTTGTTTTAATGCTGAAGCTAAAAAACTTTTGCAATTGTACAATTGGCCTGGAAATATAAGAGAGTTACGACATTGTGTCCGGGGTGCGGTGCTGATGACAGAAGGAGATGCGATTGGCGTTGAAGCTTTAGAAATTGATCAGAATGCAGTGGCAGAAAGCTGTAATCTGAAAATAGAAAATGAAGAGAAAGAAAACATTATAAAGGCTCTGGAGGTGACCCGCTATAACAAGGCCCTTACTGCGTCAATGTTAAAGATAAGTCGTCCGACGCTTTATGAAAAAATGAAGAAATATGGGATAGGTTAGGAAGGTTATTCATTGCTTGGAAAGATTCGTGATAAATTACGTATCTTTGAACAATTAAAAGACATATAAGATAGAACGGTAAGCAGGACTTTCCGTTAACATATATCATACATAAGTTCGCAAGAAGTTTCAAACAAGAATCTGGTAAATTTAAGTAACAGGAACGAATTGCGTAATGCTTATGCTATGCGTTGTCATAGCGTGGGCTTGCGTTATCCTGTTTAGGCTTACCAGAGCCTTTGTTTGAGTAGCGTGAGTGCCACGCTACTTTTTACCTCTTGGAACAATAATGACAAGGGGTATGAAAATACAAGTAGTAGCAGTTGTTTCTTCAGATGGCAATTTAGTGCTAGATGATCCGTTCGATATCAGTATCGAATCCGGCAAATATGGGATCGACACCTTAAAGAACCGAACCGATCTTATATTGAATAAAGATGGTTCCTTGATTGCTTTGCTGGAAGAAAAGCGGAAAGCGTCAGCATCAAAGTATTTGGTAAAAACAACATCTTCAACTTTTGATTTTGTAAAAGGGTTATTCTTATACAATTTGGTAGATGAGCTGATTATATACCAAATTCCTTCTGTGAAAAATATAGGCTCCCGTTTATCTGAACTTACCAACCTGCCTGAATGGAAATTAATTGGACAACAATCAATCAATCCAATACTCTTCCGCCTAATTTATCGAAGAAATAAATAACCTGATTGGCGATATCATATGAAAAGCGTAAAACGACATTACAGAATGTTAAGTCGTTTTACGCTTTTGTTTTATTCTCTAATCGGGCTGAATAAAAAAATAAAATTATATGTGGCTGTATAGTAGGTGCGTATGCTTGATTTGTTGAATTAGTTTACTTTTAGGAACAACTTTTGCCTTACTTTTTATGTATTCATGAACATGTAGTGTGATGACCTAAAAAGTAGAGTATGGACTATCTGATTTTGACAAATACCGAATTTTTCAAACTAGTAAGTAAGGGGATAAATTGCAGTGAGATCAAGGTTGCTTATAGTGAGTTCATACAACAAGTATTCACTTTATATACAGATAATCGTAATACGCAAGAATTGTTTTTTGTACTGACATATACAGAAGTCGAACTTCAGAGCTTAAACGAGCATATTCGGCAGAATTCCTCTAAAAACACAGAGTTATCTCAAAATTCTTCCTGCCTCCGTAAAGCGATTCTTCTTATCCATCAAATTTTGAGAAATTTACATATACAGTTTGTTCCTTTGCCAACATCCAATTCAGAAACCCCCAAATCCAGTGATTTAAAATACAAGTGGACAGGCAGTGTTGTTGAGATTGTGGAACTTATTTACGGATTGGTTGAAATGCAAAGCATCAACAATGGAGAGACGGCGATTACTGAATTGGCAAGATTTGTAAGTGACCAATTTGATATAGAAATTAAAGATTGCTACAGTGCCTATGTAGATATAAAACGGAGGAAAAATGATAGTCGTACTTATTACCTGGATAGTAAGCCTCCGGTGAACTGCATCTTTTAGCATAACTTTAGTCATCATATCTTTGCTCAAAACTAAAAATATTATGATGAGTAAAGAAGAAATAGCTTCCATTGTACTTTATTGCAAAAAAAACAATG
>JAYRGX010000032.1:0-42897 GCA_041907545.1 Bacteroides sp.
TTGTTCCATAACTTGATGTATTAGTAACCATAAAGTTACGAATAATACCTCAATTAACCAACTGATATTCAATATAATAAGTGATTACATAGTAATTATTTTAATCCATTTTTAAACAGCTTCTTATTTGTTCTAACAAAATTTTCAGTCATGTACTCGTATTTATCGAAATAGGTTCATCCATTTTATATAAATATCGAAGTCTATTGCTAAATATTTTTATTTTTATCGAAGTATTTTATCTTGACAACGATAAAAACCGCACATAGACGAGAGATTAGTGGACTCTTAAAAGCTGCTGAAATGTTCAAATGCGAGAATCTTCTTCTTATAAATTTCGATGCCGAGCAAGATATTGAGAAGAATGGTCATACGATTCATATTGTACCGGCAGCAGAATGGCTTTCTCAAAATAAATAGTATGAGAAGTATAATATTAAGGAACATGAGTCTGATGGAAAGTTAGCGGAAAAGTATCTTTAGAATTAATTCCTGCTGACTTTGTCAGAAAGAAGTTAAATATTTGTCCTTGTAAACGTTTAATTGATTAGCTATGGTAAAAAGAGCAGAGTGAACTTCGCAGTGCATATGAATCGGAATATTCTGAGTTCGTGGCAGTATCTGGTCGTCGCCGTGTTGGCAAAACTTTTCTCATCAGAGAGACATTTGTCTATAAGTTTACTTTCAGCCATGCTGTTGTGGCAAATGGTAATAAGCAGGTGCAACTTGCAGCATGGAAACAGTCATTGGAAGAATCTGGTATGTCTATCGATAAGACACCTCGCGACTGGATGGAGGCTTTTGGCCTTCTTCGCACACTAATCAAAAACAGCAGAGATGTACGTAAGGTCATCTTCATCGACGAAATGTCTTGGAATGAAATTCTTTTGTTGCATTATTTAATTGGAGCAGACCCATTTGAAAACAAAAAATGCATAAAATACAAACTGCTTCCTGTATGTAGCGAAGGATGTCCTTATGTAAGACTTGAAACAAAGTACAAATCAATCAAAGAAAACCAATGCCCAATTATCAAAGATCATTTAAAATCATTTTTTGATTTTAGATTATAATCAGAAGGAAAAATGAAAAGAGTTGTAGTAATTATCGTCATTTTACCCCCCCCCTCAAATCTAAAGTACTCTGATTATCAGTACTTTAGAAATCTATGCACCAATTTTGTACCAAAATTCTGATACTAAATAGCACGCTATGATAAGTATAGAAAAGTTTGAGAACTCAATTAAGAGAGTTTAACGTTGCATTAGATATAATTCCATTTCCTACAATTGTCCAGTATCGTATCTATTACTTGAATGAATTCAGATGTGTCCAAGAAGTAACTAGGATATGCCTCTTGAAGTTCCTTCATTTTTGGTACAGAAACAAGGACTACTACTGCATTTTTCTCATTTTCAATTTGCTTTTCTTGTTCTCCGTAAGTTTGACTAGCTTCTTCTTCTTTTTCTTTTGGGAAGGCTGTTATTTTGACCATTTGAGTCGTAAAATCTATCTTTAGCAAGTAATATCCATTTTGGTATTTTTCTTTTTTTGCTTGAATGTTCGAGACCCTTAGTACCTTTAATGTATCACAAAATTTGTTCTCTTGATTCGTAATATAAAGTATTTTCATTAGAACTTTCATATTGAGCCCTTGGACGCGATGTTCAGACATGATAGATGTTTTCTCTTTTATCGAGAATAAAGAACTAACTACTTTAAAAAAATCTAGCCATTTGTCATCACCTTGGCTCGATTTTAAAGGAGTTTGGGTTATCAATCCTGCAGTTTCTACTGCCATGGCCCAGTTGTGTTGTAGTTTTGTTCGTAATTGAAGTTCTACTTTCATCCCATTAACATCTTCGTCTTTAGAAATGTATTGGTAAATAAAATGTATGCTCCTATATCCACTACTTTTAGGCTCTTCTATATAGTTCATGATCTTACAACATTTAAAGTTTTGTGGCGCATTATCTGTTATGATTTTAAGTGCGATAGTTAAATCATCCATTGTAGGAACAACAATACGTAATCCACCAATATCTTGCATGCCACCCAATTTCATTTCAGGGTTAATGTCTAATTTATATATTATTGACGTTAATCGTTTAAGTCTTTTAGATGTAAATTGAATATTGATATTCTTCTCATTTAACATCGGAATGATTGCTTTTTGTAATTCGTCCAACGCTGTTAAGTGGAGTTTTCTCCATTCATTGACTTTCTTTATAGCAAGAACGACCTCTTCCTCTTTTTTAGAGGTTAAAATAGTTTGTCCCGCTTTGTCTATTTGATGTCTACCGTATTTCATGTTTTTTTATTTTTTATAAAACTATTATCCTTCACAAAGGAGCCATTCCCATACAGGCATTATCTTTATCGTATGCCCATTCTTTACTACAGGTTCACGCGAATCATTGTATGTAAGCAAATACAGATTTTCGCAATAGGTTCCTGTGGCTCCAGTTAAGCAACCTTTTATTTCACGATTGTAAGTCTTAAGATTAGATATATCGTATGAAACCTGATAAGCTGCCAAAGTCTGATTGCCGTCACAAAGGACGAAATCGCATTCTGAACGTTGGTTGCTATAGTAATATACATCTTGTTTAGCGTATTTGGCTCTACGTCTCAGCTCCAAATATACAATTGTTTCCAGCCTGAATCCTAAACTGTCTCCCGAAAATGCATCTTTTCTTTGATTCATGAGGGCCACATCTATAGCGTAGTATTTTGCATTGCGGATGCGTTGACGGCTCTTTGCAGAGTATTTACTCATTGTGGATATCAAATAAGTCTGCTCTAAGTATGAAAGATAGTTGCCTAAAGTGTGTGAAGAATTAAAATTGAAAAGATCCTGTAATGTTTCCTTAACGATAATAGCAGGGGCTTCATTTAAAAGATGATTTGCCAAGTGCTCCAGTGTATCGATATATTTGATCTTAAAACGCCTTTGGATATCCTGACGTATGATATTATTTAGCAACGAGTCAATATAGCTCTTAGTGTCTTGCTCATTCATCAATTCTGGGAAACCACCTAATTTCATATATTCATCAAAAGCTGCAGCTACTAATCCTCTGTTCTTTGTTGTCAGAGGAGAAGTCGCAATCTTTTTGTATGCACAGAAATCAGTAAAAGAGAATGGGAGCAATTCTATTTGGTGGTGTCTGCCTGTAAGATGGGATGCCAATTCTCCGCTAAGCAGTTTAGAGTTGCTTCCTGTCAAAACAATGTGCATCTTTTTACGAAGCATTCTATTAACAAACAAATGCCATCCATCGACATTTTGTACTTCATCTAGTAATAGATAGGAGAAATCGCCATATACCTTATATAATACTTCCAAAATAGAGTCCATGTCATCAACTGTGATGTTAAGCAAACGCTCATCATCGAAGTTGACATAGGCATACTTTACCTTAGCTTTTTCAAGTGCATTGATACAGAGAGTGGACTTACCACTTCTACGCACGCCAATAACGACCTGAGCCAGATTGCTTTTCAAGTCTATCAGGGATTCTTCTTTACGAAGGCAATAATCACCTGTGCGGAATTCTCCCAACTCTTCTTGTTGGTCTAGTACTATTCGCTCTAACTTGTTGTGTTCCATATCTGTTTACTTCTAGAAATTTGTTGCAAATATACAAAAAAATATTATTAACTGCTGATAAAATACTACTTTTATATTTTTATACTGCTGATAACTATCGGTTCTCTATATCACAAACTGCTGATAAATCGTCAAAAATTAGTATTTCGACTGCTATACAGACATATTACATTTTCTCTGATGTTAAATCTGAAAAATGCAAACGCCTGTAGAGGCAGGGGTTCTAAAATCAAAGGTCATAGTTGGGTTAATAATAAAATGTTTTTATTATCGTATCTCTCATCTATCATTGTAATTTTTTATCAGATGGTAATAAGTAGAGTCCTTCCATAACTTTGCTAAAGTTGCCGACTAAAATATGTTAATATGACCGTTCAAGAACAAATAAAACAACGAATAAACCGAGCAAGACCAAGAACGGTCTTCTTTGTTAATTACTTTGCGGAGTTCGATAATGAATTCGTATGTTTTATTGTCTGAATATTAGTATTTGTAATCGTGCTATTGTTAGTATTTGCAGACAAAAGCACTATTTTATTCTTATTCAGCCAAATATTTATGAAAATATTTGATGAATATATTTTGTCTCTTGGTCTACAGAAAGTGAATACCGAAAATTCAATTGAGTCTCATAAGGCGGCTCAACTCCATTCCTATAATTCCCAAGTAGCCCAGATTATTCAGATGTAGCAAGTTCATCTTTAGATCGGGCAATCATAAGGGTGATATTGGAATAGGGAGAATGTTTTTTCAGTGATTCTAACTTTATCTCGCGGAACAAGTCAAAGATATCAATTTTTCTATGTCCTTCAGCATTTAAGGTTAATGCAATAGCTTTAAACAAATTACTTCTACCCGAGTTATTGGGGCCGATAATAAAATTTACGCCATCGTGTAATGGAATCCTTGTGTCACTAGTGTCTCTTAATTATTGTTAATCAAAATGGAAGTCAATTTCCAACTGCTCATCAGTCAGTTCGCCCTCCTCCTCAGTGCGGAAAAACAGTTCAGCGATGTCCTCTTTGAGAGCAGCGCACTGCTGAGTATCCGCATGACTTGAACGATTGGGCGATTGATGTTGAGTCGCTTCTCAATAATTCCAATGAGGCAGTACGTGATGATTGCCACATGAATCTGGATTCTGACAGCATTCTCCGACTCTCCCCAAAAGGTTTTGACGCGAAGATGCTGCTTAATCCATTTGAAGAAAAGTTCGACCTGCCATCTATATCGGTAAAGAATCGCAATATCCTTAGCGGCAAAATAGAAGTTGTTCGTGTAATAAGTAAAGGTGCGGTGCAAGTCTGGTGCGTAGTAGACGATACGCCTGATGTTGGCAGGATAGTTGCTGCTGTTCCTCTTACCTGTGAATCGCACGGTTTGGTCGTAAAGGACATTATCCTCTCCATCGAGCAGTTCTTCTCCGTCCACAATTTCATATTCTGGTCTGCGCTTTTCTCGGATAATGAAGAAAGCCATGGATACGTGGATTGCATAAAGTCGAGCGAGGTCAAAGTATCCTCTGTCAAAGACGTAGCATGCATTTGGCTCGTAAGTGAGCCAGTCCATTGCATTAACGTCATGGATGGCAGCATTTGTGATCCTGTAGAATATAGGAATCTCTGTAACGATATCAATCTGTGTGTGGATTTTGATGCCAGACTTAGTGCTTCGGAACTTCGCCCATCTGAATACCGACATACAGAGGTCGATAGTCGTGGAGTCCACTGCGTAGAACCTACCATGAAGTTCGAAGTTCTTAGTGATGCGCAACTTCCGAGCGATGTCCACCATGTAAAAAGCGAACTCTTCAAAGATTCTGTGGTCTCTGATGGAGTTGGCCTTGGACAACATCTGACGATTGACGGGGTTCTTGCCGAAACCGAGAAAAAGCGATTTCTTACCATGGGCAATAGTTATATCTGTGAGTTCTCTCAGACTGCAACAACCTATAAGCTGTCCAAACTTCAAAACCAGCATGTGATTCCAGTGAGAGAGCGACCATCCTTGGGTCCGGTCGTCGTATTTCTGGACAATGCGCCTGAACTGACGCTGTGGCAGAAACGACGTGATTTGTGCGAAAATGTATTGTCCGACATTCATATTTACGGTGATTTGAAATCGAACGCAAAGGTAATGATTTCAAAGCCCGGACAGCATTATTAGTATCTAATTTGTTTTGTATGAGAGATATAAACATATATTTTAATAGTTATTTAGAGACACTAGTGTCCTTGTGTCTTCGAAATTGCAATAACCTTTTAGTCTTACCTCTGAAATGTATATGATAATTATATTGATTACAAATTAGAATTTCAAAATATATTCATCTTCTTCCCTGAATGCATTGCAATGTTCCATATAGCTACGCATTGCCTCAAAGTTCTCACCCCTCAAATTGTAACTAAAAAGTCGCACACGTTGTATGGCCTTGATGAGATTTTCTGGGTTGTCTTTCCGTGAAAGTTGGCGTAATGCGCCAAGATAGTCGGTGCGGAATACCGTAGGAATTATTATTTTAGCCTGACCAGTAGCTGTCATTTCTGCGTTCATCATGATTCGAGAAATTCGGCCATTACCGTCAGCGAAAGGATGCACCTCGCTGATTAGGAACAGCATAAAAATGGCACGGGCAAAAGGATGGCGTAAGGCACTATAGATTTCAAATCCCTTTTTGAGGGTGCCACGTACTTTCTGGTAATCGACGAAATGTGTCTCTCCTGCTCGGTTGTTTTGCGTTTTGAACATTCCTGGACTGATTTCTGGCCGGGCAGACATCATAATGCGGTGACGTCGCTGGAGAATCTCTATTAACTGGTCAGCCGAAGTCGGTGTAATAGACATTTCCTTTGGGTTAGACACTATATAATAAGTTCCAAGCACATCATGGCTGTCTGCATTTCGGGCTGGCATCGGCGTACGCGTCTCAATAATCTGTCGAGCGTCCTCTAATTCGAATTCTGTTCCTTCGATGTAGTTGGAAAAATAACTCTCAAAGAAAGCAAAGTTGTGATAGGCAGACTCTGTCTCGTTAGGATCTGGAAAATTCTCAAATTCTCGTTCGTTAAGGGCAGCCATCAGGATTCCAAAGAGTTTTAGACGCTGACTATCGAAGGGCTCACCAAGAGCACGCGCTTCGGCAACGGGAGAGGTCAGTATCTTTGACGGCTTAGTGGAAAGGATTGCCCCAATGATGGCATCCAGTTTTTTGAACTCATCTGTCATTTTCAATTCGCCAGCTATTTTACGGGCAGTATCACGTAACTTATTCAGTTCAACTTCTCCATTAGTTTGCAATACTTTGTCGAGCTTTTCTTCTATGACGTCTTGAGAAATACATTTGGAGACACCATTACGACTGTAGCCCGTTTGAAGATTTTCAAGATAGGCTCTTGCACTGCAGGAAATGTGCAGCCCACCCATAAAAGGATAGTCATTTGGCAGAGATTTACGTCCTTCAAGAAGATGGACAGTAATGCCAGGTAAAGACACCTTCTTCGTATAATTATAAGTCAAATAAATGTGACCCTCAGGAGTAGGCTGACATTCAAATGCACTCCGATGGCTCATCACTGCATCAGGAAAAAGTTCACCTAAAATATAGAAAAGATTCCGACGAATGATATTTTCAGGAGTATCGTTCAGATTTGTAGTGTATATTTTTCTCGCAATTTTAACAATACGCCCTTCTTTCTTCATTTTTGTGATGAACTTATTTGTGACTTTATCTGAGGATGCCATCACAATTTCGTGGCTCATTAAAGTATTTTTTTCCATAATTCCATTATTTATGGTGCAAATGTAGTAATTATTTCCACAATAAAACCACATTATGGTTATTTTTTTCCAAATTTGTAGGCTCTTTGGTTACTTTTAAGTTTTGAGCATAGTAATTCTGGCAAATATGCCACCAGTTAATTTAGTTCTGAGTAAGTATCATTTTAGCCAATATATATTTTGAAGTCAATCTATCTGAAATATGCAATTTATCGAAGTAAGTACTTTGTAAGTTAGGGAGTATCGCAATTTATTTTGTATACGAATTTGCAATACTTTTATATACATTTCTGATGGATGAATGAACTAATCTCAATTCAAGATACCTTGTTAATAAGGCTTCGGATAAAATATTGTAAATTACGCAATCTCTAATGAGTAATAGTGCCTAAACATCAATTATGACTGATTGTCTTTGAAATTGCACGAAATCAGATGGATATGATTATGTGCAATTTTAGTGATTATATGTGTCAATCTGTTATACTTAAAATTATAATTCACTTAAGTGAAAAATGCCGTGTACTTGTCCATTTTGATGTTGTCTTATAGCCCTTTTTGTAATCTCAAATCATCTGACTACACCGTCATTCCTTATAGAAAACGCTCAATAGCGTTAAAATGTTAGTAAGTAAGTAGTTTTAGAAGGCTTCTCTTTGAAATTCCCGTTTTTTTAAGTATATTTTTGCAACAAGAAATTTTCCAAGCAACAAGGGCCATGTGTTGGCTCTTGATTCAGCCGGAATAGCTTCCGTGAAAGTTGCTGGACTTTCCTAGTACTCACCAAAAATAATTAAGGAGATTGAAGAATTCTTGCTGGACATATCGTTTTCGTGTATCATCCATAAGGGGAAGGTACTCTTCTGCAGTTTCTGATATTGTAATAAATCATGTATAACAACTTTAAAACAGTTAAGATTATGAGTAAATTACAATCAATTCAGAACATGTCCGGATGGATTCATAAATCTGTCCCAGGAGATGTAAAAGTAGGAAAACTTCCATTGCGGAACAGAAACAGCTTTGGAATTTTAGCCAGTAGGTATAATACAACTTATGGCCGCACTTTCGGTAAATATGTGCATTACAGCTATAATTACTACAAACAAGTGGTGGTTATCGTTGTTGAGAAATTAGAAGAACATGAACAATTATGCAAAACCAAAGGAAATGAAAGAAAATGGAGAGAACTTATTCCCCAGTGGTGTCTTGGAAAGGAACCGCTCGATGAAGGGACGGAATATGAATTCTGATTCCGGTAGCAAAGTTATGCTCAATGCCTCTGACACGGTATATACCGTCAGAGACGTAGCAAATATGCTTGGCAGGAAAGAATGTACCATACGCAGACGTATTGAAAATGGCCTGTTGCCTGCCCATAAAGTCGGCCGTTGTTGGTACATCCTCAAATCAGAGTTCGTTGATGGTCTGAGAAACATTTAACTATCCCTCTAAATAGCAAGGTAGTTAATAAAGTCCCTGGCTGATACCCTGTGAAGAATATCAGTCAGGGCAATTTTATTATTGAATATTTGTGCTTTAATGATATGATTTCATATACTACAATAGAAAAGATTCTCGACGCCATAAAAATTGAGGATGTTATCGGAGAATTTGTCACGCTTCATAGAAGTGGCCGTTTTTATAAAGGACTTTGCCCTTTTCATGAAGAGCATACACCTTCTTTTACAGTCACACCTTCGCGAAATATGTTTTATTGCTTCGGTTGTAAAAAAGGTGGAGACGCCGTCACCTTTCTGATGGAGCATGAGAACATGACTTACCCGGAAGCACTGAAATGGCTCGGACGGAAATATGGAATAGAAGTTGATGAACAGGAGGAAGGCATTGAAGAGAAAAAGAAACGTTTGGAAAAGGAATCTTTGCAGATTGTGAACGAAGCCGTGCACAAATTTTACAGAGAACAGTTTTTACAGAACAAAGAAGCTCAGAAATACGCCTATTCCAGATGGAACAAAAAATACTGCGACGAAATTGAGATTGGTTATGCTCCTGCAAACGGCAAAGCGCTTGCGAGCCTTCCCCATCAAAAAGAGTTGATGATTGAACTGGGCCTAATCAATACAAGTGGTTATGATTTCTATCAGAACCGTATTGTTATACCCATACGTTCCCGCTTTCAGAAAATCATTGGATTTACCGCACGGTCGTTAGATGATACGCAGCCCAAATACCTTAACAGTAAGGAGTCTCTTCTTTACAGCAAACGATGTTCTTTGTTCGGCCTTGATGTGGCATGGCGTGGAGCAGGCAAAGATAAGAAGTTGTATCTTGTTGAAGGTGCGCCTGATTGTATGAGAATGCATCTTATAGGTATGGAAAATACAGTCGCATCTCTTGGCTCAGCATGGACCGATGAGCAGTTCCAACTGATATCACGGGCTGCCAATAAAATTTGTTTTCTTCCCGATGACGACCCACCTAAAGATGGAAAATCATTCGGTACGGGAATAGAGACAGTTATGAAAGCAGGGAAATCAGCTATGGAACATCACCTGTCCGTTTCCGTCAAAGAAATTCCAGATGACAACCATCAGGGAAAGAAAGATCCAGACTCTTATTATACGGACATAGACATCTTCAGAAAAACAGAAGAAGTCGATTACGTGCTTTGGTTGGCTGATAAATTGTTCCCCTTATGTGAAAATACGGAACAGAAGAGTGATGTCATCAAACAATTGGCCTATCTGCTATCCCTCATAGATGATGAAACCAAAGTGTCTTTGTATATCAATTCTCTTACTAAATATAACAAGTCGAAAATAATCTGGAAGAAAGCCATCGAATTTGCTTGTGAGCAAAAAGACAGGGATAGTAATGAAAAGCATGAAATAGATCTGAACAAGAAATATGGCTTCTGGGTTGAACATGGCAAATACTTTTCCTCCTCAGAGAAAAACGGCATCTATGAATGGTCCAATTTCACCATGCAACCACTTTTTCATATCAAGGATTCCATTATGGCCAAACGTATCTACACCTTTAAAAATGAGCTCGGTGTAGAGGAACTGGTAGAAATGCGCCAGGAAGACCTTATTTCTCTTCAAAAGTTCAAACAGAAAATTGAGAGTTTAGGAAATTTTATTTGGAAAGCCGGTGACAGGGAATTGACAAAGCTAAAATGTTATCTCTATGAAAATACTGAAACTGCCATAGAAGTGAAGCAATTGGGATGGAACAGAAAAGAATTCTATGCTTTTGGAAATGGCGTATTTTATGATGGCCGTTTTATTTCAGTAGATGATTATGGTATCGTTAGGTTAGGCGAAAAAGGGAATTATTATCTTCCCGCTTATTCAAAGATATACAAGGAAAAAACCGACTTGTTCAAGTTTGAGCGTCGTTTTGTGCATCTCAATTTTTCTACAATACCATTAAGAGATTTTACTGCTCAGATATTTAAAGTTTTTGGTGATAATGGCAAAGTCGCCTTCTGCTTCTACCTGGCCACTTTGTTTCGTGATATTATTACCATGACGACACGGTCATTCCCCATCTTAAATTTATTTGGCCCAAAAGGTTCCGGTAAAACCGAATTGGGACATACCCTGCTGTCATTGTTGATGATAGAAAACATTCCTCCGAATATACAAAACTCAACCATACCAGCGCTCAATGACACTGTGGCTGCCGTATCAGATGGTCTTGTCCACATCGATGAATACAAGAACGGTATTGATCCGTTGAAAATCGAATTTCTGAAAGGATTGTGGGACGGAACAGGACGAACACGTATGAATATGGATTTGGACAAAAAGAAAGAGACTACGGCAGTGGATGCAGGGATTATCCTATCCGGTCAAGAAATGCCAACGGCTGATATAGCCCTGTTCAGTCGCCTTATTTTTTTATCTTTCTCCAAGTCGGAGTTTACTACAGAAGAAAAAGCTACCTATCAAGACTTGCTTCAGATGCGCTCAAAAGGCATGACGCACTTAACTATCGGAATATTAGCCAGACGAAAATATGTTGCAGCCTCTTTTTTCGATTCATTCCAAACTACTTATAATGAACTAAATGAGAAATTTATCGATATACCTGTCATGGATAGAATCATACTAAATTGGTCTGTTCCGTTAACAGCCTATCGATGTCTTGCAAACAACATTGATGTTCCGCTTACTTATAAAGAGATGTTTAATATCACAGTGGAAGGTATCAGAAAACAGAATGCGGAATGCAGGGTATCCGATGAAATAGGAGCATTCTGGCGTGTTGTGCAATTTCTGGTCAGTGAGGGAGAGATTATAGAAGATGGAGATTTTAAGATACGTGCTCTTGCCCGTTTTCATTCCGATCGTTTTAAAGATGTGCACTGGAATGAGCCGAGGAAAATTCTATATCTCCAGAAAACAAGAATCTTTATGTTGTACAAGCAAAACTGTCACAAAATAGGAGATAAAATATTACCGGAAGAAACGCTGAAGTATTATCTTGAAAACAGCAAATGTTTCCTTGGGGAGCAGCGGATGACTTACCATGTATTTAAAAAAGGAGTACAGGTTATTGACTACGAACATCACGATGGACTAAATGGACCCGTGAAGAAAAGTGTACAACAGAGGTCGTACTGCTTCGATTATCAGTTGTTGGCAGATACCTTTGAAATCAACCTCGAATTGGGAAATACTGAAACTTCAGAAGAAGAACAACATCCATAAGAAATCATATCAACGTAGTTTTTTGCTGCCATGTAGCTGTGAAGTTATGTGGCAGCTTTTATTTTCAAAAAAAATTCTTCCCAAATAATCATTATTTCTTTGTCTTGTTTGTCTTACTTGTCTTTTTATTGATTATCAATGAATTAACCATTTTCCCTTTAGTCAAATGCTGTCATAGCTTGTCACTATTTATTTGAAGCTATTTTTCCTGTTTTTTTGTTTTGTCATAAAACCTATGTTTTTGTCACTTTTAGAAGAATAATTGTCATAATCATATTTTTCCGTAAATCATTAGTAATTAATACATTGAACGGAATTCTTTAGCTTTATGACAACAAAGACAAACAAGACAAGCAAAATATGGCCTATTGGAAAGAAATTATTATTTTTGCTATTCCTTTCGTTCATTAGGTTTATTTCCAAACAGGGTGGGAAGTGAAGCAGTCATAAACAGCCAGCCAAACTTTTTGACGAATGGACTTGTAACCACAGACAGCAAGATTATTGTGATGGTCGTTTAGGTCATCACATTCTTACTGTCCGTAGTGTAAAGTCGTTTCGTGTTTGGCCTTTGGCTGAGTGTCTTTGATGCGCAGAGGAACTACGTTCCCCTAAGTCAGCAAAGTCTCTCAGTCAAACTGTTTAAAGACGCTTCGCTTGGGTGGGGAAATAATTTTAATGATGAACAAAAATGATAATCCGTTCAGGTTTCGATTTTTTATCCCTCTTCTCGATAAGATGACGAAGCAGGTTCCAAATATAGGGTGTAAAAGGCATAAAAATTTCCATATATCAATAAAGAGACATTTACATAATATTGCCTTAAACATTAACCTGAATTAGTGAAACGTCGTCATCAGGTTTGATGATTGCATCCTTAATCTCGGTGATGGATTTATTGCTCAGCATAGATTCTGCAATATTGTAGAAGCCATCGGTACAGAAGAAGACGTTGTCATTGCGAGTTAGTTTAATAACTTTCACTGGTATATCTTCACGAACTCCTGTACCTTTGATGCATCTGGTAACTCGCGTCTGACCATAGTCAACATTTAAAATATGGTCAGAAGTCAATTCCGATCGAAAGTCTATTGTCTTTTTTATTGTAGAAACGCACATTCCCCTGACAGGTATAAAACATCTGGTCGTCGGATACAATTGCTAATGCCATTGTTGTTCCCATTGGGCAATTGTACTCTGCTAGTTCTTTTATTGCAATCGCATTGTCAACTGTTTTTAGAGCATCCTTCAACATTCTTGTTTCAGAATGAAAAACCCTTGTAGTTGTTGACAATATATTCTACAGCGGCTTCACATGCTAAGCGTGCAGCTATATCACCATAAGATAATCCTCCCATTCCATCGGCTAGGGCAATGACATAGTCATTAATACCCGCATTCCGATGCAGAAAGTCACTTTCCCACGCATTATGTAAGAAGTGAAATTATAAGAGTCTGATTATCAACGATTATATGCTATTTTGGGAGGTACATGTGTAATCTCGGGGGACATCTGGGGGACAGCTAAAAATAAATCTGAAAAAAACTGCAAATATTTTGAGTAAGTCAAAAATAACTTGTGCAAATAAAACGATATAATCTGCAAAAGAGAAAATCGCTTATTATCAGCTACTTTGGTCTTGCTTTTGCAGATTATATGATTTTCTTTGCAATTTTAACAGATTCTACAATAAAATCTCATCGGGGGTTATTCACTTGCCGATGCACTACCATAGCCCAACTGATAGTCAAGAAATTACATTTTAATCGGTACCTATATGGGTGACATTGATATGATAAATAAACTCAGCCTAAAATTTCCAATTATCGTCCGTAATTTCCTCTCCTTTTCTGTTCCTTTCCATCGTTCCATCAATGTCGCTACATTTGAACGTTGTTTCATGTGGCAAAGATAAGAAAATATTTAATAGGATGAAAAGGAATATACCGAAGAATAGTAGAAAAACATCTTTTCAAAGGGATTCTTTTGTGAGATTCATTGAAAAATGGTAATTTTACAAGACTAAAATATAAAGTAAAAAGTATGGCACAGGTTACTTTAAAAGAATACTCTGTTATTAAAGAATCAACCATTGATGACATCATTCATTATGCCAATGGGAAAGGATTGAATATTCCCCATGACCCAAAATATCTACTTGATGGATCAATCCTCAAAGTGATTGATCCAGTCTTTCTTTTTAAGATGAAGTATAGTACTGCTTCTCGTAAAAAACATGATTCGGAAAGTATCAAAGTTTCGTCTAGGCAGAATCATAGCGCAACGTTAATTCCTAAGGTAGATGTCTTAGGAAAAATAGATTTGGAAACATTGAATCAATCCGTTCGCCCCAAGAAGGAAACTAACGAACCAGCTACTTCTGATAATTCAGGAAAAGATAGTAAAAGGCCTAAGCAGAAGAGTACGCAACGTATTATTGGCGTAGTAAAGTTCTACGACAGGAATAATGGCTTTGGATTCGTCGTTACAGGAAACAAAGGTGTTAGCAATAAGCCCGAGGATCAAGGAAAGTTATTCGATTTTTATATCAGTTCATCTGAATGGAATCCGAGTTATTCTCCCAATGATGACGAATGGATTGTATTTACTCCACATAAAGGAAACCGAGGGTGGAATGTTGTAGATGGTGAACGCCTTACATACGATAAAGAAGGTCTGCTTATTGGCATGACCTATCGTGGTACATACGCCAAAATAGCCGGAAGAGACAGTAAAGGTGATAGTCATGATCATAACGTACTGTGTCATATTATAGATACTATCATACGTAAAGAGACCGAGCCACAAAAGATTATTCTTGATGCCTTTGCTGAATACATTTCCGGATGGAAGACAGAAAAGATAGATGACATTATCGCACAGTTTCTTCAAGACAATTTGCTTTGCAAGAGGCTTTCATCTATGCTTCCTGCGATGAAGAGCTATCTGAACGAGAATCCTTCATACGTGGAAGTTATCAATGGCTTGGCAAAAGCTGTTGGGGAATCCATATTTTCAAAGAAGGATATTAGCATCTTTGATGCACTTCCCTCCGACTTTGATTACGACTCCTACAAGGAACAGACTATAGCAGTGATAGAAGCTTCCTCGAAAGATAATATAGCAGCCGTAGGCAAATGGTTGGCGAAGCATCAATCATTCCTTGACCAGTTTAAATCTGAGGTGGGCACATTATCTTTAGACTTGCTCTACGTCGTTTACGAATCAGCGAAAGATATTTCTGTCTTCGTAAATTCAGGCAAACCATGGGACGAATTATATTCTTGGCTTAAAGAGAAGTCGGATAGCTTAGCCAACGACTACATGTTAGCTTACTTTGCTGATAAAGACGAAACGTTTGTCGAGCAATGCCATATAAAAAACAAACTCGATGAAGCAGCGCTTAACACTATCGTTTGGAAATTCTTGGATGATACCATTCACTACTCCGCTGTCCTAAAAGATATAGTCGATGTCTTTGTTACAAAAGACATGGACGTGGTTAAGGGTTACATACAGCATGACATCGATATCAGAGCCGTTTATCCAAAACTCTGCACTCATCTGAATAACCAAGTAAAAGAACATGAAACGGATGTTCGAGAATTTCTGGAATTTTGCATTGAACAGACTATCTCTATAACGGATATATTCACAGACACGAACGACCTTACCGATGAGATGTTGGTGGAGCTCTTTGCTTTGACATCAGATATTGAAGACCTCAATGCAGTACAGGATATTGAAACCGTACCATTTTGGCTTAACGGGCAGGAACAGGAAATGGTGTGCAAGTTCCTTCAGGGCTGCCAGAAGTCATTTACAGACAAAGAGGATAAAGAGGCTATCGCCGATACGCTCATTGCCATTGATAAAGAGAAGTTCAAAGATGCTATGTCATCGCTCAATGAAGACGAGCAGTATAAAGTTCTACAGCTTTGCCCGGAGAACTATGCTCGAGAGATTGTGTCGAAGTACTTTGCATCGACAAAGCTGTTCAAACTCTATATAGGAGAACAGTGGAAGAGGCTTAAGGCTGATGTGCCATACCTAGCCTTCGATTTGGAATCGGATGGTGAATCTATCAGCGAGTTCGCGTTTCGTACAGACGAGAACACAAAAGTTTATCAAGGTGAAGAACAACTTGGAACTTTGCTCCGAGCCTTGAAGCGAACAGAAATTATTGTCGGACATAGAATCAAAGAATGGGATTTGGGTAAGATTCTGTTGAAGAAAGGTTTTGAATCAAAGGCTTTCGTCTGGGATACCTTAGAAATAGAGATATTGCTCAATCCCTGTCGTTATTCTTATGCCCTCCATACTGGTCATACCGCACAGGAAGACACGGAACTCGTGGATAGATTGTTCTGGAACCAGCTCTTTAGACTTTCGCAAAATGTGTTGCTTAGCGACGAACTGGCCGATTTTCTTCCGGAAAAGATAAAGGCAATACTCGAAAAGTTGCGTCAGCCTGCGTTTACCGACTTCTTCAAACAGACATCAGGAAGTGAAGACAGTTTCTATCAAATGCTGGTAGATACCGACGAGCAGATGGTAAATCGCTTACAGAGAATAGCAGAAGATGATTCGAAGGCATTGATTATAGCCCCCAAACGCTTGTGGCCAAGAATTTCGGAGCACGTCAGTTTGTCTTTAGTACAGCCACAGGAAGACATTGATTTCCTACAGATAAAGGTGAGCGCATTGGAGAAAAATCCGCTTAATGATACTTTTATCAACACCGTTCTTAAGCGCTTCGTCTCTCTTTCAAAGACACCTGTCGTTGCTAACATAGCCCAATATATCCGTATCAATTATTTGCCTGATGAATTGCTGGGCAATTACGTGGAGAAGACGGTGGGTAATGTTGACTGTGCAGATATGGATATTATTGTGCACGATGATATTATAGCAAATTACAAACGAATTTATTTTGTCGGCTGTGAGATAGAGAACAGACTGAATCAATACACTTTGCCGACTCTATATTCTCCATCGGATTTTAATATCAACAGTAGCATCCCTATGCGTCTGGGAGCATCAAGCTATCTGGCTATTGGCCCGGAAGAGAGGGAACAGAGTATCTTTTCGGAAGTTCCATCCGATGCAGCCAATGTATGGATCGAAAGAACTCGTAAGGGAAAGTATACAATCAACTACAACTATGATTTCTATCAAAAGCTGAAAGCTATAGAGCAGCGAACCGGTGAGAACTTGATGGTGGAAACAATTCCATGGACGGCCAAAGCGGTTGACTATAAATCAGTATTCCTTGTACACAGTGACCATAATCGTGAGTTTGATGCACTTCAGAAGCGCGTATCTGCCACATCAAGATACAGAGCAACCTATTGGACTTATCAGATGGCGTTGCTAAAGCATATTGATGTGAACAAGGATCATCGCCCCAAAATATTACTTCTTGACGATGAACTGGAGAAGGAGAAGGTGGAGTCATATGCCCGTGAACGTGGATTTTTTGTCCCGACAGAAGGAACACTTGTTCGTAAACTCGAATTGATAGAACATCATCCGCAAGGACTGCTCGTAGTGAGCAAAGAACAGTTCTTTGATATCATAGACTGGCGCAAAGATACTCCGTATTGTTACGTCTGGGATCATCTGGCAGTGGATAAGCACATGATGATGTGGCACGGCTTCGCTGATGAGGAAAATAAATCGTTCCTCAATGATGGAATAGAAGAAAAAACAGGTGACTTGAATGTCGGAACGACACATGACACTTACCAGTCGACTCTGTTATCGATCTGGCCTGTATATGAATATTATTACCGCTTCATCAAAGCCAACAGTGTTGAATCATCCATGTATGTGCTGGACTCATACATGGAAGAATATCATTCTCTTTCATCGGTTTGGGATACATCATCTTATGGTATTCAAAAGATTTGGAATAATGAAGATGGTTTCAACAAGGAT
The DNA here is from genome assembly GCA_041907545.1 of Bacteroides sp. Lineage (GTDB taxonomy): Bacteria > Bacteroidota > Bacteroidia > Bacteroidales > Bacteroidaceae > Bacteroides. The sequence goes on from JAYRGX010000032.1 coordinate 18,014, forward strand.
TTAGAGGAAACAAGAAAAATTTTCTCAGATGAAGTCGCTATTTATAATAATGATAATGACATCCAAACAGCAATGGATGTTATTTTGGCTACGCTGATAAAATCGGAAAAGGTACCTAATCCTCAGTGGAGTGATGTGCAGAAAGAGGTTCTCCCGCAAATACTTTCCCGCAAAGAGAACTATCTGGTTTCTTTGCCAACTGGCGGCGGCAAATCGGTTTTGTTCCAAGGTCCTGCTTTATATAATGCAGCCTATACCAACAAGCTGACGATTGTCGTAACACCTTTGAAGGCCTTGATGCAGGATCAAGTGAAGGAACTGGGCGGAAAAGGATTCATAACAAATGTGGATTATCTGAATGGCGACCGCTCATATCAGGAAGTAAAGAGCATTTACCGAAAAATAAATGGTGGCGAAATAGCCATTCTCTATGTAGCTCCTGAACGCTTCCGTTCTCGTGCCTTCTTGAATGCGCTAATGACACGCATGGCCAATGACCATGGATTGGAATATATGGTGTTTGATGAAGCGCACTGCATATCTCAATGGGGAATGGAGTTCCGGCCTGAATACTTGAATGTAGTGAAAAAATGTAAGGAATTCAAGGAAACATTTGGAGATGACATGTGCATTACCATGTTCTCGGCAACTGTTACCGACATGATTTTCAACCAAATCAACGAACAAGTTCCGGTTAAGCGTTTGGGACAGGATAATGATAAAAAGATTTACAACCCTATCAGAAGCCACATTGGCATGGAGTTTAAGGAAGTACTCCATGACACACAACACCGTTTGAAAGAGATTGTGAACTACATAGCTGGTCATCATATTGATTCAAAGAAAAGCAGAATGTTAGTTTTCTGCAAGACCAGGCTTCAGTGTGAAGAAATGGCTTTGTTATTGGCTGATGAACTTTCAAAGGATGGAATCTTAAACAAAGATACTGCCACTCAGTGTGTAGGCTATTTCCATGCCGGCATGGATGGCGATGATAGAGAAGACGCCTATACTCGCTTTAAGGATGATGAAGACCCATTATACATCCTTTGTGCCACAAAGGCATTTGGAATGGGTATGGATATTCCGAACATTCACTATATTGTTCATCTGATGCCTCCAAGCGTTCTGGAAGATTATCTCCAGGAGGTAGGACGTGCTGGTCGAAATGAAGAAATGTACAAAGCCGTCGGATTCAGCGTTGACAATCCCATTCCGACTGTATGTCTCTGCTCTAAAGATGACATCAAAAAATCCAAAGAGCAGTTGCTGCAGAGCATGCTGAGTTGGAAAAACCTTGAAGAAATAAGAGTAGCCATTAACACTTATATCTCCAAGATACAGACATTGGAGAAGACAAAGGAATATCCTATTGTTATTCCAAACACACTTTGGGCAAATGGACAGTTTGATCATGATTTCACTGATTTCAAGATTGGTCAGTATTGGCTTGAACGCATGGGACGTATCAAGTTGGGATTCCTTAGTCCTGCCCATATAGACATCACTTTGCTGGATAGTGAACAAGGAAAACAAACATTGGAAGAAAAATTAAAGAATGTTTCACAAACAGGCAAAGGGAAACGTGCAGCTGACATTCTTGCAGAATTGCGAAATATCCAGAAGGAGCAGAAAAGTGGGACTATTCAAGTGTCTGTACAGGAATTGGCAGCAAATCTATCTATGAGTTCTGCGAGACTGCTGGACTGTATGATTTGGTGTGAAAAGCATTCTATTATTAGAATCGAAGAGGAAGCCAGATGTCATACTGCTTTTACCCGTTTGAGTGAAATCTCTTATATGCTCAGACGTGGTTCTCATGATGTGGCATTCCACGTGATATTAAATGCTACACGTGCTCTGTTAAGTAACAATAAGCTGAATGTAGAAAAGAACTATTCTCTCGCGGATATACGTCATCTCATAAAAGATGCGGACAACCTTCAGGAGATTGTCAAGGTAGTAGAAAAAACTAACGAAGAAGGAAAGGTGACCCGCGAGAAGTATATGACGTGGTATGATCCTGATGATAAGAATAGGAATAAAGGTTTGGCAATAGCGAAGTCATATCACGACGATTTATATAAGAAACGCCTGCGTCAGGTCATTTCCCTGCTTGAACTTATTCCTGATGTGAAGGTTCAATCCTATTTGGATACCAAGAAGAAGTGTGTACTGCAATCAGTTATTGTGGAGAAAGACACTTGGAAACAATTCCTAAATGATTTCGAAGAGGATTGTATCACTGTTCTTAAATATGTGAACAAGCAATCACAAACGGTAATGAGATGGTCACAAGTAATCGTAGAACTCGGATTTGATGACAAGGGCTTTAACTATTTTGACAGTATTCTACGTTATTTGAACGGCATGGCCTATGTTGCAGTAGATGCCCTGCTCCCTACCGGCATCGAGGTTTATACTACAGAGAGATCAGAAGACGCCATTCTGGAAAATATTGATGATTCGTCAAGTGACTATGAAGACAAGAATGCCTTCGATGAAGCTGTTCAGATAAGAAATCTTCGTCTATGCGTAATGGACATACTGACGAAAAATATTAAAAGCAGACAAGACTTCCAGGAACTGATATCGGCTTACTTCTCAAAAATCAATGCGGAGGGATATATGGAATTATTGAGTAAATATTATGATGATTCCGACCCGATGATGACTGCTATACGTGCTACGGCGATAAAAAATGCAGAGGAAGAGCTAAAGGACAATCCGGAACAATGGGATATATATAATGAGAATTCAAATGTCAACGTAAATGTGGAAGCCGGTCCTGGGTCTGGTAAAACCCATGTTCTAACGTTGAAGTGTGCTAAACTAATATATCATCAGGGTGTCAAGCCACAAAGCATACTTGTGTTGGCTTATAACAGGGCTGTCGTGGTAGAATTGAAGAGTCGTCTTGCTAAGCTGTTCGGTTCATTGGGATTGAGTCGTTCCGCTAGTCAGTTGCATGTCTATACTTTCCACAGTCTCGCTAAGCGTATTTGTGGAGATAATGCTTTGGAAGACCATGAGATGAGTGAGTGGGAAGGCATACTTCTAAATACAATACAAAATTGGCCAAATGAAGTGAGGGCTGCAATGCCAGACCTTCACTATGTATTTATTGATGAATTCCAAGACATAACACAGACCCGTCTGAATGCAATGTTTGGATTGAAGCAAATATATGATCCCCTGACATTTTTTACCATTGGCGATAAAGACCAGAGTATCTATGGATTTGAAAAAGAAGAATCCATGAATCCTAATTTCTATTATGACCAGTTGTATAAGACACTTCAACCGAAGAAAATGACTATGAGCATCAACTATCGTTCATATCCAAAGATTCTTGAAGCTGCAAGCCACTTCTTGCCGCCTACGTCGCATGTTCCAGTTCCATGTAAGAAAAAGAAGGAAGAGGAGCCCAAGTCCGATTATGTATATATCTATGCAAATGAACGTGACTGGTCGAAAGACTTTGGCGGATATATACAGTGGCTTCAAGGACAGGACGTATCAGATATTGCGGTGTTCTTTAGAACTAATAATGAAGTCTATCATGGTTACTCGTTGATAAAGGCTCTCAACATTTTTGGGATACGTATCCGCATACAAGGAGCTTCTGCTGCTGAATTATTCAGAATGAGAGAAATCTATGCTGTTTTGAAGTATTTGGAAGATAGCCAAGACAAAATAATCATCCTTGAAAATAACGAGACCGAAAATGAGCTCAAGAAGAAAATCTCTTCATGGATAAATCAGTTCCCTAATTGGGATACATTCTATATGGATTTTGTATTTGTGCTCATTCTTGATTATCTCGACTTCGCTGCTTCTGATGAGGACGCACATACTTATGGCGATATGGCTACGGGTATAAGAGAAACCTTGAAGGAAGATAATCCTCAATTGTATAAGTTGTATGATGACAAGCGTTTTGAGAATAGAAGAATCCTTGTTGACAAGCAAATGAATGTAGTACTTACCACTATGCATAAAGTTAAGGGATTGGAGTTTGACGCTGTGATTATAACGCCATCGGTAACTTCTCTGCCATTCAATCCGACTGAAGATATTCCTGTTAACCTGCCTCTTTCTGAACATGACAGAGAGCAGATTGAAGAGGAACAGCGATTGCTTTATGTTGCATATACGCGAGCCAAAAAATACCTATTCGTGTATAAGGGCGAACGCGAGAGAGCTGTGGAGAATATGACAAGATTCAGCAGCCTTGAAGATCAATGGGGCATCCGTGAGCGAAAAGTCGGTCTTGATAATTACAATATAGGCTATAATGCAAATTACAATTTTAGGAACAATAGGTCTATAGCCTTAAATGTATCTAAGAACGATCCCCTCACAATCCAACGTTATCGTGGAATGACTAGGACTGGAAGACCATTCTCTACATTCAATATTGTTCATAATAGTATAACAGTAGGACAGCTTTCTCGACATAGTAATATTGCTCGAAGAATGGAAGTTGATGACTTAAATAGTTTAAGTGGTTTCTTCGTCAGCGACGTGTTCTATTGGACTTATGCTGATACGGTTGCTACAGATGAGAGAGCCCAACGTGATAATGGGTATAACCCTGATTATGCATCCGGATGGGGTGAAGAAGCAAAAAGACAAGGCTATATCTTTATAGTGGATGTAGCTGGGTATGGTAATTAAATAAAAAGGAACAATGAGTTTAATAACATACGAATTTAAAAGAGCAGATAATGCTGGCGAAATTAGCCAGTTTCATGCTACACTGCCGATAATGCAGAAACATTATCAGGGCAGGAACGAGGTTGTATTATATCTGAGTGGCAAGCTTAATATAAACGGCGTGGATATTGATGGTCTGGTTATCAAAGAGGATGCCATCGTTCTTGTGGAATTCAAAAATTATACGGGTGATATTAAAGCACAGGCTAATGGGGACTGGTTCCATGGAAAAGAACGAATCAATGGCGGTGCTACCAAAAAGGATGGTACAGCAAAAACTGTATTTGAACAATTGAAGATAAACCGCAGGGCCCTCAGAAATGGATTAGCCCCATATATTATGAACATTGACGCTTGTAATAATATTCAAGCATTGGTCGTTTTTACAGCTATTTCTTCGTTAAAGATGGATAAGGAATTTCAATGGGGAGCTAATGCCTGGGTTAATGTCACAGATATAGAACATATAGGAGAAGAGTTGGATACCATAAAGGCAAGGACACGCTCTAATCCCATATCCATTTCTTCAAGCATGATTTTTGACTTCATCCGCAACAAAGAATTGGATGAACGCTATATCCTAATGAAATACAGTGATGTCAACGTTTTGCCATCAGACATTTTCCATGAAGAAGAGCCACATAATGGAGACGATTTTTCTCCAAACACGCTTTTAGCAAAAGTTACTGCGGAGAAGGAAAAGTATCAGGCCTCTCTGCATGATGCCGTTGAGTTAATTCAGAACGTCATGCAGAAGATGGAAACGATGGCAAAGGAAAAAGATGTAATTATTCAGCAACAAAAGGGAGAGCTTCTTCAAATAAAGGCGGAGGAATTATCTCAAAGAAGAGAAGCCGAAATGTCAGAACAAGAGACATCCACAATTATTTCTGAGGAAGAAAAGCTACTGCAAGATGCTAAATCAGTTGAAGAGGAAATAGGTCAAATCGAAGCTGCTCCGGTTGCGCCTAAGGCCACGACTCCCGAGAAACCGAAGAAACGCTTTGGAATGAAGGCTAAAATTCTGAAGAAATTCAATGTTGAGACAGAATCAATGGATGACGACCAATTGGACTTAATTGGCGAAAATATTGATAAGTCGATGATTGTTGCTGGCTGTGCAGGTAGCGGCAAATCTGTTATTGCCATGTACAAGGCTCAACAGATAAAAGATGCTGGCGGAGATGTCATTCTCATTGCGTATACAAAATCATTGAATAGGTATATGCAACAGGGGAAAGAAAACTCTTTGGGGGAACAATTCTACTATCATTGGCAATGGCAAGATTGTGGAATGCCCAAAGCCGACTATATCATTGTTGACGAGATACAGGACTTTGATAAAGAGGAAATATTAAAATTTATCCATGCTGCAAGAAAGTGCTTTTTCTTCTTCGGGGATACCGCTCAGTCGATATACAAAGCATTTGGTAAGCAGACTATGACTATAGATGAAATCTCAGCATTAACCGGAATTACAGTATCAAGGTTGTATAACAATTATCGTTTGCCCAAACCCGTAGCAAAAATCACACAGGGCTACCTTGGCTTAAATGAAGAAACTAACCAAGTAAGAGAGTACTCGGAAAGTTTGTATCTAAGCACGGAAAGTGCTTTGCCATTTTTTGTCGAATGTGATTCAAAAGAGGCACAGATAGATAAAATCATCTCAATCATTAACGATAAGCAATATCAGGATGTTGGCATACTTGTCCCAGATAATGACATGGTGCTTGAAATAATGAACGCCTTTACCCTTAAGAAATTTGTTTGTGAGTTCAAATATAATGCAGGTTATAATGATAAAAGGAACAAGGATACGCTCAACTTTAAAACGAATAAGCCTAAGTTGATGACTTACCATAGTGCAAAAGGACTTCAATTTGAAACTGTTATGTTACCATATTATAATGGTGCAAAAAACGATGAAGATTGCAAGGCACTATATGTAGCGATGACCAGGACGTATCGTAACTTGTATGTCATCTACTCTGAAGGATTGGCATATCCACTATCAGATGTTCCCGAAAGATTATATACTGCAATAAAATAATTTTGTCATAATTTAAAGATTTAAAAAGAGCGAAACATGCCGATAGAAGTCAGTAACACAGAGCACCCAGAAATGGGGTACAGGATACTAATGTTTTGTCTGTTATTTATAGCATGCTTCTGATGAACTGGAAATGGCACGTCGTATGTGGTATGTGCCCCTCTGCATGCGAAGATTAGCCCACGACTATTGATTAAAGAATTTCTCGTTTACCTAGTTATTTTCTTTACGATGCAGCATATTTACATCACTGATTATCAGTGACAATTCATTTTAATCGGTACGACTTTTGTGGTTCAAAATCTCATCGTGCTATACCCTATCTGATATAATTACGTCGAAGAAAAAATAAATTATACCCATTATGGTATAATATCGAATATTTGTATTAACTTTGTACCCGGAAAGGTATAAAGTTGGATGCTTATGAATAATCTCTCTACTACTGTAAAGATGTTGCGAAAGCAGTATAACCTGACACAAGAAGAACTTTCGTTGAAGTCGGGTGTAGGGTTACGCTTTGTTCGTGACCTTGAACAAGGAAAGGAAACACTGCGCCTTGACAAGGTGAATCAACTTCTTGACTTCTTTAACTATGAAATGGTTGCCACTTCAAAAACTGATAATCAATGAGACAAGCGTATATATTTTACAAAGACCAGCTGGCAGGGATTCTGACTGAAAACGATTCAGGGTATGATTTCCGCTATTTGCCAGAGTATCTGTCTTCGGAAACAGCAAAGGCTGTTAGCTTGACATTACCTTTGCAAGAAGAAGCATATACAAGTCCTGTATTGTTCCCATTTTTCGATGGTTTGATTCCTGAAGGGTGGTTGCTGGATGTTGCATTGCGGAATACAGACATCAGCATTCTCGACCGAATGTCTCTATTGCTGACATGTTGCAAGGATTGTATCGGGGCAATAAGCGTTGTTCCAATTAAAAGTAAGGAGGAAAGTCATGTGTAACTGTTTCTATTGCTATCGCCCGCTCCTAAAAGGAGAAAAGGATATGCACCCGGCTTGCATCAAGAAGTTTTTCGGAACAACAACGTTGCCTATCCTTGATTATACGACAGAGCAACTTGACCAACTTGCCCTGAAAATCATTCAAGACCAAACTTCTTTGACTGGTGTTCAGCCGAAATTATCCTTGCATTTGAATGAACATGAGGGTAGTAAGCGATTGACTATTGTGGGACTTTGGGGTGGTTATATTTGTAAGCCGCAGACCTCGCAATATGAATTGATGCCGGAGGTAGAGGACTTGACTATGCACCTTGCGGAAGTGGCACGTATTGATGTAGTTTCCCATACGTTGATGCGGATGGCAGACAATACTCTTTGCTATCTTACTCGCCGAATCGACAGAACTTCTACTGGTGAGAAGATAGCGATGGAAGATATGTGCCAACTGACGGAAAGGCAAACAGAACATAAATACAAGAGCAGTTATGAGCGAATCGGCAAGGCGGTTTTAAAATACTCGTCTTTGCCTAAAATGGATGTTACCAATTTCTTCGAATTGGTACTTTTCTCTTGGCTGACAGGGAACAACGATATGCACTTGAAAAACTTTTCTTTGTATGAAGCTGCAGATAAGATACGCTTGACCCCGGCTTATGACTTGCTGAATGCGATTATCATCAATCCAAAAGATGATGAAGAACTTGCTTTGACCTTGAATGGACGAAAGAAAAAGCTGCAAGTGGAGGATTTCATCAAATTAGCGGTCACCTTAGGTATAGAGAATGTGATAGTAGAACGGCTGATAAATAAGTATATAAAGCTATTGCCTAAGTTTAAGTATATCATTCAAAATTCTTTTCTAAGTGCCGAGCTAAAAGAAAAGTATAGTAAATTGTTGAGAGAACGGTTAGACAGACTTTCGCAGTAAGCTATAAAACGGTAAAAATAATAAGGCGTTAAATTTGGAAGACGCCAGCAATAGGCTCGTGTGTATAAGTACTAAATACTCAGGGAATATAAAAATATCATGCCATCAATGCAGTGTATGCGTAGAGCTTTACAAATATAACAGGCTATACATAGATTGTTCTCAATAATTTCTTAGCATACAAACATCTCGTTTGACATATGGTAGAAATAAAGGTAAATGGACGAATGTGCTGAACTCATGGGCTCAAATGGACTCAAATTTCCGAAGATAGATAATACATAAATTTTTGGGCACTCCAAAAAGTGTATATTTTTAGAACTGCCAAACTATTTGTTCAAAAAATAATGATAGTTCATAGATTTATGAACAACACCAAAATACTGAACAGAAAACTTGCGATATCATTTGTCAAATGGAAATGTTTCCACTGCTAATATAACTTCAAGAATAAGTGCTCTAACTGCCGATAACTCAACAGAGAAAGCTATTTTCACCCTAATTAAATCACAAAGACTCTGTCAAAAGTGCCTTGAAAAGTTGGGCTTTATCAGGATGTTTGGGATGTACTTGCGTTATACTGTATGATTAATAATCAATGATAATAAGAAATAATCTCTATTTTATAATTAAAAAGAACCCACATCAATCATTAGACTAATGTGGGATATAATAAACACCTATTGATTTAATAGGATGTTTTTCAAGATTCAGCTATTTGTTGTTTACCTACTTGCACGTCATAAGCGCGGTTGCTAGCAAACCATGCACCTTTACTCTCTCGAGCATTAGGTTCAAACTGTATGACAACCTCGTCGTCCATCCTGATATTGAACTTCTGAAGTTTCTCATCACCGAAGACCTCGAAAAGTAAACGATGGGGGAACTGCCCTTCGGACTCAGCAACAAACTGTTGCATTTTCCATGCGCCTCTTGCGGTAGTCCCGGATTTTGGTTCCACTAATGCGATAATTTTTCCTTTAAATTCCATATTATTATTGTTTTAAATGATTGATGAAGCAATTCTATGATTAGAAATCATGGCAATGGCAATTCCAATGTTTTGATGACCTGTGAAACATCCTTATTGATGAAATACCATCTTTCTGCTTTATATTCCAGCCCAGTGTGATTCACTGCTTGAAAATCCACCTTTACTTTCCATCCTGTCCATTCCCGATTGTTTGCTTGATTCAGCAACAATTCACGGATTTCTGAGTTAGCTCGCATCTGACGGCCCGCCAAATCAATGACGTATGCATCATCGGCATTGAAATTTTCAAAGTTGTTTGTACGTTTCATGATACTTTTAGTGACTTGTCCCATGATAATCATGATGTTCTTCTGCTCCTGACCTGTAAAATAAGTTGTACCAAAAACGGAATCAGGATCTGAGATACTGATGATCTTCAATTGCTTTGGATTATCGACAGACTGTTCCAAATGTGATTTAGCAAGTTCAGCAACTTTATGCTGGTTATTTGTGCAGGATGAGTCAGATAATAATAAAATCGTCCCCATTATAAAGTCTATGTATGTTTTCATATCTTGATGATTTTAGTTTTATCTGGACTTAGTGCGAGCCGTTTATAATAGGCCGTTCCATCTTCCTTATACATTTCAATCACTTCGTGTGTGATACCGTCTTCGCAAATCTGTTGCACTTCCTCTTTTGTTATGGTATGGCCGCCAATATGACGCCAAATTGAGAAATTACAGGGATGCTCCGTGTTTTTGTAATTGCTGCAATTATAAGCCTTCAACCCGACATGGATATCTCCTCCGCAACACGGACATTTGGCTATGCGGGAATCAAGCATCACTTTCCCGTCATGATCGATGATTAGTGCTGAAGAAAACATTTTCCAGTCATTTGTAGCAAAGCCATCTAAAATCCCAAGTTTTCCTGACAGGAACATTTCCACTTCCGCCTCGGTTATCTTGCGATTACAGATGATGCCTGGAATAAAAAAACCACAGGTCGGTTTCGTCCCAATGCCGTTCTTACAGATGTAGCCTTTGCATGTCTTCACCATCGTACCGCCACATAATGGACATTTCCCGTCAAGGTTGTGGATGTCATGCAACACATCCACCTTGCCGTTGATGATGGCAAATCTTGCGCGAAAAGACTGACCGTCTTTGTTTTTCATGGTCAATACATCCGTTTGACCTTCTTTTATCAACTTTCTGCATAATTCATCAGTCATTTCTACACCATGCATTATCCGGTAAAGTGTGAATGCGCACTGCTTCCCACGTTGGGCAATACTGTTGCAATGCCAGCCATAATCACTGCTGACAATCTCACCCTTACCGCAAACCGGACATTTGCCCAAAGACTGGTTTTCTTCTTTCATATTAAAAATCATTAATTCTTTATTTTATTACAATTGTGCACTAAAAACACGCCCTTTTGACCTCCATTTTGTTTTCAAAGAGGAATTAGACTGTACAAACGACGTTCAACGTTCTGTAACCCTTATTCCTTTTGGTACTTTTTTATTCCTTCTAATTCATCTGTAAATTACAGATAGTCAACCGCATACCATTCAAATATACCTATTTTCTCCCATATAGGCAAATATGATACAGAGCTGGATCAGAGATATTTCCATTCGTATATCAATTGCTCTGCTATGGCCTTACCGGACATAAATGAAGCCCATCCTTCAGGATCCAATCCGAACCAAAGGTCATTCCAGGACATCGTTCTTATCTGCCAAGCCAACAACCACAGATCCGTATTGATACTTTCTAACTTGGTTACGATTTCATTAGCAACATAATAGCGTTCTGCTGAGTTCAGCAAATTCACCTTATTCTTTTGATTTACGGGTTTGCCATTCGTATCATAACCGGATGTCGTATATGAGCCACTTGTTACCAACTGTTTCATGAAAGGATAGAGACTTGCCATCTGGGTGGCAGCATCTGTCAACTCATCGGAAACAAGTAGAGCTATAGCAGTACCTTTAAGATTCCCTGGTAAGGACTTTCTAAGAAGTGACATATTCCTTGGTATCTCTACAGTCGTAAGTTCCGTTGCCCGTTTTACCTGATATAAATTCTGCATCGCTCCCTGTACATTGCTGAGATAATCCAGCATCTGATTCTCCACCTTGTGCATCCGTTCCATTGCTGCCGTCACAGCTGTCTCAGCAGCAATGATTTTGTTCTGTGTCTTTTCACGGTCGCTGAATATTTTCTTCAGCAGCTCGCTTTGAGCAACAACTGCCCCCGTCAATGTAGGGTCTGTTTGTTGTGCATAACTCGCCATGCTCACAGAAGCGCCAAGTATTGTCAGTAGAATAAATCTCTTCATGATTCAATTATTTAAAGTTTGAAACAACTTTTTCTGTCTTCAGCCAGTTTCTCATCCCGCTGATATTTCGATTTTCCTTGAATGATGCCCATCGGTTTGTCCATGACTTGATCGTTCCAGTCCTTGAAGGCAGGAGCCGCTTTCCATTGGCCGACTTTATATCGTAAATCTATGTTCTTGCCAAGTTCTGCAATAGAGACGTTATCTGCAGGCATGGAGAATTCTTTGTCGTCAGTTTTAATAATGACTGCATCTCCCTGTCTAATGACGTTCAAATGCAGACCTTCTAACAGTCCGACCATCCTCACACCATAAATCCGACCCGGTAGGTCATTGTCGAAGCAGTCTATGGCGCGGGCTTCGGAATAATGATTCATAATGCCTGTAATTTGGCGGTCAGAGAAGGTCCCGCCAAGAGAAACAAACACCGAACTATCCCTGTCAATCTTTAAACGATTAGCCTGATAAAACGCCATGATATCATATCCGCTTTCCGCAAAGTACACATTGCATATATCCAGCGGATTCTGATGATTCGACAAATCGGCAATCCAAGCGGCAGAAGACGAGTTTGTTCCTGCTGCTTTACTCTTGTAACCGTTATATCCACGAATCTCATAACCCAGCACCTTGTTATTCCCAGGTTCCGTGTATGGAAATCCCAGGTTATAGTTGTCATAAGATGACATGTCCAAATCTTTGACGCGGCATAAGAAAGGAGAGAATACGCGAGCGGTCTCTTCTGTAATGCCCCGTCTGGTGAAATACGACATCAGATGTTTCAGATGTTCTTCACCTGGTTGTACTTCATAGCGTTTCGGATCGAATACCGAGGGCCTAATATAGCTATCTGTTTCCATATATTTTCTGTCCCTATAATCAGGAATCGGTTCATTAGCAAAACGAGCCATGACCTTTGCAACAATTTCCCAGGTGTCATGTCCGCTTTCCCCGAAACTGTTGATGTTCTCCAGAATGAGGTTCACTACATCACCACCCTTGGCTCCGTTCCTTCGGAAATAAGTCTGTGCAGACTTGTCCTGTGGATTCTTGATGATAAGTTTATCCGTATGAATATCACCATTATCCAATACCATCTCAATGTATCTGCCTACGCCGGCACTGCGGTCCAGACGATAACCGAGATAATAGGCAATGTCATCTACTCCGACTCTTGTTTTGAGATCTTTGAAACTGACTTTGTTTGTGATCATCTGTACTTATCCAATTTTCAATTGTTGTTCTTGCTTTTCTCCCATTTTCGGAAGAAGGTCTGCATAGCTTTTGTTGAGTGTCTGTCTGAGAAGCCTCTGTTTATCTTCCTTTTTGTCAAGAGAGAAATAGAGATTGGCCACATCGGCTTCAATTTGTTTCATTCCCAAGTCTGCGCTATTGTAAGTCGCCCGAACGGCATAGCTTCCATTCTTCAGTTTGAATATGGATGCGTCTTTGAAGGGTACTTCTTCAGCAGTTACGACCATTTCAAAAGGCATACTTTTTGAGCGGTTCTTTTCCAGCATGGCCGGTTCACCCAATGCCAGTTTCTGCTCGTCCACTTTCTCCAATACCATATTAGCCGCTTTATTAACGTCAGCCATTACTGAAACGATAAATTTGGGATTCTCCTTCAATGCAGATATCCAGTTATCCAGGTAAGCGGCATTATTGTCAAGAATTCGTTTGTCGAACCCCATAGAATTACCGATCATTGCTGATGTCAGTTCCGCTACCAATTCCTCCTTGGCATATTTCGGGTCTCCGAATTTGTCACCACTCAGCCTGTTCAAACGTTGAGCCGTACCTGTAGAATGAGCCATTTCATGAAGTGCGGTGGAATAGAATTCCATACCGTCCTTATAGATTTCCTCTTCCGACTGGCCTTTGTTGAACTGTGCCTTCATAGGAAGAACTATTTCATCACTTGAAGGGCGATAAAAGGCACTGTTTGCAGGCTTGTCGCAGTGAATGGGGCAAATCCAGCCCTGCTGTTCAAACATTCTGTCAAGGGCGGCATTGGAGAACATACCGTTTGTATCTCTGATCTCGGGGAGAGTAAAGCGTTTCAAAAGGCTTTCATATTTCTTCGGATTAACTTCAGGCAGATTCGTCTGTTCCAGATTGAATACGCTGTAAGCACGAAGAAATGGAATGACTTTCATCTTAGACTGCATGTCTTTGGACATTTGTCTGAAATCGTTGTAATCCACTTTTCGTCCGTTCTGGTCGCGTACCAAAACATCCCAATAGAGTACAGGCATTGACTTCTCCCCTTTCAGAATATGGGCTTTCAAGTTTTGTGCCTGCATGAATGTCAGATAGACCGGAGTCTTGTAACCTTTCATGGCTGTATTCAATTCCAGAAAAAAGGAATCGCTGCCGGAGTAGTTTCTTCCCGTGACATTCTGAGGCAGTCCGCCAACGGCATTTCCTGCAATCCATCCCTTTTCCCAACCACCTGATTTCATAACTTCCATGCGGTCAATCATCATTTCCGTGAACAGTTCTACAGCTTTCTCGCTTTGTGATTTTGCACTGTTTTCAGTACCATTCTTCATTGTCGTCGTCAGGAATTTGATGATCAGACATATTTCTATCGGTCATATCCACATAGAACTCTGCGGCATCTTCACACTGTTTTGTTCCATGATCTTTGCACCATTGTTTGAAGTCATCGGAGTTTTCGCCTTTGAGTACAAAGTCGAGCCAGCCGATTTTTCCATCCTGTTTGAGCTGTACCAGCTCTTCATAAGTTTGTGCCATAATAATTATTTATTTAGAATGAATTTATCTTAGAACAGCCCTGCCGATAAACATCGCTTACCGACAGGAGCTAGAAACATCAAAACTTTATTCCACGATTTTGTGCCTCTGCAGGATGATTGTTTATCAGAGAGGACATCTCTTTCGTCAGATATTTGGCTGCAAGTTGTCCACGGTCTGCCGTCTTTGCAGAAAACAGAGCATATCCGTCATCAAAAGACAACGTTTTTTTATCCGTCTGCCCCTTTTCTCCCATATTGACAGAAATGTTCCATCTACCATTATTCTTATCCTTGGCCACACGGACATCACTCGCCTTGACACCTTCCGGCAATTTGTATTTTTCGTATGCGGATGCCAGATGTAGCCGTTCGCCGAAGTTTTTCTCCACGAGTTTAGCCGGTGTCGTCACACGGTCGAAGTAAGCGTTCAGGTCTTTCCAAGACATTAATTGTGACATTTTCTGCTCACCGACCTGTGCATACAGTTTGTACTTGCCGAAGTCCTGTTTTGTCTCATCCTTTTCTTTATAGACATTCATCTTGTCGATGGTCCGCCCGTCAGAAAGTAGTCTGTCAGCTTTGAACTGTTCAGGAGTAACCTGCTTGGCTATCTTGGTGGGATAATACTTTTCCATCATATCCTTCACGGAGATCTCTTTATTCTGGTAGGCTGTGACATCTTCCTTGGACATCTTCATCGGATGTAATTGGATGCCATCTAATCTTGCAGTATAATACCAGTCTTCCGGTTTATCCTTGGAAGGAAAAGCATGAGCATGAGTCACCTTTCCTCCATTGACGGTGATCATCTGAGGCTCACGATGCTCTTTCCCGACCGTCTCTTTCTTTTCTTTGGAAGGCTCACTCTTAAGATTGGATTTCTCTTCCGTCTTCACACTGGCAGTCTTTTCAGCGGGTTGCTCTTTCTGGGCAGTCTGCTCGGCTTCTTGCTGCTTCACCGTCTTCTTTTTCTTTGTGACCATAATGATTTTTTTGAAAGTTTTTATAATGACGTACAAAGAAAAGGGCATGAAAATGCGACCTTGTCTTTATATGGACAAGGCTAAAAAAGTTCTGTTGCCGATTGTTCTTTGACATGTCTTTTTATGTGAATGCGCCTTTACCCCTTATCTTTTAAAAGTTTTGGGAGAAGATTTGAATTAAAGGCCCCACTAATGTCGGACAATGCCAAAGTTGGTGATTGAATATTAAAGAAACTCCTATGGAGCGCTGTTGTTTATAATAACGTACTTTTTATCGTTTTAGTCAGAAGAATTAAAAATCAGAGTGTAATTCGTTCATTTCAGGCGAGTTTGATGGTACTCTCCTTACGTTTATTTTCTTGTTTCTCCTCTTTTTCATGATGAGACAATTTCTCAACGACCTGCTGGTATTGCCAACGATTTTCATCGGTCATCACATAACCCATAAAACCTTCATTCGCGATGTCATATCTCATTTTTTGTTGTTTCTCCCATTCCTTCATATCTCCGTTGACTACTTTGAAACCCTGCGGCTCGCGCAAGTCAACACCTACGGATACTTTACTTTCACCGATGCTTAGTTCTATAGGCTTTCCATCGAGAGCAGCCTGCTTCTGATTCTGTCCCAGTTCGATGTCGTTTATCTTTTCCATCTCACGGAGTTTTTCCGCCAATCCTACCTTGGTGATGTTCTTTTGCATCAATGACTTTGTCTCCCTGTCCAACTGCACGTATTTTTTTATGCGGATGCCATTTTCGTTTATCTCTCTTTGAATGACTTCGCCACGACTGATACGCTCCAGCTCGGCAGAATTCATCTTCATGCCATTGGCAATGGTTTTACGAATGGGATAGGCCATTAGTAAAATGGCTCCGGCTTGGTCCCTCACCATCTGTAACTTGAGTGGCAGGCCGATGACCTTGTCATTCTCTGTCTGAATCCGTGTTTGAATCAAAGGAGATACTTTGCCGTTCATGAGTGTATTTCTCAGGCTTTCAGGCATAGAGCGAAGTTTTTCCTCGCTGATGCCCAACTTAGCAAACTTGCCATAAGGTATCTGTTCACTTGAAAACATTGTTTGTCCGTCCATAAGGAATGATGCTTTATATATCTTTGTAACTGTAAATCAGTTTATTGTTACAAATGTATACGAAAAATCTCATTTTTAGATGCTCGCGGGTTCTATTCTTTACCCTTTATTTTCTTTCGCTTCCAGCCCTGAAAGTGAAGGCGCAGTTTTATACCCTTAAACCTGAAACGAGAAAAAGTTATAAAGTGCTGTTATCCAGAGAAGATAGCATATCTCAGAGAACTCTTTCCGAAGGAGTTTTTGAGAAAAGACTCATCCCAGAAGGGAAGGGGTACAAAGTCATGATAAACAGAGATGTGCCGGTATTTGTCAATCTGACAGACAGCCTTCTTTCAGGTCTTATTAAAGAACGGATGAATGTCTGTCTGCCATTGGACTTTTTAAACGTTAATTCGGAATTCGGGGTGAGACGCGATCCTTTCAGCCTTTGCGAAAAATTCCATGATGGCGTCGACTTTCAATGCAGATATCAGCGAGTTTATTCCATGTTCCCTGGAACTGTAAGGGAAGTACATCAGGGAAAGAAAGGATATGGCAATTATGTTCTTCTTGACTATGGTAACCTTCAATGTTTATATGGCCATCTGTCCAGCATAGCAGTTAAGCAGAATGAAAAAGTAGAAGCTGGCACCATCATCGGTATTTCAGGAAATTCAGGAAAGTCAACAGGCCCGCATCTACATCTCAGAATGGAAAAAGACGGGAAGAGCGTAAATCCGGAACCTTTCATAGCCTACTTGAATCATTACATCACTATGTTGCATGACAGAATCCGCTATTTACAGGATGGCAGCATGCCAGAGCCTGGTCTGAGCATGGATCGGCTTTATGCTGCATTACAGAAATACGGCATCCGCTATCCCAAGATTGTCATGGCTCAGGCCATACTGGAGACTGGTTATTTTACGTCAAAAATATGCTTAGACAAGAATAATCTCTTTGGCTTGCGTCGTCCTGCAGACGGCAGTTATTATGATTTCGATACCTGGGAAGAGTCCGTCAAGGCCTATCGTGACTATGTGCAATACAAGTATCGCAATGGCAATTACTACACGTTTCTGAACCGTATTGGCTATGCAGAAGATGAGTCCTATACAATCAAGTTGAAACAGATAGTGGCCAGCCTTTAATTGTTCTAAATGCCAAAACATTAAATATCCAAAGATTTACCCTAAAATGTTTGTTATAATAAACATTTTTATTTATCTTTGTGCCGTACAACAAACATTTACTATGAGTAGGAAGACATTTGGTAAAGTGATGCCAAGACCCATAACTCAAAATCTGGAGTTGATGGGCGAGCAAATCATGCTGGCACGTAAACGGCGGCATCTCACCATGCAGGACATTGCCGACAGAGCTACCGTGACACGTCTAACAGTGTCGAAAGTGGAACATGGCGACCCCACTGTGGCAATAGGTATTTATGCCCGCGTACTTTATGCTCTCAATCTTGAAAACGACATCAAACTGATTGCTGGTGACGATACCCTGGGCCGTGATCTTCAAGATGCGGAACTTAAAAAATAAGAGAATATGGAGAACATATACATATATGCAGACTTTGACTTTTTGGAACAGGCAGAGGAGATTGGTGTACTCTCTTATGAGCGAGTAAGGGGTAACGATCATTTCGCATTTGAATTCTCGCGTGAATGGTTGTCCCGCCATGGAGATATGATACTTAGCGGGGATGTGATGAATGTCAGAGGGATTCAGCATCCGCGTCAGGGCAACTCTGTCTTTGGTTTCGTCAAAGATTCTTTCCCCGACAGGTGGGGACGGATCCTTCTCGACAGAAGGGAACGACTGGCTGCACAGCAAGAGCAAAGACCTGTAAGGAATCTTAGCAATTATGATTACTTAGTTGGCATAGAAGATTTGACTCGGATGGGAGGCATTCGTTATAGTACGGAGAAAGACGGCACGTTCATCAACTCAAATTCGCGATACAGCGTACCGCCACTTGAGAATCTTGGAGCATTGTGCGATGCCTGTCAAAACATCGAGTCGGCTGAAGAACGCCATGAACTTCCTGAGCAGCGTTGGCTGGACCAACTTGTTGATCCGGGTTCTTCACTTGGCGGTGCTCGGCCAAAGGCCAATGTGATGGATACAGACGGGCGGCTCTATGTAGCTAAATTCCCATCGAAAAAAGACCTTGAGGATACTGAGTTAATAGAGCATTTCTCTCATGTCTTGGCGCGCAAGGCGGGTATCAATGTCGCCGATACTCGCGTCTTTCCCATTTCAAAGGGCCGTCATCTGCTTCTGTCTGAGCGTTTCGACAGGACGCCCGAAGGTAAGCGCAGGCATTTCGCTTCCGCCATGTCACTTCTTGGTCTTGATGATGGAAATGGTGCAAGTACAGGAAATGGATACCTTGACATAGTGGATTTCATTGTGCGAAATTGCACCGACGTTCAGAAAAACCTTCATGAACTTTATCGTCGGGTAGCCTTCAATGTCCTCTTTGGTAATACCGACGACCATTTCCGCAATCATGGTTTCCTTCTCACTCCGAAGGGATGGACCCTTTCACCGGCCTACGACATCAATCCATCTACAAAGACTCATCAGTGTCTGCTCATCAATGAGAATACCGAACTGTCAGACATCAATGCTTTGCAAAATTCATGCGAAAGCTACATGCTCAGTCTGGAAGATGCTTCTGATATTATTCATGAAGTAACTGGTGTCATTAGGGATTGGCAGAAAGTAGCTACAGAAAATCAGATACCCGTCAGAATATTAGAACAATATCAGGACAGATGGACAAATCCCATATCATAGAACGACTTTTGAAGTGTCAGACACTAACGTTAGAATTTGTATAACGCCTGCCAATTGCCAGATAGATTTATATGGCCAATAATGCCCATATCACCATCAAATGAGAAGGATAAAACGCATAGAACAGATATTTTGAATAAGGACCTCTTATAAAGCCCCGCTCTCTGTTATACAGGCTGATCATGCCGAGTGATGCCAGGATGCCCAAAGGATGAAATTCGTAAAACAAAGGTAATATAAAGAGCAGTTGCAGCAGCAATTTATCTCTAAGCAGATAGAATATCAATATCAGTGCCACTCCCTGTATTCCGTAATCCGTATTGAAGACGGAAGTGGCAGAGGCGATAAGTAAAACGAGCAGGATAAGCATTGCTTTGTGACTTCTTAATTGATCCAGAATCGCAATACAGCAAAATCCGGCTAATAAGGTAAACACCACGTTATGCGATCCATCTGTATGAAGCAATATCCAAGGGATTTCCGAGATGAAGGCAAACATCAGAAGATTGCGCCCGTATTCCCACTTTTTGTGAGTATGTCGATAACCTTCCGCAATGAGAAAAGCAAAGATCGGGAATGCGATGCGTCCGAAGCCCCGCATACTTTCATACAGCCATCCATTGGAAACGAAATACAAGGCTATATGGTCAATAACCATAGCCGTCATAGCGATGACTTTCAGGCAACTGCCTGATAAACGTATTTCTCTCATCCCCGCATTACTCTTTTCCAGTTTCTTTCCCTGAAAGTTCCGCAATCAAATTATCTATTTCGTCGTTCACCCGTTTAAAGTTTCGGTTGAGCATGATTTCCTTTTCTCTGGCCGATGAAAACTGATAGATTTTTGGTAGTTCCTGATAAAGACTTTCCTCCTTTTTTATTCTGTCCATGTCGAAATGAGTCTTGCAGAAATATTTCGTGGTCTTGAATTCTTCCGATTCATTGATATCAAAGTTGGATAGCACACGTTTGTCTGTAGGGGTGAAGTCGCGTGCTGCCTGACCAGCCAGCCAACCTGTAGCCATGTCCGCAATTTTAGCCGCAGGCACCAGATAATCCATTTTTTCAGAGATGGATGTGGATACTTTTTGGTCATTGATGGTAATGGACTTTGAGGTCTGTTTGGCTTTTCCGAATACATCATTTTGAGCCCATTCCAGTGTATCCTTGTTGCGTGCAGCCCCCATAAAGATATTTCCACAGGTAGTGATGATTTTCTGCATGCCGTTCTTGCCATAGTCCGCCTCCAATTGTGGCAATTCCTGAAATCCGAGCGTAACGGCGACCTTGTTACTGCGTGCCGTACCAATCAGTCGGTCTATCTTGTGGAAGTAAAGTGTTGGCAGTTCGTCTACAATGATGGAGATGGGGATGTTTCCTTTGCTGTTGACTCTGGTTACCAGCCGATTTAAGATGAGGGCATTCAGCGATCCGATGACCTGTTCCTTCTCGGGGTCATTGGCAATGACAAGATAGGAAGGATGATTCCTATCCGATATTTTTAAATCGAAATCATCACCTGTAAATACCCAGTAAGCTTCCGGTGAAACTAAACGTGCCGCATTCACCCTCAAAGTACCTACCATGCCTTCCAACTGATCCATCGCCTTGTTTTGCCAAGCCGATTGGAAGGGTGCCATCAGTGACATGATTTTCTCATCCTGCATCAGAATGTCAAACACCTCTCCATAAGGCTTGCCCAGGAAGGATAATACATGCGGCATATCCGAATATTCACCTGTGATGGTATCAGGTTCCACTTCATGGCCTGCATCATCTTCGTACCATGACCTGGTAATGACAACAAGGTTGCCATTTCTGTCTTCATAACTGAATCCGTCTAAATCCACGAACATGTCATCTTCATCCGTCGAGACATTGCATCCCCGGCTGTCTGTGAAATCAAGAACCGTATGACCTTTCTCATCGGTAGCGTTATAGTCCATCCAATTCTTGATGACAATACGAAGTTTTCTATCATTGTAGAGCACGTAGCGTTGCAGTTTTCTTCCTTTCTTGAATCCTGCCGGGTGAAAATTCACAAAGAAATAGATGATGGATGCTAAGAAATTCTCTGCCGAATTCTGAAAGAAAGCTTCGCTGCCACCTCTCTTGTCACCACCTTTATTCAGGGACTCCAGTAGTGTTGCTGCCGTTTCCGAAGCACCTGCCAGGTCGGGAATGTATTTTCGTTGAATAGGATTGATACGATTGGAATATTCTACATCCGTAAAGTTCACGAGATGAAAACCGCATTCTTTGGGTAAATGTCCATACCGTTTGTTCTTGCAATATTGGTAAAAAAGCGTTTTTGCCAGTGTCGGGAACTTGTAATCATAAACCATCATGGCGAAACCCTTGGCCGCATGTTGCCTGATGAACGGATCAATGATACCGAAGGACTTTCCGGAACCCGGCGTTCCCAGTACAATCGTACCCCTAAAAGGGTTGATGATGTTGATCCAACCTTTGTGCATCTTCTGCTGATAATAATAGATCATCGGGATATTGACGGAATATTCGTTTTCATTGAGTTCTTCCGATTGTTGAAATGACTCATTTTCAAAATTAAATCGATCTTCCCCTACACGATAGTTGTAGTATTTGGCGATGCCGTCCAATCCTTGATGGATGAGCATTGTTCCGACAACAGATAGTATAGCATACAAAATACGGTTGGTAGGCAAACCGAACGACACTCCTCCCCATGAACCGCCATGGACCATCAAGCAAGCCGCCGTCAATGTAATACCCACACAGATGGGATAGATTACCATCGTCCGAAGGTTAAACTTCAGTGCCTTCTTTGCCCGCGTTCCGATGCACGTGACTCCTATACAGATCAGTTCAATGACCTTACAGGAAGCGACACTGTTGAACACCCTGAAACGTCCCAGCAGTTGCAGAAGAAAAGCCGTCAGCCGATTATCCGTACCAACAGGCAGGTTCATCACCAGCTCAATGATGAGGAATATATAGATGCAGCTGCGAAAAGTACCATATAGCTGCTGCTGTTCCTTGGTTTCTTCTACAGGCATAGATACAAGCGTTTAATGAAGTCTGAGAATAGGTCGTACCAGTCCGGACGTAGTCTTGACCGTTGAAGCCACATAGCTACTTTGGAGACTCACACTGTAATAATACATCTGTTCGCTTCCTGATGATGTGCCGTCCCCAGAGGAACTGACATACTGCCCGCTTTGAAAGTCATCACCTCTGATGAGTTTCATGGTACGGCTAACGATAGGCAGAGAAGCCGACAAGGCTCTCAACTCTCCGGCCGAAGGCAGAGCCCAACTGGAAAAACAGGTGCTGTATTTGTTAACCGCATTCACAGCAGGAGAAGCAATACCCGATGCCATGATAGCCGCCGTGTTCTCCGTGCCACAAAGCGAGGTGTAGTCATTCGTTACTCCGGATATAGTAACCAGTGAATCGGCATAGGCATAACTTCCCAACTCTTTTGTACCGACTACCAAAATTGTGTCCCTCTTGGTATAGAAAATAACGCCCACTGCTGACAGACCATCAGCTGTGAAACCTTCCGATGATACCACTGTTCCGTTTGAAAGCAGAATGCTTCCCACTTTGGGACTGTTGTCAAATTCGTCCGTATGATTTTCACAAGAGACCAGCCCCAACCAAACGGTCAGGCTCACTGCAATAAACAACAAAATCTTCTTCATTGTCAAAATGGTATTTTAATTCCTATCAGCAATCCGTTTCTGAACGTATCGCCATGCAGAAAGTTCACATTGTTCTTTTGAACCAAGGAGAACTGTACACCGCTTGGAAAGATATAGTTATATTCAAAACCTCCTTCAATTCCAAAAAAGTATTCTCCTTTGTCGGCTCCGAACTGTGGACCCAGACGAAAGCGAAGCAAGCCGTTTTTGTAACGAACCAATCGCTGCTTGTATAACAGGCCGCCATCCCAATAATAACCTTTCCAAAACACATTTCTGCATACTTTTCCGCATACAGGATCCTTGCGCCAACGGTTTCCAACCTCACCAAAGAATTCTACCGCATTTCCGTATTCCAGCTCCCGTTCATAGCCCAATGTAGCATTCAGTGTATTGGGGAAGAGAAAACCGGCATTCAAGGTGAAATAATGATCTCCGTCTCCTGCAAAGCCTTTAACGGAAAAGACTGCGCATACAAGTATCAATAATATCTTTTTCATTGTTACAACTATTTATTTTGATAATATGTCAGATGCTTCAACATTTTCTTGCTGAAGCCGTCAGCATGAAGGATATCCGCATACTCAATCGAGAGATAGATCACACGACCTGAGATCTGATTTTCAGAGATTTCCAGCTTCAGTACTTTTTCATCCGGGAACGTCAGTTTTTCAAGGACCATCACATTGCGATAGGCTCCTTTGAAACTACGAGTCTTGTTGAGTATATAGAAAGGTGTCAGTTCAATCGTTTGTGAATTGGTTGCCTTCACCTCCTTCTTGTCGGTCAGCTTGATGCGCAGCTCATCAATGTCATACTTGATGTTCGTATTATTATATAGCGAATAGTCAATGAAGAAATAGTCACCGATGGTATAGATGTTATTTACTACCGCCCGAATTCCACTGGCCGAATACCGGATATTGTTGAATTTTCGTTTGCTGCTGTAGATAGCCCAGGCGTAAGCTGCCATGTCCTGTTCAGGCATGAGTACGTTCGGGTTGTCGTATCGGCTTAATTCCTCCTGTGAAATCACATACGATGACCTGGCTTTTGTCGGTATACCCGTATAGACCATTTCATACTGAGCCAAATGGCGTTCACCGATGAGAGTCACCGTACCTGCCAGTTCATTTTCAGTCATTCTACCACGGGGTTTGATGCGTACCATGTTGTCGGCACACTGGTTGCCCACCATCTTTGCGGTGGAGATGTCCACTAGTTTAATGTTCTCCGGCATAATGATATGGGTTGTCACATCTTCATTTACGTAAATGACATGCTTAACGGTTTCCATATCCTTAGGAGAAAGGATATAATGGGTCACTACCGTGTCCCTATTCGCTACAAATACCGTATCCTGCTGTGCCAGCATTCTTATCCCCGGCATCAAGGCCATTACCAGAATGACCGCTGTTTTAGTCCTTGTCTTCATATGATTATTCATTAACTTCTTTATTAATCAGATAAACGATGGTATTATATTTGATTTTGGCCTTATTCTTCCGAATGTTGGCCGATACGGCACTCGAAGCCGATTGATAGGCATTTTGCAGTGCTTGTAGAGCAATGGCTT
>JAYRGX010000033.1:0-42555 GCA_041907545.1 Bacteroides sp.
GCTTTGCTTTCGCTCTTGTACTACTTGTATTGTTTATGTAATTCTATCAAAGATCGCTATTTGATCGCTTTCGCTTTTTTTAGAAAGCGGATGCAAAGGTAAGAACTTTATTCCGTTACTTCCAAATATTTTCGAAAGTTTTTTTTCGAAAGTTTAAAAGATAAAACGAAACCGGAACACTTTAGAACCGGGACTCACAAACAAGCAAGTCTGTCTTACACTATAGCAGAATGTCAAGCTATCAGCTTCCCGTCTCTTGGAAAGCGGGTGCAAAAGTACGCCCTTTTACAATACAATCCAAACTATACTTACTATTTTTTTAAGAAAAACACAATGAACAAACCTAAAACACTGAAGATGAAAACAATCCAAATAAAACTTTTTTTTGAATACAAAAACAAAAAACAAAAACAACACATTATTATATATATACTCAAAAACAATCCAAATAAAACAAAGCCATTACAAAACCGTAATTGCTCCGTAGATGAAACGTAGAACACCCCATTATAAAGCAAAAACACGGAGAAACTACGGAGCAGACACGAACAAAATATGAAGAAGCTAAGAAGAAAAAGATGCGAAAAACAAAAAACAACCTAAATACAGAAATACAAAATACACAAAAACAAAAAAATAGAAATAAAAACAACGACAAATAAACTCATGAGCAAATCTAAGACCCCATATAGAGATAAGAATATAAGTGAAAGATTGCAGAGTAATCAAGAAACAATTAAAAAACATGAAGGGATCGGTACTTGTAAGCCACCATCCCTTCATATGAAGACTATTGTGAGAAGTCTATTGAGTATTTAACAAAAGAGTTTTTTTGCTAAACGTCAACCTTTCGTTGTACTTTCTTCAAATCAGGTAAAAAATAGGTTACCAATCCCAATAAAGGCATGTAAGCACAAACATTATACACCGCTTCAATACCAAAATGATCGGCCATATTACCCAAGACAGCAGAAGCAATACCAGCAACTCCAAAAGCAAAACCGAAAAACAACCCGGAGACTAGACCCAGTTTGGTTGGGAGGAGTTCCTGCGCATATAGAAGTATTGCCGGGAAAGCAGATGAAAGCATAAGCCCTACACAGAAACTAAGCGCAATAGTCCAAGGTAGTGGAGCATGAGGCATAAGTAAACTAAAGGGAGCGGCACCCACAATAGAAGCCCATATCACATACTTACGACCAACACGATCACCCACTGGACCTCCTATTAAAGTCCCAATAGCTGTAGCTACAAGAAAGATGAACAAATACAGTTGAGATTGCTGAACACTCACTCCAAACTTATGAATTAAATAAAAAGTATAATAGCTAGTAAGACTAGCCATATAAATATATTTTGAAAATATAAGAATAAGTAATATGCTTATAGAAAATATTGTTTTACCCTTAGAAAGTGGTAGCTGAACATCTTTTTTTACAAATATTTTCTGGCTCTTTAACTTCATAAGATAGGCTTTATACCATTTACAGACTGGGAACATAACACCTATAGCAATCAAAGCTAAAGCTGCAAAGACTACAATATGATGCCGGCCATAAGGAGCGACTAATAAAGCGACCATTAAGGGTCCCAAGGATCCCCCTAAATTTCCTCCCACCTGAAACAGAGACTGAGCCAACCCTCGTTTACCGCCAGAAGCTAAAAAAGTAATCCGGGATGCTTCAGGATGTAATATAGATGATCCTACTCCTACTAAAGACACCGAAAGTAAGATCCAATTAATATTGGAAGCATATGCTAAGTTTAGTAGCCCAATCATAGTAAAGGTCATTCCAAGAGGAAGCGACCAAGAAACGGGGTGCTTATCGAAAACCAAGCCAGTAAGAGGTTGGAATATTGAAGCTGAAAGTTGATAAACTAGAGTTATCAGGCCTATTTGAGCAAAACTAAGAGAAAGATCATCTTTGAAAAGAGGATATGCAGCGGATATAACCGATTGCAACAAATCATTCAAAAGATGAGAAAGACTTAGAATTATCAGAATAGAAAAAGTGATCTTGACGGCAGGTCGTTCATTTTGTGTACTCATTGTTGAAACATCTTATTATACTTTATAAAAAACACCAGCAAAGGTACATAAAGTTCATTCTCCACAACAATATAGACCTACCCAACCACTTCTTTAATAAGATTTTTTAAAGCTGCTGTTTTTTCTCCTCTTGTGGAATACGTATGGAAGTATAAAGTTCTATTACAGCTGCAATTGTCAGACAGATAATCCACTCATTACCATGAGTCGTAAACATAAATGCCCCGGCAACAACCAACAACAGCGAACCTATTATTTGCTGTCTGTATAAGCGCTTCACTGCAAATGTTTTAACGGGAGACGGGCTACTGATCTGTGCCAATGCTACCATGCATGCACCAATCGTATAGATGTAAGGAGAATAAATCCAACGGGTTATGTAAACGGCAGAACCTACCAAAACCAAAATAGCTCCTACAAAAAGTAAAGCGGGGACAAATTGTTTCATTCTAGCGTATCATTATCAAGTACGTAAATATCTTCATTGGGTTTCTTCATCAAATACCTTTCACGAGCTATCTTCTCTATTGCACCAGAATCAACAGCTAATTCATTCAACTGCCGGGTATTGGTCTCGTAGTCTTTCCGGTATTTTTCTATTTCACTATTTAAATTATTTATATCTCTAGCATAGCCCAAACGCCGCATAATACTGTTTTCATCAAGAAAACCGACTATCACGACAAATATCAGAAGAGTTATCAGATATTTATGTTTGCGGACAAACACCCAAAGTGTTGCTAACTTATCCATAAGTGAAATAAGAAGTTAAGAATTCATTGCCCACAAAGATAAAACGAATAACTGAAAAATATCCTTTTTTTGTGTACATTTGCACAAATAGTTATAAAGAAGAATCACTCCGGCTCATGGAAAATTATATTGTTTCAGCACGGAAATATCGTCCTGCAAGCTTCGAATCGGTAGTCGGGCAACACGCACTCACTACCACATTAAAAAACGCTATTGCATCCGGCAAATTAGCACACGCCTACCTTTTCTGCGGTCCCCGAGGAGTGGGAAAAACGACTTGTGCACGTATATTTGCAAAGACTATAAATTGTATGAGTCCTACTCCAGAAGGCGAAGCATGTGATCAGTGCGAATCGTGTACTGCATTCAACGAACAACGTTCATACAATATTCACGAATTGGATGCGGCATCCAACAATTCCGTAGATGATATCCGGCAATTGGTTGAGCAAGTACGTATTCCTCCGCAGATTGGTAAATATAAGGTATATATCATTGATGAGGTTCACATGCTATCGACCTCCGCATTCAATGCATTCCTAAAAACCCTGGAAGAACCTCCGCGTCATGCCATCTTTATTTTGGCTACCACGGAAAAACATAAAATAATACCAACAATTCTATCGCGTTGTCAAATCTATGATTTCAGCAGAATCAGTGTAGAAGATACCGTTAAGCATTTGTCCTATGTGGCAACCAAGGAAGGAATTTCGGCAGAAGCAGAAGCTTTAAATGTTATTGCCCTAAAATCAGATGGAGGAATGCGTGATGCACTATCTATATTTGATCAGGTAGTTAGTTTCACTGGAGGAAATATAACGTATAACAGCGTCATTGAAAACCTCAATGTATTGGATTATGAATATTATTTCCGTTTAACCGACTATTTTCTCAACCGTAAAGTCAGTGAGCCTTTGTTGCTGCTAAACGATATCCTAAATAAAGGTTTTGATGGCGGTCCTTTCATTACCGGATTATCATCACACTTTCGTGACTTATTAGTCAGCAAAGACCCAGCCACTTTATCTCTATTGGAAGTTGGGGCAAGTATCCGCGAACGATATAAAGAACAAGCCAGCAAATGCCCTGCAAACTTTTTGTATCGAGCCATAAAACTTTGTAACGATTGCGAGTTAAATTATAGAATCAGCAAAAATAAAAGATTGTTGGTGGAGCTCACCCTAATTCAATTGGCGCAACTGACAGATGATGAAGACTCTGAAGGAAGTGGGCGTAGCCCTAAACAAAGAATAAAACCCATAACAACACAAGCTGCAGAGAATAATCAAAATCAAGTAGCATATACCGCCTCTCCAATTACTCAGCCTGCAGCAGCCTCTTTGCCTAAGGAAGAAAAAGCAAAAGGACAGACACCCCATACGAGAACAGTTGTACAACCCGAAAGCGATGTTGCCTCACCGGCAAATGAAAGGAATATAACAAACGCTCTGCACACCCAGCAAGAAGAAAGAAAGATTCCTGTTATAAAGAAACTAGGTGTGTCTATCAAACATACCAAAATCGAAAAAGAAGAAGTCGTAGCAAAAGCTATTTCGACCGCAGAAGCAGTCGAAGACTCTATTTTTAATGAGAAAGATGTAAACCATTACTGGCTAACCTATGCTCAAGAGTTACCTCAAGAACAGATAGCTCTCGCCCAACGAATGAAAATAATCCGCCCAAAGCTTATTGATACTACTACTATAGAAATCGTAGTGGATAATGAAGTGTCCGCCAAGGATTTTATTGAGTCACTTCCCGAACTACAAAGATACTTAAGGCAACGGCTGAAAAACCGGAAAGCAACTCTCACGGTAAGAGTAAGTGCCACCGAAGAAACTTCACGTCCGGTAAATCGAGCTGAGAAGTTCCAAATGATGGCTGAAAAGAATAATGCCTTACTTTTATTGAAAGACGAATTCGGATTGGAATTCTATTAACTTATTTAGAAGAAATACAAATTAGACGTTTTAACTCTCTATTGATGATAAATAAAAAAGAAAACTATTATTTTTGCCGATGTAATTAGTACTAATTTTAAAAGATCAAGAAAATGGCTTACGTAATTAATGACAACTGTGTTGCTTGTGGCACATGTATTGACGAATGTCCAGTAGGAGCAATCTCTGAAGGCGATATCTATTCTATCGATCCAGATGCTTGCACTGAATGTGGTACATGCGCTGATGTTTGCCCGTCTGAGGCTATTCATCCCGCTGAATAATAACATCACAAGAAAAAAAGAATAAGGCTGTTTCCTCTATCGGGAACAGCCTTATTCTTTTTCATCATATATAAGTCAGCATCATATAAAAAGAGTCGCCTTTCTGTTTTGTAGAAAGGCGACTCTTTTTATATAGTTTTTTGGAACAATTATTTCAGCTTAGCTAATGCTGCTTTGATACGGCGAATCGCCTCCACAATATTTTCGTCACTGGTAGCATAACTCATACGAATACACTCAGGAGCACCAAAAGAAGTACCACCAACGCACGCTACGTGAGCTTCATCCAGTAAATAGAGAGCCAAATCGTCTGAATTTTCTATCTTCAAATCGCCAACCGATTTTCCAAAGAATGAACTACACTTAGGAAACAGGTAGAAAGCTCCCTGCGGAACATTCACTTCAAAACCGTGAACATCTTTCGCCAACTTAACAATCAAGTCACGACGACGTTCAAATGCTTTACGCATATCATCAACCGGCTGTTGTGTACCTGTATATGCAGCTTCAGCAGCTTTTTGAGACACGGAACAAGGACCTGAAGTATATTGACCTTGAAGCTTATTACAAGCCTTTACAATCCATTCAGGTGCAGCAATAAAGCCAATCCTCCAGCCGGTCATAGCATAAGCCTTTGACACACCATTTACAATGACCGTACGTTCTTTCATTTCAGAAAATTGGGCAATGCTTTGATGTTCTCCAATATAATTTATGTGCTCATATATCTCATCAGCAATCACAACAACCTGTGGGTGCTTAGCAAGAACCTCTGCCAATCCTTTCAATTCATCCTTGCTATACACAGATCCTGTCGGGTTAGAAGGAGAACACAGAATTAAAGCTTTTGTCTTCGCCGTAATAGCCTCGTCCAATTGTGCCGGTGTAATTTTAAAGTCTTGCTCTATACTTGCAGAGACAATAACCGGAACACCTTCTGCCAATTTAACCATTTCAGGATAGCTCACCCAATAAGGAGCAGGAACAATAACCTCATCACCCGGATTTATCAGAGCAAGAATCACATTACATACAGATTGTTTTGCACCATTAGCACAAGAAATCTGAGCTGCTGTATATTCCAGACCGTTTTCTTTTTTGAGTTTCTCCACTATTGCATTTCTCAGGCCAGGGTATCCCGGAACCGGAGAATAACGGGAGTAATTCTCATCAATAGCTTTTTTAGCTGCCTCTTTTATGTGATCGGGAGTATTGAAATCAGGTTCCCCCACACTAAGATTAATCACATCAATGCCTTGAGCTTTAAGTTCGGCACTCTTTTGAGACATTGCCAACGTTGCAGATGGCGACAAACTGTTCAAACGGTCAGATAATTGATTCATTTTTCTATCTATTTTAATATTTTAGCATAAAACCGATTGCAAATTAAGCAAAAAACTTCGATTCCAGGAAACAAAAAGACAGCTTACTTATTAAAATGAAGCGTATGTCCCATACGTTCCTTTTTAGTATGTAAATATCGCTCATTATATGGATTCGGAGTGGTTTCAATAGATACAATACCACTGATTTCCAATCCGTAAGCCTCCAACCCGACACGTTTCACGGGATTATTAGTCATTAAATTCATTTTGTGAACTCCCAATTCACGCAATATCTGGGCTCCGACACCATAATCACGTTCATCAGCCAAATGACCCAATACAATATTGGCATCAACAGTATCCATACCATCTTCCTGCAGTTTATAAGCTTTTATTTTCTCCATAAGTCCGATGCCACGTCCTTCCTGATTCAAATATACAATAACCCCTTTTCCTGCTCTTTCTATCATTTCCATAGATTTATGCAATTGTTCGCCGCAATCGCAACGCTTTGATCCAAAGATATCACCTGTCACGCAAGAAGAATGAACACGAACCAATATCGGTTCATCAGATACCCATTCCCCTTTTATTAAGGCAACATGTTCCAAACCGTTAGACTTCTGTCTGAAAGGAATCATACGGAAAGAACCATACTCAGTCGGCATATTCACTTCCACACCTTTTTCAACAATAGATTCTTGTCTTAACCGGTATGCTATAAGATCACGGATAGAAATCAATTTCAAATTATGATCATCAGCCATTTTGCGCAATTCGGGTAATCGTGCCATAGTGCCATCTTCACTCATTATTTCCATAAGAGCTGCTGCAGGATATAAATCGGCCAAACGGGCCATATCTATAGCAGCTTCTGTGTGCCCGGCACGACGAAGTACCCCTTTTTCTTGCGCATACAGCGGATTTATATGTCCTGGTCGGCCAAAAGTCTCAGGCGTAGAAGTTGGATCCGCCAAGGCATTTATAGTGGCAGCACGATCTGCTGCCGAAACTCCCGTGGAGCATCCTTCTAGTTTATCAATAGTAACAGTAAAGGGTGTACCCAAAACAGAGGTATTATCCAAGACTTGATGAGGTAAGTCCAATTCTTTGCAACGTGATATTGTCACAGGAGCACAAAGCACTCCTCTGGCATGTTTCAGCATGAAGTTTATCTTTTCCGGAGTAACCTTCTCTGCAGCAATGATCAGATCACCTTCATTCTCACGATCTTCATCATCCACCACAACAACAAATTTTCCTGCTTTAAAGTCTTCGATAGCTTCTTCTATTGTATTTAATTTAACTTTTTCCATTCTCTATACTATTTTTCAAATTGGTTTCTATCAAATTTATAATATCCTCATTAGTCCTAATAATACGATCTAAATCCTTACTTAACCGCAAGCGAAAAGCCCAAATACGGAAATAGAAGAACAATCCCACAGGAAATACTACTCCGCAGAGTAAATTCAACCAATAATTCCGGAAAGGACGGACATGAGCGTGAACAGGAATTATAGGATAATTGTTCAGAAGAACTAATAAAGAAGTATATTTTGTGTTCGACATTTCTTCTACAAGACGCTCCATATTATCATTTATCTCAACCATATCTTCATCGCGGGTATTCGCTCCCATCCACATCCTAAAGTAATTAGGCGCATGAACAAGCTTTCTTTTGCCTGCATAAGAACGACAATCGGCATTTAATGTTTTCAATTCTGCCGGAAGACGATTATAATCAGGATCTAGAATAATAACTTCTTTACGGAAAAGGTGACGGATACTACGTATGCCTGCAATCTTCTTAAACCAACTAATATATGCATCTGCATTCAACACGACAGAATCATTATTCGATTTATAGGAAAGAAAAGCACCTAGTGGAGCAAGCACAGCTGTACTAGTCCACATACCCATCCAAACAATCCATTTACCATCCCGGGCCATTTTATACCCTGTATTATTGATAATATAATAAATGATGAAGATGACCACTGAAACAACAACCGGCATACCGATTCCTCCTTTACGAATGATTCCTCCTAACGGAGCCCCAATAAAGAAGAATATTAAACAGGCTAAAGACAACGTCAGTTTTTCATGCCAAGCAGTCATATGTCGACGAAGATTACTCTCTGTCTGCGTGATATTAAAACTTTTGAAATTCCAATCACTCCCCGTGCTTTCAGCACGATTCAGAGCAGAAGCAAGGACTTTTTGTTTTTGAAGTAATGTAGAAGAGTTGAAAAGACTATCTAAATTATAAGCTTTGGCACGAGCATGCTCTATGCGCACCGTATCCATCTTTGTCAATCCGGAAGTCACAAGATAAGGTCCGCTCATGGCCTGCTGATAATAAGCATGTCCTATACTATCAGTCAATAATTTCATTGAATCAATAGCACTCTGGAGCATCTTCATATCTTTTCCATTAGACTGGGAACTCATTACCCCGGCGTCCACCATACTAAAATCGGAATTAAATTCTATGATAGCATGTTTCTCACTAAACGCTTCACGCCGGTAGGGCACATTTGCCTGGCTCATATTTTGGGAAGCTAGATTTTCAAATAGCTCACCACTATATAAATGAAGATATAAATGCCTTTTGTCGGCAGTCATTTCAAGTTTACCGGAGTCTGCTTTTATTATTTGGGCATTTTCAAAACCTTTATCAAAGTTATAAATAAGCACATCATACAGTACACCGGTATCCCTGTTCTTATGTTTTACATAAAGATTATAACCCTCAATTTCGCTGTAAAAGACACCTTCCGGGATATCCAGTTCCGGAGATTTCTGCTTCATGGAGATTAATAAAGTCCATAGCTTAGTCTGCGCTTGAGGACCTATTACATTTTGGAAATAGAAAGAAACCGCGCAGATAATCAAAGTAAAGACAATCAAAGGCCGCATCACCTTAAGCAAAGAAATACCCGCAGCTTTCATTGCAAGCAACTCAAAACGTTCTCCAAAGTTTCCGAAAGTAATTAGCGCAGCAAGCAGTACAGCTAAAGGCAAAGATGCCGGCACCAAAGTCAAAGCAGAATAGAAGAAAAACTGGGCAAGAACATGCAATTCCAATCCTTTGCCGACCATTTCGTCTACATATCTCCATAAAAACTGCATCATGAAGATGAACAGACAAATAAAAAACGTACCTGAAAATAGTAAGCAGAAACTTTTCAGGATAAATATATCTAACTTTTTTATGCGTAGCATTTTATTGTACCATACTATGAGGACACAAAATTAGCACAAAAAAAGATGCATAAGAAATTTTTAATCGAAAGTTAACTAAAAACCACAAGTTCTTCGTAGAGTATCCACCTGAGAATCCCATAATTCGCACATATCATTAGCCTCATCTCTTTCGGTAAAATCAGTAACCTCTAAAACAAAATCATTTGTCAATTCATTATTTGTCATTTTAAGCTCAAAATACTCTCTTTCATTTTTGTCATCGAGCCAACGAAAACGTATAAAAGAAAACATACGCACTGCAATAATCTCGGCGTCACGTCGTTCTGTCTTCCCCCAATAAAAAGAGACTGTTTTATCATCCGACTCCACTTTGTCTGCAAACCAGCCCTCCAAACCTGTAGGAGTACTTATTGCCGACCATATAATACTCTTGGAAGTGGCATTAAGAAGATATTCCCGATGGATTTTTTGTCGTTCCATAATTGATTATGCTTGTTCTATTGCGGCGGCAAGATAAATACTTTTTTCTAATAACGAGACATATTTAGTGGAATTTCTTTTATGTAACAAATATTATCCTTAAATGGCTTGTAAAGACAGCGTTGAGAGATCTGTTTATTACAGTCAACGAGACATGCAGAGAGTACTTCCAAGAAAAAAGCGATTAAAGTTTTGGTACTTTAAAGAAATGATTTATCTTTGCACCCGCAATTAAGAAATGATGGCGGGATAGCTCAGCTGGTTAGAGCGCATGATTCATAATCATGAGGTCCCCGGTTCAATCCCGGGTCCCGCTACCAAAAAAACATTGACTGTTAGGAGGCTTCCACTCTTGGCGGTCTTTTTTTTGCCTAAGCCTTTAGGCGAATAATAAACCGGCTTCCCCTACCCAACTCGCTCTCAACAGACAATGTACCTCCATGAGCTTCAACAAAGTCTTTTGAGATAGACAAGCCTAAACCACTACCCTGAACTTTTGTCCCAGGCACACGGAAATAACGATCAAAAATACTTTGGTGGTATCTTGGGTCAATGCCTCTCCCAAAATCCTGAACATAGAGTTCAATACCTTCTTCATCCTGTTGTGCGCCAATTATGACCCGGGCATTCTCTTTGGAATAACGGATTGCATTACTCAAAAGATTAGTCAATACCCAAGCTATCTTCTCACTATCAACAAACAATTTAGGAATCTTCTCTTCAGGGTATTCCACTTCAATCTGTATGCCAAACTTGTCTGCCTGTACCTGATTGGCTTTAATTGCATACTCAATAAGTTCAATCGGTTTCGTGATCTTAGGAATTAAATGTAGCTTTCCAGCTTCCACTTGAGTCATGTTAAGCAATTCACTTGCAATGCCAAGCAAACGATCGGCACTTTCTTTTATACTTCCGGATAATTGTTCCTGCTCTTCATTAAGCATCCCGATACGTTTATCCTCCAACAATTGCAAGCTCATTAATATTGCAGAAATAGGAGTTTTCAACTCATGAGATATAGTAGAAATAAATGTAGTCTTTGCACTATCCAGTTCTTTGAATTCCGTAATATTCTGCAACAGTATAAGATCACCTAAAGCACGCGGTTCATCGGGAGTTATATCTGTACCTACTATGGGGATGTAAGAGGCTTGGAAATAACTTTCTTTATTATCGGCATAGATTTTAAGGGGTTCTTTCTTTCCTTCAGATGAAATCAATTCCCGGATTAAACGTCTCAACAAATCATTCTTTAAAGATAGTTCTTCAGCCGACTGATGCAACACATCTTCTTTCCTCAAATTCAATACATTCAATGCCTCTTTATTAATAAATAGAATCTCCCTATCTCTATTCAGCCCAATAATAGGCTCATGGATACTGTTAACTATCGCCTCAATAAACTTTTTACCGGACAAGATGTCTGTCAATGTATTTTCACGATATTTTTTCAGTCGTTCGGCCATGCGGTTAAAGTTGTCAGCAACCTCACGGAATTCAGCTTTATCTTGCATACTCAACCGCTTGTCATAATTATGATTTGCAATCTCCATAATACCATTCGTTAACTCCTTTATAGGCTTCTCTATAGTATGTGGGAGCCATATAAGCAAGAATACACTTATAAAGACACTAATAATCCCTGTCACTGAGATCCAAAGCAACGCCCGATCAAGTCCCGGCATGGCAGCAGGACTGTCAGGTTCGGTAGCTGTCAAAATTTGTAAGTTTACAACTGACAGAGCTACTAATAAGATGATCATTGCAGCCAGCAGGCCTATACCCAAAAGTAATTTTGTTCTTATATTCATATCCGTTTCTTTTATCAGATTCAAGCCAATATAATCAAATCCACATTTGCCTGAGACAGATCATTCATAAATTTTCGATATTTAAAAATCAAGAGTAATGCACTAGGCAATTTGAAAGAGAAACACCCCATACAGACAGTAGTGATCTGCCTTTCTTTGCAAGCTGACACAATACTACCCAAGATATCTCTGGATTGCACCTGCATAACTTCACCTCCCAATTCAGTAACTAACTTGAAATGATTGAGCAAATGTCGTTGCCGGGCCAGCCCAATACGATCAAGACTTTCACGGGGAGTCTGAACATAAAATGCAATGAACGAAGTATTATAGCGTGTAGCCAGTCTTGCTGCTTTTCTTATAATCCGACGCGGCGTTTTTTCATGACTGCTGATACAAGCCATAAACTTTTCATGCCTAAACCCTGCGCTCGTCACTACTTCATTTTCGACCTTCTTTTCTACTCTAAGAGCAACTTCCTTCAAGGCTAATTCACGCAATTGGAGAATATTTTCAGTCTTGAAGAAATTCTTCAATGCAACATTTACCTTCTCTGGTTTGTATATCTTCCCGGCTTTTAATCTGGTAATCAGTTCTTCCGCAGTCAAATCGATATTAACCACTTCATCGGCTTCCTGAAGTACACTATCGGGAATACGTTCCTTAACCTCTATACCTGATATTCCCTGAATATCTTCGTTAAGACTTTCAATGTGTTGAATATTAACAGCGGAAATTACATTAATACCTTCATCCAAAAGTTCCAAAACATCCTGCCAACGTTTTTCATTGCGACTTCCTTCCACATTGGTATGAGCTAGCTCATCAACAATCACTATTTCAGGGCGTATCCGAATAATGGCATCCAAATCCATTTCTTCCAGTTCTTTCCCTTTATAAAAAATCTTCCTTCGTGGAATAACAGACAAACCATCCAACAAAGCTTCGGTAGCAGCACGTCCATGTGTCTCAATATAACCGATTTGGACTCCGATCCCATTATCCAATAAATCATGAGCTTCCTGAAGCATGCGATATGATTTGCCTACTCCGGCAATCATACCTATATAGATTTTAAATTTACCGCGACGAGATTTCTTAATCAAGTCAAGGAAGTGTTGCACGTTATTCTCTTCATTCATCATGTTTACATTATTAGGGACGGGCATCATATTAATAGCAAAAATACAAAACTACAATCAAAAGAACATCTGTTTTTCCACTTATCATTATCCTGTTGAATAAGGCAATAGACATGGCCCATTAAAAAAATAGTTGGATTCTCATCTCTTAGCCTCATCCAACGCAATATTCAGTTTCAGCACATTTACACTTTCTTTTCCAAATAGTCCTAATAAAGGCTTTTCAACTGCCTTATCAACAATATCCTTCACGTCTTTTTCTGCCATTCCCCTTGCCCAGGCTACACGTTTTACCTGAATATAAGCACAGTCAGGGGTTATATCAGGATCAAGACCAGAACCACTTGCTGTGACCATCTCAGCCGGAACATCCTTACGTTTCAGATAAGAATGATGCACCAAAAAGGTATCAATGCGTGCATTGACAACTGCAAGATATGCAGCATTAGAGGGACCTTTATTACTTCCCGCCGAAGCGGATGCGTCATAACCTTCACCAGCCGAAGATGGTCTACTCCAAAAATAAATATCCTTGGTGAATACCTGCCCAATGTTAGCAGCTCCAACAACTTTACCTTTTGCAGACAGAACCTCCACATTTCCATTATTAGGACCTGCGAACTTTGCAAAAGCCCATAAAACCAATACATAGAAAATAGAGAGAAACACACAAAAGACAAGTGTTATTTTTATGGATTTCAATATTGTTTTCATTTTTAAAATATGTTTTTATTAATTACAGCAAACTATTTCAAACCAGAATACATTTACTTATTAAAAGAAAAGTCCTACCAACAAGTCTATCAATTTAATTCCGACAAACGGCACAGCGACTCCTCCCAAACCATAAATAAATAAATTACGGCGTAATAGAGCCGAAGCGCCTATAGGTTTATACTGTACTCCACGCAGTGCCAACGGTATCAAAGCCGGAATAATAATTGCATTGAATATAATTGCAGAGAGAATTGCACTCTCGGGGCTATGCAGCTTCATGATATTCAAAGCTCCCAGTTCGGGAATTGCGACCATAAAGAGAGCCGGTACAATTGCAAAATACTTTGCCACATCATTAGCTATGGAAAATGTAGTCAATGTACCTCGTGTCATCAAGAGTTGCTTACCAATCTCTACAATTTCAATCAGTTTAGTCGGGTCATTATCCAAGTCAACCATATTCCCCGCCTCCTTTGCAGCTTGCGTACCGCTATTCATAGCTACACCAACATTAGCCTGAGCCAAGGCAGGAGCATCATTTGTTCCGTCACCCATCATGGCAACCAATTTTCCTGATTGTTGCTCGCGCTTTATGTATTCCATCTTATCTTCCGGTTTAGCTTCGGCTATAAAATCATCCACTCCGGCCTTCTCTGCAATATATTTAGCGGTCAGAGGATTATCGCCAGTAACCATAACCGTCTTCACCCCCATCTTACGTAAGCGCTCGAAACGCTCACGAATACCCGGCTTGATAATGTCCTGCAATTCGATAACTCCGACGACTTTGCTATTTACACAAACCACCAATGGTGTTCCTCCATTACCCGATATGGTATGAATATGATCTTCTATCTCTACAGGAAAACTATTTCCTGCAGTCTCCACCATTTTACGAATGGTGTCGAAGGCGCCTTTACGGATCTGAACTCCATCTGGCAAATCGACACCTGAAGATTTTGTTTCCGCTGAGAACCGAATCATACGTACACCTGTTGTATTCAGATTTCGCATTCTAAAACCCAATTCACGACCCAACTCTATTATAGATTTCCCTTCGGGAGTTTCATCAGATAAAGAAGCCAACAGACAAGATTCGATAAATGTACGTTCATCGACTCCCGGAGCTACATGGAACTTAGTTGCCTTACGATTACCGATTGTTATCGTACCGGTCTTATCGAGTAGTAAAGTGTCGATATCTCCTGCGGTCTCAACTGCCTTACCCGATTTTGTAATCACGTTGGCACGAAGTGCACGATCCATGCCTGCAATACCGATTGCAGAAAGCAATCCACCGATAGTTGTGGGAATCAGACAAACGAAAAGAGAAAGAATAGCCGCTATGGAAATGTAAGTCCCCGGATGATCGACATTAGTATAATCGGCAAAAGGTATCAATGTCACACATACAATAATAAATACCAAAGTAAACCCCGCAAGTAAAATGGTCAGTGCTATTTCATTCGGTGTTTTCTGACGACTGGCTCCTTCAACGAGAGCAATCATTTTATCCAAAAAACTTTCTCCCGGTTGCTGGGTAACTTCCACTTCTATCTTATCGGAAAGAACTTTCGTACCACCTGTCACAGAACTCTTATCGCCACCCGCTTCACGAATGACGGGGGCCGACTCACCGGTAATAGCACTTTCGTCAATAGAAGCAAGTCCTTCTATTATCTCACCATCTGCCGGGATGGTATCACCCGCCTCGCAGACAAATACATCT
Source organism: Bacteroides sp. (assembly GCA_041907545.1). Lineage (GTDB taxonomy): Bacteria > Bacteroidota > Bacteroidia > Bacteroidales > Bacteroidaceae > Bacteroides. Next base: position 15,442 of record JAYRGX010000033.1, read on the forward strand.
CCTTTCTTGAGGGATGCACTACTTATATTTCGAGTTACTCCATTCTCTAAAAGCCGGGCAGGAGTCTCTTCACGCGTCTTTCGCAGGCTATCAGCCTGTGCCTTACCACGAGCTTCAGCAATAGCTTCTGCAAAGTTTGCAAACAACAGAGTCACAAACAAAATGATAAATACAAATAAATTATATCCGAATGCTCCGTATTCTGAGGTACTTAAAGATAGAAATGTGACTACAAACATAATTAAAGTCACTACCTCAACCGTAAATATAATAGGGTTCTTAACCATCATCCGAGGATTCAACTTTACGAATGATTGTTTAAGACTATTCATGACTTGTTCTCTGGGGAACAAGGAAGTCGTTCTATTTTGTCCCATATCCAATACTCTTAATAATTCTTATAATCCAAAATGTTCCGCTACAGTGCTCAATGCATGTACAGGAAAGAATGAAAGTGCAGCAATAATCATAATAACAGCAAAAGTCATTATTCCAAAAGTCATCGTATCCGTCTTCAACGTTCCTGTCCCTTCGGGTATAAATTTCTTCTCTGCCAGCAAACCGGCAATGGCGACTTGCCCCACAATAGGTATAAAACGTCCTAGCATAAGTACCCAAGCAGTGGCATAATTCCAGAAATGAGTATTGTCATTAAGTCCTTCAAAGCCGGAACCGTTATTCGCCGCAGAAGACGTAAACTCATAAAATTGCTCACTCAAACCATGAAAACCGGAATTGGCCAGCCAACCTCCTTCGGAAGATACATAACCGGGATGATGGGCAATCAGATAGCAAGACAATGCCGTTCCAACCAATATAATAAAAGGATGCAGCAAAGCCACAAAAGTGGCAATCTTCATCTCACGAGCTTCTATTTTCTTTCCAAGGAATTCCGGTGTACGCCCCACCATCAAGCCACTAATGAAAACGGCAATAATGATGAATGTATAATAATTCATCCATCCCACACCCACTCCGCTAAACCAAGTATTGGTCTGCATGTTGAGCATCTGTACCAATCCCGAAAGAGGCATCATCGAATCATGCATGCCATTCACCGAACCGTTTGAAGAGCATGTGGTAGCAACGCCCCATAAAGCTGTGGCTCCGGGTCCAAAACGGACTTCTTTGCCTTCCATAGCTCCATCGGTCTGTGATATTCCCATAGCGGTTATTCGAGGGTTTCCTCTCATTTCTTGATGTACACTTATTCCAACTCCGACTATGAAAGCAAAGAACATCACTGTAAAAATGCTATAAGCCAGCTTCTTTCTTTTAGTATAAAAGCCCAATGCAAAGATCATTGCCATAGGAACAAGCAGAATGGCGCAGCATTCTACAATATTCGTCAGATAATTGGGATTTTCCAGTGGATGTGCCGAATTAGCTCCAAAGAAACCTCCTCCATTAGTACCCAATTGCTTGATAGGTATGATTGCTGCTGCAGGGCCTTGTGAAACCAGTTGTTCATGGCCTTCGAGTGTCGTAATCTTCATCTTACCCTCAAATGTCATCGGTGTACCTTGCAAGATCAAGATAAAACCAACAATCAAAGAAAGCGGAAGTAGAACTCTAGTACAACTCAATACCAGGAAGTTCCAGAAATTACCAATTGTCTTCGTTGTCTTGGTTGCGATGGACTTCATTACACCCGCCATTGCAGCCATACCCGTAGCAGCAGCAATAAACTGAAACAACATAATGACAAATAACTGCGTGAAATAAGTTAATCCGCTTTCTCCGCTATAATGTTGCAGATTACAGTTTACCATAAAACTGACAGCAGTATTAAATGCCTGTACGGCCGTTTGTGCCCTGTTGCCATCAGGGTTTAGAGGAAGCCAGCCTTGCAATACTAGCAAAAGCATTCCCCATACGAGCCAAAATGCATTCAATACCAACAGTGATCTTAAAAACTGTTTCCAGTTCATCTCTTCTTTGGGATCTATGCCAGAAAGCTTATAAATGAATCGTTCAACAGGTTTCATAAAATCGGACCAACACCTATCACCTCTGTAGACTGTTGCAATATATTTACCTAAAGGATAAGCCATTATCACAACGAGGATAATTTGTAAAGCCACTCCTAAAATTTCTGTATTCATGTTTTATTCTTTTATAAAATTAAAACTTCTCGGGTTTAATAAGTACATACATCAAGTACCCGAAGATGGCAATGCCTAATACAAACAATGCGGTATACATCACTTCATCTCCATTTCTTAAAGTTTTTCAAACCAATACACACACACTCGAAACAGCCAAAAAGCAGATAAGCCGCTCAACAGGCAAAAAATAAATAGCATCACGTTTTCCATATCCATATCTCTTATTACAATGTAACAACATTTAAATATTCGCGTAGGATATACATCCAATTACGTGCCAAAAGAAGGAAAGAAAATGCAAAACACTTATAAACAGAGCTATGTGTATAGAAATAGAAAATAAAGACTTCAAAAGACCTTTCCATTTTGAAAGGGTGTGACCTGTTTTGAAAAAAGTAAGAGTCTACGGATATCACTAGACATGGAATGAGCCGATATAAATCTGCCTACACCTTATTATATATAAGGCACTCAACAAAAACAATGAAACTCTTGAAAGATGAGACGAATTGCTTAAAACGATGAACGGATAAATAAGAACTAAATTTTGTATTCTTCTATTTTGCGGTATAAGGTAGTCAGACCAATCTTTAGCAACCGGGCTGCTTCTGTCTTATTCCCTTTAGTGTACTCTAACACACGAGTAATATGACGGCGTTCCATGGCCGAGAGCTCGAAACTGCAAGGTGATCCATCTTCCGAACTTTCGTAGTGAGTATCCTGAAGTTCAATTGGGAGATCTTCCACTCCTAAACGTTTACCTTCGCAAACAATGAGGCTGCGCTCTATTACATTCCGAAGTTCGCGGATATTTCCTTTCCAGGATTGTTTTTCCAAAGCTTCAAGATATCCGGTATCAATCGTGCTTATCTCACGCGATAACTGTAGTGCAAAATTATCAATGAATGCTTCCGCCAATAGACGAATATCACCTACACGCTCACGTAGAGCCGGCAAATGGATTTGAAATACGGAAAGTCTATAAAACAAATCTTCTCGAAAGCGATTTGTAGCAATTTCTTCGGGTAAGTTACGGTTTGTAGCCGCTATGATGCGCACATTAACCCTTGTGGTTTTGGTATCACCTATCTTAATGTACTCACCTGTTTCAAGAATACGCAGTAGCTTAGCCTGCAGTTCAAAAGCCATCTCACCGATCTCATCAAGAAATATCGTCCCGTTGTTTGCTTCTTCGAACAAGCCTTTTTTATCCTTCAATGCTCCGGTAAACGATCCGGCTTTATGACCGAACATCTCGCTCTCCAGCAATTCTTTACTAAATGAAGAGCAGTTCACTGCTACAAAAGATTGCTTAGCACGCTTACTGCCATAATGGATAGCTTGAGCAAAGACTTCTTTGCCGGTGCCTGTTTCTCCGGTCAAAAGAACAGGAACATCCGTCACCGCTACTTTTTGTGCAAGCGAAATGGCATCTTTCAATAATTTAGATTCCCCTATGATCGAATTAAATGAATAAACATGCCCCAACTTCTTTTCCAGTTTATCAATACGAGCATTCAAATGAGCTTTCTCTACCGCACGACTTATTAAAGGAATAATCTTATTATTATCGTCACCTTTTGTGATATAATCGAAGGCACCATTCTTTATAGCTTGCACGCCATCTGGAATATTACCATGAGCAGTCAGTAGAATCACCTCCACATTCGGAACCATTTTCTTAATTGTCAAGACAAGGTCAACTCCATTCCCATCCGGCAAAAAAACATCACATAATACTACATCAGGCTGCAAAAGCTCGACTTGCCTGACAGCAGCCTGACAGTCGGCTGCGTGGCAAACATCATAACCTTCCAGTTGCATCATGCGACTTAAAAGTGTACGGATCTGTATTTCGTCGTCTACAATAAGAATTTTACTCATAACAAACTACCAGGATTGAGAATAAATGCAAACTGCAAATATAGAACTTTCTACAGAACTCTTTGAACATCCTGCACGCTTTTGTAAAAGAGAAATAAAAAAGTCGGGATTATCTCCAATAAAAAAAACACTGAAAACAGACTATCACTTGGTATAAAAACAGACCATGTGTTGACGCCCAACTGATGGTCTATTGAGTCTTAACAGATGATGTGTTGAGAGCCAACAGACCATGTGTTCCGAAAAAAGGTATCAGACAATCTTCATTTACCGTTCTAAGGTATTGAAGAAGAAGATCAAAAGACTCTAATTGGGCTACCAAATCACATTATAAAGTATATATGTAGAAGCTAGAAATATAGAACAAAACTTCGAGCCAGAGACAGCCAATCATATTATCAAGGGTTACCTCGAAGCCTATATGATCAAGCTTTAATAGAAGTTATTGCGTATTTCCTTAGCAATATATCGTCCCATCAATATTTGTCCCTCTTTATCCGGATGTAATCCGTCACGCAGATATTGTCCACGACCGGACGGCTGTTCAAACTTCTCAGAAATGCCACTATTTGAATAGCAATCAATCACTTGAACCGAGAAAGCTCCGGCAATCTTACGAAGAATCTCAATCATTTTAAGATTTCGTTCATTATGCGCTACATTTCCCGTTTGGATAGGTGTGCAGACAAATACTCTGCATTTTGGATAATGCTCTACAATGGTCTGTATAGCCCATCGTGCCCCACCTGCCATTGTTGTGAGGTCTACTCCTTCAAGAGTCTTACCCTTTAAAGCTTCTTCGGCTGAGCCTAGATTGGCATCATTCGTTCCCATTGAAAAAACAAATACATCGGGAGCGGGATACTGACCGCTTTCCACTTCGGAGATGAATTTTTGTATGTGTACCTTTGAAACATTATTGTGTCTCATTTGCAGTTCATGCTTATCTTCAGTTGGTTGCCACCCGTTGGATATTCCGGCAAAAGAGACGGAGTCATATTCCTGTGTATCGGAATGACAAGCCCAAGTGGCCGAACCTACCGCAACATTATGATGGGTTGCAAAACCCAACAGATCGACAACAGATTTCGACCACTGCGCTCCGGCTGTAATGCTATTGCCGTCGCAACCAAAATTTAATTGTTTGAAGTCTGTATACAAAGATTGGGCATTCAATGCGAAGCAAATAATTTGAGAAAGAAGGAATAGAGTTGTTTTTTTCATCTTTTTGAGTTTATAGCCGAAGCAAAAAAACAATAAAATTATTGATTGATAAAATTATTCGGAGAAATTACGTTCGATAATCTCCATACACATACGTCCGTTATGATAAGGACATTTCCAGAATCCGGCCTTATCGTCACCCCGATTCACCTTACCGTCGACCGAAATACTCCACCACCACTCTCCATTAGCCTCATCAACCAAATATTGTTTAATGAAACTCCAGCCGTTTAAGGCTTTCTTATAAGCGTCTTCATCACGAAAATATTGATAAAGATTAATATGTCCCACCACATTTTCGGCTTGTACCCACCAGTGCCGATCGGTATCTGTTGAAGGCTTATCTGTAAAAAACTCATAGATCATGCTTCCATCCGACATCAATCCTTCATCGGCTGCAACAGCTATTTGCTTTACCACCGGTTCTACTTTAATCAACAACTTTTGGTCTTTCAGTAGTAACGCCGCTTCATGAATGAGCCAGGAAGCCTCTATATCATGACCATAAGAAATGATATGATACTTATTATTCCAGTTGTCATCAAAGAACAAATTCAAATGTCCGGTATTCGGGTCCCATATTTTATCTATAAAAATCTCAACCAAATTGTGGAGCTGATGCCTTAAACGATCATCTTTCCAAACCCTATAGAGATTGGCGTAAGGCTCCAGAATATGCAGATGAGTATTCATCGTCTTACGCTCATTTTCGTCTTTTTCACTCAGCCTCATGTCTGCAATCTCTCCCCACTCACGAGTCAACGCCTCACAATACCCATTATTCAGAGGATCAAAGCTATGCTGTTCTATGCTTTCAAACAAATGAATGGCATAAGTCAACGCCTCTACATCTCCTGTAGCCCGGTGATATTCACTCAATCCATAAATGGCAAAACCAATGGCATAAATTTGCTTTTTCGTATCAAGCGGATTTCCTTTATAATCTAGTGACCAATAGATTCCTCCAAACTCTTTGTCGTAGAAATGATCAATGAGATAACGTTTTGCACGAGTCGCCATTGCCAGATATTCCTCTTTACGAAGTAATCGGTACGCAGCCGAGAAAGTCCATAAAATGCGGGCATTCAGGATAGCTCCTTTTTCCGCATCAGGCATCAACATTTCTTCTCCGGTGATACGTCCATAAAAGCCACCGTTTACCTCATCTTGCATTTTATTAATCCAATAAGGAAGAATATTTTTCTCAAGTTCTTCCCGCACTTCTTCTTTCAACACTGCTCTATCCATTTCGCCTTATTTTATTATCACTATAAATAGATAAATAACCTACGGAAGCATTGACCTAGGGACTATCCATATTACTACCACAAATGATTGGGTTACAGGCCCGGGTTGTATAGGGAATCATATTATAGGATTCTATGAATGGTATAGTATGATTCCCGGAATAGTATTATAGGATTCCTATTACACTCCCGGACTATTTACTACTCACATCACGGTTGACTACAAAACAATATACAGCCTATCCTCCCCCATCAATCACCATTCGTAGTCTTACTTCTTTTCATATTCAGTTCAGAAGTAATCTCTTTCATTTTACTCTCGGACAAGGGGTACATACTTATAAATAGCACGCTGAGCACCGTACCGACAGCAGGCAGGAAGCTTAAGAACATTTTTATACCGTGAATAGCTTCGGCACTCTGCACTGCATTGGCTTTAAAACCAAAGTAAGCCAACAGCCAACCGGTCAGTGCACTACCGATAGCCCACCCGAATTTCTGACTCATGGATGAGGAGGAGAACACCAAACCCGTAGCCCGATTGCCTGTTTTCAGTTCCGAATAGTCAGCACAATCGGCATACATCGACCATAATAACGGGAATATGCTTCCGGCACAAATACTGATTAAGATCTGAAACGTAAATATTAAAGTCAAATCACCTTTACCAAACCAATAGAAAATCACCGAAAGCATAGTAGCTATCACCATTGCGCCCATATAAGTCGCTTTCTTCCCAATACGGTTACTCACGGGAGCAGCCAGCACCACACCTATTATATTCGCAATCTGTCCCGTAGCCAGGTATAGCCCGCTCAACACAAAAGAGACTCCGAAAAGTGATATGGTAGCATAGCTTTCTTCGACAATAAAATATTTGAAGTAGTAAACCGTAGCACCGTCACGGATGGAATTGAACACCAGTGCTGCCACTCCTGCACCTAATAAAATCCACCAAGGACGATTACGAAGCAAATCCTTCAAATCTTCCTTTAATGGACTTTGCTGCTTATTCATTGGCGTCACACGCTCTTTAGTCCACGCAAAGCAACCATAGAATAAAACCGCGCACATGATGGCAATGATGACAACACTCATCATCCAACCATAAGTCTCATTGTGCCCCACACTAAATAAATTCACCATCGGCATAAAAAGCAGTAAGGCAATAAAGCTACCGATATAGGCAAAAGTCATGCGATAAGTCGACAACGTATTACGCTCTTTCGGATCGGCACTCATCACTCCCAGCAAAGAAGCATAAGGAACATTTATAGCCGAATATACCATCATCATTAATGAATAGGTGATATAGGCATAGATAACTTTCCCGGTATCCGTAAGATTGGGCGTGCTAAAAGTAAGTATGCCTATCACAGCAAAAGGAATAGCCAATATTAAAAGATAAGGGCGGAACTTTCCCCAACGGGAATGAGTACGATCTGCAACGACTCCCACAATAGGATCAAAAGCAGAATCCCAGACACGGGTAATCAGAAACATGGTGCCCACCACAGCAGCGGGAAGTCCAAAAACATCCGTATAGAAAATCATTAAATAGGAGCCAAACAGCTTCCAAAACATGGACGAAGCCATATCTCCAAAACCATAGCCTATCTTTTCTTTGAGTTTTATCATGGTTATTCGCTTTGCTGAATATCAAATTTACGGTTTACTCATCAGATTCAAGTTATGACTGATCATTTTTTTCAATGTTTCCACCGAAGCCGAACTCTTTAAATCGTCAGCCGGAGTATTCATGCAATAATCCACCAACTTATCTAGAGTAGAAGTTGCCACATGCATACGGGTATCGGAAGAAGCGTAATAAATAAAAACTTTACCATCCTCATCGGCTATCCATCCGTTGGAAAATAAAACATTACTTACGTCTCCAATACGTTCTTCACCTTCAGGAGCCATAAAATATCCACCGGGCGAAGCAATAACTTTGGTCGGATCTTCCAATGATGTCATATACATATATAATACGTAACGCAAACCGGCAGCACAAGCTCGTACTCCATGAGCAAGATGCAGCCAACCTTTTGACGTTTTAATAGGATGTGGCCCCTCACCGTTCTTCACTTCCTTGATGGTATGGTAAAAGCGTGAATCTATAATCTTCTCTTCCGTTACTTCTGCCTGAGTCATATCTTCAACAAGTGCCCAACCGATACCACCACCACTACCGGCATCTATAAAGCCGTCTTGAGGACGGGTATAAAGGGCATATTTCCCTTCTATAAATTCGGGATGAAGTACGACATTACGCTGCTGGCTCTTTGTTTTCAAGTCGGGTAAACGTTCCCAAGTTTTCAGGTCTTTCGTTCGGGCGATGGCTGCCGTAGCCGTAGCAGAAGACAGGTCACCGGCAGGAGCAGTATTATCATGACGTTCTGCGCAGAAGATACCATATATCCATCCGTCTTCATGCGCAGTCAACCGCATATCATATATATTGGTCGCCGGAACCACATCCTCAGGCATTGTTACAGGATAGTCCCAAAAACGAAAGTTATCAACCCCGTTGGGACTTTCGGCTATAGCAAAAAAAGATTTCCGATCAACACCCTCTACCCTGACCACCAACAAGTATTTACCATTCCATTTCATTGCTCCGGAATTCATGGTCGCATTCATCCCAATACGTTCCATCAAGTGGGGATTTGTCTTTTCATTCAAATCGTAACGCCAGAACACCGGAGTATGAGCCGCAGTCAGCACCGGATTCTTATATCGGGTAAAAATACCGTTATTCTCTAATACCGGCTCATTTTTTAGAGCAATTAATTCCTCATAGCCCTGAAACAAAGTCAAGACTTCATCTTTAAAAGTTCCCATATAATAATTCTATCATTGTTATTTATACAAATCCACGTCAGAAGCAAACAAGGTTCGCGGATTTTTATAGAAGGTCATAAAATCGTCTGCAGATACCTGCCCCGGATAAGGCGCGTAGAAATGAGTAACTCGTTCACGAGCATTTCGCCACACCAGCACATAGGATATTGGATAATTTCCGATAGCCGGCAACAGTGTTTCAGTCCACCACTTCGGATCTTTTATTCCTTCATATCCCGTCTCAGTTATAGCAATAACTTTATGATGAGCTTTTCCCACGCTATCCAATACAGCAAGTGATTTTGCCATGGTAGACAAATATTGGTCGTGATCAAACTGATAAGTATCAAAGCCCAAGACATCAATAACATCATCCCCCGGATAACGTTCCAAATATTGTGCAGTAGTCTGACAGTCGCCTGTGGAATAAGCATAGAGGGCATTATCCACTCCCTTTGCCCGAAGAGTCTCTACCGTCATTCGCCATAATTGTTTATAATCGTAAGCAGTACATAGCTTTTCCCCCCACCAAAACCAACTCCCCGTATGCTCATGCCAAGGTCGGAAAAGTACAGGGACTTTTACACCGGACGACGTTTGAAGAGAATTTATAAACGAAGCCACTTTTGACAACCAGCCTAAAAACTTAGTATGATTTATTCCTCCCGGCAGAATTGATTTAACCACTGTGGTATCTTTAACATCCCAAGCATCGCCACCTGTCAAAGGATTGCGTAAATGCCAGCTTAAAGAAACCATTCCTCCCCGACGATATTGGTTCAGAATTTCCTTCTTGATTCGATTGAAAGGAACCTTATCTAAATTAGCAGTATCTCCTAACTCCAAATTACCAAGGTCAAAACTAATGACGGCAGGATAATCGCCACATACACTTTTAACATCAGACCGCCCTGCTTCGCCTTCCCAACCGATACCGTATACGGTATCATCATGATGACCGAACATTACACCTTTCGAAGGGATGCTTTTCAAGCTAGCAAGCAGTTTTTCAGTCTTGGGGGTACGTGGAGAACTCGCATTGGGATGTACCTCATTCTTTACCGATCCGTATGCTACCAAAGAGACTAAAGATAATCCTCCTAAAAGGTTCTTTATTTTATAAATCCGCATGTTTTTCATCGTATATGCCCTTATTATTGGTACAAAAATAGTCGACCGGTTTCAGAGATTATGATACTATTTTATCCCTTTGCGTGCTAATTCTATTTTCTGATTTGTACATGCTGGCGTTTATCCGATATAATGCCTTCCCTAACCTTTGAAATATCAATTACAACAGGTTTACTGGCGAAATCAGGAGTATTGTATGAATAAACGGAATTGGTATAATATTCCTCCGGATTTTCTTGGGGAAGCATAAAGGGTTTACTTATTTTACCCTTATTATCAATACAAGCTAAATAAAGGCGAGTATATAATCCATCATCACGCCGACTACTGAAAACAAACCAATGCGACTCACTACTCCAATTGTGAAAACTTTCGGTATTATCACTGTTGACTTCGGATAATGGACGAATCACATTGCCATTCTTTAAATCTAAAAGCCATAGATCCGCCTCCTTGTGCCAAATAGAGAAATTTCCATAGTCGGACAGCGTAAACATGATATATCTGCCGTCGTATGATGGTCTGGGAAATGAAATGCTTTTACCCATTTTCACAGCATTCACTATTGTATCAACCCGTTCGCCAAAAGTACCATTTACCGGATTAAAGTCAATACTACACAGACTGTATTTTACTTGTTTATAATCATGAGGTAAGTCTTTAGCGGGAGATGAACAGAAATAAAGTTTGCGACCATCGGAAGAAAATACCGGAAAGGTTTCATAAGCATCTTTTCTTTGCAACAAAGGGGTCCGCAGTATTTCATGTGTCTGCGGGTGATAAACAATTACGTCCGAAGCCAAATCAAGGACTTCAATCCTTTCGTTCCTTACGACATGAAAGGCTTGGCGCGTGTTATTAACAGAATAAGCTATATATTTACCCGTGGGATGCCAATAAGGATAAACACAAGCCGACAAAGTGGAGTCGGTTTTTGTATTTAGAAATTCCATGTGCTTATCTGTCCTCATTAATGTAGCCCCGTGACTTCCGCGGATATGAAGACTCAAATAATCCGGATTGGTTTTATTAAAAGAATGACAATTCACGCACATGCCGGGGACAAGAGTGTTCTCCAAAAGAGCTTTCTCCTTGAAAGAGTGAAGATCACGCTGATAAATCCCCATTTTACTATAAACCTCATATCCTGGAGCTATTTTACGATATACCAAATAACGATCTACGGGATAAGAACATACATAGATAGAAAAAGGGCGGTACTTTTTCCACTTGCCTTGTTGCTTCACGCAGACCACAAAAGTCAGGTTCCCATCTTTATTCTCTGTCAACAAGCGACTCCATTCCTCTTCAGGGAGCAAGACTTTACTGGCATTAATATGCAGAATCCCTTTTCTAGAGCCGGTGATTGTCACATCTATCCGATCGCACTCCCCTCCAACAAAATCAAAGTTCAGAGGGGCTATCGAAGCAGGGATTGTCACTCCTGTATAGTCCGGGTATATTTTCGGTAGTGACCCGATTAATTCAGGAGACTTTACTCTGTCGGAGCATGATGTAATGACCACGGCAAATATCAAACTATATAAAAAGTTTCTTTTCATCACTTTCAATTATTTCTGAATAAATAATAATACCAATATGTACCACCGTATTTCGCTTTCAACATTGATTCCGAATTGGGCTGTTGAGTATATATTCTCGCAAAATCGGCAATTGCTTCCATTATTTGTGGAGAAATACTCCACGGCATCCCCTGAAAAGATGGATGGGATTGTGTCCACACATATACCAGAGCTTCCTGATAACTACGTGGGATATGATCATATCCCAATTTCTTGCCTAAAGGATAATATTTCATAAAAGTCGGAATATCCTTCTTTTCAAGTACATAAGCTAACATGTATTCAAAAGCCATCTTATTTTTATAGTTATGCTCTACCAACAAGCCCAACATCACTTCTATCTCCTTATCGCTAAATAGGAAGTCGTCTGTATATCGCAATTGCCTGAGCCGTCCCCATTCCGGATGTGAGTTTATTTTATTCTCATTATAGAGGTATGTCATTGCATCTTTCGCCCATGAACGATAAAACAGGGTTTTACTTAATGCCTGCAAATATTTAGAGGCTACTTTGTACTGACCGTTAATAATGTTTGTTTCGGCCAAGCGTTTATAACAACGACTACTTTTCCGAAAATTAGGAATAGCCTCCATAGCTTCAAAAGCAAACCGCTGGGCCGTATTAATCATGCCTAATTGGTAAAAAGCCTCTCCTGTGGGTAAAGGAGAGGTGAAATCACGCTGAAATTCAGGTAATAAACCCTCCGTGCCATTCTGGTAAAATTCGAACATACGATCACCCAACTGCCCGGTCTTTGCTAATGCCAGGTTCAAACAAGTCACCGTAAAAGGGGAATCTGGTGTTTTTTTCTCGGCTGCCGAGATTATCTTATTCCACATACTCTTCTTAACCCAATAATCATATCTCATGGCCTCTTCCTTATTCATATCGCAAGCTCTGATAATAAAATAGCAGCTAGTACCCACAAAAACAACTGTCAACAATAATTCATAGAAAATTTTCTTTTTATTTATTCGAGGTAATGTTGCCATTACAAAGGGAAGCATAAGTAAACATAAAGCAATGCAAACCTCCATGAAAGGCATTACTTCGGGAAAACGGTAATAATTAAGTCCACTCAATAAGCGATAAAGAGGGTATTGCAACCAAATACACATTAGCATTGGAATACAAAAGCCAAGAATAGCCAGCCCAAGAATCAGTCCTACTCCGTTCAATAGTTTTTTGTGTCTAAAACAACGCTGTAACCCATATATAATGACCCAGCCCATAAAAATCAAATGTAAAGGACCAGCTATCCAATAAAGCAACGGAAGAAGAAAAAGAATATATATTCCACGTTCGCATTTCTTATTCAAATGGATATAACCCAAAATTACAAGCAAGGTCATAAGCAAAGCAATAGCAAATGATAACATTACATTCTCATCTTCCATAAAATGCCACAAAGCAATAGCCGGTAAGAAACTCAATAGATAATACTCATCCACAGCGCCTTGTCTTTGGGCGATCCACCAAACCAGTCGCTGAAATGCCATAAAAAAAAGAGCAAGGATAAAAGCTCCTAACCAAGGATAATAGTAAAATTGCGTAAGATATTCCGCTATGTAATCAGCTATTCCACCAGGTATAGCGGCCCGTTCTAGAAAATAATCCACATTCATCAAAAAGAGCTGAAATTGCTCCTGATAAGAGAGATGGGCTGAATAACAATACCCCCAAAAGAAAAAAACCGTCACTCCAAAAAGGAATGATAATTCGGTTTTCCAATATTTCTGCAAAAATACTTTCATCTAAGTCACATTTTATATAATACTAGATTCACTTAAATTCTTCGGCTTTTACACTTTTATTAATACGCTTGATCGAGTTTTCATCAAACGGAACAGAGGAAGATGACAAATCGGGAATATTATAAGATTTCAAGGTCAGATCATCTTTTTCAGGATCAGATTGCGGGAGTACGAAAGCTTTATATGCTTTACCACTCCTATCCAAAAAAGCAAAGTAAATCCGCCCATACTGACCATCACCACGTTTACTAGCGAAAACAAACCATCGGCTGTTTAACGACCAGCTATGGTAAGTATCCGATCGATTGGAATTTACCGCTTTTAATTTGTTAATCAACCCTGTATGCAAATCCAATAATTGGAGGTCTGCTTCTCGATGCCAAATAGGAAATGTCCCGTAATCAGCAACAGAATAGAGCAGATAACGCCCGTCAGGTGAAGCTTTAGGATGGCAAACCGAGCCTCTCATTAAACGAGCATTCCAAAGGGTATCAACTCGATCACCCCATTTACCAGTTCGGGGATCAAAAGCAATACGACACAGAGAGTATCGCAGGTGCTCTACACTATCTGGCAATGAAATCTGTGGAGCCGAACAATAATATACCCATTTTCCATCAGCTGAAAAAGTAGGGAAAGTTTCTAATACAGCAGGGTCAGCCGTGAGAGGGGAAATAAGCATTCGATTAGTATCAAAATCAGCAATTACCAAATCAGAAAGATTATCATAGACCTCTAGTCGTTTATTGGATTTCGTATGAAAAGCTGGAATAATAATATTTGTAGAAAAAACCCCATAACGTCCATTCGGATGAAAATCCCCATAGACGGCCGCAGATATCATCTTTGATGTTTTCAATGATAATTTACGCAATTTCCCATTGCGGCTTAAAATAGTTCCACCTCCTTCTCCACGAAGATGAAACATAGAAAGGTCACCCCTGCTTCCTCCATGCACGTGACAATTCATACATTTACCATCTGTCAGTTCGTTATCAGCCAAAACCCGCTCATCATAATTTTCAATGCAACGTTCACGTATCTGCAACATATTCCAAACTTCATACCCCGGTTCTATCAGCCGATAACTAATATAAGAATCAATAGGTTCGTTTACTACTTTCCACATAAAAGAAGGATAGCGTAACCACTCTCCATCAATACGAGCTGTGACGGTAATTTGAAGTACATGCCCTTTCTCTTTTTCAAGTAAAACATGCCAATCTTTCAAAGGAAATATCGCTTTATTTCCCCGAGCATTGATTAATAAACTATCCAATTTCCCTTTCACCATAACAGACACTGCATCAACCCTTTCATTACGTAATAGAAAGTTCAAAGGTGCTATATTATATGGGATGACCACATTCTGATACTCTGGGTAAATTTCCAGCGAACTCTTTGCTAGCTTTACAGACTCGGGACGAGGAGTACATGCTTGTAGACAGCATAGTATTCCGAGGATCATTATGAGAACTGTTCTTTTCATTTCTTCATCGATGCATAGTGAAAATAAAACCAATAAGTCTTTTTATATTTAGCTTGTAAAAGCACCCCATTGTTAGACTCGTATAATCGAGTATATTCTTTAAACTCATCCAACACATTGGAGGGGATATTCCAACGACTAGCTTCATCTATAGAAGCACCTTTCCCTGCAAGGTAAATAAGAAGAGCCTCTGAGTAAAGCCGGCATGGAATCTGGGAATTTGAAAATTGCTGATAATCCATGGCAAATGCTGCAATATCTTTATTTAGCAGATCAAAACAAAGAAGATAATCACGTGCCATACTATTAGCCGAATTGCTATGTAGAAGATGCCGCAAAGACAGCGGGATATTATTAGCAGTACGCAAAATATCGCTTTTTGACAAAAGCTCTCGTTTTTGTTCCAACCATTGAATTACTCTAAGTGATTGCCGCCCAGGAATGCGATGTTCCACCCAGCCTCTGTAACATAAAGTTTTTCGCAAGAGGCGTAAATATTTCATAGCTGCAGCCTCATCACCATTAATCAAATTTATCTCTGCCAATCGCTTTATTGCTCTTACTCCTGTATGATGAGGAGAAAAAATCATTCCTAATATAGTAGCATGCTCAGCCATCGTCATATCTCCAAGAGCAAACCACACTTCATTCGCTGCAAATATTGTTACATAAGTCGAAGTTGGAGCTACTGTCAAGAATAAACCTTGTGAAGCTGGTTGATAAAAGTTCATTAGCTTGTCAGACAATTGATTCTGCTCTGCATTTAATAAGTTATAGTAGTAAGTAACAAGTGGGGCATGCAATTTATCTTTTGCTAATAGCTTCCGAACATTTTGCCAACGTCCGAAATACATTTCAGAATCTAGAGCAAGTAAATATTCACGTTTAAGATTAGGGAAATTATACAAACCTGTCGTCCAATTTCCGTAACCAAAAGCCCAATAACTCAATGCTAAAATGAAAAAGCTCAACGGTAATCCAAGTTTCCAAGACCTTTTAATACAATAATGGCAAAGCCAGATAGCTCCTCCAATTCCAATCAAAGTTATGGTTCCAGATAAAGGATAATTTAACCCACATTCCCTTCCTGTTTCCCATAATACAGCTAAAATAGCTATAAGCCAAGCCCAACATCTCATATAAGGGAATAATAAATAGAAGACTACGACTCCCCATAATAATAAAACGATTGTCATTATAGCAGGGCCAACACCTTGATAATAGAAAAATTGCGTAAAAAAATCTCCTGATAAGTTGGCCAATGCGCCGGGATGTTTTAAATATTCAAGTACGAAATTGGAAGAAAACAAGAAGAGTTGGCTCTGTTCCCGATGAAACAGATGATAGGGCAGTATTTTAAAAAAGAAAAAGAAGATAGTCAAAACGCTAACTCCTATGAATAGCCATTGAATATATCTTCTACTGTGAGATTTCATCGAGAGTCTTTCTTTGTTTTTCCGTTAATGTAACATAAAGCATCGGCTTCATAAATTTCCCTAATGCAGTATTCTTCTGGCTTTTTAATAAAGAAAAATTTATTTCTCTTTCTTTTAGACGTAAGAAGTCTCTTTTCTTTAATAATAGCAATGAGTCATTTCCACTTGCAAAGCATAAGCTGTCGTATACAAATCGATAGCTCCTTTGAATTCTTTCTCTAGCAACCTTCCATGTCTGTAATGCATCATTTTGAGGAGTTCCACTAACCACCCCTATTGAGTCTATTTTCACGTATATTTTACCCGGCTCTGTCACCACAAGTAATTCTTGGAATTTAAGGCGCAAAATCGAACGCATACGTACGATTCTAAGTTCCTCTATATTACCCTTGAAGGTAAATACACTATTTATTATTCTAACAGAATCAATACGTCCGGACAGATTGCTCGCCGGGGCTAAATAAATCCATTCTCCGTCATATGCTGAAGATGGCAATTTTCCCTCAATTACATATTCTGCTGAAGATTTACCGCATGCCACCAACAAAACAAGCAATATCCAAAGAAAAAAATAGAATGTTTTCATCACCTTAGATTTTTAAGTTTTATTTTATGTCAAAAATAACAAATTAAAGTTGGCCTCCCTAATAACAGATTAATAAAATAATATACTTCATACCACCATAATTAAAATAAATAGTCACAGCAACAATCTTAAAAACCATAGTTAAAAAACTATTAATAACATTTGCCTAACAAGAGAAGTATAAGAGAGGCAAGCTATATAGCCTGCCTCTCTCCGAATATCCATAGAACAATACGATTTAGGTTATATTCACTCCATATATAGAGTTTCAATAACCAAATTGTTTCAACGTTTATTTTTCGATAGCTTTAAAACACCAAAACCAAGCTGTTCCACCTTCACCTGCCCCAGGTTCAGGAGCGCACAAGTAAAAATGTCCACTATCCAATTTGACAATATAATATTTAGATGGGACAGCATTGCCGTTGTTTACTAAATATCCCATAGGAATATTAGCACCCTTAATTTTGAATGATCCACTATTCCAACCATCTTTTACAATATCCTCCATATCGAATGAGAAAGTACCAATAGTACCATCACTTTTTGTAAATGACATATCCGACAATTTCAGAGTAAAGGTTGCTTCAGCTCCATCGCCTGCAATAGTACCTTTAGATGCGGCCTGCCCATCTATATCACTCAGATTTACCTTCCACCAACCTGGTTGTGAATTGGTAAGATATCCACCATTACCCCAGACACCGTCAGGAGACATATTATCCCATCCCCATGTTTTTGTACCGCTCTCTCCAGTCATATCAGTCAAGAATTGAGGACTATAAGAGAATCCTTCCACAGTATAAGTTCCAAGATCCAAGGTACCTATAGTACCATCAGCCTTTTGATAATCCAACTTTAAAGGGAATTCTCCTGTATTAGTTACGTATACATTAGTAACATTCTTATCATTTACATTTGAGCCAAATGACCATTTAGACAGTACAGGATTAGAATTGTATACATACAATCGATTACCTAATTTTCCGTCTTCAGTCTTCTCTTGTACTACTCTAACTTTACTGCTATCAAATGTATTGGCAAATGTAGTAGGGGCTCCATCCTTGCCAATACATAAACGAGTTTTTAATGCATCAGTAAGAAATGTAATAACATCCACATTTACTGTTAAATCTTTAGTCACCTTACAAGAGTAATTCATTCCGGTAAACGAAACCGTATTTGCGCCTGTCTTAGTGACATAGATAGTGTCATAAGCAGAATTTGACTGTACAGGACTATCAATAAGCTGATTAGCAATCCATTGCCCATTAAGTTCCGAGTGGTTTTCGATCACAACCATATTAGAGTTTTGCCCATTCACTTTCACAGGCGTTGCCTTTACATCCAATTGGTCAGCCGTATAGCTTTTTTGATCCATAGAAGAACCTTCTTCTATTATTGGGTCACAAGCTGTAAAAAAAATTGTGCCCAATAAAGCAATAATATATAATTTCTTATTCATATTGTCAACGTATTTAATGATAATTCGCCATCACCAGCCTGTATATTCACCTTCTGCAGTACCCCATCCTGGGTTTTGAGTTAGAACCTTTGATAAAGATATTTGCTTTTCCGGTATTTTGAAGAAGCCGGCTGTAGCATTGTATCGAGCTTTATATCCACCATTATGCACTGTATTCTTATCAGGAGACCCAGCAAGATAAGTCGGTTGCCCTGTCTGTGCTTCAAGAGCATCTGCTGCAATATGCCAGCGACGAATATCATTCCAACGCGTTCCTTCAAAGGCAAGTTCCCAACGGCGTTCATTTTGAAGTGCTTTTAACGAATATGCTCCAATTGGGGTGAGCCCAACACGAGTACGCACTCTGTTAATCCCTATTATGCTTTCTTTTAATTCAGATTGCATCAACAATACGTCTGCAAAACGAAGCAATACTAAATCATGGATGTTATTCAATTGAAAATTGACAGGTTTAGAGTCATTAGACCAATTACTGGAACCATACATTAATATTTCAAAACAAGGCAGATAGTCATTAGCCGGATAAGTAGCCTTATCCGTATTCACAGCACTAATCGGAGCATTCTTCTTCATATAGTAATCTGTTTCCTGAACAAAATCAGCCCATCCACCCCTAGTGTAAGCAGGCAATTTATTAACATTCTGTATAGAAGCTTCAAGGCGTACATCGTTTGGTTCTGCAGATTTCCAATCATTGACCAAATTGGGGGCTACAGGACCGGCTCCCCAACCTTGCCCGAATGGAAAAGTTTTAGCTAAATCTTGTCCGCCACGTACTCCAAAGTGCAAATTATATTGATTAGAATATCCAATAGTTGTTTGCCAAGAAGCCAATTTATTGAACTTAATTTTAAACATGGCCTCCGGATTCATTGCATTATCATCTTCCACCCATTTAAGTCCGCTTACATCTTTAGTATAATAATAATCATCTTTAGTACATTTATTTGTATATGCCCATAAATTTCGGAAATCACCTACTAAAGAATAACCTGAGTGTTCTACGCAATCATCAATATACTTGACAACATCATCTTTCGTTAAAGTAGAGCCATCAGCTAATTTTACAGAAGATAAGGGCTGATAGTTAGTATTGGTGAGAGCCGAAATTTCTTCACCATTACAATACATACCAGTATAATACAACCATGCGCGTCCTAATAAGGCTTCTGCAATATATTTATCCACTTCTCCGTCAACCGTTGCTTTCTGAGCTGGCATTATATCAGAAGCAGTCTTTAAATCAAGTAAAATTTGGCCAAATACAGCCGCCGCCGAAGCTTGTTCAGGATCGGTTGGTTCAGCTATTGTAATCAAAGGAATTCGTCCAAATTGAGATACTAACTCATAATAATAGAATGCTCGGAGCGTAAGAGCTCCTCCTAAAATACTATTACGGGCATCTTCACTAGGATAATCCTTGCAATTATCTATATTATTAATCAAATTATTGGCCCTAAAAATACCGGTATAGCGGTCTGTCCAGAATTGATTCAACATATCATTTTGATAATTACAAAGTAAATCTTCTGCCTGCATCAATTTATCATTTTTTCCACCACCACCAAGATTATCATCACTAGCTAGAGTAGAAAGGTAGAAAAATGACATTTGAGGATTAGCACTTACCTGACTCAAATTCTGATAAATAGCAGTCAGCATTTGCTGGGCATGCTCATATTTCTCAGGAAAAGTCTCTGTAGTCATTTGCGTATAATTGGTAGTATCCAACATGTCTTCACAAGAAGAAAAGACAAACGCCAAGGCTATTACTATATATGTTATTCTTTTCATATTATATTAAAATTTAATGTTAACACCAACCATATAAGTTCTTGGAGCAGGATAAAAGCCTACATCTATACCTTGAACCCAATCTTGAGCTTCGTATGTCGACTGATCTCTGCTTCCAGCATTAGCACCAATTTCTGGGTCCATACCCTTATATCCGGTAAACGTAAATAGATTTTGGACAGAGCCATAAAGACGTAGTTGCTGGAATGGACAAGATTTCCAGAGATGTTTGAAATCATACCCTAAAGTAATATTCTGGATACGTAAATAATCTGCATTTTCCGAAAAAATATCCGATATTTGTTGAAGATTTACGCCTGAATTACCTGGTAATAATCTAGGATACTTATTAGACGTGCCTTCACCATGCCAATAATCAAAAACTTCCGTTGTATAATTTTCCCATTGCCCATCAGTAAATTTACGATAAGATCGCAAATTTTGCTGTCCAAAGGCTCCATAAGTCGTTATGGATAAATCAATCCCTTTGTATTCACAATTTAGAGAAAGCCCTAAAGTTACATCTGGATGTGGGTCTCCGATCTGCGTCTTATCATCGCTATTGATTACACCATCTCCATTGAAATCTACAAATTTCAAATCACCAGGCTGTATATTGCTGCCTTGCAAAGAATTTGAGGCGAGGCCTTTACAATTTTCATTCAAATATTGCTGTAAATCCGTTGCATTCTGGATTACGCCAGCCGTCTTATAACCATAAAAATAACCGATAGGCTTGCCTACTTGCATACGGCTTACATAACCCGTATTTTGAGCAAGAACATCATACCCGCCTTCAATAAATCCCTTTGCATTTTTTACTTCAGTAACTTTATTTTTATTATATGCAAAATTCAGATTTGCTCCGTATTTGAAGCCTTTAGCGGTCTGATCATTCCACGCAAGAGCAATTTCTATACCCTTATTCTCTACTGTACCACCATTAATATAAGCTCCGCTTGTTCCCCAAGAGCCTAATTGATCAGGACGTATAAGTAAGTCTTTCGTTTTCTTATTATAATAATCTGCACTAAAGGCTAAACGTCCACTTAAAAAGCGCATATCAATGCCCAAATCTAACTGTTCTGAGGTTTCCCATGTTAAGTCGGAATTAGGAACAATATTAGCATATCCACCTTGGGTCGAACTATTCTTACTACCAAAAGGATATTGACCATAATCATCAAATGCAACTGTAGCCATATATTGGAAGTTGGCAACATTACAGTTTCCATTCTGTCCCCAACTAGCACGCAATTTTAAGAAATCAAGCCATGGCGAGCTTCTTTTCATCCATTCTTCGTTAGACACAACCCAACCTGCAGAAAATGACGGAAATGTTCCCCAGCGATGCCCACGCGCAAAGTTAGAAGAACCATCAGTGCGGAGGATGATACTTGCCATATATGTTTCCTTATAATCATAATTTACGCGTCCAAAGAATGAAGCCAATGCATTATCCCCCCAAGGAGAACCTCCAGCAGATGTGGGTTGGGTAGCACCAGAATTACTTAACCATGCTTTATCCCACTCAGAAAAGAGCAAATCACCAGCAGTTGCATCCATTGATTCTCCCATACCAAAACCACTTTTCTGAAATGCTTGTCCCAATAATGCATCAAAATGGTTATTTGTAGCTATATTAAACTTATAACCAACTGTGTTTTCTATTTGCCAGTTCCATCCAGTTCCCATACTCTGGCTGACACTACCACCCGTTTTCATATCACCCTGATCATTTATCTTATAAGCAGGACTATATCCACGCCAGGAATTAGAGTTTTGCTTGTAAGTAAATTGACTCTTCAAAATGAGATTTTCAATAGGTTGAATTTTTAAGAATCCACTCATTGTTAGGCCATAGTTTTTACTTAAATTATTTCCACCTTGAGTGTTCACCATCTTAGCAATCGGATTACTTGTGTAAGAATTATAATTAAACCAGCCAGCAGATTTAAGGTCATCATACATAAAGTAATCTCCGTTTGCATTATAAATAGGAATTAAGGGATTAGCACGTAACATAT
This sequence comes from Bacteroides sp., assembly GCA_041907545.1. Taxonomy (GTDB): domain Bacteria; phylum Bacteroidota; class Bacteroidia; order Bacteroidales; family Bacteroidaceae; genus Bacteroides. The sequence goes on from JAYRGX010000033.1 coordinate 38,035, forward strand.
TAGAAATATCATTTCCATACTGATTTCCTGTTGTGATACCAGATCTCTGATTATGATTATAATAAAGGTTTTCACCAAAAGTAATTATATCAAGATTCTTCTTCTTCCACAATATATGTTCGGAATTTAAACGTACTGTCGCTCTTTGAAAATCAGAAGCAACAGGTTTACCTAATATACCTTCTTGTTTATAGTAAGATATTCCTGTAGAGAATTTAGACAATTCAGATCCCCCTACAATATTTATAGAATGATTTGTTGTTATCGCATTTTTATTACGGATAGCATCTAGCCAATCGGTTCCTTTGTCAGCACCACTCATAATTGCATTATATCTATCCTGGGACATATAATTAGTCCAATTATAAGGGCTTCCACCTGTATTAAATGCAATTTGATCCATCACTCCCATATACTGCTTAGCATTTAATAAATCAGGCATTTTATAAACATTTTGCCAACCGACATAACCATCGTAAGTCACTTGAATTTTTCCAGCTTTACCTTGCTTGGTCGTGATCAAGATCACGCCATTTGCTGCACGAGCACCATAAATCGCGGAAGATGCCGCATCTTTCAAAACATCAAGAGACTCAATGTCTGCAGGGCTAATCGCATTAATATCACCTTCAACACCATCAATTATATATAGTGGAGTCGTAGAACCATTAGTGCCCGCACCACGAATGTTTACCTTGAATCCTTCTCCGGGTTGCCCTGAAGATGAAGTAATATTTACACCTGGGGTCTGACTTTGTAAAGCGCCTAACGCATTTGTTGTATTTAGTTTAGCGATATCAGCACCTTTTACTTGTATAGTAGCCCCTGTCACTAATTTTTTCTTCTGAACTCCATAACCAACCACTACCACTTCATCTAAAACTTCGGAATCGTCTTTCAACTGAATTTTAAACATTGATTGATTACCAACTACTATTTCTTGTGACTTATAACCAATAAAGGAGACGATAATAGTAGCTCCTGGTCGTACATTTAAGGTAAAATTACCTTCAATATCCGTAATAACGCCATTCGTCGTTCCTTTTTCCAAGACATTGGCACCAATAACCGGTCCTGCTCCATCCGTTACAGTACCCGTAATCTTCTTTGATTGTTGCACAACTGCTATTGCGTCAACCGATGCGGCTGATAGCTGTAGAGTATGGTTTAAGCCAAAAGCTGAAAACATCCCCACAAGCAGTGCTGTTTTTCTAAAATTTAAATGCATACTTGTATTTTTCTTAGATTAGTTAATTATTATAGCCTTATAATTTCTATTTATTTAAGGTTGACTCCGGTCCACTCATAAAGACCCACTAAAATAACCTTACCAGATCAAAATATTTTTTCCATAGGCAATTCACTTTGCGTTTATAAGTTTAACATTGTAACAGGATCCAATTTTCAATTTTAATTCACACAAAAGTACTTTTCGTCAATTAAGTCGTTATAGACTATTTTATCATAAAATAATACTGATTCACCACACATAAATATATTTTCACTAAAAGAAAAATGATATGATAAATAAAGTATTCTAATGCCTTATTATTAAACTTTGATTTATGCTTTTTATTATTCTAATAGTAGCATCTGTCGAAAAAACAGAGTTTAAGCCTTGCTCCTCTTGGGCAGGGTCACCCATGTAATCATCCCCTTTTTGCCAGTATACGTGAGCAGGATTCTGAATAGCAAAACCACCCCAACCCCAGAAGTTACATCCAGCCAAGAGACCATTTGTCGTTTTTTGTTGCCCGATAAGGTTGAAGACAAAACGATAATATTCGTCGCGGCAAGTCGTAGGAGCCTTCTTTGAAAATTTGAAGCCATCTCGCGGAAAACCAAATTCTTCAAGTACAATAGGCTTCTTATATTTCCGGGCAATCAATAAATGTTCATCTATATATCTTTTGGTGTTATCCATTGCCTTCGGAAGAAGTTCTTTCAGACTATCCGACTTTATCCACCCCCAATTATATGGCCATATATGAATATTTAGATAATCAATATTAGAATCGGCATGCACTTTTTCAAATAAACAAATATCATTTTCACAGCCCCAAGAGCCTTCGCTTCCTGAAGAAACCATATGATTCGGATCCAAAGACTTTATAAAAGAAGCAACATCCGACATCCATTGCGCAAATGGTATTTTATTCTCTTCTGAAAAAGCGCGAGGTTCATTTCCAATCTGCCAAGACATAATTGTAGGGTCATCCACATATTTTATCCTATTATACCTATTCGTTCTTGTGATAATATGCCTAACATGATTTGCAAATAAAACCTTCGCGCTATCCGATAGTATAAATTGTTTTACATAAGCCATATAAGCCGGCCAACCATCAGCAGCAGGAATCACAGCCTTGCCATAGCCAGCCCATTGCAAATAGACAGAATACCCTCCGCTCCATTCCCAGGAATTGTTCAAATAAAGAACAGCTGTCATCTTCCGCTTGTACAGTTCATTCATGAAATAGTCCAAGCCATCCAAAATGCTATCATTATATACCCCCGGAGCCACTTGCAAAGAAGGCTCAATACGCGTTTTGATCCCATTTTCTCCATCAGCCCCTACAAGGACACGAAGATTATCAACCCCAATACTTTTCAAGAAATCAAGCTCTTTGCATAAACGTTCACGATCACCGCCTTCTCCCACAGATCCAAGAATAGCCCCATACCAAAAGTTCGTCCCTATAAAGTAATAAGGCTTTCCATCACGAACGAACTGCCCGTTTTTATCCACTCGAATAAAAGAATAAGGCAAAGGTTCCACGCCATAGGCCAATATGCTAAACAACAAAACCAAAGCGGTAGAGAAGTACTTCATTGTAATAGATTATTTTGTAACAACGCAAATGTATAGGATTAAAAACCTCGATAGCGATACTATTTTATCAGAATCATGACCTATATAATGTGCATCAATATTTTTTATATCATTTTATCACTAACATCCGGAGTAACCAATTTTCCCATTCATCCCATTGCTCTTGATACCAATAATGTCCCGTTTCAATATAAGGATGCAATTCCTTAGGGGAAGTTATCACATTGTAAGCAGCATACATTGAAGTGGGCGGACATACTTCATCATTATACCCCCAACTAAACCATCCGGGTACTCTTAGGCAACGTGCAAAATTCACTGTATCGTAATAACGAATTACTTTAAGTTCCTTTGCATCAGGTGCTCCATAATAATAAAAGTAATGAGGCCATCCGCAGGCGCGTTTCTTTAGAGAAGCTTCATGATCGCAAAGAGCGGGGTGAACAGCAGCCAAACAGGTAACCCGCGAATCAAGTGCGGCAGTAATAATTGAAAGAGCCCCTCCTTGACTTGAACCAGCTACAGCTAACGCCTTTTTATTATATTGTGGAAGAGAATCTATAAAATCCACAGCTCGAAGTGCTCCAAGTATTACTCGATGATAATAGAATGATTTCAAATCATTCCTGCAATAGGTCCAATAACTATTTAAGGCCCCGTTAGCCAAAGCGTCATAAACCGATTGATCCAAAGTCACCGGTATTCCGTGAATACCCACTTCCAATGTAATTGCACCTTGGGAAGCTGTATAAGTATCGCCGGAATAAGGACGAACTCCTGCACCGGGAACCCGAAGTAAGGCCGGATACGTTCCATCTTTCTTTGGCAGACATAAAATTCCATAAAAGCGGGATCCGGAACGATCTATCTGAAAACTAACTTGGTAGACATTTACCATTTCGGTACAACGCTCGGGAAGTAATGTCATTAATGGCAGCAAAGGAGTCTTTCGTGCCTCGGCTATTTCCTTTGACCAAAAGTCCGAAAAGTCCGAGGGAAACTCCGATACAGGCTGTATTTGCTCGGGAGAATAAGCAGCAGTTGCCAACCCTTGATAAGTCCGGTCACCCATATGGGCAGTCACTTTACAACGTAGAAACCCAGGTACTTTCATCTTACCCTTGAGCATTAACTTTCCATCCTTCAAAGCCACACCTTTCTTTATATCCACAGGATACATTTCAGGGCCAATTTCATAATCCACAGTAACATTAGGAAGAGGATTTTGTGCTTTTAAGACTTGAATAGAGAAAAGACATTCTTCATTCACATTATATTTCCAGTCCAACCGGTCGGGAGAGACTAATACACGAATTTCATTTCCGCGTATCTGTGCTATTAGAGAAAGTGCGAAGCATAAGTACACACCAAAAAGAAAAACTTTTTTCATAGCAAAAGAATAATTTTTATCAAAAGCAAAATCCATCATTAAATTAGAGAGTAATGATACAATATTATCATACCACAATTTTTTTCTTTCTATAATTTTCTCTAAATTCTTTTGGAGGGCAACCTTTTTGTCGTTTAAACATACGGTTAAAATTAGAAAGGTTATTAAAGCCAATGGTTCGTTATAAAATCATATAGTTTTTACGATATTCATGCTGCCCTATAGGTGGCTATATCAATTAGTTCTTTGACAAGCTTAGCATTTATCTTTCTGTTCGGCTTAAACCCAGACAGCTCAA
>JAYRGX010000034.1:0-39344 GCA_041907545.1 Bacteroides sp.
GCTAGCGAGTCTTTTAATGCAAAAATTAAGCAGTTCAGAGCACTACTCAGAGGAGTCAGGGATGTGTCCTTCTTCTTATTCAGATTATCGAAAATTTATGCTTAAAATCGTAATCCCTCAGAATTTCAGTATGATCCATGATTATTGGTTCAAAATTCAGTATATTGCTGTAAAACACAAATATAATATTTTTTTAACAAATAAACCACTACATATCCTCCAACGATAAACAAACCGTTTCAACCTGATACTTAGGCAACACCTTGTTTTTAAGATGCTCTACCTTTTTCGTCAGTAGCTCCGGTTTGAAGTTCTTCTTTTGTCGTTTCACTTCTGCTGCTATCGCTTGGTTCTTCTCTAATTTCAAAGCAACTATATCAATTTCATTTTGATTGCCTTTAGGCTCCCACCACGAACCAATAGCGCGATACTGGAAACTTTCGGCAAATTGCTGTTTGAAATACCGTTCTAACATGATACCTGAATAGGTTGGATAATCAGATTTTATAATAGACTGTAAGCCTACAAAGTTTTTAATCTCTATCAGTGAGCGATGGCGGTCGAAATAGTTAAACCAAAAACGGATAAAGTTATCCTGTATTTCATATCGGACAGCTTGGCTACCTTCTTTTGCTAATATGGGGCGTTGACGGACAATGATATTATAATCTTCAATCAAACGTTTAATTTGTCCTCCTATACTTTTATCTCCTAAAGCTGCTTCTATTTCGGGTTGTGTATTGATACCGCCCGAAATAGCACTTAAGATAGAGAAATAGGTAGCATAGTTTTTCCCGAACTCTTCTATCAACAAATTTTTTCCTTCATCGGTAAAAGGAGAGTTTTCTCGAGCCATGAAAGAAATCATTTCGTCTATGGTCAACGGAATATTATCACAGAACAATTCTACATATTTGGGAACTCCTCCTGTAAATGAATAGAGGGCAAGCAGGTCATCATTCGTGTAATCGGGATTGTAATCACGCATAATTTCTTTTAGCGTGGTCAAATCAAAGGCTGATAGTTTGATGATATTGTCAGCCCTGCCAAATAAAGGCTCTTTTTTGTTCTGAAATATTTTCTGCATCAATGAATAAATAGAGCCGGAGACAATCAGATTCATTTTAGATTTTTTCCGATAAATATCCCAAATATTCTGCATATCGCTATACACCGATTCATTGATGTTATAAAACTCCTGAAACTCGTCAATAACAAGATTGAACGCCCTGTTAGAAGCCAGTTCCATTAAGTATTGGAACAATGAACGGAATGTGCGTATTTCTACCGGAACAAAGGTATCGAGTGACTGGGAAATAACCGGAATAAAATCCGAGCAAAGTGCAGCTTCGGCTTTACGACCGACAAATAAATAGACAATCGGCAAATCTTCGACAGACTTCATGATAAGGCTTGTTTTGCCAATACGCCTTCTGCCTGTTACCACTGTCAGGCGGGAGTGGTCATTGAACGATAAATTCTGTATTCGTTTTAGTTCTGCTAGCTCACTTTTTCTATCATAAAATTTCATGTTTTCTATTTAATTATATTCGTAACAGTTACGACGGTTACAAAGATATGTAAAAGTTTGGATATACAAATTATTTCAGCAACTTTGATTTAGAAATCATGTCAATAGAGAGCAAAACGGTGAAAATAAATTGTGTGCTAAATCGTGAGATATCCCAAATTTATAAAATCATAAAACATTGTTTATTAATATATTTACAGATAAAGACCTCTTCCTGGTGGCACCACTTTCAAAAAGCAAATAGCTTTGTAAATTATTCATTTACAAAGCGTATTAGTAGCAATAAATCATAACGAAATCTTGCACTGGCTACGTCAATGCACAATATATAGAGAGAATAACAATACTCTAATGATACACAAAAGCTTCTATTTCTTGAGTATTCTTTGCAGGTAGGTCAGATCTAATAAATTCACAGTTTCAAAACGACCTTTATAAAATACTCCCCAATTATTGAAAACACAAGGTAGCTCCTTTGCTTTTTGTAATGTATCCACTTGAATTAGAGAAAGTGGGACATCATTTTGCTCGCAATATTGCTCAATCATCTCAATACTTTGCCAAATATAAGGGCATTGCATATCATAATAGATTGTTAGCTCCTTGCTTTCAATCTCTTCTTTTTTCGCTTCTCCTGCAAACTTTGGCATTGTCCTATCAAAAGAGAGTGCAAGGAGTTCGTAGCCATTATTAGTAGTATCGACTACTTCAAAACCGAACTTCTTCGCAAATGATTGACTGGACAACCAAGATTTTTGTTTATTTGCACCAAGCATACAAATTCCGGATTTACCTTTCTCCTTAGCATCAGCCAAACAGTACTCCATCAACGACCTTGCATATCCTTTACCTTTGTAGCTACCCGAAACCCATAAGCAGTATATATAATAATATTTATCACCAATTATAGGAACCCAAGCTGTTTCCAAAGGAGCATACTCTATAAATACGGGAGCCTTTACATCCAACTTTCGAAAAACATGCCCTTCATTTAATCTGCCGGAAAGCCATTGCCGCTTTCCTTCAATACCTTGGTGGGGCTTTTTGCTACGGATAATGCAGCACAAATGTTCATTGACAAGATTCTCTGTCGTCAAGTTTATAAAATCAGTATTCATGCGTATTCTTTCTTCCGATTAGAGATAACGATTATTGTTCATAGATCATGACGTACAAATATATTGATTTTAGATGAGTTATCTCTATATAAAAATCGATATATTGGTACTCAAGCTTATTTTATCCATCAATAATCCGGTTCACCATTATAATATATTGAAACCTATCACACCGTCGGAATAGTTCCGCCATCAATGACATATTCTGTTCCGGTCAGATAAGCAGCTCTGGGAGAAACTAAAAAACCAACAAGTTCTGCGACTTCCTGTGGCTGTGCCGGTCGACCAAAAGGTATACCTCCCAATGCGTTCATTACGTTTTGAGTCGCTTCTTCAATGGTTATTTTAGCACTTTCAGAAATACGTTCCATCATACGTGTAGCAGAATCGGTCATAATCCAGCCAGGTGAAACAGTTAACACCCGGATACCTTTAGGTGAGACTTCATTTGATAGACTTTTGCTATAATTTATCAATCCAGCCTTGGCTGCAGCATAAGGTAATGTGGAATCGTATAAGGGCAACTTACCTTGAATAGATGCAATATGAATAATCACGCCATTTCCACGTGTTATCATTTGCGGCAAGAATGCTCTATCCAGACGGACAGGAGCAAGCAGATTTGTTCTTATTGTAGTTTCCCAATCTTCATCAGTCAACGCTGAAAAGCCTCCTCCGGGAGTTTCTGAACCACCAAGGTTATTTATCAGAATATCCAATTTGCCATACTCCTGAAGTACTTCATCCGCCACTTTTTGAGTCCCCTCCGCTCTACTTAAATCCGCCGGAATAAAACAAAGATTCGGATTTTCACTTTCCGGCTTATGCCTCGCAGTAATGATGACCGTTGCTCCTGCTTCTAGTAAGCGTTCGGAAATTGCTTTTCCGGCACCTTTAGTACCACCCGTTACTAATGCAACTTTACCAGATAACTCATTGTTATAATTAAAATCTTGTTCCATAGTGTTTTTGACACAAAAGTACAGTGTAAACTGAATCTATGCAAGTACGGAAAAACGAATCAGATAGGGATAAATTATTCCCCTATTGCACAATTCTGAACAGTTGAATATATTTGCCTCTATGTATGAACGAAAGATTCCAATAAGTTTAAATTGCGGACTCGACCTAATCGGTGAAGTTCTGTATGGAAAATGGAAGATCCGCCTATTGTGGTTTATCCATGAAGGATATAAACGTCCAAGTGAGTTACAACGCAAGATCCCGGATGCATCCCGCCGGGTTTTGAATATTCAATTAAAAGAATTGGAAGACCATGAATTAATCAAAAAGACGATATATCCGGTGGTTCCACCTAAAGTTGAATATAATCTCACGGAAGTTGGTGAGACTTTAATCCCTGTACTATCAATGTTGGGACAGTGGGGTGACGAGCATCAAGAACGTCTACGGTATTTGATATTGAAACGTTTAGGACAAAATTCTGCAGAATAAGTTAAGCTGTTTCAATTAAAGTTTGATCTGAAATCCAATGGAGATAGATTCACCTTTCTCTTGAACAGTTTATTGAAAGATTGCGGTTGCTCAAAGCCTAATTGATAAGCTATTTCGGCAACTGTCAATTGAGTAGTACTTAGGTATATTTTAGCTTTCTCAAGAAGTTTCTCATGGATGTGATATTGGGCACTTTCTCCAGTAAGTGAGCGAAGCATATCGCTAAGATAGCGTGGAGATAGATTCACTTGATCCGCCAAATACTCTACAGTGGGAAGGCCTTTTTCCAAAGAGAAACCATTGTCAAAATATTCATCAAGCAATTCTTCCATTCGGACAAGTAAATCATGATTGACCGCCTTGCGTGTCATAAACTGCCTCTTATAAAAACGCTGACTATAATTAAGCAAAACTTCTATGTAAGAGACCAGAACATCCTGACTAGTCTCGTCAATCGGTATATTCAGTTCTTGATCTATACTCTTAAACAAATTTAGGATGACAATTTGTTCAGCCTCCGATAAATGGAGAGCTTCATTGGTTGCATAACTGAAAAAACTATATTTTCTCAGATTCTTCCCCAACGGATAATTTCTGAAAAAATCGGGATGTACAAATATACTAAATCCACTGTACTCGGCGTTTCGCTCGGTAGCAATGATTTGATTAGGGGCGGTAAACATCATACCGCCCTCATCAAAATCGTAATAACCTTGTCCGTATCCCATCTTTCCATTAGTCGATTTTTTATAAGAAATAACGTAGAATCCCATAACGAATGATAATTTACGATTACTCTCGTCGACTTTCATCTGACAAGTGTCAACAACACTCAAAAGGGGATGTCTGGGTTTTGCCAAATGAAGTAGATTATGCAACTCCGAAATAGACTCTATTCTTAAAGGGGAAAGGTTATTATTCATACTATTTTTTAACGAATTATTATAAGAAAGATTCTTTCATATAACGCATAAATGCTTCATCGCCTTCTTCCTGTCTCTTTCTGTAAAGTTCTTTAGCATCAGCACCCGCCACATAGCGTAGTTGATTTTTCCCATCTGTCGCCGCTTCATATACAACTTCAGCTATATGTTCGGCTGTAGAAGCCATTTCCATCATTTTTGAGGTATTCTCCATCATGGTTCCGATAAAAGAGTCGTAATCCGGAGTGGAAGAGAAATCAAGTGAGCGACTTATAAAATCAGTCTGTATTCCTCCGGGAGAAACGGTTTTTATACCAATACCCAATTGCCCCAGTTCAAACCACATTGATTCACTCCACCCCTCAAGTGCCCATTTCGTTGCATGGTAAGTAGATCCGAACGGAAAAGAAATTAATCCTCCAATAGAGGTGGTAGAAATAAATAATCCGGTTTTCTTCTCCCTAAAATATGGAATGAATGCTTTTGTTACGCGAATAGTCCCCAACAAGTTAGTATCCAACTCTCTGGTTATTTGCTCATCTGTCAAAGCTTCCAGGGGACCTATTAGACCATAACCGGCATTATTGAAAACAACATCCACTCCACCTAATTCTATAGCAGTCCGAACGGTTTTATCGATTAGCTCGACATTTGTCACATCCAATGGAAGTAGAACCACGTTCTCCAACTGATTTAATTCTTCCTCTTTCTCTGGATTACGCATGGTGGCAATCACATTCCATCCTCTATTTTGAAATAATTTAGCTGCTGCCTTCCCGAGTCCGGAAGATGCACCTGTAATAAAAATAGTCTTCATAATTTTCTTTCTTTTAAAAGTTTACGGTACAAAGTTCACGCTTTATTTGCCGTTACGTGTTGCCATATTGAGTTTGGTTGTATCCAAAACAACACATTCGATAACAGCCTATAAATTAGCTTGAAAAATAATGTCTTTTACTTCCAAAACACTTGCTTTATATCCATAGATGGTTGTTTTAATCATAGCTTTAGCTATTGAACGTAAGCTACACGCAGGAAAGAAAAGCCCCAGCACCGGATATAGAATTTTAATATAACGATTGTAACCCCTAAAATTACGCTGCCCGGCTACAGGTTTCATTAATGCCGGTCGAAAGCTATAAGCTTTTCCCGGTAATAATTTCTGCAAATCATTTTCAGTGCGACCTTTCACTCGAGCCCACATTATCCGTCCTTGTTCCGTACTATCCGTATGACTACCCGAAACAAACATAAATGCAATATCAGGATTGAGATGCTTTAAGAATTGAGCTACATTCATCGTTGTTTCATAAGTTATCTTGCTATAAGTGACTTCATCCATACCCACCGAACTTATTCCTGCACAATAGAAACAAGCATCATATCCGCACAATTGTGATTCTATAGGCTTAAGATCAAGGAAATCAGGTACAATCAACTCTTTCAGCTTGGAGTGAGAAAGATCAAAATGACGACGGTTGAGCATCAAAACTTCACTGATAAGGGAGTTATCCAAACATTCCAACAGAACACCCTCACCTACCATACCGGTAGCTCCGGTCAATATTATTTTCAACTTTTGCTTATCCATCATTTTTTATTTTTAAAGCCAAATCAGAAGGAGTATAACCAAATTGCTTTTTAAAAGCGTACGAGAAATGCGTTAAGTCTTCAAATCCTAAATCAAGATAGAAATCACTCGGTTTTTGCTTCTTTTTCAAGATAAGGAAATGAGCCTCTTCCAATCGTCTATGGGTGAGCCAATGACTTGGAGAATCGTTAAAGACATGTCTAAAATCACGTTTAAAGGAAGATAGACTTCGACCTGTAAGGTATGCAAACCGTTCCAAAGATACATTAAACTTATAGTTACGATTCATATAAGCCTCAATATCAACCTTTTCTGGAATTCCAAAATGAAATAAGACAGGAATTATTTGTGGGTTTGTTTTCATCAATATTAACAACAACTCCTCTCGTTTTACCTTTGAGAAAGCTTCATCAATATTACCTCCTTGACTATAATATGGCATTAGTGAAGCGATAAAATTAGGGACCAATTCCGTTTTATTCAAAGGAATAAAAGCATTACGGGCTTCGGAGATAATATCGGGGACAAGATGTGTTCGCATAAACTCCCGAAGAAACGGTTCATCAAAAATAACGACAACCTTTTCAAACTGTCCGTTATCTTTCAGTTTGTTGTAACGTGCAAGGTTATTTTTGCAAACAAGGCAATAATCACCGGCATGTAAAGTAAGTTCCTTTGTCCCGTCGTAGCCATTTATTGCCCCTTTTGCCAAGAAAAGGAAAAAATGCTCGGGTATAAATTGCTCCGGAGATATCTGAGGACCAATATAGCAAGAAGTGATTTCAGTTATCCGCATAGGAAAAATAGTTATGTTTTTAGTTGGTTGATATTCGCAATTTACAAATTGCTATACTTTGCTTGAGTATTAGTGAGAAAAGCATCTTTTACTAAATCAACCGCAATTCAATCAAGCTACTCACCGTACCTAAAATAGCTTCCTCATTGCTCCTCGGCATCCACCCAAGCAACGTTTTTGCTTTCTCATTCGAAGCATTCCGATAAATTCCTGCTAAAGGTAAAATAGCTCTAGCACGTTTACTGAATATAGATGCTACTCTCAAAATCCAAGTGGGCATGGGGAGTAGAGAAGCTCGTTTTGATATGCCTGGCATCTCTTTTTTCAAGAAGCGTGAGATTTGCAATAAAGACATTGTCCCCCCTGACAAAGCTAGAAAACGCTGATTTTTAGCATCTGGATGCAACATGGCACGTATATGGAGATCTGCCACATCACGTACATCCACTATACCTAAGTGAATATCGGGAATAGTTTTCATAGTCCCATTCAAAACCTGAAGAAGCAACTCAAAACCACTTGAAAGCTTCGGACTGAGCGAAGGGCCCAAAATAGCCATAGGATTAATCACAGATAATTCAAGTTCTCCCCCTTCCCTACGCATAAAATCCCATGCAGCAAGTTCTGCCATTACTTTTGACTTATTATAAGCCGAAAGTCCTTTTTCATTTGGATCAGTCCAATTTTCTTCAGTTATTGGTATGGTTCTATCTTTATGGCTATAACCCACCGCACCAAAATTGGAGGTCATAACCACCCTTTTCACACCGGCATTACGCGCTGCCTTCAAAACACGAATTACACCCTCCACAGCAGGTTTTATCATTTCGTCTTCGTTTTCCGGCAATCGAAGAAAAATAGGAGAAGCCACATGTAAGACATAGCCACAACCTTTCATTGCTTCATCCCAATTATCGTCTTTCAACAGATCAGTTTCAAAAAAAGACAGTCTTGACAAGTCTGTTATTCCCCCGGTTTTTATCATATCAACCACTTCACCTTTCCGTGAAAGAGAGCGCAAGGTCGTTTGTACATGATATCCTTTCTGTAGAAGTTGAAGAATAACATGACCACCGACAAATCCTGTACCTCCTGTGACGAGGACGGTACCCGATATTCCATTTTCATTATTATTTAGATCCATCATTGCACTTATTATATTGTAAGGTGCAAAGTTATCGCTAACTTAGTCAGATCATTTTGCTCAAAAGCTCAATTCTACTTTGTTCAAAAGGCCATCGTAGAGAATAAAAGTACCGGCAAATAGAAAGGAATAGCATACGACACTTATATCGGGAAAGTAACTTTCCCGATATATACGCAAACATCTATATTTCTTTCAACTCTGCATTTATAAAATCAATCTCTTCCTTCGATAGCTTAATATTCGCCGCATTGGCGTTTTGAATAGATTGCAGGGCATTGCGTGCACCTGCCAAAGCAATGGTAATGCCAGGTTGTTCTACGGTCCATCTTAATACCAATTGAGAAAGAGAAGCATTTTTACTTTCAGCTAATGGCTTCAATTTTTCCAAAAAGTTATTTACTCTGGTGATATTCTCCGGTGAGAAAGATGGATGTGCAGCACGGTGATCACCCTCTGCAAATTTAGAATGCGCTGTGAGCTTTCCCGTCAACAAACCTCTTTCCATCGGACTATAGGCAATAATGGATTTATTTTTTTTAATGCAATAAGGTACTGTTTCTTCTTCAATCTTCCGATTCACCATACTATAGGGCACCTGATTACTGATAAGCGTAAGTGTTTTATCAGCTTCATCAAGCCATTCCGCGGTATAATTACAAACACCGGCATATCGCACCTTACCTTGCTCGATCAATCTTGCCACCGCTTCATAAGTCTCATTTAACGGAGTCGTCACATCATGCCAATGTATCTGATAAAGATCAATGTAATCTGTTTTCAACCGCCTCAAACTATCCTCACATTCCTTTATGACACTCTCCTTACCGGCATACTTATAAATATCAATATCTTCTCCACGATTATTTTTACTCTTAAGAGCCAATGTACCCTTTGCCAAATCCCAACGCATACCAAACTTAGTCAGAATCTGAACTTTATCACGGGGAATTCCTTGAATAGCTTCACTGACTATTTCTTCACTCTCACCTTGTCCGTAAATGGGAGCTGTATCAATACTTGTCACGCCTAAATCATAACTAGCCCGGATAGCATCAATAACATCTTTTCGGTCTGTTTTACCCCACATCCATCCTCCGGCAGCCCACGCACCAAAAGTAATTACCGATAGTTTTAAATCGGTATTTGAAATTTTTCTGTACTCCATCGTCTTTATATTATTAATTACCTATAATCAAACTCGTTGAAACTAATATGATTGTCAAAGTTAATACAGAATAAACAAATAAACTGATGATCGGGTTGAAAAGATCAATACCTATTTGAGGTGATTTCTCTCCCAAGCAAGAGCTATATTTACCTATATCTTGCGATTGCCTTTATACAATAGAAGAGATAATTTTGCGCTTTCTAAAATCTTAGATAAAATGAATCAAAAAATGCTAAAGTATCTCCTGTTACAAGGAATATTGTTTATAAGCCTCATCTGCTATTCTCAAAACAGAATGGGGAGTATAAATGGCCGTGTAACTGACAGCAAATCCCAACCGATAGAGACGGCATTAGTTCTGGTAAAAGGAACTAATATTGGTGAGTATACAAATGAAAATGGAGAGTATCGCTTAGTGAATATTCCAGTGGGAAGTCGAACAGTCATCATTCGTGGGGTAGGGTTGAAAGAAAAATCAATCAACATAACCGTACTGGCCGGCAGAACAACTCATATACCCGATATTGAGATAGATAATACTCTTGAACTTTCGGCAATCACCGTTACCGGCAAAACCGAAGCACGTAAACAACAAGAACAAGCTTATGCCATTACTGTTTTAGATGGAAAAAAGTTATATAATAGCTCGGCATCTGTAAGTAAACTATTAAATAATATATCCAGCGTAAGGGTACGCGAAGACGGCGGCGTAGGTTCAGGGTACAGCTTCAGCCTTAATGGATTCACGGGTAAACAAGTGAAGTTTTTCCTCGATGGAGTGCCAATGGATAACTTCGGTTCATCCTTCAACCTAAGCAATATATCGATCAGCATGGCAGATAGAATAGATATCTATAAAGGCGTGCTACCAGTTAATCTTGGAGCGGATGCTCTCGGAGGAGCCGTGAATATCATTCCACGCAAAGTGGCAAATTATTTAGATGCTTCTTACTCTATTGGCTCATTCAATACACACAAAGCTTCATTGAATACAGCTTATACTGATTCGAAGACTGGTTTCACTATGCGTCTAAACGGATTCTTCAACTATTCGGATAATGATTATAAAGTATTTGTACCTATTATTGATCTAGCCACAAATAAAAAAATAGACGAAAGAAATGTGAACCGTTTCAATGATAATTATCGTTCAGGTGGAGTACGTTTTGAGACGGGTCTCACTGGAAAATCATACGCCGATTACCTGTTACTGGGACTTATTTGGTCGAAAAACAATGCTAATGTGCAAACAGGTGCCACAATGGATGCCGTATACGGAGGTGTGAAAGCAAAAAGTCAATCGATGATTCCATCCATAAGATGGAAAAAAGAGAATTTGTTTGTCGAAGGATTATCCGCATCACTATACGGAGCATACAGCATGGTGGACTCCTATTCCATTGATACCTTATCGCGTAAATACAACTGGTTAGGTGAATCGGTACCAACATCCACCCATGGTGAAGGTATTAATACCGACTCTAAAATTAAAAACAAGGAATGGATTGCAAATGCCAATATCAGTTACATGCTCGACATGCATCAATCGCTGACCTTGAACCATGTATTTACAGCAAACAATAGAAAAATACACGATAAAGTAGATCCGGATAATGAATCAAATAAAATACCCCAAAAGCTTAGTAAGAATATCACGGGATTAGGATGGTTACTCAAATACAATCAGTGGAATGCCAACGTCTTTGCAAAAATGTACAATTTACATAGTACATCCACCAAAATACTAGACAGATTCACCGACAACGAGCGACTTGAAAATCTTAAAGAAAATAAGATGGAGATTGGATATGGAGCTGCTTTCACTTATTTTATCCTGCCAAAGCTGCAAGCCAAGTTATCTTACGAACACGCTTATCGTCTTCCCGAAAGCAATGAGATGTTTGGTGACGGATTAATTCAACAAGCTAACCCAGACTTGAAACCCGAACAAAGTGATAATGTCAATTTAGGGTTTATCTTCGAGCAAAGCATACAAGATCACACCTTCAATATTGAAGTCAACGGAATATATCGCAATACCAAAGACTTTATCCGCAAAGGAGTCAGCCTGACTTCAAACCCGACAACCGGGTATGAGAATATAGGAAAAGTACGTACCATCGGTATTGAAGGAGGTGTCAATTATAAATGGAAAAAAATGATTGCAGCAGGAGCCAACTTCACTTATCAAAATATAAGAGACAAGCAGAAATATGAAACCAATGAAAGCTATGTGGGTTCCGACCAGATAGAACATCTTACTTATGGAGAACGCGTTCCAAACATACCGTATTTGTTCGGAAATGCCAACTTAGGGCTACGTTTCCAAGATGTAGCAACCCAGCAATCCGAATTATCCATTGATTATTCTTTCGATTGGCTGAAAGGTTATTATTTATCTTTCCCGGGATTAGGTGCACGTTCCTCGAAAAAGATCATACCTAGCCAGGCATCTCATGATGTATCTGTAGGCTATTCACTCGAAAATGGGAAATACAATATCGCATTGGAATGTACGAATATAACCGATAAAAGACTTTACGACAATTACAGATTACAAAAACCGGGCAGGGCATTCAATCTCAAGTTCCGTTATTTTATCAATTGGTAATCTACAAAAAAGAGAAGAAAAATGAAAAAAATATATAGTAGCATACATTGGTTTTTATTATTGAGCCTGTTAGTCGGAATATCATCTTGCGACAAATTGGATGAAACAGAAGAAGTCCCATTTGCGCCTTACGTCATGAGTTTGGGTATCACCGCAAGCGGAGTCACCACCTATTATGTTGTAACCGCTGATGATTTGATGTCCGGTGAAGTTAATGCTTATGGAAAAGGTATTGAACAGAATGGATATCGTGATTATGATCAGGCTAATCAGACAGTATTCAGCATTGGAGGTATGGGAGTCAATTCTGTTACGGGAATTACCCGCAATACTTCCGGATATTTACAGGAAGCAGGTGATTTTGTCTTCAACTCAAAGCTTAGCGCATTTACCCAAGTAGACAATTCCACAATGGTGGGATTGGAAATTCCTGATAAATCCGCCAATGGCGATAAGATGAAATTCTATGTAGTGGATATTAACAGCTTATCTATTACTAAAACAATAGAACAACCCATAGCACCTATAGCAGAGGTGGAGTGGCCCAGCATCACCGGAATGGAATGTAGTGGAAATAAAGTCTACTTGTCCTATATACAAATGAATCCTACCACTTATGCCACCGACTATGTCGACACCACCTATATAGCCGTATATTCATATCCCAGTATGAATTTGGAAAAAGTAATGAAAGATACCCGTACCGGTCCTGCAGGTTCATGGGCTGCATATAACGGGATTGTTAAGACGGAGAACGGTGACTTATACACGATGTCCAATACATCTATGGCAAACGGTTTCTCCAAGGGAGGAAAAAACGCCGCCTTTATGCATATAGCAGCAGGCAGCACGACTTTCGATCAGAACTACTTCTTTGATTTCGAAGCAAAAACCGGAGGACTAAAACCAGCCCATATCAAATACATAGGCAATGGTCTGGTATTTGCAGAAGTAAGTACACTGAATCCTCAAACTGCATCCGACAGATGGTCTGATAAGAATCTGAAGTGTTGCATTATCGACCTGTACAATCAAACTGTAACCGACATCAGTGGAATTCCGGTTCATAATGGAAACGGAGGACGACGTTTTACCGTCTTAGTTGATGGAGGATATGTCTACTATCCGGTATCCACTGAAAAGGGTATATATATCTATCGGGTCAATCCACAAACAGCGGTCGCAGAGAAAGGCGCTAAAGTTTCCGCGAGCTTTGTTGGAGGATTTTTCAAACTGAACTAGACTTTGAATTTCTTATCAGGAATATAAAAGTCTTTTTCTGTAAGATTACACTTCTCTGCAATTCTTCTGCAATAAGCTAGCTTGCCTGCAATATCACTGCGAGAATCCGAGCCAAAGGTGAATTTAAGCCCTTGTTCTTTTGCTTTTAATATAAATTCCTCATGCGGTGTATGAGCCATATCATTTATTTCAATAGCCACGTGTCGTGCTTTTGCAGCCGTTATAATCTGCTGCATCCTGCTCTCAGTCCATAATTTATAATAATCACGGGCTATGCAAACAGGCAGGAATAACGGCCAGGCAAAAATATCAATGGACTCATTATAGAGTACATTCATGGCATAGTCCATATAACGGTTCATAAAATCTTCCGTATCCTCAATATAAGTATCAAACTGCCAGATTTGCCAAGTCTCCCCATTACCTTTAGGTACCATTTGAGGATCCATCAAGATATAATCAAGTTGGGATACCAGTTCCTCCGAATAGTTCTTGCGCCAGCCTAGATAAGTGGGTTGTAAACCGACATATACAGGATACTGACGTAGTTTCTCTATAAAACGATGTAAATCGTTGTCATCTTTCAAAGCCCATGGTGCAGGATGATCAACTACTCCGAACTTCACATTATACTTTTCACCCAGTTCCAATAGCTTCTCTATGGTAAACGTGTCGGTGAGATGTGCGTGTAAATCAATGAGTGGGAACCGTTGGCTTTCCGCATTATAAAGGCTTTCGGCAAAAGAAGGAAGATTTAAGAGCAGACCGGGAGCAACCACCGCGGTTTTGATGAAATTTCTTCTATCCATGTTTTTCTACGTTAGTATTTTTATCAGAGGTTTTTATTTCATATCCGTCTGTAAAGAAAAACATTTTCCTGCAAAAAGAAGTAACATAACCCGATTTATTATCAATATTTTAGCTCTAACATTCAGTACACAGCACAAATCTTTTCCTTATTTTCGAATCACATATTTTATTAATAAATAACCGCCGAAAAGTTGTAAAAGGAGTCCTGGAATGCCGATTCGGATATCTTGCAAAGCAGCGTCGAGGTTACCACCCATAGCCCACTCTCCCAATGTTCCCAAGCATTGGTAAAAAAGAATAACTCCACTCAATATTAGAAGCGAAACTCTCTGATAACGGTGCGAAAGGAATCCGGCTGCAACCGCCAATAACAGTGATTTTAATAAGATGGCGGGAAACACCACCGGAGAAGGCATTCCAAACAGTATGGAATTCAGTAACGGAGAAGCTATGGCTGTCAATAATCCGACTTTCCAGCCGTATTTATAGGCTCCTATCAAAGTGAAGAAATAAATAGGCAACCAAATCATTCCGCCACGAGGCACAAGATGAAAAAGCTGGGGCAATACCAGATTACCCAAAACGAATAACAAAGCCAGCAAGTATGTCCGTACATCACGATACGGCAAAACATAGAATTTTAGGGTATTTTCCATAATCAATCTTTATTATTTAGAAGTTAATATTCACGCCCCCCATAAAGGTAGCTCTCGGCATAGGATAACCGGCAATAATCTCATAGTGCTGTGCCAGAATATTCTCACCACGCAGATAAAGAGATAACTGTCTGTTAACTTTATAATTGGCTCGAGCATCCCAAAAAATAAAATTTTCGGTGTGCTGAGCCGTTAAATCAGTATACAATCCTCTCACATATTGAATACCTGAAGAGAGGTTCCATTTATTTTTTTGGAAATTCACTCCGGTGTAGAATTTATGCCGGGGAGATGCTAAAACGGGATTTTCCATGTGCAACCAGCTATAATTTGCTGCAAGACTCCAGACAGGGCTCAATACATAACTAATATTCGCCTCTGCGCCCCAATTTTCTATTTTCCCCGAATTTTGGTTCTGCATGCCGCTTCCTCCCTGACGCGGAGCTACGATGATAAGATTTTTACCATTCATATAAAATACATTCATGCCATATAGCAGACGACTATCCGCCACCCGCTGTGAAAAAGACAACTCGTAGTTCCAGAGACTTTCAGACTTTAAATCAGCATTTTGCGGAGGAAACATGTACATTTCACGAATGGTAGGATTCCGAAAACCCCGGCTCACCATCGCTTTCAATTCCGCATTATCGGGAAGATGAAAAGCCAGACCAGCCTGCGGTATAAATTGGGTGCCTGTCTGCGAATGATGATCAACTCTCAAACCGGCATCAAAGGTCAGCCAGTTCACAATGTCTTGGTGGAAATCGGTATAGCCGGCCACCTCATTCAATGCTTTATCGACGGATGTCACACGATGTCCGTCCGTGTATTTATTCCAGGCCTCTCCACCAAAACGGAAGTAATCGACCCCGACGGTCAAACGATTGCCTTTAAAGAGTTCCACACTCTGGTACCAAGAGGCCCCAAACATCTTATCCCGTGAGTTGAAACGATAATCGAGAGGGGTTTTTCCCGGCGCATATCCATCGTTTATCCAATGTCTTCCCCAATTATAAAAGAAACTCAACGCACCGGACGTTTTGTCATAATGATTTTCCACAGCAAAAGTACTCATCCCTCGCGTGATGTGTTGATCATTGTCAATATAGGGACTGCTAACGGTACCCGGATTGGAAGCATTGAAATGAGTGATATTAGCATCTCCCCACACTTTCCAGAAATTACTGATCTCATATCCAAGTTTGGCATATCCGCCATACTGTTCAAAATTCATATCTGCACGATGACCGTCCGTCCTGTTATAGGAGGCTGATACTATACTGCTGAAGCGCCCATGTTTTATCCTGTTGGTAGCTTCGGTTTGTATGGTTCCATACGAACCGCCCCCAATGTTCAGGTTCGTCCTTACTCCGTCTTCACCCATCCCGCGGGTCACAATATTAATGACTCCTCCCATTGCATTCGATCCATACAAAACGGAGGCAGGGCCACGCAAAACCTCCACCCGTTCGGTCATCATCGTTTGATAAGCATCGGCAATAGGGTGCCCCATTAAACCCATATATTGAGGGTGTCCATCAATTAAGACCAATAACCCGGTGGTAGGGAGTCCTGCTTGCGCCGGGCCACCAATGCCTCGCAATGACATCTGTCCGGATGCCCCGGTGGCAACTCCATACCCCATCAATCCTCTTGATGTGGAAAAGAAACCGGGCACTAATTCATTCAGTACGGGAAGTACGGAAGACTGCCCGCTCATCTCCAGTTGATTACGTCCGACAATCGATATTGTCATCGGCAAATGCCGGATATCAGTCGCACTACGTGCCCCCGTCACCACAACCTCATTCAGGTTATAAATCCTTGGTATACGAGTACTGTCCGATGTTACACTTGCTTTTAGTGCGGTCGTTCCAAAAAGACAGGCCAACACCATCGCCGTTATATTTTTCTGTTTCCGCAACAGCGTAATAAAACTTCTGATTGCCGGAAAAATCTCTGCGACCGATTTAACTTTCCCTAGTATCATCAAGGTGGCGGCAGCTTTTCCCACCACCTTATCGGCAATCATCGAATCCTGTAAAAACTCCGGTCTTCCGGTATATAAATCATATAAATCAGCCGCTCCCCTGCGGCTGAAAGTCTCTATCCCCGATTTGCTTTCAATCACACAAGAATAATCTCCTGCATATAGTAAATCAATAATATTTTCCATTATAAAGTTCCTTGTTTCAATTGTTCCACAAAGCTATCAATTCGGTGTAACTCTTTGGGGATTTCTATACTCTGCGGGCAATGTGGCGTACACTGATTGCAACCGATGCAATGATTTGCCTGACGCAATTTCGGTACGCTACGATCATAGCCGACAAGAAATGCCTGTCTCTCCTTGACATAATTTTCGTCCATCTTGCTCTTTGGTAAATTACCCTCATTGACACACTTATTATAATGCACCAATATCCCCGGAATATCTATTCCATAAGGACAAGGCATACAATATTTACAGTCATTACAAGGTATCGTAGGATACTGCAACATCAACTCGGCCGTCTCATTTAGAAAGACCTTCTCCTCGGGAGTTAGCGGGACAAGCGGAGAATACGTACGGATATTATCCTGTAAATGCTCCAAATACGTCATGCCACTTAACACCGTAAGCACTTTATCAAAAGAGCCGGCAAAGCGGAATGCCCACGAAGCAACACTTCCTTCAGGGTTACGTTCTTTCAGACGAGTGAAGATATGTTCCGGTATGTTTGATAGACGGCCTCCCAACAAAGGCTCCATAACGACCGCCGGTATATTTCTCTTTTCCAATTCACCATAAAGATAGTCGGCATTCACATTCATGCCCGACGCATGTTTCCAATCGGAATAATTTAATTGTATCTGTACAAAGTCCCAATGCACTTCATCATGCATGGCCAATGCCCGATCAAATTCTTCCTTTATCCCATGGAATGACCAACCCAGATGACGGATGCGACCGGCCTCACGCTCTTTAAGTAAGAACTTCAACAATCCGTTATCAAGGAAACGCCCCTGAAGTCCGCGTTCGCCTGTGTCACCCAGCACATGAAGTAGATAATAATCAAAATAATCTACCTGTAAGTCTTTCATTGAGTTATGATACATATTCACTCCAAAGTCATAATCATTACTCATGAAGTTGGACATCTTTGTGGCAATAAGGAATTTCTCACGCGGGTGACGCTTAAGTGCAATACCGGTGGATTTCTCAGACCATCCCTGTACATACACCGGAGATGTATCGAAATAGTTGACCCCATGCTCTATGGCATAATCCACCAGACGATTGACTTCATTCTGATCAATCACATTTCCGTTACCATCGGGAGCTTGAAGAGTAGGCCAACGCATACAACCATAACCCAACAAGGAAACTTTATCTTTTGAAGGTGGAAAATTGCGATAACTCATTTTATCTTTTGGTACGGGAGCTTCATCAACACCCGTATCCGATTCTTTCTTTGGAGAACAGCCATACAATGCCGCTGTAGTGGTCGCCGTACTAATACCGACTATTTTAAGGAAATCCCGGCGATTCATATTATTCTTTTTATCCATCATCTTTAATTTTAAAGTATAACGATCAAACAATTCTGTGCCGTTGGTGCCCTTCCACATAAATGGCACTATAAGGACGGGAAGGACAGAGATTTTCGCAAGCTCCACATCCAATGCAACGTTCTGCATTCACAGCGGGAATCTTAAGGGAATCTGCATTTCCGGGTTCGGATGGAATCATTGATATTGCACTGACCGGACAATGACGGGCACAGTTACCGCAAGCCTGTTTATCTGTCAGTGGGATGCAGTTCTCTTTGACCCATACGGCATGCCCTATCTGAATAGAAGACTTGTCGGCTTTCCCTATTTTAAGAATGGCACCTGTAGGGCAGACTTCCG
The DNA here is from genome assembly GCA_041907545.1 of Bacteroides sp. Taxonomy (GTDB): domain Bacteria; phylum Bacteroidota; class Bacteroidia; order Bacteroidales; family Bacteroidaceae; genus Bacteroides. The sequence continues at coordinate 18,946 of JAYRGX010000034.1, forward strand.
AGCACTTGGTACATTCGGGACGGCAATAGCCACGCTCATACGACATTACCGGCTGCATAAAAGACTCCAGCGATGTAGAAGGGCGCAGCACCTCGTTGGGGCAGACTGATATGCACAGCTGACAAGCTGTACAATGGCTTTGCAAATTATGCAAACTTTGTGAACCAGCAGGGGTTAAAGGAGTATGTCGGGTTGGAGCTTTCTTATCGATAATATTCGCCAATCCCCCATCCATTTTTATTTTTTTCGCCTTATCAGCAACTTGGGCTTTCAAAGAAGCGCCCAGCAAAAGCATGGAACCGGCAAGGAATTCCCTACGTCCCCCAGTCTTATTTTCTTCTCCCGACGCACCGGTCACTTTCTTTTCTGCATAAGCAAACCGATAACCTATGGCATCTTTCTTGCATTTATCAATACAGTTCATACATACCACGCATCGGCTGTTGTCAACTTCTCCTTTTGTAGCATCAATGCACGAAGCCTTACAGTTGCGCGCACAAACCATGCAACCGGTACATTTATCTTTATCGACAGCTATACGGAAAAGTGCTTTATTCGATAAAAGGCCTAAGAATGTACCGACCGGACAAATGGTATTGCAATATGTACGACCGTTTCTCCAAGCCAGCACGATGATAACTACTGTTACTGCACCCGCAATAATAAATACAGGCAAGCTTTTCAACCAAACATCAGCCTGGTAAAAAGCATAACTGTCCACTCTCTCGGCAATAGAAGCCAGCAGATTATTCCCCCATATCCATAACGGTTGGAGAAGGTTGTTTGCCATACGCCCATATATTCCATAAGGGTCGATAAACGCAACAATTGCATTTATACCTGCCACAAGAGCAATGATGAAAAGGACAAGCACTCCGTATCTCAGCCATCTTTTAGGCTTTGCATAGTTATACGGCAGTTTTTTCTTTCCGCGTCCAATCATGGCAACAAGATCTTGAAAGACACCTAGCGGGCAGATGACCGAGCAATAAATACGCCCGCCGACAAGAGTCAGCAACATCAGAAAGACGATGACACCCACATTGAGTGCCAAGACCGCCGGCAGAAATTGAATTTTGGCAAGCCATCCGAACCAGAGATGTAAAGCACCTGTAAAGTCCACGAAGAGCAAGGTAAGTAGCAAACAACAAGCAATGGCCAATGTCAACCTAATTTTTCTTAGCATAGTTTCAATCTTTAAAGTCTAACACAAAAATATAAGCAGAAATCCATATTTAAAATAAAACCCATCCGTAAAAAGAAAAGAAAGGTATAAACACGAAAATGCTTATGTTTCTCAATACCCGCACATCATCCAAGCCTTAAAATCGGCAGCTTTATTCTTACTGACATAGATACGTTCGGGAGCCGCAATATCGAGGGTTAATAGCAGACGACTGTCAAACCAGATCGTAATATCATTCACACTCTCGCGTTTAATAAGAAACTGCTTATTGGCACGAAAGAAGTCTTTAGGATTGAGCAAAACCATTACCTGCTCCAATGTCTTGGCATAAGGATAACTTTGCCCGTTTTTTAAATAGATAGTCGTATTTTTTTCCGTCGTATAAAAGAACGAGATGTCATTGAGACTTACCGGAATCAGTTTGTCTTTATAAGGTACCAGTAATTTATCCCTGTATTCCTTAAGAGGAGCCAGATGAACCAAACGTGCCAAATACTGTGTAAGTTCAACCCTGGTCAGTTTATTATATTTCTCAATAGCCCGTTTTATGTCGGCAGCCTTTATTGGTTTCAGCAAATAATCAATGCTATTGACTTTAAAAGCGTCTATAGCATACTGATCGTAAGCTGTCGTAAAGATGATGGGGGTCTCTACCTCCATCCGGTCGAAAATACGAAAAGCCGAGTCGTCCGAAAGATGAATATCCATAAATATCAAGTCGGGCAACGAGTGGGTTTGCAACCAGTTTACCGTATTCGTCACGCTCTCCGTGTAACCGACTATTTCAATGTCGGCACCCAACCCCATAAGTATTTCTTTCAGGTTATCATAGGCTGAGGTTTCGTCTTCAACGATCAATACTTTCATTCTTCGTTTTATTTTAATGGAAGATATACCGTAAATATTTCATTTTTGTGTTCTACGCGAATCTTACAATTGGTCAACAGCAGAAATCTGTTTTCCACATTCCTCAGTCCCGTACCATTGGTTATCGGCGGGGTGAGTTTAGGATAAACAGGATTGGACACCACCAATTCCTGCTGTTCGTTAAGATATATCGAAATCACCATTTTATGGTCGATGTCTATCTGATTGTGGACGACGACATTATCAATCAACGGCAACAAAGACAAGACCGGAAGTTTAAACGAAGTCTGTTCCTTTTCACCGATATTGATATTGAAAGAAAGTTTATTTTCGAAACGTACCTCCATCACATAACGGAAGGCCTCAACAAATTGCAGCTCCTCATGCAGGCTGACCAGCCCTTTATGATCACTCTGCAAAATATAGCGGAAAGTATCCGACAGTTCATCCACATAGCGCAAAGTGCGGTCATCATCTTTCTTCCGGATTAATGCGGATATACCTCCCAATGAATTGAAAAAGAAATGAGGATTGATCTGGTTGGTGAGTGCATCATAACGGCTCTGCAAATTTTCGGTTTTCAACCGTTGTATCTCTATCTCCTTTTCATGCTGGGTGATGTATAGCATCACAATATGCCCGATGAGCGTGCAAATGGAACAAATAATGAGAAACTGAAAGATGAGAATACTTCCCAAGAAATCATGTATGCCATAAGACTTAAAAATAAAACACAAGATGAGATAGATGCAATATATCCCCGCTGAGATGAAAAGATTATGGAAAAAACGCTTTTTAAGTATGTAAGATACCGCCTTATCAAGATTATAACGGATGAGTAAGACTGACATTCCCCAGAAAAAGGAGAACCTCATCACAAAAAACATCCAGAAGCCAAACTTCTGACTCTCATCACATAGTCTAGGCAATTCCCACGGCAGGCAAATTATATTGGGGTATATAATGAATATAGTGCTTATAAAAGCGACCAACGGCAATTTGCGCGTCATGTATGTCACAAATAAATCCATAGCCTTTTTCTTACAAAAATAGAAAAAAGATCAGGAGTAAAAGCTTATCCGGCATTTAAAACGATATTTAGTGCATAAAAACGAATAATGCCATAAAGTCAAAAATTGATTAAAATAAGAGCTAACCTTTCCGAATTATAACGATTCTTGCCATCTTTGCATTGAAAAGTGGCAATGCGCCAACCAACAACATTCTAAAATTGAGAGTTATGAAGTGTAAGTTATTAGTCCTCGATGTGGACGGAACGCTGCTGAATAATGCCAAAGAAATAAGCAAACGTACACTTGTCACCCTGTTAAAGGTTCAGCAGACGGGAATACGTATTGTACTTGCTTCAGGAAGACCTGCTCACGGATTACTGCCTTTGGCTAAACAATTGGAGTTGGATCATTATGACGGATTTGTCATTGCATACAACGGAAGTCAGATTATCAGTGCGAAAGATGGTAAAGTGATATTCGAACGCCATATTGATAATGAACTGCTACACTATCTGGAGAAGAAAGCTAAAAAGAACAACTTCGGAATATTCACCTATCAAGATAACAGAATTATAGCTACCACACCGGAAAATGAGCACATTCTCCATGAAGCTTTCATTAATAAAATGGAAGTGGTTGGCGAAAGTGAATTTAGCACAGCCATCGACTTTGCTCCGGCACAGTGTGTAATTGTGAGCGATAATGAGACAGAGCTTACCGCTTTGGAGCAACATTGGAAAAGGAGACTTAACGGCACGCTCGATGTCTTTCGTTCGGAAGATTATTTTCTGGAAGTAGTGCCTTGTGGCATTGATAAAGCAAACTCATTAGCAACATTGCTCGATATACTGAAAATCACACGGGAAGAGATCATTGCCATTGGCGATGGAGTATGTGATGTAACGATGATTCAGCAAGCCGGGACAGGCATTGCTATGGGAAACGCACAAGACTCGGTGAAGGCATGTGCCGATATGATCACCGGCTCAAACGAAGAAGACGGTGTAGCCGATGCGGTGGAGAAAATGATTTTAACCGATATACGCCCGTCGACCGTTTCACTGGATATTCTGAATGCGCGCAGTCAACACACCCTCATGGGAAATTTAGGCATTCAATATACTTATGCCTCCGATGGCAGGGTTGAAGCAACAATGCCGGTGGATTACCGCACCCGACAACCCTTCGGTGTCCTCCACGGTGGGGCGTCTTTGGCATTGGCCGAGACAGTCGCCGGCATGGGCTCCATGTTGATGTGCCAACCTGATGATATTGTTGTTGGTATGCAGGTTAGCGGGAATCATATTTCATCGGCTCATGAAGGGGATACTGTTCGAGCCGTAGCCACCATTATACACCAAGGACGTTCCTCGCACGTATGGAACGTAGATATTTTTACGTCAACCAACAAACTGGTTTCTTCAGTGCGGGTTATAAACAGTTTGATGAAGAAGAGATGACAGAAAGTAAGAAAGACTTAAGTATTATCAACAACCTCATAAGCAGAAAGCAACCTTTTGCTTTCTATCGACTCCCGGAACAGGAAAAACTCTGTTTCCTTACTCAAACAACAGGGGAAGCGGAAGCCATTCTCAATGTGGAGTCTGTCCACAGCGAACCGGGATTCATACTTGCTCCATTCCGCATAAAGAAAGGCTCTCCGGCATGGAGAATACGACCGGATTATATAGATACGAATTTCCCGCTGGAGACCGGTAAAGTATCAAACGACAGGACTTCCACCTACCCTAATGGAAGTGGAGAAAGAAAGACTGACAGCAATTGCCGGATTGAGAGAAACGAAATCCATCCTTCTTCTACCACAGGTGATTTTGAACAGTACGCCTCCTGTTTCCGTTTTTTCATAGAACCCTTACGGAAAGGTATTTATGATAAGCTGGTATTGTCCCGTCGCATAGTATATCCCGGGTACTCCCGATTTTCTCCGGAGCAGGCGCTTTACGAGGCATGTCGACGATATGTACATTCGTATGTATATCTTTGCTATACGCCGCAGACCGGAGTATGGTTGGGCAGCACCCCCGAAGTACTGTTGTCGGGTGAAGCCGACCATTGGAACACTGTGGCCCTCGCAGGTACCATGTCTTTGGAGAATGGGCAGCTTCCCGAAGAATGGAGCAACAAAAATAAGGAAGAGCAACAATACGTAGCAGATTATATTCGCAAGCAGTTGCGGTCGGTAGGAATAACTCCCGAAGAACATGGACCTTATCCTGTTTATGCCGGTGCACTCTCACACTTGAAAACGAATTTTCATTTTCACGCCGATACAGGAAGACTAGGCGAGTTGTTGAAAGTATTACACCCTACCCCGGCAGTGTGTGGACTTCCTAAAGAAAAAGCATACCGGTTTATCAAAGAAAATGAAGGATACGACCGTAACTATTACTCAGGATTTGTGGGGATGCTCAATCCATTGGGGAAAACAGATTTATATGTCAACTTACGCTGCTTGAATTACCAGGCAAACGAGCTCAGCCTTTACGCAGGAAGCGGTCTGTTGGCAGCATCAGAATTGGAAGATGAATGGCAAGAGACGGAAAAGAAATTGCAGACCATGAAACAGTTGCTCTTTAGTGAGTGAGAAAGGGGCCTTTTCCATTAAAATTTAATGTAATGACTAGCATAATGTGATAAGACAGATGTATTCAGATAAAAAGAACATAATCCAGTTAGCCGCTTTATTGGAGGCTCATCACGTCACCAAAGTAGTATTGTGCCCGGGTAGTCGGAATGCTCCCATTGTTCATACACTGTCCACAAACCCGGCATTCACCTGTTACTCTGTGACCGATGAACGTAGTGCAGGTTATTTTGCTATCGGTGTGGCTTTACGGGAGAGAATGCCTGTTGCGGTTTGTTGTACCTCAGGTACAGCCTTGCTCAATCTACATCCGGCTGTAGCCGAAGCGTATTATCAACAAGTACCACTCATCGTAATTTCCGGCGATCGTCCGGCTGCATGGGTTGGTCAGATGGACGGACAGACCATTCCCCAGCCGAATGTTTTTCATAATCTGGTCAGGAAGTCGGTTAACCTTCCCGAAATTCAGAATGAAACGGACGAATGGTACTGTAACCGACTGATCAATGAAGCCCTGCTTGAGGCATGCCATCGGGTAAAAGGACCGGTTCATATCAACGTCACACTTTCAGAGCCTCTATTCAACTTTAACGTGGAGCAACTCCCGACGGTGCGGGTTATCAACCGTTACCGGAAAGCGGATCTTTGCACTTCGACGGGAGCGACACTTCCCGACAGACTCAAGAGCTTCCCGAAACGGATGATTATTATAGGACAGGGAAACCCTATGAAGCAGGACGATATAGAAAAAGAGATTCTTTTGCATAAACAATATGTATGCTTGAGCGAGCACATCGGAAACCGACCTGCACACGAAGCATCACTAAGAAATTTTGATGTCGCCCTCTACACCATGTCCGAAGATTGTGCAACGCAAATGGCGCCCGATCTTTTAATTACTTGCGGTGGACATATTGTATCGAAACGTTTAAAACAATTCATACGTCAGCATCCTCCCAAAGAACATTGGCATGTATCTCCGGACGGAGAAGTGGTGGACTTGTTCGGTGCATTAACTACTGTGACAGAAATGGAGCCGGCTGACTTTATGGATGAACTCGCAGTGCTTAATAATGATGAGCCTTCGGAGTATTGCCACCTTTGGGAAGATTATTGCCAAACTATCCCCGATCCTTCATTTGGCTATTCGGCAATGTCTACTGTGGGAATGTTGATCAAAAAGCTTCCCCAAGCATCGGTACTACATCTGGCAAACAGCTCGTCCATTCGCTACGCCCAACTTTATCCTTTATCGCCTTCGGTGGAAGTATTTTGCAATCGGGGAGCCAACGGCATTGATGGTTCTCTGTCGACAGCCGTAGGATATGCCGCGGGTTCGGATAAGCTGAATTTTATGATCATTGGCGACTTGAGCTTCTTTTACGATATGAATGCGTTGTGGAATGCCCACGTCAGTCGCAACTTGAGAGTACTGCTGATCAACAACGAGGGAGGTGAGATATTCCATACTTTGCCCGGGCTTAAACCGACGGATATCTCCCACAATTACATTACAGCAGTCCACCGTACTTCTGCAAAAGGATGGGCGGAAGAAAGAGGCTTTATTTACTTACAAGCGAAAGATGATACGCAATTGGAAAAAGCTATGGAAGTATTTTCAGAGCCGGAGCAGGGAAAACAGCCTTTACTACTGGAAGTCTTTACATCAAAAGACACAGATACCGCACTTCTAAAGGAGTATTACCACCTACAGTATGAAGCTGCAAGAAAGACGCCTTAAAGTAGTAAGCGGGAAGAATTTTATTGCCTACGCTTTATTCGTTCCACCGTGGTGTTTTTTTCGTTCCACCATGGAGAAACTTTCTTTCCACCACAAGGAATGTTTCTTTCCACCACGATGGAAAGAAAAGAGTACAGGCAGTTTGATGCTTAGCCATTGCAAAGAAAAAGCATATTCACTACGGTGAAAAGACTAAGCCTCCGTAAAGGAGAGTGCTTTGACTTGCGTTTGTCATTTGAAACGCTTAATATTGTGTATTGTATACTGCACCTATTCAGTATACCGGATGTATAAACCGCCGTCAACATTTAATTTAGAGAATAGAAACAAACTAAATATAAAAAGACATGAGTGAAATAAAAAGAGAATGGACCCGTATACGGGAATATGAGGACATCCTGTTCGATTATTATAATGGAATTGCGCGAATCACTATCAATCGCGAACGTTATCGTAACGCTTTTACTCCTACTACCACAGGGGAAATGAGTGATGCACTACGTATTTGCCGCGAAGAAGCCGATATTAATGTCGTTGTACTGACCGGTGCAGGAGATAAAGCTTTTTGTTCGGGTGGTGACCAGAATGTAAAAGGACGTGGAGGCTATATCGGTAAAGACGGTGTGCCCCGCCTAAGTGTACTGGATGTACAAAAGCAGATACGCAGCATTCCCAAACCGGTGATTGCGGCCGTCAACGGATTTGCCATTGGAGGAGGACATGTACTCCATGTAGTCTGCGACCTTTCCATCGCTTCGGAGAATGCCATCTTCGGTCAGACAGGCCCACGGGTCGGCAGTTTCGACGCCGGATTCGGAGCGTCCTATCTTGCCCGGGTAGTCGGACAAAAGAAAGCACGTGAAATCTGGTTCCTTTGCCGGAAATACAATGCCCAGGAAGCATTGGATATGGGTTTGGTGAACAAAGTCGTTCCATTGGATCAATTGGAAGACGAATATGTACAATGGGCGGAAGAAATGATGCTACTCAGCCCGCTGGCATTGCGTATGATCAAAGCCGGACTGAATGCGGAACTTGACGGACAATCGGGTATTCAGGAGCTTGCAGGAGACGCCACCTTATTATACTATCTTACCGATGAGGCACAAGAGGGTAAGAATGCATTCTTGGAAAAAAGGAAACCCAACTTCAAACAATACCCGAAATTTCCCTGATTAATGAATTGCAAAATAGATATTACGCCCCGGTTACTTCATTTTCGGCAACCGGCAGGAACATCACGCGGAGTATACACCACCCGTCAGATATGGGTTCTCCGCATGACTTCCTCCGACTTTCCAGGTAAAGAAGCTATCGGGGAATGTGCACCGCTACCCGACTTAAGTTGTGATGCCCTGCCCGATTACGAAGATATATTGGCAAAAGCCTGCCGCAGAGTAGAAGAAAAAGGAGGTATTCTGGAGAAAGATCTTCTAAGGAATTACCCCTCCATTCTTTTTGGTCTGGAAATGCTTCTTCGCCAATGGAGGAGCGGGAGTATCGCCTTATGGAACACTCCATTTTCGAGAGGTGAAGCCGGTATTCCCATCAACGGTCTGATTTGGATGGGCGACTATCGGCAAATGCTGGAACGGATTGAAGAGAAGATGCAGAAAGGTTTCCAATGTATCAAGTTGAAGATTGGCGCCATCCGCTTTGAAGAAGAACTTGAACTTTTGCGATTCATCCGGCAACATTATTCGTCAAAAGAGGTGGAACTGAGAGTAGATGCCAACGGAGCATTCTCACCAACCGACGCCTTGGAAAAGTTGAACAAACTGGCCGAACTTGACTTACATTCCATTGAACAGCCCATACGTGCGGGACAGTGGGAAGAGATGTCACGCCTCTGTGCGGAGTCTCCCCTACCCATAGCCTTGGATGAAGAGCTCATTGGAGTCAATGAACCGAAAAAGAAACAAGCACTCCTTGACACTATTTGTCCACAATATCTCGTATTAAAACCCTCCCTCCATGGAGGATTCTCGGGAGGTGAAGAATGGATAAATGCCGCCGAAAAAAGATATATTGACTGGTGGATCACTTCGGCATTGGAATCGAATATAGGATTGAATGCCATTGCACAATGGTGCGCCACATTCAACAACACCCTACCGCAAGGATTAGGTACCGGGATGTTATTCACCGATAATATAGACATGCCGCTGGAAATCCGAAAAGACTGTCTATGGTTTATTAAAAAGTAACATGATTATTGACCGTAAACAACAGCTGTTAATCTTGAACGGAAAAGCCTACTCCGCAAAAGAGATTCATGAGATTGCCTGCCTTCCGTCAGAAGCATACAAAGATTTATTTCTATTTCTTGAGCAGTGGTTTGATGATTCTCCCTATATAAAGGTACATACTTCAGGATCCACCGGAAAGCCTAAAGAACAATTTGTAGAGAAAGACCGGATGACACAAAGCGCCTGCATGACGGGTGAATATCTGCAACTACAAAGCGGCGATGCTGCTCTTCTCTGTATGAACCTTCGTTATATAGGAGCCATGATGATGGTGGTACGCTCTCTTGTTTTCGGTCTGAACCTGACAGTGTGCAGTGCTTCGGGACATCCTTTAAAGAATCAACCTGCCATCCGTTTTACGGCAATGGTGCCGCTACAAGTCTACAACACCCTTCTAGAGCCGGATGAGTGTACGCGCTTCAAAGATACCGGCATCGTTTTAATAGGTGGAGGACCGGTCAGTCCCGAATTGGAAGAGCAACTAAAGTCTTTTCCCAATGCTATTTATTCAACCTACGGAATGACTGAAACACTCTCCCATATCGCTCTGCGGAGATTGAGCGGTCCTTCTGCATCTCAGCGTTACTATCCGTTTCAGTCCGTACAACTATCGCTTTCGCCCGACAACACTCTACAGATTGATGCTCCCCGCGTAGTGGACGGGACTTTGCAAACGAATGATATTGTACGGATTTATCCCGACGGTTCATTCACCATACTCGGACGGAAAGACAATACAATCAATACCGGAGGAGTAAAAGTGCAAATAGAACAATTGGAGAAGAAACTCTCCGGTTTTATCCCGATGCCATTTGCTATCACCTCCGCCAAAGACCCTAAGTTAGGGGAAAAGATTGTGTTATTACTGGAAGCAGACGTTTATCCTGCGGAAATAGAAGTCGCCGTAAACAGCTTGTTATCTCCCTATGAACGCCCCAAGCAAATAATGTGTATCAACAAGATACCACTCACCGAAAATGGTAAAACAGACCGGGCGGAATGCAAAAGGATAGCGGAAGAGAAAGAGTAATACACGCCAAACCCGGTCTTTATACTGTATAAGATAGCAACAATAAACTTTACTTTGCTTTTACAAGACGCATATTATCAATCAAAGCTCGGTTTATCCCCTCCTTATTCATATTGATGCTTGTCTTGTCAAAGGACAGCGTGATCACATTCATTCCCTTATTCAGATTGATCATGACGGAATTGGAGAATCCCCACTTATGCCACACATCCTTTCCGCGTTGAGGGAAGACCATGACTCCCGCTTTTTCTCCATTGACTGATAGTGTTCTAATTGCACAGGCATTTCCCGAAGTCACTGTCTCGCTGCCATTGGCATAGTCAAAGTCAACAATATAGCGACCACTCTCCGACACCTCTATTGGCATTTTTATCTGAAGATTTACAGAAGAAGAGATTTCAACGGCTTTACCACTCAGGTTGCCGTAACATTCAACAGCGTTACCGGTAAACTTGGATAAGTCAAATCGTTGTTCCAATTTAGGGTTATAGACAGCAAGCGGTTCGCTGGCAAAGCCTTGAACGCCATTTGCATCTTCAGCAATGACCTGATATTCGGCATACGAATCGGGACGTTCAATATTTAAGCGATTGCCATTGATCCCTCCTCTATTTCTCCGTGCCATCTCTTTTCCGTCTTTCAGGATAATGTATCTTGCTGCATTCGGTACTTGTGTCCATCCCAGTTGGGCATATTCGTCAAGATATACTTTCGGAGTCTCTACTGAGAAATAGTTCTTTGTCTTGGTGATTTGAGTCTCGGCAGGCTGATTATTCTTCAATTCAATCACAACCTTATGCTTACCTTTTAATTTAGGTTCAATAAGCGCCTCTTTCTTTTTCTTTCCATCCAAAGTGAAAGAAGCGATTTGATTACCATATCCTTTCACTTCGATATCTAAAATGGCATTTCTATATTTAAACCCGGTCAGCTGCTTATTACCAGCCAACTGTTTCGGTACAAAAGGTTTAAAGACCAAACCCTCTTCCGTGAAATTAATTCCCATCAACAGACGATGAACTATACTAAGATCACCGGAAATACTCCAAAGCATATTACTGGAATTGGTATCCGTAGCATAATCTCCGTTCTCTGCCACAAAATTCTCTTTATTTGTAGCAAACATGGAAGCTGCGCGATAAATGGCTGCTATACTTTCCATCACTGCGGACTCATTCTCCGACTTGGCGGAAGCCCACATCCAGAATGACTGAACAAAAGGCCAAACCGCATTATTATGATAAGGATCAATATTGGGAATCTGAGGGAATATGCAAGAGTTACCATAACCGGTTTGCGGCACCGAGCGAATAATGAGCTTTGCCCGTTCACCGTCTGCAATACCGAATAAGACACATAAAGCTTCCCCTAGAGTTTCAGAACGTGGCGAAACGATTTTAGTCTGCCTACCATATCTATATTGCGCATAATACCCTTTATCACTCAGCCATAAGTAGTTGTTAATGCCGTCTTTTATGCGTTGTGCATTCGTTTGGAAACGTTGGATGTTTTCCTTGTCCTTCAACAAAGTCGCCATTTTAGCTGCAATAACGTTGGCTTGATAATGAATAGCATTCGTACCTAAGCATTCGGATTCGTAGATATCGGCAGGTTGCATCCAGCGAGGGTATGTTTCCTCCCTCCAATCCAGAAAAGACGATTCACCTTTCACCAAGCCCGTCTCCCGATCATACGCAATCTGCTCATCTTGTGTAATGGAGTTCTTTATTATCTCATAAGAATTCTTGAGCCAATCCTGATCTCCCGTCACCAGATAAAGTTGCCATGCAGCTATTGACCAGACGATACGATCGGTAGAGACTGGATAAGAGCCTCCAGTGCCCGTATCCTGGATAATCCGACCGTCTCTCACTTTACGCATCAGACTGTTTTTTGAAATATCAGGACGCATATATGCCATCGAAAGCGTCATACTATAACTGATGTCACGTGTCCAGACACCGCCCCAAAGTTCGCTCGTTCTCCAAGTGCCGTCAGCTTCTATAAGATTGGTCATCTCTTCTACCGACAAATTATACAAGGCATCGGAAATTAAATAATCGGATTGAAATTGTGGATATTGGCTTAGGTCTTTATGCTTTTCCCAATGTAGATTACCGCCGCGGTAGTTAGTCCTAATTTCGCCCGCAGACAGTATATCCGATCTAAAATCACGCTGTATAACTTTATCCTTATAAATACTGTATTCCGGTGAGTGATAAATAAGATTATCTTGATTCCCTTGAGCATAGGCATTACCCACTACAGCTAAAGCCAACATAAACAAAATTGAATTCTTTTTCATCGTATTCCGTGCTTTTATACAACTGGAGACTCGAAGTAGCACACATTATGATCTTCGCAAATCTGTAAATGATCAAACTCTCTAAGCATCTCTTAGCCACCAGTTGACTTTGTGTATATTTTGCGATAAAAATAGCAATAATTTTCCGTTTAATATTTCCCATCCGATCCAAAGATCCAATATTCACATTTATTTTTGGTCGGATAGATATTAATATCCTCTGCTTCAACTCTCTTTTTTACAGATGATTTGCCAAAACCTTTGCGAAGGTTGTCCCTCTACTTTATTCAAAGGTTCATCCACTTCTTGGGCCTCAACCAGCCCGTAACGTCCAAAATCCTCCTGTATTGAACCCCGATCATAGAAAAACAGAGAGATACCATGGCTTGTCAGGAAAGTATCTTTACTGATTTCCTCTCCCTTACCATATCTGCCATCGGTCTTCGCTATAGTGACAAAAACCATATATCCTCCCGGAGTGAGCTGGGCATAACAGTCTTCAATCAACTTAGTCCGATCTTTTATATCCAGTAAATGGAGAAGCGAATAGCAATAAATGCCATCGTAAAGTTTATTATCAAACGGCATGGAACTGACAGAACCATGATGCACCGTGATGTTCTCATCATAATATTTTCTTCCAAGATCGATCGCTGTTTTTGATATCTCTATTCCGGTCACCTTAAAGCCATTATCCGCAAAGACTTTGGCATTTCTGCCATACCCAAAGCCCGGTACCAAAATATTCTTCAGCTTGTTTTTTCTAAATAATTCAAGAGTTGTCATCGTGGAATCGGCAGGTGTCCAACCCCACATTTCATGTTTATCTCTAAAACTTGATTCCCAAAATTCCATTTCTTCTGTAGATTATAATAATGAACAAAAATAAGGCTTCAAATTGATTCCGCAAATTTGCAGAATCAATTTGAAGCCTTCACCATCACAATCTCTTATCAACTAAATAGATTTCCCCATGAGATAAGCATCCTGCATGACAGGTTTTGACTTGATCTCTCCTTTATTCCATGCTCCGACTCCGGCAATCACTCCGCGTCTTTTGGGATTATCGAGACAGTCCAAGAAACCTTGCATTTCCACAACCGCCTTTTCTATAGCACTCCCATTTGTATCTGCCGCCGTAAAAATATAATAGAATTGTTTGTCCGTAAGTTCGGTATATCGGGCACAACAACGATCTATCATTGTTTTAAGCTGGCCGCAAACAGTATAAAAATAAATGGGAGAGGCAAAGACAATAACATCGGTTGCAACCAACTTATCTAGGATCTCACCCATATCATCTTTTTGTAAACATTTATGCGTATTGAAACATGCTCCGCAACCTGTACAGTAATTTATGGCTTTATCCTTCAGATAGATTTTCTCTACCAGATGGCCTGCCTCCTGAGCTCCATGCATGAATTCATCGCAAAGTAAATCGGAGTTACCAGCCTTTCGGGGTGAAGAAGAAATGATAATAACGTTCATGTTAATCTATTATTTTTAAAACATCCTCCACTATTTGTGGCACGGTAAGGTGACTCTCTTTTAAAAGCTCATCAACAGAGAAACGATCCACAAACTTTTTCTCCATGCCAAAGTTAAGCACTTTCATGTCGGAAGGGCCATAATAGCGGGCTATTTTTTCACCAAAGCCACCATCAAGTACTCCGTCTTCAAGAGTAATGACGCAAGTATGGTCTTTTTTCAATTCATCAAGCACTTCAGCATCTGTACCCGTTATATAACGTGGATTTATCAAAGTGGCATCAATACCGGCTTCAGCTTTCAGAGCCTCAACGACCTTCTCACCCAACTGATAGAAAGTGCCCAATCCCAAAACTGCAACCTTGGAACCTTTCTTGGCAACCTTGTATCTATTAAGCAATCCGAAATCCTCCTCAACTTTTTCACCTGTTGAAACAACGCCATTGAAAGGAACACGTATAGCCACAGGATGAGATGTCTGCTTTATTCCCCACTCCAACATGGCAAAATATTCTTCTTTGGTAGTCGGAGCAAGGTAGACGAGATTGGGAATATTACACATGAAAGGAATATCAAAGACGCCCAAGTGTGTCACGTCATTCATTGAAGAAATGGAAGACCAGAACACCAACAAAAGAGCAGGATTATTATTGATACATAAATCCTGTGAGAGTTGATCGTATGCGCGCTGTATGAATGTACCGAGGACTCCGAATACAGGCTTTCCACCGTTGTTAGCTATGGCAGAAGCCATGGCTACAGCATGCTCCTCGGCAATGCCGACATCAACAAATTGTTTACCTGCTAACATTCTTTTATCAGCGGTAAAGCCAAACACTGTAGGCGTACCCGCAGTAATGGCTACGACTGTTTTGTCTTCTTTCATCTTAGCTAGAAGATATTCAGCTGTCAGATCACCATAATTTTCTATGCGACTTGCATCGAACTTACTCTTTCCCGTAACTAAATCGAATGGACCACCTGCATGAAACTTTTCTTTATTTTCCTCAGCCGGACGGAACCCCTTTCCTTTCACCGTATTAATATGTACCACAACAGGATGGTCGATGTCTTTCACTTTACTAAAGGCTTCGATCAATGCTTTCACATCATTACCCTGTGCTACATACATGTAATCAAGTCCCATGGCCTTGAAGAAATTACATTCGGCTTTACCTTCCGTATCGCGCAATTCCTGTAAGTTCTTATAAAGCCCTCCATGATTCTCGGCTATCGACATCTGGTTGTCATTTACAATAATAATGATATTGCTATCGAGAACCGCGGCATTATTCAGACCTTCAAAAGCCTCACCCCCACTCAGAGAGCCGTCACCTATTATTGCGATAATATTTTCATGATCTCCCTTCAAATCACGCGCTTTAGCCAGTCCCGTAGCCAAACTTACCGATGTTGAAGTATGCCCGATTACGAAGAAATCATGCTCACTCTCACTCGGTTCGGAGTATCCCGACACCTCATCATACTTTTCGGGGTAAATGAAAGCTTCCTTACGCCCCGTCAACATTTTATGCACATAGCTCTGATGGGAAATGTCAAACACCATTTTATCAACCGGAGAGTTGAATACATAATGCAAAGCAATTGTAGCTTCCACCATACCAAGATTAGGTCCGATATGTCCGCCGTGTTCACTCAACTTCTTTAATAACGTTTGGCGCAGTTCCACACTTAAGCCTTCAAATTCATCTACCGGCATATTCTTCAAGTCAGCCGGACTGTTTACTTTTTCAATATACATACCTATTACTTTTCTCTAAAAACACATTTACTCTATTAATTATCTCTTTTATAAGGAAGTACAAACATTATGCGTCTGTTTTTCGTTTTTATGCTATACAACTTTATGTCCCGGCACCGGGCGATGCCTTTTATTTCAGATGCAAAAGTACGAAGGTGGAAGCACACGCCAGTTAAACGATTTACGGATGATTGTATACAATTTACTGATTTTCGAAATAGCATCCGAAGCCCTTATACAGATTACGGTTTCTTGTATACAAATTACCGATATTACATAGTATAAGTTGTATGTTACTTAAAATGAAGTACTTTTGCACCGGGTAAAATAAGGAACTTGATTATGAAAGAGATTAAGACATTCAATACGATTGATGAATATAATAAGCTGATGGGGGTTGAAACTTCACATCCTTTAGTCAGCGTGATCGATTTATCCAAGGCATGCCGTAAAGGGAAATATCCGGAAGGACATATTTTTGGATACTACACAGTCTTTCTGAAAGATGTAAAGTGTGGAGATCTGAAATACGGACGCAATTATTATGACTATCAGGAAGGCACCTTGGTCTTTTTAGCTCCCAATCAAGTCGTTACCATCGAAAATAAACAGCCTCATCAGCCTAAGGGATGGGTACTCATCTTTCATCCTGATTTGTTGAGAGGGACATCGTTGGCGCATGCCATGAAGGAATATAGCTTCTTCTCTTATGAAGTGTTCGAGGCTTTACATCTATCGGAGCAAGAAAGAGCAGTAATACTGGAATGTTTCCATAATATCCAATCGGAACTGATGCATAGCATAGATAATCATACCCAGCGTCTGATTGTGTCGAACATAGAACTTTTCCTCAACTATTGCAGTCGTTTCTATGAGCGTCAATTTATAACCCGTAAGCATGCCAACAGCGATATTCTGAGTAGATTCGAGAATCTGCTTGATACTTATTACGAATCGGACATTCCCCAGAAGCAAGGTCTTCCAAGCGTCAGATACTGTGCCGAAAAGTTGAATCTGTCTGCAAATTATCTCGGTGATTTGATCAAAAACGAGACGGGTAAAAGTGCACTAGAGCATATCCAACTCCACCTTATTGAAATAGCAAAGAATAAAATGTTCGAGAAGAACAAATCCGTAAGTCAGATAGCCTATGAATTGGGTTTTGAGTATCCTCAGTACTTCAGTCGATTATTTAAAAAGTGCGTGGGTGTAAGTCCCAATGAATATCGGGCCGTTAACTAAAGCTCATCTTACAAGGGTCTCATCATTTCAAACTATGACTTACTTATCTTGACATCATAATTTTCAAAAGCATCACTGAATGCTTCGTAAAGCTGCTCTAAAGAAATATCTTGAAGTGATTTTATCTCCATATAAGTATAAATAATAGAATAAAAAGCAAATATAAATTATTTGCTCATTACAAGAATTATTGTCACCGTATTATTTATACTTTTGCACATACCAAAGTAAACTTCACAGTAAGATTATCAACAGTTATGGAAAATGGCTTATTAATTGAAAAGATACAACCTAACGAATTTGATCAGGTTACTACCATCCTAACTGACGCATTCATCTCAAATCCGGCATATTCCATCATTTTTAAAAATAAAGATCAATTAAAAGAAGGTTTGCTGTGGCTGTTCAAAAGCAATCTTTTCATTCTTAACCGCCACGAAACTCTCACCTCAGTAATTAAAGAGAAGCATTCCGGTAAGATAATAGGGACATTCACCATTATACCTCCCCAGGGTGTAAAAAAAGAGCTATCCGATTATTTTAAAATGGGCATTCCTCGTTTTATCATGAGGTTCGGCATTGATCCGCTATTTAGAATGCTCAAATTGGACGAATACTGTAAGGAGCTACTAACTAAGTCGATAGAATCTAACAAATATTATTACCTTCACATGGTAGTCGTGCAAAAAGAATGGAGAGGAAAAGGTATCGGTTCGTATGCTATAAAGAGTGCACTCGAAGAATTCGCTTCAACCAATCCTAGCTGCAAACTTCTCGGACTAACCACCCAATTACCGGAAAGCGTAATCTTCTATTCCAAATTGGGCTTTGACAAACTTGACAAAGGGTATGTCTATTTTAAAAAGGATAAATATTATAATTATAACATGAAAATCAGACTGTAAATGACAGGTTGAAAAGGATTTCATGTATTTATTACTTTAAACACAACCTTACCTATTTTTCTTTAGAACAGGTAGTAACTTATAAAGCATTCTCCTCGTCATTATCCTATGATTCAAAAAGTTTATAATATAACCTGTTATACAAGCAGCAATGAGTGAGCCTTCACGTACGCCTTCAATGCGTCGAGTGAAAATCAAAGAAATCATCACCGCCAGCATAACCAAAGTAACATCAAAACAAACCTTGAATTTACCAAAATCCTTATTACAATGACACGACGCATGTTTAACAAATGCCTCAGCGCTCATCATCGTTACTTTAGGCTTAATCTCAAATACCACTCCAATAGATTGTACAATACACCCTACAAGTAGTAAAACCACAGACATACCGTACCCAGAGGGGTGCAAATTACCCATTATCGTCATATTAAAATCTATGAATGCTGAGAAAACTAAAGAGAATGGCAGTTGAAGAAGAATATCCACTATATCCTTACGGTTCTTCTTTTTTCTAACTAAAAAGAATTGTCCCGCAATCAATAATAGATTAATTATAAAAGTCCAAGTACCCAGTGATAAAGGGCTGTGGAGACTCAACACATAATTTATGCTGGATATAGGTGTAGTCCCCAGGCTTGAACGCACAATCAACACTATGCCCATAGCCAACAAGTACAATCCGGCTATAAAAACTAAATACCTTTTAATAATACTCTTCACAATCATACAAATAACATCTTTATAATTAAAATCTCATTCCATAACATTAGGAAAAGAGATGTAAAGGTCCGTCTTTTTTGTTAGATATATATTAGATAATCAAGCACACTTTTTGCCATTTACGAAACAATTCATATTTTTATAGCAAAATACAAAAGAATAAATGGTAAAATTACGTACTTTTGATAACGCACAACTACTCATAGAGCATTCTGAGAAACCTCACTATAAAGACGATGTAGTCTGTTTCAAGAGTGAATATAAAGACAAAATACACCAAGAGAATGAACAATATTTCAATAAAGAATTATATATGATATTGGTTCTTGAAGGCTATTCAAAAATTAGGCTAAACGGAGAACTTATTACCATAGGAGCCAACACTTTACTTATTCATGGAGCTAACTATCTAACTGAGCATCTGGATTCAAGCAAGAACATCAAGTTTATCACATTATTCATCTCAGAATCTATGCGAACAGATGATTCTTATCTGACACAAATAACATCAATATTATTGGCGACGATGAGACAAAACGGACAATATACAATTGAATTAACAGAAGAAGAATCTATGACTATAAGGAGAGAGTTGGAATCATTGATGTATTTACTAAAATCAGAACATCATTTCCTTTTCCGAAGAATACAAGCTTCATGCAATGGCTTATTCTTGGATATAGCAGATTTTCTTTCCCGAAAGACGATCATAAAAAAGCATATAGGCCATAAAGATCATGTGCTACAAAAATTCCATGCGCTTGTCACCCGCCATTTCAGAGAAGAGCATTTTATAAACTTTTATGCGGACAAATTAGCTATAAGTAACCAATATTTATCACGCATAGTACGCGCCGGAACAGGAAAAAGTGTGAATGACATCATCAGTAATTTATTGATTATGGAGGCCCGGACATTACTGAGCTCAAGAAGCCTTACAGTTAATGGAATTTCGGCCCGCTTATGTTTCAATGACACCGCCGGCTTTTGCAAATTCTTTAAAAGAAAAACGAAACAGACTCCATTAAATTATCGAAAAGGATTACTGATACCATCAGATTAAAAGCAATTAAGAGGAATAGAATTATATAAGTCCGAAATTCTAATTTTAAACTGTATATCTTTAGGGAGAGACTAGGATAATAAAAAAATAAAGGGCACTGTCCATAATATTGTGTAAATGTAAAACTGCAGGTTATGTGACTTGCAGTTTTTTAATTTATGTATAACTTTGATAAAAGCTTTATTATGGACATTCCCAAAGAATTTTTAAGTAAAGACTT
>JAYRGX010000035.1:0-38426 GCA_041907545.1 Bacteroides sp.
TGGTTCTTTTGCAATTTAGTTGAAAAGAAGAGTTCCCAGAACTAGTTTTCTTTTCAGTAGCATGAGCTTTGCCTTTCCATACATCATTCGTTTTATAGTCTTCAATTTATTAACAAAGCCTTCTACAATTCCATTAGAAAAAGGGTATTTTATTCCATTTTCAACAGCTTTCATATCCAGTATGATGCCTGTGATAAAGGTTTTTAATTTTGCAAGTTCAGTATCTCTATATTCATTTATCCATTCAGCTAATTGTCCACCATTGGGCTCTTTGAATATTTTATAAAATGATGTAGCAGCATTGTAAATTTCCTTAAACCATGGAATAGATATCAATGTCTGTATCAGTATATCTTCTTTTTCATCCAATTCTTTCATTCTGATTCCTTTATCTACAATTGATGAGATTGTTTTTACAGGTATCAGTGGTTCACGATTATCTTGTGGCTTTATTTTCTTTATTGATTTCGGTCTGTCAGTACGTCTTCCTTTACGTCCTTTTGACAAATATCTATAATGATCATGAAATGGAGTTTTACTGCCTTTAAATCCCAAGTTCTTTATTTCATGAAAGATATTGACCAGGCTTTTTCCATTTGAATATTCTGATTCTACGTATGAATCAAATTTAAAGTATTCATTACGTGGGCTGCTTTTTCTTGGGGGTAAAGATGTGTAGTTTCTATATTTTCTGACGGTCTGTCTGGCTATCTTCAATTTTTTAGCAATCGCACCTATTGAGAAACCTTTATCTTGAAGCTCCTTAACTTCATTAAACATAATGGTTCTTGAATCTGTATTATTGTTGACCTCCTGTTTTTTATCTCCAGACAGTTTGTCATTGCAAATCTCCTGAATATCAGGTTGAATACACTTTTCTTCGGGGGTGATTTCGTTTCCAGAACGTACTGCATTCCTATAGTCCGAATAGTTCTCACTAATAGTTTTTGTTACACAGTCCGACATGTTTTTTATCAGATGAAACCTATCCGCCACTTCTATAATACGTTTTCCTGATAAAGCTATAGCTGTGGAATATTCGGTAGATCTGTCTCTGCTTACAAGGGATACCTGTTGATGGCATTCTAGCCATTTACTAAAACTATCACGTTCTCTATCTCCCAATAGATCAATAACGTGTCCGGTTCCCAGATTTACGATAATACTTCCATAGTTGATACCTTTTCTGAACGCCCAATCGTCAATTCCGATATTGGTTATTTCCTTGTTTTCTGGAATTCTTATTCTGTGTATGTCTCGAAGTACTGTAGTATTGCAAAGTGGAATACCCATTCCGTTAAGAAGACTGCTGGCATCATTGGACGAACTCATCAATCCATGATGTGTAACTACCTGTTCACAACGTCGCGTCCTTCTTCTATACCTGAACACCTCATTGCCTGGTTGTTCTGCAAATGTTTTTTTAGAACAGAAATCATTTTGACAAAAGAATTTTCTTGGTCTGAAATGAATGACGACCCTTTTACCTAAAACAGGAAGATCGGTTATGACTCGCTGATACTGGCTATGAATCTTTTCGCTTATATGACCACAATAAGGACAGATGCCATAATCCAATACGGATTTTATATATAACTCGATTTTATTATTGCCAATAACGGCTGATTCAACAACCATATCTGATGGAAGATAAAAGGATGATAGATTAAGGCTGCTATTAGCTTCATTTATAGCTGAAATATGATGGCAATGTGCGTCTATTGTATTATTTTTGTTGCAATTAGGATCTTTAAGCATTGTTTTGTAGTATTTTGTTTGGTAGCTTAAAATTACAAAATATATACTTAATATCCTAATTATAAATAGATTAATATATTACTATTAATGTATTATATTATACAAAAAACTTGAAGAAGTTTTGTTTTATCAGAGTTCTTTAGGAACTATAACGATACGTCCTTTCAACTAAATTGCAAAAGAACCACTCAATCCAGGAAAAGTCAATTCAACTCAATAAAGGCCTAAACTCCCGCCAGCTTTTTAAAAAAGCCGGCGGGAGTTTGTTCAACATCCGGTTACATTTCTGAAAAAGCAGGCGAGATGTTTTTACATTGTGTTTTGTACAATCTTACAGAAAAATAAAAATCATCCCTCACTCCATCATTCTTTCATGTAATGTATTTAAATATAGTATATTAAAAAGTGAGGGTAACGTTTTGAACCCTCACCAGACCCTCACTTTTTGAGGCATCCCTCACCTTTTCGAATAGTTTTTATCCAAATAGAATAAAACTCAACCTGAAATTGTTACTCAAGACAAATTAAGTCTGAAATCTGCTGATTATGCTCAAAAAGGTGAGGGTTCATGCCTTTTGGTGATGGTTTAATGAGGGTTCAAAATGCTACCATCACCTTCTAATTGATTGTTATTTAGCTTATTGTGCAAAAAAGTGAGGGAGTGAGGGTGTGTGCCGTGAAAAATATTGCTGGCAAGCAATATTTGCAACTATGTACAAGATGAGGGTAGGCCCCTCGTGACCGGCTTACAGGAGTTGGTTGCAAACCAGTGTATGCTGCTTTGTTAAAGAGACGAGGTAGTGAGCGATACATTAAAAGTCGGCACAAGCCGGCAGGTACCTATACAAGAGATGACCGCAAGGGAACTATTGATGAAGCATCGAAAACTCTTTAGAAGATGTCAGAACCGATTCCTACTCTCAGATTCGGGATAAATCAGGAAATAACCTGTTTATTGTCCTGGTGGCATCCGGTGTTTAGATAGCATGACTTGTATGGAGGCTTTTACATGGAACACGGGAACCTGCCTTAGTATGTCAAGGGAGAAATTCAAGCAGCAGCCCTGCAAGAATGAGCGTACCAATAACTAAGTGCAGGGGCGGACTGTTCCGTAGTAGTATTGAAGTTTCTGTAATGGAAATGGAGCGAAGGGAACAGCTTATTCGGCAAATTACAATTGTACAACTATTAAATTAGGAGGATTCAAATGCAAAATGCAAAACCTTATGAGATTTCTAAGTATTTAATTATGGAAGCTTTCCAGAGAGTGAAAGCAAACCATGGGAGTGCGGGAATAGATGGTGTATCGATTAGTGCTTTTGAGAAAAATCTCAAAGACAATCTTTATAAGATCTGGAACCGCATGAGTTCGGGCTGTTACTTCCCTCCGTCGGTAAAACTGGTAGAAATACCAAAGCCGAATGGAGACAAGCGTCCGTTAGGTATACCAACCGTTGGAGACAGAGTCGCTCAAATGGCAGCTGTTGTGATTATTGAGCCGCAAATAGAGCTTTGTTTTCATGAGAATTCGTATGCCTATCGGCCAAAGCGTTCCGCACACGATGCTATTGCCAAAGCTCGTGAGCGCTGCTGGAAGTATGACTGGGTGTTAGACATGGATATCAGCAAGTTCTTTGATACGATTGACCATGAGTTATTGATGAAAGCTGTTAGATTACACACGGATTCTCAGTGGGTATTGCTTTACATTGAACGCTGGTTGAAAGTACCTTATGAACTTAAAGATGGTAGTCGGATAGAACGAGACAAAGGTGTTCCGCAAGGTTCAGCTATCGGTCCTGTTCTAGCCAACTTATTTCTGCATTACGTCTTCGATATGTGGATGAGCAAGTATCATCCTCACATACCTTTTGAACGTTATGCGGATGATACTATCTGTCATTGTTCTACAAAAGCCCAGGCCGAAGCACTGAAACTCTCCATTCAACAAAGATTTGCCCAATGTAAGTTGATGCTGAATGAAGAGAAAACAAGGATTGTATATTGTAAAGACAACCGTAGGAAAGAAAAACATGAAGTTATTTCGTTTGATTTCCTTGGATATACCTTTCGTCCCCGAAAAGCGATAGATAAGAAAGGGGTGCCCTTTACAGGTTATTTGCCTGCAATCAGTAATAAGTCAATCAGTGGTATCCGTGAAAAGATTCGTAGCTGGAAACTTAAAAGGCATACGTTTCATACACTGGAGATGTTGGCTGACTATATAAATCCTGTGCTTCGTGGATGGATAAGCTACTATGGTAAATTTTATCCCACCCGACTTAAATGGTTATTAGAAGAAGTAAATGGGCACTTAGCCCGATGGGTAATGGCCAAATATAAGCGTTATCGTAGGAAACTATCCCGCGCTTATGACTGGTTGGGTAATATCTCCGAAAGGGAGAGAAATCTATTTGACCATTGGCAGTGGGGCGTAAAGCCTCCTTTTAATATACGAAAATCTCATATAGTTTGAATAAGAAGAGCCGTGTGACGGGAGACTGTCACGCACGGTTCTGTGAGAGGCTTGAGCTGGAATGCTCAGGCCTACTCGACTGAAAATATTTTTTGTATATTACAGTAGGGAAATGATCCATATATAATCATGCATCACAAAATTAAATAAGGGTGAAATCACATAAGCAATTCACCCTTATTTTCAAGTATGTATTGTATCTCTATTTAAATACTAAAACACCAGCAGTAGGAATTATTGTTTCACCTATCAGCACTTTACTTCCTTTTGGTAACTGAAATTCATAAGGCTTATCGGAATAATTAAGCACTATACCCAAACCGTTTCTATACTCCATGGTCACTCCATAAGGAAGATTCATTACCGGAATATTCAACTCTGCATAAAGCTTTGTGAGTACATCTTTCTCCAGTGAACCATCTTTTGAATCAACACCAACGTAAGTTACAGTTCCTTTACCCAGATGGCGCATAGTTACAGCAGGTTTGCCCTCATAGAATTCGCCGGTATAATTAGCCCAGACTTCTGTACCTTTATCAGGAACCAACATTTCTCCCCAGGTGTTCCAAGGATAGCTATTTCCGTCCATCGCAACAGTTCCCGGATCTTGTGGTAAAAGCAGGTCGTAAAAATCCATTTTATTGCCGGCCAAATTATCAATTTTAGAACGGAATGGTGCTTCAAACAATCTTCCACTACGATCTTTATGTCCGGTACGGCAAGTAAGTATCAGGTTACCACCATTCTTTACGTATTCAGTCCAACGGGCAATCAAAGCATCATCAACCAACTGATATGCAGGAGCTATCATCACCGGATATGCACTGAAATCCTTATCTTCAGTAATAAAATCAACAGGTGCACCAAACGCTTTCAATGGGCGATAGTATTTCTCTACATGTGCCATGGTATTCCAGGTCTGGTTTTGTTTCTGGCGTTCTATGCTCCATGAATTATCATAATTGTAAAGAATAGCAGTCTTACGTGCGATATACTCTTTTGGCTTATTTTCTCGTGGAGAATACTCTTTACGCAATTGCTTTACTTCCTGCATAAACTGCTGGTACTCTTTTCCACCAGGAGTTACAGTTATTCCGTCTGTTCCAACTATTCCGTAGTGATATTGCTCCGTTCCATACAAAGGTTGACGATAACGGTAAGTGCAAACAAAATCACTACCTCCAGCAAATACGCTCCATAACCAGAGTCGGACTGCTCCCGGAAGTGGCTGAGGATTAATTCCTCCCCAGTTTACCTGGCCAGGCTGAAGTTCCATTACACCGTATGTTCCGTTCACCGGACGGAAAAAATCATTTGCAAAAGCAATACGTAGCGGATTTCCCACACGGTATCCTCTTCTGCCTATGCCTTCATTATCTCCATAAACCATGTAGCGGGTATATGATACAAAATCGAGATCCTTACTTCCACCAATATGTCCCTCTTCGTAATTAGGAATATAATTAGTAGTTACCCACTGATTCTTTGCGTATTTCTTAATCAGCAAACATTGTTCGTTCAGGAATGAGTTTGTTTGTTCTGCAGCAAAACGGCGATAATCGAGAATCTGGTGATGATTCATAAACATCTGACGCATTTTGGGAAGCGTAATTTCATCAAATGAACTATATTGTTCACTCCAAAATGCAGTTCCCCATGCATCATTCAATGCTTTGATATCATTATTATACTTTTTACGCAGGAAATCTCGGTATCTCAATTCTGCTTTTGGATTAAAGTCGAACTGAACAGCTGGTTCATTATCCAACTGCCAACCTACAATACGCGAATCGTTACCATAATGCTGAGCCAACTTCTCTATCATTTTGAAAGAGAGTTCTCTATAAAGTGGAGATGCAAAAGATGCATGCTGACGGGAACCATGATCGAGAACCGTACCATCTTCCTGCTTGAGAAGGATTTCCGGATATTTTCTACTGAGCCATACCGGAGGAGTTGCAGTAGAAGTACACATTACAACTTTAAGCTTATACTTGGCAGCCAAAGCAACAGCTCTGTCGAGCCAGGCAAAATCGTATTTTCCTTCTTCGGGTTCCAGTTGCGCCCAGGCAAACTCGGCAAAGTGAGTAAACTCAAAGCCCAGATCGTGCATTTGCTTAAAATCTCTCTCCCACTGACTTTCGTTCCAATGTTCAGGATAATAATAAACTCCTGTCTGAGTGAGATCTTTGTCAGAGAACCATGACTTTTTATTCTGTGAGAACGAGAAAAGAATGCTCGCACACAAACAGAATGAGAGTAAACAAAATCTTTTCATAGTATAGTATTTAAATCAATTTTCTTTCAAAAGCTTTTTCAAAACCGATTTCTTAACCGGGAATGCTGTTCCGTGACGGGTTCCTTTCGGGAATGTAACTTCATCCGACACATCTTCCCAGTGAATACGGTCTTTCGTACGTACCGCACCATATTTATGGTTGCGATATTTATCGAAGTAAACATATAAATAATCGCCTACCAATAGTGGAGAAGGCCCTTCTGCCCAATAATCGCCGGTAATAGGAGTCGATACTTCTACAGGAAATCCGTCCTGAATATTTTTTGTTTTAGTTATGCGCAGATTCTTTTCGGGAGGATTGGAATTTTCGTTCTTCACAACCATTATCAACTCTTTATTCTTATCCTTCACAATAGCAGCATCAATCACGCTAAAATCAGGGTCAAAGAACATCTTTGTTTCCGAAAATGTTTCAAAATCTTTGGTTGTAACATAGTAAATGCGGTGATTCAATCCTTTTTCGCTTGCACTGGTCTGCACTTCTTTATGCCTGCAAGGAATAGTAGTAGCCCAGAAAATATAATAAGTATTCGAAGGTTCATCATAAAATAATTCCGGCGCCCAGCAATTGTGAGCAGTAGGTTCGTGCATCATTACCGGAATAGCTTTTTGTTCCGACCAATTAATCAAATCTTTTGAAGAAGAATAACCAATAATACGGTCTGTCCAACTGGAAGTCCACACCATGTGAAAAGTTCCGTCGGGTGCCTGACAAATGCTTGGATCTCTCATTAATTTATCTTTGCCAACTGTAGCCGATAAAAATGACTTTCCATTTTTCAGAGCGTTCCATGTTAATCCATCATTACTATAAGCCAAATGAAGTCCATCTTCACTATTGCCTGTAAAATATGAAAATAGATATGTTTTCCCCTTTGCATGAAGAAATGTTACGGCAAATAAAAACAGAAAAGAAAAAGCGAATAATTTTTTCATAAAACAATAAAATTAGACGTAAGAATTAATAAGTGTACAAATATACACTTATTAAAATGAAAGGAAAAAGGAGATATATAAGAATCTCATAGAAAGAAAGGCAAAACAGATGTAAAATTGTACAAATGGCTTTAAATTAAAGCATGATTATACGAAATTCTAGGTTTATGTACTACTTTCTATTTATACAAATTTAGAATGCCTGTATCTTAGCAACTTGTAAACTATACAATTAAATTATGAAAAAAATAATTTCATCAATCATTTTATCTTTAATATTCACACATGTAATTTTTGCTCAGAATAGCATTGATCTTTCTGGAAAATGGAATTTCCAGATAGACAGGACAGATGCGGGTGTTGTTGAACAGTGGTTCAAAAAACGACTGAATGAAGAAATTAACCTACCAGGTTCAATGCCTGAAAAATTAAAGGGAGATGATGTAACTGTACGAACTAAATGGACAGGCAGTCTTTACGACAGTTCTTACTACTATAATCCATACATGGAAAAATACAGAGTAGATGGAAAGGTTAAACTACCCTTTTTCCTTACTCCGGATAAACATTATATAGGTGTGGCATGGTATCAGAAAGAAGTTACTATACCTTCATCATGGAAAGGAAAACGAGTAGTCCTTTTTCTTGAACGTCCTCACATAGAAACTACAGTTTGGGTGAATGACAAGCAGGTTGGCATGCAAAATAGTCTTTGTGTGCCTCACGAATACGATCTTACCAGCTATATACATCCGGGAAAATGTAAAATTTCCATCAGGGTAGACAATCGTTTGAAAGATATTAATGTTGGACCGGATTCACACAGTGTAACCGACCAAACTCAAGGTAACTGGAATGGCATTGTTGGCAAAATGAATCTCACAGCCGGCTCAATCATTCATTTTGATGATATTCAGGTATATCCTGATGTTGCAAATAAAAAAGCCGTGGTTAAGATTCTGCTTAAATCAGATAAGCTAAAAAATGTATCGGCAAAAGTAACACTATCAGCCCAAAGCTTTAATACAGAAAAGAGTCATACGCTTCTACCCATATCAAAAGATATTGTGATTAAAAACAATACACTTTCTTTAGAAATGGAGCTTCCAATGGGTGATAAAATGCTTACCTGGGATGAATTTGATCCTGCTTTATACAAATTGAAAGCCAAAATTGAATGCGGTAAAAATAGCGATGAAAAGGAAGTTCAGTTTGGTATGCGTGAATTTACAATCAAAGGAAAATACTTCTATGTAAACGGCAATAAAACAATGCTTCGCGGAACTGTTGAAAACTGCGATTTCCCTTTAACCGGATATGCTCCTATACAAGTTGAAGACTGGAAAAGAGTATTTCGTATTTGCAAGAATTATGGATTAAATCACATGCGTTTTCACTCTTTTTGTCCTCCAAAGGCTGCATTTGAAGCTGCCGACTTAGTTGGATTCTACATTCAACCGGAAGGACCAAGCTGGCCTAACCATGGTCCGAAACTTGGAATGGGACAACCTATTGATAATTATTTGATGGATGAAACAATCCGCATGGCTAAGGAATATGGTAATTATGCATCTTTCTGTATGCTTGCATGTGGTAACGAGCCTGCCGGACGCTGGGTTGCATGGGTTAGCAAATTTGTTGATTACTGGAAAGAAAACGATCCACGAAGAGTATATACGGGAGCTTCTGTTGGTGGTAGCTGGCAATGGCAACCAAAGAATCAATATCATGTAAAAGCAGGTGCACGTGGACTGGATTGGGCAAGCTCAATGCCGGAGTCGATGTCCGACTATCGTGCTAAGATTGACACTGTTTCTCAACCTTATGTATCTCATGAAACCGGACAATGGTGTGCTTTCCCCGATTTTAACGAAATAAAGAAATATACCGGAGTAAATAAAGCTAAAAACTTTGAAATATTCAAAGATTTGCTGGAAGATGGTAAAATGGGAGATCTGGGACATGAATTTATGATGGCATCAGGAAAACTACAGGCTTTATGCTACAAAAACGAAATAGAAAAGACTCTCCGCACACCTAATTATGCCGGATTCCAATTATTAGCTCTGAACGATTATTCGGGTCAGGGAACTGCATTAGTTGGTTTATTAAATGTATTCTTTGAAGAAAAAGGCTATATTAATGCTCCTGAATTCCGTCGTTTCTGCAGCCCAACTGTACCTCTTGCAAGAATTGAAAAGTTTGTATACAAGAATAACGAAACATTCCAGGCAAATATAGAAGTTGCTCATTTTGGAAAGACAGCAATAAAAAATGCCAATACAATCTATAAAATTACAGATGAATGGGGAAAAGTCCTTGCAAAAGGTTTGCTTAGCACTAAAGACATTCCGGTAGGTAACTGCTTCAGTCTTGGTTCTGTAAATTTCCCTCTAAATTCTATTGAAAAAGCTCAGAAACTGAACTTAGAAGTTTCTATTGAAGGAACCGAAGCTGTGAACGACTGGAACTTCTGGGTATATCCTGAAACGGTTACTATTGATAAAGGATCGGTTTATGTAACCGACACGGTTGATGCAAAAGCTACTGAGATATTGAAAAAGGGTGGAAACGTATTACTTACAGCTGCCGGAAAAATATCATACGGAAAAGATGTGCAGCAATATTTCACTCCTGTATTCTGGAACACATCATGGTTTAAAATGCGTCCTCCTCATACAACAGGTATATTCGTGAACAATTATCATCCTCTTTTCAAAAACTTCCCTACCGATTGTCACAGTAATCTGCAATGGTGGGAACTTCTTAACAGAGCACAAGTTATGCAGTTCACTGATTTCCCTGCTGATTTCCAACCATTGGTACAAAGCATAGACACTTGGTTTATAAGTCGGAAAATTGGTATGCTTTTCGAAGCCAAAGTTTTGAACGGAAAGCTTATGATGACAAGTATGGATATTACTTCCAATCTGGACAAAAGAATTGTTGCTCGTCAGATGAATAAAGCTATTCTGGATTATATGAATTCGGACAACTTCCGTCCACAAACCGAAGTTTCACTTGAAACCATTAAAGATCTGTACACAAAAGTAGCAAAGAAGGTAGATACATATACCAAGGATTCACCGGATGAGCTAAAACCGAAAAAAGGAGATAAAGGACTATAATTATAATAGATTAATAAAAAATAATATGAAACTTAAGTTACTAGCTACCACTTTGCTAATATGCACTTTTTGTGCAGCACAAAAGGTAGAATATAAGTTTGACTTTGAACAAGGAAAAACCTTAAAAGGGTATACCGCTATCACTTCTAAGGATAGATTTTCTGCTGAAAAAGGTTATGGGTATGATTTGCAACCTTCTTCTGCAGGAGAAAATAAACCGTTCTATTTTTCGGTTCAGGTTCCTGATGGAAACTATAAAGTAACCGTTAAAATAGGTTCTGCAAATAAAGCCGGAATAACAACCGTAAGAGGAGAATCACGCCGTCTTTTTATTGAGAATCTTCCCACAAAAAAAGGCGAAAGTATTGAAGAAACTTTTATTATCAATAAGCGCAATACTAAAATAAGCGAGAACGAATTTGTACAGATTAAAGCGCGAGAGAAGAAGAAACTTAACTGGGATGATAAACTAACTTTGGAATTTAATGGTGATGCACCTCTTTTAGAGACACTTACTATTGAAAAAGTAAATAACGTTCCAACAATATTCCTTTGTGGAAACTCTACCGTAGTAGATCAGGACAATGAACCTTGGGCTAGCTGGGGGCAAATGATTCCACGTTTCTTTGACAAACATGTATGCTTTGCTAATTATGCAGAATCTGGCGAATCGGCCAATACATTTATCGCTGCAGGAAGATTAGCTAAAGCACTTACACAAATGAAAGCCGGTGACTATATATTTATGGAATTTGGTCATAACGATCAGAAGCAAAAAGGTCCGGGTAAAGGTCCATACCTTTCATTCACATCAAGTCTTCGCACATTCATACAGGAAGCAAAAGTAAGAGGAGCACATCCAGTTCTGGTTACTCCTACTCAACGAAGAAGCTTTAATGAAGAAGGTAAAATCATGGATACTCATGGAGAATATCCAAATGCAATGAAAAAATTAGCTATTGAAGAAAATATACCATTAATTGATCTCAACGCCACAACACGAACACTTTATGAAACATGGGGAATAGAGCCATCTAAAAATGCATTTGTACATTATCCGGCAAACACTTACCCAGGACAAACACAGCCTTTAGCAGACAACACACACTTTAATCCTTACGGGGCATACGAAATATCCAAATGTATTATCGAAGGAATGAAAGCCAACAAATTGGATATCGTAAAGTATCTAAGAAAAGATTACAAGCCATTTAATCCAAAAAAGCCGGATAGCCTTTCCTCTTTTCACTGGAACCAAAGCCCCTTTACTGAAGTTGAGAAACCAGACGGAAACTAAAATATAACAACGAAATAAAATATGAAAAAAAGCTTACTTATATATCTATTCACAATTTTAACAACCGGATGTGTAGCTCAAAATAAAACAATTCCTTCCATTAACTGGACTGGGGAAAAAGTGAAACATAATCTTTCCTGGGCTTTAGATGTAGGAGCAAAAACATTCCCGGCTGGTAAAACTTTTAATGTAAAAGATTACCAGGCTATAAACGATGGAAAGACAATGTGTACCAAGCAAATACAAGATGCCATTGATGCCTGCAGTCTGGCTGGCGGAGGAACTGTAACCTTTGAACCAGGAAACTATCTGACGGGAGCTCTATTTATAAAAAAAGGAGTTAATTTCTGCATCGGAAAAGGGGTTACTTTAATGGCTAGTACAAACATTAATGATTATCCTGAGTTCAAGACACGAGTTGCCGGCATAGAAATGGTATGGCCATCGGCTGTTATTAATGTAACCGACCAAAAAAATGCGGCTATTTCAGGGGAAGGCACGCTGGATTGTCAAGGAAAGGTGTTCTGGGATAAATATTGGGAGATGCGCAAAGAATACGAAAAAGAAGGACTCCGCTGGATTGTAGATTACGACTGCAAACGGGTAAGAGGTATCTTGATTTCAAATAGTTCGGATATCACTCTGAAGGATATTCATATTATGAGAACCGGATTCTGGGCTGTTCAGGTGTTGTATTCTTCATACTGTACCATCAATGGTGTAAATGTAAACAATAATATTGGTGGACACGGACCAAGTACCGATGGCCTTGATATTGATTCTTCTAAAAGGATTCTGATTGAGAATTGCGATATTGACTGTAACGATGACAATATTTGTCTCAAATCGGGAAGAGATGCTGATGGGCTACGCGTAAATCGTCCTACTGAATATATAGTAGTTCGTAACTGCACTACCCGAAAAGGGGCCGGATTAATAACCTGTGGTAGCGAAACGTCAGGTTCTATAAGAAATATTCTGGCTTATAACATGAAAGCATGCGGAACTTCATCAGCCCTTCGTATTAAATCGGCAATGAATAGAGGAGGTACTGTAGAGAATATTTATATGACAGATGTTAAAGCAGATAGTGTAGGCAGTGTCTTAGCAGTCGATTTAAACTGGAATCCGAGCTACAGCTATTCTACCTTGCCTGAGAAATATGTAGGAAAAGAGATTCCCGAGCATTGGAAAACAATGCTTACTCAAGTAATTCCTGCTGAAAAAGGTTATCCACATTTCAAAAATGTCTATTTTTGGAATGTAAAAGCTAAGAACTCAAAACAATTTATCACAGCAATTGGTTGGAATAAAAAATTAAGGCTAGAAAACTTTTATCTTAACAACATCAAAGCTGATGTTGGCAATGCTGGAAAAATAACTTTTACTAATAATTTCAATCTGCGTAATATACGTTTAAAAGTTGCAGATAAAAGTAAAATAGAACTTAAAGAGAATATAAACCTTAAGAGTAATATTCAATATGAGTAAACTTAAAAAAGTATTTTTTGTATTGCTTACTCTCTTTGCTGGCATTCACGCTTATGCCGGTGGAGAGAGTAAGTTTTCTTATGTACTGAGCGGTACACAAACAGCACCTCGGATACTGGCATGTAAAACTCCTGAATTTTCTTTTCATTTTCCGCAAATGGCGGGAAACTTCAAACTAGGACTCATTGCTGGTCAGAAAAGTCTTTGGGGTAACGAACTAAAAAGTGTGAAGCTAAAAAAAGAGGAAAACAAGCTGATTTACACTTTGGAAGATAATCTATTGAAAGATGGAAAAGTAATTGTCCGTGTTGCCAAACTAACAGATAGCGACGGATTCGTTATGGAAGTTGAAGGACTAAACTTACCAGATGGTATAGATTTATTCTGGAGTTTTGGAGGTTGTTATGCAAAGGTGCTTCCCAATAAAGCAGAAAGTGATCTAAAACCTGAATATTGTAAAGAAAATGTATTTAGTGTAGAAGGTAGTGCATTCACCGTTTATTACGATGAAAGTCTTAATCTGAAAGTTGTTCAGGCTGTTGTTCCTGAAAACTCTGATATCAGACTATCTGACGCACATAAGCAGACTTCCCCACTTGTATTTCATGAATCAGGTAAAAAAACAGATGCTCCTGCCCTAACTGGCACCAGCAAACTGATAAACGGTAAACTCTATTTCTGTTTTTATCTTCAGAATGCAAAGGCCGATTACAACAGTTTTATGATACCCGAACTATTTAAAAAAGAATTTAAGCTATGAAACAGATTAAAATATATTTCCTGTTTGCACTCTTTATGATAGCAGGATCCTTCCAGCTTCAAGCTAAGATTTACAATGTAAAAGATTTCGGCGCTAAAGGAGATGGAAAAACTATTGATTCTCCTTCCATCAACCAAGCTATAGAGAATGCTTCTAATGAAGGAGGAGGAACGGTTTATATACCTTCTGGCGAATATGCCTGCTATTCCATTCGTCTGAAAAGTCATATCACTATTTTTTTGGAATCAGGAGCTCGTATCGTTGCAGCTTTCCCAACTAAAGATCAGGGATATGATGTTGCTGAGCCAAATGAATTCTACAAGTATCAGGATTTCGGCCACAGCCATTGGAAAAATTCTCTTATGTGGGGCATCGGACTGGAAGACATTACTATTTGCGGTTCGGGACTTATTTACGGTAAAGGACTGTCTCGCGAAGAAAGCCGCCTGCCTGGTGCCGGAAATAAAGCCATCAGTCTGAAAAACTGCAGGAATGTAATTATCAAAGATATTTCTATGTTGCATTGCGGACACTTTGCCCTGCTTGCTACCGGCGTAGATAATCTTAGTGTACTAAACCTGAAAGTAGATACCAACCGAGACGGATTCGATATTGATTGTTGCAAAAACGTACGTATTACAGATTGCACTGTAAACTCTCCATGGGATGATGCAATTGTACTGAAAGCTTCTTATGCTTTAGGATACTTCAGAGATACAGAAAACGTAACCATTACCGGTTGTCTGGTTTCCGGCTTTGATCAGGGAACAGCTATGAACGCTACCTATGAAAGATATGAGCCACAAGCTCCCGATCATGCTTATGTTTGTGGAAGAATAAAGCTCGGCACAGAGTCAAGTGGCGGATTTAAGAACATCGCAATAGCCAACTGCGTATTCGACCGTTGCAGAGGTTTGGCTATAGAAACAGTTGATGGAGGTCATCTGGAAGATATTGTTGTTAGTAATATCACTATGCGGGATATTGTTAATTCTCCAATATTTCTTCGTCTTGGAGGACGAATGAGAAGTCCGGAAGGAACACCTAAAGGAAGTATGAAAAGAGTACGTATCAGCAATATTAATGTATACAATGCAGATTCTCAGTATTCATCCATCATTAGTGGAATTCCCGGAAGTATTATAGAAGATGTTACGCTGAGTGACATACATATCTACCATAAGGGTGGTTTTACTGCAGAAGATGGAAAGATTGTTCCTCCCGAACAGATAAAAGTTTATCCGGATCCGCTAATGTTTGGAACAATACCAGCTAAGGGATTCTACATCCGTCATGCAAAGAATGTAACATTCAACAATATTGATTTCCACTACGATAAACCAGACGGAAGACCATTGTTTGTTACTGATGATGCAGAGATGATAGAA
Organism: Bacteroides sp.; assembly: GCA_041907545.1. GTDB lineage: Bacteria > Bacteroidota > Bacteroidia > Bacteroidales > Bacteroidaceae > Bacteroides. The sequence goes on from JAYRGX010000035.1 coordinate 15,534, forward strand.
TACAATAGAATTACTGTTGATGGGGTAAAATACTAATCACAAGTCCACTTTTCCTTAAAATAGGATTGAATAATCCGGTTAAATAAATTAAGTTGTTTATTTAACCGGATTATCTTTTTATTCACTACTTTTGTACTATCAATTCAGATTAATAAAGGAAAAAATGAACTACGGATTTGTTAAAGTGGCCGCAGCAGTGCCACCGGTAAAAGTAGCCGATTGCCAGTATAATGCTGAACAAATTGAGAAAATGATAAATGAGGCCGATGAAAAAGGCGTTCAGATTATTGCTTTCCCGGAACTATGTATCACAGGATATACGTGTGCCGACCTGTTTGCCCAGCAACTTCTGCTTGAAAAAGCAGAAATGGGATTGGTACAAGTAATGAATAATACTCGCCAACTTGATATTATTTGTATAGTAGGAATGCCGGTAATAACCAATACAATCCTTATAAATGCTGCTGTTGTATTTCAAGGAGGAAAGATTCTTGGTGTGGTTCCAAAAACTTACTTACCCAACTATAAAGAATTCTACGAACAACGTTGGTTCACTTCGGCCAGAGATGTAATTGACAAAACAGTGCGCCTCTGTGGTCAGTTGGTACCTGTTAGTTCAAACTTACTATTCGATACTCCAGATTGTTGTTTCGGTGTAGAGATATGTGAAGACCTGTGGTCTGTAATTCCTCCCAGTTCTAAACTGGCATTAAAGGGTGCAGAGATTCTTATTAATCTTTCTGCCGATAATGAAGGTATTGCCAAACATAATTACGTTCGGTCACTAATCAGTCAACAGTCTGCGCGCTGCATTGCCGCATATATATTCTCTTCCTGCGGATTCGGAGAATCAACGACTGATGTAGTATTTGCCGGAAACGGATTAATATATGAAAACGGTACTCTACTTGCAGAATCCAAACGATTCAGTCTGGAAGAACAAATGGTTATTTCAGAAATAGATGTGGAACGTTTACGCACAGAAAGACGTATTAACACAACCTTCTCTGCAAATAGTGGTGATTATAAAGATGCAGAAGCTATTCACGTTACTACCGAACTAACAAACAGCCGACCTTTAAGTCTTAGCCGTAAAATAGATCCTCTTCCATTTGTACCTACTGGCAGAACTCTTAATGAAAGATGCGAAGAGATCTTTGAGATACAGGTTTCCGGTCTGGCTAAACGAATTGTTCACACACATTCAAAAACAGCAGTTTTAGGTATTTCCGGAGGATTGGACTCTACGCTAGCCTTACTAGTATGCGTAAAGACTTTCGATAAACTGGGACTTTCACGCAAAGGTATTCTGGGAATTACCATGCCTGGATTCGGAACAACCGATCGTACTTACAACAATGCTATCAACCTGATGAAAGAATTAGGAGTTAGTATTCGCGAAATAGATATAAAGGCTGCGTGTATTCAACATTTCAAAGACATTGACCATGATATAAAAGTGCACGATGTTACTTATGAAAACTCTCAGGCCAGAGAACGTACGCAAATCCTTATGGATGTAGCAAACCAAACAGGCGGTATGGTTATTGGAACCGGTGACCTTTCAGAACTTGCTTTGGGATGGGCTACCTATAACGGAGATCACATGTCCATGTATGGTGTTAATGTAAGTATACCTAAAACGTTGGTAAAACACTTGGTTGACTGGGTAAGCCAAAATGAAGTTGAAGAAGATGCCGCTATCATCCTGACAGATATTGTAGCTACTCCTATTAGCCCGGAACTTATACCTGCAGACGAAGATGGAAATATTTTGCAAAAAACAGAAGATTTAGTAGGCCCATACGAGCTTCACGACTTCTTCCTTTATTACACAATGCGTTTTGGTTTCCGTCCGGCTAAAATATACTATCTGGCAAACATTGCTTTTGCAGGATCGTATGATAAAGAAATCATAAAGAAATGGCTACACACTTTCTTCCGCCGCTTCTTTAACCAGCAGTTCAAACGTTCGTGCTTACCTGATGGTCCTAAAGTAGGAAGTATATCTATCAGTCCTCGTGGTGACTGGCGTATGCCAAGTGATGCAAGTTCGGCTTTATGGCTTAAAGAAATCGAAGAATTGTAATCTGACATTACCTTTGTAATAATTATCCCAGTCTCTCAGCTGGATTAAATATTAGTTCGGGAATTGTGAGTTTTATATTCACAATTCCCGAACTTTTTATATTTTCCTATTTTTTGCAATCGTTCTATCTTCTATTTTTCAGGTATAAAAAAATATTCTTGTATTTATCATTTATAATAGTTAATATTGCGAATAATTGACCTAAGAATAACAAATCAAATGCATATATACAATTCAGAAAGTGATATCTGGAAATCTTTTTTATCTGGAAACGAGAAAGCATTTTCTACTCTGTACTATATGTATGCGGATGTTCTATTTTCATACGGCTATAAAATAGTAAATGACAGGGAAATTGTAAAAGATGCTATTCAGGAACTATTTATAAAGCTATACAATAACAAAGAGAATCTTAGTGAAACGGAGCATGTTAAGTTCTATCTCTTCAAAGCTTTAAGAAACAGACTAATTTCAAAATTAGAATCTCGAACACTTATTTCTTTAGATGCCGATAATGATGATTTACTTTTCGAAATAGAAATAGCCTCAACAGAAGAAGATGATGATCCTGAAGAGATCTTTTCGGAAGATCAGAAAAAAGAGCTTTCCCGCGCCATGAAGACCTTGACCTCACGACAACGGGAAGCTATTTACCTTAGGTATATCCGGGAAATATCTATTGAAGACATCGCTGCTATGTTAAATATGAATTATCAGTCAGCACGTAATCTAATTCATCGCTCTATCCAGAAATTAAGAAAAGAACTTCTAACTGCAATCTTTATACTACTACATAGTTATTTAAATAGCTGATTCAAGCACCAATCTTACCTAAACGTTTTTGCCATTATATTTATTGGTGAATGGATTTTATTTATTGAGCAATAGTTCTCTGTCCATTGAGGAATAAATAAAATCCATTGGCGAATAAAATTCGCTATATAATCAGGTATTATATCATTTTACAATAAAAGTCTTTTTCTCTAATCCAACACCTTTGATTGTCAAAGACTTCCAATGGCCAGGCAATGAACCTTTCTTCTGAACAATACCTGCAGGAGTAATCTCTAAACCGCCAAATCCCATCATAACAGTTTGCAGAATTCCTCCTGCTCCAGTAATAAAATAAGGATTAGTTCCTCCTTTTGTTTCAGCTATTACACGGAAAGGAGGATTCAGATTTGGAACATAAGCATCCTTAAAGAAGTGATAAGCCTTCTCTTTATTACCCAATCTTGCATAAAGAAGAGAGAAAATAGCCTGCGTCATAGCCGGAGTATCCTTTTCCGGTACACGCACTTCATAGTATTCTAAATCCTTTTTAATTTGTGGAGGTGACTGAATAATTCCCAACGGATAAGCAAGTAGGTTCACGTCTGCCTGTTTTATACCTTCTCCATTGTAAGTCTTATGTTCTTTTGTTACTCCATTTTCAAACGTATGAATCATCAGATTTTTTGCGACTTCCAGCCACTGTTTTTTGACTTTTTCCTGGAGAATACCAGCTGCATTGGCAGCCACTTCAAGATTTATCTGCGCCACTCCATTGGTAAATGCATCATTATCCACATTTTCAGCCCATTCATCTGCTGCTACAACATTACGGATTTCATATTTACCCTGCTCGTTCTTCTCTACACGATCCAGCCAAAAATCTGCTGTAGCTCTGATAATGGGGAATCCCTTTTCTTTCAGCCATTCTTTATCTTTTGTCACCAGATAATAATTCCATGCAGCCAATGCCACACATCCGGAAATATGGTGTTCAAATGTTCCGGAAAGAGCCCAGACCGGAGTCTCTTCAAAGCCGGAATCTGAACTTTCCCAAGGATACATAGCTCCACGGAATCCATGCTCGAATGCATTCTTCTTAGCAGCCTCCAGCCTATCAAAACGATAATCAACAAAAGATCGGGCCATTTCCGGATGAAGTAATAACAAAGCAGGAAACATCCATGTATCTGCATCCCAGAAAATATGTCCGTTATATCCTAAACCCGACAACCCCATTGGAGAAATAGAAAGAGCCGATCCCTCTCTAACAAAAGAATAGAGATGATACATCATGTTGTGAATATCCTGTTGAGCTACCGGATCTCCCTCAATTACAATATCACTTTCCCAAAGTTTATTCCACGCTTCCCGATGCTTGTTCAACAATCGGTTATTACCTTCCAGACGAGCAAAGATTGTAAGTCGTTCAACTTCATTCAATGGATCCGGATGATAAGCCGAAGTAATAGTTGAACCCACTAGTGAAAAATGATATTTTACACCAGCCTTAAGCTCTTTGGTAAACTTCATGGAATGATTGTTACAATTAGGTGTAGAATGAATTATTTGTGGTTCTTCTCCCCTTTTTTCCGGAAAAATAAAGGACGATGAAGCACATATATTCAACTTCCCTGTAGGACTATAGGCTGAAGATGTAAGCAAGGCTATACTTACATGTTTGCGATTAATCTGATTATAGAAATTCTTCGAATCCCGAAAAGCCTCAGGTGTTTCAAGTATATTTGCAGCAGTAATAGTAATATCTTTCAATGGAGTAATCGTAACATCCAGCATAGCCGAAAAAGGAAGTTGCCTTATAGCCAGATATGAATATTCAACTTTTGCTTCATCTTTGAACATAAAGGAAGAAGTCTGAATTCCCTGCTTCATGTCCAGTACTTGTTTAAACTGAGTTATATTATTGCTATTTACACTATTTCCATTTATAGACAATTGCATATTAAGCATGTTGAATCCATTTAGAAAGTTACTGACTCTTCCACGCCCATAGATATCATAACTACCTGCTAGTATAACACTTGAAACCTTTAAAGGCTGTGGAGAAGATACTAATCCAAGCATGCCATTGGCCACAGTGACTCCGTAATAATTATCCGGCTGTATATTATCAGCTTCAACTATCCATGGATTTTGAGCATGCAGTTGTGATACACATAACAATACAGCAATTATTAAAAAACTAATTCTATTCATATACAGTTTAATATATCTGAAAAATTCCATAAGAAAGAGGTTCTGCTGAGATTTTCAGTTGTTTGTTTTTATAATCAATTATTTTGTGTTTTGAACTATTCAAAACTGGAAAAACTTTCTGTACAACTCTGTCATAATCCAAAGATACAGATACGTCCTTTCCTGACGGATTAATTACAATTATAAAAGCTTCTTTGCCTAATCTGCGTTCATAAATTAACGGATATTGATTATCTTTAGACTGCAAAAATTTTATTTCACCACGATTCCCTAGTGCTGCATATTTACCACGCAATGCAATTAGTTCTTTGGTAAATAATAGAAGCGATGAAGGATCCTTTTTTTCCTGTTCAACAGTAGGTCTACTTGCAGAAGGGTCTATAGGTAGATAAAGCGAACTATTATTTCCCGATGAAAATCCTGCATTATCTGAACTATCCCATTGCATAGGAGTACGAGAACCAGCACGATTTCCTTTCGTCAGCTGACTTCCTTCCTTATTGGGTAATCCATCAATAAAACGCATTCCAATCTCATCGCCATAATAAACCAGAGGAATACCCGGCAGAGTCATCAGAAAAGTCATCACTGTTTTTAATTGAGGAACAGTATTCCTTTCGCCGCAACAAGGACGTTGAAAATCATGATTGGCAGTAGGTATACAAATATATCCATCATCTCCTGCAGCACTAAGCTGAGTAGTGAGATTCTTAATAAAGAAATCAGGAGAACCATTTCCTTTAATATCAAAATAGCAAGTATCTCGCCTGTAGGTCCCTGTTTTATTAAAAAACATCGTATCGTATCCGCTGTTTCTCAGATGAATTATGAAATCCATCATAAATCCAACCTTTATGGCCTGTTGCGGTTTACCCCACTCTGCAAGAAGTATTCCTTCGGGAAATTTATCCTGGAAATGAGTTCTTATCTCAGCCCAAAGATTTGTTGTTTCTTTTAAATCAGGATCTTTTTTAACCAATGAACCGGCCATATCAACTCTGAATCCATCACAGCCCATTTCCATCCAGTAATCCATAATATTCATCAGTTCCTTTCGGGTACTTTGAGGTCCTTCTGCCGTAACAGGCTCTTCCCAAGGACATTTTGGATCTGGTTGTCCGTATCCGTAATTCAAAGCCGGTTGGCAATCAAAGAAGTTCTTCATATAAGTTCCGTTTCTTTCAAACTTGCCCGATACAAACTTTTCAGGTTTAATAGTAGAATCATTTGTCCATATATAACGATCAGAATAAGGATTCTTTTCATTCTTCTGAGAAGCCTTAAACCAGGATGATTCAATAGAAGTATGTCCAGCCACTAAATCAAGGCAAACCTTCATTTTACGTTTATGAGCTTCATCAAACAAGTGCTTTAAATCATCGTTCGTGCCATATCGATGGGCAACCTTATAAAAATCAATCACATCATATCCTGCATCCTGAAAAGCCGATTCAAAGCATGGATTAAGCCAGATAACATTACAACCAAGCCACTTTACATAATCAAGCTTTTCAATAATCCCTTGAATATCCCCTATTCCGTCTCCATTGGTATCTTTAAAGCTCTGAGGATAAATCTGATAAAACACGGCCGTTTTCATCCATTGCGGAAGAGGTTTAAAATCTGCAGCTCTGACGACAGTAGTGAAACAGCTCAATAAAAGAAAGATACTTATTATCGATTTTGTTATTCTTATCATTAGTACACAATTTATAAATAGTTAAGTAAAAAAGACCTCATCCTTTTTTACCGAATGAGGCCTTTTTATATGAATGGTTAGGTTATTAGAGAGCTTCGCTATACCCAGGATTCTGAGTCAGTTCCGGATTAGCTTCAAGAGCCGACAATGGAATTGGCAACAGAATTTTATAAGTAGGTGTTTCAAGTTTCTGATAGCGACTATTGCAATATTTGCCAAAACGAACAAGGTCATTACGGCGTGAAGGACCATCCCAGTAAAACTCATAAGCTCTTTCATTCATAATCTTAGCAAGAGAAAGTTCCGAAGCTGAGTAAGTCTTTACGTTTCGTTTACTCCTAACAGCGTTGATATCATTTACAGCCGTAGCATCACCCTTACGGAATTTAGCTTCTGCTCTCATCAGATAAACATCTGCAAGACGATAATATTGAAAATCATTTTCACTACTGCTGGCATAGGTTGAAGTTGGGTCGGGGGCATATTTAATAACTCGTGCTCCCTGAGCCTCTGATGAATTCTGAACACTAAATTCTGGTGTAAAAATCAAAGGCAAACCAGTACGGGTTTTCAAAGCAGTACCATCAGGTCCATATTGCTGTCCCACAAGAATACCCAAATTAAATCCTACCTGACTTTTTAATCTTGAGTCCTGGTAACGAGGGTCAGTTACATCCCAAATACTCAGGAAGTCGGGAGTTGTACAACAACCATTCCACATATTCTTAAAGCTACCAAATGTCTGATTATAATGCAAAGTGATATTCAGCCATGGAATACCACCAAGTCCCACAGAACTATTATAAGGAATTGGTAATATTGATTCTGTCTGATCTGAATAAGTCTCGTTCTTTGCAAGATAAAGTTTCCAGAAATCATCAGCCAAAACATACTTGCCCGAGCCAATAATATCATCACACAAAGAAATTACTTCATCCCATTTTGCAGTACCATCACTGAACGTTGGTGCAGTACCGGTATATACCTGATAATTGAGGTAAACCTTTGCAAGCAACATCTGGGCAGCAGCCTTGGTTACTCGTCCGTAAGGCACATCTCCTTTCTGTTTCAAAACCGGAATAACTTCATTCAATTCAGCAATCAATCTTTCCAACGCTTTCGGGCGATCTAATATCTGTGGAGATTTTGAATAATCCAGTTCCTCATATTCTCTGAATGGGAAATGACCAAAACAATCCATCAAATGATACATGCATAGAGCTCTTACGAATTTAGCCTCAGCCATATATCCTTTAATCTCATCTGTCTGTTCCAGTTTTGATAAATATTGCATGGCTATATTACACTTTGTAATACCCAGCATAAAGCTATTCCATGTATTTTTAATGTAACCGTTTTTACTGTCATAATCATGTGTAAAAAGGGTACGGTAATCAGCATTATTCCAGTCGGTACCACGAGTTGGGAAAACCATCTCATCGGTTAAACTTTCCATTACCAACCACACTCCTGAGCGACTTTGTAAATCTCGCAGGTATGCGTAAGCCGGTGCAATAAGCATCTGTGCATTTTCGCTGTCAGATACAATGGTAGAACCATCTTGTTCATTCAAAATTTCCTCTTTCAAGTCTGTACAAGAGGTTGCCATCAACATCAAAGCTGAGGCGAATATTATACTAATTCGTTTCATAATTATTCAATTGATAAAGGTTAGAAATCCATTGTAACACCCAGAGTAAAGCTTCTTGCCATTGGATAAGTAGTCCATCCAATACCTAAAGAAGGAACACCATTAGAAGCATGAGCAGCATTTACTTCAGGATCATATCCTGAATAACCGGTAAGTACAAACAGATTATTGGCTGTAGCATATACTCTTAAATTAGAAATCCATTTACTATTTTTCATATTGAATGTATATCCCAAATTAGCACTTGCCAACCGCAGATAAGAACCATCCTCTATGTATCGGCTGGAGTAGTCTAATACATTATCTAAAGATTCAGGCAAAGTGGTTGCATGAACTGTTGTATTGAAACCTTTAGAAAAGAGACTTAACTGATCAATTACATTAGCCAAGTTATTATAAATATCATTACCAACAACACCATTAAAGAATAGACTCAGGTCAAAACGCTTCCATGAGAAACTGGTATTGAAATTGAAAGTAAAATCAGGTTGTGCATTTCCAATGCATTTTTCTACTTTATTACCATTTTCATCCAATTCATATAAACTTTTTCCGTTTTCATCAAATCCAAGGAAATTATATCCCCAGAAAGTTCCGATAGGATAACCGCTTTTGATAATCTGAGAAGAAAATCCGGTGATACCAGGTCCACTTGGACTACCTGTAGTGATATAAGACATAGGAAGATCTTTCACTTTGTTTTTAATGGTTGAGAAGTTACCACCTAAGGTCCAGTTAAAATCTTTATTAGCAAGAAGAACTCCATTAAGTCCTATTTCAAGACCTTTATTTTCAATCTTCATATTCGGTACATTCGACCATACTTTTGTTGTTGGAGCTGGTGAAACAGAATATACTTCAAGTAGTACATCTTTAGTTGTTTTAGAAAACACATCGATAGTTCCACTCAAGCGACCTTTCAATACAGAGAAATCAACTCCAAAGTCAACTTGTTCAGTCTTCTCCCATTTAAGATTTGGATTAGGTGTACGAGCCAATGTGATACCAGGAACAACTGTTGATCCACCATTCAGGATAGCGCCACTGGTACTACCCAAAAGCATTTGAGATATCTTATTCGGAATTTCCTGATTACCGGTAATACCCCAGCTTAATCTTAGTTTCAGATTCTCGAAAACATTCAGTTTCTTAATAAAATTCTCTTCACTCATTCTCCATGCAAGTGCAGCAGATGGGAAATAACCATATTTATTATTTTCTCCAAACTTAGTAGAACCATCGGCACGGAAGTTTACTGTTAGCAAATACTTGTCAAGTAATCCATAATTCACACGGCCAAAGAACGACTGAAGTTCATTAACTGTAATTCCAGAAGTACTGGTTACCTGTTTGTTCTTACCATAAGAAAGGTCATATAGATAATCAATATTATCGACAGTAAATCCGGTTTCAGACATACCATAATAATAGTTGCGGAATTTTTGATAAGAATGTCCTCCTAATAAATTGAAAGAGTGCTTCTTTGCCAGATTAAAATTATAGGTCAGATAATTTTCTATCAGGAAGTTTCCAGCTTCAACATTATTTATATCGGCAGTACCTTTATCAGTCAGATAAATCAACGACTTATCCTGAGTTACTTTACGTGTAGCCTTTGTCTGATCTAAAGCCACATTCATTTTGTATTTAAGATCCTTCAAAATAGTCAGAGTTCCGGTTACATTAGCCAGAATGCGATCTGTCTGCGTTTTATCATTAGTAAGATTAAGCATAGCCACCGGGTTACGCACATCTTTACTCTTCTGATAATAAGTTCCATCGCTATTATATACAGGAAAAGTAGGGTTTAACTTTAATGCAGAAAGCAAAAGGTCGCCTTCGTAACCACCAGTTTCACCAATAGGTGCACGTTGGTCCAGGTTTCTACTAGCCATCAAACTCGCTTCAATCAACAAACGGTCATTAAATGTTTTCTGACTAGCAGAAAAACGCCCGGTGTACTTTTCCATTCCCGTTCTTTTAATAATACCTTCCTGATCCTGATAACCTAATGAAGCGCGGTAGTTACCACTTTTACCTCCACCACTTATGGAGAGATTATGGTTAGAAGAAACAGCAGTACGGAAAATCTCATCCTGCCAGTTAGTGCTTGCTCCGCCATCTTCAATTGAAGTCAACCCCTTTTCCGCTGCAAATGAACGAAATTGGGCTGCAGAAAGAACCGGATATTGTTCAGGCAAGCTAGATACACTTACGTATCCCGAATAAGAAACTTTAGCAGCACCTTCTTTTCCTTTTTTAGTTGTTACAATAATAACACCATTGGCACCGCGAGCACCATAGATAGCAGTAGCCGAAGCATCTTTCAGTACATCAATAGATTCAATATCATCCGGATTCAGGAAGTTCAAAGGGTTTTTCTTACTAGTATCACCAACACCGGAAATACTAGCTCCGCTTGGTTGTTGATCATCAGATACATTCAAAGGAACACCATCCACTACATAAAGAGGATCTTGTCCCGAACGGATTGAGTTCGATCCACGAACACGAACTGTAGCACCACCTCCAGGCTCACCACCATTGTTGGTAATATTAACACCAGCAACTCTACCCTGAATCAATTGAGAAGGTGCAGTTACCAATCCCACATTGAAATCTTTTGATTTTAGTGTAGACACCGATCCGGTAAGATCATTCTTCTTCACCGTACCGTAACCCACCACTACTACTTCATTCAGATTTTCAGCCTCACTTATCATCTTTACATTAAGCATCTTCTGAGCCTGAAGTTCCATTTTTGTAAACCCTATATAACTAAAAACCAATCTAGTATTCTGTCCCGGTACGCTCAAAGAGTATTTACCATCAATATCAGTAATAGTACCCTGTGATGTACCCTTAACAAGAATACTTACACCAATCAATGGCTCTCCTGTTTCATCGGTTATTTTACCATTTACAGTAAAAGCCCCGCTTTGTTTTTGGCTGTTTTTATTATTCTTATTGAAAACAACAATCTGATGATCAGAAATTTCATAATCAACAGTAGTACCTTTCAATAAACGATCAAGTACAGTACGGATAGGTTCATCTTTAGCTTCAACAGAAACTTTCTGATTCAGGTTAACCGTTTCGCTGTTATAAATAAAAACGAACTTACTTTTCTTTTCAATTTCAAGAAAAGCCTCTTTAATAGTCTTGTTTTTTATTGAAATAGTTATGTTGTCACCAAGAGTGACATTAACAGACTCTCTTGCCTGAACTTCGGCAGTATTTACTACAAGGGAACAGGCAATTAAGCTTATTAAAAGTAGATTATTAAAAATAATATGCTTATAATTGCATAAATAATTAAGATGTTTCATTCTTAAAAGATTTTGGTTAGTTCAATAATTCCATTATTACAATCAAAGTCCGGGCTGAGAGATACTGCGAATATCTCTCAGCTTTTTTTTGTGTTTTTACTTTTTTCTCATATTAGTTTTATTTAGGGTTAACATTCATTTTTATTGTTTTCTTCAGTGTGTCTATCGTAATTTGGTTAGGTGCAATTTTTTCCAGCATTTTAAGAAAATCATCCAATGGAACGCTTATATCTAATTTTCCAGACACTTTTATCTTACTCATATCCTGTGCATTATAGAATAGGTTCGTATCATAATGCTTACACACTTTCTCAAGAACAACAGATAGAGGTTCTTTATCCAGAACTAATAAATCTTCTTTCCAGCAAATATCATTGTACGGATCAATATTATTCAGCGTATTTTTCTGTTCTGATTTATCAAATGTATATTTCTGATTAGGTAGCATAGTAACGGTTTCACCTGAGGATGCTGAAACTTTCACTCGTCCACGAACCAATACAACCGATTGAATATTTCTTTCAGGAAAAGCGGAAACATTGAACGATGTACCCAACACACTGACATCAATATCCTGAGTTTTCACATTAAACTGTTTTTGAGGATTCTTCGTAACATCTAGAAAAGCTTCTCCTTCCAAATAAACTTCTCTCGTTTTTTCATTATAAGCAATTGGAAATACCATTTTGGTGTGTTCTCTCACAGTTATAGTAGTCTTATCCGCTAATATTATTCTAGCTTTATTTCCTTGTGGAACAGCTATCTGCAAGAACGGATTTTCCTTAGAATCAGGAACTGATATATTAAACGAATTTCCATCTCTGTTTACTATTTTTAGTTGTCCTTTCTCACTATTGCAATAAACTTCGGCTTGCCTATCCAGTTCAATCTCCTGTTTGCCTATATAAAGACAAGATGTATGTAATGTATCGATATTAATATTTGCTGTAATTTCCTTGTAAATATCTGCTTTCCCAACTGTAAGGCGGTATATTCCCCAACCACCAACAATTAAAATCAGAATAGAGGCAGCAATACTTAGAGTACGAACAATGAAGCGCTGCTTTTTACCTATAGTCTTTCCTGAAATATTTCTCCAAATATGATCTTTCTCCTCAGCCGACAATACACTATCATTCTTTTTAATAAGCTGAATGATATCATTCGAAGAAGTTTGTTCAAAACCTCTTTTTTTTGTACTCCTATTATTTTCTTCTTTTTTATGCATTTTATCCACCTTTAGCATGGTTGTTTACTAGTAATACACCCCATATTTTCGCTTGTACTCAATTTTAATAGAAAAAAATGCAAAAAAAACATTTAGAGCAGACATTAGCAGGCAAATAATGTTAAAAACAGATCAAAATACACACTAACATTTTTTCAATAATGCTTTTTGTTTTTAAGTTTCAGGAGTATTCCCAATAAACAAATACAAGCAATTCATTGTTAAATATTTATTGAGTAAAGTAAATAAATGTTTAATATTCAATAATCGATTTTATTTGCAAGAATATTTATCAATAAAGCTTATTGATGTTTCAAAAATAAAGTATAATTTTGTAATCTCTTAAAATAAAAAAAATATTAATAATATTTAGAGTGCTATTTACGCTATTATTCTAATTACCAGATTTTATAAAAACAGAATATTATTTCTCCATGAATCGCTTTGTTAACGAATCGGGAACATTTATGTAAGTAAATAAGTTCAAGATATGAAATTCATAACAAAACTCTTATTTATACTGAACATCGCCATTTGGATTGGAGCAGGTGCGGCTTGTTGGGTGCTTACAGGAAGTACTCTTGGAAGTGTTATATTGATAGGATTTGTTGCTTTTCTTATTGCCTGGGCTATTAGTGACGAAGCCATCATTGTTTCGTGCGATGATTTCATGAATCCCGAATGGCGTATTTTCACCAGAAGAATTTTCTGGGCTACCAGTGCTTCACTTATATGTATGGGAATCTTTATATTTGTATGCGTGGCTATGGATATATTTAACATGAGAGAATTTCTGAATATGAAATCATCTTAGAAACAAACTACTTTTCCACCAAGAATTACAGAATCTATCAAATCAGAGGTATAGGCATACGGTAAATAGTAGATTGATGGTATTTCTTTTGTGATAAGTACATTTGCCCGTTTCCCAATACAGATAGAACCATGCGTATCGTTAAGCCCCATTGCATAAGCACTATTAATAGTAGCGGCATTGATTGCCTCTTCAGGAGTTAGCTTCATTTTGATTGTTGCCAATGAAAGAATAAACTTCATGTTACCCGATGGCGATGAACCCGGATTATAATCGGAAGCAAGAGCAATAGGTAATCCACTATCTATCATCTTTCGGGCAGGTGCATAGTTCATTCCCAGGAAAAAGGCCGCACCGGGTAGTAAAGTTGGCATAGTGCTGCTATCTTTCAGGACTTCAATCTCAGCATCACCGGTAAACTCCAGATGATCGACCGACAATGCATTATGCTTCACTCCTATCTGTATGCCACCAGAAAGAGCCAATTCATTGGCATGTATCTTTGAACGCATACCATATCTGGCACCGGCTTCCATAATTCGTTCGGTTTCTTCACAAGTAAAGAAACTTTTATCGCAGAAAGAGTCTACAAAATCTGCTAAACCTTCATTTGCTACTGCAGGTATCATTTCGTTCACAATTAAATCTACGTAATCAGATTGCCTACCTTTATAGGCTGCAGGTACGGCATGAGCACCCAAAAAAGTAGCACGAATAGTAAGAGGTGTAGTTTCACGAAGTCGTTTGATTACACGCAGCATCTTAAGCTCATCTTCGGTATTTAGTCCATATCCGCTCTTTATTTCGGCAGCACCGGTCCCCATACGGATCATCTCATTAACCCGGACAAGAGCCTCAGCATAAAGTTGGTCTTCGGTTGCTTCGTGCAACTGTTTGGCAGAATTAAGTATGCCACCTCCACGCCGGGCAATCTCCTCGTACGAAAGTCCGTTTATCTTGTCAATAAATTCCTGTTCCCTGCTGCCTGCATATACTATATGTGTATGAGAATCGCAAAATGCAGGCAACACAATTTTTCCGGTTGCATCAATAATTTTATCTGCTACAAGGTTTGGTGAGAGTGACAACATCTCTCCAAAAGCAGAGATGCGTTCATCTTCCATCAACAAATAAGCATCTTTGATACTGGGCAAAAAAGCCATATCTCTGCCGCAAACCATTGAACGTGGAGCCTCTTCCACCTGATATAGCTCCCGTATATTTGTTATTAACAGTTTCATGATTTAAAAAGCTTTTCTTGCTTTAGAAAATCTATACTATTCTGAATATGAGTGTACATCACGCAATCGTTCTCTACAAAGGGTACTACTTCGCGATATGCAGCACATATATCTTCTAAAACGGGTGAGGTTTTAAGCGGACGACGGAAATCGAGCGCCTGCACTGCATTGTACATTTCAATAGCCAACACACGTTCTGTATTCTCCATTACTTTATAACATTTAGTAGCTGCATTAGCTCCCATACTCACATGATCTTCCTGACCATTGGATGACTCAATAGAATCGACCGATGCGGGAGTACATAACTGCTTACTTTGACTTACAATAGAAGCTGCGGCATACTGAGGAATCATAAATCCACTATTCAATCCGGGATTACCGGCTAAAGAAACCGGAAGATCACGTTTGCCGGCAATAAGCCGATAGATTCGTTGAGAAGAGATACTGCCAAGTTCAGCCACACCAATAGCCAGATAATCGAGAGCTACAGCCAATGGTTCACCGTGGAAGTTACCTGCCGAGATAATCAAATCTTCATCCGGAACAATGGTTGGATTATCGGTAGCAGAGTTTATCTCAGTTGTAAACACGCTTTCCACAAAAGCAATGGTATCCTTGGATGCCCCGTGAACTTGTGGCACGCACCGGAAGGAATAAGGATCCTGAACATGTACCTTCTTGCGTGAAATAATCTCGCTGCCGTCAAGCAGTTCTCGAATACGACGAGCCGTTTCAATCTGTCCTTTGTGCGGACGAATGGCATGAACCGCAGGATGGAAAGGCTCAATACGTCCATCGAAAGCATCAATTGAAAGAGCAGCCGTAACATCTGATACAGCCGATAATCTCTTTGCATTCATAATACACCAACAGCCATAAGCTCCCATAAATTGTGTTCCATTCAGCAAAGCCAGTCCCTCTTTAGATTGCAGCGTGATAGGTTTCCATCCAAACTTCTGGTTTACCACTTGAGCAGCCACATCTTTGCCTTTATAATTTACCTCTCCCAAATTCAGAATAGGCAAACATAAATGAGCCAGTGGCACCAAATCGCCCGATGCTCCTAACGACCCCTGCTGATAAACAACCGGATAGACACCGTTATTATAAAAGTCAACTAACCGTTGCACCGTTTCCAGCTGTACACCTGAATAGCCATAAGAGAGCGATTGAATTTTAAGGATTAGCATCAGCTTCACAATTTCATTTGGTACACGATCGCCAACACCGCAGGCATGAGACATCACCAGATTACGCTGAAGAATGGAAAGTTGTTCATTACTCACACTAATATCACAAAAACACCCAAAGCCTGTAGATACACCATAGATAGGTTCTTCCTGAGTCTTTATTTTATCATCCAGATACCTGCGACATTTTAGAATCAAAGCTTTCGATTCGTCTGACAATTCCAGTTTATATCCATTTTCTATGATTTGTTGCAGTCTGTCTATTGACAGATGTGCTGTGCTTATTTTATGTATTTTTGCCATAACTATTTATGTTTTAATGCTGCTTTGATAAGATTCTCATCAGCTATATTAGGTAAAGTAACCACCAGTTGCGGAGTACGTTCCATTTCTCTGCGAATTGCATCCATTGCTCCCTGATTGCGAGCCCAGCTACGACGAGCCAGTCCATTATTTACATCCCACAAGAGCATGGATTTCAAACGATGATCTGCATCAGCTGAGCCATCGATCATCATTCCGAAACCACCATTGATAACCTCTCCCCAGCCTACTCCTCCACCGTTGTGGATTGAAACCCAGGTTGCACCGCGGAAAGAATCGCCAATTACATTCTGCACTGCCATATCTGCAGTAAATGAAGAACCATCGTAAATATTGGAAGTTTCACGAAAAGGCGAATCAGTACCCGACACATCGTGATGGTCACGTCCCAGTACTACCGGGGCAGAAATCTCACCAAGCCTGATTGCTTCATTGAATGCCCTGGCCACTTCAATACGCCCCATGGAATCAAGATAAAGAATGCGTGCCTGGGAACCAACTACCAGATTATTTTTTCCTGCCTCTTTTATCCAATGCAGGTTATCTTCCAGTTGAGACCTGATATCAGCAGGGGCAGTCTGAAGAATTTTTTCAAGCACTTCGGCAGCAATCCTGTCAGTTACAGCAAGGTCTTTCGGATCACCCGAGGTACACACCCAACGGAACGGTCCGAAACCATAATCAAAGAAAAGCGGTCCCATAATATCCTGCACATACGAAGGATAACGGAAAGTACCATCAGCCTTCATTACATCGGCTCCCGCCCGGGATGCTTCCAGCAGAAAGGCATTTCCATAATCAAAAAAATACATGCCGGTAGCAGTAAGTTTATTGATAGCTGCAGCATGGCGTCGCAATGTACTGCGAACCTTTGCCTGAAACTTATCTGGCTCTTCGGCCATCATACGGTTAGCCTCATTAAAATCAATGTCTACCGGATAATAACCACCCGCCCAGGGATTATGCAAGGAAGTCTGATCGGAACCAAGATCTATATACATCTCTTCCGCAGCCAAGCGCTCCCATAAATCGACCACATTTCCCTGATAAGCAATAGATACCACTTCGTTTGTATCAACCGCCTTGCGAATACGCGGCATCAATATATCTAAATTAGTAAACACCTCGTCTACCCAACCTTGTGAATAACGAACAGCTACCGCTTTGGGATTAATTTCGGCAATAACAGAAACCACCCCGGCAATATTCCCAGCCTTGGGTTGTGCACCCGACATTCCCCCTAAACCCGAGGAAACAAACAATACACCTTTTCTGGATGGATGTTTGGCGCGTTGCATTCGTTTGGCGTTCAGCACCGTGATGGTTGTACCGTGCACAATACCTTGCGGACCAATGTACATATACGATCCAGCAGTCATCTGTCCATATTGAGACACACCCAAAGCATTGAACTTCTCCCAATGGTCTTTTGATGAGTAATTAGGTATCACCATACCATTGGTTACCACCACTCGCGGGGCATCCTTGTGAGAAGGGAACAATCCCATCGGATGACCGGAATACATCACCAAAGTCTGCTCATCTGTCATAGTAGCCAAATACTTCATGGTAAGAAGATATTGTGCCCAGTTTTGAAAAACCGCACCATTGCCGCCATAAGTTATAAGTTCACGCGGATGCTGAGCTACTGCATCATCCAGGTTATTACTCAACATCAGCATAATAGCTGCAGCTTGTTTAGACTTATAAGGGTAATCTTCTATCGGGCGGGCAAATATTTTATAATCGGGACGAAAACGATACATGTATATACGACCATACTTTGCCAGTTCGTCGGCAAACTCAGGCGCCAATATTTCATGAAATTTAGCTGGGAAATAGCGAAGTGCATTCTTCAAGGCAAGCTCCTTTTCACAGTCAGTTAAAATATCCTTTCGTTTGGGAGCATGATTAACAGCAGGTTCGTAAGGTTTGGCTTCGGGTAGCGTATCAGGGATACCAGCCAGGATCAGTTGGCGAAATTCCTCTTTACTAATTTCTTCCATAGCTGGTTATATTTTACTATTAACAATCTCAAGAATAACTTCTTCCCTCTCCTGCGCCAGTTTAGCCATGGCAGCAGACTCCAGCAGAATAGGCTCAACTAAATCTCTGTTTTTAATTCCGGCAGCATTAATACGTACATTCAACCAGGCACCAAGCACAGCAGAGCGAACGGCCAACGCACCTACTCCGGCATCCGATACAGAATTGGGGTTACCATCTTTAGCCATCTGCTCCACAATATCAAACACAGCCAAAGAAGCTTTCATTACTCTGAAAGGTATCTGAGTAGCATAAAATGTTGCTTCCTGAATAGCTTTACTCCGAGCGGACTTCTCTTCTTCTGTATTCTTTGGCAAGCCAAAAGCATCCATCACTTTATTAAAGGAACGGGTATCTTCGTCTACCAGAAAAAGAAGTTCGTTAAGCAAAGACTGACCGCGTTCAGCATAATTGGAAAACTCTTCCCAACGAGCATCCCATCCTGCTTTGTGCGAAGAGAGATTGGCAACCATTGCACCTAAAGCAGCACCCAAAGCTCCCATGTAAGCAGAGATAGAGCCACCACCGGGGGCAGCCGATTCACTGGCTGTTTCGTAAGCAAAATCAGAAACGGACATATCTACCAGCTTATCTTCGGAATCATCTTCCATCATGTATTCTATCACCTTATCCTTAGCGTCAAAAGGTTTCAGATCATCAAGCCCCATAGACTTTATGGCAATCTTCATAATCTCCTTTTCTGATATACCAACAGAACGTTGTTGCTTGCGCAGAAAATATTTACCCGCATCAATAAGTGTGGACTTTGGCACCAGACCAACAATCTCGGTGCCGGTTACCCGTACTCCACGAGCTGCAGCTTTTGCCACAACCTCTTCAAAAGCAACATGTAAAGGAGTTACAGATATATTGGTTATATTCATTGATACCTGAGCTATTCCATATTCTTCAATAAACCAGCCAATAGCAGCCGTACTTTTCAGCGTACCCGGAATAAAAATATCTTCTCCATGTTCATCTTTCATAATTTTCCCTGCAGGAGAATCTCCTTCACGCTTCACACGTCCACGTTCGCGAACATCGAAAGCAATGGCATTGGCACGACGAGTAGAAGTTGTATTGAGATTGAAATTCACAGCAATCAAGAAATCTCTGGCTCCCACTGCAGTACATCCTGTCTGAGCAGCACGCTTAGTCCATACCTCACCTCCAAAATCGGGCATTTTATCAGGATTACCAAAACGTGGTTTCAAGCCTTCGTATTCGCCTTCACGGCAAGCAGCAAGTTTTTTACGTTCAGGATGAATCGCAGCGTATTCATAACAATAGGTAGGTATACCACCCTCGAGTGCAATTCTTTTTGCAAGCTGTCGGGCATATTCAGCAGTCTCTTCCATAGTAATACCAGAGACAGGGATAAGTGGCAGTACATCAGTAGCTCCCATACGCGGATGCTCACCATGATGTTTTCTCATATCTATCACATCTGCAGCTTTCAGCACACACCGAAAAGCAGCTTCCACCACAGCATCAATTTGTCCCACAAAAGTAACAACGGTACGGTTGGTAGCTTTACCCGGGTCAACATCAAGAAGTTTGATGCCCTCTACACCCTCTATTACATCAGTTATCTGTTTGATTACATTCATATCGCGCCCCTCACTGAAATTGGGCACGCATTCTACTATTCGTTTTTCCATCTATGTACAAAGAATAAGGTTTATATCTTTTTTTGATCTGTAAGATCAATGCCTCTAAAATAGTGTTTTAGTTTGATTAAAACAAAACTATTTGCATATTTATCAGGAAATAATACGATCAAGGAATTAAGAAATATATTAATTAATTTGGGAAGCCAATATTTATGTCGTACATTTGAACATATAATTATTATCTATCACATTACTACATATCGGTTCGCAAAGAGCTTTTAGACTGCAGAATCATTGGTAATAACCCTTGTAAATTACAACCTGGAGTACCAATAATTACAGAAACAAAAAAAACCACACATCTACCGATTCTCATTTCTATTAATTTTCAACTATAGAGAATTTCTACACATTTTTAAAATAAATATTATGTCGAAAGAAAAAGAAGGAAAAGAAAAATCCAAGAAAAAAGAAGCCGTAAAAAGCTTGAAAGAAAAAAGAGCTGATAAAGCCCTGAAACGCAAAAATAGAAGTGACGAATAATTTCTAATTCACGTCCATCTATTTAAGATCCTAAAATGTTACATTTTACATCATCCCTTCTCCAATGTCTATCGGCAGTGAGAAGGGTTTTTGTTTTAAACTATCAAATTAATAACTAAAAAATGCTAGTTTAATTCAGCACTTTTCACATAAAAGTGCTAGTTTAATTCAGCATTTTATATATATTTGCAGAAAAAGGATGTTATGGAAAGGCTATACGAACAATTCAGAAGACTCATAGAACGTACGGATACCACCTTTGTGCGTTATTTGCATGATCAGGTAATCTGGGATAACCGTTTGACCGCAATTGTTGGAGCACGTGGCGTTGGAAAAACAACATTATTACTTCAACATATAAAGTTGTATAATGATCTTCAGGATACCATTTATATAAATGCCGATGACATCTATTTTTCAGAGAACAAGTTATTCGACTTTGCCTCCACCTTTTACAAAAATGGTGGAAAGCATCTATATATTGATGAGGTACATAAGTACAGTAGCTGGTCAAAAGAACTGAAAATGATGTATGATTACTTCCCCGATATGCAGGTAATATTTACAGGTTCATCTATTTTGGATATTTATCGTGGGAGTGATGATCTTAGCCGCCGAGCTCTTACATATCATTTGGAGGGAATGTCATTTCGGGAATACCTGAATATTTCTCTTGGGTTACAACTTTCGGCATATAGTTTAGAAGATATAGTTGCAAATAAGGTTCAAATACCTAGCATTGAACATCCTCTTCCTCTTTTCAAGGACTATCTTGAAAGGGGATACTATCCTTTTTATAAGGAACCTGATTATTTTGAAAGATTACGAAACGTTATTGGTCTGACATTGGAAACAGATATACCAACATTCGCCAATATGAATATATCAACAGCACGCAAACTGAAACAGCTACTATTTATTATTTCGCAAAGTGCTCCCTTCAAACCCAATTTATCAAAGATTGGCGAGATGCTTGATGTGCATCGTAATCAAGTTACTGATTTTTTGTTCTATCTGGAGAAGGCTGGCATTATTGCCCAATTAAGAAATGCAACCAAAGGTATTCGTTTGCTGGGGAAAATTGAGAAAATCTATCTTGGTAACACTAATTTAATTTACGCAATAGGAGAAGGTAATCCCAATATAGGCAATATTCGTGAGACTATATTCTTCAACCAGATGAAAGTTAGGAATAACATTCTGGCTTCTGACAAGTCCGATTTCAGCATTGCTGATTACACCTTTGAAGTGGGAGGAAAAAATAAAACCAAAAAACAAATTTCTGATATTCAAAATGCTTATGTAGTAAAAGATGATATTGAATTTGGATACATGGGAACTATTCCTTTATGGGCTTTTGGGTTTAACTACTAGAATTAATATTTTATTCTCATCCATCACCTTTTAGATTTAAATAGTTAATATTCAGTCTATTAGCAAATAACAACCCTCACTTATCCCTCACCCCAGCAAATATAATCGTCTAATATACAGGCTATTAATCAGTGAGGGATAAAACCGAAAAAGTCATCATCCCTCACTTTTAAGGGCATCCCTCACCTTTTCGCTTAAAACTCGCGTTTTTTTATCCATTTTAGTCCAAGGTTAAAAAAATCAGCCTGAAAAGAACTAAAATTCAATTTAAGAGTGAGGGATAGAGCAAAAGGTGAGGGTTGATAACAAAAACACGTTCATCCATAACAATCTATACACTTGATATACAAACAAATACAAAATCAAGGGTGAGGGATGAGTGAGGGATCTTTCTCTATTTTTGCGTATAAACAACTGTACAGAAACTACTTAACAGAAAAGTGGTGAGGGATGAAAATAAAAAGTTTTTTTTGAAGCTAGAAGAGTAACAAAACTCCCGCCGGCTTTTTAAAAAACGTAACCGGACATTGAGCAAACTCCCGCCGGCTTTTTAAAAAAGCTGGCGGGAGTTTTTAGATTATTCACCAATGGTTTTTATTTATTGGGGTTTTGATTTAACCTTTCCTGGATTGAGTGGTTCTTTTGCAATTTAGTTGAAAAGAAGAGTTCCCAGAACTAGTTTTCTTTTCAGTAGCATGAGCTTTGCCTTTCCATACATCATTCGTTTTATAGTCTTCAATTTATTAACAAAGCCTTCTACA
>JAYRGX010000036.1:0-31531 GCA_041907545.1 Bacteroides sp.
ATACCAAAAATGAGTATGAAATTTCAACGTCATTTGCTCGTGAATTATATACGAAATCATTCTTCATCAATAACCCGATGCTCAAAGAAGGTGACTACGATTATTCGGAACACCCATATTTTGAGTTTTTATAAACACTATGAGTCAAAGTATTATAGAACTAGCAAAAAGTAATGAAAGAGAGCCATTCTCCAGATTGCGTGAAGCAGGTTGTGATATACTTGTTGCTACAGCTGATTTAATTCCATTTATTCCAATAGGAAGCATCGTAGCAGCCGCAGCTAAAGGCGTAGCATCTGTTCAAGATTATCTGTTTTGTAAAAAGATAGGAAAGTTTCTTGAAACTATTGACTATTCTGGCATTACAGATGAACAGATCAATAGTTTTAGAGCTGAAATAAATAAAATTCCACACTTTGAGCAGAAAATTAATGAGTATCTTTTAAACCTAATTAGTAATGCTGAATCAGAAGATAAGGCAAAAATTATGGGTTTTATTTTTGTTTCAAGCGTTTTAAAGGACATTGATACCAATATGATGCTTCGCTTATGCTCCATAGTGAACAGAGCATACATCTATGATTTGCAATCATTGCCTATGTATATTAATAAAAGTGATGAAAACAGTATTGCTGCAAATAATTTTATTTCATTAGGCTTGATTGATAATTTTGTAGGTGGTATATGGAAAGATTCGCCTTCTTATGAGCTGAACGAAATAGGAATTAATCTTTTCAATATATTAAGCAAGAATAACTGGTTCAACCACGACCAATAAACTGAATATTATATACTTAGCCTTGCATACATGAGTTTTTTTTCATATCTTTGTATATGATAATCACTACATTATAATCTATGGAAGGACTATTTACACTCTTCGTTTTTTACCTCATAGCTAAGGCTATTTTTGGTGGCAGCTCAAAGAAGTCAACGAGACGCAGAAAGAGAAGAAACTATTGGACCGGCTCTACTTACTCTGAATATGATACGTGGTCAAGGTCTCACGGAGACAAAAACACACTGTTCTAAGCCAGACATTCTGTTACACCAATTCTTTCAGCTTTTGCAAGCACTCCTGCTGTGTCTCTCTAACGTAGTCAAACAATATGGTAGGGTCAATATAGTGTGACTTGTACTTAACTGAGATGTGAACATGTTCACCTGTTGACCTCGTACCAGTATTACCACTAATACCAATTATCTCACCTGCATTAACAATATCCCCTCGCTTAACAACAGCTTTGGAAAGATGGCAGTATGAAACTGTATAATCTCCGTACTGCATCTTGACATATATACCAGACTTCCTGTCAACCCCGGACTTGATGACCTTACCTTGCATGATGCTATAGACATCATCACTTCGGGCAAACAGGTCGATACCATTATGCTGTGCATTCTTTCCGGTGAACGGATCCTTTCGCTTTCCGAATGGTGAATTTACTCGTAGCTGCTTCAATGGAAAAGAAACACTCGTGTAATGCAACATGAGTTGTTGCTTCATATTCTCTACATCACAAACTTCCCTTTTATTATTACTATCATCATCGACAGAGGTAGAAATCTCATTTGAGGTATCTGCCTCTTTTGCTATTTTATATACTCTCGAATTAGGACTAACTGTATTGAACTGAGCATAGCCCAAAGTGCTAAATATTGCCATAAGTAGAAAAATTAAAATTGTTTTCATTATCGCAAAATTACTGTCACTCCGTTGAACGGTGAACTAAGCCACTCTCCTACAGTGGAAATGAAAACATCTTTAACGAATAAACCATATTTGAACTCTGAAATTGAACTCTGCATGTTCTATGAGACTCATGGCAACATGCCTCATTGTGAGTTTAGTTTCAGAGTTCAGTTTGCTTAAATACTTTAATTATCCTGAAAAACAGAGTCTTAGAAAGAACCTTACTACGTTCGTCTTGTAACACCATATTACTTTTGCAAGGAACTTAGTAATAACACAAAACAAAAATATACATGAACATACCGATGTTTTCAGAACAGGATATTCCATATAATATCCTTAACCAGTTTGGACTAACCGAAGAAATGATTACGGATTTACCCGAACATTCACTTCGCGCCATCTATTCCGGTCAGCGATCACCTGTACTTCCAATCACTGTAGAGGGAGAAAATGGAGAATCTGTTTCATGCCGTACACGCATTTGCCTAATTCGTAATGAAGAAGACGAAGTCGATATGGTATTCATTCCACAGCTAATCGAAAGCAACCTTTCATCATTCAGTCCTGAAAAACAGGAAATATTGAAGAAAGGACTAGCTGTAACCGACTTGATGACTACATCAGAAGGCCGAGAGGTTATGGCTTTTCACCAAATTGATAGGGAAACTTCCCAAGTGCTTTCTGTTCCAACACCTGTTATCGGCAGAAACATTCAGATTATTGCCGACAACCTTCATCTTACTCCAACCGAGATGTCATGCCTTAGCAATGGCCAGCCATTGACATTGAGCATGAATGACAATTCAATGACTATTGGTGTGGATCTAAATGAAACAACAGGACTAAGAGCCAACAATGGAGATGAAAAGCTTTGGTTACAGAACCCCAAACGAGATTGGGACAAGTATAACTTCGGCTTGTATGGCTGCTGGACAATGGATGACGAAGGCAACCTCGACTACGTAAACGAGGCAAACTATACCGATGAGATGTGGTCTGAACTGAAGAAGAACAGTCAGGCTCGCGCTCAATCACAAGCACACAAAATGTAAACAAGAAACAAATGGCAAAAGAAAAATTCTATCCGGAAGAAACCCTAATAGAGAAAGTACAGAGTGGCGAATATTCATGGCTTGATTATGTCAACCACCACTCACGAGAATGGAAAAAAGAATACGAAGACTACTGCAAAGGTCGTGGTCTGAGCATTGATTCCGACAGTGCAGAACAATTCTTAGACTTCAAGAACGCACAGTTGGAACAGGCTCTTGAAAACGGCGATGCGTAAACTAATAGCTGATGTCAATAAGGAAAAACACAAACCCACGTTCCATGGACTTGCAACCGGAACTACAGGATATCCTGATGCGAAACGGTATGCAAGCCCATATCGTAGGTAGCAGTAACGGCTTTCAGTTGGTGGTACAAGGACACGACTCTCCTGTATTATCCTATAATATTTCCAAGAAGCAGTTGGAAGCTTTGACCGATTGGGGAACAAACTTCTCCAACAAGAAAGCATATAATACATTCACTTCACTCGTTGCAAATGACTTTGACATGCCAAAGAACTTTGTTCATGCCCGTAATGCAAACGGACGTGTAGCAATGGGATTACATGGATATAGAATCGGTGTTGGCGAGTATGGTAGGGAAACCATGAATATGCCCTTCCATCACAGACATGGTTGGTCGGGAATGTGTATGGGCAGACCGATACCATTTCTTGGCTGGACACCACGCCAGCAAGATGGTTTTCACATGAGACGCATTGGTGGCGAACTCTATTATCCAGGTGCTCCAATGGTACCGAATAGACCTGATGGACGTATGAAACCGGGAGAGCTTCAAAATGGTTCATACGGGTTTTATTATAAAGGTGCTCAGGCAATTACCACACAACCAGCACAAGATGTGTTGAAAGATTTGCAGTCTGTTATTCAGCCTGTAGTAACTGTTCCTAGAGAACAGAAAACTGCTACACCTTATAATGAAGCAATCACCTCAAAAGTCTATTTCAGTAATGATAAGTGGCAGGATGTATTGGCTTCACATGGTATCATCATTGACGAAAAGGCAAAGATGGTGACCATACAGTCAGCAGCTTCACCAGCAGACTTGCAGTACACACTTACTGATGAAGAGCTGAAAGCATTGACAAACAATTCAATCAAGGAGGTATCAATAGACAAACGTTTGAGTGTGCTGGATGGAGTTATCGGTGAAGACTTCAAAGAAGGAATCACTATGGAGATGTTGAATAGTAATAAGTCTCTCAATATCCAATTGTCAGACAAAGCCCTGTCCGAGATAAACACTCAGTTGGGTATAGGAACGCCACAGCAAGCAAATGCACAACAACCAATTTTAGAGGTTGGAGAAAACCAAGGAACAATCCATCCTGAACTTGAAGCACTTGCACAAGGAGGCATTCGTATGGATGGAAATGATTTAGAATACATAGATGAGAACAAAGGATGGTTTAGAGAAGGTCGCCATGGCCGTGAGGTATCGGTGGATGAAATTCGTGTCGAACCTGTTACCAATAACACCGCCAATTCCTCCAAAGAAACTGAACAGGGAAAAGCAAAAGAACATACCCAAACAGAAGGCAAATACAAAATGACCGCAATTATTGACGGACAGGTCATAAGCCATGAGATAACACAGAAACAGTTTGATAAATTCATGGCTGTAGATGACTACCACCGCATGAAGTTATTCTCGAAGGTGTTTCCTGAAGTGGATATGAAAAGCCGTGGTGATGGAGTTGGTCTTGGGACAAAGATAGGCGCTGCATTGTTGGCCGGTGTAACCGTTGCAGGAGAACTTGGTCATGCATTCCATCATCGTCCTTCTCCAGATATTTTCATGGAACATCATCATGGGCCTGAACCAAGAGCCTACTTCAAACCGGGTGTTGACACTCCGATGGATGTTGCTGCACGAAATTTTGAAGCAGCAGCCAATACTGAGATGATACGTCATGAACTACAGCATGGTCGATAACGCAAAACACAAGAATTATGAAAACGAAAAGAGCCTATTGGTTTGAAGTCAGTCTGCGATTTGAGCGTATGATGGATGACGGCACAGAAAAGAAGGTCAATGAGATATATGTACTCGATGGTACCAGCTTTAGTGAAGCGGAACATCGTGCGCTTAAAGAAGTCAAGAGCTTTGTTCGAGGTGGTATTGAAATAAAGAATATCAATCCTGCCCCCTATAAGGAAGTATTCTTTAGTGAAGACGAAGAAGATGACAAATGGTTCAAAGCCAAGATTTCTTTTATCACGATTGATGAAAGTACCAATAAAGAGAAACGGACAAATGTAACCTATCTTGTTCAAGCATCTGATATAGACAAAGCCCTGAAAAATGTAGAGAGTGTAATGGAGATTGGTATGAGCGAATATATCACTGCAAACATTGCCGAAACAAAAATCATGGACGTATTTGAATAAGACTATGGCAGAACTGAATTACGACGACTTCAAACGACGTGTCAACATACAGGATTTGTTGATAGACGCCGGCTATAGTTTGAACAGAAGAGATGGCTTGCGTTATCCCTCCTATGTTCGAATGGGCAGTGATGGCAAACGAGTACGTGGCGATAAGTTTATTGTCACGGCAAATGGTTTGTGCTGTTTTCAGCCACCTGAGCAAAAGAACTACAATGTTATCTCATTTATCAAGGAACATCCGAATTTGTTTGCCGACTACACACCGGGCATGAATACAGACAGACTGGTAAACCTTGTTTGCAACAGGCTGTTGAACAATCCCATAATGGACCGCTCATACGTGAACCTCGGACGGGAACATTTTCAAAAGCCTTTCAATATCAATGACTACGAAAGAGTTGATTTCCGATTAGGTTCATTTGACTCTCAGAAGCCTTTCTACCCTTACTTCAAGACAAGAGGTATTAATCTTGATACCCAGAAAGCCTTTCATAACAATTTCTTCATCGCTATGAAAGAAGCTAAGAACGGTAAGACTTATGCCAACTTATCATTTCCATTACGGAAGCCAAGTGATTTAGCAACTATCGTAGGATTGGAAGAACGCAGTCGTGCTACAAAGACCGGCAAGACGATTTATAAAGGGATGGCAGCCGGAAGCAACGCTACCGAAGGAATGTGGATAGCGACACCTGCCGGAACAGCACTTGACAAAGTAAAGGATGTGTATTGGTTCGAAAGTGCCTATGATGCCATGAGCTACTATCAGATTATGAAGGACAAGGCTTTGGCAACAAAAGAGACAAATTCGAATGAATCAAAGAGAACCATCGAGGCACTGGATAAATCATGCTTTGTAAGCACAGCAGGTAATCCAAGTGTTCATCAGTACAAAGGCATGATGAATCAGACAGAGAATGCCAATCATCATCTGTGTTTTGACAGAGACCGTGCAGGACGAATGTTTGCCTTCAACTTTCTTGTAGCAAAGGATAATGCGAATTATCGAACCTCTCAACCTGAACAAGGTGTGATGGTGATAGATGATAGAGGCGAAAAATACTATACGGATATTGCAAGGGAGGATTTCAGCTTGGAGGAAACCATTGAACATCTCAACCTTAACATGCTGATGAAGCCCAATGATCTGACAGATTATCTGAAAACACTTCGTAAAGAAGATGATTTGATGTCAGGCGATATGGGCTATTTACACGGTAAAACGAGTAAAGCGTACAACCGCTATGAATCATTGGCCGAAGAATACAGTTCTGTAAGTGGTCCATTCAGTATTCCCATGTGTGAGGAAGACCTCGCATCCATGAGAAAAGATTTGAATAAAGCCTATAACGACTTCAAGGAAGCTTTTGATAAATCATATAAGGAATATCAGTCAAGCCCCAAAGTTATTTACGAGCCATGTGCTCCTGATTACAAGGACTGGAATGACCAATTGCTAGACAAGAAGCAATACACATCTGAGAATATCATTGAGTCGGCTATTGATGGCATAGAGGGAGAATATACAGAACAGAAAGATGGTCACGAGGAAGACAGGACGCAAAACAATGAAGAGACTGAGAAAATAGAACAAAAGCACCATTTCCGCAGATAAGACAATGACAGAGACTACTATGCATAGATACAGAACAATCATTCTACAACCACACTGGTTGCAGTTTGTCATTGATGAACTTCCTGAAATTATCCTCACGACAGCATTGTTCTTTGCGGCCGGGTTGGAATCAATGCCCATGCCAAAACTTATTCTTTGCGCAGCTGGAGTTATGACGGTCTTTCTTATTTACAACTTCATATACTTACGCCGCATAGAATGTAGGATCAATGGTGAACAACTGATAATGGAACATGGAGTATTCACTAGAAAAAGTGATTATCTGGAGTTGTATCGCATAGTGGACTTCAATGAACATAGAACAATCATGCAACAGATATTCGGATTAAAGACCGTGACTATATTTTCCGGGGACAGAAATACACCAAAGCTGAATATCATTGGTGTAAAAAATGACTTAGATTTGGTGTCTGTGCTTCGTGAACGTGTCGCATTCTGTAAAAAATCATCAGGAGTATATGAAATCACAAATCGTTATTAGAAGTCTTTTGACACTCCTATTGGTGATAACCTTGTCTCATAATGCCAAAGCACAAGTCATTCTCAATCCAGGAGAATGGTTGGCATTAGCAGAAGGAAACGATCTGATTAACTCCCAAATCCAATCTGAAACGAAATCACAGTTGGAGACTGCCACCTTGCAAAATACCATGGCCGCAGAGTTTAACCAGATAAAAAAATGGGAAAGTAAATACAGCGGTTACCTACAGACGGCAAGTGGCTATGCTTCAACATTGAAAGCAGGCACGATGCTCTATCATGATGGTGTGCACATCTTCATTACGTTAGGTCAGCTTCGCAAAGCAGTTCAGGAAAATCCGCAAGGCTTAGCGGCAACACTATCGATGAACAATCTGTATGTGGAAACAGCGACCGAACTGATTTCTGTGTTTACCCTTCTCAATGAAACTATCGCTAAAGGTGGTAATCAGAATATGCTCACGGGGGCTGAACGCTCACAGACATTATGGGAATTACAAGACCGATTGGGTGCTTTCAGCAAGAAACTCCATTATTTGTATCTGAGCATTCGGTATTACAATCTGAATGATGTTTGGAATCGAGCCAGTGCAGGTATGATAGACCGAAACAATGCCGAGGTTGCAGGGCAAGCCTATGACCGATGGCGAAGAGCAGCTAATGTAATAAGATAAAGAGTTGAGTCTATGAAGAAAATACTGATACTGATTTTTATGATGATTGGTTGTATCGTTCTACATGCTCAATCAGATCCGACTCTATCAAGTATGATATTGCTTTATACCAATAAAGCTAAATCGGAACTGAAATCTCAGGAAGCTTCGATGATGCTGGAAACTACCGGTCATATATGGCTGAAGGAAGAGGTTGATGAGACAACGAATATACAAAGAAAATTCAATGATTATCTCGACAGCTTTCATTCTATCATCTGTTATGCAGCTCAGATATACGGTTTCTACCATGAGATAAGCAACCTGACGACAAACCTTTCTGAGTTCACAGAAGAGTTGGGCGTTGCACCGAGTAACGCACTTGCCGTTGCACTTTCATCAAGGAGAAATGCAATTTATCGGGAGCTGATAATGGGAAGCGTGGAGATAGTGAATGATATACGACAGGTATGCCTGAGCGACATCAAGATGACAGAAAAGGAACGAATTGAGATTGTATTCTCGATACGTCCCAAGCTGAAACTGATGAATCGCAAACTCAAGCGACTGACCAGAGCGGTAAAATACACCTCGATGGCAGATGTTTGGGCGGAGATTGAAGGTGGAGCAAGACAACCTGCCGATAAAAAGAAGATAGTAAATGAAGCCATGGATCGATGGAAACGCAATGGACGCAGAGGCTTCTAGAGATAAAGAAACAAAAGAAACAACAATATGAGTATATGGAGCAGTATAGCCCGACGAGCCGGACGAATCATTACATACCCTGTCACCCATGCAGGAACTGCGGTACAAGCTGTGGGAAAAACTACCAAAACAGCTGTCGTTGGCGGTGGCTTAGGCTACATGGCATGGGAAAGTGTAGTAAATGACAAGCCTGTTGTCAGAACAGCATCAGACATACTCGTCGGCAAAGAAACGACAGAGAAAGTATCAGATGTAGTAACAGGTACTGTAGATGGTGTTGGTAAGGTTGTTGCAGGTGCTGGTAATTTAGTTGAAGATGCTGGGAACATGCTTTCTGAGACCAATAACTCAACGAGTGGAGTTGGCAAGTTCTTTCAAGGACTATTCACAGGAAATGGTCTAGGTATGATTGGTGATTTTTTCCAAAATATCGGCAAAGGCAAAATATCAGGATTAAGCCTTGCTGGATTGATTGGTGCAGCTATTCTTTCCTTCGGACGCTTTGGATGGTTTGGTAAGATAGCCGGTGCATTCTTAGGCATGATGATTATTGGCAACAACTGGAACATGAACAAAGTTATGGGTGGTGAAGGCCAACAAGCTGGAGAAAACATTGACAAAAGCAGATCAACCAACGAACAGACTAAACCACAAGTCAATCAACAACCAAGAATGCAAGAAGAAACTCCAGCACTTGTTATTCATCGAGGCAGATAAACTACAATAGAGAAAATGACATATACACAAGAAATGAATTTAACATCCTCCAGTGGCTATTGTATGCCATTTGAGGAACGAGATAGAGACGTACAACTCACACTGGGTTATGGCAAACAGAATCATCCCAAGACTGGTGAAGAATTCTTTCATCATGGTATTGATTTTAATACCAACAACTATTTCCTTGCAGCTGTTGCAGATGGTATCGTATCAGGTATTGGCATTGACCGGAAAAAATACGGATTATATGAAAACATCAAATATGGCAAGTATGAAGTAACCTACAGCCATCTTTCAAATGTCTTCGTTCAGTTCGGTCAAAAGATAAAAGCAGGCTTGGCCGTTGGTGTAAGTTCTGATATGCTTCACATGGAAGTAAAATATAATGGTGAAGAAATAGACCCATTGGAGTTTATTACCATGCTTTATAGCAATGTGAAAACATGGTCCGAAAAAGGAAAAGCGCAGCCTGAGTTTGTTGCCATCGATATGGATATTCACAACGACTACGACAAAGATAAGGATGAGATTGAGAAATTGATGATGCGCTTCTTTGCCAGCTATATGACTGACCTAAGCGGAGGATTGTATGCTTCACCGGAGCGTACAGAACAATCCTTGAGAAACATCTTTACGACAGCTTCCATGAAGGAATACTTCTATGAATGTATGCCATCCATGACAAATCCATTAGGATTGGGACATAAATCTATGCCACTTATCTCAAAGGTTCAGAATCTGCTTATCGGCGACTTTCTGAACTATTTGGCACTTCGACATCAGATATTTCTATCATCGATGACCTCACTCGAAAAAAAAAAGCTGAAGCCGAAGCCATTGCCGAAGGAGTTATTGTAGATCCACTGGCTGAACTGGATATCGACATACAGAGTTTCGACATACCAAGAATGGTGAGTGTCTATCCCGACAGAGCCGGAATCCGATGGTGGACTAAGTGTTGGTTCAACAACAAAGAAGACGGTGAACCTGCCATAGAGATTGACCAAAAACTGGCTATCCTATTTCTTCATGACCAGATAGATAAAGATGAATGGCTTGAAGAGTATTACCCAAAACAGATGGAGATGTATCATAACGCAATAGAACAAACCAAGGAGCAACTGCTCTCACAAAGCATATAAAGAGTTCATGGCAATTAAAAATTCAAAACGCTTCTCAGAAGTTGAGTACTGTCTCCAACATTACTTCAACGCACAGCTTTCCCCTATCATGCGTAACGTTCAGAATGATCTGAATAAGAAACAGATAAAGGAATATGCTGAATACCAAACGAGTTTTGCCGGTATGTTACGTTCTGCATCCAACACCATGGCTGGAAGAATGGACGACTCATACGAGTTTGTGAAGCTTACAGGCAAATGGAACAGCAAAACTACCGAGGACTATGTTGAGATGTGTCGAAAAAATATTGCATCAAACAAAGACCTCCAGAAAGATTTTTCCAAAATGGCCGCAGAATGGCGTAATGCTGTAGTAGCAGAAATTGGACGAGGCAAATATGATACTTTATCCAAAAAGCTAGGCGGTGATTTGGCTTTTGCCTATGTGGACTATCGTGTTGAACAAATGATGATTGACTACTTGGTTGCTCAGAAAGTACCCAAATCCTCGATGGAATACATCGTGCGTAAGGCTGGTGAAGGTAGTCTGCTAGGATTGTCATCCGTTCTTTCTCGAACACCTTTGGATAGAGAGATTGCAGACCGATGCGAGAAAGCCTATAATCCGAGTAAAATGGAAAAAGGAGCTGCTAAAGTTGGCTCATTCGCATCCGACACGCTAATGACCGGAGGTTTCTGCTCATGGGCTTCACTAGGCAAGTTAGCCGCCGTTGAAGTAGCTTTTGCAGGTGCAGAGTATTACTTGGATAGTAAGAGCAAAGGGCAAAAGGTAATGACTGTAGAAGATTGCATCAGTCGTGGAGTATTTGGTTCACAGAAGAATGTGTTTACTGGATTCCGACAGAATAGCAAAAAGATAAACTCCTGGGAGAATGACTATATCAAGAACTTCGATAAATCACTGAATAAAAGAATGGGAATAGCTACAACCAAACCTTTCTACATTGATGCTCTCAAAACACCGAAGGCAATTCAATTTCCCTTGATGCCGTCGAAAGAACGAAAAGCAGAGTATGCCAATGTGCCAATGGTCATCGCTCCGGGGCATGAAGAAGAATATCTAGCTAACAAGAAAAAGCTGGATATGCAGGTTAAGGCGGAAGCTGAAGCAAAAGCCAGGGCTGAAACGGAAGCTAAGAAACAAAAAGAATTTGATACCAATTCAAGCACAAGCCAAACCGATACACAAGAAAAAACTAAGCAAGAAACAACCGAAACGGAACCCTCTGAACAAGCATCTGAAAATAACATTAACGGTTGGGATGGAATGTTGAAGTCAATAGGATTGGGAAATCTTGGTGGCATCGGTCATAACCTTGGATATGTACTCGCCATGTTACCAGACATTCTTATCGGACTATTCACGGGTAAGACCAAGAACATGAACTTTAAGAACGGAGTTATGCCACTGGCTTCAGTGATGGCAGGAATGTTCGTCAAGAACCCTCTGCTAAAAATGACTTTGATGGGCTTTGGCGGCATGAAACTGCTCGATACAGCCGGTGGTGAAATATTGGAACGGAAGAATGAAAGTTCACAACGTCAGGTTCAATACAAGACCTATGCAGAAGAAGCATTGAATCCACGTATCCAGAATCCTACATTGCAAGGCAACTGCCTGGTAGCAAACATTGATAAAGTGCCATGCACCATACGTCTTACAGACAAGGTCGTGGATTCGTACAATGCTGGAGCACTACCATTGAATACGCTAGCCAACGCCATACTTGCCAAGAATGACCAGAGCCAGATGATAGCTCAGAATAATTACAGTCAGGAACAGTATCGCACTGAAAGTGAAAACCGAGAGCGTAGTGTCGGAATCAAATAACACCCAACGAAACAACATAGAAACAATAGACATGAGAGATAAATCAACAGTAGAACAAAATGCAGCTAACAGACAGGTGGAACTTATATCGAATGCTTTGGAAAGAGCAAAGACCAACGAAGGCTATTGGTTGAACGTAGCAGGTCGCTTTTCTCCATCATTTTACCCCAAGGGCATTAGTGTCAGTCCCTTCAACTCCCTAACATTGGGTTTACATAGTGAAGAGAATGGTTATAAGTCAGCGTTCTACACAACCTTTCGTGAAGCCAAGAATCAGGGAGCTTCTGTATTGGCCAAGCAAAAGGGTGCGCCATTCATCTGGTATAACTGGAAAGATTATGTGAATCGTAATAATCCCGATAACAAGATTACAAGAGCCGATTATCTGAAACTTCCGATGGAAGACAGAAAGCAGTTTAAGGGTATTCACAATCGAGAGATTTTTACTCTGTTCAATCTGGATCAGACCACATTGCCACTTGTTGATAAGGAGCGATATCAGAAATTGCTGGAGCAATCAGGCAGTTCTATAGAACGATTGCATACGAAGAACGAAGAAACCAAACTTCGCATGAGTGTGAATGACTTCATTCTTAAAATGCGTGATAACCTTGTTCCTGTAAGAAGAGATACCAGTGGCGTTGCTCGATACGATTCCACGAAGGATGTGGTATATATGCCCGAACAAAAACACTTTGCACATTACCATGATTACGTTCAGGAAATGTTACGCCAAGTGGTAACAGCCACCGGTCATCAGCAACGTCTTGCCCGTGAAGGCATGGTGATGGATGGCGCCAAAGCTCCATCGGAAGATGCTGAGAAATATGAGCGTTTGATAGCAGAACTCACTTCCGGCATCAAAATGCAGGAAATGGGTTTGCCATCAAAGATTTCAAATGACAATATCCAGCTCATTGAGTATTGGCAAAGAGAGCTCCGCGAAAATCCTTGTCTGATTGATGCTATAGAGAGCGATGTAAACAATGCTCTGGATGCTATTCACCGTGCCGAAGATGGACAGCGCATAGAATACAAGACAGAGATTAACCAGCAGGAAATACAGAATGAAAGGGAGAAGCAACGCCCAAAGGTAGATTCTCATGAGTGTGCCATCATGCTCGATATTATCCGTCAAGGTGGTATGAGAGTGGATGACCGCAACTTTGCTTCACTAGAGGATAAGGAAGCTTTCTTGAAGAAATTCAGTTTGGTGTATTATGAAAATGAGAAGAACTATGGCTTGTCGAAAACCGACAGTGACGATCCTGATGTTGTTGATTTGGCTTATACTAAAGCTGTAGAAGAAGGCTCTAACATGTCTAATGCGCTATCGGAGTATATGCCGTCTGAGTGGAATGTGAGAAGTGGTCGATATGTCGTAGCTGATACTTTGCATGATATCCCCAATAAGGAGAATCGCCAGATGGTTATTGTTAAAGATACGAAGACCGGACTTACAGATGTAGTTCTACCTGCCTGTGCAGCAACTGGTGGTTTTGTTGTATTGTCAGCTGACGACAAACGACAATTCCACTTGACCCCTGATGAAGTGATGTCAGAAGCAGAACGCAATGAGGCAAATGCCCAAATTGAGAAGAATGACCTGCCTGGATTCAATAAAGACCGTATTGAGTCTGCTCTCATGAAAAGTGGAAGCAGTTATGTGCGATTCTATAACAATGATGGTTCTCTTGGCTACAGACCCGATGACCATTATTTTGAGAACAAGGATGTAAGTGTAGCTAAACTCAAAGGATGGGAACTCAAGGAGATTTCTAAACTTGATATCAGCGAGGCTGTAAAGCAAGTCGTGGCTCCATCTTTTGAGCAGGTCCAAATGCTAAGAGATGATAAAGGTCGCTGGGCTATGTATATGAAACCTGAAAATGGAAATGGATTTAGTGTCTATCCAGACAAAGCAGACCTTAACCAGTTCTTTTCAACCATCAAACAGGGACAGATGGAAGAAAGCAATCTGCTAAGAAATGAGCTTGCCCAGAAATACTACGCCTTGGTACAAAACAAACCCGAACTGAAAGTTGACCTGTTCGACCTTAGTGCAAGTAAAGAGGACACCGACAGAATATCTCGTGTGAGTATCTATCGGACAAAGGACACACATAAACTCTACTGTTTGCCTAAGATTGAGGGTATTGACAACATCAAGGAACGTGAGATTACACAGGAACAATGGCAAAAGGCTTGGCTGGCAGGTAATATCACCGAATACAAGAAAGCATTGGCTGCAAAAATCTATGCCGACGTACTACATCCTGAACAGCATTTAGCTAATGACAATACTGTCAGTGCTAAGTTCTTGGAGCAATATGAGAATTTGAAAGCAAAGCATCCTGATGCCTTGTTGCTCTTCCGTGTTGATGATACCTATAGAAGTTACATTGCAGATGTTCCCATCATGCAGAAATCATTGGGACTTGAAAAGGTTGAAGTAACCAAAGATGGTACTGATGAAAAGTTTGATATGGTATCATTCCCCCACTATGCGTTGGACAGCTACCTCCCAAAACTTATTCGTGATGGCAATCGTGTGGCTATCTGCGACCAGTTGGAAGAGCCTAAGCAGACGATAAAAGAAACACCAAAGGAGGAAATACGAGAAGAAAATACAGAACATGTACGAACAGGAATGAGAATGTAGCCAATGAGCAAAAACCAAGAATATATTGACCAATACAAAGAATTTGCCAAAGACCAAATGCGTCGCTATGGCATCCCTGCCTCTGTTACACTTGCCCAAGGAATCCTTGAAAGCGCAAGTGGACAGAGCCAGTTGGCCAGAAATGAGAATAACCATTTTGGCATCAAGGCAACCGGGTCATGGATAAAGGCCGGAGGTAAATATGGACTTTATACGGATGACAAACCAAATGAGAAATTCTGTAGCTACACATCCGTTGCTGATTCCTATGAACATCATAGTAAGTTTCTGAAAAACAGTAACCGCTATGATTCATGTTTCAAGCTTCAACCTGACGACTATAGTGGCTGGGCTAACGGTCTTGACAAAGCCGGCTATGCTACTGCTGGTAAGTATGCTCCAAGTCTTATTAAAATTATTGAGCGTAATAACCTTGCTCAATATGACAAACAGGTTCTTGCCGAATTGAAAGCTGAAGGCAAAACTATTGGAATGGATAATGCTCCACAAGCAGAGACAAAACAGGCGCAAGAGAGTAAAGACTATTCCTTCCCCTTACGTCGAGATAAATTTATGCTTATTACTTCACCTTTTGGTATGCGTCAGGATCCAATTATCACCTCTAAGCAGCAGATGCACAAAGGCATTGACATACAAACCAAACAGGATGATGTCTTGGCTACCGAAAGCAAAGGCAAGGTTGTTTCCGTGAATGCAAATGCCAACACCGCCGGAGGAAAATCTGTGGAAGTGGAATATGAACGTGAGAATGGGGACAAAGTAAAAGTAAGCTATCTGCATTTGTCGTCTATCGACGTGAAGGTCGGTGAAGAAGTGAATGCCGGACAGAAACTTGGAGTATCAGGCAATACCGGCACACGTACAACTGGTGAACATCTTCATTTTGGTGTCAAACAAATCTCATCAGATGGAACGTCTCGTGATTTGGATCCTGCATCCTACTTAGCAGAGATTGCACAGAAAGGCAATATCCAAATCCAAGCGATGTCAAACGGACAAGATCTTCTTGCAAAATACAAAAGTCAGGATGTGAATGCTGATGAGAAAAAGGAAGACCAATCCATACCTCAAACTCCGGAAAACTGGATGAAGAAACTATTATCATCTGAGGACAGTGGCGTAAATATGGCACAGGGAGACCCGATAACCGAAATGGCAATCACCATGTTTACCTCACTCATGGCACTGGCCATTCAGATTGATGGAAAGAGTGAACAGGAAAAAATGCAAGCAGCAACTGATGCAGCACTTACAAAACGAATTGACTTGACTTCCTTGGTACCGAACATGAAATCAAGTGCCCTGACTATTGGAGATAATGGTAGTACCACATTGGAGATAAACAACGGAAAGGATGTGATACGCCATGAGTTGAGCAATGCAGAACTCAGCAGACTATCATCCGTATTGAATGCCTCAGATTTCAGTGATGAAGTCAAAAGACAAAAGATAGCAGGAATGGTAGGCTCCATCTTTGCCACTCATCAAGTCTCACAGAACTACGAACAGCA
This sequence comes from Bacteroides sp., assembly GCA_041907545.1. GTDB lineage: Bacteria > Bacteroidota > Bacteroidia > Bacteroidales > Bacteroidaceae > Bacteroides. The sequence continues at coordinate 16,528 of JAYRGX010000036.1, forward strand.
GGCATCGCAATCAGAGAACCAAGTAGAAACAATCAGACGATAAACCAACAAACAAAATATGACAGACAAAAAAAGAAAGGCTTGTAGTATCGCTGCACTAGCCGTAGGAACGTTCCTTTGGGATTGGGGACTTTATGCGATAACAAACGAGTTTGTGGCTAAACTCTTCCTTGTAATCATCCTCATTTCAGGTGCATGGTGCTATTATGAGCTGAAACATGCAGCAGTAGAATCTCCTCATTTAGATGAAGACACCGAGAAAACCATTATGAGAAAGTCACGTAAAGGTCGTGGACTTCCTAAGTCTAAAAAAGATTGGTATGACCAATTGTAGAAATCTCAAACACAAAAGCAAACAACCATGATAAAAGCAGAAGTAACAGTGAATGGCGTTATCAGCCGTGCTGCAACAACGAGAACCAGTAAAGACGGTAAAACCTACACACAGTTATCGTTGACTGTGAATGTCGGTGATGTGGATAAAGAAACGCTTCCGATAGAAATATCCGTAATCAAGGACGAATACAATGCCAATGAAGCTAGTCAATGTACAAACGGGACTAGAGCCGAGATTATCGGAATCCTTACTTTCAAGAAGCGAGGTGAAAATATGTATGTAAATCTATCCGCCAAAGGAATTCATTTGAATCCTGCATCTGTAACCGATAACATCAATGGAGAAATGGAGTTTAGAGGCACTCTTGGAAAACAGATTGATGAGCGAACAGATAAGAATGGCAAACCTTATCAGCTATTCTCCGGATATAGCACAGAAAAAGTAAATGACGCTTTCGAGTTCACTTGGGTAAGATTTGCTCGTTTCTCTGGAGATGTGTGTAATGTACTCTACCCATCAGCCAAGGTTGAAGTCAAAGGCAAACTCGCTATTACAGTGTTCCACAAAAGACTGAATCTTGATTGCAGAGTAAGTGAAATCAAGGAATGGGTTAAGCAGGCTTATCAAGAAACAAAAGAAGAATTACCATTTTAACTATGGCATACTACAAGAAGAACTACAATAGCGACGGACCTAGTGCAGAAGATAAAGCTTTGGATAAATTCGCGGAGCTCATGATTGAGCGTATTCGCACCATTCAAAGCGATTGGAAGAAGCCATGGTTCACTGAAGGAGCGCTCAAATGGCCAAAGAATCTTTCGGGCAGAGAATACAATGGTATGAATGCCCTTATGTTGACCTTTCAGGCAGAAAAGAAAGGTTATAAACTGCCTGTCTGGTGTACTTTTGACCGAGTTGTTGGTTTGAACTTCAACAAAGACAAGGAAGGAAAACGCTCGCCTGTCACAGATAAAAATGGTGAGGAACTGCCTCATGTTGGTGTGAATAAGGGAGAACGTTCATTTCCAGTTTTCATCACCACCTTTACCTGCATAGAAAAAGACACCAAGAAAAAGATAAAGTATGATGATTATAAACTTCTTTCTGATGAAGAAAAGAAGAATGTGAATGTCTATCCCAAGCTCAATGTCTATAATGTTTTCAATGTCTCCCAAACAAATTTGCAGGAGGCTCGTCCCGAACTGTATGCCAAACTGGAAGAACAAAATCAACTCACTAGACCAGAACTACGAGGTGAGGAAAATTCCTTTGAGCCATTGGATAAGATGATTAAAGACCAAAGCTGGATTTGTCCTATCAATTTGGTACATCAGGATAATGCCTTCTATAGCATATACAAAAATGCGATAACCTTGCCTGAGAAGTCTCAGTTCGTTGATGCGGAATCCTTCGCAGGTACGGCTTTCCATGAGTGTATTCACTCTACAGGTTCAGAAAATCAGCTTAATAGATTGAAGCCAGAAGGTGGTTTTGGAAGTTCGGAATATGCTCGTGAAGAATTGGTTGCAGAACTTGGAAGTGCATTGGTTGCACAACGCTATGGACTAGTAAAACATGTCAAGGAAGATAGCGCAGCATATCTGAAATCATGGCTTGATAGCTTGAAGGAATCTCCTGATTTCATCAAGACTACATTGGTTGATGTGAAGAAGGCTTCGTCTATTCTGACACTCAAACTTGATGCCATTGCCGAGGAATTGGCACAGCAGAAGAATGAGCAACAGGATGAAAGTAACAAAAATGCTGTTACTCCATTTACTCCTACCAAGGAGCCAGTCTATTATGCAAGCGTTCAATACTTTCAGTTAGCCAGTGACACTGAACCATTTGACAAGCTTACTCCAGAACAGATGCTCCAGGAGGCTAGAAACTATGATGATGGTGATGCTATCAACCTTGATTTCACTCACAAATCTCCTGAATTACATCGAGGTGATACCATTGCCGCCGAAGATGAACACTATGCTGTTGTCTATAATGCAACAGTTGGTGGCACCTATAATATTCTGAGAAAGGTATCTGAACAGGAAGTAAGGGATAATATCACTCGTTATGGAATCGACCGAGATACATCCTCTGACGTAAAGGCTGTAGCTTGTAATATGGTGGCCGAGGAATTTGAGAAGATGACTCGTGACCGAATGCCGGTCATTGAAATGCCTAATGGCAACGTGCTTTATATCCAATACGACAAGGAAAAAGACACTCTCGATGTAGGTTCAGTTACCAATACAGGTCTTAATGTGATGCATTCATTTCCCTATGATCACGATTTTAGCTTAGACAGCAATCTTGAAGGCGTGAATGAAAAACTTACCGAAATGCTTGTTTATCAGGCTGAGATTGAAACCGAACCTGATTATTATGTTGCCGAACAACCTCAATCATTGAATAACGATAAACCTGCGACTACCAGAGAAGTCTTAGACACGTTCATGACAGATATCTATTGGGCTGCTCGACGTGACAACGGATTTAGAATGGACGGATTTGAGAGTTATCAGGGTAAGGAATGCCTGAAACTTGACAACTCAGACATACAAGGTTCAAGCTACTATTTGGTATCTCGCCAACCAGCAGATACAACCAAAGGTGAAACCCTTGATAAGTTCTTCATGCACCTATATGACCCTGATACTCAGAAAGAGGTTTTCACGTCCCGTGAAATGCCTCATGACCGAGATTCTGCCTACAGTTTCATGCGAGGTGGGTTCCGTGAATTGGAAGACTATGAGTCTGGCAAGCAACAGGACAATCAGGAAGATGTAGAGGAGGAGCATCATTTTCGAAGAGGTAGATAAATATTTGATTGAAAAAACAAGATACTCAAGCCCCAAAAGGGCTTGAGTAATCATATATATTTATCTGTTGGGAGGGAGTGTGAATAATTTGAGTTCTTTACTTATTATATAGCTTCTTACCTAGGAAACTATATTTAAGCAAAACAAAATATGTATTAGTAATGAAAATCATTAATTATTGCTTCACAAAAATCCTTTGCTGTTGTTGCCTGATAAATATTAGCACCAATTTCTTTTAGTTGCTTATAGCTATTGAAAGAATTTCTTTTTCCAAGAATCAATATATATAGTTTATTGTCATCATACAAATATTGGCGAAAATATGTTATTGTTTGTGGCAAGTTTCCAATGTCACCATCTGTAATTAAAACAGTAACTAATGAATTTTTAGATTCATCAAGAATTGTCTCTATTTTAGAAATCGGAAAATTTGTTCCACCACTACCATTTAGTAAAATCGAATCTCTAACCAAATTATAATCATTAGTCCAACCTATATTTGTAGAAATCTTGTCACTAAATCCAATAAGAGCGACATTTCCTTTTATTTCCTCAAAATATGATATGATACCAAATGAGGCTTTTATTGCTTCATGCATGTTAGATTTTGAATCAGAAACATTTCCCATACTTCCTGACGTGTCAACTATAAGTAGTAAATCTCGTTGTCGCTTTTCTACACCTACAACGTCATTAGTAGTATGGTTCCACTTTTTTGTTGTAATACCTGGGATAATAATTGGAGAATTAGTCATTGTCAACACCAAATCAATATCTTCAATTGCATCTCCTAATTTCCACTGAGTTGGATAAGAATATGACTCTTTATTACCATTATTTTCAAATTCCTCAATTGGAATAACATCTGCTGTTTGAACCTCAAACCATAAACGTTTCTTTTCTCTTGAACTTAAATTTCCAACTCCTGCCATATTAAGTAAATCTACGAACTCATCCAATGATGTTTCGCTTGCTAATATTTCAAGTGCTTCTTTAATCTTATCTGTATCAGCAAAAACAAAAGCGCTTCCACTCGAATCACCGTCTTTAGGCTTTCCATTATTCGCCGTACTTTCTTGCTCTTGATTAGAATATTCGTTTGAAGAACCATTGCTACCCACTTGCCCCTCGTCAGAAGCAACACTTTGAGATTGGTTATTTGTAGAAGAACCGCTAGAGTCAGACTGATTTTGTCTTTCGCTATTTGTATTATCAGGCTTTGAATCTTCTTTTTTGTCTTCAATAAGTAATCTAAAGAAGACACGTGTATATTCTTCTGTTTTTTTTAAGAATGTACTCTTATTGTCAATACCGTTTTGTAAAAAGAAACAAGCTAATTTATCTGTAATTGACAACAACTCATGATTAGTCTCATTAATTTCGAGACTTTTTTTCCATATGGATTCTTTTGTTAAGAACATTAATTTACTATGTCTAGGACATTTAGAAATTTCTGCCCCCTTTTTTATCCAATTGATTTCACTTCTTAAAGTATCGTTTGGATGTAAATAAAAGTTTCTCGTATCAACAATAATATCCGCCACTTGGTTAGATATAGAGCCACAAATCCTACCTATATCTAGATTAAGATTTGAGAATTCTTGATAATATACATTTCGAATGCATTTAAGCATTCTAAAATGAGTAATAACATCATACGGGCAACACATATAATGCCCTATTTCATGCCTAGTAAGAACTTTTACTTCGTCTTGAAAGCTTTTATAGCTAGTTGGAAGTAAACCAAATTTTAAATGAATCTGCCAAGATTTATCAATAGTAATATAGTATTGTCCTGTAATATAATTATCGTCATCAGCCAACAACATTTCCACTTTTGGCAAAGGAATTCCTAGCGAATTATGAAACTCGCATCTGAAAACATATTCTATGGCATCCTGAGCCAAATGCCTATATATATCAATCTCATTCGACATTGTTTTCTTTTAAATACTTAAATAATGAGTCTTTTTCATCTCCAATGTAACGGAATCGGTAGTTATTACGTACATACTTAACGCTCAGACTACATTCATCTTTCGTTATATCTTTTAGACTAAATTCTCGAGCTTTTTCCAAATCAGAATTACTCAAATCAAGATCTGGTGATGCTCTCCTTATAGCTGAATATAATTCTAGATTGCTGATTATGGATTCCTTCCTAAGTATAAAGTCAGTCTGTTTGCTTGATAAACTGCGAATTTTCTTATCAATTTTCTCCGATAAAAATTGTCTATTAGGAATCTCATATCTAAATACGATTTCGTCCTTTAATGATTTTAGATTTTCTCTACTTTCACATTCATTGATAGACTGATTATATTCAATAATTTTCTCATATACAGGGAGGTATTTATTTGACAAAATAGGCAGAATTTCCACAGTTATTATTAATGAATTATATGATGTATTTTTGGTCTCATCAATAAATTCCATAAATTCATCTTTGGATAGTTTCCCCGTTTTAACATCTTCAAACTTAATAAGCAGATGCTTTACACCCTCAAACTCTTTCTTGATTGCATTGATAATCTCTCGTGTTCCATCAAGGTCTATGTTAGTTATATAACTAGAAGTGCGTTTTGTTTCAGTTGTATCTTTCCATCGCTCTGTAAGTGTTGCTAAAAATTTTTTGCTAAGAACTGATCTGTGCCAAATCATATAAGGAGCTAATGTTTGAACATGAGTTACTGCAACCTGATTATCACCAAGAAACCAGGCCAAAGCTTTGCCATATCGAAATAAATCTTCTTTAACGCGAACACTTAACGATTGCTTAATCTTACAGCAAACTTTTTGAGGTGCATTCATATGACAATTTTCACAAAGATTCTTGTCAACAGATAACGTATCATTTGATTCCTTTGAAGTACGTTCACACAATCTATATGATGCAATAATGTAGTTTATAAATAATTCAGCTTCATCTGAATAAGGAATTGTTTTTATCTGATTCTGAATATCATCTAATTCAAAGTCACTAAGGTAGTTCTCTAAATTATCATTTCTAGAGCTCTTATCTCTTTTTCCGATTGTACTAAAACTATCATAATCTGGCATTGTAATAGGAAGAGCAAGAGCAAACCTATCTCTAAATGGTAATGATAATTCTGTATTAGCATTGTCTTTAGGATTTAATGTTGCAAATAAAGTAAATGGAGGTACAATTTTACTCTGATCATGATATTTTACACTTCCCTCTGCTAGAAGCGAAAGTAATATATTCTGAGCATATGGAGATAATCTATTTATTTCGTCAATGATTTTCCATTTTGATGTAACAAATTCGTTCCAAACAACATTTATTTTGCCATTAACAAGTTCCTTTTTGCCCAGCATTTGGGCAAAGTCTAAACTACCAAGAATTTTCTCCTCAGTAAGTTGTGGGTGACCTCTTAAAATACAATCTTCTATTTTCTCTTTTGAAAGTTGACAGAAAATTTGACCTAAATATTTCGAAAGAGTTGTCTTGCCACCTCCATGTCCGCCAAACAACATCATGGTACCTCTTTCTACAAGTGCATTGACTACTGCCAATGTTTCCACCAAATATACTTTTCTCTTTTGTAGTTTAGCGCTTTTGAAGGAAACTCCTTGCAGTTCTTCGTTATGAACATAGAGATTATTTATTCTCAATCTGTCCAAAGCTTGAATAATATCAATATTTGAATATTCCATTAGAATTCTTTCTTAAAAGACAAAGTTATCAGACCTTCTTTAATTAACGTTTGAAGAAAATCTGCCTTAAAATCATTTTCGCTTATATTTGTGGAATTCAAATTATTAAGCCAATTTATTTGCTCCTCCATTTGTGACTGTTTTAGAATTTCCAAAAAAAGTCCCTTTATTTTTTTCATATCTTCGATCATATCATAAATTGTTCCTTCTCCTAATTCTCTTAAAAAAGAGTTGTCTGCTTTTATTGCCACAATACCATTTGTCAAAGTCGTCATAGATTTACCTTGTTCAAAAATTTCGTCATACTCATTTTTTAAATTAGCATGCTTTTTAATGATTTTGTCCAGCATTTGTTTTTTGTTATTATATATTGTAACAAATTCTTGAAAATATTCTCTTACAATTTCGCCAGTTTTATTTTCTTTTTCAGCTAAATCAGTTATTTTTTTATAGCATGTATTGATTTTAGAAGACACATCTTCGAGTTTCATCGCAGGTATTAAGGACAGGATGTTTCCTTTTCGCACTGAATTATAGTCATTGAAAAGTGCTGTTATATCAGCTTCTTTTTCAAAACCGCTCCAATCCGATTCATTGAAACTAAGTGCATCTTTAGAATAAAAATCTTGAATAATTTTATACTTATTTTCCAAAGGCTCCCAAGTCTTTTCGAAGTAATTTGACAGAGTTTGTGCGATATCTCCATTTACTGAAAGCATTTCTTTGTCGAATCGTAAAAAAAGATTCTGCAATGAATTATCCTTACATTCCGACATTCCGGTCTGAATTAAAATAGAAACGCATTTTTTAATTGATTTTATTCTTTTCAAAGCACGAGCATTTAAAGCTATATCTTTTTCTGCATCGTCCAATTGACCAAGACTTTGCCCACATGAAATGGCTTTTTTTATTATATCTTCATAGAAAGATCTATTCTGATACTTCCGTTGTTCTTCAGTATATAATTGTTCAATTGAAGTGTATTCTAATTCAGAAATCATCGCCATCCCTGAATATTCAGATTTTAATGTTGAGAGGAAACCATCAATATTATTCTCGAATTTATCAGCATCATTGATAAATGAAGTAACTTCTTTTTTTATTTTTCTATTAAATTCATTTAGTAAACTGTCAAATAAATGTTTCTCATCTTCTTGTGGAAGACTCTCAATAGTAGAAATAATGCCATCAATGGATGTAGAATATGTCTCATAGTTTTGTTTAATAAAAAAACGTAGCTTTTTAACATTCTCTTGGTTTTTTGTATGAGCATCCACCCACGCAATAAATGCATCTAATCCTGGAGCTGTAATTTTTTCATAAACCTCCTCGAAAAGATTAACTAATTGCTTGCTATATTTTTCGAAATCACCTTTTGAACCTATAGAATCTACTCTATCGATAATTTCATTTACTTTTTCCTTCCACTCTGGTTTAGTTAATTCAGCTTTTAGAGTTGAGGCATACTTCTCTCCATTTATTAACTCAATAGCTTTATAGTATTTCTTTTCTATTTTTTCGATATTCATTGCTCATCAAAATTTAGCAGATTATTAATATATCCCAACAACTTTTTGTATTGGTCAGACTCTGCCTGACATTTTTTGCAGATATCTAACACTTCATCCATTTTCTTCTTATATTTCGAGCCAGGGGTATTTACCATAACTTGTAGATAATCATTAAATTTTTTAACATCCTCAGGCTTTAAAGTATTTTCTAGTGTTGGGACTAGATTGGAGTCAAATATCGTTGAAGCTTCAACCGTAGGCGTAAGCTGTCTAGCAAATTGATACCAGCAAAAATTACCTTCATACTTAACTGCTTGTTCATTAAATTCAATAAGCTTTGCAGTAAGTTGATCCTTGTAAATATTATTTATTGGAGTTTGGTATTCGCCCTCGATATATATTTTTTTTTGGCTTAATGATGTATGAATGCCTACTATTTGATTGGTAAGAATTGTTGCAGTAGTAGATATACTGGCGATTCTACACACGATAGACCAAATTATAATCAATACAGCCGTACTCGAGTTTTCTTCATCAAGGATTTTTTTGCATTGACTAAGTAGAGCCGAAACACGCTGCAATTCTTTGGTATAGGCATGGAAAGGCATATTATCAGAATTTTCTTTCCTATATCTTTGACTATAAAGCATTTCCGTTATAGATGTAATAGCAGAGGACACATTAGTTCTCGTTAACAATAATTCTTGCTCCTTCTCCTTGATTCTTTCTGCAAGTTCCATACGAATTCCACCTAAATCTATATCTTTTACACAATTATCTAAATATAATAATTTCATCAAAATTTCGCCTGATTGAAAACCGTAGTATGACATCTTTTCATTGTATTTTTCAATCCAATGATCCTTTAGTTTAGATTGAATAAAATTCAGTAAATCAGTTAAACTATTACCAACATTATCATTTTTCATACTTATCATAAAATTGGTAAGTCGTTCAATTAATTTATCATTATTGTCATATTTGTGGATAAGATTTTTGGCTTCTTCACTAGATATAATACTTGATATCTGATTGAAATACAAGGATTCTGTTATATTGTCAGTTTTAGGTGCAAGATACAAAACTGCATTCCGACTGCCTACAGTTTTCATAACTTGAAACAAGGTCTCGCTAACATTTGTTTTGCTTTTTGCCTTTTCCAAAATATAATATAATCCGATATATTTACTTAATTCGTCAGTAACAGTTTCATCAAGAGCCTTTGTAAAATCACAGGTAATATTATAAGCATAATCATCACAATTACAAATTGTATTTTCCAATACTTCATTATATTCCTTCTTCGAATCAGATTCGATTCTGCGAAGTACTGAATTATCCCCCTCGCACACTAATTTTTCATAGTGTTCAATTGTTCTTATGACCTCTTTTTGTTTGGTCCATTCTCTACTTTTTATTTTTTCTATTACAGATTTGATGCTAATGGTACCATCATCAGCATAATCAGATAAATCACAACTTGCACACCCGATAATAGCAATCTTAGCAACAGAATCTATAAAGTCAGAAATTTGCCCGCCAAAATTAAATTGATAATTACTATAATCTTCAAACGTCAATTTTTTATATTTAGCAACTGCTATTTCGTCGTCTCCATTTCTTGTAACATCAGTAATTAAGTCATCAATCTTATCATTTTGCTGAAAGTAAACAAATCTAAGTGTTTTTTCGCCACTTTTGTGAAGTCCTTCAGTTACGCCTTTGATATATTCTTTTAGACGTAATATATAATCATCCAACATTGATTCTTCAAGAATTGGTATAAATACAACTCTATCGTCCTTATCATAATTAGATAAAAGAACACCTTGACGGAGATTGACTTCTGACAATTTTGCTTGTAGACTTATATCCTTGTATTTAAGTGACGGTGAACCAATAGGCTGTTCTATAATTTCTCTAACCGCACGTAATGAAAATTGGATATAACAATCAGAACCTACCTTTTGTTTACCAATTTTGAATCCTGAGAACATTCCGTTTAACGAAGGAAAATTCTCTGGGATATTATCATTCTTTGTAGATCTTTCAATATATTTTGTACAATCTAAAATAAAATCCTTTGTTTCTTTTACAACATAATCATCAGCATCCTCATATTGACTAATAAAATCATATGTAAGCTCCAACATAGGAATTAAGAATGTATCTGACAGGGCGCTTTCTTCATCCTTGCAAGATGTATTAAAGACCATATTGCCATTAGAATCAGCGCAAGCTAAAAGGATATAACTAAAGTATTTGTTCAAATTTTTAAGGTAGTTTACACTAGTATATTTACCCTCTGAGTTACATTTGTTGAGATATTGACAAATGTCATCTTTTGTTGCAGGTAACAATTCCTTCTCAACATTAACAAGTTCATCACCACAATAGAAGTTAGTAGCGTTTTCAGAGTCCTTTAAAGCATTTTTGTAATTGTCTTCTAATTTTATTATCTGAGGCTCAAATTCTAACAATAGCTTATTAACTATTGGAAAAATATAACTATCAAGACTATTAAAGAAATTTGTTTTTAGATATTTTACGTCTTCTCCACTTTCATCTATAGGTTCGTTAAATATATCCCTTGTAATAAAATCAGAGGAATTATATAGTTTAAAAGACTTGTAATCGATAGCATCCCATAACTTTTGAATGTGGCCAGGACGACAGCGAGACATCCACCAAATGAAATTCACATACCCATTTGAGCAGTTTTTCATAAATTTTCGTTTTAGCAAATCTACTGTTGGGAAAGGAATAGGTATGGTTTTAAGTCGTCTATTTGCAGCAGTTTCACTGTCATTATTTCCACCAGTTCCTTTTTCTTTAGCAACCTCATAACCTGATGCTGGGCCATTTCCAATAACCAACATAAAAGGCTTAGATTGAACAATTTGATCAAACAATTCTCTTAAAATTCCACCACCAGATGATTCTACAAATCGTTTTAATTCGTAGAATTTTGACTCAAATTCATCTACAAGAAGTAATGGAGTTCTATGGCTACTCATTGCTTCTCTTATTACACTTTCTGAAAAAGTTATATTATCGAAAGAAAATGCTGAATCACCTTTATCTATATCTAATTTTACAGGCTGAAATCCTTTAAGATATTCTGACAAACTGAGCTTTGAAGAATCGTCTTTCCCTTTAAACTCAGGGAAGTCAATATCATAAATTTCGTCCCAATTTTGATTAGTTAGGATTTCGATTTGTTCATTTATCAAATTGCCGATAATTACACTCAATTGGTTATTCTCGACCTTACCGGACTCTGCTTGTAACGCTTTTTCCTTAACCTTGTATACTATTTTAGCCAAAGGCAAATAAAACGTAGGCGTTTTTAAAATCTCCCACCCATAATGAAATAAATAATAAAGTGTAGTAGATTTGCCTATTCCAAAAGCTCCCTGAAGCATGATAGGTTGAATATTACCATCCTCTACGCAAGCTTTTTTTAGGTCTTTTTCTACTGTTTCTCTGAGCCTTTGATGTTCATCACTCAAATCAACCCATTTTACTTTTTTTATTAAAGGAATATATGACATGTTTTTTATTTTAATCTAACTGTTATTATTTCATTTGACAAGGGACTTGCAATTGTATAAAGGCCCTTCTTTAAGTTGTTGAAGACAACTCTTTCTGTATTTGACGAACCTATAATTTCCTCTCCAGAACCACTTTTAAGACACACTTCAAGTTTTGGGATGATTGTGATAACAAACCCAATTCTTTTTTTTCTTATTTCTATTCTAAAAGGTAAATTTTCGGTCTCAAAATCTATGCAATCATTATCTGTTAATAAATTTCCTGTTTTTGCAGCTGTAGCATATTCTTCACCAATAGGAAGTTCGACAAGATTTGGATTCTCAAGATTGAACTGTGGCATATGTTTTGTTCTAATGTAATCAGCAAATGAAACATCTACGGAAAACGAAAAATTATTGCTTCTTTCCAATTCCTTAATGTATGCTGATACAGAGTTATTAAGAAACAATGCATTTGAAATCTCAATCTCTCTAAATCTCTGTTGCTCTTGATTTAAATTACAAGGTATTTCTCTAACATCTGCATAAAAATCTGCAACATATTTCTCTAAAATATCTGTCAACATAGGTTGCTCATTCCACGTTTCTACAATAAAAGGGAAACCAACAATTGACGGATCATCACATTTTTGTTCATTATCAGCTGCCATCTCAGTAAATGGCGAAATCGGACATCCACGTACGAATTGCGTTTCATTATCCAAATCCTCACAATCACTTGTTAGCAACACCATTATTGGATGTTTTGATTTTTTTTGCTCACCCTCATAATCAAGATATTCAAATTTTACTGACCAAATCTGATTTTTCTTTATTTTGGGTGAAACACCCATAAACGAGGGCATGGAAACATTACCGTTTAAGAACAACGTGTTGAGTTGTCCTAGGCCGTCCATATCCAATTTTATCATTTGCGATTCCTGGGTAATTGGCTTTTCCAAGAAGTCATTAATTGTATTCATATTTTAAAGTTTCGTTTCATACTAATAATACTCCTACTTAGCAATTTCGTCCAAAGATTGTGCAAGTTTCTGGAGGAACATCACTCCATCATTTTCATTTTCAGGGATATATACAGAGAATATTTTATTTTTAAAGTTTTCTATTTTTTTATGTACAGAGCTTTTTGCCAAACCATATTTATAAGCAATTTCAGCCAAAGAAACCTGCCCATGGTCTTGAAAAATATACTCTACGAACATCATAGCATCGCTTTTACTGAGACCTGATAATATTTTATTAATAGCAAAAGTATATTTCGAATCATCTGCAATTTGATCTATTGTGCTATTTTCGGGTGAATTGATGGAGAGTGCACTTTGATCAAATAGTTTAAATATAGCCTTGCATAGATTTTCAATCGATAAGTATCCGTCTGCACTCATCAAGACATCTTCAATAGCCATCTTTACAATAGGCTTAAATTGACGTGTACTTTCATTGACAGGTATATGTGGCATGTATTTAATAATGTCATCAACTTCTTCAATTATCTTTTCAGAGCAACAATCTAATGCCTTGACATAGTTTTTCCTGGAAATAATACTATGTTCGTACTCTTCCTCACATATAATTTTAACTAGCTCCAAACATTTCTGAAAACTTATACCAGTCTTTTGCTGTTCTTCTTTTATTTTATTTGCCACAAATGAGACCAACATTTGAGTAAAATAGTAAGAAATGTAATCATGCGATATTTTGTTTATATATTTCAATTTATTATTAGCTATAATCCATTCGAAATACATGTGAGATAATTCTCTTATATCTTCATCACTCCATTCCTCGTCTGAGTTAGAAGAAACAATAATCGTTTTTTTCCAATGATGACTTCTAACCATAGCAGCAATTGAGCCTAGAATATTAGCATATCCTTCTTCTGACAACTTACCAGAAATTAGCTCCAATAAAAATTTCACTTTAAACATTGATTCCTAAGCTAAATTTAATCTGTAATTTTAATTCTTCTACCTGAGTATCACTCAGAGAATCTATTCCATTCCAACCTCGTTGTAGGCTTAGAATATCTTTTGAATTATAAGTCATTCTAAGTTTGATAAGGAAATGGGAGTATGGGCAGTTTGGGTCATCTGGGGCAATTTTTGTACGAAACACACTTGAACCTTTATTGTATTCTTTCGATGTACCTGGTATAACCCAACATTTAGTATTATCATCATATACTCTGCCAACAACAGAAGGATGAAATTCCTCTGAGGCTTTATTATGAGCGAAAGAATTATTCCAAATGCCATTTGGAGCAACCCATAAGGATCCAATAGTCGGACAATAGATATCCTTAAGGATACTTTTCCAATTAATATTGCCTGTTAACATAGTTACTCATTCAAATTTGTAAGTTGAGTTGTCGAATTTAAAATTGATGTTAAAATCAATAAATCCTTAATATCAACGTTTAAGAGTCTAGCAATCTCCAAAAAAGTCTCAATGCTTGGTTGAGAGGTGTTTGTACACCATTTAGAAACAGTTGCTGGATCTTTACCTAAAGTTTCTGCTAACCACTTACTAGTTTTTTTCTTTTCAATAAGTACAATTTTTAATCTGTTTATCTCTGCCATTTTATTAAAAAATTGAATTTGACGCAAAGATAATGATAATTAGCCAAACCCATTAAACATTTTTCAACTATCTTCATAATTATGCTAAAATACTTGCATAATTAGTTTTTTATGTTATAAAGCATACATTTTAAGCAGAAAATAATAAAAAAGCAAGAGCCTGTCTTCACAGACAAGCTCCCGTTACAAAAGATTAATTAAAAAACAATGCCTTAGTTGTTCGGCTCGAAGAATAGTTCCACTTTCGTGAATCTATTACCCTCAATTGGCTTGAAATCATTGATTCCGCCAACGGATACTTGAGCAATATAATCAGCATTTAGACCTTTTGAAACAAACTGCTTGTAAATGTACTGAGCACGAATACTACTCAATTCATTGTTACGAGTTTCCGTTCCAGTTGCATCATCAGCTGCACCGGTGATACGAATACGCAAGTCGTATTTCTTGGCAACACGAGCAATCTCATCCAGATTGATTAGCTGACTGCAGTCTGTAAGTTCACTGGTATCTATCTTGAAAA
>JAYRGX010000037.1:0-28555 GCA_041907545.1 Bacteroides sp.
ATCGGTCTATTGTTTTGTAGCGTATCAACGCATTCTTGTTTACTGGCATTGCTGTGTGTAAAATCTGATTGGTTCATAATTCTTGTTTTTGTATGTACCACAGTCAGCCAGTGATAAAGGAGGAGTCAGGTCGATTGGGCACAAAAAAAGTTGGAAAGCTTTTGAGGACTTCCCAACTATCTCCTTTATCTTGGATTAATCTTGTCTGTTGTTTAACATCTACAGTATCGATAGCAATGGAAACATCCCTCAAGCGTGCTTGTATAAGAGCAGCTAAAGCTATGAGCATAGTAACTCTTACCAAAGCTACTAAAGCTATGGTACTGTGTTGTTGTCTGTATGTTCATTCTTTGTTTCAGCATTGTTATCTGTTTAAAATGTTATAAATTGGGTGCAAAGGTAACTGTTTTTCGGCGATTCTGATAAAGTTTTTGCCGTTTTAACCCTTTGCGGGTGCAAAATTACTACATGGGTACGCAGTCTTTTTGCGTACCTATTTGCAAATTGATCTATTATCGTCCTTCATTAATCTTTATAAGGCTTTTGATACTCTTTTCCGATACATTGAAACTACAATTCGGAGAAGGATGATTTAAATTGGAACGTTTGATTTTATATCCTGCATCATACATTGCCAAAATTAGAGTACCATTGCTAACATAATTTATTACACCATTGGTTTCTTTATTAAGATACCTTTCTACAATATGTTTAAGTCCGTATGAACTGCGACGGTTGTTGATAGACTCTATTGGCCTAAAATAGCAAGCAATAACATCGCGTGCTGCTTTTAGTTCTAACATATTAAATTCATTTATTTTTAAATGATCAGAACCACTAAATCCTGCAGTAGTAAGTCCAATAAGTTCATCGTCATTCTCATAATCCGAGAAATCATAATGTAAATTTGAATAGAAATCTACGGTTGCCATATTCTTTGAATTTTTCTTAATTGTTGATTATTGGTAATGATTAAGTATAATAAGGTCGAGCTTAATGTGTTTTCTGCTCGACCTTAAATGTAATAATAGTATCTGTTATTTCAAAACCGTTTTCAAAAGCTCATTAGTCTGATTAATAAAATCTTGCTTTTGCTCAATTGATCTAGATTTGGATGTGTTTTTATCATAAGGCATATAAACCACATTCATCAACGAAACAGAATACAGTTGTTCTCCAATTAGCATTGTTGTCTTTTCAAGACTAATTCCGTTTACAAACAGTGCGGTATAGTTTTCTTCGCTAAATGTTGCCGGCATATATCTTTCGAGAAGAAAATCGGTAAGGGTTTCCATGTAGAGTGTGCTGACAATCATCCCAACGGCACAGACTTTTCCGTCTTTCAACAAATACACATAGCCCTTAACTTTTCCACTTGATGGTGTATATGCAATACCTGTACTTGTTGAATTTGAGTAATTGCTACCGACCTTAGAGATGACTTCATTTTTTGTAGCTCCGAATAGAAATTGAGGTTCAACGAATGATGTTACTAAAGGTTTTACTGTTACTTTTACAGCCTTCTGACCATTTACATCGATATATGTTTCTCCAATTCGCTTTGCTGTAATCAAACC
This sequence comes from Bacteroides sp., assembly GCA_041907545.1. Classification (GTDB taxonomy): domain Bacteria; phylum Bacteroidota; class Bacteroidia; order Bacteroidales; family Bacteroidaceae; genus Bacteroides. Next base: position 1,578 of record JAYRGX010000037.1, read on the forward strand.
TTTATCAGAAACAGTTGCAACATATTCATCTTCTGATGAGTAAGAGGCTTTTGAATCTGAACAAGTAATTTGAGAAGTACCCTTACTTGATAATTCTACATCTTTAGATGATGTTATTGAGAAATCGTCATCATCTTTTGAACAACTTACAAATGCCGTAAATAACACTACAGCAATTGAACATAGGAAAAATCTTTTCATATCATTATTAATTAAAATTGTTACTAATCATTTATGTCTCAAAAAATCTAAACTTATACTTATACGAACTACTTATGTAAGTTCGTGATGCAAAGTTATGGTGCTCCTATGCAGCTTATCTGCACAATAAAATATATTTCTTATAAATCATATAAAAACTGCAATTGAGATACTACTAGGATTAATAATCAACCATAAAAAACAGTGATATCTCCAATTGAAATACCACTGCGATAAAAAGAATTAATATTTACTGTCTCTATTATTCTTTTTCATGACTTGAATCAAATATTTCACTTATGTCATTTTTTGATTTTAATCTAACGTCTTTAATTAACGCCAATGATGGAGGTAAAATACCATGATCTGCTTTGTATAATGCAGCCTTTATTAACGAACTCATTCTACCTCGATCCGAAGAATCTAAATCACCTATGTAATATTCATCCTCCATTAGCTCTGTAATTGTACCTAGATAGTAAGAATCCTTACCAATATTGTTGATGTATTCCTTTATTGCTGGTTCCCATCCTTCAGGTTGCTTGTATACAATCAACGCTGCTAATAAATGCTTCTTTGCTTTATCTGTTTCTCTCTTTAGTTGGTCTATATAAACAGGAGATAGTTTTCTCGAATACAAATCTTCTTTAAACATAAGCATCAAGTTGTATGGAATGCTAACAATTATTTGAATTCTTTTTTCAGCCTCCTCAAATTGATTAAACGAATCCGTCAATTTTAAACTATACTCAGGCAAATGAATGTACCCTTGTTTAGCAAATAAATGCGACACTAGATAGATTATATTTGAGAAAACTTTTAATGCTGTTGTAATCTCGCTCAAAAGCTCTTGTTTATCCTTTGCATCTAGGTGGTCGCTATTACGTAAGACTTTACTAGCAATGGAAATTATATTGACTAAATAACCGACAGAGAAATCAGAGTAAATCTTACTAATATCCTGATTAAATGCAGCCGAAGGGTTGAAAGTGAGATCAGCCACTTGATCTTTGATATCTTGTGGAAGATTTGAACTTTGAATATTCGCATCTATTTCTTTAATTATCTTGTCAGTCTGTTCTCTATTATTCTTAAATCTTAAAAAGGCAAATGGATTATTACTATTTGGTATACCAATTTTTTGTTGAACCATATTAGATGCCTGTTTTATATCTTCTGTAACGGCTTTAACAGCATCAAATCTCTTTCTGTCCTTTCCTGTATAGAATTCCAATACTTCAGGATATTGTTGATAATGTTGGTTGGAAAGCATCTTTTTTGCATACGAATCGTCAACATGCATCCACGATGCAACAAAGTAATAAACCCAAAAAGTAAAACGGAAGGTATACTGACTATTATCTTCTACAATTATTTTATTATAACAAAGAATATCAAACAATTGAAGGATGTTAATTGATGTTTGTTTTATATCACAGAACTCTTTAATTTTTGAATAGAATGTTTCGCGAGTAAACAAGAAATATTCGTTCTCAATAATTTGAGAGCAAAAATAGCCAAGGCAAAATTCACAATCCTTAATATCCGGATTGGAGTCTTTATAAGTTGGTAATTTAGTATTATCAAATATGATGTTTAAAACATTTTCTAACACAGACGTTCGATTTACAGGATTTCTATCGAAAGAATCCTTAAAAACAGTAAGCAATGTAATGCAACTATATGGCGTTCTGTGTAGGTTAAAATCCTTTATATCAGCATCAATTTTTCCAAGAACGATATCACTTTCCTCTATATATTTATCTTTGTTGTACTCATCAACGATAAGTCTTTCTTGTTCATGTTTTAGTGGAGTAAGATATAATGTTTTATCAACCTTTAGAATTTGTTTTGCATTTTCATGTTCACAAAAATTATGTTCATGAAAAGGTGATAAAAGCAAAACGTGAGTATTTGGAAACTGTTGCATAAGGTAATTGGATATACCCTGCTGGTCTTTTTTGTAGGGTCTCCAATTATCAATAACAATCCACTTAACATCTGCTTTTTCTTTTTGATATAGAGAAATTTCGGATTCAACCATACGTTCAAATTTTCTTGAATGTACACTGTCTGCATTTATCATGATGGCGAACTCATTTTTTGTCTGCCACAGTGTTTGTAAAAAATGGAGGCCATAGCATGTAAGACCATATTGAGAAGGAGCTACGATTCGGATATTTTCATTATTATTGATAATGTCTATTTCTGAAAATAGAGTTGACTTGGTCATTTTAAAAATTTGATCAATTCTGTCATCACTCAGGTATCTTTCAACCCAAATATATGGTTGACCAACGAATGCTTCCATGGCTTCACGAAGCTTCATCTCCATCATTGCTAGAATTGTATTATTTTGCTTTCTATCAAGTGTTTCACTTTTATGTTCAAATGAAACGATACCTGTTTCTTCATCTGTAAAAGAAAGACCAACCCGAAACTTATTACGTTTTTCGAACCATTCCCTATATGTAATTCTGGTTACCTCTTGATCATTAAATTCGACAAAACAGTAGCCCAACACTTCGTCATGCTTATCTGTAAATAGCTGTGGGGCTGAACAATGAATATATCCGTTTTCTTTCTTGTCTTGACAATATAGGTCTTGATCATGAGTATGCCCAGAAAGAATTAAATCGAAATCAGAATTATATAGTTTTCTAAGTTCTGTTTTAACCCAATCCATACAAAATTCTTCTGGATGATGCATCAAAAGGATTTTATGCTTATGCTTATCTAATTTCAGATATTCATGGATAGATCTTGTATCAACGCCCAATTTTCCGATATCATCTATATTATTATAACCTCCGCAAGATAAGATAGCTGTATTAATGGTGTAAACGCTCCATGAATTATTAAGATTATAGAAGCCACCTTGCATGGAATAATCATCATTCTTCATGATATCTTTTACAAAGTATTCAAAGGATTCGAATTTACCAAACAAGGTGTTTACTTGAGCAGTCTTGCGTATCAGACTATTAAATTTATCTTCATCATACTTGGCATTAAAAATAGGCATAAATGACTCTTCTACATCTGAGATAAAAGATTGTTTCAAATCATGATTTCCAGGAACTATAATGAAATGGCTCCTATCAATATTAAGTACTCTCATAAGCTCTTGAATAATGTCACGATCAAAACCCTCGTAGCTATTTTTTGATGCTGCAAAAACCAAGTCTCCACCAATGAAAACAAAGATATCTTCATGAGGTATTAGTTGTATTTGTTCTTCTACGTCTTTTAGAAATGACGACAGAACAAGTCCTTCGTTTTCTGATTTTTGAGAACCATAATGGATATCGGAAATATTTAATATAATTGTTTTCATTTATAGATTTTTTATATAGTGAATAGACAATCACAACCCCAAATTATAAGAATATATTTATGAACACTTACGCTATCGCTATCCTCTATTTATATACTATTGCATCGGAAGATTGTCTACTTATGAAATTTTTTTTTCTGTTATGATGGCAAAGGCTTTATTGCTTAAATTCGACATAGTATTACTCCTTATTCTTTAAGTAAGTAATTGTAAATTCCTTGCATTTACGCTTTTCTTGGCCTGAGGCAGCAACAGAATACGTGTTGTATTTTTCAAAGATGTCAAGACCTCTTCCCAAGTTGATATTCCAACCAGTATCAGTTTTGATACAACGGTCATGGAAGTCTCTTAATTTGTAGTTGAAATCTATTCCATATTCCGTTAAATCGTCCTTTATGTCATCTAGCTTATCAATCAACTCTGGAGCTTTATCCTCTTCTTCGTTGGTGATAAGAATCAATTTTAAATCATCCACAGGACGTGTATCAATCAACATAGTGACGAACTCCATGAAGTTCTTAATTTGCCATGAAGCACGAATATACGGGTCTTCTACTGTTATTTCATTGGCTTGTTCTAAATAGGAGCCAAACAAACTTTGGTAAGAAACACCCGTTTGTCCCATTCTAAAAGAACGACTGCCTTCACTTAATACTGGTATTCTTGGACGTTTCTCTGTTACAGTTGTTTCAACTTCCTTTGATTTCAACGATTGTCCAGGATTGAATGGTGCTGCATCGCCATCCGTTAATGCAGAATTCTCAGCTTTTGGCACATTCACAGGAACAATTAATGCATTGCTAACTTTTTCAAGTGTTTCCACATTCATTTCTATTCCTGACTTCAAATTGATATATTTGAACTTGGCGGGTTCTGCCTTGAACGTCTCATCAATGATATAGAGTTGGTCTTTTACTCGTTTTCGTCCTTCGGCAGCGAAATCTACTAACTCATAAGCTTCTTTTTCAGTCATCTTCATATCCGGATAGATGAGTTTTACCATGCCGGAGAATGTCTTGCGAATAGCCAAATGGTCACGTTCTGACAAAGAAGGGTCAAACGATGCATAGTCTTTCAGCAGGCTGGTCAAGTCGTTGTTACGAAGTTCATGAAGCACAGCTGCTATGTAATCCGTAATCAAGCCATAGCCCTTAGAGAAAGATGCTTTCTTGAGCATTTTGATTTCCCAACCAGGATTGTATAGGTGAATACGGTCAAGAAAGGCACCTTTAATAAATGAGGTAGGAATACTCTCAAACAGATGACTGTTTTTGAGCATGTAAGGAACGGTGTGTTTGGTATTACCCACAAAGCACATAGAAGCTGATGCTTCATGCGTGCCTTTACCACGGTTAAAAGATTTGTTGGCCAAGTAGTTCTGCATGGTGTCAATCAAAACAGCATCAACGTTACGTCCTTTCTGCTGTTCAAACTCATCCCATGCCACTACATCCCAATAGCCCACCAATCCAAGTTCTTCTTTCTTACCCGACATCTTGACAAAAAGTCGGGCACTCGTTACATCACCACCGGACACAAGGACACCAAACGGTGACAGCTCTTGAAAGACATGTGACTTACCTGTTCCTTTTGGACCCAATTCCATGAAGTTAAAGTTGTTTTCAACATGGGGTAGAAGACGTGCCAAAGTAATGAATTTCTCTCTACGGTTCATTACATCTGGATTTAAACCGATAGTATGCATCAAGAAGTCAATCCATTCATCTGTAGTGAAGTTCTGACGTTGATCCACATATTCTTTCACATCAATGTTTGAAATCTGAATCGGTTTGAGGGTCTGAATTTCCCATCTAACCTTAACGTCTTCACCTGAAATATAGCCAATCGTAACGATACACCATACACCATTACCCGAAAGCAGTTTTGGGTTCGATTTCACATACTGTGTTCCAATAGGTACGTTGGTAAGTCCCAGGTTAGCAAAAGAAGCCTGATATTCATCCGATTTCTCATTAAGCACTACTGTAACCTTGTCAATAATGCGATGGCGTCCAGCCTCACGTATTGTACCTTTCACAGCTTCCGCATCAGCTCGGTGCACATAATTATTTTGAATCACAGACTTTACTTTCTCAAGTCCCTGTTCAATCACTTGCTCGTCATCACTGGCACAGTATTGTCCCAAAAGATATTCCAGCACATACGTTGGAACAGGAAGACCTCCCTTTACCAGAAAAGCCAAATCTTTTCGAACTACCTTACCCATGAAGGCATTCATTATTTTTTCTTGTAAGTTCATCATCTGTATATCTTAAAAATCTTGTTCAATAATCGTATTATTCTTTACCGTTTCCTTAATTAAAGGATTCAGTTTATCTTCTTCATCAAATATCCTAAGTTGAAGCATACTGCCTGATACACTTTTATTTAAGTTTAACGTAACTTCGTAAACTCTATTGTTTAGATTCTCGCTATCTGGACTGTTCAGTGTTACTTCTTTTTCCACGGTAACAGGTTCATCGCCATTAAAAATGCGACAAATGACTTTTCGTTCCATGATAGTCATGCTTACAGCTTCTGTTTGAATCAACTGGAATTTCACCTGACTACTTACCATATTCAAATTATGATTGAGCAGAGAAACGCCAACCTTTTCTGTCTTATCTGTTTTCTTCCTAGAGCTTCTTATTACTGGGATAATCATCTCCTGCAGGGTGGCACCACCATGGGCAAAATTGTAACCGCCCGATGCAGCTAATCGGTTTGTACCCGTAGGGACAGCTACAAAAACACTTTGAGCAGCTTTCATGGCAGATACTTTTTCCAATGGATATTTTGAAATGCCCTCTACTGCCTGAACGTTTTGGGTAAGATAGTAGCGAGTCTTTTTCTCTATATAATCCTCTGTAATAGAGTGTTTGTCCTTATCCTCGAATCGCATATCATTATAGATAAAGCCATGATCGGATGTTATGATTACATTCGTTACGTTCCAGGTGGCATGAAGCCTCTTTACTAACACTGTCAATTGTTCAATGGCAGTGCGGCACGCTCTGATTACTTCATACGGACTTTGTGAGTGACTGGCTTCGTCAATTGTATTATAGAATATATAGACTAAAGGTCGTTTAAAGACATCACGAACAGCCAAAGCATTGCCATTCATTACATCCGTATAATTCAAGCATACAGCACCTTCTCGGTACTTAGCCAAGTGTGAGGTTCTTTGATCCAAAGTTGTAAGCATCTGACCATCTACAGTCATGTCTGCACCAGATAACTCCAAGGAATGGTGAGGCAACAAAGCCAGCTTGCAGAATTTGGTTTCTGTAGGAAGCATCGTTCGCATAGCACTCATCTGAGCGATATGTTTTTCTTTCGAGAGTTCCTGCATCAATTCCTTAGCTACCTCATAGCGAAGCGCATCACAAACTACCACAACTTTTTTTGTTGAAGCATCCACCTCGTCTTCAAAGAAATCTTCTTGTTTGCCCACTCCTAATCCATCAAAGAAATCTTTGCCCTCATTCACGCAAGTCAACCATTCCAGATTAAGTACATTGGCAAACTTGGCATATTCCATATCCAATCCATTCTTTGCCTCACTAAGCGTTTGTTCAATAGGTATTTCTTTTGTAATTATCTTATGATAGGCCTCCAGAGAGCGACGATAGAATAAATCTACTAAGAAGAAATCAGATGTATATTGCTGAACATATTCCTTAGGGGTGTTTAATTTCAACGACCCAATGGTTCTAACCTTATCGTAATAGAGAGCCATTTGTTCAATAAAGCGGATGGCTATCTGTATATCCGATGACTCAGGAAGTTTAAGACTCAACTCTCTCATTCTATCATTGACCGAAGCAGGGTCAGCAATCAACTGATGGTTGAGAATCTGTTGCAGTATGGGCCAACAAAGCGTTTCTGTGATATAGAAATATTGTGCATCTATACCATAACATTCAATAATGGTTTCTTCTTTGATATCTGAAGCCAAGCTTTTGAGTGCTTTCACAAAGTTGTCGGACAACAGTCGATCATGCGTTCCTGTTTCATAAACCTTGTTGATTTGGTCAAGCACTATCGCATTGCATATCTTATATTCTTTATAGTTGTCACCAGGGACTATGTCGAGCAGTTGGGTAATAGAGTTGTATTTCATGCAATCAGCTACTTCTTTCATCTTCATCTCTGAATTTGGATTATAGCTTACCCCATATAGTGCATTCAGTTTATTGTCAATCGCTTTCTTAACATCAATATTCTTTCCCACTTTAAAGAAGAAATCATCACGCTTCTTTTTCTCGCTATCAAGACCGAGAATGACCATCTTTACAATGATCGTATTCCAATCCAAAAGTTTCTTTTCACCTAGATAGCATGATACAAGTGCGCGACATACCACATCTTCACTGAAAGTTTCAGCTGAAAAATGACCATTCAGAATGGCATTCACTTTTGACGACATGATTTCTCCGATATTTTTTTTCAAGAAAGGTGCATACTTCTGCGGAAGATTATACTGTTGCATAAAGCTGGCATAATCTTCTTCTTTATATTCCATATTGGCTTTGAGCATATCCAGCAAGGGAAATTGAAGTTGTTGTTCCTCTGTGTGTGGATAGGTCTTTTCTCCAAACAGAAGTACCACATGTTTATCCTTCCATTCGTTTTCAATGGCATATTTGGCATTAAACCAAGCTCCATCAAAAACTTCATAGATATAACCATCCGTCCACGTAGCATCTTGCAGCTCCGACTCAATGATATTCATTTTATCAAAGATGAAGAGCACATGTAACTGTGGGTTACGCTCAAAGTAATTATATATTCTGTCTTGTACCATATTCTATTAATTATTATCTATGGATAACTTATCTCCATATTTCTTTTCGATGTTAGCAATTTCATCATTAGATATTTCTGGAATAGAAATGAATAACCTATGTTTTGCACGACTACAGGCTACATAATAAAGTCTATGGTCATCATCTTTCTTTTCCAAATCAGTCTGGAGGAGAAAATCTATTGCATCTTCTTTTTTAGTGAATATTAGAATTACGTTCTCATATTCCAATCCTTTAGCTTTATGTATAGTAAGATGTGAACATTCTTCATCATTACTGTGAATCCCTCTAGCGAAATCAAGATAATCGTTAGAGAATAAATCGGCATCATTTCCTTTAGTTATTTTGGCAAGATGTTTATCCCTTAAATTATTAACTATGTTGTATAAATCTAATAGAGAACTATGACGATACTCTGATTCTCTTGACAATAAAGTCATGATAATAGAGAAAGATTTTTGTTTATCAATAAGACTCTTCTTATCGAAACCATATACTTTGTTTATATGATTTATAGCATCTTTCATTAACATGGACTTTGCATTCTCTATTGCTAGAATACAATGATATACAAATCGAGATCGTTGATTTGAAATATTGACTAAAGCATCCAGAAGATTTTTTTTATCTTCTATTGAAAGGCTAAGTTTTAGGGAATTTGCTGTGTTGTTGCTCCAACTAAGCGAAACCAACATTTCTCCATCACAACTTTCTTTTGCTTTTAGAAAATTTTGAGTAGCATCTCCAACCATTAATTGAGGAATACCATAATTGCCTGAAACCAGAGAATTTTGTGCTAAATCTCTTCGTAGGATATTTAGAAAATCAGTAATTGGTTGAACACTACGCCTATTGTCTTGAATAGTGAAATTTTTAATGTTTGGTGCAGCAAAAGAGTTGATATATTTTATATCACTTCCAGCAAATTTGTAAATTGATTGTGCTTTATCACCAATTATAGTGATAATGGCTCCATTTTGTACTAATGCTTGAAATATTTTATGCTGAATTGTATTTGAGTCTTGATATTCATCGATTAGTATATATGGATATTGAGCAACTATAAACTCAAGTACAGAAGGATATCTATTGATTAACTTATAAGAAAAGTATAGAACATCGTCATGGTGCATAACTCCATATTCTTTCCATACGAATGTTTTGTATGATTGAACATCTTTCTTCCCTAAACTAATTCTTGAATTCTTGGTTTTCAATGTCGGGGGTATATTATTCGGTGATGATTCTAATACTAAATCATCATTGTTCAAAGTCCAGTGAAATTTTCCAATATAATTTTTTATGGAGCTATAATCCTTATATTTAATTGCAAAGATTTTTTTTCTATCATCTACAATTTTGTTCAGAGTATCATAACCCATTATGATCTCATCATCATGTCCGTTTAATTTTGAAATATTAAAGCCTTCTTCATCTGCAATTAGATGAAAATAAGGTTTTATCAGATGTGCATATAAAAAGGCATGAATAGTTGATACTTCAAGGTTTCGACTACCATTAGAGATTCGATCTTCAATATTTGTAGCGGCTTTATTCGTATAAGTAATACAAGCTACTTTTTGAGTAGCACTTAATCGGTTAGTTGATAGAATTTGCTGTATCTGGCCAACTATCCAATATGTTTTTCCTGCCCCAGGGCCAGCAAGTACCCTGTTGCAAAAACCAACATCTTGAATATCATCCGAATGTATTATTTTATATTCAGTAGCCATTTTATTGCAGTTTTTATATAGTCTGGTACAACAATTTTTATTTTTTCGTCATTTGATAACTCTTGGAGCAAATTTGCTAACTCCAAGGCATTTTCTCCTTTTTGTAACGACTTTAAATAACGAGCTGATATTAATCCTACTAATTTGTCATTATCTTCCCAATTGATATTCTCTGAGTATATTTTGTTCAGATTATCCGATTTGCATTTGTTCTTCGCTTCACTAAAAGTTTTTGTTTGCATCATCAAGGATAATTCATCCTTATTGCTTATCGAATCAACAAGTATTGTTCCGTTATTATAGTTAACTCGTGCAATTTCATATTCTAATGTTTTCCCTTTTTCGTCTTGACTAAAGAAATGAATGCTATCATTACTTTTGTATTGATTTACAAGCTCTTCAGAGTGATTTTTATAATCATAGCATTCAGACTGTAGATTGTATTCTACAGGCCAACATTTGGTAAATGATTCTTTAGTTCCTTTTTTCCTTCTAACCGGATCTCTATCTGTCAAACATGCAACACGTATTGGAAGGGAATTCTTATTTGAATTGTCATACATTTTTAAGAAGTGATCAAAATATCTTCCTCCAATATTTACAATTACGGCCTGTTGAGCAAGCCATTGTTTTGTATATCCTAAGATATCAACAAATACTGGTATCAAAATTTGCTCAGCTAATCCTTCCACGAATAAAACTTTACCAGCAAATAACATATCAGCTCTAGTAGCGTCTAAATATCTTTGAACAAAACTTTTTGATTTTGGAAAGTCTTTATATACTTCACATGGATAAAATGCTTTTATCTCATGGTTCTCATTCATAATTAGGTAACACAATTCATCAAGCTTTACTTTGGCAGTTAAACTTGGAGAATGAGAAGTCATAAAAACTTGTTTGACCTTTTTGTCTGCAATATTTCTTCTTAAAAAATCTAGGAATTGATATTGTAATTCAGGATGCAAATGAGCTTCAGGCTCTTCTATAGATAATACAGAAAATGCTTTTGCATTTGTTACTCCCATATATGTAGTCTCCTTATTTGACTGCATTTTTGCTAGTAATAATGATATATATATGAGATTATTATATCCCAAGCCATTGTTGCTTATTGGGGTGTTAAAACCTGCAGAGTTTGAAACTAAAATATTCAAAACGCGTAAAAGCTGCTCTTCAGTTACAGAACCATCAAATACTAAATCACTTTCATTGTATAGAGCACCCGTACTATTCGCATATTTTACAATCTGATCTTTCCCTTCTTTAATACGTTTTATCAGTGAACTTATATTTTTATCCGTTTCTAATTTAAAAGATTCTCGTATGTTATTGATTTCTTGAGTTTTTTCTTCTTCTGTCTTTTCACTAGTTTTGATGTCATAGTCTAAAAAGTAGTTAAGAACATCATGAAGTAAAGTCGCTCTTCCTGAAAATAAATCTTCCTCAACATTACGTAAAGCATCTACTTTCTGATAATCAATCTTGTGCAAATCCTCAGAACTTACTTGTTGATGCAATGAGGGCTTCCCACCTATAATCGAATAGGTGTATTTTCTTATAAATTTACTTTCGATAATTCTAAAAATATCAGCAGGGTTGTCGATATTTGAAACAGCCTGTTTGTATAAAGATAATTCAGTGCTTGGCAAAAAGAATGAGTAAGTAATACATGATACTAATTGAGGCTCTACTTCAATAGCATATGTAGAAAGTAAAGCCACATCACTTGATGTATTCCCTTCGCCTTCGGACATTGAAAAATACAAGCTAATTTCAATCGATGGTGAATGCTCTTTTAGTATTTCCAATGTAATACCTTGATTGAAATCCCATACTGACAATTTCTTGTTTCTATTAGAATCTATAACAAGTGATATAGCATCTAATAATGTACTTTTACCTCCATTATTTTGTCCAATAATGACATTCAGCCCATCTTTGAATTCAACGGTGGCTGTTTTAAAAGCTTTATAATTGCTTATAACGACTCTAGATATATACATAATTAGAATTTTTCAATTAATAATTTACTTTATCTTAGCTAATACATCACCAAATTTGGCATAGTTTACTACCACGCCATCATCAAGGCCGAAGCCGATTTGGTGCTCGGCTACTACTTGGAGGCGTTCGTGATACTCTTGACATTCTTCCAACTGTTTGTTGAGTGTTGCGAGTTGTCTATTTTCTGCAGTAGTCAATGAAGATGCTCTCGATTCCATATCGTTTGCTTTCGCCTGCAGATGCTCAATGTAAGGTAGCAGGTATTTGCTACGAACACGCTCTGCTGTGTATGGTGTCATGCGATGCATATATACAAGGCATTGGAACGCACCTTTCTTGCTACTGAATAACCAATAGATAGGACGATTTTGATACATCTTTTTATGGTCTTTCCAGAAATCTTTGATGAAGTATTGTTCGATGGTCTTGCCGAGGCACTTCTCAATATAGTTCAAGTTTACTACATGCATTTCATTTCCGAAAGCCTGACGAGTAAAGTCGGACAGACGCTGTGCTGCATTATCGTTGAAACCACAATCTTTAGGTAATAATGGTATGATGCCATCATCATCAATCTCGATTGTTTCTCCATGATATTCATAAGAATCCAATTCTTCTCTTGTAGGATTAGGATGTGCTATATGAAGTCCTGGCTTGTCCAAGCGATAGCGTCCCATCCATGTGCCTACGGCATAGCTGATGAGTTGTTTCATCACAACGTCATCATTCCATTGAATTTCATCATTATCAATGTTTATTTCTCCTTGTTGAAGGATGGTAATCTCGCTCAAAGGCACATCGGGTGTGAGCTCATCTTGCAGGCCATAGATGTCGATGAACTGTCGGTTGAGTTCTTCTTCATTGACATGGAGCTGCATGAACTTATGCTGCCACTTTTGCTTGTATTGCTCCAAGCGCCATTCCAGACTGTCTAGTTGTGGGGCTGCTGGGTCGATACAGATATGCTCACCGGTTTCTTTGAAGTGAGTCTGTTCCTCGTTATGGATGTTATCCATGTAGGTGGATTCATCTATGGCAAGTAGTTCGTTGGTTTGGAAGTCCCAACTGCTTTCGTGGGAGTCCCAATCTTGTTTCGAAATTTCAATATTTGATAAGGCGATGAGATTACATATTGATGATGGTTCTATAAATGGCAAAGATTTAATAGCACCTTCAGAAACGCCTAAACCAGGAGATAACATTTCAATAAAATCTTTTACAACATAAGAATTGAAATAAGCGCAAAAAGTTGATAATTCTTTAGAATCACTAAATAAGAAAAACTTCGAGCCTGAACTTTCGAATAAAAATCTTTCGTCGGAATACCTAAAAGATGGATTGTCTCCAGCGGATGTAGACCAGGTTATTCCTTCTTTGAACGAATACTGTAACCCTTGTGGTCTAGAACGCAATTTTCCTTTTTCATCTTTAAAATTCTTTATTTCGAATCCATCGTTCTCCCAATTTAAAATTGATATTCCATTACCATACCATTTTCGAAAACTACCACCTGTTTCTACAGGATACCATTTCTTTCCAATTTTATTATGTGAAACTTCAAACCACAATCTTATGAAATAATTGTTATTACCAGTTTTTAAACCTTGTTTTGCATCGCCATATTTTTTTATTGGAGATGATTTAAAGAAGGACTTAACATCATTGTTGAGCCAAAAACCGAACTGACACCCTTCTAGTTGAATGAAATCAGAGATATTTTGGTTAAACAATTTGCATTGATGATTAATTAATGCATCTCTTTTCAATTCAGAAGCTTGACCTTCTTTTAAATAAAAGAAGGTTGTATTTCGCTTACTAGACTTTGATGATATAAATGAAACAGATTGAACAACCTCCCCTTTTAATTCAGGGAAAGTATTAGGGCCTAAATATAATGCACTATCTAAATTATAATCTAATCTATTAATGATACCTAATCTATATTCTTTATATGCGGGTTTTAAAAGCCAAGCGGCTTGATTAATCATTCCAAATTTTCCGTTACAACCAATGGAGTCAAAAGCAACATCCATAAAAATTGCGCCTAAGTCATTTGAGGTAAGAGGGTAATTTTTCTTTGAATAGTCCAATAGGAAATCTTCCATATGATTAGCCCCCATATAAGGAGGGTTCATGATTAAAGCTGAATAATTCGTTGTCAAAGCCAAAATCAACTTCATTCCAGGCATTAACTCATTTACAATCGCATCATCTTGATACTTTTGTTCTTCCCAATAAGCCACCATCTGCTCAATTAGCAGTCTTGTAGTCTTGGAAATATCAAACTTCATGATGCTACCCAATGAATAGACATTTTGCATCAATTCAAAGGCTGCTTTAAGTTCCTTATAGCATTGGCTTGTACCTTCGTCTTGGCAGAAATGACGAAGATGAGCGTCTAATGATGGTATTATTTTGCCTGTTTCTGTTTCCCTTTCTTCCAATGCTTTCGGCATCGTGAGCACATGTGGCAAGCAATGTGCATCCACAAAGTTACCATCTTTCTGGCAAGCCTTCACCATGAGTGCAAACATAGAGAGCTGCTTGGCGCGATTGTCCAAGTCAATACCAGTCAAGTTCTTGGTGAATATGTTTTCTACAGCTTCACTACGGCTATAGCCTTCATACACATAGAGGTCGTAAAGCAAGTCGAAACACTCATTTAAGATATGTCCCGAACCAGAAGCAAGGTCAGCTACTTTCAGGTCGGTTAGTTCATCGTAATGATAGATGGCTTCCTTGGGAGAGGGTTCTTGTTCTACCAAGTATTTCCACTTCTCATGGAAAGCAGTAGTTCCAGGATTGTTATCGAGATAAATGCGTCCCACTGTGTTCTGCACCATGTACTTCACAATCCAGTTGGGCGTGAATATCTGAGTGGCAGCAGGAATTTCATCGGCCTCGAACTTGCCTTTCTTGGCAAATACCTCATCCTTGCGCTCGGAGATATAGAACTGATAGAGCCAGCCAATCAATTCGGGCGAATGAAAGTCTTCGTCCGTGATAAATTCGGTATGGTTGAGCATATCCACAAAACCACCTTCAGCCAAGATGTTGATAGGAAGCAGCAGTTCGGTGAAGTCGTCCATTCCACCAAAGCAAGCCTGAATGAGAGGGTTGTTATGACACCACGCAGTGATAAGAATGGCAAACTGTTCTGTAACCTTTGTATCGTCTTCGAGCAAGTCCATCAAGTGCCTACGAGCATCCTCTTTCATCTGCGGAAGTCGCCCCATGCGAGCTTCATCCACAATACGTGGCGTGCGAGCCTCGTTGGTATAAACCAAAACCGGTTCGCAGAAAGCATTCTTTTGAAGGATACGAATAGCCATCAGTCGGTTGAACCACGTGTAAGCAGCTTCTTCATATACTTCCTGAATGCCTTTATCGGCTACACAATGGTAGATAGCCATCCATTGGTCGTAAAAGCCTTCGGGGTATTGACCGCCATTCCAGATGGTTCCACCTTGAAGCTTTTGTGGCATTAAGCGTTCGGGCACTTCGCCCTTGTCATTAAAGCCCAGTGTCTGAATCTTTGCTCTAATGCCCTTTTTTAATATATTTCGTGCCTCGCAGGCAAATTTCTTTAATTGATTGGTATTCATATCAGTCCTTATTTTACAACTGTTACAGCATATCCCTGATTAATCTGTTTCATTAATTGAGATTTCAAATCAGCCAAGTACTCATCGACTTCCGCTTCATTAGATAGAGGAGTGATGGTTCGAGTTTTCAAAGTTAAATCTGCATATTTAGGTTCAGCTACTTTCTGGTCTTCTCCTTCATGCTCTACCTCAACTTTATACTCTTTACGTTTTTTCTTTTCTTCGTCCTCAGCAGCCTTTTTCTTTCTTACTTCAGAAAGAATACGTCCAGACTGCTCGGAATAGAAAGAATCAGTATTCAAATTGATTTGCAATACAGACAAGGAGTCTGATTGAGTCTTCACCTGAATGGTTACAGAACGGTCGGACAATACCGATTTATCTACACCTTGTGCCATGGCCGATTGTTCCAATAGGTCGAAGGTTTCATTATAAGCTTTCGCTATCTGGTCACGCAAGGTTTTACGCTTTTCATTCAGTGCGTTCTCAATATTGTTCTTTACCTTTATATACTCACGCATCTTGATTGGCCATTCTGCATTCTCCAACTGCTCGATGCTTTTAATCTGATCGCCATAAGTCGCCTGGTCAAGAGTATGGAAGTTCTCCTCGTTGCTTCTTGCAAATTGGGTGATGATGCGATAGTTGTCCATCTGGTCATGTAAGAACAGATTTACTTCCTTGCATGTATCCATCAATTGATGGGCAAATTCACGTTTCTCGATGACCGCTGTGAAGAATTTTTGTGGATCACGAACTTCCAGCCATTCATCAAACAAGTCAACGGCTTCTTTAAGGGGAGCAATAAATGGGAAACGACTGTTGGCATCTACAATCTTTTTGTAGGCAGCTTTCTTTTTCGCCAAGCTCATCTCACTTGTTTCCTCACGACAGATACGGAAAATCTGGGTACTATCGTTGGTGGAGAAAGTGGCAGTCATGCCAAAGATGTCTTTCCAAGCATTGGTGAAGCTGGTAATAAGTTCCGGCGATATGGCCTGTGAAGGTCGCACAGTAAACTTATTGCTCTCGCTGACAATACGTGAAGCTGTGATATTAATCTCTACATTCGGATTGTTGCTATAAGAATAGTCACGACGATGACGGCGTACCAATTCATTCAGCACATAAAGTGTACAGATATTATCCCAACCATAGGGAGCTTTGCTGAATTTATTGAGGATATCTGAAACATTTACTTCTCCGAATTGTTTATTTAAATAGATTTCAACCTCATGCTCTGCCGGAGTTAATTCAGCATTGAACCCATCATAATCGCCTGGGTTCACAGGACAAAGCATGGCACGTTTCAATTGGTCGGTTGTAGTGGCAATTTCATTACCTACAACCAGACGAGCTTTGGTATAAATACTGCTAAGGTGTTTGTCCATAGCAATATGATAGCGGTCGTTGCCGGTTTTAGTACCTAATTCAACGTCGTCAATGACACTCAAGCCACTGACGATAGGACAGCTGTCGAGTATTTTGCGGAAAGCAGGACGAAGCTGGTTCTCCAGAACGTCATTTGCACGCTTATCAAAATCCTCGCGCGTCTTTGCATTTTCTTCGTTGGTGGCAGGGGTTTCCATATAGCTATTCACCTGACAATACCAATAGAAGGCATTGTACAAGCGTTTGTTGTCGCGGAATTGCTGACCCACATAATAGACCATACGATTAGGTTGATTTTGTAGAGCCAACATTTCAGGAGTGTCGTAATCATTGTCCATAGCAAACTCAATCACAACATCAGGATTGGGACTCAAGAAAGAACGTTGCTTGATGCTTACACCCACCGCAAACGAACGGGTAGCATACTGCTCCTTGTTTTTCAATCCGGAGAGGTGTTTGAAGAATATTTCTTTCAACTGCTCTGCTTGGGTATTGTTATCAACAGGTTGGCTCTGGATAAGCGATGCTACCTTCATTTCTTCTTCTGAATAGAAGCTGAATGTATCGGGCACACCATTTTTGCCTTGTTCACGGCGGATGATATTATTGTCACACAAATATTCCAATACCTTTTCTACCTCATTCTTGATAGTCAAACGAGGAGTATCTACATCATTTACCAATAAGCTGGTGATGTTGTCAATATGAGCAGGGAACACGAGCTTTTCATTATCGGCAATGTTGCAAATCATGAAGAGCACATTGGCTATTCGTTCGGCAAATTTAGTGTTACGGTCGTAGGTGCGTGCCATGCGGATAGCATTATCCACAGCCTTCTGTCCACGAGCTTGCAATCCTTCTTCGAACATATTGTTATAGAGTTCATCAAAAGATACGAACTTGCCTAGTTGGGCTTCAGCATTCTTCTTTGCTGTAGAGTGAATCACTTTGATAATGCTTCGTTCATTACCCTTTACTTCCTTAGCAACATATCCTAAGTTCAAGAAGGAATCGAACACCTTCATGATAAGTTTGAACTGATAAGGAACAAACGGATAGTAAGCAATGAAATCGGCTTTGCTATCGTATGCAGAATAGGAATTGGGCAACTTGAACTGGAGGTCAAATGCTGGGCTCTTCTCATCATAGAGGTCGCCCAAAATGTCTTTTACTTCTTCTTTTTTATCCAAGATACGTTTCTGGGTAATCACTTCGGGTTGCGTTCCTTTCAATGATACCTTTACCTCGAAACGGCCTTTAATCTTACCTTCTTTGTCTTTTTCTTCGGCGATGTTACAGTCGTCCATAATCTCGCTCAAGTCTTGTTGGGCAGTACATGCCACCCAAACCTGGTTGTCGCAAGCTTCTGATAACTTGGTGATGATTTCCTGCAAGTTCAAGTAGCGGTCACGTTCCTTGTTGATGAACTGAGACACTTCATCGGCCAAGAGAATGAGGCGGTAATCTTCACCTTTGCTCTTCAAATAAGATGCCAACTCCATACCGAAACGGTCGATGCTCATGTTGGTATCTCGTTTGATGATACGTTCGCGAATACTCTCTTTATCCAATGTAGGAGCCAATTCTTGCGCAATATCCAATACCATGCCCAACTCATTATCAATCAAGTCGGCAGCTTCTCCCGGGTCTTCCCAGTTGCCACCTTCTTCGGCGATGCGCTCTTTGAAAGCTTCAAAGACTCCTTTCTCAGCCAATGGTTTTTCCAAGTTCTGTGCAAGGGTAATATTGAATTTGTTGAAGCCACGTTTACCGTTGAACTCATTCCAAAAGACGTGAAGAAATGCCTTCTTCTTGTCGGTAGAGTTATCGTAGGACGTTTCAAGGTTGAAGATGCAAGTATCAATGGTCGCTTTTTTCAACCAGTTGGCAATGCTTTGCAACTGTTTGAAGTCGAAACTCAGATTGTGATGCTCATCGAGTGGATCTATAGCCTTCACTGTATCAAGCAACCTGTCCAGCGCTTTTTCCTGTGTTTCAGGAGTGATACAGTAATCCAAGAACTTTAAGAAGTGAGACTTACCTGAACCATAATAACCATCAATCCAAATACCTACGTGGTCGTAAGGCTTATTATTCTTGATAGCATCGAGAATACGGAAGAGACCATTGATGATTTCATCCGTGAATACATACTCTTCGATTTCGATTCTTTCGGTCTCAGAGTCAAACTTGGTTGCACTGACAGCCGGGTTAACGGCTCTGCCAATTGGTTTGCTATATAATTCTTTAAGTTCCATATTTATAGATCTTATTTGTTTTTACTAATCGTTGATGAGCAAGGTTGCTCGATAAGTGTGGTTGTCCTGTAGGGTATTGAACAATCGGAAGGAATTCTGATCACGATGCCCCGGATAAAACACGATTATCTTATATTTTCCTGTCTCATTGTAGTCCTCGTATAAGGCAAGAAATTCATTCACCCTCAAATAAGGATACATGCTTCCTATGCCATAGAGGAATACATAAGGACGTTTGTATTGGTCCTTGATATTGATATGATCCAAAATGCGTTGATGAATGTATTGCATGAATTCCGGGCTATGAGCATTTCTGGTCAGTGTGTCTTGAGTATTCTGCGCCTTGCTTGGGTCAGTCTTTTCTTTTTCCAATTGATACTTTAACATACTGGGATGCTTGAGGAACTTCTTTTGGTCAAGGAAGTTGCAGAATTCTTCAAACAGATTCAGTGTCAATACATCCACATAGTTCACGGGGCGTATAAGGTTGGCCTTAAACTCCTGAATCTGACGACGTATGTCGTATTCCTTATCAGCTGGATACTGATAAATGAAAAAGTTATAGAACAAATCACCATTCTCCGTATCTTGGAAACCTGGGCTGTTCAGTTTATCGTCGAGTTCCTTGATGGTCATAGTAGTGATTTTTTAATGTTTTCAATTTGGTAGGGTTGAAGAAGACAAGCCTGTAGGAACCAAGGTTCACCATGTGTAAGATAATAACCAAAGTTATTACTTGCCAAAGGCTTTAAAGTTTCTTCAATGGTAAGGATGCCCACTTTGCGGAGCATGGTGAGGTAAGCACTTGCCACTCGCTTCTTGGTGCTTTCCGACCAGGAATCTACGAATTCGTCTCGTGCTGAAATTTCATTGAATTCCATCATGATGTCCTCATGACTTACACGCTTAGAACTTGAGTTCCATCGGCGTATAGTAACATTAACATGAAAATCAAACAAAATCTTATAAGTCTTCAGAATAACGAAGAACAAGGCTATACGACGGTCTGCTTCTTCCATCTGTTTATAATCATTCCAAAATGTAGAAGACATGGTTTTATATCGGCGGGTAATTTCCGATATATTCCGTTTCCTTGAAGTTTCAGAGTTTATATGAAGTAGTCGATTATTCACAGCTTCATCCTTCAAAAGACTTTCTCTGTCTTCTGACTCAAGCAAAGGAAGAAGTATTTCTGTTTCTTCAAAGAGGAATCCTCCTCCTGTCATTGCCGCTGTGTAGGGACTATTTTTTATATTCACCATAATTTTGTGCGCAAAATTAAACCTTATCGGTGCAGTCTTTCTGCACTGTAATATATTTCTTAAGAGTATCCTCTAATTTGTGTCGGATATGTGCCCGATAGCTATTGGGAGCTAACACTTCTACGTCAGGTCCAAAAGAAAGAATCTGCTGATCTATTTCGTAGTTAGGTCTTACCTTGATAGATATTTCACGTGAATTCTCGTCAATAATCTTTTGAGAAGCGTGAATAGGTTTAGATTTTACATAAGGAAACTGATTACTGGTAAAACGAAGCTGAATAGTTTCCTTAAGAATCTCTTTTTTAGGGATGGTGACACCGACAACATCATCGAAATAATGTTCAAAGTCGATATCATTGTTAGGAACAAACGCAATATCTTCAGATAAAGCTAATGAGCATATTCTATCAAGTGCGAAATTACTGATAAAATGATTATCATTATCCAGTGCCAAGAGGAACCAACGGTTGTTGTACTGTTTCACATAGTAAGGATGTACAATGAGTGTTTTCTCATTATCTGAGTCTTTGTAATTGCGATATACCAGCTTTAGTGCTTGATGATTAGAGGTGGCCTCAATAATAGGTGCGAGCAGATTGATACCTTTCAGGTTGGGATTCTGTTCAAACCCAATAAGGTTCTCATTCTGTCCCTTTAGATTGAATCGTAATTCCAAGTTGGAAATTACTTCATCTACCCATTCGTTACTAGGCAGTCCACGAAAACGGCTAAGAGTAAGAATAACTGTTTGTAACTGTTGAGCTTCTTTGTCAGTTAAGGGTTGCTTGTTTATAGAAAAATCAGCATTGGAATAGCGGTAATATACTTTTTTACCATCCTTTTTGCGATCCAGAGGAATGCTCCATCCAGTCTGGCTTTCCATAAACTTGATGTCTTCAAATATTTGCCGTCTGCTTACACCGCCATCACCATTATAGTAGACCATTGCTTCTTCACAGTGACCTATCAAATCATCGATGTAATAACGATGACGATAATCGCGAAAACACTTGTCAAGTGCTTGGTAGCGAATAGAGGCATTTTTATTTGTAGACATACTTTAAAATTTTTATTCAGATGTTCTACTTCCGAATCAATTCACTGACATCAACTTCCAAACATCTGGCAATCTGTATGAGATTCTCCAGTGTTGGTTGGGCACTGTTCGTGCACCATTTGGATATGGTGGCTGGATCTTTGCCTAATTGTTCGGCTAGCCATTTATTGGTACGTTTTTTCTCGGCCAATACCACTTTCAGACGATTCAGGTCTTTACTTTCCATAAGATACATCTTTAGTTTGTTACATGCAAAAATAAAGATTTTCTTCTCAATATCGTTCTAATCATAGAAAAAAAACGGCTTTGGAGTTAAAAAAATGTCGGAAAAGTCAATTTTAGCCTCAAAATCCACTATATTTGCTTCTGTAATGCCTCCTATGTATATTCTTCTAACAGGTTTTTCTATTAGTGAAGATAGGCTGCACTAGACTGATTTACCTTTGGAAATTTGCAAAATTAAGATAGTACTGAATTATGGATACATATAGTCATCGTATAAAAATCATTGTTGGTGATATTACCAAATTAAAGGTTGATGCCATCGTTAATGCCGCTAATACTTCTCTTTTAGGAGGTGGTGGTGTTGACGGAGCTATTCATCGTGCAGCTGGTTTTGATTTATTCAAAGAATGTAAAACACTTGGTGGATGTGAAACAGGACATAGTAAGATTACTGACGCTTATAATCTGCCATGTAAAAAAGTTATTCATACCGTCGGCCCAGTTTGGAACGGTGGCAATTATGGCGAAGGTACTCTTTTAGCATCCTGTTATGATTCTGCCTTATGCTTAGCAAAGGAGAATCATCTTAAATCGGTAGCATTCTCTTGTATCAGCACAGGGGTATATGGATATCCGAAATATGAAGCTGCTCAAATCGCTTTACATACCATTTTTGCGCATATACGAGACGGATTTGATGGCGACGTAATTATCTGTTGCTTTACCGAAGAAGATGAAACCGTTTACAAAGATTTATTTTGGACAGAAGCCTTAACGCTGATAGGTAAACATGACAAGGTTTCAGAATTCAAGAAGCACGTAGATGAAAAAAAAGAAGAGTATTGGAAAGCTGTTTTCTTTTGTATTCAACAATTAGAAAAAGGAGATCGCACAACACCTGAAATGCCTGCTCCTTACGGTGGCTTTGTTGATGAAGCTCTTTGGATAAGTCACAATTATAAATTCTGGATGGATGTATTTGATCTCAACCAAATAGAAAAATGCCATTACTTTGGAATTAATAATTTCTATTGTTTGATGAGTATTGGTACTGTGTATTCAAGAACTGTGAACTGTTCTAATTCGCATGTATCTCCAATTATATTATTATCGTTTTTACGTGTCCTTCAAGATAGTTGGAAAAGACAGCCTTTTATAAAATTCTTCAAGGTGATATGCGAACTCCATCGAAGAGGTTATGAACTTATTCGTATATGCCCTTCTATTTCTCCTAATGGTTGTAGCTGGAGATGTGTAACTACTGTAAAAAAACTCACATCAGAAAAATGTGGAGCTGTTTATTGTGGCGAGTATTGGGACGAACTTGCAATCAATACATCTAATGGGAGATTCTTCGAAATTGATGAACAACATCAGCTTATGGGTGAATGGGATTCTACTAAGATGAGTATCCCTGAAATGGCTGATAAGTTTATTCATTGTTATCCTCGATTGGCTAAAGCTGGATTTGGTTCAGATCCTAACTATGTGAAATGGTTCAGTAAAGCTGCAAAACAAGCAAGCTTTGGTCATATAATCTACGCTTTCGCTGATATGGAAGATTGTTTCAGCAAAGGGCATCTTTTTTGCACCTCTAAAGAGAGTGGATTCCCATTTCCTCCTGCTGGAGAAGCAAAAGGATTTGGAAAATACTAATATTCAATAGTAAATATTTTCTTTTATAAGTTCTCATCATTTTTGAATGGAAACTTGCGGCTTTGTCATCATTTCGCTGCAAAGGTATCTGTTCCGTCCTTATCCTTTCAAGGTCGGTGTGATACTCATTTCCTTTGAAATCTCCAGCCACTTACGGCGGTAGTATTTCAGAGGAAAACCTTGTAAGAACAGCCGTAACACCTTTTATCGCACCAAAATAATTAACAAGCCCCAAGTAGATTCATCCTACGAAAGGGAGAAAATAACATTTTGGATATGGATATAGCAAGCAAATTTGTAGAATGGGAAGTGCCTGCATTGGCATCCCTTGAGTGTAGTAAGGTGTACCAGCTTCGTGAAAAGTTGAATCGAGGAGAAAAACTGGAACGCAGTGAAAAGAATTGGTTGACTGAGGCAGTGAACCGCAATGCATATTTCAAGCAGAGCGTTCCGCTTCAAGGTTGGCGATTTTCTTTTGCCGATGCATTGCATCATTATTGGGTGAAGCAATATGGACAGATAGCCGAATATTTTGCAGTGGACAAGACTGCATTGCGTAGCATCTTGTTTGGTAGAGTAGAGCAGATTGTGGAACTTAAATAGTGATGGTCATGTATGAATATGAAGAGCTCACAGAGGTTATTGGTGCATATTGTTCTTTGATTGTGCCATACAGAGGTTATACCGAAGGAACTGTAGTTGGTGACTTTGGAAATGAGTTGGTTGTTCGGCTTACAAATGGCAAGGAAATAGTTGCTTGTCGTGATGAAGTCATTGTGTATGAATGAATACTATATTACTCTTGTACGTTTCAACTAATAAATATAAATACTAAAGAATATGGAAAAAGTCATTAGTGTCCACTAAAAATGTGGACGATTAAAAATTAAATAAATTTGGTTCACTTGAACCGCATCGATCTTTGTCATTTTTGAATTTAGTCTTATCAAAGAGATTCGTCAAATGGGTTTTGTCAGTAAGTGAAATACTTAAAATCTGCAGTACCTCGTAAGTACTTCTTTCTAGTTTCATCTCATGCTGTACAATAGCCACTAGACAATATGCACTAATAGCAGAATATATCTGAATTCGAACTGCATTTTGGGTTGTTCCCCAGAATTTTTTAATCTTTAGGTCTTGCTTAAGCCATTTGAAAAACAGTTCGACTTGCCACCTATTTTTATAAAGTTCTGCAACCTGAATAGAGGTTAAATGCATGGCATTGGTTAAGAACATGAACTCTCGTTTCTGTTCATCATCCCAATAACGTACAAGCCTCAGTTCATTAGGATAATGCTTTTGGGGGTAGTACCCAATCAACTCTATTCTAGTATCGGATAATACATTCTTTGCCATACGACGCTTCCATTGGATTGTTTTGTATTTCAGATTCTTTTTGGCTCTAATAACAAAATATGACTCAATTGTTTCTATTTTGAATAGACGCTTAAAGTCATTATATCCACGATCAAAGATGTAATATAAGCCTATTTCATAGGGGATTACATCCATCGCCTTTGAATCATGAACTCTTGCATCTGTGATATGAAAGAATGCCGGAACCTGAGTTTCCACATCATAAAGAGTATGCATTTTAATGCCGCCTTTATGTCTGCGAAACTTTGCCCACCAAAATACATTTAAGCATAAATCTATTGTCGTGGAATCAAAGGCATATACGTTACCATCAAGTCTGAAGATATTAACTGCACGTTTCTTACGTGCTTCATCAACGAGATAATAAGCAAAATCTTCAAAAATTCTGTAGTCTCTATTTTGATTAGCTTTTGCAAGATTACTTTTAGTTACATTACGACCAAATCCCATATGATATGTCTTATTGGCATGTGCCTCTATTGCAACTATTAAGTCACGTAGACTCTCCCGATTGCAAAGTTGACCAAACATCAATGTTAGGAGTTGATTCCAACAAGTAAAAAACTTCACATACTTATCTCCATCGTATTTTGCTACGATTCGATTAAACTTACTTCTGTTGAGAAATGCAGTCAGTTGAGCGAAAACGTATTTATCTTGAAACATATGCTATTCAATTAAGAATGCAAAGTAACAGAATCAAGTCCGTTCACTCTAATAATCGTTGTATAAGACTAATATTCAATCATTTCAAAGAACTCTTTGCGCTTTTTAGTGGACGCTTATGGGAAAAAGTATATAAGGTAAAGACACGTTTTGTTTTTGAAGGTGTCTTTGAAGTCAAGGCATCGAGTAGAGTAGAAGCCCGTCAGATGGTACAGGATAATTGTGGCATGGTGCTACATAGTGGTATTCAGACCACACTGGAAGATGACGTGATTGACTGGAATTTCAGTTGCCACCCTGACAAGAAAATCGTTTCAGTAGTGAAGTAGGTTAGTGGCTATGCTCAAATGAATTGCTTAACTCTTTATTTTTTTTGATATGGATAAATATATCTTAGTAACCTGGCCGGAAATTCAGTATTTTATGGAAAGCGATAGATTCCATGAGTGTCTGTTCGTTGATAACCTTGATGGACACGATGAAGTTCCTGATAGTTCATACATGGTTCCCGAAGACCTATATGATAGCATGGTCGATTCTGATTATAACATCTGAGAACAGACTTTATTTTTCGTAATTAAATCAAGTCCAGATTAAGTTCTGGACTTGATTTAACTCTTCGAGGCTTCCTTTTTTATGCCCACACATATAGGGTCTCCCTACCCTTTATATCTTTCATTGTTTACGCTCGCTGTTTTGCGACCGACACCGCTTTATAGTAGAAACAGTGTTTCTGCCTTTGGTCTTGGCTTCCTTTCTTCTTTTTCTTGTCATCGTAGGTTCGAATGGCTACTAAGAGATACGTGCTTGACCCTGATTCATCTTTATCGGTTCTTCGGGTAGCCTTGGCATCCGACAAGTTCTGACCTTTCTTTGTGGTCGGGCACTTCTACTTTTGCAGTCTCAATGGCTAAGTTGAACCATTGGTATCTTTATTTCCCTATCTTCTCTATGCTACTGCCAGGAGTGCTTCACATGCTATCGTGTACGGATATCCTCCTTAACAAAACCACCTGCGATATTTCGGCTCTGCTTCACATCTAATTTTTGGGCGAAGTCACATCATTTTTCTCATTGCCAAGCTATACTGCAGTACAGCTTGGGCTGTTACGGGACATTGCATTCTGACCAATGGCGTAGCTGGCACAATCTTCCTTTTTTTCTGATGCTCGGAATAAACAGAGTATTGCACCGCTATCCTTGGTGTTGCCCTATGACTGCAATATCTTCTCGCAATATAAAAATTGATTGTTTAACTTCTAATAATTACAGATATGAAGAAGATTGAAAATTCGTTCGCAGTTACAGGTTTCGTTGGTAAGGATGCTGAAATCCGTCAGTTCACTACCGCAAGTGTTGCAAGATTCTCTTTGGCAGTTAGCCGCACAGAG
>JAYRGX010000038.1:0-27137 GCA_041907545.1 Bacteroides sp.
TTGTTTTCTTTGCAATAAAGTACAATGGAAGCTATTTCTTCTTTACTCATCATAATATTTTTAGTTTTGAGCAAAGATATGATGACTAAAGTTATGCTAAAAGATGCAGTTCACCGGAGGCTTACGTATAATCGGATATTTAGAAAAGAATCTTGCGAAAGAAGGAGCATTTGTTATAAAGAATAGATCTACCGAATATTTACTTATATCAACACTGTTCCTTATTTCCCTTTGCAAATTCTGTAAATGTTCACATATCCACTGAAATTTCACAGATAATTGCTCATTGTATTCATTTTCAAATTTGGAGACATCATTACCAAAAGCAGCAAAATGATATTTAGTCTTTATATATTTAGTATCAGTGACATATATAGTCTTATGTTTGGAATCAATTATTATAAAATCTATTTCACCAACATTCCTGTCACTGATATTCGATTTTTCATGAATCAAATCAATACAATCTATCGATTTTTTGTTTCTTAAGAACAAATAGTTATTATTCTCTAAAATTTTTTGGACTTCATCGTCAAGCAATGAATCGTGCTTATTTTTTAAACCATTAACATAGTTAACAAGTTGCTTATTTTTCCATTCCTTCGGTTTTATCGCAAATGGAAATTGGTTATATACGATTTCATTCATCGCCTCCCAAAAAAGATATCGTGAGGTTAGATAATATGCCTGACTATCAATATTTAATTGAAAAATCGGTCTAGTACGACTTTTTTCTGCCGTATGTGGTGATTTGTATAATTGTAACATACTATCTTCGTTCTTTCTAAGTAGCAAACCTTGCAAGAATTCATTCTCTTTAAATTTTTCAAAGAGTGAAGACAAATCAATTATTTCACATGGGTTATCTTCGTAAATAATATTAAAGAGTTCAGACGCTGGTTCACCATAGATTTCTATCATTTTTTTACTAAAATCTCTTATACCATCAATCTTTTCTACAGTCCCCTTTAAATAATCATACGATAGGCTATCTGCTAATTGATAATTTTTTTGAATAAAAGCATTATCAATCATCGTGAATGAGAAACAATCTTTAAGAATTTCAATTTGAAATCCACTATTACGATTTAAATAAAACGAATATTGTTCTTGTGATAAGTAAGACAAAGCAACTGAAAGGCTAAGCAAATTTGGTACTACGCTTTGATCATCAGGAATACCATTATTATACAGTCTCAAATTAGGCAACTCTGAAAAAATACATTTACACATCATTTTAACATCTATGATTCTATGGGTTTGCATTTCATTCCAGGTGTTTTCTTCAAGTTTCAGCCCCAATTCACAGTATGTACGTATAATTTCTATTGCAGTCTCAACATTGACTATCCTCTTACACCCTTCTTTGAACTGAGATATAAGACTATCCCGGCAAATCACAAATGCCTTGTCAACATCATTGGTATAAACACCTTCACCAAATGTCTCAATTAGTTTATTGAGACATTTTTGATTCATTTCCAAAGCAATACATCCTACCATTTTTTAGTCATTATAAATTTAAATGTCAACCACCAGTGAGCCCTATCTGCACAGCTAAATAAAATACTGAGTAATAGTGCAAGCTAGTCACTAGCTTACATGCAAATATAGTATCAAAAACACAATACATTGGCGAAAGCAGCATTTTTTTTGCTATAAAGTTGTTATTATTCTGTTTTTAGAATGTTCTTTGCTTGGAAAATATTATATTTGCATGTATATATTAATATAAATATGATATGGGAAAGAAGGATCTGAATCGCCTAAAAGTAGTGCTTGCTGAAAAAAAACGCACTAATAAGTGGTTAGCAGAACAAATTGGGAAAGACCCTGCAACGGTCTCCAAATGGTGTACAAATAGTGCCCAACCAACTCTGCAAAATCTGATTGATATTGCCAGATGCCTTGAAGTTGATATCAGTGAACTTATCCGTAAAATGGAGAACTAATTTTTAAAAGAAATGCCGACCAACAAGAATGCTTCTATACGCTATCAAGTGTTAGATAAATGTTTTCGTGATTTCCGTCACCGATACTACATCGATGACTTGATAGATCTGTGTGAAGAATCATTGGTCTACTATAATGGTGTTGGAGGAATTGGTCGCCGTCAGATTTTTGATGATATCAATTTCATGGAAAGTGATGCCGGATGGAGCATCCCTCTTGATAGGATAAAAGATGGCAAAAAGGTTTATTATCGCTATAGCGATCCGGAATTTTCAATTAATGCACAGCCATTAACCGATGAAGAGGCTCAACAACTCCAAACAGCCATTCTCACTCTTAGCCGTTTTCGCGGACTACCTTGCAATGAATGGATTGAAGAAGTAATCTCTATTTTAGAATTACGTTTCAACCTGAAAGGAAATTGTGAGAACATTATCAGCTTTGAACAAAATCCAAACCTTAAAGGATTAAACTTCCTAGCACCAATTATCGAAGCTGCATCAAATCATCAGGCTTTAAACATTGTTTATTGCAACTACAAAGATGTAGATACAGAAAAAAAACTAATTGTTCACCCATATTACATCAAGCAGTACAACAATCGATGGTTCTTAATGGCCTTAGATAACACCAACCATTACATCAGTAACCTTGCACTTGATAGAATCGTAAGTGTTAACGTAGCAGATAAAGTTTCGTTCATACCAAATAATGAAATTGATTTTGACCATTATTTTGATGATGTGATTGGTGTAACAATTCCTAGAAAAGAAGTTGTTAGCGAGATTATCATGCTTCAACTCACACCTACCCAGTATCCATACGTCGTATCAAAGCCTCTTCATCCTACACAGCAAATTGAAAATGAAGAGAAGCGCATTATTTCTATTAATGTTCGACCTAATTATGAACTGGATGGGCAAATACTTTCGTTGGGACCTGATGTGAAAGTTATATCTCCAGTGAGCTATAAGAATCATATTATTCAAAAAATCGGCGAAAGTCTAAATAATTATCGTCCAGTGCAGAAAGGCTACACAGATGATGTCTAACTTTGCAAAAATTATTGTGATGAAAAAAAATAGTCCATATACAGCAGCAATGACAGGTGGAGGATTCCTTTTTGAGGAAACTAATGCACTGTTGCCTTTGCTTCAATCAGAAGACAGCGAAAGTCTTTTGAAAGATGAAGCTGTAAATAACAGGCTACTTCATATCAATTCAGAAACAGCTCGCAAAAGAAATATTAATGAAATCGTAAGACGATATAAAGCGATGCCAAAAACCTTTTGGATTGACTATTTTGAAATGGATGAAAAAGATCGCAGGACAGCAAATCTATTTGCTATCCTCAAAACATATAAGATATTATTTGATTTTCACGTGAATGTCACAATGCGCCGTTGGAACTCAATAGCAAAATCGGTTTCTATTGATGACATCATGATGGAGTTCAATGAGATTTCAGCCCGTGATGAATTTGTTGACACATGGACTGAAACAACTAAAAAAAAGGTAGCAAGCGCATATCTATCCATTCTTCGCAAAGTAAAAATGATGGATAATAAAAATGGATTATTGCCTGTAAGTTGTAATAATTTTGCGTACTACCTAACCCATGGTGAACAGTGGTTTTTGGAAGCATGTTTATTGCAACCTTACCAAATAGAATCGATAAAAAAGACACTGCTATGACAATAAAAGAGTTAGATGACAAATTGAATAGCCCGGGATTTCAAGACACCGAAAACGGAGACTTGTTCTACAATTTCTTTATCTACCAATATCCGGCAGAGAAAGAATACGATATAAGACGACAGATTACCGAATTTAAGGCAAATTTGATTCGTCCAACTAACTATGTAGATGTGCTTACATTGAATCTTTTTGAAGAGTTCTGTCAATTCCTTGACCAAAAGAAATTCTTGAAGCATCCAAGTATGCTCAAGTATCAATTGGAGAAAGAGAAGAATGATCCTTCAAAGTCGCAAAACACCCAAGATACATTGCTTCGTAATGCACATAGTCCTGAGTTCGTTCAATATATCCATCAACGTATTTTAGACCATATCAGCATAAAGGATGATTACAAGCGCCCCTATGTATTCTTACATGGCATTGGCAGTATGTATCCATATCTTCGTGTTAATGAGTTTCTAGCCCTTTACGAAGACTATAATGATACAGGTAAATACAAAATCATCGTATTCTATCCCGGACATAGAGATCAGAACTCATTTAAGTTGTTCGATACGTTGCAAGACAATCATACTTATCGAGCCACATTGCTTATTAATGATTAAATGAACGTATTAGTTAGTTAACAAACAATCTAAAAGCATGAAACTTAAAGAATTATATAGCAAACCTATCAGCCGTGCAGTTAATCCTGCCGTTAGTGCAACAAAGTTTGACCCAGAAACAGAACAGATAGAAATTCAGGAATATGTATTCACTGATGAAATCATCAATGGATTATTCCGTATTCTTGATGCTATAAAGAATAATCGTCCTTACGACCATGTAGGTATTTGGATAGATGGATATTATGGTTCAGGTAAATCTCACTTCTTGAAATACTTGGATTATTGTATCACACCTTCTACACAAGAGGCAGCTTTGTCTCGTCTGCTTGATGCAGTTAATGTTATAGACCCATTAGACGAAAAACATAATCTAGGGTTTGATTATGAACAGTTGCTAAGCATAGCTAACTGGTTGAAACGTGCTACTATTGACAACTGCATCTTCAATCTTGAAACTTCATACGACAATTCTACAGATAAGAAGAAAGCATTCTTACACGTATTCTGGAACGAATTTAATGGTAAGCGTGGATTCAATAAGTTCAATATTACATTAGCTCAAAACCTTGAAAAGCCTCTCTATGAGAAAGGCGTATTTGAGCAGTTTAAGGAGCGAATTGCCGAAGAAGGCGGAAACTGGGATGACCCAGGTGAAGCAGCTGACTTAATAGATAATGAGCTTGGAATGGTTCTTGACATCGCACAGGAACTAGCTCCCACTCTTGACAAAGAAAGTATTCGTGAACGTATCATCAAGCGTGATACTACTATGAGTATTGAACGTTTTGGCTTGGAACTTAAAGCTTATTTGAAAGATAAAGGTGATAATTACCGCATGATTCTACTTGCTGATGAAGTTTCACAGTTCATCAACAAAGAACGTGACCGTTATTTGAATTTGCAGGAAATTATCACAAAACTATCAGAGGCTTGTGATAACAAAGTATGGGTTGCTTGTACTGCACAGCAGGATTTGAGCGAGATTATGGATGATTGCCATATCAACGAAGAGAAAGATAAGGAAGGTAAGATTAAAGGACGTTTTGAGGTCAAAGTATCACTAAAGGGAACTCAGCCAGAAGTGATCACGCAAAAACGTATCTTGGACAAGAAAGACGATGTTATAGACACATTGGCCGACCTATATAAGAAGAAATCACCTTCTTTCAACCTACAGTTCAAACTGCCGAACTCATATACATCTTATGAGAGCCAAGAAGACTTCATTGCCTATTATCCATTTGTGCCATACCAGTTCAAATTGATTATGCAAGTTTTCAACTCATTCCTAAACTTAGGCTATGTAGCTAAAGAAGTGAAGGGTAATGAGCGAAGCATCATTAAGGTAATTCATGCCACGGCAAAGAAGAATGCTGAAGTTGAACTCGGCAAGTTTATATCATTTGACGAGCTTTATAACAATATGTTTGAGGAAGGTCTTCAAGCCAAAGGTCAAAAGGCTGTTGACAACGCTCTACGTATGGCTGCTACTTACGAGAGAAATCCGCAGTTGGCAAAACGAGTGGCTAATGTATTATTCATGATTTGTAATATATCTACCAATGATAAATTGGTGTTCCCTGCAAACATAGACAATATCACCAGCCTCTTGATAAATGATACAGAAACCCCACGCCTAAATATCAAAAACGAAGTTGAAAAAGTCGTTGAGTATTTAAGCGATAATAATATCATTCGTCCTGAACAGGGAAAGAACGGCGTTGGAGAAACCTACAGCTTCTATTCTGAAGAAGAAATGAAGGTAGCTGCTCTTATCCAGAGCCAGCCTGTCGATAACAATCGCCAGGCAGAGGAATTAAAAGAAATATTTTTCAAATACATAACTGCTATCAAAAACAAAGAACAGTACATGACTCGTTCTTTTGCGGTTGGTGCAAGCATAAAACAACGCTCATTCTTGAGCAACAACCCAGATATCGTCATTGAATTTGCCATGGACTGTGATTATGATAATCCAGATATGTTGGCACTTCATAACCAAAGTAATCGCTTGATTTACTATGTGGGACAGCAATTCCACGATAACAAGCGACTTTACAATGCCTTTTACTGGTACTGTCAGGTTAATAGCTACATGTCAACTCCAGCTACAAGCGAGGAGAATGCTAATACACGAAAAGAATTTGAGAAACGTGCAAACGATGTTTATGAAATGCAGATTGCTCCTGAATTCCGCAAGATACTTGATTCTTGCCCTATTATTTCTGGGCTAAGTGTCATTGACGACATAGAATTAGGTGCTAAAAAAGGAAACGATCGATATAAAATTGCTATCGATAAGCTCTTAAGCAGTATCTACACCAAAGGAAACTTAGTTCAACGAGCTGATATGGTTTACACCACAGACCAGTTGAAACGAGCAATTCTTCGTCCTATACATCCTGGCGACTATGATGGATTGAACACTGAACTTACTCCGGCAGAACATGAAGTAGAAATCTATCTAAACAAACAGTTTGCCGAAGTTAATGTTGTTGACATCTTATCTAAGTTCAGCAAAGCTCCTTATGGTTGGGATGACATCTGTACCATCTATGTTATTAACGAATTGGTACGTCGTCATAAGAGAGATTACTCTTATTCTAACAACCCTAACGTTGAGACAAGCACTGTTGCCTCTCATATCGTAACTGAAAAAAACAAGTTCACAGTGCGTCAGGCACAAGCTATATCACAAGAATTAGTCACTTGCTTCACTGATGCATGGAAAGACATATTTGGTATAACAGCTACATTTGCTACAAACGACAGTACTCAGATTATTCGTCTTTGCCGTGATGCAGAAGGTAAAAACAGCCTTACCCATCGCCATGATGCCTATAAGAAGATAGATAACCAGTATAGCTCATATCAATTTATCAAACCAATTCGTGAAGCAATCGACTTGTTTGACGAATGGCTTGCCGTGCGTGATCCACAAAAGTTCTTCAATGCTGTAATTGAGAAGCGTGACTATGCCCATCAATTGATGGATACTTGTAAAGAAGTGATTGGTTTCCTTCACGACCAGATGGACAATTATCAAAACATAATAGACTTTGCTCGTGATAACCGTGAGAATTTCCATGCTTTAGCTTCTGAATACAAAGAACAGATTGAAACCATTGAGAAATTTGAATACATGGGATGGCCTATTAAGATTCGTGAAATCATTAAGATGCGTAATAGCCTTACAGCAGCTCTTGATGAACAGCGCAATGCTATTCGTGAGGAAATCAAGAAGGCTTATAATGAAACTTTTGATCTACTTGAGCGTTCCGCCGAAACGCAAAACGTCAGCAAATCCATTCTTAGCGACCGTGCTATTACCATACAACTAAAGACAAAGTCGAACTCTCTTTCTGTATTGAGAATAAACATCAATACTGACGACTTCTATGCAGAACAAGCATCGAAAATTCAGGCTGAAGTCATAAGGCGTAAACCTCAAACGCCACCTTACCCTGTTGTACAAGATGATGATGACACGAATAAGACTCATGTTAGTGAAGAAAAATTTACAAACATGTCATTAAATACACGTACTGTTACTCCTTTGAAGAGTGAGAAAGATGTTAATGAATATTTGGAGAAATTGAGAAAACAGCTGATGGAAAAAATCAGTGATGGTTATTCTGTAACAATTATCAAGTAAAAGGTATGAATACTAATCAGATAAAGAAATTCGCTTGCGAAGCTCGAAATATATTGAAACGTGGCATCGCTGCCAAGATTACAACTCTTGGCTTTGACGCCAAAGGCAATGTGGCAGAAAGCATGATGCCACAACTTATGCAGGGAGGTTCACTTTGGAAAGGAGAACTCCAGACAGAAGGATTCTATCGTCAATGGATGGCACTCTATCATCGTGTACAGCAAAAAGGCATTCAGGAAGTGTATGAGGAAGCTGCCTACAGATGGTTCAATCGCTTGATGGCTATTCGCATCATGCAAAAGAACGGACTATGTGAGCCTGTCTTAGTGTATACCAGCTCTGCCCGAACACCTCGCATTGTGGATGAAGCTCGAATGAATCGTATGCCTCAGATGCGTGAGGAAACTCGCACTCACCTTATGGAACTGCTTGATGATGATACAAAAGTCACAGAGCAGTTCGCTCTGCTTATATCAGCATGGTGTCATGCCAATCCTATCATGCAAGCTTGCTTCGGAACTCTTGCTGATTACACGGAGCTACTCCTTCCTCAAAACATCCTCGCTGAAGGTGGCTTTGTGGATATGATTAACCACACGGAATTTATTACTGACGACGATTTTCATAGCCCTGAATTAATAGGTTGGCTTTATCAATTCTATATCTCTGAACGTAAAGACGAAGTCTTTGCAAAGAAAGGAAAATTTGAAGCGGATGAGATTCCTGCCGCAACACAGATATTCACACCAAACTGGATTGTGAAATACATGGTGCAAAACACTGTGGGTCGCATCTTCTTAGACAATAATCCCGGACCAAATCCATTCAAAGATAAATGGCAATACTTGGTTGACCAAGAACAGCAAGCGGATGAGAATATCTATCGTTACAACGAACTGACCGACCTAAAGGTGGCAGATTTAGCCTGTGGGTCGGGACATATCTTGAACGAATGTTTTGATATTCTTTACGATCTTTATATATACGAAGGATATAGTCGTAACGAGGCTATTGAGAATATTTTTGCTCATAACTTGACAGGCATAGACCTCGATAACCGTGCCAAGCAATTAGCCACCTTTGCGCTGATGATTAAGGCTTGCCAAAAAGACAGCAACTTTGTAGATGCTCACGTGCTGCCACACGTTCTCACTATGCCGAAGCCTCTTGATGAAGAAGCAGATGGCAGTATAGCAGATTTTATCCATCATTTCTTTCAAGGAACGGAAACAAAGCAGATTACAGATGAATTGGTTGCAGCATTCGATTTGATGAAGGATGCCGACAGTCTTGGTTCTATCATGAAGTTTGATATTTCAGAAAGCACTCGCTTTGCCATTATTCAGACTGTTGAATATTGGAAGGGACAAAGTTTGGTACCACAAACTGTACAGAATAGCATGCCTGCCATGGAGCTAATTATTACGCTGACGCAAAAATACTCTGCACTTGTTATGAACCCTCCATATATGGGTGGTGGTAATATGAACAACGTGCTGAGTAAGTATGTAAAAGATAATTACGAGGATGGGAAAGCGGATTTATGCACTGTGTTTGTTCAAATGGCTAAGCAACGAACAGAAGATAAAGGTTCGTATGGATTTATAATTCCACCATCATGGTTATTTTTAAGCACGTTTGAAAAATTACGCAAGGATATTATCGACACTCAATCTATAGAATCAATGCTTCATTTGAGTCGTGGAGTATTCGGTGCCGACTTTGGTGCAGTATCATTTGTAATAAAGAATCATAAATATAAGGATGCAAAGGGTACTTATTTCAGATTAGTAGAACGAACTTTCCAAGAGTTTGACCAAAAGCATTTACAGATGCTCTTTGAACAAACTTTGGCCAATCATGACTTTAAATATTATTTCAAGGGCTACAGTAAAGAGGTTGTAGAATTGCCTTATTCCGAAGCCGGTAATAAAATATACTACCCGAATGTGCCTCAAAAGAACTTTGAGAAGATTCCGGGATGTCCTATTGGGTATTGGGTGAGTGAGAGGATGATTGAGGTATTTGAAAAAAATAATTTAGATTCTTATTCGTCATCAAGTCCAGGTATTAGAACAGGAAGAGATTCGATATTTATCAGAGATTGGCAAGAAGTTTCATTGAAAAACCTTGAATTATCTGCAAAAACAGATGAGGATTTACTATATAAAAAATGGTTTCCAATCACAAGAGGCGGTGAACGAAGGAGATGGTATGGGAATCTTACATCAATCGTTTTAGGTCATAATTCTTTTGAACGTGTTCAAAATGAATGTCCCGATTATAGACTTCGTGATAGTTCCTATTATTTTAAAGAAGGAATTACATGGTCAATGATATGTTCAGGGAAACCCTCATTCCGTGTTTGTCCACAAGGAGTTTTATTTGGTAATGGAGGTCCCACTTTATATCCCATAAAAAAAGCATTGAAAATATTTGGATTGTTAAACTCATGTGTTGCTGTGGATTTTATGAAATTATTAAATCCAACAATAAACTTTACGAAATCTGACATTGGTCACATTCCATTTATTGAAGAAGATGAGAATAATAACATTCCTACATTGGTAAAAGGATGTATTTCCATATCCAAGCAAGACTGGGACGCTCACGAAACAAGTTGGGATTTCAAAACAAACGAGCTACTTGCATTATCTCAACAAGGGTTTGGTAATATCACAGCAAGTCTTAATGATACAATCTCACAATCATATTATGTATTAAATTTGCTATTTATAGAATATAAAGCGAGATGGAAATCAATGTTTGACCAGCTCCATGCCAATGAAGAAGAATTGAATCGCCAATTCATCGAAATCTACGGCTTGCAAGACGAGTTAACTCCCGATGTGCCACTCGATGAAATCACTATTCTTCAACAAGGAGAAATCTCGATTGAAAATAATGAAATTGTATGGCACGATGATATAGTGATAAAACAACTTATCTCGTATGCCGTGGGCGTGTGGATGGGACGTTATCGCCTTGATAAACCAGGACTTCACATTGCACATCCAGAGCCAACATCAGAAGAACTTGAAGCGTATAGCTATGGCAACGAGACAGTGAACATTGATGATGATGGCATTATTCCAATTCTGCCATCAGGATTCTCATTCGAAGATAATCTATGCCGCCGAATTGCAGACTTTGTACGTATTGTCTTTGGTGCAGATTCTCTTACTGAGAATTTGAATTTCATTGAGAAATGCTTGGGTACAACCATTGAACAGTATGTAATGAAGGACTTTTGGAAAGACCATAAAAAGATGTATCAGAACAGACCTATCTATTGGCTTTTCAGCAGCAAAAAAGGTGCATTCAAGTGTATCACATATATGCACCGCATGACTCCATACACGGCAGAACAGGTACGTAGCAAATATCTGCTCCCATACATAGAGCAACTGCAAGCACGAATAAACGACCTAGAAAGCCGTGCAGCATCATTAACTACTGCCGAAACACGACACCTCACAGCCCTCAAGAAAATAATAGAAGAGTGCCAAGAGTATCACGAACGACTCCAAGTAGTGGCAGAAGATACCAACATCACAGATTTTGACCTCGATGATGGAGTCATGGTAAACTACGCCAAATATGGAGACGTATTACAGAAGTTAAAGTAAAATAATAGAGTCATTATTATGAATACAAACAACATAGACCTAAAAAGTATTCGTTCCCTTTCGGGGTTAAACTTCTACATTCCAGACTATCAGCGTGGCTACAGATGGTCGGATTCACAAGCTATACAGATGCTTTGTGACTTCCAAGAGTTCTGTAAGCGTATTGATAATGATAATGTAAGGACAGGAGAATACTACTGTCTTCAACCTATAGTTGTTAAGGAAAAGTCATGGATTGAAAAACAAGAGGATGGTTCTGAGGTAACAGTCAATGGATATGAGGTCATTGACGGTCAGCAGCGTCTTACGACTTTATACATAATATTAAAGTGTTTAGATAGTGTATGTGAACTGCTCTTTCCAGATTTCTCTCTATACACAATAAAATACGAGACTCGCCAGGACTTCGATTCTCAGAAATTCCTCGAAAATATAAACACTACAACAGCAGGTGCCAATGATTTCATTGACTTCTACTACATGAAGCTCGTATTTGATGGAGTTTCATTATGGTTTAAGAATAACTCGAGTATTCGTGCCAGCATTGCAAAAGTACTTCTTGAAGAAAAAGATGATGAGGAAGCAGAGATAGACATTGCTAAAAATGTCAGAGTAATCTGGTATGAGGCAAAGGACAAGAATGCTGCAAGTTCTATTGACATATTTACTCGTCTAAACATTGGCAAGATACCTCTCACTAATGCAGAGCTTATTAAAGCCCTTCTACTGAAAAGGGATAATTTTGTGACAACAGAAGCAAGCATGAAGCAGTTGCAGATAGCTTCGGAATGGAATCGTATGGAGCAAAAACTCCAAGATGATTCTTTCTGGTATTTCCTCTATCGTTCTGACAATCCGTTTACATATGAGAATCGTATTGAGTTCTTGTTCGACTTGATGAAGGATAGGACGAAGGATTCTGAATTTTATCATACATTCAATGAGTTTAATATTGAATTGGATAGATTGAAATCCGAGAAGGAAAATGGCAGAAAGAAATTTCGTAATGATCAAGCGTGCATCGACAAAATATGGGATGAAGTAAAACAAGTATTTCAGACCTTAGAGGAATGGTATGAAGATCGTACTCTGTATCATTTCATTGGATTCCTTATTGAATATAAGTCTGACATTAAGTCTCTGATGAACGCTTCAACTACTATGAAGAAGTCTGATTTCTTGAATAACTTTATCAAGACTGAAATCAGCAATAAACTTGGTAAGATAAAGGTTGAAGAATTGTCATTTGTTGACAGCAAGAATAGTGTTAAGCAAGTCTTGTTGCTCTTCAATATACTAACAGCATTGAAAGATAAAAAATCGGATATGCGTTTCCCATTCAATAAATATAAAAAAGAAAAATGGGATATAGAACATGTTTGCTCTCAGACAGACAGAACAGTTACTGATAGCAAGCAACGCCAAAAATGGATTGAAGATATTCTGGATTTCTTCGTAGGTTCAAGTATCAAGGAAGACGTAAACGTATATATAGAGCAACTTAAAGAACAAATTTCTAGAATAGACTCAACTAATGAGATACAAGATCAGGCTCGTAAAGCTGCTCTTATTTCTGAATGTAAGCTAGTGAAGGAAATAGATTCTCTTTGTAAAGAAGATATTACAGATTCTGAATTTGACGAGGCATTCAAGCATGTTCAAATATACTTCAATGAGAACAGAGTTAGTGACAAGGACAATATCTCTAATTTGACATTGTTGGATCAAGAAACTAATCGCAGCTATGGAAATGCATTCTTCCCATTAAAGAGAAAACGTATTATCCAAAATGATGAACTTGGTATTTTCGTACCAATAGCGACAAAGAATATTTTCCTGAAGTATTATTCAAATAGAAGCAGTAACTTAATGAATTGGGAAGAGTCTGATGCTCAGGACTATCTCGATAACATCAAGGAATTTGTATCACCATACATAAAAGCGTGAAATGAATGGAACAAGCAATAAAGATAAATAGCGGTGAAAGATTATCTTTCTTCAAGCTTTTCTCTCAAAAGCACTATAAACTTGATATCCCTATCATTCAGCGTGACTATGCTCAGGGAAGAACAAATGAAGAAACAAAGGAAGTTCGTTCGGATTTCCTAGATGCTTTGTTTGGTTATTTGGAAGAAGGTAAACCTAACAGAGATTTAGATTTTGTTTATGGGACCCTTCAAACAGATGAAGAGCATACGCACTTCATACCTCTTGATGGTCAACAACGACTGACAACTTTGTTTCTGTTGCATTGGTTCCTGTATCAAATTCAACCTGAAGATAATATTGGGCTTAAGGAGTTATATAAATCTACATTGACAGATGGGGGTAAGTCGCTTTTCACATATAAGACTCGTCAAAGCAGTACAGATTTCTGTGATGCCTTGATGGAGGCCGATATTAACATGTGTGACCTTTTGACTGATACAGATAAAAAGGGACATAAATATAAAAGTCTTTCAAAAACTATTAAGAATGAACACTGGTTCTATAGGATATGGAATAATGATCCTACTGTACAATCTATGCTCGTAATGCTTGATGCCATTTATTCAAAATTCGATGGACATCCAGAGTTTCTTACTGGCCTTATGAATGAAAGTAGTCCTATTATTACGTTCATCTTCAAAGATTTGCAGGAATATAAGCTTACTGATGATCTATATATAAAAATGAACTCTCGTGGCAAACCGCTCACTAAATTTGAAAATTTCAAAGCAAAATTTGAGCAATATATCAAGCAGTTGATGGACAAAGATGCCACGTTGAAGAACAAGAGATACACATTGGAATATGCTTCCGTCAAACAGGAGGTTGATTTCTATAAATACTTCTCCTTTAACATAGATACTAAATGGACAACTCTCTTTTGGCAGTATTGTAAGAATGGAAAGGAAAATAATCTCGACTCATATATTGAGAACTTTATCCGAGTGGTATTGACTTGTCATTATGCTTCAATAGTTGAGCTTCCCAATAAGGCTAAGTCCGACGACACTCTTGATGTCTTAATGAGCACAGACTCTGATTTCAAGAATTTGTCATTCAGCAAATATGAATCGACTAACGCTTTGAGTGCTGAAGCATTGATAATGCTTGTTGATGCTCTGGATGCTCTATATAATGGGAGTGAAAAGATAAAACAAAATATTGGTAATGAATATTCTTTTTATTTCAATGAGAATGACATCTTCAATAAGGTTATTAACAATGACCTATCTCGTAATGAACGAATTCAATTCTATGCATATATCCAATTCCTTATACAAAATGAGTATAGGATAGACGGTATAGACCAATGGATGCGAGTTGTTCACAATCTGTCACATCCAGATAATTCAATCATTGATGGCAATGATGATATGGCTCGTGGTATGAGATCTATAAAATCATTACTTATATATTCTAATGATATAATAAACTATCTCAAGTCAAACAGTATCGTTGGTTTTGCGAAGCATCAGATTGATGAGGAGTGCTTAAAGGCACAGCTCATTGATAGAGATAAGTGGAAAACTTGCATAGAAAATGTAGAGAAGCATACCTACTTCAATGGACAGATTGGATTTTTGTTCGAGTTTGCTGGTCTTTTAGAGGACTATGTAAAAGAAAGTTCGCTAAAATGGGACGATTCGACAAATGCAGTTATGTTGAATAAATTCAAAAGATATGCTACTATAGCTTCGTACCTGTTTGAGTTAGATGCACATGGTGAAAGACATAATAATGTTAACTATTGTTTTGAACGTGCTGTTCTTCAACAAGGAGATTATCTAATGGGTGCATCATCTGATAGATATAATTTACTTTCAACTGAAACTGTATCACAGAACGTAAAACGTGACCTAAGTTGGAAGCGACTTCTTCGTATTAACGAGACTAAGCCAGAGCTAATAGAACGTAAAGGTTACGTGAAAACGGTATTTGACAATGTAACAGATCTTAGTGATGTAACTAAGTCAATAGAAACTCAATGTGTTGGTAATACTGGAG
The DNA here is from genome assembly GCA_041907545.1 of Bacteroides sp. Taxonomy (GTDB): domain Bacteria; phylum Bacteroidota; class Bacteroidia; order Bacteroidales; family Bacteroidaceae; genus Bacteroides. The sequence goes on from JAYRGX010000038.1 coordinate 15,537, forward strand.
TTGAATGGAGGGATTTGTTCATCAAGACTCCACATTTCTATGAGATAAGTGAGAAGGGATTTACTGTTTTCTGTAATGATCAGTTACTGATTCTTAAACATTGGTTCAGTAATATGTATCATGTAGAGGCATATACTTATCATCTTTGGCTAACAGAATTCGGTAGTTTTACCAGCAGATATTTCAATTATGAGTACAAAGAGCAAAAGACATGGGACATAACACCTTGGATTAGGGGTAGTGAATTTACATATAAACGATGTAAATATCATATTGATATCCAAGCTTCCATTAACGAAGAAGATTACTCTCTAAGTACGTTCTGGGTTTCATTTGCATTTGACAATGAGAAACGTGATGATTATCCTGAAGAACTCGTTACTATTCTTTCTGATTTAAAATTCAAAAGAGGAGAAACTGATAACTCTTATGAATGGAAAACAAAGGCAGAATTTGGAGTAATAAACAAACTTACCCAGTTTGAAGGCGTATTAGCAAAGATAAAATAAATCAATAATAGAAAAATTCTAATTATGTATATATCTAAAGTCGTTATAAGCAATTATAAAGCTTTTAAAACAGCCACCGTTAAATTCGAAGATGGACTGAATGTCATTATAGGTCATAATAATGGAGGTAAGAGTACATTATTAGATGCTATATCACTTGTTATAGATTCTAATAGAAACAAGAAATTGTCAGTATGGGATTTCAATCAAGGTATTCCATTGGAGAAACTAAAAGAGAATTCACCCTCTATTGAAATTAGCTTGTATTTTACAATGTCCGAAGGCGAAAAAAATACATCTAGTGATGTGGCTTTACTTTCTACATATGCTATTGAATTAGAACCCCAATTAGAATCATGTATTACATATACCTTCTTTTTGCCAAGCACTGAATTATCCTTATATAAGCAAGCTGTTGCTGATATTGATAACTCTGCTGATATCTTTAGAATCATTGAAAGTAAATTCATAAGGAAATACACCTATTCTATTATAGGTGGAAAGCCTTCATTGCATCAGCAAGTAAGTTCTGAAGATTTGCATAAGATTGATTATCAGAAAGTAGATGCTTTACGTAATGTAGAGGAAGATTTATTTTCAGGTAGAGCCACATTACTTCATGATGTTCTTAGCTACTTCTTAGACTATGACATCAAAACAAGTGAAAAAACTGAAGATGAAAAAGCTCATGAAATTAATAGTAAACGAGAATCTTTTAAAACGGAAACAGATAAAAATATAAATACTCTGGTTAACCGAATAAAAGAAGGAAAGGATCAAATTGTAAAATATGCAAATAGTACTGGTGCATTATACAATGAAAGTGATTTAATATTTGATGGATCTGTAACAGAAGAGCAGCTATTACGAGTTTTGAATATTTTAGTTTCAAACTCAGCAGGTTTTAATACCCCAATAGGTAACAATGGCTTAGGATATAACAATCTCATATATATATCATTATTACTAGCGAAGATGCAGTCTAATAAAGAAACTACATATATGGGAGTCACAAATGCAAAAGCATTTTCTGTATTATCAATAGAAGAACCTGAAGCTCATTTGCATCCTGAATTACAATATCAATTCTTAGATTTTTTAAGGAGAAATATTGCAGATAACAAGGTAAAACAAGTTTTTATGACTTCACATTCTCCAAGTTTAACTGCCAAAGTTAAGCTTGATGAATTATGCAATCTTATTATGAGCGAGAGTCATGAAATAAAAGCATATTATCCACGTGACGTATATAAAGATTTTCCAAAATCAAAAAGCTTTGTTCAAAGATATCTTGATGCTACAAGAGCTGATATGTTATTTGCTGGTAAAGTTTTGTTCGTAGAAGGATTAGCTGAGCAGATTTTAATACCTGTGTTCGTAGATATTTTAGGATATACAAAACAATGGCTAACTCAGCAGGCAGTAATTGTAAATATTGGGGGAAGATATTTTGATCACTTCTTAAAAATGTATGACAATTCAAAAGAATATTCTCTACCTATTCGTGTTGCATGTTTGACAGATAGAGATCCCGTTAGAAGAAAAAAAGAAACTAGTGAATCATTTACTAAATGTTGGCCTGTAGAATACGATCAACGTCCTGATAGTTTTGATTATAAAAATCACTCTGAAGAATTTGTAAATCAATACAATAGTAATGATAGCATTCATTTCTTTAGTCAAGACGAAAAAGGAAAAACATTAGAATATGAAATTGCAAGAGTTAACTACAATAACAAAACAATACTTGTTGATTCAATAAGCAATAAAGAAGAATTATCCCTGATGATGCAAACAAAATCTTTTGATGAAGCGAAGAATATATGCAAATCAGACGATCTGAACAAAATATACTCAGAAAACATCAATTGGGAAGATAATGACAAATTAAAAGGATTGATATCAGCTCGCTACTTAAAGTCATTACAAAAAGGAGAAAATGCTTTGGAGTTAGCTAATGCATTACAAGAGCTATCAAGTGATGAAGAAAAGAAAATTGTTGTACCAAACTATATAAAAACAGCAATAGAATGGCTACTGAATATAAAATAATACACTCAGACGACATCCAAGATGTTAAATTTTGCAATAGGGTACTTGCAGGTCCTGGGGCAGGAAAAACATATTGGATAGCTGGGCAAATTCAGCAGATTTTATCGACTAACCGATTAAGCGCGACTCAAAAAGTAGCTTGTATTACCTATACGAATAAAGCTGCTACAAATATTGAGAGTCGTATCTCTAATGGTAGTCGTAACCTTGAAGTATCAACTATTCATGCCTTTTTATATGCACATTTGATAAAACCTTATTTTCATCTAATTGCAGATGAAGAAGACTTTAATATTTCAAAATTAAACGGACATGATGATGAGATCATAATGGGTTTTGATACTCTGAACAATATTGTTACTCCCAAAAAGAAATTCTATGCAAGTAAATGTAAGGACTATAGCTCAATAAAAAAATATATTGGAAAATTTCATTGGACTTTAAAAGATAATGATTTAGTATTAGAATCATCCCCTAATAATACCCCTCCTATGCTAAATGAAAAAAATCCTAGAGTTAGCATAGGAAAAGATGATGTTTTATTATATAAAAAATATGTTTGGAAAGAATATGGAGTTATGCACCATGACGATGTTCTGTATTTTTCTTATAAGTTAATCAATAGATATCGTTCTATACTTGAGTTTATAGTTGCTCAATATCCATACATACTTATCGATGAATATCAAGACTCAAATGTTATTCAGCATTATATTTTTCAACAATTAGCCACTAAAGGAGCAATATTAACTATTATTGGCGACAAGGCTCAATCTATTTATAGGTTTGCAGGAAGTAATATAAAATATATCACCTCTTTTACTGCACTAAACATACAAAATTTTACTATTGAAGATAATAGACGTAGTGTTCAACCAATAACTGATTTTCTAAATATCATACGACAAGACTTAACACAAAAGTCTTTGGTTACAGGCAATTATGGTATTCCTCAATTATTGGTTGGAGATGCAACCGAAAATTTTCTTAAAGCTAAAGAATGTTGTGATGGCGAAATGTTAGTTTCACTGAGTTGGAGCAATAATACTGCAAATTCCCTTAAACTTAGTCTTTCAATAGAAGACAAAAATAATCTTTTGGATGCTTTAGTAAATATATCAAATGCAAGGTCCCGATTTGTATATCATTGTATTCTAGCAATTGAGAATGCAAAGTCTATGTTGATGAAAGATGCTATAAATCATATAAACAAGGCATTTTCCCTCGATAAGAAATGTCTTGCAGATAAACAAAAATCATTTTCTATTATCATGACTTTGTTATCAAGAGAATCAGAGTATCGTCATAGTTCTCTACTAGATTTTTATAACATAGTAAATAGTTTAGGAAATAAACATTACCCCAAAATAACGAAAGGGAATGATGCCGATTTATTTTCTAACTCTTATCTTGACTTTGCGAAAGGGATTCACAATAACGATGAAGAATGTTCACATCTTACTATACATAAAGCTAAAGGATTGGAGTATAAGAACGTAATTCTAATATTTACTAAGAAAGAAGATGCAATAGATTTTCTCCTTCATACTGATTTAGAAAAGAAAGATGATGATCATAGACTTTATTATGTGGCTTGTAGTCGTGCAAAACATAGGTTATTCATTTCTATTCCAGAAATATCTAATGCTGAAATTGCTAACATTGAAAAGAAATATGGAGATAAGTTATCCATAGATAATAATTAATAGAATATGGTACAAGATAGAATATATACATACTTTGAACGTAACCCACAGCTTCATGTGCTTTTTATATTCGACCAGATGAATGTAATCGGAGCGGAGCTTGAAGACACAGAATGGAACGATGGTTATATCTACCAAGTATTTGACGGAGCTTGGTTCAACACCAAGTATGCTATCGAGAACGATTGGAAAGAGAAAAAGGTGGTGTTGCTCTTTGGAGAGGATACTTATCCACATACAGAGGAACAACAGCTTAAGTTTCCATTATTGGATATGCTCAAAGCTAATATGGAATACAAAGAAGATGATTATGCCAGCTTCATGCAACAATATAATCTTCCGCAGAAATATGCCTCTTTCTTAAAAAAATATATCGGAGAGATTATGTCCACAAAAATAAGCAATATCCTAAATGGGCATTTTACAAGCGAAACTTTTAGCGAAGATGTTGTTTGCAGAGCTTTTGTTTCTTCTTATTTAGGCGAAAAGAAATTACTCGATTGGAACACAATCATCGTTAAGATGATAATACTCGATCTTGATAGTGAGACAAAAAAACGAGATGACTTCTTTGTACGCCTAAGTAAAAATCTTGATGCCCAAAAATCTGTAAATAATAAGCTAACAACTCTTTATGGAGTAAGCTATGACCCTAATTTACCTGTAAAGATGAAGGCTGTAGCTGAGTGTATGAAATACAATTCCATTACTCAGTTGCTTGATATCGTACCATCAGATAATTATAAGGGTTACAAGATAACTAATGCTATCATACTTGACCAAATTAATAAGATTTATGAGGTAGGCACACATGATAGATTATTGGCTGATAAGTTTGTGAAAGCTTTATCTGTTTTGGCCTCAGACATCAAAGAAGAAACAATCATTGAATGCTATGGCATTGATGCACAGTACTTCTATGTGACAGAAACTCTATGTTGGCCAATATTAAAACAGATTATTGTGCAACAACTGCTGGCAGATCCTGCCAATGTAAACGAGCGAATGCGAGAATTAAGTCTGAAACTGCCTGTTAATACAGATATCCAGATAGCATTCCGTTTTGTTGAACAGATGGCCCTTTACTATGATAAGGTGCGCTCTCTAGGAACATTAAAGCTAAATACTCCAGAAGAATATGTGAGTCGCTATACGACTGAATTCTATTTGGTGGATTTGTTCTATCGCCGTTCACTCGAAGCTTACCATACACTCATAACTAAGGATATTCCTATTGAGCAATCGTTGAATAAAGTAAAGAACGGTCTTGATGTGGACTATGCTAAGTTAGCTAATGTACTCAATTTAGAATGGCTTACTTGTGTTAATGAACGTGAGGATGGATTTAATTCTCTAACATTACCACGTCAAGAAAACTTCTTTGAAAATGAACTCGATGCAAGTACTAAAAAGGTTGTGGTGGTATGTGATGCACTACGCTATGAGGTGGCTGCCGAGTTGATGCAAGAGTTATCTAAAGAAAAGCATATAGCGAAATTGTCTGCCATGCGTACTATGCTTCCGACGGAAACAAAGTATTGCAAGCCTGCATTACTTCCACACCATAGTCTCGAACTACAAGGTGCTGAAATGTTAGTAGATGGCCAATTACTTTCTACTGCTGAACTACGTACCGCCCATGTCAATAAATATCGTGAAGGAGCGGTATGTATGAACTATGATGATGTTATGAATGGAAATGCCATGGTCATGAGAGAATCTATCTTCAAACGTCCTCTTGTTTACATATTCTATAACAAGATAGACGATGCAGGACACTCTCAGAGTCCGTTTGATGTTATTCGTGCTTGTCGTACCGCCATTGATGATTTAACAGTACTGGTACGTCGTCTTCATGCCTCATGGAACGTTACAAACGTAATCGTAACATCCGACCATGGATTTATCTACAACGACATGCAATTTGAAGATAAAGACAAGCATTCTATAGCAGAGAATTTTATTGAAAAGAAAACTCGTTATTATCTGACTGAAAGCAAAGATAAGATAGAAGGAATATCAAAATATCCACTGCAACAGGTTTCTGGTATGACAGCCATAAATCAAACTTATGTGGCTGTACCTATAGGTACAAATAGGTTTGCTGCATCAGGTGGATATAATTTTGCTCATGGAGGAGCTGCTTTGCAGGAAATGATTATCCCTGTTATTCACAGCTATCGCAAGAAAACTGATAAGACAGAGAAAGTCGGTGTTTCACTGATGAATCATAACCTCAATATGGTAAGTAGCCAATTGAAATTCCAGTTGATTCAGACGGAAGCAGTAAGCATGACAATAATGGAACGTACTGTTTCTTGTTGTATTTATTGTGGCGAAGAGGTTGTAACAGCAAATAAGGAGGTTAAACTAAACAGCCCAGATGCAGATAATCTAAACAACAGAGTATTTGAAGTTACATTGAACCTTAACAAAACTGTTACAGGAAGTATGCTTCAACTAAGAATAACAGATGTTGACGATAAGCTTAATCCTCTAATAAAAGAGACTGTAAAGAATAATACAATTATAGAACAAGATTTCTAAAAAGATAGCAGATGATGAATTTACAAGAAAAGATAATGAATGCCTTCATGGGTAAGGTTGTTCGCAAGGATTTGGCTTTCTTGGTCAAAGGAGGTCTGCCGGTACCTACATACGTACTGGAATATCTTCTTGGCCAATATTGCGCAAGTGACGATGAACAGGTGATTGAAGCAGGCCTTGAAAAAGTGAAATCTGTAATTCAAAATAACTATGTTCACCGTGCTGATGCCGAAGCTGTAAAAGGTACCATTCGTGAAGCAGGTCGTCACCGTATCATAGATAAGGTAACAGTTGTGCTTAATGAGAAATCTGACGAGTATCAGGCAACCTTTGCAAACCTTGGACTATCAGGAGTTCCTATTGGTACACAGTATGTGAAAGCCAATCCTAAACTTTTAAGTGGTAATGGTGTATGGTGCATTGTTACCATTGGATATATATCTGGAGAAGATATTAAGGTGAGATGGGAAATTCAAACAATCAAACCAATTCAGATATCAAATATTGATGTAAAAGAATACATTGACCAGCGTCAAAAATTCACAACTGATGAATGGATTGACTTCTTGATGCATACCATCGGATTAAATCCAGATGCGATGAACAGACGTGAAAAATTTATCACTTTAGCTCGTTTGCTTCCACATGTTGAAAACAATTTCAATTTCATGGAACTGGGACCAAAAGGAACTGGTAAATCACACGTATTTCAAGAATTGTCTCCATTCGGCGTGCTTGTCTCCGGAGGTGATGTGACAAGTGCACGATTATTCGTAAAGATGAGTGGTAAACGCGAAGAATTGGGCTTGGTCGGTTATTGGGATGTTGTGGCGTGGGATGAGTTTGAACAACAGAAAGGTCGTAATGTCGATGCTGTATTGATTGATACCATGCAGAATTATCTTGCCAACAAATCATTCAACCGTGGTAAAGGAACTCATGAAGCATCAGCTTCTATGTGTTTTGTGGGTAATACTAAGCACACAGTACCATATATGCTTAAGAATAGTAATCTGTTTGAAAGTATCCCTACCTCATTCATTAAAGGTGCATTCTTAGACCGTATGCATCTCTATAATCCGGGATGGGAAATCAAGATGTTGAAAAAGGAATCTTTTTCAAAAGGCTATGGTCTGATAACCGATTATATTGCTGCCGTTCTTCATGACTTACGCAACAATGACTTAACTAGTATGTTGAAGGACTATGCTAAGTTTGATCCATCACTTTCAGAACGTGACCATTTGGCTATTCGCAAAACTTTCTCAGGTATGGTTAAGCTTCTATACCCTAACCTAAACATGACCCCAGAGGAAGCTAATGAATTGGTTGATTTTGCAGCAGAAGGCCGTAAACGTGTAAAAGATCAGCTATATATTATTGATGAAACATTTAAGGCTGAACCTGCCAAATTCAAGTATATCCGTTTGAAAGACGGAATTGAAATCAATGTAGAGACGTTGGAGAAAGTTAGCAATACACTGATTATGCCTATAAATGCTCCTGCTCATGAGAATACAACTCTTAATGACAACGATGCTAAACCATTTATTCCGGGACAAACGATTAAGGCCAAATCGTCTGAAATAACATCCGAATCAGGGAAGCGTCCTCGCATTCCAGTCTTAAGTGAGCAGAGTTTATCATTCAGAATGGGACAAACCGGAGTAACTTATGAAAAGCTTTTTGCACCCTATCTTGAGCATGCCTCTGAAATTACCATTGAAGATCCTTATATACGTGCTCCCTGGCAAATTAAAAATTTCATGGAATTCGTTACAATGCTTATTGACACTCGTCCTGTAGATGATTTGAAGATAAATCTCATCACTAACGAAGAAGAAGAAAAAACTCCGGAGCTCATTGATAAGTTGGATGATATCAAGGACGACCTTATTGAATATGGAATAGAATTCAATTACAAGTTACGAGATTTCCATGACCGCTGTATAAAGACAGATACAGGATGGACAATTATTCTAGGAAGAGGACTTGATATCTTTGAAAGGTATAGTCCATACTCAATAGCATCCAGTCGTCAGGATAAACGTAAATGCAAAGAATTTATGGTGAACTACTTCAAAAATAAAGAATATATCTACGGATAATGATCCTGATGATGAATAGAGCTAGAAATAACATTCAACTCAAAAAGACCTATAGATATGTAAAAGATTACATAAGCAACATCAGATTATTTGCTTGTTTGAAAAATAATATCGTTTTATAATTCAAAAACAGCAAAGCAAAGGAAGCTATTATTGGGTTACTCACCTAGTAATAGCTTTTTTTTAATTATTTTTTTTGCTATGCAGATAGGCTGCACTGGTCATATATACATTTGCAGCATTGAAACTAATAATAACGTATTTATATGGACTCTGGTTCACGTATTAAAAAAAATTGTATATATGAAAAAAAAGTTTTTTACAGCGATGTTGTTTTGCACAGCATTTGTTTTTGCAAACGCACAAAATGTGTCAAGTGGTTGTTATCGTGGATTCACAGATGTCGGTTATACCGTTGGCATTGGTGATTATGATTTTGGACGATTTGAGGTAAACACATCTCATGGTTATCAAATCACTCCCTTCTTTTATATTGGAGCTGGTGCTGGTTTACACTTCATGTCTTCGTATAAAACGAAAGGCTCTGGTGATATACCCTTGGATGTCAGAAAAAGTAAAGTTGACATACCTGTATTTGCAAATGGACGAGTAAATTTCACAAAAGGTAAATTTGCACCATTTATCGACATTAAAGGTGGAACGTATGTTACAAATAATGGTGGTCTTTATGCAAATGCTTCGGTAGGCTGTAGAATTGCAACAAATAGTAAACAGGCAATAGACATTTCGGTTGGCTATACTTCCGAAAAACTTGAGTTCCAAACATTTAATAAGTTTAATTCTAGTCATGACATGTCTTATACGCGAAAGGCAACTAGTTACGACACAGAAGGTATCAGCTTAAAAATCGGCTACGAATTTTAAAGTTGATTTCAATTAATCAAAAATCCAAGAACATGAAAAAAATAGTATTTGCAATTGCATTATGTTTTGTAACAATGAGTGTTAGTGCTCAAATTATGCGCACTGAAGAACTCGAAAAATATGCAAAAGAGAAGTATGGTGAAAAATGGAATGAAGCAGCTGCCAACCTTGCTTCTACCCTTCAATTAGATAAGAATAATTCATTAACCTATGTACAGGTTATAAACAGCGAAGGAAAGACCAAGGATCAATTATATGTTCTATTGAATTACTGGGTTTCAGCTTCATTTAACGATGCAAATTCAGTCATTCAACTTAATGATAAAGAACTTGGCTGTATTATTGCACAAGGCTATTTAGCCAACATCGCTGGCCATATGGGAGGTACAAATTCCTATGATGTTAGTGTTAAGCCAATCATTAAAATGGACATTAAGGATGGAAAAATACGAGTAACATATACAGTACAGAACTATGAGGCTATTGTTCTAGCCGGAGGTGGAATAATGGGGGCACTTGGAGGTACTGTTCCAACTAAGATTTCCGAAAAATGGGTATTAGAAAAATGTTATCCATTTGCTGAAAAGGATAAGCACAAGAAAACATCCTCAAAAGCTCTTATTATGACTCATGCATTCTCCAATGTTATCATGGACAAGATTGAGGAAGCTGTGAAGAATGGATTAGCTGGAAACGAAAACGACAATTGGTAAGGCATACTACAACATAATATAAGGGCATATTTGGGAATAATTTCAAATATGCCCTTTTTCCTTATATTATTGCACTAGCACATTATAACTCAATCATTTAAACTTGGATACATGAGTTTTTTTTGTATCTTTGTATGTGATAATCATTACATTAGAACATATGGAAGGACTATTTACACTCTTCATTTTTTACATCATTGCTAAGGCAATATTTGGTGGCAGTTCAAAGAAAACCACGAAACGGAGAAAGAGAAGAAACTTTTGGACCGGCTCTACTTACTCTGAATATGATACTTGGTCAAGGTCTCACGGAGACAAGAACACGCTGTTCTGAGGTAGATGTTGTACTACGCCAAATCTTTTAATTTTTGCAGGCACTCCTGCTGTGTCTCTCTTACGTAGTCAAACAATATGGTAGGGTCAATATAGTGTGACTTATACTTGACTGAGATATGAACATGCTCGCCTGTTGACCTCGTACCTGTATTTCCACTAATACCAATTACATCCCCAGCATTCACAATATCCCCTCGCTTAACAACAGCTTTGGAAAGATGGCAGTATGAAACAGTATAATCTCTGTACTGCATCTTGACATATATTCCGGCCTTCTTGTCTACCCCGGACTTGACGACTTTGCCTTGCATAATGCTATAAACATCATCACTTTGGGCAAACAGGTCGATACCATTATGCTGTGCATTCTTACCGGTGAACGGATCCTTTCGCTTTCCGAATGGTGAGTTTATGCGAAGCTGCTTCAATGGAAAGGAAACACTCATATAATGTAAAATGAGTTGACGCTTCATATCTACGACATCACAAACTTCCCTTCGCTCCTTACTCACTTTATTTATAGAGGTAGAAATCTCATTTGAGGTATCTGCCTCTGTTGCTATTTTATAAACTCTCGAACTAGGACTAACAGTGTTGAACTGAGCATAGCTCAAAGAGCTATACATTGCCATCAGTAGAAAAATTAAAATTGTTTTCATTATCGCAAAATTACTGTCACTCCGTTGAACGGTGAACTAAGCCACTCTCCTACAGTGGAAATGAAAACATCTTTAACGAATAAACC
>JAYRGX010000039.1:0-26035 GCA_041907545.1 Bacteroides sp.
AAGTCTTTACTTAAAAATTCTTTGGGAATGTCCATAATAAAGCTTTTATCAAAGTTATACATAAATTAAAAAACTGCAAGTCACATAACCTGCAGTTTTACATTTACACAATATTATGGACAGTGCCTGAAGTTCAGTTTATCAGTTAAAACTTACACATTAATCTCATTACGAACAAAGGCTAGAGAGCAGATATAAAAGCAGATATAATAAAGCCGCCTTTAATGTATAAGGCGGCTTTAATTATCTTCAAATCTTGGGATTTCCTCTTCTGCTTTACAAACGGTTCAATAACGCAAAATAATAAAGCCATCAACTCTGCCTATAACCATTTTCTATTAAACAAATTCGATTAGGCATTTTACATAAAGGAAATTTATCTCAAGTAGGATATTATGGATTATGCTTCCGGTTCAGGAGTGATCAATTTATATCCTTTTCCGTGAATATTAATAATCTCAATAGAAGGATCTTCTTTCAAATGCTTACGCAACTTAGTAATATAAACATCCATACTACGTGCATTAAAATAGTTATCGTCAATCCAAATTGTCTTTAAAGCAAAGTCGCGCTGAAGAATTTCGTTAGCGTGAGCGCAAAGTAGACCTAGAAGTTCAGACTCTTTTGTAGTCAATTTAGTCTGGTGCTCAGAAGTTGATAAAATCTGCTTTTGAGTATCAAAAGTAAATTTGCCGATCTTATACACATTACTTTCTTTATTCTTCTTTCCACGAACACGTCTCAAAATGGCTTCAATTCTGAATGTCAATTCTTCCATGCTGAAAGGTTTTGTTATATAATCGTCAGCACCAATTTTAAAGCCTTCCAAGATATCTTCTTTCAGAGTTTTAGCAGTCAAGAAAATAATAGGGATTTCTGCATTTGCCGCACGAACTTCTTGTGCCAGAGTAAAACCATCTTTCTTTGGCATCATCACATCAAACACACACAGATCATATTTATTTTTCAGGAAAGCCTTATAACCAGCCTCGCCATCAGGAAACAACTCGGCAGCATATCCTTTGGCCTGCAAATATTCTCTCAAAAGCATGCCAAGATTTTCATCATCTTCGCACAATAAAATACGCAATTTCTCGTCCATATCGTTAATTTTTAAGTAAAGGTAATGCAATAATAAATCTTGTACCTACATTCAATTCGCTTTCTGCACGTATCGTTCCTTTGTGATCCAAAATGATCTTCTTCACATAAGAAAGCCCGAGTCCAAAACCTTTCACATCATGTAGATTACCGGTATGTACCCGGTAGAATTTATCAAATATTTTTTTTATGTTTTCTTTTTTTATACCAATTCCATTATCTTCAATAGTAATCATAAGCTTACCAGATTCATTCCAAGTACTAACATTCAATTTCAAATCTTCATCCGGTTTCTTATATTTCACCGCATTATCCATCAAATTGAAGATTACATTCGTAATATGCATCTCATCTGCAAAAATAATAGGATCCGTCGCATCCAACGTTGAGTCTATATTCCCATTATAACGCTCGACTTTCAAGGCAAAGGTATTAATAACCCCATTTATCAACTCATTAGCATCTAATTCTTTCATCTTCAATGTAGCTCTCTGTTTATCGAACATTGACATTTGAAGAACTTTCTCTACTTGAAACCTCAATCGCTTCGTCTCATCGTTTATTACTGTCGAAATATGCTGAAACATCGCAGGAGACTTTCCAACAGCAGGGTCTTTTAGCATTTGGGCAGCAAGTGATATGGTCGATATCGGAGTCTTAAACTCATGAGTCATATTATTTATGAAATCATTCTTCATCTCCGTTAGCTTCTTTTGCCTAAAAACAATATAAATTGTAAAAATGAACGTAATCAATAAAACCAAAGTGAATATCATTGAGGGTATCATGAAACTGACCGAGTCAAAAATATAGTCACTCCTTCCCGGAAAATGTATTTTCACAACGTTCATCTTTGCCGGAGGATCATTTAGAAAGAGGGGTTGTGAATAAGCATTTTCACTACCATCATCACTATAATCGGGGCAACGATAAACTTCCCTTCCATCACGATCAATCACCTTAAAATGATAACTCAACTCAATACCATTATCTATAAGCCCTGACTTTAAATATTGATCCAAGTTTTTAAAATTAATTCGCTCCTCTATAGGTTTTTCGCTGGCATTGTATACCATTTGCCATGCAACCTCTTCTAACAAACCTCTTTGATATAAGTATCTATTCTTTATAGCTTCTGCTAGAGAACGTGAAGTTTGAGGAATCGTTTTAACCCCATGCTTTCTCGAGATCATAGCCTTCGGAAAATCCGGAGAATTAGTAATGGTCTTCATCTCTATAGCCGAATACATAGATCCATCCGGAGACTGTACCGTAATTTTCTGAGTCTGAACAGCATCATTACTAGGAGTACTTTGCTCCCATGCTTTCTTTTCTGCATCAGACACATCTTCACGTAACCAACGATCTGCTTCTGCCGACTCAACATCTTTAGAGGCTGCCATTAAAGCACGCTTCACAGCTTCATCAAACTGCTCATTACGCATCTTCACCATTTCCTCTATATAGCTAATCTGCAAATATAGTAAGCTGAGAAAAGAAAGTCCCATCACAGCACCTAATATCCAAATAGTTGACTTTTTCATAGTCACAAAATTAACACTCCCTAATTAACACTCCTAACACATTAACCTGATTTAACCGCAAGTTCTCGTAAATTAACGGAAAAAGTTTTTTTAGGTTGCATTACATACATAATAACAATTAGAAGCTAGATCGGTTTACAAATTTAATAAAAAATTAAATGTTTTCATTAACTTAATCTATTCTAATTAATAATGATTAAGAAAAAAAACGCCGCTATTCTCAAGTATAAAAGAATAACGGCATTAACATCTTATAAAAAGATTAAGATATACTACTCTTCAGGTTGCTTTGACTCAAAATCTTTAATGAGCTTATCTTGCGCATCTGAAGGTACCAACTCATAACTGGCAAACTTCATAATGAACGAAGCGCGCCCTCCTGTCAAAGAACTTAGAGCCGTAGAATATGAAGACATCTCCTTCAATGGAATCTTTGCCACTAGTTTTTCATAACCGGATTCACTACTCATGCCCATAATCATAGCACGTCTACCCTGCAAATCACTCATTACGTCACCCATCTTATCAGACGGTACAAATACTTCTACGTCGTATATTGGCTCCAATATTTTAGGTCCTGCATTTTTGAAAGCCTCGCTGAAAGCATTACGCCCTGCAAGCATAAACGATATTTCATTAGAATCTACCGGATGCATTTTCCCATCATACACGATAACACGTACATCCCTAGCATATGAGCCTGTTAATGGGCCTTGTTCCATACGAGCCATAACTCCCTTTAATATTGCAGGCATAAAGCGAGCATCAATAGCCCCTCCCACAATACTATTGACAAATACAAGTTTGCCGCCCCACTCTAAAGGAATCTCTTCGGTTCCTCTCACATTCATCTTATATTCTTGCCCATTAAATCGATAAGTATCCGGCACAGGCATCCCATCATAATAAGGTTCTACGATTAAATGCACTTCACCAAACTGCCCGGCTCCACCCGACTGTTTTTTATGTCTATAGTCTGCTCGAGCTGCCTTGGTTATTGTCTCGCGATATGGGATCCTCGGCTCTTCATATTTTATTTGTAACTTCTCGTTATTTTCCAAACGCCATTTCAATGTTCTTAAATGAAACTCCCCCTGCCCATGTACGATGGTCTGTCTCAATTCTTTAGATTGCTCTATAATCCAAGTCGGATCTTCTTCGTGCATCCGATTTAGAATTGCCATCATCTTCTCAGTATCAGCTTCATTCACAGGTTTTATGGCACGAGAATATTTGGAATTAGGATAACTGATGAAACTGAACCTGTTTTCACAGCCTTTTCCATTCAAGGTATTGCCTGTATGGACATCTTTTAACTTAACCGTGCAACCGATGTCCCCGGCAGCCATCTCTTCTACCTTAATACGATTTGCCCCAGCGCATGCATAGATTTGTGCGATTCGCTCTTTCGATCCGCGATCCGCATTTGAGAGGTCATCCCCTTCATGCACCTTACCACTCATTACTTTAAAATATTGAACGTCACCAATGTGAGGTTCAACAGCTGTCTTAAAGAAATATAAGGAAGCCGGCATTTTAGGGTCCAATTTAACCACTTCACCACGAGTATTGTGTACAGATGGCATTTCATCAACAAAAGGAACAACATTCCCCAAAAACTCCATGAGTCGGGTAACCCCCATATCCTTACCGGCACAAACACAAAAAACAGGAAACATTCCGCGCGAAGCCAACCCTTTACGAATTCCTTCCCGCATCTCGTCTTCAGTAAGCGATTCTTGCTCAAAGAATTTCTCCATAAGTCCTTCATCATGCTCTGCAGCAGCCTCAACCAATACCCTGTGCATTTCAGTAGCCTTATCCAGTTCTTCAGCAGGTATATCTTCAATCGTAGGAATACCACCTTCCGGTCCCCACGAGTATTTTTTCATTAAAAGTACATCGATTAAGGAATTAAAATTAGGACCGGTATTCAAAGGATATTGAATAGGAATAATCTTAGAACCATGAATGGACTTCAGCTGCTCCAAAACCATATCATAATCACATTTCTCATGATCAAGCTGATTCAGTAAAAATATAACCGGCTTACCTAGCTTTTCTGTATAGCGAAAATGATTTTGTGTCCCCACTTCAGCCCCATACTGCCCATTAAGCAATAAAACGGCAGTATCTGTTACATTAAGTGCCGTAATTGCCGCACCTACAAAATCATCACTACCCGGACAGTCTATGATGTTCAATTTCTTACCATTCCATTCAACGTGGAAAACGGTGGAAAACACAGAATAACCATACTCTTGTTCCACCGGGAAATAATCGCTGACCGTATTCTTGGCAGTTATTCTGCCACGACGTTTTATAATACCACTCTCAAAGAGCAGCGCTTCAGTGAGAGTGGTTTTACCCGAGCCATCATTACCAAGTAAGGCAATGTTCTTAATTTCATTAGTCTGATATACTTTCATGATGTATTAAGATTTTAATTGAACATTTAGTATGCTAAGCATACCGCTTTAGTGAGGCGCAAATTATAAATTTAGACATATAAAAGCAATATTTCAACGCTGTTACTAAACAATGTTATGCAACACATTATCATGTACAAAGAATAAATTCCTATCTTTACAACATCTATATCTTTTAATGGCAAAAAAAATGAAAAAACTACTTATCATATTTCTATCCATTTGCGCTTTATGCTGCAAGGCACAAAACATGCCAACCTCTTTTTCTAATTATCCTATTATAGGAATTTCCTGTTCGCACCCCGGATATAATTCTTCTGTAAGAATGACTTATTCCGAATCAATAATAAAAGCAGGAGGTATCCCCATTATAATTCCTATCACAACAGATAGCATTACCTTAACTCGAATTATTAAGAATTTGGATGGTATTATTTTAACTGGAGGTGAAGATATTCATCCTTCATATTACCACGAAACACCCATACAGCAATTAGGTAGCGTTGATTCTCTACGTGATGTTTATGATATGAAACTTATCCGTTTTGCAGCACGCCATAACATTCCGATGCTAGGGATATGCAGAGGAGAACAACTTATTAATGTAGCTTTTGGAGGAACACTTTATCAAGATATTCCTACTCAACATCCGGATTCAAGCATACATCATCAACAAAAGCTGCCCAGTAGTATACCCACTCACTTCATAAATTTATTACCAAACTCCACAATCTCAGCTATCACGGGAAAATTACAGCTATTTACAAATAGCCACCATCACCAAGCAGTCAAGCAAGTAGCGCCTGGTTTTCGCATTACAGCTTGGGCAGCAGACAGCATTGCCGAAGCCATCGAAAATATTGATGGGCATCCTATATGGGGGGTACAATTCCATCCGGAAGCATTAACTGTTGCAGGCGATAGCACCTTTCTCTCGTTTTTTCATTTTATCGTAAATAAAGCATCCATATATAAGAAAGCGAAAGAAATTCATCAACAAATTCTTTCTATAGACACACACACTGACACCCCACTCGACTTTAACAATTTATATAATATTTGTCTACGCGAAAACACCAAAGTTTCTATTCCCAAAATGGAAGAAGGAAAACTAGATGCACAATACCTAGCTTGTTGGGTTGCACAAGGACCATGCGACAAAGAACATACCCAAAAAGCTATAGACAGAGTAAATGAACTATTAAAAAGAATCTACTATCAAATAGAGCAACATAAAGACGCATGCGAAATTGCACGCTCCGCCGACGACCTCAAGCGGATTAAGAAAGCAGGGAAAAAAGCTTTCTATATTGGCATCGAAAATGGATATGGAATTGGTCGGGATTTAAGTAATATTGGTCGTTATCAAAAGATGGGAGTAACTTACATCACACTTTGCCATACTCGCAACAACGATATATGCGATAGTTCCTCCGATTCTGCCAGCCATTGGAAAGGATTAAGCCCTTATGGACGAAAAGTTGTGAAGGAAATGAATAAGCAAGGAATACTAATCGATTTATCACATGCATCCGAAAGTACTTTTTGGGATGTTTTAAAACGATCAAAATCTCCTGTTATAGCTTCACATTCTTCAGCAAGTGCTATCTATGTACACGATCGTAACTTGACAGACAAACAATTACGTGCTTTAGCCATGAAAGGTGGAGTAGTCCAAGCATGCCTTGTCGACGAATTTCTCCGCTCCGACTATCGAAACGCAAACTTAGAAGATTTCATGACTCATCTTTATCACATGATAGAAGTAGCTGGGATTGATCATGTAGGCATCGGTTCTGATTTCGATGGAGGAGGAGGAGTCAAAGGATGTAATGGTGATAATGATCTGATTAATATTACCACCCATTTACTAGAGCATGGATATAATGAAGCTGATATTGCAAAAATATGGGGAGGCAATTACCTCAGAGTACTAAAAGCAGCACAAAGCCAAATATGATAATAACTCATACAAAAAGCCTAGCAGATAGAAATTTGGCCAAATCGAGACATTAAAATGAAAGCAGATATAGATTAGTCGAAGAGAACAAGGAGAGAAAGATAAGAAGTATCATTAATGCTAATTGAATTGCGAAGAGTTCGAAGCTGCACTCAATAGCGTTACCAATAGTGGCAAATAGTCTTTTAGACTTATCCTAAGCATTTTGAGAGCTTGTTGAATCCGATAATCCACCGTTTTAGGAGATACATTAAGAATCTCTGCAGCTTCTTTGTAGCTCAGATTACGAAAGCGATGCATTATAAAAGCTTCTCTATAAGAAGGTGGAAGTTCATCGATAGCTTGCCGAATACGTTTGCTCAACTCATTTATTTGACAGACATCCACATCCTGCAACATGGCAAGCATTCTTTCATGATAGATCGAATCAGTTCGTTGCTTCACTTCATTTTGTGCTATTCGAGTCATCGATCGATGATAGGTTGCCTTGAAAAGATATTGCTTAAGGGAATATTCAATAATAGAGTTTTCACGGTTTTCCCATAGCCACAACATTACATCCTCCACAACTTCTTCTGCATCTTCCAAACGAATAAAGTGGTAAGAATATGCACAAAGTATAGGATAATATTTTTGGAATAACTTATCAAAAGCACTTTTGTCACCTTTCTGAATAGCAGATAATAAAAGTACATCTTCTGATGTAATGTCTTTCATAGCAAACTTTATTATTAAGCAAAAATAATCATTTTTCGAAATCAACCTTTTTTTAAGAAAATATTTTTGTTTTCGTTTAGGAGTTTTCTCCGGCGGCTTGTCATAATAATAGTAAAGCTATAAATATATAGCCAACGGTAAAAAGAAAAGAGATGGAAGAATTACTCGTTATTAGATATTATAAGGGAGAAACATCAAAAGAGGAAGATGTTCAAGTAGAAGAATGGATAAAGAAGTCTGAAGAGAATAGTAAAGTAGCCAAGGAACTTCAAAAAGTCAGTTTAGCTGCAGATGTAGCAGAAATCTCAGAAATGCTTGATATAGAAAGAGCTTTAGAGAGTATTCATCAAAAAATGGAGGAGAAAAGGGTAAATAAAATTCAAATCATATTCAAGAATATGCAACGGGTAGCAGCTATTTTATTTATTCCTGTATTAATATCATTGGGCTTTTTATATTCTAGCAGGGACAACCAAATAGTGAATGTTATGGAAGTAAAGACTAATCCGGGTATGACTACTTCCTTTATGTTACCTGATAGTACAAGAGTAATATTGAATTCTTCATCTTCTCTGCGATATCCCTCAAAGTTTTCAGGCAATAAACGGGAAGTTGAATTAACGGGAGAAGCTTTTTTTTCTGTCAAAAAAGATCCAAAAAGAAGATTTACAGTAAAAGCGTCTAACAAATTAGAGATTGTAGCATACGGAACAGAATTCAATGTAGAAGCTTATAGTGAAGATAAGCTTATACAAACAACCTTGGTTTCGGGTAAGGTCGGTCTTACAATAATAAATAATAAGGGACGGAATAATTTAATGATGTGCCCCGGACAAAAAGCCATATATGATATAAAAAGAAAGAATATAGCGATAGAAAAAGCAAATATCGAAGTAGAAACATCTTGGAAAGATGGACGTTTGATTTTCAGAGATACCCCATTTGAAGACATCTTAAAAAGTTTAAGTAAACGATATAATGTTAGGTTCATCGTTAAAAACGAAACACTTAAACGTAATTCTTTCACAGGCACATTTGTGCACCAACGTTTAGAAAGAATCTTAGAAAGATTCCGTATTTCTTCAAATATTAAATTTCGTTTTGTTGAAAACGGAAATTTAGATGAAGAGAAACAAATAATAGAAGCTTATTAACCAATTAAATAAAGATACTATGAGAAAAAAGTAAATCTAAAAAACATGCAAGAAAATATTGGCGTATTTTCCTGCATGAAACAGTCACCTTAAAATATCTGTTTGGCGACAGATAAAGTAACTTAATTTTTTAACTGAAAATCAATGCTAAATTATGAAAAACCACATTTGTATCCAATCATTTAGGGCAAAATGCGTCCTAATGAAGAAGACAAAGAAAATTCCCCTTGTTATGAGAACTACCCTTTTTATGTTATTTTGTTTTGTTGGCTTCATTTCGGCCAATGATGGTTATGCCCAAAAAGCTCTGTTAAAAATCACTTCTCAAGACAAAACTGTAAACGATTTATTAAATGAAATTGAGCAGAAAACAGAGTTTACATTTTTCTACAACAACAGGCAGGTCGATGTTAATCGTCGTGTCTCGGTTCAAGCCAATACAGAGAATGTATTCCAAGTCTTAGATAAAATTTTTAAAGGCACGGATATCACTTATAAAGTATTGGATAAAAGTATTATACTTTCAAATGCATCAATTAATGCCACCACCTCAAAGGTTGTCCAGCAAAAAGAGAGTTTGAAGGGAAAAGTAGTAGATACCCACGGAGATCCGATCATAGGTGCAAATATTATTGTAGTAGGAACTACAAAAGGAACGATTTCTGATATCTACGGAAATTTTTCTTTAGAAGCTTCAAAAGGTGATGTGATCAAAGTATCTTATATCGGTTACTTGGATGA
Source organism: Bacteroides sp. (assembly GCA_041907545.1). GTDB lineage: Bacteria > Bacteroidota > Bacteroidia > Bacteroidales > Bacteroidaceae > Bacteroides. The sequence goes on from JAYRGX010000039.1 coordinate 9,647, forward strand.
AAGCCTCACACTTTCAAGTCAGACTTCCATTAAGATTACTCTAAAAGAAGATACTAAGACTCTTGAAGAAGTAGTAGTCATAGGCTATGGTACAGCACGCAAAAGTGACTTGACAGGTTCTCTTTCTTCCGTTTCTAACGAATCTTATAAAAATCAGAACGTAACCCGCGTTGACGAAGCATTACAAGGGCGTGCTCCCGGTATCCAAATATCAAATACAGTAGGTGCCCCTGGCGGTGATGTTCGTATTCGTATTCGTGGAGCAAATTCCGTTTTAGGTGATAATAGCCCCTTATTTGTCATTGACGGCTTTGTTGGTGCAGATTTTAACTTGTTAAACCCGGCAGATATACAATCTATTGAAATATTAAAAGATGCTTCATCTACCGCCATCTACGGTTCAAGAGGAGCCAATGGCGTAGTTCTAGTTACCACAAAAAGTGGAAATAAAGAAGGCAAAGTACAAGTAACTTATCAAGGTAGTGTTTCTTTTTCCAATCAAATTAAGAAATACGATATGCTGAGCGCAGGAGACTTCGCCACAACGGTTAATGAACATGATAAAGCTCTTGGAGTTACTAATTTGAAATTCACTCAGTCGGATATTGACAACTATTATAAAAACGGAGGTTTCGATTATAATGATGCTGTTTATCAAACAGGAATTTCAGATCAACATCAATTGAGCATTTCAGGTGGAACAGCTAAGACCCAATATCGAGTATCCGGTAGTTTTTTGGATATGAATGGTATAGTTCGTGAAACCGGTTATAAACGTTATACTATCCGCACAAATGTAAATACGAATATAAATAACCGACTCTCTTTCCGCTTCAGTGCAAACGGCACGAACTCTTCAGGCAATAATAATCAAGCTCGCACAGGTGCAGGAAACCCCGTTGTACAAGCGCTATCTTGGGCTCCCACGACCAATCCTTATACTGAAGATGGAGGCTTTCTAGCATCAGACCCAATCGGTTCAATTAAAACCAATCCATTAGCTATTATATATGATACCGAAAACATCCGTTCGCGTACGGCCATTAATGTTATGGGAGGAGCTAAATATGAAATTATCCCCGGATTATCCGCAGATTTCCAAGCTGCTGCCGATTTAGGTTTCTTTAATAATAAAAGTTGGAGCGGAAATTATGCATCAAATAATCAACCGAGTGCATCAAAAACGAGTAATCAAGCTGTCACACTCCAAACTACGACCCAATTGTCGTACGATAAAACATTCGGTATTCACCATATCAATGCAGTAGCTGCAGTTGAGACCCAAAAATATACTTGGGAAAATTTAACGGGTTCCGCTTCTAATTTAAAATTCTCCGATTTAAAGTATGACAATCTCGCCCAATCGGCAACCAATACAGCTAGTTCAGACTTCTCTGCATGGCAATTGTTATCCTATTTAGGACGTATCAATTACACGTTAATGGATAAATACTTATTCTCTGTATCCATTCGCCGTGACGGTTCTTCAAAGTTTGCCAAAGATAACCGCTTCAGTACATTCCCCGCAGGAGCCATAGCATGGAATGCAGGCAATGACCAGTTTATAAAGAACCTTAATCTTTTTGATAAGCTTAAAATACGCTTCAGTTGGGGGTTGACAGGTAGTCAGGCTATTAACCCATACGCTACCCTATCAGCATATAACACAGATGCCTACTACTCTTTTTCAACGGGTATCCGCACAAATGGGATACAGAAGGGAGCTCCAGGAAATTCCGATCTAAAATGGGAAACAACCGAACAGAAAGATTTGGGTATTGAAATGGGCTTTTTAAATAATCGTTTGTCTCTTGAGTTCGATTATTTCAATAAGCATACCCGCGATCTGCTACTTAACAAATCTGTACCATATTATGCAGGTGGTGGAAGTATTGTTTCTAACGTAGGAGATATCGAGAATAAAGGTATCGAGATAAATGTTTCAGCCCGCATTTTCTCAACCAAAGACTGGGGATGGGAAAGCACATTCAATTTTTCTTCCGTAAAAAATAAAGTGACAAACTTGGGCAATGAGACTCGTATATTCGATACGACGGATGTGATAGGCTTAAATGGACAACCGGCATTTATCTATCAAGTAGGTAAGTCGTTGGGATCTCTTTGGGGATTGAAATACTTGGGCCCATGGCAAAAGGATGAGGCTACAGAAGCTGCTAAATTCGGATGCGTACCAGGTGATGCACATTATCAAGATTTAGACGGAAACTACTCTATTGATGGATCGGACTATCAGATCATAGGTTGTGGTATGCCGAAATATTCGTTAGGTTGGAATAATACGCTTACATATAAGAATTTCACCCTAAACGCATTTTTTCAAGGTTCATTTGGAGCAGATAAGCTGAATTTCACAAGAGGTCTGCATTTGATGGGTGATCGCGATGCACGTCAAGCCACACTGGCTGAAATCAAAGAACGTTATATTCCCGGAGTAAACGAAAACGCATGGTTACCGGCTTGGAGTACATCCAGCAAATGGGAACCGCAATCAACTCTGTTCTTAGAGAGTGCAGATTATTTACGACTGAAGAATATTAGCATCAGCTATGATTTCAAAGTAAAGAAATTGGCTGATTTCAGAGTTTCCTTGAGTGCAACCAATCTGTTCACGATCACTAGTTATAAGGGGATTGATCCTGAATCAAGTAACGTAGGTGGTAGCGGTTCCGACATCCAACAAGGTATCGATTATGGCTCATATCCTAATTCAAAGACCTATACTATTGGTTTAAACATTACTTTCTAAAATCTATATTATGAAAAATACTTTAATATATGCTATGGCGGTCTGTGCTATATTATCGCAGACCAGTTGCTCAGACTTTCTAGAAGAAGAAACACGTGGCAAAGTGTTTGATAATGTACTTACGTCAGAAAACGGATTAGAGTCGGCTTTAGTAGGTGCATATAAAGGCTGGAGTACTTGTTGGAGTTATGGCTTCTGCAATGGTTGGGCCACAGAAATGACTCTGGGAGGTGACGATTTGACTTGCCCTCCGGGTACGGGAAATACGCAAGAATATGACCGTTATGATGTAAAAAACACTAATTCAAGTTCTCCGACAGTATATCAAGGATGTTATAAAGCTATTCAAGGTGCAAACAACGTCATTGCAAATGCAGATGCATGTACAGCTTCGAAAGACGTGGTAGATGCTATTAAGGGGGAAGCTTTTTTCATCCGCGCTGCAAGTTACTTTTGGCTCGTTCGCTGCCATGGAGCTGTCCCATTAATCACCAATCCTGAATTCACTACAGAAGTGTTATCCGTAGAACCATCTCCAGTAAAAGATGTATATACGCTGATTGAAAGTGATTTGAATAATGCTATCAGCTTATTGGGTGACAGCCGCAGGAATGGTGAGCTTGGTCGTCCTAATAAAGGAGTTGCTCTCGGTATGTTGGCTGAAGTATATCTTGCAGAAGCCGGATGGCCATTGAAAGATACGTCCAAATATGCTTTGGCAGCATCCACAGCTAAGCAGGTACTGGATAATCGCGCCAAATATGGCTTCAACTTCGAAAGTTCCTATGACGTTTTATATTGGAATAATGATGCCGACACAGGTAATAAAGAAGATATGTTCACAATACCTTGTAATCTCAATGCCGGTGCCAACATTAATGCAATGTATGGATATTGGGCTTATCCAGGTGAGCTTGGTGGCTGGGATGTCGTTTTTGCCGAATATACATTCTATAAGGATTTTCCTGAAGGAGTACGCAAAGAAGCGACATTTGCCACAGATTTTGTGACCCAAGACGGTACTAAATTACATTACACTGAATTAAAGAATTCACATCCTTATTACAAGAAATTAATGAAAGATAAGAATGGCACCAATTATTATAACTATGCTTCTTCAGTGCCAATGCGCATGCTACGTTTTACACAGACCGCATTAACCTATGCCGAAGCTAAAGCCCGTTCGGGAGAACCTGATGATTTGGCATACGAATGTCTGAACTTCATTCGCACCCGCGCAGGCTTAAGTACCTATTCTAACTTAAGTCCGGCAGACTTTGCCAGCAAGTGTGTGGACGAACGTGCTTGGGAGCTTTGTGGTGAACGGGTTCGTTGGTTCGACATGGTCCGTTTGGAAATGGTAAATGAAGTGGTATCAAAGAAAGACTCACGTGATAACCAGCCTTTGCACGCCATTACCGAAAAGGATTACACCTTCCCGATTCCACAACATGACGAATTGTTGAATGACAATTTAAACTCTGATCGATAAAATTCTGCAATTTAGATTTTTATACACGCCCCACTTATAGCCTTATGCCTTAATATCCGGTATAAGTGGGGCTTTTAGTTTAAAAAGGCTTTATGAAAATCAAATGCCATTATAATTCCATGCTATGTCGGGTTATCAGTACCACCTTTTTAATAGGGTTTTGTCTTCAACCCGCTGTAGCACAAGTAAAAATGGAGGAAAAAGTTTACTCCATTCCCTCATACGAACAGAAAGCAGCGAATCCAATGCCGCGCTTTTACGAAGGCAAAAGCCACCAGGGAGTACAACGCCGAATATATCCATATCCTTATGACGACGGATTAACTCCTAATAAACGAAACCAAGACTATTCAATGATACATCTCGAGAACGAGTATATCGATTTAGCCGTTAGTCCCCAATTAGGCGGACGTATCTATTACGCCGATGATAAAAGCAATCATTACAATTACCTATATCATAACCATGTGGTGAAACCATCTCTGATAGGAATGCTCGGCAACTGGATTTCAGGTAGTCTGGCTTGGGGATTTCCCCATCATCATGGGCCAAATACGGTAGAATCCATGGCGTACATGCTAGAGGAAAAGAAAGATGGAAGTAAAACAGTATGGATCAGAAGCTGGGATCGACTTCACAGGATGGAAGTCGTGGTAGGTTATACTGTTTATCCCAATTCATCGATAATAGAGATGACAATCCATCCAAAGAACAGGACGGCCATCGCAAATTCATTTTTATTTTGGACAAATCCTGCCGTGCACTGTGACTCCGCCTATCAAGTTATATTCCCTCCTTCAGTAAAATATGTGACTTTCCATGGGAAAAACCAAATGACTGCATGGCCAATAGCAGACAGTCGCTTCAATAACTATGATTTCACCGGTATTGACATCAGTTGGTGGAAAAATACCCACGTTCCTTCATCTTTCTTTTCATGGGATCCCCGCGAAAATTATTTTGGCGGATACGATCATAACAAAGAAGCCGGCACAGTTTGGGTTGGTAATCGTTATATCAGTCCGGGTATGAAATATTGGGCCGACGGGAATAATGCAAATGGATTAAAAACGAATGAAGGGCTGACTGATAACGATGGTCGCTACATTGAATTAATGGCAGGTTTCTATACTGACAACCAACCGGACTACAGTTGGTTACAACCATACGAAACAAAGATAGGCAAAATGATATGGTTCCCTATTCGAGATTTAGGGGGCTTGAAATATGCAAGTAGAGAAGGTGCACTAAATTACTTTATCAAAGGAAGCCACCTTGAATTACGCCTTAATACAACTTCTCGTCACGATCAAGCCAAAGCTGTGGTTAGTGCAGCCAGCAAAATAATAGTTGAGCAAACAATATCCATCAGTCCTTCTGCACCCGCTAAGCTAAACTGCGACCTACCCAAAGGAATAGTCGAAACAGATTTGGATTTAACCTTATATGATGTTCAAGGCAAGGTTATCCTTTCATATCGTCCTGCCGAGCATCAGTTGCCAAATTATGAAAAGCCAAAACCGGTGAAACCTTTTCCTGCACCTGAAGAAATGAAATATGTAGAAGAACTTTATTTGGCAGGATTACGCCTAGATCAGTTCTACAATGCATCAGTCGATCCAATGCCCTATTATCTAGAGGCACTGAAGCGTGATCCAGGCAATTACAATGTTAATACACAATTAGGAATCAAAGCCATCAAAGCCTATGACTGGAAGTCCGCAGAAAAGTATTTCCGTACGGCAGTAGAAAGAATCACTGCCAATTATACCCGACCAAAAGATGGGGAAGCTCTTTATTATTTAGGGGTCACTTTACGTGCGTTAGGGCAAAGCGAAGAAGCCTACGAGATGCTTTATCGTGCTTCCTGGTCGTATGCATGGCACACTGCTTCCTATTTCCAATTGGCTTCCATAGATTGCGTAAACAAGCAATATCAGATCGCTTTAGAACATTTGGATCTATCCATATCAACCAATACAGACAATATGCGGGCTTTGAATTTGAAAGCTTATGTACTACGTCAACTAAATCGATTAGATGAAGCAGAAAAGCTATTGCAACAAAGTTTAGATACTTGCAAGATAGATTTAATGGCATTGAATGAACTGCATAGAATTTCAGAGATAAAAGGTCAACCCGCAAATGAAAAGTTACATGAACTGGACCGGTTGATGCTTGATGATGCACAACTTTATCTGGAATTAGCTTCGGAATATGCACAATTTGGGGCGTACGATGATGCTAATGCTGTTTTAGAACGTTTAATTAAGAAAGGAAGTACGTTTCCGATGGTATATTACACAATGGGGTACTACAACAAACAGCTATCCAAAGAAAAAAATGCATTATCCTGCTTCCACAAAGCTGCTTCAATGCCTGCGGACTATTGTTACCCATTTCGTTGGGAAGAAGTGGATATTCTGAACTGCGCAATGAACACAAATCCGGGAGATGCCCGGGCACCATATTACCTAGGCAACCTGTTGTTTGAGCATCAACCGACTCAAGCTATTGCTCTATGGGAAAAATCATTAGCTCTGGATAAGAATTTTTATATCACTTACCGCAATCTGGCATGGGCTTACAAAGAGATCGACCATGATTATGCAAAAGCATTAAGTATGATGCAAAAAGCATTTGCTCAAAACAGTAAAGATGCCCGCTTATTATTCGAACTAGATGACTTGAATGATCTGAATAAATTATCGCCGAAAGATAAATATCTCTTCTTAAAGAAAAATTTGGCTGTTGTCAAGACACGCTCGGAAGTCATTTTACGCCTAGCAACCCGTGCTGTTGAATATGGTCAGTATGAAGAAGCTATCCGTTTAATGAGTAAAAATTTCATCATTGAATCGGAAGGTGCAAGAGAAATGCAAGACAATTATCTAAACTGTTATGTTATTCTGGCAATAAACAGCGCAGATAAAGGTCAATATTCTAAAGCTATCAGCTACATAGATAAAGCTTTAGCTTATCCTATAGGTCTATATGGACGTACTGTTTACGCACGTTTATATTACGTAGCAGGAACCATTTATCAGAAAAGAGGCCGCATGGAAGTAGCCAACAATTATTATCACAAAGCATCTGAAGTAGTGATGGAACGACAAATTGACAATGAGTGTACCTTCTATAAAGGGATGGCATTGAAAGCTATGGGCAGAGAGAAAGAAGGCAATGCACTTTTACAGGGTATGCTCGATACAATGAATCAACCCGGCTCCACATTCTTTAACCAATTTGAAGGAGGTAATCGAAATAAAGACAAACAAATGGCAAACAGTCACTATTATACCGGTTTGGCATACTTCGGTCTTGGGAATAAAGATAAGTCCGCAACAGAATTCAAAGAGGCATTGGAATACAACCCCAGTCATATATGGAGCCGGATATATCTGAAGACATTAAAATAAAGGTAATATGAAAAGATTGTTGATAGGTAGCCTTATCTTTTTCATGGTAGCGGTCGTACAGGCCGCTACTGTGAAAAGTATATCAGTTTATACGCAGCGTCCTAATGATCGGGAAGCGATTTATTTCACACCCGAGAAATACGGTATAAAAGGGGATGGCAGCGTAGATGTCAGTGATGCTCTACAACGCGCACTGAATGAAGTGAAAGAACGATATAATTTCGGTATAGTCTTTTTACCGGAAGGAGAATATAAGATTACAAAGACTATATATATACCCAACGCCGTCCGTCTGATAGGTTATGGCAAAAAGCGCCCCGTAATATATCTGGAAAAGAATGCTCCGGGATACCAGAAAGAAAACATTGAGGACAAAGGAAAAGCCAACTATATGTTTTGGTTTACAGGTGCAATGGTACGCCCTGGAAATACTCCGACGGATGCCGGAGCAGGAACTTTCTACAGTGCGATAACCAACATTGATTTACGTATAGAATCCGGTAATCCACAGGCAGTGGCTTTGCGCACGCATTTTGCCCAACATAGCTTCGTTTCGCATGTAGATATTTATATCGGACAAGGAAAGGCCGGAATATTCGATGTGGGTAATGAATTGGAAGATGTCCGTTTCTTTGGAGGAGATTACGGCATATATACCACAAAAACGTCGCCCAGCTGGCAGATGATGATTCTGAACACTTATTTTGAAGGACAGCGAAAGGCGGCTATACGTACTCAGGAAGGTGGTCTTACCATTGTACGGCTTCATGCCCGTAATGTACCGACAGTTATAGAACTGGAACCCAACCGCTCGGATAAAATATATATGGAAGACTGTACGCTGGAGCAAGTGAAACAAAGTGCCGTTGCGCTCGGAAACGAAGGATTGAGTCCCAACCAATTGAGTATGCAGCGGGTTACCTGTAATCAGGTGCCGGTGTTCATCAGTTTCAAAGACTCAGGAAAGAATATCCCGGGTAAGTCTGCCATTTATAGAGTAAACGACTTTTCGTATGGGTTGCATTTAAAAAGCATGAGTGATCTTCCTGAATTTAAAACTAAATTCGAAATGGAAGCTTTGCAGAAAATACCACCAAGCCCTATAGATGATGTCGCAAAGACACCTGACATGTCCCGCTGGGTGAACATCTGTGACTTAGGCGCCATAGGCGACGGAGTGACTGACAACACAGAGGTATTTCGCAAAGCAATAAATCAATATGATGTTATTTATGTGCCGCAAGGCTGGTATATTGTTTCCGATAGTCTTGCTTTAAAGAAAAATACGGCTCTGATAGGATTAAACCCGATTTCCACCCAACTGAAATTGAAAGAGAGCACACCGGCATTCAGTGGCTTTGGTTCTCCAAAAGCTTTACTGGAAACGCCACAAGGAGGAACAAACTTTGTCTCGGGGATAGGATTGAATACAGGCGCATACAATTACCGGGCAGTCGGTTGCAAATGGATGGCAGGTATAAACTCTTATATGAATGATGTCAAATTCCTCGGCGTACATGGTACAATGGAGAAAGGGCCTCAAGTGTCGGGAAAGAGACGCAGTCAAAATTCACAGATCAGTACACCGGAAGTTCCTGTAGCTTACCAAGGAATGGACATGGCATGGGACAACCAATACTGGAGTCTATGGGTAACCAACAATGGCGGAGGTATCTTCAAAGATATTTGGACAGCAAGTAGTTATGCTACCAACGGATTGTATGTGAGTGACACAAGTACTCCCGGACGCATTTACGCCATGTCAGTGGAACATCATGTACGCAATGAAGTACGCTTTAAAAAAGTTTCCAACTGGAAGGTTTATGCCCTGCAACTGGAAGAAGAAACCCGCGAAAGTCCCGATTGCCAACAGATAGAATTGCAAGAATGCAGCAACATGTTATTTGCCAATCTATATCTGTTCCGGGTGATACGAGTAACAACCCCATTCCCATACGCTATACGCACTTGGGACTGCAAGGATATCAATTTTTATAATGTCCATAACTTTACTCAAATGCGATTTACTACCGATCTGGTTTGTTATGATGTAAACACCCAGCAGGATGTACGCCCATGGGAATTCACCCGACTGACTATTACCGGACAGGAAGCCAGACAGACTCCATTATCCACCCAAGTCGGTAAGATAGAAAAACTTGCTACTGGTTTTGAATATGCCGAAGGAATGACACGTGACAGCAAAGGGAATATCTATTTCAGCGAACAAAGAATGCGGCGTATTTATAAGTGGGATGTGGAGAAAGAAAAGTTGTCGCTCATTGCCGATTTTCCCTGGCAACCCTTATCTTTGGCATGTGATACCAAAGATAACCTTCTGGTCTTTTTCAAATATAATCCGCAACCGGGTTATATGATCAATGGAAAGCAAGAAACAGTACCCGAGTTGCCCGATGCTGCCGGTACGACTTTCAGCCATTGGGGGAATTCAGGCTTTGCCACATGGGTGTATGCCATCAATCCGACTAAACCCGAAGAAACGATCCGGTTATTAGACAGGATCCCCATGAACACAGTTCAGAAAGTAGCCAAGGCTATCTATCCGGCTCATCGCTGGAGAGATTTACATGATTTTAATGAAATATCGGTCTACAAACCGGAGTATTGTTTTATTGCTCCGGATAGCGTAACCATCATCCCCGAACAATACGATTTTGCCCGTTCATCATCCGTACTGGAAGCTATACCCGGCAAAGCGTTTTACGCTTCGGATGAATATAATCATTTATTGGCACGTATGGATGTCAGACCGGATGGGTCACTCGACAACCTTACTCCTTTTGTAAATGTAGGAGAGTTCGGTTCTGCTGTGGATAAAGAAGGAAATGTTTATGTAGCTGACGGTTATATATACGTATTCAATAAGCAGGGGAAACAAACGGGTCTCATCCGCGTACCTGAACGCCCGACATCATTAGTCATAGCGGGAAAAGACGGCAATACTCTTTACATTGCAGCCCGCTCTTCTTTATATAGATATATTATACACTCTTAATAAACCATATCATGAGAAACAGTTTAAAGACGATATTTATTACGGCACTTGCAGCCTCAGCATTTGCACAGTGCACACTCGCCCAAACGGCATGTAAAATACAATTTGATAGTTCGAAAGAAGTATCCGGTCAGAAGTTCGCCCTAAAAACAATTAATGCCGGTCTACCTGAGGATTGGAGCGACTATCAGTTTGTTGTCCTTGAATATAAATGCAGCACCGCCCAACGTTTCCAACTTGGCTTCACAACCAAAAGCGGTTATAATGAGCTGCGGGTCATGTGCTATGTACCGAATGCCTGGAATAAATTAGCCATCCCCTTGAAGTATTTCACCGAGCTTCCCGATCCAGCGGTGGACTTAGCAGCAACTTTCAACCACGCACGTTACACGGGTTGGATAAACTTGGGTGGAAAAAGAGGTCCTTTGCAAGAAGTAGATTCCATCGGTATACGTATGAGGAAGCCTATTCACAACCCCACCATCGAGATTCGTTCCATCTCATTGACAAAGGAAGATCCGGGAGACGTTTACATGGGAGAATATCCTGCTGTTGATGAATTCGGACAATCAAATCTAGTTGATTATCCGGCGAAAATCCATTCTTTGCAGCAGCTTAAAAACGAATGGGCTACAGAAGACAATGAAGTAGTTAGCACAAAAGCCTATAACTACTCCAAATTTGGCGGTTATAAGCAGAAGCAAGTCAAAGGGACAGGTTTCTTCCGCACCCAAAAGATTGGTGATCGTTGGTGGTTCGTCGATCCCGAAGGTTATTTGTTTTTATCCGTAGGAGTGAATTGTGTAAGCACGGGAAACGGCGGGAACGTACGCGATTTGGAAAAGCGTAATGGTATGTATAAAGAGCTTCCCCCTGTCGACCTGATGAATAAATATGCCCCGAAGTATAGTCGAAACAACCAATTCCTCTCATTTGGTCTTTGGAACCTATACCGGAGATATGGTGATGAGTTCCCTCAGAAATCGACGGGCTTGGTCTTCAAACGTATGGATAAGTGGGGGCTAAATACCATTGCAAACTGGTCAAGTTCAGAAATCATGAACATGAATAGGAAAGCCTTTTTAATACCGTTGCGGGATCTTGGTATTGCACACGATTTAATGGGGCTCTGTGATGTTTATGAACCGGATTTCAAAGCAAATGTGGATAAATCTCTATCGGAATTCGTTAAGCCTTATAAAAATAACCCGTGGCTGGTGGGTTACTTTATTGGAAACGAACCGGCTTGGCTAGGGGAAGAATCCCGTCTTTGCGGCTTAATTCTTGAAGGAAAAGATCGTCCGATAAGAACAGCTTTGAGCAACTACTTAAAAGAGAAAGGAGACACCCCCGATAACCGCAAGGCATTTGTGTTTTCCGTATTCCGGACTTTCTTAGTGACGACCAACCAGTTACTTAAGAAGCATGACCCCAACCATTTGAACCTGGGTATCCGCTTTGGCAATATACTGGCTTTAGATGAAGAGATACTGAAAATCTGTGGAGAGTCATTTGATGTACTTAGCTTCAATTGCTACGATTTATATCCCAATAAGCAAATGATGGACCGTGCCTTAAGAATAGCAAAGCTACCCATGATTATCGGTGAATATCATTTTGGTACCGTAGATAGAGGCATGGCACAGTCGTTATGGCAGGTGGATTCGCAAGAGCAACGGGGTGTAGCCTATCGTTATTATACCGAGAAAGCATACTCACATCCGGGTCTGATAGGAACAGGTTATTTCCAATGGTGCGACCAAGACTTAACGGGGCGTCTTGACGGTGAAAACTACAACTGTGGATTGATCGATGTCACAGATCGTCCTTATAAAGAGCAAGTAGAAGCTATGATGGAGACTGCCAAGCGTTTGTACAAGATTCACTCGGGAGTTTTGAAACCGGTGAACCGTATTCCTGAGAATGCTCGCGGACATGAAGCCATTCCTGATATCTGGAATAAATAAATGAAAAAGAGAGAAGGTAACAATATCCTTTTTTAGTATAAAGGAATTATTGTTACCTTCTTTTTATATCTTACAATTCGATTCGCCCGACGCTTGCAGAATCAAAAGACCGGAGCTCATCCAATATTCTCAGCATACCAAAAGCGGTACAGAACCGGTTTTAGTCACCTTAGAGTGTTTATTGCTGCACGTAATCCAATTTAATAACGACTACTCTGATATTCTGGTCTTTCTTATCTGTAGCCACTTTAGCGATATGCCAGTCGCCGGGAAAGAAAAGGAAGAACTGCTTCGGAGTGGAGTCATGAAAAGATGTTTTAGCCGGATCATAATCATAATGGATCACATCTTTTTTCTCACTATACTCACAATTGGCTTTAGAAGAAGCATGATCGAGCAAAGCAAAACGTTCGGTACCCTTTACCACATATTGCAAATCGATATGCTTACGGTGTGACTCCGATGCTCTCTTTGCCAAAGGTTCGTTCACCCCGTCTTCCACCGAAACAACCAGTGATGTTCCGTCTATAGGATATTTACCAGCTGCTATTGATTTCAGATCGTGTGAAGCCAGCCAACTAAATGCAGCATTCCATTGTGGCGTGTTTGCTTCATATTGGGTCTTAAACTCCGACAGATTGGTAGATGAATGAGGTTTGGCTTTGAAACCTCCGTTCCATACACCCGATTTGACCCATTGTTCCAGAGGATTCTCCCCTGCCTTTCCTGTAGCTTGTACAGGCATACAGACGATTAGCGTAATAACCGCCATCAGTAATATCCGAATAGATTTCATCTTAATTTCCTTATATGATAAATAGTGGGTGCAAAGATAATAAAGATTACTAAAATCGAGTCTAACAAAAATATATACCTTTGTCGAAAAATAAACAGAAGCTATGGCCGGTATATACATCCATATCCCCTTTTGCAAAACCAGATGCATCTATTGTGATTTTTACTCCACCATCCGATTAAAGTCGACATCCGAATTCATTCATGCTTTATGCCGGGAACTGGAGCAGAGAAAGGATTACTTATCGGGTGAGAAAATCGATACGATTTATTTCGGCGGGGGTACTCCATCTCAACTGTCGCAAGATGAGTTCCAACAGGTATTCGATACTATAGGAAAATACTATGATATAGCAAGTGTTGAAGAGGTCACTCTTGAAGCCAACCCCGATGATCTGAGTTTGGAATATATCCACAGTCTCAGGCAATTGCCTTTCAATAGAATAAGTATAGGCATACAGACGTTTCAAGATAATACACTGAAGCTACTCAAACGCCGACACAGCGGACAAGAAGCCATTGAGGCGGTAAAAAGATGCAGAGAGAACGGCTTTAACAATATCAGCATCGATTTAATTTACGGACTTCCTGGTGAAACCGAATCAACATGGAAAAAAGACTTGATGCAAGCCGTCGAATTAAATGTGGAACATATTTCCGCTTATCACCTGACTTACGAAAAGGGTACTCCTTTATATAAAATGTTGCAACAAAGCCGGGTTAAGGAAGTCGACGAGAACCGCAGCATCCATTTTTTCTCTACCTTAATAGCAACGCTTCGCAAAGCGGGTTATGAACACTATGAGATTTCCAATTTCTGTAAACCGGGGAAAGAATCCCGGCATAACACTTCCTATTGGAAAGGAATCCCTTATCTGGGATGCGGACCGTCGGCACACTCATTCAATGGGCATTCACGCGAATGGAATAAAGCGTCTTTGACGGACTATCTTTTATCTGCCGAGACAGGAATACGATTGTACGAGATAGAAGAACTGGATATCTACACTAGATATAATGAAAAGATTATCACGGGACTACGGACAAAGTGGGGAATCTCATTGAAGGATATTGAAGGAGAATTCGGGGAAGAGCTGGCATCATATTGCAATAAACAAGCCGAAAAATACATCCATAATGGTACATTAAAGTTAGAGGATAGTCGCTTAAAACTCACCCAAGATGGTATTTTTGTATCTGATGGCATTATGAGTGACTTACTCTTTATTGAAGATTGAATTTATGTTTGTCGTTACTATCTTATCACTTTTAGTCACCGGAGTTGTGTCAGGTTATTTATTACGCCACAAGAATCTCCGATTTGTACAGTGGGGTATCAAACTGTTCATTTGGGGATTACTGTTCCTGCTGGGGATAGAAGTCGGAGGCAACCCGAACATTATCAAAGGATTGTATACCATAGGAGCTGAAGCCATCATCATTACTTTATTCGCTATTCTGGGAAGCTGTGTGGCCGCGTGGGGACTTTGGACTTTCATCGCTCGCACTAACAAGCAGAAAGGAGGTAGCCATGAAGGGTAGTCTGATCATCATTGGCTTTTTCATTTCGGGCATACTTGTCGGTTATTTCAGGCTGATTGCTCCGGAAGCGATGGATTCGCACTTAAGCTTCTACATATTGTGTGGGCTGATGTTTTTCGTCGGTATGAGTGTAGGATGTGATACCAAGACACTCCTCAGTCTTAGGAAGCTGGATCCACGGATTATGCTGTTACCTTTTGCCACTATACTCGGCACTCTGGCGGGATGCACGGTTGCAGCCGTGCTTCTGCCCAGACTCAACCTTACAGATTGTTATGCCGTTGGCTCCGGACTTGGTTACTATTCACTTTCGAGCATCATTATTACCCAATACAAAGGTGCTGAATTGGGCACAATAGCATTAGTCAGTAACATACTACGAGAGGTAATAGCACTTCTAGCCGCCCCACTCCTATTCCGATGGTTCGGAAGGCTTGCTCCTATATCGACAGGAGGTGCAACAACAATGGATACCACCCTGCCTATCATTACAAACGTCTGTGGGAAAGACTTTGTGATCGTGTCCATATTCCATGGATGCATTACCGACTTCTCTGTAACTTTTTTAGTTACATTATTTTGCATGATATAAAAATCAAATAGACATAAAAACAAAACAATCAGTAATATTATGTCATCATAAAGGATGTAATAACATCATTTATTAAACTATAGAAACAAATGCAAGACATAATAACATCATAAAATTGATATAGATCAATAAATGAAGGTTTACTATGCAGTTTTTCTCCATTTTATATATATGTTATAAAACATACTCATATCTTTGTCTCAGGTAAAAAGATAAGGATAGGCATTTAAGCTTTTTGTTTTCAGTAGGTATTAGATTTTTTATAAAAGAATTTGTTTTTAGGTATAACAAAAAAGTAGGTATTATGAAACGTTTAGGATTAACATTAGTGGCAGCAGTCTGTCTGACTGCTACAACATTCGCAGCAGGAAACCAACCTACTACAGAAAAATGGGATGGAAATATCAATGTCAGCAGACTTGGTAAATTTTTAAAGTTGTCTTCCGACCAACATGAAGAAGTAACTGACATTTGCGAATATTTCAGTGCACAGATGCAGCGTGTTGCATCTTCTAAAACGAACAAAGATGAATTACTTCATAAAGCAGTTTATGGTAATTTGAAATTGATGAAGAAAACGCTGACCGACGATCAGTATTCGGAATATGCGAAAGTATTGAATATCACATTACAAAATAAAGGTATCGAAGTGAAGTAATTCACTTCAATACCGGCACTGTCCATAATATTGTGTAAATGTAAAACTGCAGGTTATGTGACTTGCAGTTTTTTAATTTATGTATAACTTTGATAAAAGCTTTATTATGGACATTCCCAAAGAATTTTTAAGTAAAGACTT
>JAYRGX010000040.1:0-24645 GCA_041907545.1 Bacteroides sp.
TTGAGCTGTCTGGGTTTAAGCCGAACAGAAAGATAAATGCTAAGCTTGTCAAAGAACTAATTGATATAGCCACCTATAGGGCAGCATGAATATCGTAAAAACTATATGATTTTATAACGAACCATTGTAAGGAGATTAAGGTCTATTGTTATTCTTTTTACAAGTAATGTAATCAATGCTAACATTACTTGTTATATAAATGAGAGAAATTACTTTTTCTCTTTATTGTAATTATCTAATCCTGTTTGCAAGAAGTCAATATATTTAGGTATATCTTCGTCATAAGAATAAGACTTATTCAGCGGGCTACCGTTATTGTCAACCAATACATAAAAAGGCTGGGCATTAGCTCCGAATTTTACACGTTGAAGATAACTCCACTTATCTCCTAACGTACGCAATAAACGTTCTGTTCCATTCTCTACAACCTTAACAGGTTCTGCCAATTTGGTCTTATTATCGACATAAAGCGAGATAAGCACATAATCATTATTTATGATATCACTTACTTTTGTATCTGTCCACACAGCAAGTTCCATCTTACGACAGTTCACACAACCATATCCGGTGAAATCAAGCATCACCGGCTTGCCGGTTCTACGGGCATACTCCATACCCAAATCATAATCATCGAACTTTGCATGTATTTCATTCTTATACAGATTGAAATCTTGTGTTTGCAAAGGAGGTGAGAATGCACTCACCGCTTTTAGTGGAGCGCCCCACAAACCGGGAACCATATATACCGCAAATGACAATGATGCAAGTGCTAAAAAGAAGCGGATTACGCCAACTTTAGTATCGTCATCGTCATGTTTGAATTTGATCTTACCTAACAAATAGAAACCTAACAAACCAAAGATAACAATCCAAAGCGCAAGGAATGTCTCTCGATCAAGAATGTGCCAACCATAAGCAAGATCCGCTACAGACAAGAACTTCAAAGCAAATGCTAATTCCAAGAATCCTAAGGTTACTTTAATCACATTCATCCACCCTCCCGATTTAGGCATGGATTTCAACCATGACGGGAACAAAGCGAATAATGTGAAAGGTAATGCTAAAGCAATAGCAAAGCCAAGCATACCCACAGCAGGTCCCATCACACTACCCGTAGTAGAAACTTGAACCAGTAGGAATCCGATGATCGGGCCGGTACAAGAGAAGGAAACGAGTGATAGGGTAAATGCCATGAGGAAGATACTCAATAAGCCGCTTGTTTTCTCAGCTTTACTATCTACGGCATTACTCCACTTAGAAGGTAGCGTCAATTCAAAAGCTCCAAAGAACGATGCAGCGAACACCACCAATAAGAGGCAGAATAAAATATTGAAAACAGCATTCGTAGAAAGTGCATTCAATGCGCTGGCTCCGAAAAGAGCAGTAATAGCTAGCCCTAACGTAACATAGATCACCACAATCGATGCACCGTATGTCCAAGCATCGCGGATACCTTTTTTCTTATCTTTAGAACGTTTGAGGAAGAAACTTACCGTCATTGGAATAATAGGCCATACGCAAGGAGTGAATAAAGCCAACAGTCCACCTAAAAATCCTGTAATAAAGATATAAACCCAAGATAAATCTTTAGGAGAAGTTGTTCCCCCAAAAGATTCCAATTGGGTAATGACCGGCTTCCAAAGATCTACACTTGCCGAATCGTTCACTGCAACATTAGCAGCTATCGAATCTTTTGCCATACTATCCGATTTTATACCATCAGTCGTTCCTGTTGTTGCATTAGCCGCATCTGTTTGATTGGCATTTGGCTCTTGCGACGCTACACCCTTGCCTCCTGTATCAGCAGATGCATCTGATTTACCCGAATACTTAAAAGGAACTTGAGTAGGAGGCAGACAGTTTTCATCATTGCAAGCACCATATTCCAAGTAACCCTCAACATGATATGCACCACCCGTCAAAGTCAATTTCTGAACGAACTTAGCCGAGTTCATAAAGTAACGCACTTTCATATCAAACAATTTGTCGAAAGTAGCAACCTCCTTACCTTGTGGTTTCAACTTGCCTGCAACTTTTGCTCCGGTAATCTTGTCGACATTAAATGTTGCCGAAATAGGACCGCCTTCGCCCAAATCCGTAGAATAGACATGCCATCCCTTGTCTATAGTAGCCGTGAAAATAATCTCAGCTTCATTAGCCGAGATTGTTTTCAATTCAGTTTTAAACTTTACAGGCTCTTGTATCTGCGCCCGGATCATTATCGTAACCAAGAGCAGACAAAGGGTCAATATTTTTTTCATATAATCCTGTTTTTCTCAATTATTATCAAAATTCATAATCTACGCACGCACGGCTCTCCTTCACATCAGCCAGGATCTTACCAGCCTCGAGGTGATCAGGATGAGTGGCATAGAATTTCACATCATCCAACGTATCAAACTCACTATAAAGAGCAATACTCCATGCTTCCGCCGGATTTATATTCAAACCGACTTCTATCTTACGAATTACGGATATTTTTGAAGGAAGAGCTTCAATAGCTTTTTTAAAACTATTCATAGCAATCAATTTCTCTTCAGCAGAAGCCTCATCTTTGAGTTTGAACAGTACAATGTGCTTAACCATAACTATAATATTTTAAATGATTTATGTTTATATTTGTTCTATAAATATTCACTTATTTACATTCCACCTTATGAGATTTCGGGAATTATCACGTATATTTGTCCTTTGAAACAGTTTATATAACTGCAAAAATACTGGTTTTGTTTTAAATATACATTTAAACGGATGTTAATAATAGGAATAGCAGGCGGTACGGGATCCGGAAAAACAACCGTTGTGCGTAAAATAGTTGAAAGCCTTCCGGCAGGTGAAGTGGTGCTGTTACCCCAGGATTCATATTACAAAGATAGCAGTCATGTCCCTGTGGAGGAACGCCAAAATATTAATTTCGATCATCCCGATGCTTTTGAATGGTCACTATTGTCAAAACATGTGTCAACACTCCGTTCCGGAAAAAGTATAGAACAACCCACTTACTCATATCTCACTTGCACCCGTTTACCCGAAACTATTCATATTGAGCCCCGTGAAGTAATTATTATAGAAGGTATCCTTGCTTTATGTGATAAGAAACTACGCGATATGATGGACTTGAAAATATTTGTTGATGCAGATCCCGACGAACGATTAATCCGTGTTATCCAACGCGATGTGATAGAGCGTGGCCGGACAGCCGAAGCTGTCATGGAGCGCTACACCCGTGTATTGAAGCCGATGCACCAACAATTCATAGAGCCCTGTAAACGTTATGCCGATCTCATTGTACCCGAAGGTGGCAACAATCAAGTTGCTATTGATATTTTGACGATGTATATAAAAAAGCATTTGTAAGAATCTCTTTCTAATATTTTAGAAATATTTCTACATTGTGTTTAATTTGAAATGACATCTCTGGACTCCAGTCTACCTCATAACTTTAATAAGAACACTAATGAGAAGAAACAGAAATTTTATAAAGTTGCTGCCCGTAATTCTGGCTTTCGTATGCGCAATATCGGGATGTCATAATAAGAATAATGTCAAGGATCATTCCGCCGACAAGCTACAGCAGATTAAGGATAGTGGCGAATTAGTGGTTCTGACCATGTACAGTTCGACTTCATATTTTCTATATCGTGGACAGGAAATGGGATTTCAATATGAGCTGGGAGAACAATTTGCAAAAAGTTTGGGAGTAAAACTCCGTGTTGAAGTTGCACGCAATGCACGCGAGCTGATCGGTATGCTTCAAAGTGGAAAAGGCGATCTTATTGCCTATAATTTACCCATAACGAAAGAGTGGAAAGACAGTCTTTTGTATTGCGGAGACGAAGTAATCACACATCAGGTCATAGTCCAACGAACAGGAAAGAATATCAAACCCGTTAAAGATGTCACCGAACTCATAGGCAAAGACATTTATGTGAAACCCGGGAAATTTTATAATCGTTTGGTTAATCTTGATCGGGAGCTGGGTGGAGGAATACACATTCATAGAGTGGAAACCGACAGTATCAGTACCGAAGATCTCATCACACAGGTATCCCAAGGTGAAATACCCTACACGGTAGCAGATAATGACATAGCTCAAATCAATACGACATATTATTCCAATTTGGATATTTCCTTGCCGATAAGCTTCGATCAAAGAGGTTCGTGGGCCGTACGAAAAGATTGCCCGGAACTTGCAGCTGCTGCCGACAAATGGTTCAAGGCAAATAAAACCTCTCCTGATTACACGGCAAGTATAAAACGTTATTTTGAGATACGTAAGACTATACCACATTCCCCCATCCTTTCATTACTCGAAGGAAAAATATCCCATTATGATAAATTGTTTAAGAAATACTCACAGGATATACGCTGGGACTGGCGCCTTTTGGCATCACTCGCTTATACAGAATCCAATTTTGATACTACGGCGGTTTCATGGGCAGGAGCAAAAGGTTTAATGCAACTTATGCCCATTACAGCTCGGGCAATGGGCATGCAACGCGGACAAGAACATTCTGCGGACGAGAGCGTAAAAGCTGCCGTGAAGTATATTTCACTCATCGATAAAACATTCTCCAAAGTGCCCAAAGAGGAACGCTTGAAGTTTATATTGGCTGCTTACAATTCAGGAATAGGTCATATACAAGATGGCATGGCTTTAGCCCGGAAATATGGCAAGAATCAGTATATCTGGAAAAATAATGTAGAACGTTATGTCCTTTTAAAAAGCAATGAGGAATATTACTCCGATCCGGTATGTAAAAATGGATATTTTCGTGGACAGGAAACCTGCAACTTTGTCAAGGAAGTCACCGGGCGATATGAGGTATATAAAAAGAAGATACCCAAATAATAAAGGATATTCTAAAATATATATACCCTCACTACATAAGCCATGAATGGATTTTTGTAGTGAGGGTATATTATTTCAAAAACAGTATACTTTATTCGAACAAATTCAATTTATTATTTCTTACTTCCTCCAGTGAAATTGTTTTCGTTGTTTTTAAAGCATTTTTTTCTCTTAACTGTTGATATTCCACATCCAGTTCTTCTGTTAACTCTTTCTTCTGTTTTGGATTCATCAGTTTAGCTGCGACCACTGCATTTTGTGAAGCATCTTTCAAGTGTACTACCGGAGCATGATAGACCGGAGCTATCTTCAAAGCCGTATGTAAACGTGATGTAGTAGCTCCACCTATTAACAAGGGTAAATCCAATCCTGCTTTTTCCAATTCGGAAGCCACATGTACCATTTCTTCCAACGAAGGAGTAATCAGCCCACTAAGTCCTACCATATCCACTTTTTCTTCTATAGCCCGCTGTATTATCTTCTCTGCAGGAACCATTACGCCTAAGTCAATAATTTCATAACCATTACAGCCCATTACCACAGCAACTATATTTTTGCCAATATCATGAACGTCACCCTTTACGGTAGCTAGTAGTACCTTACCTGCAGATGAGCTTCCCTCATGCTTCTCCGACTCAATAACCGGTTGCAAGATAGCCACAGCCTTCTTCATTGTACGTGCTGTTTTCACCACTTGAGGCAAAAACATCTTACCCGCACCAAAAAGGTCGCCGACATGATTCATACCTGCCATTAGTGGGCCTTCTATCACATCAACCGCTTTAGGATAGAGTTTCAATGCTTCCGCTAAATCTTCTTCCAAGAAATCACCTATCCCCTTAGTCAAAGCATATTTCAAACGTTCCTCTACCGAAGTACCATTACGCCAAGCGAGTACAGAAGAACGGTTCTCCGCAGTGCCATTATCATTTTCTTGACCATCGGCTTTCAAGCGTTCGGCTAGTTCTATTAAGCGTTCCGATGCATCCGAGCGACGGTTCAACACCACATCTTCTATAAGTTCCAGTATATCTGCAGGGATATCAGTGTATAGTACAGACGTAGCCGGATTAACAATACCCATATCCATTCCCTCACGAATGGCATAATAAAGAAATACAGCATGAATTGCTTCTCGAATGTAATTATTGCCGCGGAAAGAGAAAGATAAATTACTAACGCCTCCGCTCACATGTGCTCCGTACAGATTCTTGCGTATCCACGCAGTAGCTTGAATGAAATCGACAGCGTAGTTATTATGCTCTTCCATACCTGTAGCAATGGCAAGTACATTTGGGTCGAATATAATATCGTGTGGGTTGAAATTTAATTTCTCGACTAACAATTTATAAGCTCTCGAACAAACTTCAATCTTGCGTTCACAAGTGTCGGCCTGACCTCTTTCATCAAAAGCCATTACTACTGCGGCAGCTCCATAACGTTGTATCGTACGCGCGTGCTCAAGAAATTTGTCTTCTCCCTCTTTTAATGAGATTGAATTAACGATAGATTTTCCTTGTAAGCACTTCAGTCCGGCTACAATAACTTCCCATTTCGATGAATCAATCATCACAGGAATACGAGCTATTTCAGGTTCTGAGGCTATCAGATTAAGAAAAGTAGTCATTTCGACTTCTGCATCCAATAATCCTTCATCCATATTCACATCGATCACTTGCGCTCCGTCTTCGACTTGTTGACGGGCAATGCTCAATGCTTCATCATATTTCTGTTCTTTTATCAATCGAAGAAACTTACGCGATCCGGCTACATTACAACGTTCACCGATGTTAATGAAATTCTTTTCAAGAGTGACCTCCAACAATTCCAATCCGGACAACCATAAATTATTGGGTATAGGAGCTGGTACATGAGGCTTAGCTCCTGCAATCAGTTCTTCATATTTTGCAATATAAGCTTCTGTTGTGCCACAACATCCACCAAGGATATTTACCAAACCTTCATGGATATATTCGCTTACTTCCAATGCCATTTCATCCGGACTCTGGTCATATTGTCCCAAACTGTTCGGAAGTCCGGCATTAGGATATGCACTGATATAATAAGGAGCACGACTTGCGAGTTGTTCAAGGAAAGGTTTTAACTGACGAGCTCCAAAAGAGCAGTTTAATCCAATAGAAAAGATATCTGCATGTTGTATGGAAGCAAGGAATGCATCCAACGTCTGACCGGAAAGAGTACGTCCACCCGCATCCGATACAGTAACCGAAATCATAATAGGGACACGAATACCGGTTGTTTGCATCGCTTGTTCAGCAGCAAAGACCGCAGCTTTGGCATTCAGTGTATCAAAAATTGTTTCAATAAGTAAGACATCAACACCTCCTTCAAGCAGCGCCTCCATTTGTTCACGGTAAGCAGCAGCAAGCTGGTCGAATGTCAATGCGCGGAAAGCCGGATTGTTGACATCCGGACTCATGGAACAAGTCTTATTAGTAGGTCCTACCGAACCGGCTACAAAACGTGGCTTGTCGGGAGTAAGTGCGGTAAACTGATCGGCTACACTACGCGCCAACTTAGCAGCGGCAAGGTTTATCTCGCGAATATAGTCTTGCACGTGATAATCTGCCATACTGACCGAAGTAGCATTAAATGTATCTGTTTCAATAATATCTGCACCGGCGGTAAGATATTTGGTGTGGATTTCCCTAATCACATCGGGACGAGTGATGCACAACAGGTCATTATTACCTTTCAATAAGCCGCTGACCGCAGCAAAACGTTCACCTCTGAAATCTTCTTCTTTCAGATTATAACGTTGTATCATGGTGCCCATAGCACCATCTAATATTAAGATGCGCTCACGCACCAATTCTCGTATGTCTTTTTTCATGAGTTACCTGCCAAGAATATAAAAAATCTATCTAATGTATGCTTCTCAAAAGAAACACAAAGAAGTGAATTTTGTTTGGAAAACGACTCTTTCACCATAAAGTAGTAAGGAGGAGTCTTATGAAGTTTTTTCTCCTATCTTCCTTTTTTCTGTTGCTATAAAATAATAGCCCGAATATTATAGGATTTACGCACAGCGTCATTCAACTAAAAAGAAATATATTAATGCTTAAACATTCGCGCCATGTCCCGCTTATCATCTTTTTCCTTTAAAGCCTCGCGTTTGTCATATTGCTTTTTACCCTTAGCCAAGGCTACGACTAATTTGGCCAGACCTTTCTCATTAATGAACATTCGAACAGGAATAATAGTAAAGCCGGGATCTTTAGTTCCACGCACAAGTTTCTCTAATTCTTTCTTATTTAATAATAATTTACGTTCACGTCGGGCGCTATGATTATTATATGAACCATAAAAATACTCTGCAATGTGCATGTTCTTTACCCACAGCTCTCCATTAGCAAAATAGCAAAAAGTATCCACTAGACTGGCTTTGCCCAAGCGTATGGATTTTATTTCTGTACCGGTAAGTACGATACCGGCAGTATAAGTATCCACTAATTCATAATCGAATGTGGCACGTTTATTTTTTATATTGACAGGAGCTTGTTTCATAACATCATCAATCAAATATCAAGTCATCAATTGAACACCAGCATCAGCTTATTAAAAATCAGCTGAATTAAAAAAGGACAAAGCAACAATAGAATGGACGAAAATATCGTAAACCGCAAACGTTGTTTTTCTTGCACCTCCATCAAAATAGAAGTTCCTTCCCAAACAACAAACACAGTATAAAATTGCAATAATAGTCCAATAATACCAAAATCCGGCAATAAGCCAATAATCATTTGCAATAAAAACAATACGACCAAAGAATATCCCGCAAATTGATGTGACAGAATCATATCACTCTCCATTTTAAACAGTTGCACCCCCATTGCATTAATAAGATATGCCGCTAGAAAATATCCCCCGAAGAGAGAGACCGCTATGGCACAACATCGGGTCATAGCGTATTGAAAACTGACTGCACCTTCCCACCCCATTGACAATATTGCACCAATGAAAACAGATAAACCGCAGAAACCGATCATAGGATAAACAAAAGTCGAAAACACTTTTTGCTTATCCTCATGCAAACGAATTTCCTCCCAGGCGCGAGCCGGAGAGGAAATCAATAACATAGCTATGTGAAATAAAGCTTTATATTCCAAAGTCAAATTAATCAATGCTTATACGAAACTTCTTTTTGCTATTAGATCCATTCACTGTCAAATCTGTGTTATTTGGTCCTGTGCCCAAAATAGTCACATATATTGAATCTTGCACAGGTGTTAAAACTCCTAATCCCATATTTTCAAGTTGATTCTGCAAAGACTGGAAATATGGGATTTTATAACTGACCAAATATTCCTGCAGACTATTGCCATTTGCCTTACCATAGGTTTGTTTCAAACGTAGAGTTAAGAGGTCTCCCTGAACAGCCTCCGGGTAGAGGTCAAATGCAAAATTTGTACCTGAATAGTAATTGAAATTAAAATCAACCGTTATATAACCATTGGCACCCCAATTATAATTCAAGCTTTGCAAAGGAACTGTCGTCTTAATAGTATCCGGTTTATCACAAAGAGATTTAACAGGAATGTTATTACCGCTTACAATTGTTACTGTTCGGGTAGTCGTAGTTGAGCCAGCTGCATTATCTACATATTTTAAATAAATAGCAGCACGTTCAACATACTCAGTAGCCCCTCCGGTAGATGTAATCTTTAAAACGTCCGGATTTGTTGGGTAATAAGTAACACCATCATCTCCAAGTAGATAAACACTCCCCATATAATTCTTTACCGTAACAAAAGCATAAATATCCCATGAACTTTCATTATTATCTGAATTCAAACATGAAGTAAAGGAAATGCCTAATAATAAGGTAAAAACAACCCCTAGAAATTTAATTTTTTTCGTTTTCATTTTTCAATTAGATGTTATGTTTGCAAAAATAAACAAAAGTATCGAGTTTCATATCGCTCGATACTTTTTTTATTGTTTTTAATTAAAAAACGAAAGATTAAAAGAAATACTGCACCGATACGGTACTCTTAATATTAATTAACCTTAAAAGTATAGGTATTTATAGGTTTCCCTGTTGATTTATCATAAGTTACACAATGAAAATCTATGGTCTTAACACCAGTCCATTTACCTTTTACCTTAAAAGTTTTCGTATCACCAACTTTCCTCAAAGTTGCGACATATGCTATATTAGCATTGTACGATGACATATAAGCCTCTACAATTGTAGTAGAATTAGACTTGACAGGAATATCTACACTCCGCTCCATTGAATATTGTTTGGAGTCACTTTTACCATAAGTCCACGATTTTGTAACAGTAGAAGAAATTGAAGAATTTACCGTAAACCCTTTCATTAGATCCGGCCCTCCTACACTCACTCCTGATGAAATAGTCACAGTAACACCCTCCGTCTGCGAAAAGCTGGATGATTCTGAATAGCTACTCGAAACTTTATAATGCCATGTGACATCCTCTGATTTATAATTAGCATATTCTTCCCGACCCATAAGTTGATCGTCGCGCTCCATTGTATCAGTAGATCTTTGTACATATTGCATATCAACTATTTCATATTCACCTACGGGTACAATTTTCCATTGAGCAAGATCTGTTAAATTATCCGTTTTGTATTTTAGTGATGAACCAGTACGAGAATCTGACTGCATATATGTATTAAAAAGAGTTACATTTGGAAATGTTCCAGTAGAATACCCTGCAACAATGTTAAAAGAATTGCTATCTACAGATACAAACTTATTTGGGCTAAAAAAATGATCTGCAGTAAAATTATCCGTTCCGCTTAATATAGGATATTCAGGTTTTGGTTGATTTGGAGGATTTGGCACAGGATATGTTGAAATAAAACCAACTGTTGGGCTTACAAAAGAGGAGTTACCCCCAGAAAGAGTAAGTCCTATTACTCTAAAAATCCATCTTTGTCTACCACTACCATCATCTTTATTATATAAATCAACTTTTGAGCCACTTTTAGCACATGATAAATATTTATTATTAGTATTACCGACATTAATAATATTTACCGGTATTTTATTATCCCTAAGCTCAGCAATAGGATCAAAATCTGCAATAGAACTTGCAGCACGAGTTTGCGCAAGATTTGCACTAGAGTCATTTTTTACATTCAAATTTTCATTTTGCTCACAAGAGAATAGAATAAGTAAGCCTAATAACAGATAAGTCTTTTTCATAAACATTCTTTTAAAATAAACATTCTTTTAAAATAAAATATATTCATATTAAACAAGGGAAAAGTAAACATATTTCAATATTTAACACATTTTAAATTTTAAAAGGCTATTAAACGGCACTGATACCGACTAAACTAAGTTATAACTTAATAGTTGAATATAAAAGCATCGAATACAGCTAGGAATATACATTCAATTAATCATGATCATTTATTAATAATTTTTACGAATAATTCCAAATGATCATCAACATACGCAGCAATCAGCGAAGTTATTTCTTCCTCTTTCTCCAAAAATTCTTCTTCCAATTCATCAAAAATCTCATATTGCTCATACATAGCCATAAATTCGTCATCTGTACGTTCACGTTCGAGATCTTCCCGATGAGCATCATATATTTCTTTAGCTTTATAAATCAATTTACTGAGATCCCCAACTCCCCATAAACGCATAACTTTGGCAAAAGGATTGACAAAAATATATCCTCCATATCCATTCTGTATCAATTGACAGAAACCACCTTCCATCAATTCGTCACGAAGTAGTTGATAAGCCAGCAAAGAATGCTGTTCACCAGTCAACAAGGGCATTGAATCTGCAGTCAGTTCACCACCGATTATCTCTTTATATTTGTCTGTAAACACCTTTATAAAAGCATCCATGCCCTCACTCGCGCCTTTACGCAGTACGTCATCTGTAATTTCTACCATAGTTCTTTTTTATTATTGCAGCACAAAGTTACAAATTTATAATATCGATGCCACACTCATTAAAGAAATAATAACATCCAGGCTCGCAAAGCGGAAAGATAATTATGAAAGTATTACGATATAGAAGCGGAAGTTACAATGAATCATCAATACTTGCACATTTTGGAGATTGTAAAGTAGAGATTACAATACCATCAAGGGGACGTTACAATCTTTGTTTTTTCATAAAAAAGCAGGAAAAGTCAAGTTGTATAAACGAAGAAAAAAAGTACCTTTGCGCCCGATCTGATAAAAATACGACATCTTTTATTATTATATTATTAAAACAAGTGGAATTATGACTTATTCACACGAAGTGGAACACATGTGTGTTGTTAAGAAGGGGCCTAATCATGGACCGGCTCCTATCCCCGAAGAAGGTAAATGGGTAAAAGCAAAAGAGATTGTAGACATCTCAGGTTTGACACACGGTGTGGGTTGGTGTGCTCCTCAGCAAGGTGCGTGCAAACTTACACTGAACGTTAAAGAAGGCATCATTCAGGAAGCTCTTATTGAGACTATCGGTTGTTCCGGTATGACTCACTCTGCTGCTATGGCATCAGAAATTCTTCCGGGAAAAACAATCTTGGAAGCTTTGAATACCGACCTTGTTTGTGATGCAATCAATACTGCAATGCGCGAATTATTCCTTCAGATCGTTTACGGACGTACACAATCAGCTTTCTCAGAAGGTGGATTATTGATCGGTGCCGGTTTGGAAGATCTTGGCAAAGGCTTACGCAGCCAAGTTGGTACTCTTTACGGTACTTTGGCCAAAGGAACTCGCTACTTGGAAATGGCAGAAGGCTACATCAAGACTTTAGCATTGGACAAAGACGATCAAGTATGCGGCTATGAATTCGTTCACCTGGGCAAGTTCATGGATGAAATAAAGAAAGGTACTGACGCCAACGAAGCATTGAAGAAAGTAACCGGTAATTACGGACGCTTTACAAAAGAAGCCGGTGCAGTTAAATACATTGACCCACGTAACGAATAAGGAGGAAAGGAATTATGATTAGAGAAGTAAAATTTGAAAGTCAAGACCGTCGTATCAAGCAAATCATTGCCGCTTTGAACGCTAACGGCATCAAAGACATTGAAGAAGCTAACGCTATTTGCGAAGCTCATGGTCTCGATCCTTATAAGACGTGTGAAGAAACTCAGCCTATCTGTTTTGAAAATGCAAAGTGGGCTTATGTAGTAGGCGCTGCTATTGCAGTGAAAAAAGGTTGTAAAAATGCTGCTGATGCTGCTGAAGCTATCGGTATCGGTTTACAAGCATTTTGTGTTCCCGGTTCTGTTGCCGACGATCGTAAAGTAGGTATCGGGCATGGTAACCTTGCTGCAATGTTACTTCGCGAAGAAACAAAGTGCTTCTGCTTCCTCGCAGGACACGAATCTTTCGCTGCAGCAGAAGGTGCAATTAAAATTGCAGCAAAAGCAGATAAAGTTCGCAAAGAACCTTTGCGTTGTATTTTGAACGGTTTAGGTAAAGATGCAGCTATGATCATCTCACGTATCAATGGCTTTACTTACGTTCAAACTCAATTCGATTACTATACCGGCGAGTTAAAGGTTGTTCAGGAAATTGCTTATAGTGATGGTCCTCGTGCCAAAGTAAAATGCTATGGTGCTGATGATGTTCGTGAAGGTGTAGCTATCATGTGGAAAGAAGGCGTAGACGTTTCTATTACAGGTAACTCTACAAATCCAACACGCTTCCAGCACCCGGTTGCCGGAACTTATAAAAAAGAACGCGTATTGGCAGGTAAACCTTATTTTTCTGTAGCATCAGGTGGTGGTACCGGTCGTACTCTTCATCCGGATAATATGGCTGCAGGACCTGCTTCTTATGGTATGACAGATACTATGGGTCGTATGCACTCTGACGCTCAGTTTGCCGGTTCTTCATCAGTTCCTGCTCACGTAGAAATGATGGGATTCTTAGGAATTGGTAACAATCCGATGGTAGGTTGCACTGTTGCTTGTGCTGTTGATATCGCTCAGGCTTTGAATAAGTAATTCGAGCTTCAATATAAACAGAATCCCTGTAACTTAAAAGGTTATGGGGATTTTTATTTCAAGACAACTAGATACTTTAAGCAGAACCTACTCTCCTTACTCCCCTTTTTATCTATCCATTAGTAACTGATCTAACTACTCTTTAAATCTTATTTTACCCCTGTTTTTTACAGATAAAAGAAGAAATGCGAATGGTATGTTAGAAGTAGTTTCAATTGTTAAAATCACAGCCATTCACAACCAAATCACAACTGTTTTGGCTAAAATAAAAAATGGTTGTGATTAAGGTTATATCAATCTATATTTCAAATAGTTACATTTTATATTATATACTGTATAAAACATCATTTTACAGTATGGAAAGACATACATACACAATTAATTATTGGGTCAGTCCAAGTAATACTAGAAAGAATGGTACTGCCCCCATTAATGTGACCATAACCTTAAATGGTCAAAGAGCCTCATTTTCTTCTAACAAGAAAGTAAATCCTAACGATTGGGATGCTACAAGACAGAGGGTAAAGGGAACTAATGAAACAGCCAAATTAATTAATGAATCCCTTCTTCAAATCAAAAATAAGATATATAAGAAGGAGATTGAGCTATTAGAAAGAGGTTACATTCTGACAGCAGACTTATTAAGAGATGCCTACCAAGACAAAATAGATGCCATACAGACTAAAACTCTCAATCAAATCTATCAAGAGTTTTTAGACAGTCTCAGCAAAGTAGTAGGTAATGGAACATCAGAGGCAACTTATTACAACTACAGCAGAACCTTTGATCTCTTAAAAGAGTATATAAAGAAAAAATACAAAAGAGATGATATGTTTCTTTTAGAGCTCAATTATTCATTCATGGCAGACTTTAATGTTTTCTTAAAGACTGAATACAAACAGAAGAAGAACACCACAGTTAAGCACTTGAAATGTCTGAAAAGAGTAATAAACATAGCCCTATCAAACAAGTATCTACAAATAGACCCTTTCCTCAATTATAAAGTAAAAAGGGAAATCGTTGAAAAAGAATTCCTTACAGAAGAAGAACTAAGGATAATTATCAATAAAGATTTCTCATTTCCAAGACTTGAAAGAGTTAGAGATATCTTCATTTTTAGCTGTTTCACTGGGCTCTCATATAGTGATGTTAAAACTCTCAATGAATCTCACTTTATCCAAGATGAAGAAGGTAGAATATGGATTAAAAAACACAGAGTAAAGACAGGTGTACTATCAAGAATCCCATTACTGCCTATCCCCAAGTTGATATTGGAAAAGTATAAAGGTGGAGACAAACTACTCCCAGTAATTGATATTTCCTCTACTGACTCATACTTAAAAGAGATTGCTGATTTATGCGGCATTAAAAAGAGGATTAGTTATCACACAGCAAGATTCACATTTGCAACAACAGTTACTATCACCAATAGAATATCACTTGAAGTAGTAAGTAAAATGATGGGACACACAAATATAAGAATGACATCCCATTATGCAAAAATTGTAGATAATTATATTGGTGAAGAGATGGATAAGTTAATGAATATCTATAATGATATGACATTGGAATAGTATATGACCAAAAGAATCTCCATGATTGAACAAATCATAGAGATTCTGTAGTATAATATTTCATATCATAATGAAATATATAATACATTTGCATATTATAATATAATTCATAATTACTATGTGGAAAATGGTATATTTCCGGAATAAGATTAAATTATTTCTATGTAAGTCTAGAAATAAGTTTGTGGGATTTTCATTTATGGCTCTTGCCTTCAAAGGGCATAGAAGAAAAATAGTACTACCTAAAAACTTTAATCTTGACTCTCATTTAGGCTTATATCCTCCTAAAGAGTATGGCTTTGCAAACTCTAATTTAAAATTCAGTAAAGATAAAATCTATTACTTTTTATCCTTGTTATCTACTATACCTGCAAGGAATAAGGATTTAATAGATGAAAAGGGATGGGTTCCCATTAACGCAAGGATTGTCAGAAACAATATAAAAGACATCAAATTATACAAAGACTATTTGCTTAATACAGGAGTTTTAGAGTGTGATAATATATACATTCCACAAGAAAAATCTCTATGCTATAGATGGGGCAGGAACTATTTCCAATCAGGATTTCAGATATATAATGTTATTTGCAATCATGAAGAAGATGCTTATTTTATGCAATACGAAGCAAATAAGAAATTTACTAATCTGCCTTATCTTTATCATTGGTATAATGATGAAAAATTGAGCATTAATCCTATTGTCCAACAATATGCAGAGACTATTCTTAATTATAAAATGGGTGACAAGAGTAAATGGACTGTAAATACTCATACAAATAAGTTGAAAAATCCTCTTGTTCAATATATGGCAGCATTAATAAACATAACTAAGATAGGCCAGAATAGGTATGAGATTCATATAGATAATACAGTTCACAGATTACATTCTGTAATAACAAACTTACAAAAAGATTATAGGAATTTCCTTACTTACAATGGGCAAGAATTAGTTAGTATTGATATAAAGAACAGTCAGCCCTACCTTGCATGTGCATTGCTTAATCCTATGTTTTGGCATATTAATAATGAGCTATCACTGAGCTTGTATTCATTGCCAGAAGATATACAAAGGACTATAACCACCGTAGCTATACCATTAGAGGTGGAGAGATTTTTTCAGGATTGCACTGATGAAGACTTCAATCAATACAAAGATATAGCTGCTAATGGAAAAATGTATGAAACTATGGCTGAAATATGCCAAGACTCACTCCAAAAGCCTATTAATAGAAAAGAAGCTAAAATACTAATGTTTTATTTATTGTTCTCCAGTAATCAAGGGCAGCATGATGATGTTATCATCAATCAAATGAAGAGTATTTTCAGTTCTGAATTATTCCCCAAAGTAGCAGAACTATTTAAGCTTATCAAGCATAAATACAAGAATGTAAACAATGGAAAACAACATAATAGATTAGCTTGTTTATTACAATCTATTGAAAGTGAAATTATCTTATATAGATGTTGTAAAAGAA
This sequence comes from Bacteroides sp., assembly GCA_041907545.1. GTDB lineage: Bacteria > Bacteroidota > Bacteroidia > Bacteroidales > Bacteroidaceae > Bacteroides. The sequence continues at coordinate 16,876 of JAYRGX010000040.1, forward strand.
TATGGAAAGAAAGTAGTCGTCAAATACCAGTGTTTACAATACATGATTCCATAGCAACAACTATTGAACATGTGGAGTATGTCAAAAAAGTAATGGAAGAAGAACTATTCAAGGCAATAGGAGTATTACCAACATTAAGTATTGAACATTGGAATCTTTCTAAAGTAGAGAATAAAGATATGTTACCTTAGACACTGACTTGTATCAAATATCCCCTGTTTTTAACATAAAAGCAGGGGATTAGAATATGCCCAAATATATAATATATAACTGTTTTTACCGATTTTTTTTTATTTTTTTCTAATTCCTTAGATTAGCATAAACGCATAATACACCACTTTCCCTCCTCCCCCTTCTTTTGGCTTGGGGATATTCCCCTGCACAACAATGATAAATTTACAGTTATGGAAAGAAATTTGAAATTCTTAAAGGCAATGAGTGTGGCTGAATTCAAAGCACAGCACAATGTTGAAAAGATTGAGGTAAAAAGAAATGAGCACACAGGCAAATGTTTCTTTGTCTATGGCTTTGATACTGGAGCTTGTTCCAGAAAGGTAGAAACTGGAGAACTGACAAACCCTGTGATTTCAGAAGTATGTTCTGCTGATACAGGAGATATATTCTTCTTATTGCATCAAAAAGGAGAAGGAGGAGCCACTACATTAGCTACCTTATAACAGCTTATCGGTTTATTCAAAAAGGGCAATCAGAGATAATTTGGTTGCCCTTTTTTTCTAATAATTAACGAACTACATATAGTTATGATGAATTTAAGAGTATCATCAAAGAAGCAAGCTAAAATAAAGCTTGCTCTACAAGGATGTGCAGGTAGTGGTAAAACCATGTCTGCACTATTATTAGCCTATGGTTTGACTAATGACTGGACTAAAATAGCCATAATAGACAGTGAAAATGGAAGTGCTGATTTATATGCACATTTGGGTAATTATAATGTATTGCCCCTTCAAGACAACTTTGCACCTGAAACCTATATTGAGGCAATAAAGATATGTGAGGAAGCTGAAATAGAGGTTATAATCATTGACAGTATCTCACAGTGTTGGGATAACCTTTTGGAATATCATGCTAATTTACAAGGTAATTCATTCACTAATTGGCAGAAGATAACACCAAGAATGAATGCTTTTATGCAGAAAATTCTACGGTCTAATAGTCATATCATTTGTACAATGAGATGCAAACAAGACTATATATTAAGTGAAAAGAACGGTAAAATGGTTCCTGAGAAAATAGGATTAAAGGCTGTCATGAGAGATGGAATAGACTATGAATTTACTATAGTTCTTGACATTAACATGAAGCATCAGGCTATTGCATCGAAAGACAGAACAAGCCTATTTATGGGTAAACCAGACTTTACAATTGCACCAACTACAGGACAAATAATACTTGATTGGTGCAATAATGGGATTAATTTGGAGATGATAAGAGAGAAGATAAATCAAGCTAAGACTGTTGAAGAACTTACCTCTATCTATCACCAATACCCTGAATGGTATCAGCAACTTACATCAGACTTTATGCAGAGAAAAATGCAACAGCAAGAAGATATTAATAAACCTATTATCAATTATAGTCCAAACTTTGTAAAATATGGAAGCAACAATGCAACTAATGCCAGTACACAGAACTAATATGTCTGTATTGACTAACCAAAGAACTAATATTGAAACAATAACACCTATTGAGGTATTGGAGAGTAAACCTACTAATACTAGAAGGGTAAACAAATTACCATTCATAGAGGCTAATACTAAAGAAGTCACTATTGAGCATCTTAGAAATGATTGTGTAGTACCAGTGTTCAGCAAGGATAATGAGATAACTATCAGTCACCCTTCATTTATTGACACTGTTTGGGAAGCTGCCAATCAGGTATTTCCCAATGAGAGGATTGAAGAGCCAGTTGTCAGAGTAAGCCATGTCATTAAAGGTAGAACACCCGAAGCTATTCATAAACCAGTAAAGGATTTACTTGAATCAGACAAGACTATTTACTATGAAAGAATGATGTTCTGCTTTGAGATTCCCACTATCCATGAAGATATAATGGGCAACAGATTGAACCTCACAATAGGTGGTGTCAGGGCATATAACCATGAGAACCTATACAGCAAGAAAGGAGTAGAGAAGTTCAAGGTATTCATTGGTTTTAAAAACTTAGTTTGCTGTAATATGTGTGTCAGTAGTGATGGCTACAAATCTGAGTTAAAGGTAATGAGTACTGCTGATTTATTTGGTGCAGTGATGAGGCTGTTTCAAGAATACAATATAGCCAAGCACTTATACTACATGAGTGCTTACAAGGATAGTTATATGACTGAAAGCCAATTTGCCCAGTTCTTGGGAAAGAGTAGATTATACCAATATCTCCCAATTGAACAGAAGAAAAGACTTCCTCAAATGCTGATGACAGATACTCAGATAGGACTTATAGCTAAATCATATTACAATGATAATAACTTTGCTCTTCCTGATAGTCAAAATACTATGTCCATGTGGAATGTGTATAATCTTCTCACAGGGGCTAATAAGAGCAGCTACATTGACAACTTCTTAGACAGGTCACTAAATGCTACAGAATTTGCATCTGGAATATGTCAAGCTATAAAAAAACAAGGGGACTATGAGTGGTTTATTAAATAAAGTCTTGTATACTCTTTGTAGATTCATTAATGGTCAGATAACCCATATCTTTGAGTTTAATTTTAATCATCTCATTTGAAATATTAAACATATTTCCAAGATAAGAGAATATTCTTAAACAATCTTTAATATTGCAAGGTTGATTATCTAAATATAGATAAGGAAATCTAGGAATGCTTAATTGTTTGTGTCTTAAAGCATAATGAGCAACAAATAGTTTTTCTGGTATTAGCAAATACACAGCATATTTATTTGCTTGTATCTCAAGTCTCGAAAGATCATTGTCACTAATAACAGAATTTAGACTTACCTCATCATCATATATTGAGTTTACCATATTTTTAGAACACATAGGTTCATGCAATATATAATGCCCTATTTCATGAGCAAGAGTAAATCTCCATCTTGGTGAGTCATATTGTAGTGTAGGGGATATGTTAATAGTCCTTTGCGAAAAATTGCATATCCCCAATTCATCATGAGGTAAATGTTGGTCAAAGATTAACTTCAGATTTAGCTCTTTTGAAATAATATCAATGAGTAAATCTGTGCTTCTTGGAATATCTGATTGATATTGCATTTTAGTCAACAAGTTAGTTACATTTGATTCTATATCTTCATTTGAAAGATAGTCTACATTAATTTTGTATGGCGTACCTATAAGTTGCTCGGAAACAAAATCTAGAAAATTAGAGTAATAATCAAATTCACAGATAGCTATAAAATTATTTGGGGTATCTATAGTTGGAGTGCTTAGTTCTTCAAAAATAGCCTGTTTTTTTTTGTAACTCTGATAGCCAACCCTTCTTAAAACCCATTTTTCAATGTCTAAATTATTAATATTAAATTTTGCAAGTCCTATTTTACAACTTTTTGCATGATTTATAGCTCCTACTTGAAAATAACTTGTTGTAATAAAGTAGCCTTTATGAGCTCCCACATCATCAATACTGGATGCAAAATTTCTAACTTTATCAACCTCAATAGGATATTTATAATCTTTACATTCTATAAGAGTTAAAGTAGAATATTCATCACTATCTGGGGGATATGACTCAATAGCAATATCAAAGATTATTTTATTGCCAGTTTTTCCAAAGTAAGCTTTTTTTTGGAATATCTTGCTATATTTAGGCGAAAGACCTAACATCTCAGATTCCAAAAGTTCTTTCATTTTTTTGAAAACTATATTCTCAAAACCATCTCCTTTTGCTACTGTATTTATTTTTCTCATAACTCATAATTATTCAACCGTAAATATAATAGGATTTGAGAAAAAATAATCATTACTATCAATTTGAGTATATTATAGTTAACCGAAAGATAGATAAAGCCTAATATAGAATGAATACTATTATTCATTTAGTACTCTCTACACCTAATATATTCTCTAACTATCTTATCTCTCTATGTTATCCATTATGATAGGAAAAATTGTAGTGTCAAAAAAATAAAAAATCATCTTATAAGGTACAATATGAAAAATTCTACATTTAATTTTTGCTCTCTTATTATATCATAAGAAGGAAGGTAGCCATGAGAGATGAAGGCATAATTAGATGTATTTATGAAGGCTGGAAAGCCATCATTCTATGTTGTTTATTGTTATTGTAAGCCTCAGTTCTTTGTATAAGAATTGGGGCTTTTTAATTGAAAATTATGAGAATCAGAGATATGTAATATATTTTATGGTACATTTGCCATTGAAGACATGGAACAGAAGTATTTTTCCATTCTAAACAATATAATCTAAAAAATAGAGAAATAAGCTCATACCTATGTACTGATATGGATTGAAAACCTATAAAAAACGGCTTTCAAATAATTGTTTATTTGTAGAAAGTCTTAACTTTGCAATATGAACAATTAAATGAGAACTAATGAAATAGAAGTTTAATCAAGACATATTAGAAAAAGAAGTGTTTACTTCTTACTTGTGAAAGTCCTAAAATTACCACTTTAAAGACAACAATCACAGCAGTAAGTAAGTGAATGCTCATATCATAGGTGTGGGCTTCCTTTATTGTGTGATTGTAGGTGTGTGGTAATACCGTGGATTCCAATAAAGTTTAGTTCACACCTTCTTTTTGTGGTATGGCTACAAAAAGAAATGTTATGGGATTTATTAAGGTAGATAAGGTTTCTCTTCAGAATCTGAGAGATGGAGAGTATTGTGGTATGTTTTATAGAGGCGTGCCTAATGGATATGGTATTAAGTTTAACCATTTTCATAAATCTATGATATTAGGTGCTTTTTCCAATGGGATACTTGAAGCCAATTTTTCTGAAGATTTAGAATATATTATGCAATATATAACTAGTTTACAGCCCTCAACATTCTATCAAGATAATGCCTTTATTGGAGAGATTTTACCCAATGGCAATAGAACTTTCAGATATGGAGTTGTAATTACTCTTTCTGGTATGTATATAGGCGAGTTTCCCAATGGATATGGGATGAAATATGTTATAGGTATTAAACATGATATGGATGGAAATGCATATATAGGAGCATGGAATATTCCAATAGCAGTGAATAATGAGGATGCTATGGGAAATGACAAGGTATTTCCTTTTTAAATCATACAGTAATGAAAAGGTACAAACAAGTCCCAAACCTCTCTTTTACCTACTCTTCTGGCGGTGAACATATAGGGTATTATACAGAATATGGATATACTCTAGCGAGCATTAGCCATCTCAAACAGAAAGGTGTAGGATTACTTATCACTGAAGAAGTTTTGAAAAACAACCAAGACTATCTATGCCCTATCAACCAAAATGGTAAAATTGGTTTTATCAATAGTTTTGCTGATATTGTGATAACACCACAGTATGATAGTGTAATGGATAGCTTCACCTCTGAACAGTCTATTGTACGTGTATGTAAGGAAAGTAAATGGGGACTTATAGATGCAGAAGGAAACATTGTGATAGATTGTCAATACAGAACTTTATCACATGTTTGGTTGGAAGATTATATAGTAGCTCAGAATGAAGCGTATCAATATGCTATTATTAATATAAAGACAAAACTGGAAATCATACCTTATGAAAAATACAGACTTATATATTTATATGGTAGAGATCATATGATGGTTCAACTTATGAATAATAATCTAAGAGGAATTATAGATATTCACGAGAATATTATAATACCTTTCAAATATAAATGGATTAGCCCCTTTGAGAATGATTTGGCAAGGGTCATTATTATAGTTAATGAGTCTGGAAAGATGGCTCAAAAATGGGGTATTATTGATATTAAAGGCAATTATGTAGTACAACCTATTTATGACAATATTTCAACATTTAAATATGGAGGGAAATTAGCCTTTGGTACTATAGGAAGTCAAGTCACCAAGATTAAATTGAATGAGTTGTATTGTAGTAATCCCCACTTTGAAGAACTCCCTTATGAAGAGGGGAAGACTTATCATGACTACAATGGTAACTATGCACAAGACATTGCAGGATATGACGATGTAACCATTAGTGACGCTTTTGAAGGAGAACTTGATACATATTGGAACATAGATTGACTATCAACCTACAATAAAAACACATGTAATTCTCTTTCTGATCCCACCTGTAAGTCTATTAGTTACAGTCTACTTAGGTATTAAATGAATTAAGTAAGGAAGCGGTGAATTCATACAATAATATTAAAATCAGTAAAATATGAGAAATACATTATTAGTAATAGCTGGAATAGCATTGGTTTGTAGCTTCGTTACACCTAATTATGCTATAACATCAGGTGATTCAGGTTCTGTTCTAATGTCTGGTGATGCCTACATTTGGATAGCTGGAGTTTGTGGTATTCTTGGGTTCTTTTGGCCCAGAAAACCAAAAGAATAAATTATAATAAATACAGCGTTGAAGAAACAAGCAATAATTTAATTGCGTATCAAACTAATATGATACAGAAACTCCAATAATGATGGAATTCTTTAAGAAAATATTTAGAGACAATAAGGATTGTACCCAAAATAGCTAATGCTGTAGCCAATGTTAAGATAAAAATCGGTGCATTATGTGATATTAAAGTAAAGTGCTCTATATAAAACACATTTCAAAAAAAGAGAATGGTTTTATAGAATAAATAGCTAGATACCAAATAAAAAATAATGTTTAGTTATAGATACTATTAAATATTTTACAAGAAGTCATTACCATAAATATATTTTAATATTAATCGTTTAATTACTAATGTATACCAATATTGATAACAAAACTTTAATTGAGAACCGTAAAACAAAATAGAAGATGAAAAATAATTTATCAACTACTACTATAGCAATACTAACAGCTTTAGGTACTTCTTTTGTATTAATATTAGCTGTACAGACTGCTGCCTTAAGATCAAACGAAGTATTTATAAATAATGAAGACAACTATAAAGAATCAGCATATTGTGATTCTTCAAATGCATCACTTGAAAAAGAAAAACTCCCAGAATTAAAAATTCCCAAATTAACAATTAAATTTAACCCTGCTAATGTAGTTGAACTTCATATTAAACCCACTCGCAGTATTTTATCACTAACAAGAAGAGAATCTTTAGCAGAAGTTAGTGCAAGAGAAGAACGCGAAGTAAATCCTTTATCTCCCGCTAATGACTCATACATGGTATATACAGATTTAGATCATGATTTATATGAAGCTAGAATTTTTATGGATGGAAAAACCTCCTTAGCTCTATTGAAAGTTATGCAAGGCAGTTATAAAACCCGAAAAAAAGTATTAGCAAAGCATGAGCTTATTATTGCTATATACAATGATTATGAAGCACCTTACTTATTATTGGTGAAAAAAATCAGATAGCTTTTTAATACTTACAATTTGAATATTATATAACATAATAACAAATGATCTATGAATAAATTTTCAGACACACTATCCTATGGGCTTACCAAAGCAAAACTTCCGATAATTTATGTTGGAGTAAAAGATAAATATTTATGCTTCATTTTAGAGCCTGTTTAAATTTTATTCAATAGCATCCTAATGGATGCAAGTTTTACCATTTCCTCTGCCGAATCGAATGTCAATTCATAGTTTCGGCAGAGTCTTCTATAGTTGTCAAACCATGCAAATGTT
>JAYRGX010000041.1:0-20589 GCA_041907545.1 Bacteroides sp.
TTTTCAAGATAGATACCAGTGAACTTACAGACTGCAGTCAGCTAATCAATCTGGATGAGATTGCTCGTGTTGCCAAGAAATACGACTTGCGTATTCGTATCACCGGTGCAGCTGATGATGCAACTGGTACAGAAACCCGTAACAATGAATTGAGTGGTATTCGTGCTCAGTACATTTATAAGCAGCTTGTTTCAAAAGGTCTGAATGCTGATTATATTGCACAAGTATCCGTTGGCGGAATCAATGATTTCAAGCCAATCGAGGGCAATAGATTCACGAAAGTGGAACTATTCTTTGAACCGAACAACTAACACGTTTTTTTTATTTTTTTTGAGTGAGAGCTTGCCTGTGAAGGTGGGCTCTTGCTTTTTAATGGCAAACTTGTGCCAATGAAATTAGCTCGCAGTCACATCCGTTAAGTCCCGGAATTTATTGTTATGTTCCTATCAAGGAAGTGTAGATTATCAAAATGAAAACTAGAATACCTAAACTGCCAGTGGTTAAGATTATGGAGAATGAAGGTTTTAAGCCTTGCCATTTGGGCGATATTCCAGATAATGAGTTGCAAAAATTCCTGACTCAGATGGATGCTGTTGAGTATAAAAAAGAGAGTTTAGGCTCTCTTTTTTATACTTTATAGCATAAAAAATGGAATATCCAAATTTTAAAACTTAATTTTTCATGCTTTTTATAAGAAAATTCTTTGGTTTGACTTATTCTCATTAACTTTGTGGGAAATTCAATTAATTGAAAAATGGCTGATATAAACAGATTGAAGGTGGTGCTTGTCGAAAAAAAGAAAACAAGCAAGTGGCTAGCTGAAACTTTAAAGAAAGATCCAGCTACTGTTTCTAAATGGTGTACAAACACTTCGCAACCAAGCATTGAGACATTCTTGGAGATTGCAAAACTACTTAATGTTGATATTAGAGAGTTACTTATTGATACATTTACACCACCTTCGATGTTCAAATAAGAAATTACGATTACTATGCAAAAAGATTATTTTGGCACTAAAATCATTCACGAAGATGGTTTTATAGACTTATTTTGCTTCGATGATAAAATCAAAATAGCAGTTATAGGCCTAGGATATGTAGGTTTACCTCTTTTTTGTCAACTGTCGAAGATATATTCATGCATTGGATATGATATTGATTCTTATCGTACTAGTGAATTAGCTAAAGGGATAGACTCTAGGAATAGTGTTGAAAAGAAGGTTCTTGAAGATGCGATTTCGAATAATGTACTCACAAACGATATCAATGAAATATCTTCCTGTAATTTTTATATTGTAACTGTACCGACACCAATTGACTCTCATTGTATGCCCAATGTTTCTGCTTTGGAGAACGTATGTATAGCTCTTTCTTCAATTATTCATAAGAACAGTATAATTATTTTCGAATCTACTGTATATCCTGGTGCTACAGAAGAGTTGTGTGTTCCATTGTTAAGTAAATCCGGCTTGATGTATAACAGGGATTTTTATGTCGGTTATTCTCCAGAGAGAATCAACGTTGGAGACGTTGAGCATCAAATTTCAAAGGTTCCAAAAATAGTTTCTGGGTCTTCTTCTCAAATTACAGATTTAATAGGACATGTTTATCAATCTGTATTGGATGAGCCTATAGTAAGAGCTTCTAGTATAAAGGTCGCTGAGGCAGCGAAGATGTATGAAAATGTACAACGTGATGTTCTTATTGCTCTTGCAAATGAGTACAGCGAATATTGTAGGAAGGAGGAAATAGATATTAAGGAGGTGACGGAATGCGCTTCAACAAAATGGAACTTCTCAAAGGTTCTCCCTGGTTTAGTAGGTGGACATTGTATAGCTGTTGATCCATACTATCTTATTGACAAAGCAATTAGAAAAGAAATTGATTTGCCTATAATAAAAGAATCTAGAAAAATGAATGAATTGAAAAGCAAAATTGTTGCAAATAGAATTCATGATATAATGCTTGATTTAACTATTAATTCTTCCAATATTCTCTTTTTAGGATTCGCATATAAAACGAATAGTGCGGATGTTCGTAATACTAAAGTTGCGGATGTAATAAAACTATTAAGCAAAAAAGGTTATTCAGTTGATTGTTTTGATCCTTTGGTAAATAAAGAAGAAGTTAGAATGGTATATGGTATCTCGCTTTCATCAGAATTACCAAATATGGATAATTATGGTCTTGTCGTTGTAATGGTAGAACATGATAATTTTCAGTCATATTCCTTATCTGAAAAATACAATGACCATACAATTATTCATCTAAGAGATTTATTATAACGATGGACTATAATAATTGATAATGTAAAAAATATGACAATTTTACCAAAAATAAAAGAAGCGTCTATTGACCTATCAACAATCTGTCAATTGCGTTGCATCGAATGTTCGACATCAAAGGGTATTACTCATAATGGCATAGTTGGGAAAGGCCAATTTTCAATTAGCCAATTTGTGGAATTTGTAAAAGCAAATCCACAGATTAAGCGAATTGAAATGTCTAATTGGGGTGAAATCTTTTTGAATAAAGATATTAAGCGAATTTTACAGCACGCTTATGAGAATGATATTGTGATGTATTGTGGAAATGGGACAAATTTTAATAATGTTGATGATGATGTTATAGAATCCCTAGTTAGATACAATGTTGAATTTCTGAATCTATCGATAGATGGAGCTACTCAAGATACATATGTCAAATATAGAGTTGGAGGTAATATAGAAAAAGTGTTTCAAAATATCGAACGCCTTAATTATTATAAAATGATTTATCATTCTAATTATCCAAAACTATCGTGGCAGTTTGTGATATTTGGTCACAATGAACATGAAACTCCATTGGTAAAGGAACTATGCAGAAAATACAACATGGCATTTAACCCAAAACTGAATTATTCGACATTCTCCCCTGTAATCAATAGAGAATTTGTTCGACGCGAAAGTGGTCTGGGAGTAGCAGATAGGCAGGAATATAAGGAACTAAATAAAAAGGAATATAAGGCTCCCTGTTACCATTGTTTCTCAAGTCCACAAATAAACTGGAATGGAAAAATTCTAGGTTGCAGTGTGAATAAGTGGAAAACCATTGGAGATATTTCAAACATTAGTATAGAAGACTGGGAAAATAGTGAGACTTTTAAGACACTGGTTGGTGTCTTATTTGATGGAATTGAGTGCCCATCTGAATTGCCTTGTTATTATTGCCCAAATTATCAAAAAATAAAGGAAACCCATTTGTCAATTGAAGGTTTAATTCAATATAACAACTACGTACCAGCTGCATTGAAAGATGAAACAACCATATAAATTAACAATAGAGATTGATATAACGCAACGTTGTAATATGCGTTGTAGGCACTGCAATAGATTATGTAATGCTGAATCATTATATGGCGTCTCAAGGACGCATAAAGATATGGATAAAAAACATATTGATTTTTTATGTACTCAAATTCAAAGTAAATCTAAAGGTAAATTTGGGTTACTTAGAATTATTGGCGGCGAACCATTGCTTTCAGAAATCTTGGATTATGCTGTGCGTAAATTTGAAGAATTAATAAGCAAAGGTTTTGCCGATTCAATAAATATAGTAACAAATGGAACTATTAAACCGCATGACAAAATTAAACCCTATTTGGTTTATGCTCCTATTTGTGTTGGTGAAATGATAAAAACAAAAGGTCGTGAACTAACAAAAGATGAAGTGTATGGCATTAAGAATATTAAACATAGAAATATTACACTTTGTCCTTTGGATTTTGATCAGAATGCAGAAATATGTGATAGAGTCGATATATGTGGAATACAGTATTCTGTTTACGGATTTGCATACACCGCTGCATGTTTTCCAGCAATGTTTGCAGCCTCAGTAAACCATCGTTATTTTTTGCATTATTTGCCTGATAGTATTTTCGATTTTTTTCAAAACGACTTTGCCAAAAACACATGTTCAAAGTGTGTTTATGCTATCAAAGATTACAAATCGCTCGTATTAAAACATCCGGATATTCAGGATGAACATTATTATGGGGCTACTTGGTCTCAAATTATTGCTAAAAACAAAAATGAATTTATAGAACCTGATACTACTTGGATTAATACCATTAGTTTAAATAATTATTGATATGGTTTTAAATGATGAACAGTTTAATGCGTTCCGAATGGAAATCGCAACATTTGGGAATATACCTATTTTGAGTAAGTATTGTGGTATCGGGTGTGTATTTTGTAAGGTACACACAGATTCATACCTAGGTCATTACCCTAAAATTCCTATGATAGATGTTGATGATCTTCTCAAGGGTTTTGCATATATAAATCCAAAAGTAAACTACGTGCGTCTTGGAGCTGGTGTCTTGGTGGCTCCACATACAGATCCTTTTTTACATCCTAAGATTTATGATTTTATTAAAATTGCATCCAACTATTTCCCTCAAAAAAAAATAACGACTGTAACGACTGGTGCATATATACAGGAAGACAAGGTTGATTTCTTAAATTCTATTTCAAACTATGGAATTGATCTATCCTTAATAACAATGCAGGAACAGCGTGAAGCAATTATACCACGGTCAGAAAGGGAACGTACAATGTATCTTCTAAAATACGCTCCTTTGAATAAGTGTACACTAATGTTTACTGGTGAACTTGATGAGATAAAAAGAGATTTGGAATTATTACATGAATTAGATGTTCATAAAAAAGTACGTCAAATTCTTGTGAGAAGAATGGAGCATACAGCAACCTCTCAGGATCGACTTAAAGTGTTGTCTCAGTCATGTATTGATAAATATGAAGACTGTATTTCATGGGTAAAACAAAATTATCCTGATGTGATATATACGGTTCCCATTTTAGCAGATGTTTATAGAGGTGGAAATAATGAGTACTTTATAGATGCGGATGAACGTATTGCAAAGCAGAAATCAATTATAACTAATCTCCCCAAAAATACGTGTGTGAATTTAATATGTCCAAAGTCCGGGTATCAATATTTTACAGAGGCTTTTAAGTATATGCCAAACGTAAAAACAAATCTAATTGAGAATCATCTTTATGGTGGTTCGGTTTCTGTTGCAGGGCTTTTGAATCATCAAGATATTAGAGAACAATTTAAACCAACAAGTAATGATATTATGATACTACCGAACGAGATGTATAATGCAGATGGAAAAGATCTGTTGGGTGAAGATTTATGTGAACTTGAAAGGTATTATAATTCTAAAATTATATTAGGATGACAAATAACAATACATGGAGTAAATTCAGAATACTTGTAGCTAATAACTGTAACTACAAATGCCCTTTTTGCCATAATGAAGGGCAAGAAAAGCCACAAAAGGCCAACTTGATGTCTAAGGAAAATTTCATGGACTTAGTTGACATTTTATCTACTGGGCCTATTGATGAATTAAATTTAAGCGGTGGAGAACCATTCTTAAATAAAAATATAGTGGAAATGATAGAGTATGCTGATAAGCGTTTGGTATGTGATATCAGCTGTGCAACTAATTTTTCACTAATTAATTCAAAGCAAATAGAGCGTTTGTCAAAAACAAGAGTGAAGCTAAATATTCAGTTTCCTTATGTTAATGAGAAAGCATTCCATCAAAGTACAGGAAACGGTAATTTGACGGCTATACTTCAAAATATAGATTTAGCTAGAAATTTCGGCTTAAATATTGGATTAAACACAGTTATACAAACTGAAAATCAAGAAGATTACGAACACATTATTAAGTTTGCTATAGGGAGAGAATTACCCCTTAAATTATTGCCACAAATAGGTGGAAATAATAGTAAGAAGTACAAGGATTTCATATTCCCGATTTTGAATAGATATTCTGTTGATTATGTTGACAAAGGTTGTGGAGCACTTAGGTGGATATTAAAAAAGGGAGAACATAGTACAAGCGTGTTGTATATAGATTCTCCATGTTTTTATGGGGACATTGAGACATGTAAGAAATTTGCAGAGATACGAATACATCCTGATTTAACAGCACAGACATGTATTATGAAAGAATCTTCAGAACAATTGTATTTAAATAAAGGTCCTCAATATGTAATAAATCAATTGCAAAGTTTATGGAAAAACTTCACGACATGTTAGTTGAATATAATACACATTATGTGCCTATTAATTGTAGAAGCTCATGGAGTAAACAGTTTATGGAAGCAAAATTTCCTAAATACTGGGAAATTGTGTTTAAAGAACTATATCCACTAGACAAAAATTTGAAGGTCATCGAAATTGGTTGTGGACAGGGGGATGTTACCTCTATTTTGTGTTATTTAGGCTTTTATAATGTCAGAGCTTATGAGATGGATAGTCTTATGAGTAAAATTGCTGCAAACAAGATTGAGCAGATTTTCGGAAGAACAAAAATTGTAATGTGTTCGCAATACCCTGCTTTGCAAGAAATTGCGGATATACTTATACTCGTAAATTGTGCTTATGCGGATGGTTGTTCTAATAAAGAAGATTATTTGCGGAAGCTTGTCTTATATTTCGACAAAGCCAACAGACCAAAATTATTTCTTTTGGAAGTTATAGATTCTGAATATAAAATTCCAGATGAAGAATTTCCAGACTGTCTTAGACTAAACAGTGACGATATAAAAGCAACTTTTCCACAAGCTTATATCTATTCGTATATAACATATAAATATCCGCAAAATAAACGTACAAAAAAACTATATATAATTCGTCATACAAAATGAAAATTTTAATCATATCAAATGAGTTTTCTACTGAAGGAGGTGGATTAGCATATGGTTGTATTCAATTTCGCCAGTTACTTGAAAAGATTGGACATTCTGTTACGATTTTATCATCAGATATTGATTCAAGTATGGTAATTAAAGGTGGATATAATAAGCGACTTGGTTTAGATTTGGCACATGAATTAAAATTAAAGCAAGATTCTATATTAATAAGCGATCACCAACTGATAATTGCATTTGGTGGAGGTTATAATGCCTATTATTCAGCACTGCTTGCATCTAAATGTCGCATTAAACTTTGGATAATGTTTCGGGGGTCTGATGCAAACTTGGCTAAGTGGAATTCTGATATGTGTTACTATACAAATTATTCAGTTAATGTTGCAGCAAAAGTTATTTGCTTGTCGAGAGAGTTGGCTGATAATGTTGATTTATTGACTTTGCGCAAGGTTAAAAGTTTGGTAATACCTAATCATTCCACAAGAATTGAAAACATCGTACAGGCATTTCCACGTAAAAGATTAATTGTAGGTTGTGGTGCCTCGCATATGAATGAGAAAAAGGGCCTTTCTAATTTATTAGAATTGGTTGCAACTTACAACCAAAAGTATTCTGAAGGTATGCAATTAGAAATAGTAGGAGAAATTGATAATGATATTCTACTGCAATATGAGAAAAAGTCAAACAAACTAGGCATAAAATCTCTAATAAAATTTATAGGTTCTAAAAGTAGAGCTGAATTTAGAGCAATTCAAAAGAATTGGAATCTATACATTCAGGCATCAATATGCGAAGGTATGGGAAATTCTGTTACAGATAGCATGGCTTTGGGTATACCAGTCATGATTTCCGATACGGGCTTTATTGCTGAGTACGCTGCGAGTAAATTTCCTCAGATTGTTTTTTCTTCTCTTTCTCCAGATAAAATGGCTGAAGAAATACATGAAATGATTTCTGACCAATCTTCATTTACGAAATATCAAGAATTCTACGAATCATTCTTTGATGAAATTTCTTATGATAGAGTCAAAAAACGATGGCAAAATATTTTCAGCAATGACATTGAATCAATTGAGGTCCCGGATCTTAGTAGTATTATTTCTGTTTCGTTACATGATATATCTGGAGAAAAACATGATAACATAACCACTCCTATCGAGGTTTTTAGAAAATTTAATTATGATATATTTCAATCTGGTTATAGGTTATGCTCAATGAAAGAGTATATGACTTTACCCCTTAGCAAAAGAAAAAAACATATAGTTTGTACATTCGATGATGGGTATACAGGACTTTTGTATAATGCGATGCCTATCATGAACGAATATGGCTTTACGGCTACTGTTTTTGTTTGCACTGAATATATTGGAAAAAGCAACGACTGGAATTTTAAAGATAAGACAAAAAGAACGCATCTGTCATTTAATGAACTTATGACCTTACAACATAATGGCTGGGAGATTGGATCTCACGGTGTAACACATCAGTCGTTGCTTAAACTGAATGATAAAGAAATTGATATTGAGCTTATAGAGTCAAAGAAAATTCTTGAAAATGTATTCGGGCCTATAATGTCTTATGCTTATCCATACGGGGACTATAGCGAATATATAATGAATCAAGTAAAAAAATATTATGATTATGCTTTTCTATTAACACAAGGTGGAGTTTTCCTAGCAGTAGATTCATTGCGCATACATAGATATTATATTTCGGAAATATATCACATAATTAACAATATATGAAGGTTTTAGGTATTTTTAGAGGCTTCCCGGGTTTAGGAAGAGTCGTTGCCGGAGTTTCTATTTTGGAAACTTTAAGGGACACTTATGGTTTCAAGACTCTAGCCATTTCATATTTGCAAGGAAACGAGTATTTGAGAACTCATGATTTTAAGGTATATAATGAAGTTTGTTCTTTTGATTATTGTTCAATAGGACTTTTGCCCACAAACCATTTTGCAAAAAGTATAAATGAGCAAGTAAAGGATTTTTGTCCTAGTATAATAATTGTTGATGGCGAACCTCTTATTGTTCAATCATTGAGAATTTCTTATCCCAACACTAAAATTATTACTCTTTTAAATCCATCTGATGTTGATAATGAACATAATGATATAGAGGCAATGGATTTTTTTAATGCTTGTTATCAACTTGCCGATTTAGCGATTATTCATGGAAGCAGATTTGTAGAAACAAAAAGAGCTTATAAACATATAATCTCAATACCTACTATTCTACGCAATGAAATAACTCATATAAGAAGATATCCCAATAAAACAATATATTGTATTCTAGGAGGAGGCACTTTAAATGTAAGTTCGGAATTTTACGAGTCTACTGTAAAAATTGGTTCCTTATGCATTGGGGTTGCAGCTTATCTTCAAGATTATAATTTTAAGATCTTATGTTCTTGCGAAGATATTTATAATGATTTACAAAAGCAGATAAAACCAGATAATGTAATCTTAGTACCTAAAATTATGGAAGCGTGTGATTATTATTCGAATGCTTCATTAGTAATTACTCGTTCAGGAAGAAATACTTTAGGAGAAGTTGCATACCTTGGAATACCTACTATTTCATTTATTTCAGGGTGCGGATATAGAAAATCTGAACAAAAAAGTAATATTGAATCAATTAATGCTCCTAATATACATTGTGTCGATGTGAACATCTCAATAGAAACGTTTTCCGACATAATAGAAAACTGTATTATGAGTGACAATATGACTTCTACTTTAATTGACGGAAAACAGTTAGCCATTGATGCAATTTTATCTTTATACAGGGATAATAATGGCATTGATTATTATGATAGTAATAAATGGAAGTATGAACTTGAATCTGCTGCATCCTTACAAAATACTACTGTAAAGAAGAAGGAATTTAAACGTTTGCGCGCTGCAATATTTAAGGAAAATATCAGAATTGTAGCCGAATCTGGTTATTATAACTCTTATGGTAAATGGATTTCCGTAAATCAGGAGAATCAGTATTCCGAACTATATAGGTTTGAGCAATCACAAGTGACAGCAAAAATTAATTGTAATACAATTATACAAGTAGTTAATGTCGATTCTATAGATGCTGGAATAGATTTATTAAAAGATGGTTATGATCCCATAGTTCTAGATATGGCATGTGCTGAAGGACCCGGAGGAGGTGTTATTGGAGGTTGCTATGGTCAAGAAGAATCCTTATTTAGGCGTAGTGATTTGTTCTCACAAACTTTTCAGTTTACAAAATATGCTAATGTGTTTGGTCTCAGGAAATCATCTCATCAATACCCACTTGACGATGTTCATGGTGCTGTGTATGTTAGAAATTCAAATATATTTAGACATACTGAGTCTTTAGGATATAAACTTATGGAAAGGTGTTATAAATTATCATTTATCGCTGTTCCAGCCCTAAAAGAACCATCTTTAATAAACGGAGATTTTTCAAAAGAAGATTTAAATATAACGCAAAAAAAAAATCCGTACAATTTTTAGAACTGCTTTGAGGCATGATCACGATGCCATAGTTTTAGGGGCTTGGGGCTGTGGTATATATAAAAACCCAGCAAAATCGATAGCAAAATGTTTCCATACAATTTTAGATGAAGCTGAATTTAGGGGGGCATTCAAACAAGTTGTATTTGCTATCAAAGAGGACGTTTGTTCATTTAAGTCACACAATATAGATGGAAATTTATTTCCATTTACACAAGAATTTTGCAAATGAAACCTATACTATCAATAATCATTCCAGCATTTAACGCTTCGAGGTATATCGAGAAATGTCTAGATTCTATATTTAACAATGATTGCTTTGGAATCGAATATTACAATCTTTTTGAAACGATTGTTGTAGATGATTGTTCTGAAGACACGACTGCAATCATCGTAGAAGATTATATTGCAAAAAATCAGTTAAAGAACTTGTTTTTATACAGTCACAAAAAGAACAGGAAACAAGGTGCTGCACGAAATACAGGATTACAGTTTGCTAATGGAAACTATGTATGGTTCGTTGACGTTGATGATATTGTTATGTCGGATATGCTGTCCCTGTTAAAAGACAATTCATTACCTCCTTCAATTGATGTTATACAATTTAATGCTGCTTCAGAAGATCTTGTTGGAAACCGTTTTGTAGATGATTTTTTAAAAGAACCACTAAGTAATCTATCAGGTGTTGAATATTTGGAATTTGAAGCTAGGATGCATTATTCCAATAGGATACGAGCCCCATGGTCTAAATGGTATCGAAGAGAATTTCTTCTGCAAAATGAGCTTTTTTTTGAGGAAAATATTTATTGGGAAGATGTTGTTCATACGTTGAAGTCTATATATTTATCTAAGATTTTTATGTACATTCCTTTGGTTGGCTATGTGTATGTACAGACTCCAAACTCTGACATGCGAGGGGTTCAAAACGGGCAAAAGATAGCTGATGTTATTAGATTTTGTGTTGATTCATTTGAGTTTCTTCAAAAGCAAGGGGCTTCTATTACTATTATAGAATTTCAAAGGGAATATTATGAACGTGTACTTCGGAAGTACAAATATAATCTTCATTTTCTGCAGAAAAAGGATTTTGATATTTTTGATAATGTGGTTTCAAAATTTGACTTTTCAGTAATTGAAAAACTTTGTCATAATGATGAACATAATTGGTTAAACACTGCTGATGGCAGATTTAAAACATGGAGAACTAATAATGAAAACTAAAATTGTATATGTATTAGTGAGTTCTGAGGATGATCTTTTTTGGGAACAATGTCTTATCTCTGTTATGTCAGCTCGCTACCACATGCTGAACGCAAATATTATCCTTGTATGTGATAATATAACAAAAGATACTTTTTGTGGAGTAAGACATGAGATTGAGTCATTTTTTTCAAAAGTAATTGTTGTTCCTTTTGATGATAGTGTTGATAAAATAAGACGTTCTCGTATTATTAAGGTTACGTTGCGTAGAATAATAAATGGTGATTTTCTCTATATTGACTGCGATACGTTAATAACTCAGCCGATTGATAGCATAGATGAGATTGATGCGTCGGTAGCTGCAGTTTTGGATGGTCATTGTTTATTTAAGAACCATCCAATGAAAGAATACTTCTTATCGCAAAACAAAATATTAAATTACTCAATTGACAAAGTTGTTGAGTATTTTAATGGAGGAGTTATGTATGTAAAGGACGATAAACGAGCTTATGAATTATATGATTATTGGTATAAAAATTACCAATTGTCATGTTCTAAAAAACTAACTATCGACGAACCAGCTTTAAGTAAAAGTAATATAGAATTAGGAAATCTAATACAAGAGTTGGATGGAACATGGAATTGCCAGGTTCGCTTCGGCGCATTATACTTGGCAAAAAGTAAAATCTTACATTTTTGTTCAAAAAAAAATATGCCTGTTTGTATACTTTCAAATAGGGATTATTTGCAAAAAGTAAAAGCTAAAGGTCCACTTACAGAGCATATAACAGATTATATCAAAAATTGGAAAAAAACAATGTGCCAAGGAATGGTAACTTGTATTGGTGTAGATGCTTCATATGCTTTGTCTCAGCAGTATGAAATTGGAAGGAAAGAATTTGTCTTTAACCAAATGAAAGATAGTCTTTACCTTCCTAAATTTAAAATAGTGAAACTCCTTTTATCCTTAAGAAATTCTTTCATTGGTGTAATTATCCCTGCACATCTATCTATGTTATTGTATAAAGAAAAATTTGGTAGGAACATACAGAATGAACCTGAATATGACTTTAATAAAATGCTGCATAAGCTTGCTTTTAATTCAAGACATGAGGAATGGAGTATATTAGCTGATAAATTAGCGGTACGGCAATATGTAGAATCAAAAAAACTGGGAAATATTCTTCCAACTATTTATAATTCTTGGGATAGCGGAAAAGATATAGACTTTAAGATGTTGCCTATTCAATTTGTTCTTAAATGCAATCATGATAATGGCTCTACAATTACTGTTACTGACAAATATTCAGTAGATATTCCTTTTATAAAAAACTTTTATTCAAAAAGGGTAAGAAAGCGATTTGGCATATTAACAGCTGAACCTCATTACAAAACTATAAAAAGAAAAATATTTGCAGAGGAATATCTGGAAAATGACAAAATATTCTCGGACTCTTTGGTTAGTTATAAGTTTTTCTCATTCTATGGGAAAACCGACTATTGTCAGGTAATTTATGACTCAAAACATCATGAAAATCAAAAGTGTATTGTTTATAATACTCATGGATGGATTAAAGAACCACATTTTGTTGTTAAAAATAGAGGCAATGTGGATGTTCCACTTCCGAAAACATTAGATAAAATGTTAGATGTGGTTTTTCAATTAGCTTCTACTTTACCTTTCTGTAGAGTCGATTTATACGAAATTGGTGATAGAGTCATTTTTAGTGAAATGACATTTATGCCGGGAGCTGGTAGAATGAATAATTTTTCGCAAGACTTTCTTTCTGTCTTGGGAAAACAACTAAAAAAAACTGAGGATAGATGGAAACTATTATAGTAACGGGTTCTTCTGGATTCATTGGCTATTCTCTCTCCAAATATTTGTTAGATAGAGGATATTGTGTTATTGGAATTGATATTCATAATGGTGAAGGCGTGCTTAAAAAACTTCAAAATGCAAGGCACGATCAACTCGCCCAATATGAACATTTTATAAGTATTCATAGGGATTTAGCTGAAAGCATATCTGATTTGACGACATATTTTGAAAAATCAAGTTGTGTAGTTCATTTAGCAGCAACAGCTGGAGTTAGAAATTCTAATAAAAATCCGAGCGAGTATATCAGAAATAATGTTGTTGCATTTTCTAATGTCATAGAATTAGCTTTACAATCAAATATTCAACACTTTATATTTGCAAGTTCTAGCAGTGTATATGGTGATATATCCATACCTATTGATGGGGTTACTGAGGATTTAAGCCATGGTGAAATCAGAAGTGTATATGCAATGACAAAAAAGATGAATGAAATAGAAGCTTATCTATTGCCATCCACTACAAATATGAAAATTACAGGACTACGTTTTTTTTCTGTATATGGCCCTTTTGGGAGGCCTGATATGGCACCATGGATTTTTTTAAATTCTATAATTTTTAATCAGCCAATAACTCTTTATGATGAAGGTTCCTTAAAGAGAGATTTCACATATATCGATGATGTTGTTCATTCAATTTATAAAGTATTAACTAAAAACAGAGAGTCTCAATTTGAATTGTATAACATCGGTTGTTCTTCTCCACAAACAGTTATATCGTTATTACATTGTATTGAATCTATATTGGGTAAAACAGCGATTGTCAGTTTCGTTTCAAGAGAACCTGCTGATGTTATTCAGACATTTGCTAATATGAGTAAATATAAAAAAGACTATGGGGAATTATCTAAAAGTTATTTTAGAGAGATGGAATCAGGAATAAAAGATTTTTGCATGTGGTTCTGCAAATTCAAGGAATCGTTAGATTTAATAAATTAATGCCATAATTTTATCATAGATTCCATATATGCAAGTGTTTATATGTTATTAATGGCAGAAACGAGATTAGGCATTTCATTCCTGCCACTAATTTTATATCGATATTATCTATCTCCCTCTTCTGAAATGATGCTCCTCTTCTACATTTTCTTGGTTGTCCTGTTGCTTGCCAGACTCATAGTCTTCCAATTCCTTGAAGCCACCACGCATGAAGCTGTAAGCTGAATCTCTATCATGTGGCATTTCACGAGAGGTGAATACCTCTTGCTGAGTCTCTGGGTCATAGAGGTGCATTAAGAACTTATCAAGAATTTCACCTTTGGTCGCATCTGCTGGTTGGCGAGATACCAAATAGTAGCTTGAACCTTGTATGTCTGAGTTGTCAAGTTTTAGGCATTCCTTACCTTGATAATTCTCGAATCCGTCCATTCTAAACCCGTTGTCACGTCGAGCAGCCCAATAGACATCTGTCATGAAGTTGTCTAAGGCTTCTCTGTTATTAGAAGATTTATCATTATTCAATGATTGGGGTTGTTCAGCAACATAATAATCAGGTTCGGTTTCAATCTCTGCCTGATAAACAAGCATTTCGGTAAGTTTTTCATTCACACCTTCAAGATTGCTGTCTAAACTGACATCGTGATCATAGGGAAAAGAATGCATCACATTTAGCCCCGTATTGGTTACGGAACCTACATCAAGAGTGTCTTTTTCTTTGTCGTATTGGATATGGAGTATATTGCCATTCGGCATTTCAATGACTGGCATTCTGTTTTGAGTCATCTTTTCAAATTCCTCGGCCACCATGTTGCAGGCTACCGCATTTACATCTGCGGATGTATCTCGATTGATTCCATAGTGAGTGATATTATCCCTTACTTCCTGTTCTGATACCTTTCTCAGAATGTTATAGGTGCCACCAACTGTTCCATTATAGACAACAGCATAGTGCTCATCTTCGGCTGCAATGGTATCCCCTCGATGCAGTTCTGGAGATTTGTGAGTGAAATCAAGGTTTATTGCATCACCATCATCATAGTTTCTAGCTTCCTGAAGCATCTGCTCAGGAGTAAGTTTGTCAAATATTTCAGTGTCACTAACTAACTGAAAGTATTGAACGCTTGCATAATATACCGGTTCCTTGGTAGTGGTAACAGCATTTTTGTTACTTTCATCATGTTGCTCATTCTTCTGCTGTGCTAATTCCTCGGCAATTGCATCAAGTTTAAGAGTCAGAATAGACGAAGCCTTCTTCACATCAACCAATGTAGTCTTGATAAAATCAGGAGATTCTTTCAAACTATCAAGCCATGATTTAAGGTATGCTGCGCTATCTTCCTTGACGTGCTTCACTAGTCCATAGCGTTGTGCAACCAGAGCACTACCAAGTTCGGCAACCAATTCTTCACGAGCATATTCAGCACTACCAAAACCACCTTCTGGCTTCAATCTACCTAGCTGATTTTCAGCTCCAGTCGAATGTATTGCTTCATGAAAAGCAGTTCCTGCAAAAGATTCTGCATCGATGAACTGAGACTTCTCAGGCAAAGTAATTTCATTTTTGGATATACTATAGAAAGCATTATCTTGATGGACCAAATTGATAGGACAAATCCAACTTTGGTCTTTAATCATCTTATCCAAAGGTTCAAAGGAATTTTCCCCGCCACGGAGTTCAGGTCTAATGAGCTGATTTTGCTCCTCTAGCTTGGCATACAGTTCAGGACGAGCCTCCTGCAAATTGGTTTGAGCGACATTGAAAACGTTATATACATTCAGCTTGGGATAGACATTAATTTTCTGCTTCTCCTCGTTGCTAAGTAATTTATAATCATCGTATTTAACACGTTCTTTTGTCTCTTTATCAATGCAAGTAAAGGTTGTTATGAAAACTGGAAATGAACGTTCTCCTTTATTCACACCTACATGAGGCAGTTCCTCACCATTCTTATTTGTGACTGGCGAGCGTTTTCCTTCCTTATCCTTATTAAAATTCAATCCGACAACTCGGTCAAAGGTACACCAGACTGGCAGTTTATAACCTTTCTTCTCAGCCTGAAAAGTCAACATAAGTGCGTTCATTCCATTGTATTCTCTGCCCGAAAGATTCTTTGGCCATTTGAGCGCTCCTTCAGTGAACCAAGGCTTCTTCCAATCGCTTTGAATGGTGCTAATACGCTCAATCATCAGCTCTGCGAATTTATCCAGAGCTTTATCTTCTGCACTAGGTCCGTTGCTATTGTAGTTCTTCTTGTAGTATGCCATATCTAAAATGGTGTTTGTTCTTTGGTTTCATGATAGGTTTGCTTAACCCATTCTTTGATTTCACTCACTCTGCAATCAAGGTTAAGTCTTTTACGGAATACTGTAATAGCGAGTTTGCCTTTGACTTCAACCTTGGCTGATGGATAGAGAGTGTTACACACATCTCCAGAGAAACGAGCAAATCTTACCCAAGTGAACTCAAACGCATCATTTACCTTCTCGGTGCTATATCCTGAGAAAAGTTGATAAGGCTTGCCATTCTTATCTGTTCGTTCATCAATCTGTTTACCGAGAGTCCCACGAAACTCCAGTTCACCATTGATGGCATCTGTTACTGATGCTGGATTCAAATGAATTTCCTTGGCTGAAAGGTTTACATACATGGTTTCACCTCGCTTCTTGAAAGTAAGAATACCTGTAAGCTCCGCTCTAGTCCCGTTTGTACATAGACTAGCTTCATTGGCATTGTATCCGTCCTTGATTACGGATATTTCAATCGGAAGCGTTTCCTTAGTAACGTCACCGACATTCACGGTTAATGATAACTGTGTGTAAGTTTTGCCGTCTTTGCTGGTCCTCGTTGTTGCAGCACGGCTGATTACGCCATTTACTGTTACTTCTGCTTTTATCATGGTTGTTTGCTTTTGTGTTTGTTGTTTCTATAATTGGTCATATAAATCTTTTTTGGACTTAGAGAGTCCACGACCTCTACGTGGCTTTCTCATAATGGTTTTCTCGATGTCTTCATCTTCATAAGGCGTTTCTACAGCTGCATGTCTCAGCTCATAATAGCACCATGCACCTGAAACGAGGATGATTACAAGAAATAGTTTCGCCACAAACTCGTTGGTCATCGCATAAAGTCCCCAATCCCAAAGGAATGTTACTATGGCTAGTGCTGCGATGCTACAAGCCTTTCTTTTTTTGTCTGTCATATTTTTTTTGTTGGTTTATCGTCTGATCGTTTCTACTTGACTCTCTGATTGCGATGCCTGTTGTTCATAGTTCTGTGAAACTTGATGAGTGGTAAAGATGGATCCGACCATTCCTGCTATCTTTTGTCTTTTGGCATCATCACCGAGGTCTGTGGCATTCAATACGGATGATAGTCTGCTGAGTTCTGCGTTGCTCAACTCATGACGCATCACGTCCTTTCCGTTGTTTATCTCCAATGTGGCACTACCATTATCTCCAATGGTTAGGGTACTTGGTTTCATGTTCGGTATCAGGGAACTCAAGTCAATACATTTTGTAAGTGCTGCATCAGTTGCTACTTGCATTTTCTCCTGTTCACTCTTTCCGTCAATCTGAATGGCTAGTGCCATGAGAGAGGTAAACATGGTGATTGCCATTTCGGTTATCGGGTCTCCCTGTGCCATATTTACGCCACTATCCTCAGATGATAATAGTTTCTTCATCCAGTCTTCAGGAGTTTGAGGTATGGATTGGTCTTCCTTTTTCTCATCTGCATTCACATCCTGACTTTTGTATTTTGCAAGAAGATCTTGTCCGTTTGACATCGCTTGGATTTGGATATTGCCTTTCTGTGCAATCTCTGCCAAGTAAGATGCAGGATCCAAATCACGGGACGTTCCATCTGATGAGATTTGTTTAACACCGAAATGAAGATGTTCACCAGTTGTTCGATTGCCGGTATTGCCTGATACTCCAAGTTTTTGTCCGGCATTCACTTCATCACCGACCTTCACGTCGATAGATGACAAATGCAGATAGCTTACTTTTACCTTGTCTCCATTCTCACGTTCATATTCCACTTCCACAGATTTTCCTCCGGCGGTGTTGGCATTTGCATTCACAGAAACAACCTTACCTTTGCTTTCGGTAGCCAAGACATCATCTTGCTTGGTGCGAATATCGATACCTTTGTGCATCTGTTGCTTTGAGCCATTAATTGGATCCTGACGCATACCAAATGGCGAAGTAACGAGCATAAATTCATCTCGACGTAAGGGGAATGAATAGTCTTTACTCTCTTGCGCCTGTTTTGTCTCAGCTTGTGGAGCATTATCCATTCCAATAGTTTTACCTTCGGCTTTCAATTCGGCAAGAACCTGTTTGTCGTATTGAGCAAGGTCATTACGCTCAATAATTTTGATAAGACTTGGAGCATACTTACCGGCAGTAGCATAGCCGGCTTTGTCAAGACCGTTCGCCCAGCCACGGTAGTCGTCAGGTTGAAGCTTGAAACATGAAGCATAGCGAGTACTGTTCTTCAGAAACTTACTATGATGTTCATAGGAATCAGCAACGGATGTGTAGCTACAGAATTTATCATTGGGTTTGTCATCCGTGTAAAGTCCATATTTACCCCCGGCCTTAATCCATGACCCGGTTGCCTTGATACCAAAATGGTTATTCTCATTTCTGGCCAACTGGCTCTGTCCACTTGCGCTTTCAAGGATTCCTTGGGCAAGTGTAACAGAGGCAGGGATGCCATAGCGACGCATTTGGTCTTTTGCATACTCTTTATATTGGTCAATATATTCTTGATTTTTGCTCATTGGCTACATTCTCATTCCTGTTCGTATATGTTCTGTATTCTCTTCTCGTATTTCCTCTTTGGGAGTTTCTTTTATCGTCTGCTTTGGTTCTTCCAACTGGTCGCAGATAGCCACACGATTGCCATCACGAATAAGTTTTGGAAGGTAGCTGTCTAAAGCATAGTGGGGGAATGATACCATATCTACCTTTTCATCAGTACCATCCTTGGTTACTTCAACCTTTTCAAGTCCCAATGATTTCTGCAAGATGGGAACGTCTGCAACGTAACTCCTATAGGTGTTGTCTACTCGGAAGAGCAACAAGGCATCAGGATGCTTTGCTTTCAAACTCTCATACTGCTCTAAAAACTTGGCACTTACAGTATTGTCATTAGCTAAGTGCTGTTCAGGATGCAATACATCAGCATATATGCTTGCAGCCAATGCTTTCTTGTATTCGTTAATGTCGTTTGCCAGCCAAGCCTTTTGCCATTGTTCCTGTGTAATCTCACGTTCCTTAATATTGTCAATTCCCTCAATCTTGGGTAAGCAGTAGAGTTTATGTGTGTCCTTTGTCCGATAGATACTCACACGAGATATTCTGTCGGTGTCCTCTTTACTCGCACCAAGGTCGAATAGGTCAACTTTCAGTTCGGGCTTATTCTGTACCAAGGCGTAGTATTTCTGTGCAAGCTCATTTCTTAGCAGATTGCTTTCTTCCATCTGTCCCTGTTTGATGGTTGAAAAGAACTGGTTAAGGTCTGCCTTGTCCGGATAGACACTAAATCCATTCCCATTTTCAGGCTTCATATACATAGCCCAACGACCTTTATCATCACGCAACATCTGGACATGCTCAAATGAAGGAGCCACGACTTGCTTTACAGCTTCACTGACGTCTAGTTTGGAAATCTCCTTGAGTTCCCATCCTTTGAGTTTAGCTACACTCACATCTTTGTTTTCAAAATAATGGTCATCGGGTCTGTAGCCTAGCGAACCATCATTATTATAAAATCGCACATAACTGCTTCCACTTTTCATGAGTGCTGACTCAATACGGTCTTTATTGAAGCCTGGCAGCTCATTTCTCTCAATTTTGGCATTTGCCTCATTGCGTTCAGTTTCTGACATTACTTCATCAGGAGTTAAGTGGAATGGGCGTTTATCATCTGCTGACAATACAACAAAACCACCTGTTGCGGCACAGGCTGCTAGAACTACATCTGTAAGCCCTGTCTTCGTATCTTTAACAATGACCATCTGGCGATTCTCCTTATTGGGGATATCATGCAAAGTATCGGCTACGACATAACGACCACTTCTCACATTCCACTCAGACGGCATATACTCAGATAGTGCATTAGACATATTAGAGCCTTCTTCTACAGCTTTAGTATAAGCCAAATCAACAACATCAGGATCGTCACTGTCGGTTTTCGACAAGCCATAGTTCTTCTCATTTTCATAATGCACCAGACTGAATTTCTTCAAGAAAGCTTCTTTCTCTTCAGAAGATGCAAAGTTGCGGTCGTCCACTCGCATACCACCTTGACGGATAATATCGAGCATGATGGCACACT
>JAYRGX010000042.1:0-16947 GCA_041907545.1 Bacteroides sp.
CAGTTGTATTACTATTTGGTGCATCTGTCCCTAGACTACCGTTGACGAAACAACGGGTTTAATTAGATTGCTGCTTGCTTGCAGCA
This sequence comes from Bacteroides sp., assembly GCA_041907545.1. Lineage (GTDB taxonomy): Bacteria > Bacteroidota > Bacteroidia > Bacteroidales > Bacteroidaceae > Bacteroides. The sequence goes on from JAYRGX010000042.1 coordinate 87, forward strand.
GTCTATCAAACAATTACTCATACGACCTCGTGTCGCACCCACTCCTTGTTGATCTGATTGGCACGGCTGTAACGCGAAAGCGAATGCATATTCCGGGCTTGCTTTTCAAACCGTCGGAGGTTTTCCCCATGGTCATCGATCAAGAGATACTGATTGTAAATGTGGTTACAGGAGAGTAGCACTCCCACCGGGGAAGCAAACGAGAGGCGGCAATCGCTACGGTCGGTCGAGAGCTTTTCATAACGTCCGTCCGTGGATACCAGTGACGGCAGGTCTTCCGCATCCGACAGGGTATGTAGACAAAGAGCATTGTCTCCGATCCGCATATCGGCAGCAGCAAGGGAGATGTCCTGCAGGCAAGTGGTATTCTCTTGTGAAAGCGAAAAGTATTTCTCTATAATCCCGGCACTCTGGAATGTACCGACAATTTCATCGGTGGTCAAGCGTTTCAAGCTGACAAAGCCACTGTCGTTGACAATCCGCTCGAACTGGCCGACACTCTCTAAGAACTTCACTGCTGTCTCCTTATCCTGAATTTCCTTTGGAACAATAAAACCACGGCACAGGGTGGAAAAATTACTCTGCCTCCGGCTTTGCTCCTTGGTGGTCTTAGTCAGGAACAGGTAGCAGGTGTGGTTCAGAAAAGGCCGTTCGTTGAAATGGCGCTCGAAGGATCGGGAGAGAAAACTCATCCCTTCTTGTTGCATTTCCGGCTGGTAGTTCTCTTTGATAAACCAGTCCTGTTTGTGCACGATCGAATAGTCCGGCAACACCTTCACCGCTTTGACCCATGCCGAGTGGATTGCTTCGTATTCGGGTGAAGTGACGGTAAAGAGCTCCGGCAGTTCCACCCGGAAGGCAACCGTTATATCGGCATTCTTGCTGATGATACAATCGTGCTCCACAGAAAGCAGCGGGAAACGGCTTTCTAATGTGACGGCTTTTAAGATATTTCTCATGCTGTTTTCTTTTTGTTGTTGGAAGAAGTCAATAACCGGCAAAGGACTTTGCGGCTGATAATGTATTTGGGATGGGAACGGCGGGCTTGTAATTTCAGCAAACCGTGTTCCCCATACTTGCCGTTCAGCGAAAAGGTCATCCAAACCAGAGCAGATGCTGCGCTAACGCCAAAGCCGATGCAAATCCACTGGCCGATACCGGCCATGTACATCACCACAAATAGGATGAAGACCGCCAGCAGTCCTCCGGCAAAAATGAAGAGGTACTGGCTTTTTAGTCCCTTGAACTCTGCCGGTTTGCCGATGCCTTTATTCATTGAAAATTCCATATTCTTTTACTGATTATTATTTGATATGAAAAGATATATCATGTAGTTATCCAAGGGTATTTAATACCTTTGCCCACACATTTAATAGTTGATTGGTATGTTTGCTCAAACTCCTGAACCGCCTTACTACGCGGTAATTTTTACACCCCTCAGAACTGATGGTGACAACGGTTATTCCGACATAGCAAAACGAATGGTCGAGCTTGCTTCCGCGCAAGAGGGATTCCTTGGCGTAGAATCTGCCCGGGAAGAAATCGGAATTACGGTTTCTTACTGGCGCGATTTGGAATCCATCAAAAAATGGAAAGAAAATGCAGAACACCGGATTGCTCAGGAAATAGGGCGTAATCAATGGTATACAGCCTTCAAAACACGTGTTGCCTTGGTTGAAAGGGATAACAGCTTCTGATTATCTTTTCATAGTTGTCTGTTACAAAAAGAAGGAACGGAGGATGGTTGCCGATACAATCAGGAAGATACATGCTCCGAACCAGGAGGCTGCCGTCTTGCTTGTATCGGGATCACCGGATGAGAATTTGGAATAGACCTTCACGCCTCCGATCAGACCGACCACAGCTCCGATGGCATAAATCAGTTTGGTGGCCGGATCGAAATATGAAGTGACCATCGTGGTGGCTTCGGAAATACCTGCCGAACCGTTGCCTTGGGCGAAAACGGTAGGAACAGCTGCTACAGCGGCTGTCAAAAGGATAATCGATTTCTTTGTCATAAACTGTTCTTTGTTTATGCCGGATGGATTGGATCGTCCATCCGGCAGGTAAATACTGAAAATGTTAGTTTTGGATCTTAGTGGCGCTGTTCCCTGTTAGCCGTAATCAACCTCTTTCATCGTGTTTCTGTTTTCAAGTGTTATACAAAATCCCGAATATCAAACCCACTTATTGCAGCAGGATCTTCGGATCTATTTTGGAGTTGGACCGTCTCCCGGGTAACCTCTCCTTCCCTTGTAATTGAATTACCAAGAAAACTGTCCATTAACTCCTTTATCTTTACAGCTCGTTGCGAGGAGTTTTCTGTAAGTTGTTCGAAAATTTTACTTCCTTCCAGTTCGGTAAAAACCTGTCCGGCTCTAAATCGTTCTTCTTTTGTCTCCATCTCGCTGTCGGCAACTTTCATTGCCTGATCGATCTCATCAAAACTGGCTCCACTTGCAAATCCAGTTATGGAGGAGTCATTGTCCATTTCCATATCCTCATCGTCCGGTTGAATTTGATCGGTCGCAACATGGGTAAATACTTCGTCCAGCTTTTCATCCGGGACTCGTTTTGAAACCGTTTCTTCGGTTTCGTCCGCGAAAGTAACATCCTCGTTTTTAATATTTTCATTTTCAGAATAATTGGCAGCTTGTGGCATTTCTTCGGCCATTTGTGGCGTTTTTGTCTCCAGCTTAAAGTGACTCTTTCCGACAATTTCGTCCTCATCTTGTTTGTCTGCCACCATTATAGTTGGTGCGGGCTCTTCCGATTGCTTATCCTGCTGCTTTTGGTTCCGTAACAGTCGGCTGACTAGCCACACGTTATAGAAGAGTAGCAGGAAAACTAAAAAAGTCATCATGGATTAAAAGATCGATTTGAGATGTTGATTATAGGAGTCTGTGATCTCATTCTGATAGGTATTGAAATGATGGGTCAATACATTGTCAATGTAGCTGGCAATAGACACTTCATTTCGTCCAATCACCTGAATGATTTTCAAGATTCGGTCATGATAATCATTGCGAATATAGACCTGCTTACCCTGTCGGGCAGTTACCGAGGATTCACACACAAAGAGTTTTTCATAATCCGGTTTGTTCCCCTTTTTGCGATGTGCCGATTCTTCCTTTCCCTGTTCCAAGACTTGGATAGTGGTTGCCAATTGGGGTTCTTCGATCGGCATCTCTTCCGTAGGGACTTCCCTACTCCTGGCCTCCGGCGAGATGCTTGTATCATCTTGCCGGAATGAGTTGATGATGAAATTCTCATCAATACTGTCAATCTTGAGTTTCTTTGCCATTGCCGCTATTTTTTGATGATAGAGAGGATTTCATCCACCAGCTTATCCAGATTACTTCCTTTAATCAGCGTCTTATCGGCAGGAAAAAGCGTGGAGCGGAATACCGCTTTACGGTCTGCCGCCGTTTCTTTACGAAACCGTTTGCTGTCGGGCAAGAAAGTGTTCATTACCGTTAACCCCAATTCAGCACAAACCTTCTCATAAATCTCATAGAGTTCTGTCTTCTCCCGTCCGTCCACCATATTCCACAGCAGGTACAACCCCTTGATATTGCTTTTGCCCGTACAAACCAAGTGCTCATTGACGACAGATGCAAACTTCACCGAACTTTCCATCACCACCCTGTCGGCTGCGATGGGTGTAAAGATGTAGTCCATGGTGGCAAGGGTATTGACGATGCTTTCGTTATTGATCGTACCGGGCAAGTCAAAGAAGATGAAATCCGGCGCATTCTCTCCCTTGGCAAGTTGTTCCGCCGCTTCAGGTGCATTCTCGGATCGACTGCATACAACCGGATAGGCTTTCTTTTTCAATCGCGAAAATTGTTCATATGCCAGCACTTTATAGTATTCGTCTTTTAAGGCGGCATCCATATCACGCTGTCGCATATCATGGATACTGTATTGTGGAAAATCACAATCGACAATAGCCACATTATATCCCTTGACATAATGCAGGTAACTTGCAACAAGTACCGTAAGGGTTGTTTTTCCAGCTCCTCCTTTTTGAGTGGAGAACGCTACATACACAGGTTCATTCATACGTTTGTAGTTTTAGTGGGTTATACATATTATCATACTCGCTATAAGGTGTTCATGCGTACTAACGTACGAACGTTAGTACGCACATACACTTGTTTGAATCCATTTTCAACCGTTTGATTGCAGTGTTGTTCGGCTGTTTTTGCACACATGGGTTCGTTCAGACGATTATATTCTTGGTCAGCTGCAAGAAAGACTGATCATACCATCATTTGCTTGTACAGACCATCTTTCATCTGCATTTCCGTATTGAGGGTCAATCAGTCCTGTCTTCTAATGTGCGATCATCTGAAAATCCATGTGTTCCTGCATTCAAATCCAGTGCAAATAAAGAGGGAATAATTACAGCTCATAGCAGTTCTCCCAGGAAGGCAGTTTGTGGCGTTAAAGTGGCAGCTTGTTACCCTTTTACAATCTGGATACCAACAAGTAACAATTGTACTTTTGCATCCGAATAGCAATCCACATCTCGAAAGTTTCACTACCCGGCAATCCGGGGTTACCTGCAATCCGTCCGAAGGCGGATTTTTATGTTCTCCGGAACATAGCAAGGTATCTTTTGAGCCGCTCGAAATGAATTCGGCTGCTCAAAAGTCCTTGCCCTTGCAGGGGGCTGGCAATTGCTCCGAAGTCGCATTGCCTGTTTCAATTGCCGGTGGCAAAAAAGAAAGGATGTCTATTGCTAAACCACTAAATCCAGAAGAATAATGAGTAAAGAAAAAAGAAGCAGACAGGGGCGTAACCCCAAGAAAGATCCGGCAGTATTCCGTTACACGGTTCGTTTTACCGATGAGGAACACGCCCGTTTTCTCTCCCTATACGAACAATCGGGAGTATATGCCAAGGCGGTTTTTATCAAAGCACGGGTGTTTGATGCCACTTTCAAAGTGATGAAAGTGGATAAATCATTGGTGGATTACTACACGAAACTCTCCGCTTTTCATGCCCAATTCAGGGCAATCGGAGTAAACTACAATCAAACGGTAAAGGAATTGAAAAGCCATTTTTCAGAGAAAAAAGCGATGGCATTACTCTATAAATTGGAAAAACAGACAATGGATTTATCCGCTTTAAGCCGTCAGATTATCTCACTTACCCAAGAATTTCAGCAACAATGGTCGCAAAAATAAATATTGGAAGTTCGTTGTATGGGGCGCTTGCCTACAACGGAGAGAAGATAAATCAGGAGAAAGGAAAACTGCTGGCCACCAATAAAATCTTTGATGACGGAACAGGGAAGATGGACATTCACCGGGCGGTCGAAGATTTCAAACGCTATATGCCATCACAGGTACGTACAGAAAAACCGGTAATTCACATCTCACTGAATCCTCATCCAGAGGATCAGTTATCGGATGTGGAACTGACGGACATTGCCCGGGAATATATGGAAAAACTAGGGTACGGCGATCAACCCTATATGGTATATAAACATGAAGATATCAACCGTCATCACCTGCACATTGTCTCTGTAAGGATCGATGAAAATGGGAAGTGCCTCAACAATGCCTATAATTTCCATCGCAGCAAATCCATTACCCGCGAAATTGAAAAGAAATATGGATTACACACTGCCGAACGGCAACGGACAACGAAAGCAAAACCTGTCCAAAAAATTGACCTTTCGGATGGCAATATTAAAAAACAGGTTGGAAATGTAGTAAAATCCCTGATGCACTATCAGTTCCAGTCATTGGGAGAATTCCGTGCTTTACTTTCTCTTTATAACGTGACGGTGGACGAAACTCAGGGGCAGGCTCACGGGAAGGAATATCACGGACTGGTTTACTCTGCCATGGATGACGATGGGAACAAAATTGGAAATCCGTTCAAATCATCCGTATTGGGGAAAACCGTCGGCTATGATGCACTTGAGAAACAATTTGCTTTCTCCAAAAAACAATTCCAAGAGAAAAAATTGGCAATACATACTCGTAATACCATTGCCGCTGTCTTACAGCAAACTGTCAATCGCAAGGAATTTGTAGAACTCTTAAAAGCAAAAGGCATTGATACGGTATTTCGGGAAACCGATACCGGACGCATTTACGGAGCTACGTTTATCGATCATACTACAGCTTGTGTGCTCAATGGCTCACGGCTTGGAAAAGAATTTTCAGCCAATGTCTTGCAAGAGCATTTTGCGACAGTTTCTACCCATGTGGAATGCCGCAAACCTCAAAAAACGAATCAAGCTGAAATGTCACACAATGAATCTTCACAATCGAATGATTTTTCCGACAATAGTTTAGGGATTTTCTCCTTTGAGACTCACGGTACGGATATCGAGGAAGAAGCTTTTGCTCGCAGTATGTGCAGGAAGAAAAAATATCGAAAAAACAGGCCCCTTTAATGCCTATGGTTCCGGTAGTGGCGAACTGTCTGTACCATCAGTAGAACCCATGATAGGATAGCGATTATCCAGATTACAGGAATATAACTCAAGAAAAATGAGTTGAAATATGCTCCTAAAAGGATGCCGATAGTTATCAGACAAATTTTGAATACAGCAAAATCCACGGCTGTAAATCGATGGGCAGCATTCACTAAGCGTTGAATAACGTTACTCATAATCACTTTATTTTTATGGTAAGACACAAAAAATCATTGACAAATATACTCTATAAACAATCAAAATTATGCAACAAGAAGATGATTTAAGGGCGCTGGCAAAAATCATGGATTTTCTGCGTGCCGTCAGTATAGTTATTGTCTGTATCAATATTTACTGGTACTGCTATGAAGTAATGCGTTATTGGGACATCAATATCGGAGTAGTGGATAAAATCTTGATGAATTTCAATCGGACTGCCGGTTTATTTTCGTCTCCCTTACTGACAAAAGTATTCGCTTTGGTATTACTGGCACTCTCCTGTCTGGGGACAAAAGGCGTAAAAGAAGAGAAGATCACATGGACAAGAATCTGGCTGATAGTGGGTGCCGGTTTATTTTTATTCTTTCCCAATGGATGGATACTTGGTGCAATGTTACCCTTGGAAGTCAAAACTGCAATCTACATCGGACTGATGGCGATTGGCTATACCTGTCTTCTAATGGGTGGTTTATGGATGAGTCGTCTTTTGAAGTATAATCTGATGGAGGATGTCTTTAACAACGAGAATGAATCTTTTATGCAGGAAACACGGTTTCTTGCCAACGAATATTCCATCAATCTCCCTACCCGCTTTTATTACAAGAAAAAATGGAATAATGGTTGGATCAATGTGGTAAATCCGTTCCGGGCTACGGCTGTTCTAGGGACTCCCGGTAGCGGAAAATCATATGCTGTGGTAAACAATTTTATCAAGCAACAGATTGAAAAAGGATACAGCATGTACGTGTATGACTTCAAATTTCCAGATCTCTCCATGATTACCTACAATCATCTGATTAATCATCTGGAAGGCTACAAAGTAAAACCAAAATTTTACGTGATTAACTTCGATGATCCCCGGCGGTCACATCGGTGCAACCCTATTCATCCTGATTTCATGGAGGACATAACAGATGCATACGAAAGTGCCTATACCATCATGCTGAACCTGAATAAAACCTGGGTACAAAAACAGGGCGATTTCTTTGTGGAAAGTCCGATCATTCTCTTTGCGGCTATCATCTGGTACCTGAAAATTTACCAGGGAGGAAAATACTGTACATTTCCTCATGCTATTGAATTCCTGAATCGACGATACGAAGATATCTTTCCAATCCTCACCTCTTATCCTGAGCTGGAAAATTACTTATCCCCTTTTATGGATGCATGGATCGGAGGAGCAGCGGAGCAACTTCAGGGTCAGATTGCAAGTGCTAAAATTCCATTGTCCCGCATGATTTCACCTCAACTTTACTGGGTAATGTCTGATAGTGAATTTACCTTAGACATCAATAATCCGGAAGAGCCTAAAATCCTTTGTGTCGGTAACAATCCCGACCGGCAAAACATCTATGGAGCTGCACTTGGGTTGTATAATAGCCGAATTGTTAAGCTTATCAACAAGAAAGGAAAACTCAAAAGTTCAGTGATTATTGATGAGCTACCGACAATTTATTTCAAAGGGTTGGATAATCTGATCGCTACTGCCCGATCCAATAAAGTAGCCGTCTGTCTGGGATTTCAGGACTTCAGCCAGCTCAAACGCGATTATGGAGATAAAGAAGCAGCTGTTGTAATGAACACCGTGGGTAATGTTTTCAGTGGACAGGTGGTAGGAGATACGGCCAAAACACTATCTGAACGTTTCGGGAAAGTGCTCCAGAAACGGCAAAGCATCACTATCAACCGAAATGACACTTCAACTTCCATCAATACCCAATTGGATAGTCTGATTCCACCCAGTAAGATTTCGGGATTGACACAGGGTATGTTTGTCGGTTCAGTCGCCGATAATTTCACCGAACGCATTGAACAGAAGATATTTCATTGTGAAATTGTGGTTGATTCAGAACAGGTACAACAGGAAGAAAGTAAGTATCGCCAAATCCCTGTCATCACTAATTTTAAAGATAAAGACGGAAATGATTTTATGGCAGTAAAGATTCAGGAAAACTACAACCGGATTAAACAGGAGGTCAGGCAAATTGTGGCTGATGAACTAGAGAGGATTCGTAATGATGAGAATCTGCGGCATTTGTTGCCGAAAGAAGAATAAGAAACAGTTGGAACCGCATATTTCAGCCCCATTTGTTTGCAATCTATTTTATTTAATTAGTTTTATTCTCAAGCTAACTTGGGAAATCAAGTCTCCTTAATTTGTCTGTCCTTCATTGGTGAGTTCTAATCTTGGCTTGTCAGCAATCTGTAAATAAGGATTACCAAACAGATGTAGGCAAGCCCATGCTGATGGTGCTATAAATTCATCCTTAACTTGCATATTTGCTTTATACAATGCATCGACAATATAATCTCTTGCATCCATGCGCTCAAGAAAAGCAGACAGCCATGTAGATATGATTGCGGTAGAGAGACTCCACATTGGAGCAATAACAGAACTATAGCCCATTTGGATATAACGTTTTACGATAGTGTGCATCGCATTGTCGTAATTGGCCTGTGTGATGGTACCAGAATGGCATACTAACAAGATGAGCAGTTTTCCCTGACCTACTATGCTGCTGGTTTCTATGAGAGGTTGGTCATTGGCATAGAACCATTCCGTTTCACTTATATTGCTACCGCCATGCGCACAAACAATGTTGAGGTCTGCATGTAGAGGAACTACCGGAGTAGTTTCACAGTGAACATCAAACGTATACTGCTGGAGAAGACTTTCTAATTGTTCTAGAATTACCTGGAACGTAAACTCTCCACTATCTACTGGGGTCCAGAAAGACTTGGAATAGTCTCTTTGCAATGGCTCATCAAAGTTAGTTTTGATAAAAAGCTCTGTAGAAATGACATTAGCAGTTGGCATACGTTCTCCAATAAACTGATCAGTACGGTTATCGACGAAGAGTTGATGAGGATAGGCTGCAATTTCCAGATCTTTCACAAAAAACATACGTGCTGCCACCGTTGGTATTGACAAAGTACATTTTTCCAGAGATACAAATAAAGAATCTCCCTCTTGTTCTAATTCATTATTGGATTTGATATAAATAGGTTCCCCTTCTTTTTTTGTTTCCTTGGCATATTTTAGTCGACTTATTACATCGTGCTGCATCTGAGAAACATTAACTTCATTCCAGCCTTCAAGAACCCCGAAGTTGTACATGTCTCGAAGTAATATCATGTTGTAAAAGTAGCCATTTCCTTTGCCAATCCAAATCACAGCATCAGAATCGTCTGCCTGCAAAAGTATCTTCAAAATTTCTATCTCTTGATAATATAAGTTGTAATCCTTACCCTCAACATCCTCAATTTTTACCTGTTGGTACATCTGTGTTTGTATGTTTGTCGGAAGTACAAAAGTAAAATCAGATTTTGGTTGCATGGCAAGAATGTAATAGCCCGGATTTTCCTCTTCTACTGCTTGAGATAGTAACCTCTTGGCAAAGACGAGTGCTGTTCGGTTATCCTTGGAATAATCATCACGTTCTCTAGTTGACTTGAGTTTAACAAGTAGTTCCTTTAGGTGGGAAGCAATATTTTTATTCGCATAGAGGTCAAGAAGCATCTCATTACCTTCTTTTTCCAGCGCCAAGTTCAGTGCATTCTCATATAGTTGCAAGCCTGAAAAATCAGCATCAGAGAATATTGAGCGCATTCCATTAATTAGAGTGAACCAAGGCATGGCACTATGCTCAATATTTTTAAAGAATATTTCTCGGTTTTCGTTCAGAAAATCCGTCACATTGATTGGTAATGTTCTATCTTTAGAAAAAAACCTAATAGAGAAAGCCGTATGGTAAAAGGATAGTTTGTCATAATCGGTACAACCGAGTTTGTCGAATTCTTTAGACATGAACACAATGTCTTTTTCCGGTGACACTCTCAATTTACGCATTATTTTCAGCATCTGCCAAAGGATTTCAAAAGCAAAATGTTGAGGGATGGGCTTCTTGCTCTGCATCAGATTCGTTAATGTAATATTCATATACAATAACCCAGCTATAGGATTGTCAGCTAATGTGTAAGCTCTACAGGCTCCAAAATAACTTTCAGCCAGTAAATTCTCGTTGTAACCGATTATCAGTAGACCTTCCGCAAAATCCCTCGCTAACTGATGTTCACCTGAAAGATTCATGCGATCCAGTACATTATAGTAGAAATAAAAGAATAAGTCCATCACGTCATCTTTTTTGCAAATAGGATAAAGAATACTACAATAGAAAATGTGATTTTCTATCATATTCTTATCCCATTTAGCCTTCAAACCATAACGCTTTACCGAATCAAGCATAAAACTGACGAACTTGCGACGTTCATCCAGTGTAAGAGCATCAGCAACTTGCGTGTATAGTGTGCTTACAATACGATCTCCTGACAGGAACGGAGCTACTTTTTCAGATGATGACCTAACATCTTCATCACTCCAATTTATGTTAGAATAATCAAGAGAAAGAGAAGGCTGAGTAAGAAACAAGGATGCAATGGTACGCAAATTAGCCATCGCCATCGCAATCTGTATCACACCCGATTTTGAACTGACTCGTTGAAATTGACCTATGCAGAATTGTACTGTATTACGGCTATTGTTATAACTAGCCTGTATGTGTGGTAACAGTAGATTGTAACACTGTTGTATGTGAGGAATAGCATCATCTATTTCTGCTTTCACACAAACGTTTATCTCTTGTTTTATCTGTTTTCTAATCATTAGTTCTTTTATTTCCACAAAGATACCCTATTTTATTTGTTCCATTGGATAACAGAATTAAAGCTCAAAACAATCTGATTTTTTCTGACAAATTATAGCGCATTATGTTGAGCCGGAGTTTTCCATTTATGGCAGAGGAGGAGTTATTAAATTCAAAAAGAGCGTAGTTTATCCTCTCTACGCTCTTTACTTTTGCTGCTTACTTTTTCTTTCCACTTTTTTCTCTTTGAGAAAGTGCGCTTCCGGCAGCTGTTTTACTTGTAGCACTTGTTCTTCCATCTCTCAAAACTTTCGAAGCGGCAGAAGCAGCGGCCTTACTTGTAACTTTTTTAGCCATAACTTTCAAAATTTGCATTTCAATCCGAACGATACAGGTGGATTGATTCCTGTTCAAAGTCGTTTTGTCAAGTCATGGTTGACTTTATTAACCACGTTTAATGTATTCCTCCACCATGCCAAGTACCGGTGGTTACCCAAATTTCATAATGAAGTAGCCATTCGCTTGTCCACGGAATAATTGTCTTTGCGATCATTTTACGTTCATTCCACTCATTCATTAGCCTATGATATAAGCATAAATGCTGTTTTTCGTGATTATAGGTATGAGGAAGTTTTGTCGCATCTTTTGCCAGTGGCAAAGGTATTGGATCAAATATGTATACGTTAGGGTCATGCCCTATATTATATTCTATCCTTATGTTATAAATTATGCTTAAATTAGTTGGTTGAAGCTTTCCGTCCCAAATTAACCCTTTGTCATATCCAATAATTTTCAAGGTAGAGTCAGGGAAGAAATGCCGAAGCATTCCCCCTTGAGCATGTACCGAAATTCGTTTCTTTTTATTCATCTCCATGAAAATTGTGAGCAGCAGTTGCCACAGAACCAACAGAACTAAGAATTCCTGTTCCTGTTGCCATTTTTAATACCCCACTTTCCCGAAGATTAAGAGTCCTTTCTCCTAAAGTTGAGAAAGTTTTCGTAACAGCTTGTTCTCCAAAAGGTTTTTTCATTGATTCGGCTATGTATTGTAAACCTCGTTTTTGTACGATTGTTTGTATATCGAAATTAACTTGGTCGAGCCATTTGTAAAAATTCTTTTCCCTTTGGGGATGTTCCTCCCATTTGTCTGCAAAGTTCTCTTCGGAATTGACTGGATTCGGAATCCATTTGACAACCTTACCTGTATTTGGGTCATAACGGCTTTCAATATAGGTTCGCATATTGGCGACCACATTCGTTAATGCGTCTATAATGGACGTTTCTTTATCATATGCCCTTGAAGCTAAAGTTGTAATAATTATGGAAATAGGCTTGTGTTCATCTCCGTTAAACATCATATCACGATGTCGTTTCAGAATTTGAACCACTCGTTGGAGCGGCAGTTTTTCTTTACTATGCTTAGGAACAGGATTTACAGCCTCTGAGAGCATCATAGATTTACGTAATGTGCTAACATCGGCTGCATTGAAAAACCATCCACCATAACCAAATGGATTGCTTTTCATCCAATTTTCAGCAACCGTATCTGTATAATAGTTATTTTGCTGATTATCGGTTATACGTATTGCCAATGACTCGTAATTTTTGTCCAATACCGTAGCCGAAAAGGCTTTTTCAAGTACAGTATCATATCCGTTACAAACAAGACTTGGTAGTATATCCATATGATAATTGGCACTGTCGGAATACATCAATGTCCAACATCTTCTTCCTTCCTCGTCAAGCATATTTTTGTAAGTCTCGTTAGCTTTGAGCCTATTCCCGACCGCCTGTTTAAGATGATATTGTGCCCATTGCGGATTTTTGCCAGTTAGCTCACACACTAAATCAATATCCAAATCGTCATCTTCGCAGACAGGCTTAATCATTGTTCCGAGCATGAATGAACCCTGTGGACGAATGACTGGTTTATATGGAGCAAGTGATGATTCCGGCTTTGCTAACCATTCGCCAACTGCACCATAACTACTAACTGCGGCATTATACTGGGTTTCTGTGATGTCCAATGTTTCGCCGAGTGTTTCTAAAATCTCGCTAAATTGTTTTTTTTCTTCTTGCGTAAGCATATCTATTTATTTTATTGTTATTGTCTTATAAAAATCGTTCTTCTCCTTATTCGCATCATATATCGTCATTGGCATATCGACTTTGGGCATCCACACTCGCCCCAGTTCAACGGATGCAGAAACGGGCATAGCCGGGAAAATATGCAAATCCGTATAACCGTGATGCGATTTGATCTTATCAAAAGCATATCGAGCAATGCGACGAAAATCAGATAGCAATGCTTCCGTTTTTAAAAAATCGTTGTGAGGAGCACCGCTTATGGTGATTTCCCATATACTTGTATTATCTCCCAACGCTTTTTGTATTCTATCATATGTTACTGTTGCACTCAAGCTAAATACAAGAACCGGAACTTTCGTTTTGTCGTCTGGTTCGCGAAGAATATATTCAATATCAGAAGAAGCAGTTTGCCACTTCCATGTAGAAGGCTCTCTATGTTTCTGATATACTTTGACATTATTCAGATCGTTTAATAGAACTCCGAACTTTATAAGCAAGGGTTGCGGAGCAATTGCAAACACCGAATAGTGATCAGTATTGCCTTGCATCAATCGTGGCTTTATTTTCAGATTGAACTGTGTGAAAAGGTTAGCTTCTTCTGTGATCCAATAAACGTCCATATCATCTGTTAAAGAAGCATTCTTATATCCCAACTCAATCGGATAATCGCTTGCAGGATAATAATCGTATAACAACGCTTCATTTGCCGATTGATAAGACAAAGGAGAGTTATTAACCCCTATATTTGCTCCATATAAGATTATTTCACTGGACATATTAGAGACAATGTTTGTTATTCGCTTGATGCGTTCTTCATGTTGTCGTTTCATTTCAAGAAGATAGGATTCAGTATATGTAATTTCATCCGCATCTACCATTCTGTGATGTGTATCACAAAGTAGCATTAAGTTATTAATGTCATTTGCTAATAGCTTTGACCGTTTCACATCACCTCTTGGACCGGTCGGCTCATCGCCAACAATATGGGCTATGTATGCACTATTACACTTTTTGTTGGTCAGAATGTCTGTGTGCAGAACCTTGTTGCATCCTGCATATTCACATCTTCCAGCAGATACTGCCCAAAGAAGATTTTTGTTTTTGGAAGAAATGCTTGTTACGCTCATTTATGTATCTATTTTACTCATCCTTATTTTATTATATACTGATTCCGTTAGGGTAAATTTCTGCCTATTCGCTATATTATGCTTATATTTGCAGAGAAATTGGTATCCCCTCAACTATATACTAATTCCGTTAGTAACGCTTTTAGTATATATATATGAAAAGTGACGTAATGACAGAAAAAATAGATTTTGAGAATATGGTCGGTTCTGAATTATTGGAATATATCTCATTCAAAGATGAGTTCCCCAATGAAGCGGAGTTGGCTTTCTATGTATTCTGCGATAGATACCAACGAGACATATTGCAAAAATCCGAAATCCAATGTTCTAAATTTGAATATAATGAGGCAATAGCCTTTTTAGCAGCAAAATGTACTTTCGATAAAGTGTGGAACAAAGCTCAGACTTTTAGTATGGAGAAAGCAAACACGAAGAACATTGACAAAGCGATTCTTTTGTGGATGTACAAAATATTATATACCCAAATACTACTTTTTAAAGATAGAGATACTTGCGCTCAGCCAACAGAAGAGGAAGATTTATCTTTAATTGAAAATTTGGATGCCCTCGTCAATGTGTATGCTCCTGAAAATATTGAGAAACAAAAGGAACTGAAAGAGAATTTAAGTTTTTTGGAAAGAGTACTGCAAGGACTCTCACAAAAACACAGAATAATTTATTTTACTTATTTAGCATACAAACCAGAAAAAGACAAGAACATTCCACGTTCAATAAGCAACAAACTAAAAGAACAGTTGGATTTGACACAGGCTTCCATCAGAGTATATAGAAAAGATGCAACCGACCTTGTAAACAATTATATAAACAAAGTCAATGGGAACAAATAGTAAAAATAAAATCAATAATCAGAATTTGGAAGAGTGGTTTCGCTCTGCGGGATTCTTATTTCCAACAAATGAATTGGAACTTGCAAGATTTAATAAATTGTATGCTGATTATGACTTTAAATTGAAAGACGCTTCGATTGATGCAAAGTCTATAATTGAAGGAAATATTTGTTCTTGCGAAACAAAAGTGTTTAGCATTGGTAAAGTTGATGAAGTGAAGAATGAAATTGAAGAATTGAAAATGGTTGCACGAAAAGGACAGGGTGTTCCTAAACATATCCTTGATAAAATGACCAAAAAGCATCGCAAAAACAACGATGACAAAGAAGAATAATCCAAGAATAAAAAGACTGGCGGAGTTTATTGCCTTGCAATTTAATCAGAAAATCACTCCGCTTGAGGAAATTGTTTCAGACGAAAAATTAGAAGTATTTTACGACAATTACGAGAGTAATACTTTTGACGGAATGACAATTTTTGACAATGGGAAATTCTATATTCATCTTAATATTGACAAAGGCAATCAAATCAACACAGAACGAGGACGGTTTACTTTAGCTCATGAACTTGGTCATTATTTTATTGATACTCACAGAACAGGTCTAAAAAATGGCTTATTGGAGCCACATCCATCTTTTACCAATAAAGCTCAATTTACAGCCATTGAGCGTGAAGCAGACTATTTTGCATCTTGTTTATTAATGCCCGAAGAACGTTTTCGAAAAGATATAGGAAATAGAAAATTCGGTATTGATGTAATTGATTTCTTAAGAACAGAATACAGGGTAAGTAGAACAGCTTGTGCTTTACGATTTGCCGACATTGGAAACCATCCGATTATGGTTGTGTATGCGGAAAATAACATAATTAAGTGGAAACATCCAAGTGAGGATTTTCCATTTAAATATTTGATTAATGATAATATTGTTCCGAAGAATACGGTGATGGGTGATTATTTTCACAACAATCAAGCTGATGTTTTTAAAACAGAACAGGTATGGGCGATGGATTGCTTTCAATTTGTGAAGGATAGAGATATACGAAGGCAATTCAAAGAACATTGCATTACATATAAAAATTCGGCCTTAAGTCTTTTTTGGGAAGACTAAAAAAATATTCTCATCTTATCTTCGTTTGAAAACAGAGATCTTTTGCCGAATTCGCAAATAACAAACTCAAAACAATTGAAATTCAACCCAATAACCAAATTCGGTTATTCTGAGACAATATCGGAATCACATTAATATAATAATGCAAGATTGTATTATTTTCAACTTCAAGATTCCACACTGATCTATCGATATAATTGACACACATTACAATTAATTCATTTCTCATCATCCAATTCCATTCGTCGGTTCAATTGTTCCCTCATCTTATCCAGGGTAAGCCTCCCGTAAAGTACATTAAAAAATGAATTAGTGCCAACTTGTATCAAGTTTGCCCAACTCTTAACGAGTTGATTCAAATTGGTACTATTTCTTCCAAGTTTGTTCT
>JAYRGX010000043.1:0-16560 GCA_041907545.1 Bacteroides sp.
TCCGGCTTGTGAGATACTGGGATGAAGAACAAAAACGAGAGTTTGTATTTCTAACCAATGCGATGCACATTTCCGCTCTTCAGGTGGCTGAACTTTACAAGAACCGCTGGCAAGTAGAGTTGTTCTTTTATGATAAGTATATCTTTATGCAAAGTTGCCTGAAGAGCATTTTGATAATCAGGGGGTTGCAAGTATTACTTCTCAGTTCAACTTTGCATAATAATATTAACGATTATAGGATTTCAACCATTCTCTGAGGTCTTTGTTGCGTTCCCACTCACATGTTGAAGTAGGATTGAGATCAACATAAGCACGTTCCAATGCCTCTCTTTTAGCTTTTGAGTCTGCCCTTGCATAAATATCTGTAGTCTGGATTGATACATGACCAAGAATATCTCTGATATATACAATGTTAACACCTAATTCAAGAAGATGCATTGCCTTGCTGTGTCTGATAGAGTGGCAACTGATAGGTTTTGAAATGAGTTCTGGCGAGATTTTTCTTGCCATATTTGTATGCGTTTTTAAGATATAAGCTATACCTTCTCTTGTCATCTTTTCATGTCGATTATTGAAGAATAATGGATTACCATACTTATTACTGTCATTCAAGTGGTTTTCTTCCATATATCGACGTAAGATGACGACTTGCTCCTTAGCCATCGGCACAATGCGAGCCTTATTACCCTTACCTTTGATACGGATCGAGTAAGGTTCTTGGTCTATTCTGACTGCTTCAACAGTCAAGTCAACTATTTCTTGAACCCTGGCACCAGTATCATACATAAGGGATAGTATTGCAAGATGACGTCTACCTTGCCATGTGGTTGTGTCCGGTTGCGCCAACAATAACCTTATCCCCTCTGTGGAAAGATAGTTTAAAGCCTTTACCTCTGTTCTCATAGCCTTGATGGAAAGAACCTTTTGCCATTCCTCCGATTGTTCAACAATAATATATTGTAAGTATGATACAAACGAGTGCATTGCAGCAAGCCTATAGTTTCTTGTTGCAGGAGAACAATGCCGTTCCTCCATAATCCATTTTAGATATCCGACCACATTATCCCGGTTAAGGTGTTTGAGATATAACCTTTCAACCGGAACATTGCGTTCTGATTTCATGTAGTCAATGAATTGAACAAATGCGTCTCTATATGATGACGTTGTGTTTTTGCTTACATTTCTTTCGTATGGAAGGTATTCTGACAAGAAACGGCTAAGATACTTAGCAAAGTCGGTCGTTGTCGTCATAAGCCTTGCACATTTTAGGATAAACAAAGGCGTTTACTGGAGAACACTGCTGTTCAAGTTCAGGATACATCGCAAAAGTCAGACGCACATATTGTTCCGTGGCTGATAGCGAGTGATGTCCAAGACAAGTGGATAAGATAGGAAGACCTGTATACAGATCCATTCCGTTGCTTCCCATTTGTATCAGGGCATGTACTGCATAGGTGTGACGCAAGTCGTGAACTCTTGGACCATGATGATTGCCAATATGGGGTACACCAATCTGTTTAAGCAACTTTCTGAAGTGTTGATACACAGTACCAGATTGGAAGTTGGTTCCATCTGCTTTGACAAAGAGCTGTCTCTTGGGGGCTGTGATATTTGCAACTGGCACCTTGTTGCGATATGATATATATTCAACAAGAACCTCATACAAAGACTCGCAGACTGGCACTATCCTTTCTGTACCGTTCTTGGTTTTTCTAAGCATTATATATCTCTCATCAAGATGGGCATCTTCATTCTTGATGGAAAGAGCTTCTGAGATTCTGATACCGGTGCTGTACAGAAGACGTAACAAAGTTGGCATTGCAATAAGTGAAGTCCCCATTCTTACATCATATAGACGATATTCATCACAAGCTTTAAAGATTGAAACTATCTGCTCATGAGTAAAGATGTACGGAGTAAAGTCTGGATGCAGTTGTTTTGGCAACTTCGGTATAAAGCATGGACAGCCTGTCCGGCACATTAATGTAGTCAATTGGGACCATACCGAGTATTTTGCATATATCGTGCGTTCACAATCATCAAGACGGGTTTTACGCCAAGTTGTTATAAAGTCACTCGTAATGTGGAGGGCTGTAAGATTTGATTTGATCGCAAAATCATCAAACTCTTTCAATATCCATTTCATACGGTGACCACTGATTCCGGCTGAAGCCTTTATCTCAAGCAGATGCTTCATGTATGGAGCAAGAACGCTTTTATAGTTGAACTGTTCACTCATAAAAAGCACCTCCTCTCTGTGTATAAAAGCCGTCTGCAACAACAGGAACCGGATTTGCGCATTTCAACAATGATTGAATATCGATCCTCAGATATACCATTGTCGTATCTGTGCGCTTGTGACCTAGCACTTCAGAGATGACTGGAAGAGATGAGTCTTCCTTCAGTAATGCACTGGCCAAAGAGTGCCTCAATGAGTGTGGACCATGATGTTTCATATGTACATCAACTCCTGAACTCACAATGATACTGTTTATTACAGTACCTGCCATCCCCCGGTAATATTCCGTAATGTGGTCGGCATGTTGAATATCAATGGCATAAACAATCCCCTTTTTTCCTGACGCATGTTGTAGCACTGCATCGCAAAGCCGTTCTTCAGCAATAAAGCGATTCACACTCCACGACTCCAGCATCAATTCAAACAAGTCTGTGAATCCCCTGCCGTTCAACCGGCACGGAGTAGCAGTCACTCCCAGTTTTTTAGTTTTCGGGAAAGCCCTCATTATTTCAGCATAACTCCCGGCAGGTGCATGATGAGCTTCGTCAATGACAATCAACCCCGGCTCATCCTCCATCTCTCTGTAATGTCGTGACAACCATTGGATAGACATCACTTCAACAAGAGCAGTCTTTTCACCGATGTCGTATTTTTCCAGAATTGCTTCTATCTGCTCTATCAGTTCATGACGGTGGGCCACAATCCAGACTTTTTTTTGCAGCCCCACGACGAACGTCTCCACCACCGCAGCCAACACATGTGTTTTGCCCGTACCTGTCGGCATCTGCACCATGACGGACCGATGCGAACAGAAAGCCGCCTTAATCCGCTCCAGCATATCCTGCTGGTAGTCATAAAGTTGAATATTTTTCATAGTAAGGTACAGAGCATCCCGCATGTACACCGAACGTGCCCATGCGTAAAGTTCTTATAAAAAAGCTCTATATGCTATTGAGAAGATTATAACAGATGCAATAATGGTTTAATCATTCCATTATTTCCAATCTTTGCATCAGAAAGTTTTTTAAAGGTTGTAAGTAATTTGCATTTAAATTCCAGTATTTAGGATTGTCAAAAAAGAAATTCTTCTTATTCTTAAAACTTTCCTCTTCTTTTCTAGACTTTTTGATAGACTCTAAATAAGCGTATATTTTAGATTTCCTGTTAGGTGTTCTGTATTTAGGAATAGCGTCTTCATCCATATATCCCGATATGCATCTTTCATAACCTTCAAAGCACCTAAGCAGACAGGCATGCTCCTCATTAACAATATGTTCCAAGAGCAATTCAAAATCTCCGTCGTCATTATTATTGGGAAACAAAAAAATATCAGCAGAGATGGATAATTCTTGTAGTTTGTCCTGCAAATATTTTTTTCTTACGTCGAATCCACCTCCATTATCAGTGCTATCAGCATCGAAGATCATTATGTTCCGTCCCCCTGTTTCTGTATTTTCTTTAAATTGCTGATCAAGAAAATTAAGTTTAGAATACCCTCCTGCCTGAATTATTTCCCACATATCTTTCTTGTCCTCACCTGCCAGAAAAAGAAGATACGCTTTTAAAAACTGTTCATCTCTACCTTCTACAAAAAATCTATTCATCGTATCTCAATTTCTTGATTAATGACATATTGGAATTTTTCAAACGGATATTCATACGCCTTTAGTTCGTCAGTCGGTAAGTGTCTTAGAGAATAGCACATAATATTATCTTGCGAATCAGAACATTCACTATCACATAAAACTTTATTTAATGATTGCAGCGATTCGATGTTGTGTGTTGTTGCAAAAACCTGAACATTCAATATCCCGGCAGTTTTAATAATAGCTTTCCATAAAGAAGACAAAGAAGAAAAATGCATTCCATTATCTATTTCATCAATAAGAATAAGACCATTCTTGCACTCATAAAGGGAAGTAACTATTGCCAACAATTTTCGTATTCCATCACCTAACATATTGATGGGGACCAGTCTGTTTAACCCAATATCAACACTAATACCCGAATTCAAAACAGCTATAGATTTTATTTTAGGCTCTACATGTTGAAGAACTTCAACTATAACTCCTTCCTGCTTTTCTTTAATGATACGTGTCAGATTTTCAACAGCAACATTAAATGCAAACTTAGAATTAATATATACCCCGGACAACGTTTCCTTATATTCCTTAGAAGGTCTGATCTTTAAATTGTCATCATTTTCTTTGTTGGTTATTATAATGGCAGCACTATCATTCTTTCTTTCCCCACTCGACTTGATATAACTAAAATTCATAGTCAGACCTGTACTCATATTAGCTTCCTTATTAGAAAGAGCCTGACTGGAAACGGCCTCTTTAGATATTATAATTTGCGATTCTGATGCTAAAGGAGTTATTCTTAATTCCCTTGTATCCCCATTATTCATACAGCCACTTATCCGAATATGATTACCGGTGATCATATTGTAAAAGTTTAAAGCCAGATCTTCCTCGGTAAAGCGGTTATAGTCTCTGAATTGATTGATTCTCATGTTTAATAGTGGATTGGAGAATCCCGACAATAAAAATATGGCATCAAGTACAGACGATTTCCCGCAGTTGTTCTTACCAACAAATAAATTGATTTGCTTCAAACCAGCCAATGAAAGATGCTTTATGCCTCTAAAATTGTCTATTTCAATATCTTTGAAAATCATGCAGCGCTGTTATTTATGGATGTAAAGTTATACTATTTTTCCGATCTACTTTACTATCGTTTTGCAAACATACATATAATTCTTCATTTTTTATGCAGCCAATATAAAAAAGGCCGCCGTACTCACTTTATAAATTGAAGAGAGGCGACGACCTCCAGCATTAAGATTAATCAGAATTGAAGAATTTTCTTAATTGCTTCCACCCGTATGCTGCCGGTTTGCAGTTGCAGCAACTACGGTAACCGTACCATATTGCGTACCGCTTACCGATTTTCCATTTGCACTTGCACTGATAGTTATCTTTTCCTGTATGCCGCTCAATGAAAGCATGGTGCCTATGGGAAGAGTCACATTAATCGGATAAGTACCGGTTGCCGATGCAACCTTTGCTCCATACTTTTGTGCCAGTTTTTCCACCAGCAGCGCAGTCAACACGGTTGTTCCCTTGGTTGTAATTTCCGTTCCCACCTTATAGGTAAAAGTGGCGCTTCCCACTTTCATGTCTCCCGAGCCGTACAGATTGTCCCATTTGTTTTGGGTAAAGCTGATGGCCTCCGACCCGCTTTTTGTCGAGAACGAAACGCCGAGGAACAAGCCGTATGATGTAAAGTCCGGTGCTTCAATGATCACCTTACCATTTTCCACCCGGCTCTCCACGGTCACCCATTGTCCATTTTTATACTGCTTAGCTTCCACGGGGCAGTCAAACTCTTCACCAAACAAATCCACATTTACCAGCACCTCAATCCGCCCCTCCTTAAAGTCGGTCAGCAACTTTGCCCGTTCGTCGGGTGCCGTCGTGCAGCTAATGCTTGTCGCTTTTATCCCCTGCGCCCGGTAATATTCCGTAATGTGGTCGGCATGTTGAATATCAATGGCATAAACAATCCCCTTTTTTCCTGACGCATGTTGTAGCACTGCATCGCAAAGCCGTTCTTCAGCAATAAAGCGATTCACACTCCACGACTCCAGCATCAATTCAAACAAGTCTGTGAATCCCCTGCCGTTCAACCGGCACGGAGTAGCAGTCACTCCCAATTTTTTAGTTTTCGGGAAAGCCCTCATTATTTCAGCATAACTCCCGGCAGGTGCATGATGAGCTTCGTCAATGACAATCAACCCCGGCTCATCCTCCATCTCTCTGTAATGTCGTGACAACCATTGGATAGACATCACTTCAACAAGAGCAGTCTTTTCCCCGATGTCGTATTTTTCCAGAATCGCTTCTATCTGCTCTATCAGTTCATGACGGTGGGCCACAATCCAGACTTTTTTTTGCTGCACCCCGACGAATGCCTCCACCACCGCAGCCAGCACATGTGTTTTGCCCGTACCTGTCGGCATCTGCACCATGACGGACTGATGCGAACAGAAAGCCGCCTTAATCCGCTCCAGCATATCCTGCTGGTAGTCATAAAGTTGAAGCATCCTGATTTTACAATCTTCTAATACAACTCTTCATACTGCCTTGCTATCCGCTTCCAGGTATAGCGCTCCTTAGCTATCCGCACCATCTTCTCGCCACACAAATCCGTGCGCAGCAGCAGATCGCGCAGTTCTTTGCTACTCCTGAAGAAACAAGCGCCGTAAGCCGTAGTTTCCCAGTTGTATACCACGCTGTAAGCCAGTATCGGACATCCTAAGAACATCGCCTCCACCAACGACGGATTGGTTCCTCCCGCGCTGTGTCCATGTATGTACCATCCTGCATTGGAACGCAGCGTATACAGCACGTCCAGATCATAGATACTGTCCAGTAAAATGATGTTTTTCTTTGCTTCGTAGGTTGATTTCAAGTTACGGGCATACTCGCTGTGCTGCCAGTTTCCTACAAAAACGAACTTTACATCACACTCCGAAAACGCTTCCAACGAGATGTGGCAATTATTCTCCGGCTCAATCCGGCATACGGAGACGGCATACCTCCCTTTTTCCAATCCATACCTATCCAAAATCTCCCGTTGTTTGTCTGTCGGAACATCTCTCACGGCATGATCACCGCCGTACGCTATCACTACCGCCCGCCTGTGATAAGTGTCAGCCACATAATCTTTAATCCCTTTATTGTCCGCAATGATTACATCCGCATGGCGCACCGCCATTGCTTCAGACCATCTTAAAAAACGTCTTGCCCATTTTCCCCATTTTTCTCTTCTATGTTCTATTCCGTCAATGTTCACAATAATCCTTCCCCCGCTTAGTCTTTTCAGCACAGGCAGGAAGATGCAACCCGAAGTCCCCAAAACAAGAATGGTATCATATCCCCTTACCACTTGCAGCATCGAAAAGATATCATACGGGATACTCTGTATACCGTTGGCGTGAAGCGGAATATATTTCAGCCGGCACCCTTTGTGCATTTTTCTCTTGTCCGGCATATCCCTGCTACTACAAAAAATAGTGTATTTTATTTCTGGAGAACAGTTTTCCCCAATGATGTTTTCCACGAGCGACTCAAAGCCCCCGTAATTGGCGGGCACACCGACTGTGCCTACAATTGCCACTTTTTTCATTATGTGTGTTGGTTGTTATACTATTGACGCGAAAGCGTCAATCATTCTTTCCTCTCTATATTTTCTTGAAAAGACTAAAGCATTTTTTGACAGCCTAAGGTACAACGGTTCGTCAGAAAGTATCAGAACTATTTTATTCTTAATCTCATCCAACTCCTGCACATCCATCCTATAACCGTTTATTCCGTCCTCTACCATCTCCGCAATGCCTCCTACAGTAGGAACAATTACCGGGAGGCCGCAGCTCATCGCTTCCAAAGCCGTCAGGCCGAATGTTTCCACAAACTGTTCTTTATCTGAAAGATTCAACACAAGTGATGCATTGTTGTAAAAAGGAGCTACATTTTCTTGTCGCGGATAAATGGTCAAATTCATAACCCCCGTCGATTTCAAGTGCTTGTCTATGTTATCCTGTGTGTCATTGATTACCAGGACAAAGTTTAGTTCCGGCAAGTTTATTGCCAATTTTATAAACTCATACGTCCCCTTGTATTTTTTCAGAGAAGAGAGCATTAAAACCGTTTTCTGTTTAAATGCCTCATGGATGTTTGGCTGTAGCTGGTTGACAAATTCATCTGGAAGTGCGTTGGGAATAATCGTAATCCCTTTCTTCCGGTTCAGGAAAGACGCCTGATATGCCGAGACACAAATAATATTATTCGCTGTTTTCTGCATAGCCCACGCCAACAGTCGATAAAACATCCCTTTTGTATTTGCGTCCTCATGATAATGGTACACTACTTTTTTCCCCGTCAACCTTCCGGCAAGGGCAGGCCCTATAGGCAACAGAGTATTGATATAAAATATCGCATCTTTATTGAACAGATAACGAAAGGATAAAAAGAAGGTATACAGTTGTATGCCCGTATAGCGAAGCATAGTAATGATAGGGCTTTGCGAGAAGCAATAACGATAGGAATACTTTCTTAAGTTGGAATGTTGCAACTCGTCCAATATACCGCCAACAGATGAAACCAAATCAATGCGGTATCCCTTGTCAAGCAATCCTTTCAGTACCATTTTCAGTACTTTGGGGCTACCGCTGTAGTCATTGAAGAGATGAAAACAAGTGATATGTTTCATTGAACAAGCAAACTTGAACTAAATACTATTTTTAAACAGTCATTCAGATAAGAAACAATTTAGTGCCGATGTTTTGTTACATTCAATTCTGCCACATAATCTACGACAAACACGAATAAAGTCATGTAAAGAAATATATTGAACTCAGTAGAATCTCTGAATTTTGTTGAAGTGTATAAGTTGACACAACCCCATGGCGACCAAGGAAATAAGGAAATACTATTCCCCTCATCAGGTCAACCCATTTTATTCTTTCACACCTCTTCATTGTGCTAATTATTACATTATCCTTTTTTGTAATTTATGTCTTATATTAATAAATCTCACCATCAACTCATACACAAAAAAAGGACACTTATCATAAATCCATTTCTGAATTCTACAGTTCTTAGACATTTGTTTATAAATAAGTTTGTAATCTTTCCATGGAGATATGGCAAGATAATCCAAATACACTTGTTTCATTGGATGATCACAGTTTGAGTACCATGGACGGTTATACAATTCGCCTGTGAAATGAATTACTTTAGGATACTTTTTTGCCTGTTCTATTTCAGATTGAGAATAATACGTTCTCATTTTGAATAAGCGCTTTATTCTTTCAACTGGAAACATAAACATTGGATTAATTAGATTATATTCAGGAGGAAGAATTTTTTTCTTGCCTTTGCATATATGGTTAATTGTACCTTGGTCAACAAATGGTGGATTTCCATCAAAAGAAGTAACATAGTCAATGCATTTATCCTCAATGTGCAATTCTCTCCATAACTTTAAATTTAATAAAATTACTCCTCCACAGTTAATATACCTGTCTCTGTCTGACAATCCTATACGATGTACAAAATAAGGATTCACAGTGTCTTGCACGCCGGCCACCAATGTATCTGCCATGTCAAAGTTTAGTAATTCTAATAGTAAGCCAGACACTATCGTATCACAATCAAATGACAGCATTAAATCGACTTCTTGCAATTGTCCCAAAAATAATTTTCCGTAAGTACTTCTGCAAAAGTTTGTGTTTACATTCATTTTGGATGAAATCTTGTCTAAATCTATGAAAATGATTTTACGCCCATATTGTTCGGCAATTTCCTTCAACCTTTTTATATTATCTTCACCGATATGATTATCCAATACGTAAATATTTATTTCATCAGCCTCTTTATTGTTGTCAAACAGTGACAGAATTGACAAACCTGCATGTTGAGCATAATTATCCATGAATGAATATGCACAATTCAGAATCTTCGTTTTTCCCATTTTATTAGCATCTATGTTTTATTATTTTAGCCGGTACACCACCTATGACACAATTGGATGGTATAATTCCCCTGACTACTGAACCAGCAGCTACAACTACTCCATCTCCAATAACAGCCCCATCAAGAATCGTACTTTTAGCACCAATCCAGCATCCTTTGCCAATCTTGATCCCTTTGTGACATACCCCTTGATCACGTATAGGGATGTTTAACTTGTCAAAATTATGATTCTCTGAGTGTACAGTCACATAATTACCCATTATGGTATCATTCCCAATCTCTACACCTCCAGCGCAACCCCATATCCCGTGAGAGCCAAGACCAACGTTGTTTCCAATTATTAATCCTTTTCCTAATGGACCAAATAATGTGCCTGTGCAAACCACAACCGTATGCATGCCAATGGATACATTGTCACCAATACTAATACCATTTGTAGATAATGCGTCAATATAAGCATACCTGTCTATTCTAAGATTCTTTCCAAATGCAATTTTATGTTTGCATTTTAATTTTACGCTATGCTTTATATATACTTTTCTAAACTGTTTGAGTTTGCACATTCCCCAAAACAGGTCTATTGCTTTTTCAAAACAAAAGGATAAAAGATATCCTGTTGGAATCTCATTGCTTAATGGAACGCTACTTCCACCCAATTTAGATATAATTTTTCTCAATACCATTTTAGTTGATTTGCTTCATTATTTTTACCCAAGTACTGATTTTATCTTTCAGACTTGGATTTAGTTTTCCGTCAATGATGTCATTTTGAATATACTGATAAATAATATCAAGCAAGTACATCCTGTATAAATTTGAGGGATTTAGCTTTGTATATTTAAATAAAGGAATAACTTTTTCTTTATAAAAATTTACTATCCATTCTACTTCTCTATGATTGTTAAGGGCAGATTGTGTTATATAATGAAAATAATCCAAATAAGGTGGATAATCATATTGTGCATACTCAAAGTCAAAAACGAACAAATGATTATTGTGCATAAACGAATTCCATGGGGTAAAATCGCCATGATACATTGAGCATTCAAACAT
The DNA here is from genome assembly GCA_041907545.1 of Bacteroides sp. GTDB lineage: Bacteria > Bacteroidota > Bacteroidia > Bacteroidales > Bacteroidaceae > Bacteroides. The sequence continues at coordinate 10,834 of JAYRGX010000043.1, forward strand.
GGACTGATTGTATCGTTTTAAAACATTATTGACTTCATCCGATATAAATGCTCGTTCTTTAATATCTATTGTTTGTATTACGGTAATTAAATTTTTCAGGGTTTTGTAATAAGGAGAGTTTGTGAATGCAACTTGTTTTTTAGTTTTCTCATAAAGCTCATTTACGAATTCCCACGCTAAATCATTATGTTGCTTAAAGTTCGATGATAAAGTCCGTTCCGTTGACATGATAAATACATATTGCTGATCAAATCTTCCACAAAACAGACATTTGGGTATCGATGTAATCTGTTTGTTTCTTAAATATTGAAGAATCTCTTTTTCTTTTATGAAAAGTTCATATATGTAAGTTTTGTCCTTTATTTTGCAATACCCAAGCAAACGCTTCCCTTCGCTTAATTGAATTGTGGTTTTCTGATTTTTTCCAGGTGAACCTAAATAAAACGAATAATCAATCTTTTTATTGTGGAATAATGAGTTACATAACTCATGAAATTTATCATTTAGTTTTAAATTTGTTAGTTTCAAACCTGTAATTTTTCTAAATCGCTTATTTTTTAGTAGGTAAGGCAAGATTATCTTTACGATAAATCCTTTTCTGCTATTGGGCATGAATAAAGCAAGAGATGCTCTAAGGTTGTCAATAGGAAGTATCCATTGTTGGTTAACTGTATTTTTAAAATAGACGTAAGTATTACTATATGGCTCTATCTTGCAAATATCAGTTAATGAGCTATTCAATAGTATATTATCAATATTAAGTTCGTTCAAATCACTATTTTTAAAAAGCTTTTTCATACGAAAGATCAGTAAGACTATAATAAATACTATGGTATAATTAGTGATTCTTTGCTATGTATTTTGAAAAAGTTGTTGTTATTAATTCATTAATAAGAATCCCTTTTTGCTCCCAGGTATATTTTTTACTTGCTTCGTGAGACAATTTGCCCATGATAGAACACTTCTGTTTATCAGCCATAAACAATATTTCATCTGATAACTTATTTATCGCTTCCGAACGTGAATTGACCTCTTTTATAATTCTGCTGTAGCTATCGTTAAAATAATGAGTATATCCCCCTGTATCGAAACATATCAGTGGTTTAGATAAAGACATCGAATCAAAAGATACTGTTACTGCACCTTCTCTGAAGCATGGATTTATAATGACATCTGCTTTACCCATTGCAAGATAGTAGTCATTCATTGATACTCTTCCAGCAAATACTACAGCTTTATCGAGTTTTTCTGAATGAACTAATCTTGAAAGACGTTTGTACTCAGGGCCGTCTCCAATAATTTTCAATCTCAGTCTATTATTTTGTTTGAATGCTTTGCTAAATGCAAAAATTAATACATCGAAGTTTCTCCACCCAACTAAGGTACCTGCAGCAAGGTAAAGCATGTTTTCAGATTGATTTGTGTCAGGTGAAATGGGTATTGAAATATCTCCAACTGCTACATCCGTAAATTGCACGCATTTATACCTGTATTTATCCCTAATAGACTCAATCGTCTTGTCTGTTTTGCATAGAATTAAAGACGCATCCTTGCATCTATGTATAAAAGACGTATTGTAATATATCGTTTTTGCAAGTGCTCTTTGAATACTTTCCTTGATCCTTGCGGATAGATTATAATGCTTAGTGAAATCTTTTGGGATCATCACTCCCGCACTTACTGGTCCCCAGATAAAGCATTGCTTCCTACCATATCTGCATACTGGCCACATGGCATTTCCGTACGTCAGATGATGGAATATTCGTATGTTGTTCTCTTGCATTGTCTTGCGAATCGTGCCGTTTGTTTCATATTGCCATATATTGTAATAAAGGCGAACGCCTCTCAAACCTTTCTTCCAAAACCGCGCCCATTTGGGCAGATCAAAATAAAGGAAATGAATGCCTGCATGCTCAGGATGCACTGCAATCCACGGTTCTATGGAGTGCCGGTTGCTTTCGCGAGTCAATACCCATAGCTCAAAGTATTTCGACATTTCCAGTACCCAATGCCAACCCACACCGATCTCACTGCCCAGATTCGGCTCACAAGCATAGGCGGAAACGAAGATTTTAAGTTTGTTCATTGTGTTTAAGTTTTCTCAAATCTGTCAGGAATGGTAAGTACCTTTCTATTATCATTGCTATGAAATAACTTATCGTTAATGATAAAATGCATACAACAATGGTAAGCATGTAATTTTTCTGAACGCTTACATGATTCATTAGTGTGCCACATGCTGCAGGCATTACTCCGGAAAAGAAATAAAATAGTATTGAATTCTTACCAATAAATTCTATCCAATGAACATGTTTCATCCTTTTTGTTAACCGGATAAGAAATAATGTACTGCAAATCATTGCGATAAATCCGGCAAGATTGCATATTCCTCCTAATCCGATAGATCTTATTGAATGAGTATTCCATGTTGAAATGATAATTGCTGCATAAATGAAGAAGATCACTAACCATCCGTACTTTAAAATAGTTTCTATCTTCTTTTCGTATAAATAGTATATGCCTCCTAAGGTCATAATAAAAGTATATACTAATCCTGTTTTATAGAACCAAGGGAAAAAAGCTGTTGCATCGTTTGTACTTCTGTTCAAGTTCAAATAAATACCAAGTCCAAATAATAAGAAAGTGGATAATACGTACATCCAAATCTTCTTGAATCTGAATAGTATCAATAATATTAAAATAATTTGTGCTACTACCAAAGCGGATGTAAACCAATAACTGATACCTCCGAATACATCATAGAAATAGCGTCCTATACTGACTTCTGCACTATGAAAAAGCACCTTCGGCAAGTATATTAAGGATGAAAAAAGAATTGTTGGGACTAATAAGCGATAGAATAAATTAATGAGGTCCTTTTTTGCCCCTCCCCATTTGTTAATATATGTATATTGACCTTCTGCGATATGTTTTTTGAAAAACAAATAACCGCTTACAAAGAAGAAAGCATTGACATAAAATGGTATTAGCAGGTAGCCAAATGAAGTACCTCCAGTATCATAATAGGCTTCGCTGTGTAGCAGATATACACTTATCATGCAGATAGCCTTTACTGCATCAATCCAAAATGAACGTTCTTGCAATTGTCCTTTCATTTCAATCTTTTTACATTTTTCCGATGTTGTTCTTCGAATACGATACGGAGTATTTCAGCTACTGCAGCTTGCGGCGTAGAATCGTTCATTACCTTATAATACCCTTTTTTGTCTTTTAGATAATCTATCTTTTTATTGATTGTCTCAATTCCTTTTTCATCCAATTCTTGCTTCCTACTAAGAATGGTTTTAGTATCTGCTGTTAGTAATATGTTATAATCCAATGATGGAATAAACAATCGTCCGAACCAGTACAGGAATTTGGTATTTAAATAGATACGACTACGACGGCTGTCGCAAATAATATCTGTATAATAACGGTCAAAAAGTACGATTTCTCGCCTTGCTAAGGCTGGTCGTACCTTTTTAAAATACCCTAAAAGATAATCGGCAGAATAATAAACTAAACGAAAAAAAGAATTTAAATAACCTACTTTTCCTCCTCTATGAGGTTTATCATACTCGCGATCGACTGTTTTCTTTAGTCTTGCCGAATATGCAACTTCACTAAGATTTCCAAACAGCATAGGGCGAAAATGATACTGAGCAATGTTGGAGTATATAGAGGAATAGACCTTGCATAACATGTTGATAATTGTCGTTTTGCCAGATCCATCAGGCCCGGTGAAACCGATGCTATAGCCTTTATAATAGAATTTGTTTTGAAGGTAATATTTGCAAAATAATAAAACATTATTTATTTTTTCGTGTCCAAACATCTTATTTCTTTTCCGAAATTCTTTGGAAGATATTTTTTCTAATACTTCAAGTGATTGTATTCCAAATAAGCGGTTCAAAATTTCTTTCAATTGGATAGATGAACTCATCTGTCCTTTTAGGTTTGCATACTTAGACGGGTATTCCGCATCAATATATTTTAAATATAGGTATTTATCCAGGAACTCATATTCTTTACTGACGTGATATATTCCATCTGTGCATATTCGTGAAGCTAACATATCATCACATGCAAGAATAATGTGACCATAAGCAGAAGTATGAACGAAAAAATCAAATTGAATTAATTCGATATTTTCATTCTCAATTCTACTGCAAATAAATGTTCTTAATCGTTCACTCTCAAAATACGTAACAATCAAATATCCTTCTTGGATTATACATTCAGTAAAGTCAGTTCGTATCATTGAGTAATCGTTCTTGCTTACCAGTATATCAATATCTCGGCTTTTGTTCGTATATGGTAATCCCTCATAATTTCTCAATACCGCGTATGGATAATGTTTGGCATTGAGAAATTCAAAAACCTTAGATACAACAGGAGGCAATGAATGTGTGTTATCCATAGCTATTTTCTTATTAATTTTAAGTTGCTTTTCAATTTATTCATAATGTACGATGGCCTATACCAAATAGATTTTGATATTAAAATGAACGCTTTTAATAGTTTATGCTCTTTGAGGTAAAATACACCGTTACGTAATGTGTCTGCAGCTGTGGCATCACGTTTTAGTTTTGATAATTCATCATTCGACAATCCATTGTAATATTCTACAAATGAAACGTCTTTTTCTCCATTTCTCCTACGACGTACATTGAATTTTATATATTGCATCTTGATGATCATTGTAAAATGATTTGATGATAATCCATTGGCTTTCCGATATTTATAAAGTACTTCCGGAATGGTGATTATGGCTTTCCCTTCCGCATATAAGTCACTCATTCGTGTCCATAAATCGAGATCTTCACAGAAATCTCTATATCGGGGCTTCCCTTCCGGAAATCCTTCACAGTTAAATCCACCTACGCATATGGCACATTCTCGTTCGAACATTGTCTGAATAGGAAGAAAAATCCGTTTCCCTTTTATTGCTTTTTGGCGGAATATTTCCTTATCTGTAGCTCCAATAAATAGCCCTCCATTTATTTTATTTCCTTTATTGTCAATGTATTCCAACCAAGAACTGACTGCCATTAGTTCTTGGTCGGATGTGATTAAAGTATATTCTTTTTTCAATAAATCAGGATATGCTATATCATCTGAATCTATAAATATAAAGTATTTGGTAGTAGATGTATTTAGCGCAAAGTTACGTGCGTAAGCAATGCCTTGATTCTCTTTAAAAAGATGAAGTTCATATTGTCTTGGATATTGAGAAAAAAAATGCTTTACTTTCTCCACTGTACAGTCGGTACTACAATCATCTACTAATAGCAGATGAAAATCCTGCATCGTTTGATTTATAACACTTTGTAGTGTCTCATCTATGTACTGTTCTGCATTATACATGCAGATAGCAAAGGTTAAATCAGCATTCATCAGTCTCAACATTAAATAAATTATCTTCGTGTTGTTCTTGGAAATATCGTACGGTTGTAAAAATCATCATAGCTCCCCATGTGTATGCAATGTTACCTAATGAAAATCCAAAAAGGATTAGGAAGACAAGAGTTTCTATACTAAAGAAACGTCGTATCATACATGTATAGCATAGAATTAATGACGTTAGCAATCCTAATAAACGTAAGCCTCCGGTGAACTGCATCTTTTAGCATAACTTTAGTCATCATATCTTTGCTCAAAACTAAAAATATTATGATGAGTAAAGAAGAAATAGCTTCCATTGTACTTTATTGCAAAAAAAACAAT
>JAYRGX010000044.1:0-11051 GCA_041907545.1 Bacteroides sp.
ACCGCTACGAGGATCCAGAATATTCAATCTCAGAATCTCCATTGACGACGGAAGATTACGAACTGATGGAAAAAGCCGTAGCCATGATTCAGCAATGCCAGGAAGGAAATCAGTTGGATGAACTGAAGGATGTGTTGGCTAAAGTAAAAGAAAAGTTGAATCTTCTGATCAAATGCGGATAACAATAAAAAGTCTTCGACTTTGGAATGAATATTTCCAGGTTGAACACTTCTTTTTAGAGTGAAGGATCGGATTCGAACCGATGAATACTGGTTTTGCAGACCAGCCCCTTAAACCACTTGGGCACCCTCACGAATTGAGTTACGGAAGGTGGATTCGAACCACCGACCTTGAGCTTATGAAACTCACTAGCTACCACTGCTATACCCAGTGATGTTTAGCTTCAAGTAGGGTTCGAACCTATGACCTGCTCATTACAAGTGAGCTGCTCTACCAACTGAGCTATTGAAGCGAAAAGGGAGTAAGACGGGTATCGAACCCGTGACCACTGGATCCACAAACCAGCACTCTACCAACTGAGCTACCTACTCCATATAGTTGTTGGGGTGACAGGACTCGAACCTGTGAAGTCGAATGACGGCTGATTTACAGTCAGCTCTCGTTGCCGCTGGAGAACACCCCAATAAAAGTGGAGCCTTGTGGATTCGAACCACATTCTCAGGATTTTCAGTCCTGCGCATACACCAAGTCTGCCTAAGCTCCATCAAAAAGCGGAAGTAGAAGGATTGCATATCATCGGCTGCATTCGGCCATTTTCAAGCAAGCTTGAATGGCTCTCGTTTGCACGATGATTCGAACCTCCGGATCCTATTGGATCAACACGTTAGCAGTGTGCCGGTTTCAACCACTCACCCATACTTCCATTCTGGCATTGTCTGCTGCACTCGGCATAACTCAAGTAAATTTTGTTCTGCTCTCGTTTGCTAGACAATTCCTTTCTGATTGATGATGCAAAGGTAGAGGGTCGTTCTGCAGCCTTTTTGCGTAGCCAAATTTATTTTCAACTTTTCTTGAAAATAATGAGATATTCTGTGCTATTAGCTGTGTTTGCACTTCTTCTATTGTCTAAATATCCATTCCTATTCTTCTCCTAAATCATCGAACACTCCATCGGATGCATTTTCAATAAGAGCTTTTCCAATTTCCATCTGAAGGTGACGTGGTAGTTTAAGTAGTAGATTCAAAAGCTGACTATAAGTGAGACTAACACTCGTGTTAAGAATGGAGTTTTCTTTTATATGCTCGTCAATCTTGTCCACAATTAAAGCATCTTCAATAAATTCAGTAAAACTTAAATTATCGGGCCAATTTTCAATAGTACCATCATAGTTTATTCGCAAACGGATATAATCACCACAATCATCAGATTCAGGAATCAATTTATTTGGCACATAACCTTGCAACTTGCATAGATAGTTCCTTTCACTGTCCAACAGAATATAGGTTCCACTATCACACACCTTAGCTTGAAAAAAGAGATTACCATACTCTTCTTTCCAATTAAGGACTTTGTGAGTTCTAAGGTTTATGATTCCTATCCATACATTTTTACTAACCAATGGATATTTGGTCATATATAGAACTTCATTCCAGCAATCCCTGTAACTACATAATTCTTCATCAAATGGAAATGAGATGATCAAATAATGAGCAGTTTCTGAAATGTCAAGGTCATTAGCAATTTTTGTTATTTCTTTTTTCATTATAGTATGATTGAATAAGTTATGTTGAGAATAATAGGTTGTCAATTATACCGCAAAAAGCAGAAGTAAAACGCCACAAAAAAACAGAAGTGCAATATACTATCATATTAAATATTAGGCTGATATAGTTTATTTATAGTTAAAAAAATAGCCAAACCGCCCAATAATAAAATGGCCATAAGGATGTGAATTAACACTATTCCTTATGGCTATTATTAAAGTTCTATGCATCGTGACGGATCAAATCCATTACTATGTTCTCCATAAGATACATAGCCCATCTGATTACAGATTAGCTTCGTTTTGCCTATTTGTCCATTGATATTTGAATGACTATGACCAAAAATCCATGCATTAATTCTACTCTCTGCAATGTAGTCACCCAATTCAGTTGCAAAAGCTGATGTTAGGCTATCTCCTTTATAATAAGTGGCGACAACCTCATAAGAAGGTAGATGATGTGTGACCACAACAATCTTCGCTGCATTACTTTTGGCAACTGCTTGCTTGATGAAAGATAAACATTTGTCGTGCTCCAGATTAAAATCGTCTGTTGTGAATCGTCTCTCGTTATATCTGATTTGACGGAAGTCGTTCATACCTCGTGCCACAAAGTACTCATCCTCCGGACGAATATGTGACCAGAGTGTAGATAGAATAAAATCAGTATCATCTATCCGTACTACTTGATTTTGATAATATCCTACGTTGGGTAGTATCATTCTCTGCCAACTGTCACCTTGTGCAGCTACATCACCATACCCATAAAATTCGTGGTTACCAGGAATAAGCATCACCTGCCGATAGGTACTAGATGCCCATTTCCAAAATTTCATATTTGGCATAGTACTATCTCGCAAATAGGCTGTGTCTCCAGCCAATACGAGTACGTCACCCGTTACAGGTATCTCCAAATCTTTTATATATCTTGAATTGTCGCTTAGCTCCAAATGGAGATCGCTCATAAATTGTATCTTCATTTTTTTTCTTCCTTATTTAGTTTCTACTGTTCTGAATATGTATCCTTATGCTTTTGCTTTCGGTTGTAATTCATCTTTGACAAATGTACCTTATGCACCGAATGAAAGCCGGGGCCAAGCAGTAGCTGTTCAGCTTCTCGATTTCCTTTCTTTACAGCTTTGATATAATCATCAAGGCTAAATGATTGTTTGCTTGTTCTTTTCATCTTTGCAACTTTCTACTTGTTTAAGAATTATCTTTCTAACTTGTTCAAATGATACAGGTGTGAAGTTATTATTATCTACACCAACATCGTATTGAGTTGGAAACAATGCTTTAAGTCTTGGAGCATCCAAACCTGTATTATGAGGACTGGTATGTACGTGGCCGAACAATTGCCAAACATCTCGATAAGAGCCACCAAAACATAGAAACGGATAGTGATTCAGATAAATACATCGCTTACCGATTTCAATGTGCATTTGCATGACCACATTTTCAAAACGATTGATATAGCCCTGTCGTATATTCTTCATGTCATGATTGCCAAGAATCAAATGAATCTTTCCATTCAATCTATCCAATACATTTGTCCATTCCAGCGAACCACCCAAACAGAAATCTCCCAAATGGAACACTGTATCTCCTGGCGAAATAACTCTGTTCCAATTTTCAATAAGCACTTCATTCATCTGGTTAACATCCTTGAATGGACGGTTACAGAATCGAATGATGTTTGCGTGATTGAAGTGGGTATCCGATGTAAAGAATGTATGTTCTGCATCATATTTATAGTTCATAGTTGTTCTCCTTTCTGCGTATTGCTACGCTTTAATATTGAGGGTCTGTTCCAATCAAAACAGATATAGCACATCCCCCTTAAATTCATTTTCTCATCAGTTTCTCAATTCCATTCCAATCATATCCCCAAAAACATTTGCCATCACCAACAAAATTCCATACATCCATAATCTCACGTAGCCTATATGGCAGTTCTTTGTCGGTACGTAAACAATGCTTGACTCTGCACCTAAATATCCGGTTACAGATTCGCTTGTCTTTCTTCTGAGATTTACAACAAGCAATGGTGCTGACGGGATTTCTTTTCTTACTTCTACTCATGTTACTGTAATTATTATGCTTACTTGAAAGACAAGCAGGTTAATAATTACAAGATGTCTGAGATATAAGCCTGATTCATGTATTCCTTTTTCACCAATTCAATAGACATTTGGTTGAGAGCCTTATTGAGCATCTTTTGTTCGGTCTTCTCAAGATTGAGATAATCCTCACTGTACTCTTTCATGAAGTCCTCCAGTGCGTCTTTTGCAAACAGCCCCATTATCTTACCAAAGTCTTTAGGCACATGAACCTCGCCAATATGACTCACCACATTCACCAAACGGTTTTCGGTGACAAACTGAGAAATCTCGTCGATAAGAGAAATTAGCTCAGGGCTTTGTTCAATTGGTACCTCAAGCATTTTATTGCGCTTTCTAATGCTCTTTTTCTCTGCAAAACGTTCATTCTTGTTCTTAATCAGTACTCTGTCTCCATTCCTAAGATACATTGGAGTAATGGGACGAATAACAACACCTTCGCAGATATTATCCTCAATAGATGGGTAGCCCAACCATTCAGAAATTTTACTTTGAAATGCATTGGGATATTTCAGACATTCAACAAGAGTTCCCTGAAACAAAGTCCTTGCATAGAAGAAACCTTCAGCTTCAAAGAGACTGTTCACTTGTTCAACTGGCAAGAAGAAATTGGCATCTTCAGTAAACAGATAGATATCGAAGCCATAGAATTCATGCTTAGGAGTATAGAATACACCTTTCTGAATAGTCATATATCGGTGCATTGGCTTTACCTCTGGATGTGGATAGGACCCACCAAACATTTCTCCGAAAACAGAAATATGCTTCACGGCAGGATATAGACTTTTGATATGCACAAAAAGATTCAGCATCCTTTCCTTGTAACTTTCAAGTAACTCAGGATACTCATAAAATTTCTCATCTTCGACCAAAGCTGATGTTCTCTTAGCGAACTTCACTTCATGACCATCACAGAGAAAGCTAGTATTTGCACCATGTACCTTCTCTTGTACTACATACTGTAGATCAGCTGGCATTTGAGCCACTACATACTCTAAGAATTCCCGATTAAAAGAGTTTTCTATAGAACTGTACTTTTTAAATTCAATCATTTTAATTCTCCTTTCTACGTATCACTACGTATAGGTATAAAACATTCCCTCCGGCATCATCAACGATGATGAGCCGAAAAATTATCATTCACATAAGTTTCGCGTGCATCGGACGAAACTTTTTACACTAACGCAGAAAAGTATTCCTGCCTGTCCAGTATATGGGAATGGGAGAAGAAACAGATGGTAAGACTGTGTTTTTCATTCCAATCAAGTCTTTATCTGTAAGAAAGACTTGTTCCGCTAAACATAGAAAGCAATATGGCTCTCTATCGGTGGATATTCTCTACCAACACATATCGAGTTCGTTCCATGTGCCCCAAGAGAATGTATTTGGGCTATTTAGCCAAAATGCGGTGCAAAATTACATACTATTTTTGATATGCAGAAAATTTTAGATGAAATTTTTCTTGCCATAAAGCCCTATATACTACGTATATAAAAATTTTAGGTTCAAGATGACTTTAACATCAAAACCAAGAAATCTGCCAAATAAATCGTAATTTATGATAATTGTATAACAGTATTCAGAAAAACAGTGTAACTTTGTACCGCGTAAACATTGAATATATGGTCAACCAAGATAAAAAAGACAACAGAGGTGGCAAGCGTGAAGGTGCTGGCCGACCAAAAGGCACAAGTAAACTGTATGCTTTCCGTGCCGATAAGGAAGTGTCTGCCTTTATTGATGAGCAGGAGAACAAGACAGAATTCATCCGTGACTGCATCTTCAAAGAATTGCAGGTACGTCAATCCTTTGATGCCGATGACCGACTTAGTAAGTGGGGCGAAATGATTCCTGCCAATAGAATCAAGTCTCAAACAATTCCTTTCTTTGATGTGAAGATTGTAGCGGGTTTTCCCATTCCTCTAAACAATGATGAATTGGCACAGGATATTGACTTGATTAAGATGATTTGCCCCAATCCTGATGCTTCTTACTTGATTCGTGTGCAAGGCAACTCTATGATTGAAGCCAACGTGCATGATGGGGATATCTTGGTGGTGGATAAGAGCAACCGCAACCCTTCTGAAAAGCAAATTGCCGTGTGTGAACTAAACGGAGAATACACGGTGAAATATGTGATTCAGAAAGAAAATAGCAGTTGGTTGGTGCCAGCTAATCCTAATTTTCCAGAGATTGAAATCACCGATGGAGATAGCTTTAGTGTGTGGGGAGTAGTAACTTATATTTTGCATAAACCTAACTAAAGTGCATTTACTTTGTTTAGTATTTATATTAGATACTATTTAGCATTTATAATAGTTTGTAGTATAATACATATTGTAGTATTCTTTTATTATCAACATGATAGCCTTAGCAGATTGCAATAGTTTCTTCTGTAGCGTAGAAAAAGTATTTCATCCAGGACTGGATGAAAAGCCAGTTTGTGTGCTGAGCTGTAACGATGGCTGCATCGTGGCATTGACACCCGAAGCCAAAGCAATAGGCCTTCATCGAGGCGATCCAATCTTCAAGATGCGTGATATCGTGGAGCACAATAATGTCAAGTTGTTCTCGACCAATATGTATCTATATGCAGCCATGTCCAAGCGTGTGAATAATATCCTAAGAACTGCTGTTCCTCATACCGAATCGTATTCGATTGATGAATCGTTTTTATATTTGGATGGTATGGAGAAGCTCTACAATCTGGAGGAATATATGCGAGGTGTGGCTGAGAAAGTAAAGCTCTACACCGATATTCCCGTGAGTGTAGGCATTGCTCCAAGTAAAACCTTAGCCAAGATGGGAAGCAAGTTCGCCAAGCAGTATAAAGGCTATCGTTCGGTTTGTATGATAGACAATGAAGACAAACGAAGAAAAGCTTTGGAGTTATTCGAACTTGCAGATGTATGGGGCATCGGCAGACAGACATTGGCCAAACTCAATTACTTGGGAATACACACGCCCTTAGAGTTTGCTGACAAAAAGGAAAGTTGGGTACGCAGTCACTTTAATCTTCCTGAGGTACAGACTTGGAAGGAGCTTAATGGCATTCCCAGCATTAATACCGCCGAGGTTGCACAAAAACAATCCATCAGCACCAGTAGAAGTTTTGGGGAGATGGTGACTAGTATCGATTCTCTGCGAGCATCAGTGGCCGACTTTGCCGCAAGTTGTGCCAACAAACTTCGTGGGCAACATTCGGTAGCAAGTACTATCACCGTCTATATCATGAGCAATCGCTTCCGAGAAGACCTGCCTCAATATAGCAATGGTCAAACAGCTATCCTTCCCATTTCCACCTCCGACACGATTGAGATAACCCAAGCAGCCCTGTCTGTTCTTGAATCCATTTATCGGGAAGGCATTTTCTATAAGAAGTCTGGAGTAATCCTTGGCAATATCACAGATGCGTCGGTCATTCAGCAGAACCTCTTTGATGAAGTGAAGAACCGACCACAGCGTTTCCAACTTATGAAGAGTATTGATGAGATAAACCATAAGTTTGGGTTGAAGAAGATAAAGCTGGCAGTGGAAGGAGAAGGACATCAATCCTGGCACTCCAAGAGTGAACATCGCAGTGGAAATTACCTGTCGAACATCAATGAGATATTGACTATCAACATCTAAATATGGCTTTGTAGGCAAACAAACGTGGATTCTATTTGTGTAACATGCAGATTCTTACTATTTTTATATTCTAAATAGAATTAATATTGATAGCAATGAACGAATTAGTAGAAAAAATCGACGAGCTTTATGTAGCATTTAAAATGGATGCTGCTGCTCAAATTGAGAAAGGAAACAAAACAGCAGGAACAAGAGCTAGAAAAGCTTCTCTTGAAATCGAAAAACTTCTGAAGGAATTCAGAAAGGCATCATTGGAAGCTTCTAAATAATAGAATATCTATCATTAACGCTTGCATGTTATTTGTCAAAGTGCGTAAGCCTAGGTTCGCCTAAGCTTACGTTTTTTTATGTAATGAAATTCGATTGAATTTGCTAACAAGTTATTTTAAATGCAAATACATTTTCTTTTTATATTCCTCCAAGATTGTGTCAATAAACTCAGTCCAACGTCTTTTACCAATTCTATCCATCAGTGCTTCTGCTAATGCATAAACTTTTGTTTCTCTAATTTCCGGTAAAAAGTGCTGTTCCCCTGGATTGGAATCTTTTGCTTTAGCATTTATGATAGCAGTCTCCATTAGCTTGATATAATCCAGACTAAAGAATCCTCCGGGCGACAAACGTGACAACTCGACTTTTACATCGTGTGATTTACCACAATCGATAGTAGATAAATCTGACAGCTTGTGATAGAGCAACCAGATTTCAAAGCAAGGATTACTAACGGCTATATGACAGTTTGGAGTGTTCATACAAAAGCTGGCTAACTCATTGATCATATCTATTGGCCATTTATCCACATCCGTCACACACCAAAGAGAGTCTCCATACTTTGCATCCAGACCTTCTTCGGCAATATAGAGCTTTGCTCTTTCCAATATGTGCGAAGGTGCCGATTCTGTGGCACTATGTTCCAATAACCTCACTTTGATACGGTCAATCTCATCAAATGGGGCAAAATAGCTTGGTTCTGTTTTAGTGCCCTCGCAAGCTATTACAAATAAGCTGTAGTCTCTTGCTTTTGCTTCTTCTTGTTTGTAGTATAACCTTTTCTTGTATGGCATAATCAATCCTCCCAGCGTAAATCTTCGAGATGTGACAAAAAGGGTATCGCACCAAACCGACCTCTTAAATATCCCTTTTCAATATCCAAGTCTGTGCGTGGCTTGAAATCATTAAGGGTATAGAAACGAGAGCTTTGCTTTTCATGATCTTTCTCTACGAACCAAATCTCATCGTTTCGGAAGATGGTACAATCCAGCAGACCGGATTCATGCGAAGAGAAGACAATCTGCCCTTTAATAGGCAGCGACATCACTTTTTCCACAAACATCTTCAAAAGATTGGCATGGATGCTTCTGTCTATTTCATCCACAATAATGGTCTTGTCTGTTTGCATCAAATCATATAAAACCGGTGCAAAGTCAAAGAGTCTTTGTGTTCCATCCGACTCCTCTTTCAGTTCAAAGCATACAGTGTTACCATCCACTACATGATTTGTTGTAATGCGTCGGATGATGTAGCGATCATCTTTTTCCTTTGTTACTCCAATGGTAAAGTATTTTGTTTCAATCACATCTTGCTTTTCTTCTGCCAAATTCTTTTTAATGTCCTCAAACATTTTATCTAAAGGCATACCTGTGGCTGAAATAAATTTATCAAGATCGTCTTCATGTAATTCAACATCATGAATGCCCACATCAAATCCTTGAAGCAATCGTTCTGAAAACTGTTTGAATTTCAAATCAGAATACTGCGTATCGAATATAGATGACGAACGGGTGGATGGGAAAAAAATCATCAGCTTGTCTTTAAACCAAGAACGAGCTTTAGACAATCGGGGTTCTTTCACAATATCGGCATGTAACAGCAGAAGTTCATCGTTCTTCAAAATGTTTTCCTCCAGCAAACTTACCAGCATCGTCTTTTTCTCATCTTTGCCAAGAAAGCGATTACCCATTTTCAGGACTGGTCTCTTTTTGCTTTCAGAATAAGTGCGTTCAAAAACCATTTCGTCTTTTTCTACGCCAGTCTCATAAAGCCACTCTTCCATGCAGATACGAGAAGTGTAGGATAAGCCATAACTATAGATTTTGCCATCTATGCTAAATTCAACTGATTGCGAAACAGGCGTACCTGGTTCTGAAAATTTATTGCGGATGTATCGAATGTCATTCGGTACACGACCGTCAACAACAATACGGCGAAACAAATCTGCCGCCTTAATCATATTTGATTTGCCTGCACCATTTGCCCCATAAATTACGGAACCCTTCAATACATTCACACAGCTGTTAACCTTGTGAAGATGATCGCTATGATTCTTCAAAGATTTAGCAGGGAGCATATTAAACTCAGTTTCTTCCAAAAAGGAGAAAATATTGCCAAAATTAAACCTGATTAGCATATGATTTTCATTTTACGTAAAACAACAGTGCAAATATAACGAAATTTTCTCGATAACAGCAATTATCAGTGCAAATATCGGATATTATTATACTCATTTAACGTAATTATCGTCGGATAATGCAAATTAGCTCCATTTTATATAGTTTTCAGCCACTCTTAGTGATCCTGCATAATATATTTTCAGCCAAGAAAAAAGAAACGTATTTCATTGCATCTATAGCCACACATCTTAGCTCCGAATCAAGTTTATAGGTTTAGGTTTACCCCATGATATATATTCATGGCTATTAAACTCAAATCCCATTATCTCATTGCCACCAGCATGAGCTTACACACGGAGTACAAGTTTAAGTTTACCTTATATGTATATAAGAAGGAATAAACTTAAACCTAAACTTGAAGAGTTATTCAGCACCATCCTGTAATATGTTATCCTGGGATATATTAAATTCACATAAAACATCCGCCTCACTTTCCACGGTGGAATATGTGAAATATATTTATACACATTTCATCAGTGGAAATATCCTATTTGAAGTCCTCTTTTTTTCTTGGTTGAAACAGATGTCTTACATATCATATTCAATAGACCAAGGAACATATAAGCAGCATCATACAAAAATGGACATTGAAACAAAATTAAGCGAATGGAATAGATTAGTCGCTCATTAGCATCCTTATTCAGAGAAATATAAGTATCTTTGCACCATTCATGAGCTAAAAGTGTACAAGGTAAAATAACAATACATTCTTCACCAATGATTGACATGATGAAGCACATGCAAGGTAAGCGAAATTAAGCTAATGAATGACACCAGGAATCACACCACTAAATGTCACCAATTATGTCTAATTAGCACTTTTGCAACCATAAATAAAGTTAAGTAAGTTAAAAATTCAAGAGGATGAAGAAAGCTACAGAAATGTTACCGAATTTGTATCATACTGAATATCAACGTATTGTACACCTTGATTTTTCGGCTCAAATTTCATTCCTACATTATTTAACTCGCTAAAATTCATATATCTGCGGTTTGCTGTATTGGAAAGTGAAGTGGGTTTTTGAGGGGAAAACAAAGCACTAACAAAACACTAATAAAGCAAGTAACATGCTGATAATCAACACTACTTGATTTTCGGCTTGTTTCTTATTTTATCTTAAAGAATT
>JAYRGX010000045.1:0-10833 GCA_041907545.1 Bacteroides sp.
GTTGACAATACGTCGGAATTTATCTTCATTCAGAAATGAGATCAACTGGGCAAACACATATTTCTCTTTATTCATTGCAGCCTTTATTATGGGCTGCAAAGTTATCAATTGAAATCGTCGCGCTCGAAAAACATCTCTAACTAACTAAATTTCAAATATTTCAAAGAACTATTTTAGATTTTAATGGGACAGCAATGTGCCTAAATATAAAATAAATAATACCCATACAAGGACTCACTCAACTGCAAAAATAAAAAATGCCCGAAAAGCAATAACTGTTTTCGGACATTTTTTATATATTATTTCCTTAACTCTCTATTCTGGACGACTGTAATTAGGGGCTTCACTGGTGATAGAGACATCATGTGGATGACTTTCAAGCACACCAGCATTGGTGATCCTAGTAAATTTCGCATCATGCAATTGATCAATATTTGCTGCTCCACAATACCCCATTCCGGCACGTAAGCCACCAACTAGCTGAAATATCACTTCATACAGCGTACCTTTATAAGGAACGCGCGCAGCAATACCTTCTGGAACCAATTTCTTCACGTCGCTTGTACCACTTTGGAAATACCTGTCTTTAGAACCGTTTTCCATGGCTTCTAAAGATCCCATTCCACGATATGATTTAAACTTTCGCCCGTTGAAAATAATCGTATCTCCCGGAGATTCCTCAGTACCAGCAACCAATGACCCAATCATCACACTATAGCCACCTGCAGCCAAAGCCTTTACCACATCTCCAGAGTAGCGCAATCCACCATCTGCAATAAGCGGCACACCAGTCCCTTGGAGGGCTTTGGCAACTTCATACACTGCAGATAATTGAGGAACACCCACGCCTGCTACAACTCGAGTTGTACATATGGATCCCGGACCGATACCAACTTTAACCGCATCAGCACCAGCCTCTGCCAAAGCTTTGGCAGCTTCACCTGTAGCAATATTACCCACCACAATATCAATATTGGGGAAACGTTGCTTAGCTTCTTTAAGTTTATCTATTACTGATTTTGAATGTCCATGCGCAGTATCAATAACAATGGCATCTGCACCAGCATCAACCAATGCTTGCATACGTTCAAGGGTGTCAGCAGTGACTCCAACGCCAGCTGCTACACGCAAGCGACCTTTGGCATCTTTACAAGCCATTGGCTTATCTTTAGCCTTAGTTATATCTTTATAAGTAATCAGACCGACTAATTTTCCATCTTTATCAACTACCGGGAGTTTTTCTATCTTATATTTCTGTAAGATTTCAGAAACAGCTTCCATATCAGTAGTCTGATTGGTTGTGATTATATTCTCCTTCGTCATTACTTCGTCAATACGTCTATTCGTATCTTTCTCGAAACGAAGGTCGCGGTTAGTTACTATCCCGACGAGATATCTTTCATCATCAACAACCGGTATACCACCAATTTTGTATTCCGCCATTAGGTCTAAAGCATCTCCAACAGTAGAGCCTCTTTTTATTGTCACGGGATCGTAAATCATACCGTTTTCAGCGCGCTTCACAATAGCAACTTGACGTGCCTGTTCCTCAATGGACATATTTTTATGAATAACTCCAATACCTCCTTCGCGTGCAATAGCAATAGCCATCTTAGCTTCGGTAACAGTATCCATTGCGGCAGTTACAAAAGGGATTTTTAACTCAATGTGTTTGGAAAATTTCGTCGATAATTCGACAGTACGAGGTAATACTTCTGAATAGGCAGGGATCAACAAAACATCATCGTAAGTCAATCCATCCATTACAATTTTATCAGCAATAAATGACATAGGGCTATGCGTTTAAAATTTATTGCGCGCAAATATACGGTTTTTATTCCACTCCATACATCTGCGCGCAACATTTTTTTCTTTTTTTATATCAAACGCCCTAATATCAGTTAGCCATCTCTGAGATAAATTTAATACGTACCAAACGAACTTCTTCTTCTGTAAAATCATCACCAAGCTCTTCTAGAGCATCATCTATCTTATCTGTTGTAGATTCTTTAAAATAATCATAGATATCAAGTAAATGATCTTCATCCATAATTTCATCAAGGAAATAATCAATATTGAGTTTAGTTCCAGAATAAACAATAGCCTCTATTTCATCCAGTAGTTCATTAAATTCGATCCCTTTTGACATTGCTATATCATCCAAAGCAACCTTACGGTCAACAGATTGAATTATTGAAACTTTCAATTTGGATTTATTGGCAACGGTACGAACACGCAAGTCTTCCGGACGTTCTATCTCATTTTCTTCACAATGCCGCTTAATTAGCTTACAGAATTCCTCTCCATATCTCTTGGCTTTACCCGCACCAACTCCCGGGATGTTTTGTAACTCATCCAATGTAACCGGATAAATAGTCGCCATCGCTTCAAGCGAAGGATCCTGAAAGATTACATAAGGAGGCACTTCCAATTTTTTAGAAAGTTTCTTCCTGAGATCTTTCAACATTGAATACAAAGCAGGATCGACAGCGCAAGCCCCCCCACCTCTTGCGGGTGCTTCTTCTTCCACTTCCTCAAAATCGTTATCTTCTGTTATCTTGAACGATTTAGGACTCTTCAGAAACTTCCTACCTGCTTCCGTAACTTTTAACAAACCATAATTTTCGACATCCTTATTGAGATATCCGCCAATCAACGCTTGACGGATCACAGCATTCCACGTTTTGTCTTCTTCACCCATTCCCGATCCAAAAGCTTCGAGATCTTCATGTAAATGAGCCTGAACCTCAGACGTCTCACGTCCCTGTATAATATCTATAATATAATCTGCTTTAAAATTTTCTTTAACCGCAAGAATTGCTTCTATCACGGTACACAATAAATCTTGAGCTTCCACTTGTTTTTTCGGATTTAAACAGTTGTCACAATTACCACAATTATCTTCCGTATATTCTTCACCAAAATAGTGTAATAGCGTTTTTCGGCGACATACGGAAGATTCAGCATACGCAGCAGTTTCCAATAATAGCTGTTTACCTATTTCTTGTTCGGCTACCGGTTTGCCTTGCATAAACTTCTCCAGTTTCTGCAGATCTTTATTCGTATAAAAAGTAATGCATTGACCTTCTCCCCCATCACGTCCTGCGCGTCCTGTCTCCTGATAATAACCTTCCAAACTTTTCGGGATATCATAATGAATCACATAACGCACATCAGGTTTATCAATACCCATACCAAATGCTATAGTTGCCACAATCACATCAATTTTCTCCATTAGAAAATCATCTTGATTCTGCGTACGAGTTGAAGAATCCATGCCGGCATGATATGCACGAGCATTAATACCATTAGCTTGCAATATCTCTGCCAGTTCTTCTACTTTCTTACGACTAAGGCAATAAATAATACCCGATTTCTCGGCATTATTTTTGATAAACTTAATAATATCTTTATCTATGTTGGTAGTCTTGGGACGTACTTCATAATAAAGATTTGGACGATTAAAAGAAGATTTAAACACCTGTGCATCAACCATTCCTAAGTTTTTCTGAATATCATGTTGAACTTTAGGAGTGGCTGTAGCCGTAAGTGCTATTAATGGTGCTTTGCCTATTTCACTAATAATGGGGCGAATACGGCGATATTCCGGACGAAAATCATGTCCCCACTCTGAGATACAATGAGCTTCATCCACCGCATAAAAAGATATTTTAACAGTCCTCAGAAAATCAACATTTTCATCTTTTGTCAACGACTCCGGAGCTACATACAGAAGCTTAGTGCGACCGCTGGTAATATCTGATTTTACCTGATCAATTGCACTTTTATTTAATGAAGAGTTTATAAAATGGGCAATGCCATCCTCTTCACTAAAATTACGCATAGCATCGACTTGATTCTTCATTAAGGCGATCAAAGGAGAAATCACAATAGCTGTTCCATCCATCAATAAAGATGGTAGCTGATAACACAAAGACTTGCCACCTCCCGTAGGCATAAGTACGAAAGTATCATTTCCAGCCAATAAGTTTTTTATGATTGCTTCTTGATTTCCTTTGAATTTATCAAATCCGAAATACTTTTTCAGTTGTTCTGTTAAAACTATCTTCTTCCCTGCCATAAATCATTAGGTTGTTTATTGAAGATCTTTCTCATGTCATATAATTCCTTAATAAGAACTCAAACAAAGTTATAAACAACTTCTTAATATTCAAGCATAATCTTTCCACATTTTTTTATCTGAAATAAAAAAATGCCCATTATTAATATCCATTCCTCCTTTTCAAACAGATTGAAGTCTACCAGGATTCGCTTTAGCCATCTGCTGCTGCGCATAATCCAAGGTAACCACAAAGCTATCTTGATGTTTAGAAGGAATTTCAAACATAGAATCAATCATGATTGTCTCTACAATGGAACGTAGCCCACGTGCTCCTAATTTGAATTCAATCGCTTTATCAACAATATATTCAAATACAGTATCATCAAAAGTCAACTGAACACCATCCATTTCAAAGAGTTTCACATATTGCTTGATTATAGAATTCTTAGGTTCTGTTAAAATAGCCCGCAAAGCGGCACGATCTAACGGATTAAGAAAGGTTAGCACTGGCAAACGCCCTATTATCTCAGGAATAAGTCCAAATGCTTTCAGATCTTGCGGAGCAATATACTGCATCAAATTATTCTTATCAATATTAGCTGTATGCTTCACTGCACTATAACCAACAACGTGAGTATTTAAACGCTGGGCTATTTTTTTTTCAATACCATCAAAAGCTCCACCACAAATAAACAGGATATTCTTTGTATTTACAGGAATCATCTTTTGGTCAGGATGTTTTCTTCCTCCTTGAGGTGGAACATTTACAATTGATCCTTCCAATAACTTAAGTAACCCTTGTTGAACCCCTTCGCCACTAACATCTCTTGTTATTGAAGGGTTATCTCCTTTACGAGCTATTTTATCAATCTCATCAATAAACACAATACCACGTTCGGCCTCAGGGACATTATAATCTGCAACTTGTAATAAGCGCGTTAGAATACTCTCAATATCTTCACCTACGTAACCCGCTTCTGTCAAGACAGTTGCATCTACAATCGTAAAAGGAACATTCAATAATTTTGCAATAGTTCTAGCCAGCAAGGTTTTTCCAGTACCAGTGCTACCAACCATGATAATGTTAGATTTTTCTATCTCAACATCATCACCTGCATCTTTCTGAAGTAAACGTTTATAATGATTATATACAGAAACAGAAAGGAAGCGCTTTGCGTCATCTTGCCCAATGACATAATCATCAAGAAACTCTTTAATTCCTTTAGGTTTAGGTAGATCTTTTAAATTTAACTTCTTAGATACATTCTCTTTTATACTTCCCATAGCTTCTTGAGTAATCTCATAAGCTTGAGATGCACAACTATCACAAATAAAGCCATTTAAACCTGTAATCAGGAATCCGACTTCATCCTCCGAACGCCCACAAAAGCTGCATCTATTTTTAGTTCGTTTTGTTTCAGCCATATTTATTTTTTAATCAACACTTCATCAACCATACCATAATCTTTCGCTTCTTGTGCTGTCATCCAATAGTCCCGATCTGAATCGGCCCAAACTTTATCAAATTCAGTATGGGAGTGATCTGCAATGATCGAATACAGTTCTTTCTTCAGCTTCTGAATCTCGCGGGCAGTAATTTCAATATCCGAAGCTTGCCCTTGAGCACCACCCATCGGTTGATGAATCATCACACGAGAATGTGTCAATGCAGAACGCTTCTTTTCAGCTCCGGCAACCAGCAATACCGCCGCCATACTTGCAGCCATACCAGTACATATCGTCGCAACATCACTCGAAATAAATTGCATAGTATCATAGATACCAAGCCCAGCATAAACCGATCCTCCAGGAGAATTGATATAAATAGAGATATCCTTTCCGGGATCAACGGAATCCAAATAGAGCAATTGCGCCTGCAAGGTATTCGCAGTGTAATCATCTATCTGGGTCCCAAGAAATATGATGCGATCCATCATCAAACGAGAAAAAACATCAAGCTGAGTAACATTAAGCTGCCGTTCTTCCAAAATATAAGGATTCAAATACCCTGCTTGAGACTTGATAACATCATCCAGCGCTAAACCACTCATTCCTAAATGCTTGGTTGCATATTTTCTAAAATCATCCATAACGCTTTCTATTTTAATATTGATATAATGAGATGCAAATAAACGAAAAAGAACACAGAGACACAAAAAAACACAGAGTTATATACTACAAACCCTGTGTTTCTTTATAATATTAAACTATTATAAAATAAAAGTCTATTCAAACATTTTATTGAACTCCTGTATAGAAACAGTCTTATTGTTCAATGTAACTTGGCTTTTCAAAGCAGAAGCTAATTTCGTTTCAATCGCACGATTCACCAATCCTTCAACACTTTCTTTCTTCTTCAGCATCTCCTTCGAATAGTTTTCAAGAATATCTTCCGGGATATTCAGCATACCATATTGAGCAAACTGAGCACGTGTAGCTTCTTTAGCCATATTTACAATATCATCCTGCTCTACTTTAACATCATTAGCCTTTACAAGCTGTTCCTTAATCAAATGCCATGTAAGCTCTTCTATACTCTTATCATAGTTTTCCTCTACAAATGCTTCGTCTTTATCTATATTATTTAGACGCATTATACGCTTCAGCAAACTATTCGGGAATTCGAGCTTGCCGACTTTTTCCATTAACAACTGACGAACATCAATTAAAAATTTATAATCACTATCTGCTACATATTGATCAGCAATAAGTTCTTTTACCTTCGCACGGAAATCATCCTCTGTAGTAACGACATCTTTACCAAAAACTTGATCAAAAATTTCTTGATTAAGATCTCCTGCAACAAAACGAGTTATTTCTTGTACTTGAAAGCTAAAGTCTGATTTTACCTCTGCAGCAGCCTCTTTGTCTATCTTCAATAAAGAAGCCAATTCAGCAACATTACCGTTCCAAGCTTTAAACGGATTAAATGTAATTACATCATCAGCTTTTGCATTAGCAAAAAGGGGCTTTTGTTTCTCTTCTTTCATGTAAGCCGGCATCATAACAGCTCCTTCTATCTGAATGCCACCGTCTTTCGTTGTGCCATCTTCGTTTAACTCAGCCAAAAGACCTTTCAACATATCGTTATCTTGATATGTATCCACCACGTCATACTTTCCATTACGTTGAGTATATGTCTTTATTTGGTTTTCAACCATCTCATCAGTAACTTCTATAGTATAGAAATCAACCTTATCTTTGCTTGTTACTTCAGCCTTAAATTCTGGAGCCAAAGCAATATCAAACAAAAATTCAAAATCATCCATAGATTCAAAATCTATTTCAGGTTGATTGTCCTCGTTTGGAAGAGGTTCACCAAGTATGTTAACCTTATTATCTTGGATATATTTGTATACAGCATCAGATAGTAGTTTATTTACTTCCTCGGCTATGACTGATTTACCATACATTTTTTTGACCAAACTTGCCGGAACCATTCCCTTACGGAAACCGGGTACTTGGGCTTTTTGGCGAAGATTTTTTAATGATTTATCAACCTTTTCCTGATAGTCGGCCTTCTCAAGCTTCACAGTAAGCGAAGCACTGACTTTGTCAATGTTTTGAAATGAAACGTTCATTTTGACACCTATTTATTTGATTTATATTATCTTTCTTTTCTAAACGAGCGTGCAAAATTAGCGTTAATCTTTCAATTATCAAAAAAACCCGAAACTTTATTTTTTTATAACAATCTTCCTTCAATAGTGAAAAAAGATTCAGAAAAAGATGAAAAATTCGAATTTAATTCTTTTCTTTGTTGCGGAATGACAACACATTAGTTTCTCGATTTCCATTACATGGTTTTTACTCCCGTTTAAAAAACGTTTTTGTAAACTCTCTGTCATCGTAATCCTTTTATTATTAGTTGCCGCTCCAAAGAGAGTTTTATTCATTTTATTTAATTTTTTATTATTTTCATCATGAACATTTACGTTGGAAACCTTAATTACCGTGTTAAGGAAGCAGACCTTCAGAAGGTTATGGAAGATTACGGAGCAGTTTCTTCTGTCAAATTTATCAAAGATCGTGAAACAGGCCGTTTCAGAGGAATCGCATTTGTAGAAATGGAAGATCAAGCAGCGGCAAAAGCTATTGCAGAATTAGATGGCGCTGAATATTTTGGACGTAACATGGTTGTTAAAGAAGCAAGACCTCCAAAATACTAAAATATAAACTTAGTCTATAAAAAAAATGAAGCATATTTTTTTTATATATGCTTCATTTTTTTTCTTAGCTAGCCTTACTATTCGCAAAATTCTGACAGCTTTAATTTATTTTAATTGAAAGTCTTTTCTTCTCAAAACAAAGCTATTACTCAAGTATTTCTCTCTTACAATTTGGTTTTCAGCAAGTTCTTCAGGAGTACCTTGAAATAATATTTTCCCTTCAAACAACAAATATGCACGATCAGTGATACTCAATGTTTCCTGTACGTTATGATCGGTGATTAAGATCCCAATATTCTTATCTTTCAATTTCCATACAATTTGCTGAATATCTTCCACTGCAATAGGGTCGACACCGGCGAATGGTTCATCAAGCATTATAAATTTAGGATCAATAGCCAAGCAACGTGCTATTTCAGTACGTCTTCGCTCACCACCCGATAGTTGATTACCTTTATTCTTACGCACTTTTTGCAAACGAAATTCAGCAATTAAACTTTCCAACTTATCTTTCTGATAACTAACCGACCGATTAGTCATCTCCAACACAGATATAATGTTATCTTCCACACTCATTTGGCGAAAGACAGAAGCTTCCTGAGCGAGATATCCAATACCATTTTGAGCACGTTTATATACAGGGTAATTTGTTATATCAAGATCATTTAAAAAAATATGTCCCTCATTAGGCGTAATCAGCCCAACCGTCATATAAAATGACGTTGTCTTCCCAGCTCCATTAGGTCCAAGCAGACCAACAATCTCGCCTTGCTTCACATCAATAGAGACATGACTCACCACTGTACGCTTTCCATACTTCTTCACTAAGTTCTCAGTACGAAGTACCATTCGAGTTTCTTCCATTATAAAGCTATTTTGGCGCAAATGTAGTAATAATCAGCCAAAATGGCCTATATTTGCAGACAAATTAGTTATAAGTCATGATTAAAGCATTAAGAACCGTAGGAAGATATATCATGCTTATGGGGCGCACATTCGCGCGACCAGAGCGATTACGAATGTCTTTCAAACAATTCATCAATGAGATGGAGAAATTGGGGGTCAATTCGATTGGTATTGTCCTGCTAATTTCCTTTTTCATCGGTGCGGTTATTACCATACAGATCAAGTTAAACATTGAGAGTCCTTTTATGCCTAGATGGACAGTGGGATATGTGACCCGTGAAATCATGTTACTAGAATTCTCATCTGCCATCATGTGTTTAATCTTAGCGGGAAAAGTAGGGTCAAATATCGCCTCTGAAATAGGTACCATGCGGGTAACACAACAAATTGATGCACTCGAAATAATGGGCATAAATTCGGCTAATTATCTGATATTTCCCAAAATAGCAGCTATGGTTACAGCCATACCGGTTTTGGTCACATTCAGCATATTCGCCGGGATTGTAGGTGCTTTCTGCTCATGTTGGTTCTTAGGCATCATGTCAGCAGTCGACTTAGAGTATGGATTACAATATATGTTTGTAGAATGGTTTATTTGGTCCGGTATCATAAAATCTTTTTTCTTTGCTTTTATCATCGCTAGCGTCTCTGCATTCTTCGGCTATACCGTTGAAGGTGGTTCGATTGAAGTGGGAAAAGCATCAACCGACTCTGTGGTCACTAGTAGCGTGCTGATTTTATTTGCTGATTTAGTATTAACTAAATTATTAATGGGATGATTGAACTAAAAGGACTTTGGAAATCATTTGAAAAGAAAGATGTTTTAAAAGACATCAATGCAGTTTTTGAGAATGGGAAGACCAATCTTATCATCGGACAAAGTGGTTCTGGTAAAACGGTATTAATGAAATGTATCGTCGGTTTATTAACTCCGGAAAAAGGAGAATTACTTTATGATAACCGTAATTTTCTTACAATGGGTAAGAAAGAAAAAAAAATAATACGTAGAGAAATGGGTATGATTTTTCAGAGTGCAGCACTCTTTGATTCGATGACTGTACTCGAGAATGTGATGTTTCCCTTAAACATGTTCAGCAACGACACACTTCGTAGCCGTACCCGACAAGCAATGTTTTGTCTTGATCGGGTTAATTTAACGGAAGCCAAATACAAATACCCAGGAGAAATCAGTGGCGGTATGCAGAAGCGAGTGGCAATTGCTCGTGCAATTGCTTTAAAGCCGCAATACTTATTTTGCGATGAGCCTAATTCCGGACTGGACCCAAAAACCTCATTAGTAATTGATGAACTTATTCATGATATTACTACAGAATATAACATGACTACCCTAATAAACACTCATGACATGAATTCGGTAATGGGAATTGGTGAAAAAATAGTCTACATTTATGAAGGGTACAAAGAATGGGAAGGCAGTAAGGAAGATATTTTCACATCAAGCAACCAAAAATTAAACGATTTTATATTTGCATCCGATTTATTCCGAAAAGTAAAGGAAGTAGAAGTACGCAACATAGAAGGATAAATTCAAAAACAAAATACTCCATAAGAAAATGAGGGTGTGTCAAAACAGACACATCCTCTTTTCATATCATAGTTGCTTGGGAGTTTGTCTATGCAGCAATTTTCTGAACAGGCGACTGCAAAGTCGCCCCATTCATCCCATCAATCGCT
>JAYRGX010000046.1:0-10670 GCA_041907545.1 Bacteroides sp.
TCGTAACTAAGCTTTGAATACTTAAAGTTACTGATAATCAGCTACTTGACCAATTCTTTTATGCTAACCCTTGTTAATATAACTCATTGTTTTTGAGATAGTTAATTAATTATTTACCGAAGTATTGTCCTTAAGGTCTATTGTTATTTTAAAGAGATATTTATTTGTGAATAATGTCTTTTATTTTCATTGGCTTGAACTCACCGAACTGTTTCAGCTTTTCTATGTCTATCTTTTTTGAGTTCCCCACCACAATATAAGCTATTGGCTTATTCTGTATATTTTTCTCATAAAAGCTTTTAATATCCTCCATGTTGATGTCTGGAAGTGCTTTAATTAATTGAATATTAGGATCCACCGTTTCGCCTTTTTGTCTTAATTCAGCAATTTTCGGACTGATTTCGCGAAAGGTGGGAAAATCATTGTTTGCAGAATTAATAAGATCTTGGCGGCATACTTTAATCTTATCGGGCCTTAAAGGCATATCGTGTAGCAGTGAATCGACCAGTTTAATAGCATCTGTAGTCTTGTCTTCCTGGGTACTTAATGCAATGTATAAAAGCCCTTGCTTATCTCTATCTTTGTTTGGGCTAAGCTTGTAGTTTCCACTCACTCCATAGGCAAGTGAACGAAACTCACGTATTTCTTGAAATAAGATGGAACTCATTCCACTACCAAAGTAATTGTTGAAGAGTGCTGAAGTATTCCTGCTCTTATCATCAGAATTGATTTCTCCGGGAATATATGCTACTACTATACTCTGTGAAGCATTCGGCTCATTAATGAAGTAGACTGCATTTTTTTCTACTGCTTTGTTAGGTCGATAATAAGGGGCATTGGAAGCTGTATTTACTCCATTTAAATTGAAGTTACTTTTCACAATCTCCACGACTTTATTATTATCCAAATTGCCACAATAATGAATATCACAGGCTACAGAAGTCAGTCTTCTGAATTCCTCCAATAATGTATCCGATTTTAATTTCTTCATTTCGGCTATAGATAACTGTCGTAAATGGTGGGAGCTATTTCCAAAAATAACTTTTTCTGTCAATGCTCCAGCTACTTGTTGAGGGTCTTTGATGAGAGCCTTGTTGGTTATTTTTTGTGCATCTACAACCTGTTTTAGTTTTTTCTTATCTCCCTTTACTCCTTTCATAAACTCTCCGACATTTTTTAAAGTCGGTTCCAGGTTTTCATCAAATCCTTTAACTTCAAGTATAAAAGCATTATTATTTGCAGAGAATGCCATTGTACTTCCCAATTGTTGGAGCTTTTCTTTGAATTGTTCAAAACTCAAAGAATCTGTTCCCAATAGATTTAGGTAATTACTTACCGGTTCCGCCATGTTCGATTCTAAGATACCCTTTCCGAAGTTTAATTTTATCGTGAAGATATCATTTACAGGATTTGGACTACAGTATAGATTGACATAAGGTGTCAGTTGATAGGTATGAGCGTCTTTTTCGAAATCTAGATATCGGGGAGCCATTTCATTAACGGGCATCTGAGATAACTGTTGCGCATAGGCTGATTGTGCTTCGGCATTTTTAGGGATAATAGGCGCAAACCCTGGCTTTTGAAGACGATCTTTAGGGTATTTGCCTGTTTTCTTCTTCAAAAACAAATAGTCGTCAGTGAAATATTTGTTAGCAATCGCTATTATGTCTTGTTTGTTCAACCCGTCAATGCGTTTTAAATTTTCCAAATAATCATTCCATGACCGCCCTTGAGTGAAAAGTGAAAACATTGCGAAAGTACGCTGGCTAACGTCTTCCAGTTGTAACTCATAGTTCCGCTTTATACCTAGTTTGATGTCATTAAATGTCTCTTCACTAAAATCGCCTTTCTTTATCCGTTCTATTTGTGCATTAATCAATTTGCAAGCTTTACTATTCGACTGAAGTAATATTTTTGGTACAACGTAAGCTGCTAGAAATCCGGCATGATCCATTCCACCGTTTTCCACTCCACCTGCCATAATTTTACTGTCGGACATTAATTTGTCAATATAGCCTGTTTGATTGTCATTGCTCAGCAACTTGCATGCTATCTGCAAAGGCAACTCATCGGGATCATTAGCCGGTACACCGCGCCATGCTTCTGCCGATAGTTTCACGATAGGGATAGGAATCTTGACATTGAATCGCTCTTGTCCGTGGAAAGACGGAGGAGTCGCTGCGCTGAATCTAGGAGCATATCCGGGGCGGATACGCCCGAATGCTTTTTCTAATACAGGCATGACTTCTTGGGAATGAATATCTCCACTTAAAATCAAGCACATATTTCCTGCCACATAATAATCTTTGAAGAACTTCTCCATTTCCGACAGTCGGGGATTCTTTAAATATTCCGTACTCCCTATAATGGGGTAGGCGTAGGGATGCGGCATGAAGTAACGTTCCATTCCTTTTTCCAGGGCTTTGGCACCCAACGCATCAGAGCGCATATTTTTTTCTTCATAAACGGTCTCCAATTCACTTTGAAACATCCTGAATACCGGGTTAAGAAGTCGCTCACTATTAAGCTCTGCCCATTGTCTGAGGTATTGAGGAGAAAATACATTATGATAAACCGTCATGTCGTAAGAAGTAAATGCGTTTAAATCCGTTCCACCATATAATGTGATGAGTCGGTTGAATTCATTGGGTATAACATATGCCGCTGAATTGATTGTTAGCTGGTTAATTTCTTTCTGTATAGCTTTCCGTTTAACTTCATCCTTTTCACCGGCTAATTCATCATATTTCTGTTGTATGGAGTCCAGGTATACTTTTTCGGCATTATAATCTGTTGTGCCTATCTTTTCAGTCCCTTTGAACATGATGTGTTCAAAATAATGCGCAATGCCTGTATTGGGGCAATCTTTTGATCCGGCATTTACTACCACAGCTCCGAATACTTTAGGCTGTGTGTGATCTTCATTAATCCAGATGGTAAAACCATTATCCAGCTTATATTCGGAGACAGCAAGCGGATATTTGTTTTGAGCGTAACATACTACATTCATTGTAAGATAGATATAAAAGAAAAGTGTATATCTTTTCATTATTATTATTGCTAAATGTTATTATTTCGTTTTATACTTCTCTGTTCTTACTCACTTCATTTTGTTTAAAAATGAGAAGGCTTTCAGGTGTTCTTTTAAAATAATGCCCATTTCTTGATTCTGATGAGCCTGTTCGGTATACAAATATACACACCGTTTTTTATTTACTAGATTAACAGCAAAAAAAAATAAGAATAATGTACGCTTTCGACTCTTTATAAATCAGTTGGAAATTCATGATGGAATTTATCCTTCTTATTACCAAAGCCGTATTTGCTCCGTAGTTTTACCGTAGTTTCTCCGTATTAATAGGACTTTATACGGAGAAACTACGGAGCAAATACGGTTTTGATACGGTTTTAATATGGAGAAGAAGTAAGATTACTCTATTTATTTAGATACGGATAGTTATAATATACGCCATTTTAGTTATTACTTTTTGGGTAATCATGCTCTCTTATAAACTTATTCTGTTAATTTTGTATCATTAATA
The DNA here is from genome assembly GCA_041907545.1 of Bacteroides sp. GTDB lineage: Bacteria > Bacteroidota > Bacteroidia > Bacteroidales > Bacteroidaceae > Bacteroides. Next base: position 3,543 of record JAYRGX010000046.1, read on the forward strand.
GATAAGTTGTTCTTAAACAATATGGAAGCAATAACTAAAAAATGAGTGCTAATTTCATAACAAATCAAGAGAAATTTCTTTCGGATATCATAAATGGGATTCTTCCTAAGACATATGCCGTGGATATTCTTGTCGGTTACTTCTATTATTCCGGTTACGCTACTGTTTCAGAGAAGATGAAGGATAAGCAGATCCGCATACTCGTAGGCTTGGATGTAGATATTCTTATTTCCAAGCATATTCGTGAAGTGGAAGACTTCCGGCAGACTGCCATTTCAAGAGCCCAGATTAAAGAAGACTATTATAATAAATTTGTAAAGCTCTTCAATGATACAGATTTTCTGGATAGTGCAGAAAAGCTGGAGCAGTTTAATCTTTTCTATGGGAAAATTCTTGATGGGTCTTTGCAGATACGTAAAACGCTTGATCCATGTCATGCTAAAATGTATCTTTTTGCTTATGGAGAGGCGGTGAATGAAGGAGGTGAACTCCCCGGTGTAGTCATTACAGGATCCAGCAATTTTTCCTATCAAGGATTTACAGGCCGTCTTGAACTAAATGCCCGTTTTGATGATAAGGGTAATTATGAAGAAGGCAAACGAATCTTTGAAGAACTTTGGGAAACTTCCGTACTTATTGCAGATAAAAGCAATACAGACGAGTGGAATAATAAGGTAATGGCCCGTATTTGGTATGAAAAGCTTTATTCTCCATATTTGATGTATATACGAGTTTTGAAAGAGTACTTTGATATGCCTTCTAAAGAGAATATGCTTACTCCTTATGATATTACGGATGGCAAATATTCCAATCTGCGTTACCAGACAGATGCAGTCCGGATGGCTTTACAAGCCCTCGACAATCATAGTGGTGCAATTATAGCAGACGTTGTGGGATTGGGAAAAAGTGTCATTGCTTCTACGGTAGCCCGTAATTTGCGATTACGTACCATCGTAATTTGTCCTCCCCATTTACTTAGACAGTGGGAGGAGTATAAGGATGAGTTTGGTTTTACTGCTACTGTATTTAGTTCAGGCATGATAGAACAAGCTCTGAATCATTATAATGGCATTGTAAAGACAAATGAAAAGTTTTTGATTATTATTGATGAAGCGCATCGTTTCCGTAATGAATACACTCAAGATTACGCACTATTGCATAATCTTTGTTCAGACAATAAAGTGTTACTGCTTACAGCTACCCCTTTCAATAATAAGCCGGACGATATCTATTCTATGTTGAAGCTTTTTCAGATTCCGTCACGTTCCACTTTAAAGACCGTTGAAAATCTGGGAGCAACTTTCAAAGAATTAATCACTCGTTATCGTGAATTGCGTGAAGCGCAACGCAAAGGAATGGTTGCAGAAGACGAGCTGAAAATAGAAGTTGCAGCTATCAGCAAAAGTATCCGTTCCATTATTAGCCCGTTGGTGGTGCGCCGTTCACGCATAGATTTGCAAGATATAGATGAATATAGACGGGATCTGAAAGAACAAAAAATACAGCTTGTTATTCCTAACGATCCGGAAGAACTTACTTATGATCTGAGTGGATTAAAAACGCAGTATTTAAATACACTTGATCGTATAAGTTCAGAGGATGGACACGCCAACGATGGTATATTCCGTTTTAAGGCAGCCCGTTATTCTCCTGTCTTGTATATTCATGAAGAAATGGTTGATAAACTGGCTAAAGAATTGGAGAAGAAGACGGGGGTCAAGTTCAATTTGTTGATTGGCCGGCAGAGTAACGTAGCTAAGTTCATGCGTCATTTGTTGGTGTCGCGTTTTGAAAGTTCAGTGGCAGCTTTTCGGGATTCGTTAAGTTACATGATACGTTCTTCCGAACATATTATAGAATGGGTGAATCATCGTCAGAAAATTCCTATATATAAGAAAGGCAATCTGCCATCGGTTTCTGATTTTTATGAATCAACAGAAGATGGGCTGAGTGAGATTGAGGGGGCTTTTGAAAAGTATGAGGCGAAAGGATTCTTTGAAATAGACATGAAATATGTGAAAAAAGAATTTGTAGAGGATATGATTGCCGATTTAACCCTGCTTAAGAATCTGAAGACTGAGTGGTTTGGTGAAAAAAATGAAATAAAATCCGATCCTAAATTGGAATCATTTATCGGCATTGTACGCAAGATGCTGGCAGATGAACCGATGCGTAAACTCATCATATTCACCTCGTATGCCGACACAGCCAATTATTTGGGAGATGCATTGAAGAAGGCCGCTCTGCCTGTTATGAAATATACTTCTGCTGATGCTTCATTAGCTAACAAAGATCTTATACGTGCCAATTTTGATGCCGGGTTGAAACCTAGCCTGCAACGCAATGATTTTCAGATATTGGTTGCTACTGATGCGATATCCGAAGGGTACAATCTTCATCGGGCTGGGACTATTGTAAACTATGATATTCCGTACAATCCAACTCGCGTCATTCAGCGTATAGGGCGTATAAACCGTATCAATAAAAAGGTATTCGACAAACTCTATATTTATAACTACTTTCCGACCGACGTTGGCGAAAAGGAGACCCGGACAAAGGAAATATCTACTTTAAAAATGGCCATGATTCATGCCATTATGGGTGAAGATACTAAGGCACTAACAAAAGACGAAGAAGTGCAAGCCTATTTTAAAGAGCGTTTCCGAAAGGAACTTGCCCGGAGTGAAGAGGCTTCCTGGGATACACCCTATCGCAAACTTCTCAATGAGGTGAAAGGCACAGAAGCATATATGCAGGCCATGGATATGCCTCATAGGGCACGGACTGCACGCAAGATAGAGAAGCCGCAACAAGGCGTATTAATGTTTGGTAAGAAAGGCAATGACTTTGTTTTCAAGATTGGGACATTAGGTGGTTCACCGGTAATGTTATCTGCGGAAGAAGCGTTAGCGCTTTTTGCAGCTAAGCAAGCGGAGGTACCGATCGATCTGAGTGAGAATTTTGATATAATTTATCAAGAGGTGAAGCGCTCACTCTTTAGCAATGATATAAAAGATCGTAATGAGAAAGAAATCTTGAACGCTATTGCTAAAGTAAAGATGCTGCGAAGTGAGAAGTTGTTGCCTCTTGATTATCTGGAAGACTTGATGCGTTGTGTAAAGTCAGATGCCCTTTCCGGTTTTGAAATACGCATACTCAACCAACTTACCCATTCCGAGGTGGAAAAATTACCTCACATGATTACCACTGATTATCTGACTCGTCAGATTAAGAGGCAAACGCAAGTGGATGACAGTGAAGAAACGATCATATTAAGTGAAGAATTAAGAAGAATTTAAATATGGAATTCAATAAAGCATATAGCCGTGATGAGTTTTTAAGCTTTTTGCGAGACTCATTTCTCCCCGAAGATTTCTTGTCTGATGAAAAAGAGGTCTCTTTCAGTACACAAACCAAATACGCTACACGTGCTGTTAAACTGGGTTCGTCTCCTACACTCGATTTAGTTATTTACGAAATATTTCATACTTCTAAACATGATGCCCGTGTAGGTTTGTCGAAAGAAGCATTCCGTCTGCTAGCCGATGAGGCCGAAGATCGGGCATTAGTACTCTTTGTTCCTGAAGATGATGTACGTACATACCGTTTCTCGTTTATAGAAATGGTGCTAAATTGGGAGGAAGGTTCCTCAAAGGTTGTGAGGTCATTTAGTAATCCACGCCGTTATAGCTATTTGTTGGGTGAGGGCATTGCTTACTATACCCCTAATAAGTATCTGAACGAAAAAGGCAGAGTGGTGAACGATGAAGATTTACATAATCGTTTCTCTGTAGAGGTGCTGACTAAAGAATTTTATAACGAACTTAGTGATTGGTATGCTTGGGCTATTCAGATTATTCGTTTCCCGAACAACATTAATGACAGTACAGACGATGCGAAATATAATAATGAAAGTGCTATCCGACTTATAACCCGCTTAATCTTTGTATGGTTCTTGAAGCAACGTCATCTGGTTCCGGAAGAGTTTTTTGATGAACGATATATTGCGAAGAATTTGATTTATGATTTTAATCCGAATGTAAAGGTTGATCTGTTTAGCAAATCAAACGAAAGCAAATATTACAAAGCTATTCTTCAGAATCTTTTCTTTGCAATGCTCAATAGCCCCATTACGCCCGAAGGTAGTAATGAACTGTCTGAACGCCGCTTCCGTAACGGTCGTGATGACTATGATAACAACAAATTGATGCGCTATGAGAGCTACTTTAGCAATCCGCAACTTTTCGTTGATCTAGCCAATCGTGCCGTTCCTTTTCTTAATGGAGGACTCTTCGATTGCTTAGATGAAAAGGATAAAGGTGAGTATTATGATGGTTTTTCTGATCGTGAATCTGTAAAGAAGGCTTTGATTTTACCTGACTATCTTTTCTTTGGTGAAGAAATGGGTAAGAATATTGATCTTTCCGAATGGTATGGTGACAAGAATAAAAAGAAAGTTTCAGCACGTGGCATTGTCGACATACTAAAACGTTATAATTTCACGGTAGAGGAGAATACTCCTTTTGATCAAGAGGTATCGCTTGATCCGGAATTGTTAGGTAAGGTATTTGAGAATCTTCTTGCATCCTACAATCCCGAGACACAAACTACAGCCCGGAAGCAGACCGGTTCCTTCTATACTCCACGAGAAATTGTACAGTACATGGTGAATGAGAGTTTGGTAGCTCACCTCAAACGGACAGTAGGAGAAGAACTTGAGCCTGAGTTTCGTCAATTACTACAATATTCAGATGAGCCTGTAAACTTCACTGAAGAGCAGCGGCGTTGCATTATGGAGTCGCTCTATAATTGTAAAATCCTCGACCCCGCTTGTGGCTCAGGAGCATTTCCTATGGGAATATTGCAACAAATGGTGCATATACTACAACGTATTGATCCAGATAATGAGCTTTGGAAAAAGATGTTGCTTGACAATGCGATCTCAGAAACATCCGAAGCCTATCGTAATTTCACCGATGATGAGAGGAAGGAAGCTGTCCTAGATATCGAACGCAGTTTTGACGAAGCTATTAATCGCCCGGATTATGCCCGAAAACTTTATCTGATAGAGAATTGCATTTATGGAGTAGATATACAACCTATTGCCATTCAGATTAGTAAACTACGTTTTTTTATTTCTTTGGTTGTTGACCAGATTACAAATACAGAAGCTACGGATAATTTTGGTATACGTCCCTTACCAAATCTTGAAGCAAAGTTTGTAGCTGCAAATACACTGATTGGGCTCAATAAGCAAACTGACCTTTTTGATTCGGAGGTTATTAAGCAAAAGGAAGAGGAACTAAAAATAGCCAAGCATAAGATATTTGGGGCAAAGACAATTCGTACAAAACGTAAATATCGTAAGCTTGTTGCTGAACTTCGTCTTTCTATTGCTGAAATGTTGAAAGAAAGTGGTGCTGTGGCGGATGCCGAAGCACGTCATTTAGCTAAATGGGATATGTTTGATCAGAATACTGCAGCACCTTTCTTTGACCCAGAATGGATGTTTGGAGTAAAAGAAGGATTTGATATTGTTATTGGGAATCCTCCGTATGTACTTTTACAAAATACAGTCATGGATAGTACTGAAAAGAAAGCTTTGATTTCTATGTATTATGTGGCTCAATACAAAGTTGATTTATATCATCTTTTTTACGAAAAAGGATTAGGTTTACTTTGTGATGGTGGTATAATGAATTATATAACTCCTGTCTCATTTTTTAAAAATACACATAATGACAGACTTCGAAAATTTTTAGCGTCTAATTCGACTATTTTGTATCTTGTTAGATTCTTCGTTCCAGTGTTTGATGCTTCTGTGGATAATGCAATTGTCATTTGTGAAAAAAAACAAATGAGTGATGCTGTAATTAACTATCTTGATATTAAAGGTGATATTCAGGAAATAGCAAATAGATTAATTACTGGTACCTTCAAGCAAGAACTTATAAAATATCCATCTTATAGTTTTACAATAGATGTTGATAATGAGAATCAAATTGTCAAAAAGATGGAAAAATTCTTTCGCCTAAAAGATTATGCTAAATCTTACTTTGGAATTCAGACATTTGATAGGAAACGGTATGTTTCACGTACTAAAGATAATGATACATTTCAGCCGGTCATTGACGGTTGTAATATAAAATCTTATGTATTATTACCTAGTTCTGAATATGTCAATTTTACGCCAAAAGCCATAAAAAGTGGAGGTAACCCAGGTGTGTATACGCAAGAGAGGATTGTCGTTCGCCAAATCGGAGAGTATCCAGAAGGATGTATTTGTCCTCCATATCTATATACATTAAATACAATTTATAATTTATATTTATGGAATAATAGACTTTCTATTAAATATATTTTAGGCTTACTTAATAGTAAATTAGTGCATTATTATTGGAAGCTGGCTTTTGGCGATTCAAAGAAGACTTTTCCTAAAATTAAAAAAGCTCCATTGGACTCAATTCCAATAGCTGAATCCAATGATGAGAATAAGTGTAAGCATCTAATTTCTCTTGTTGATCGTATTCTTGTTCTTAAGCGTGAAGATCCTTATTTCGAGATTAGCAATGAAGAACAACAAATTGATTGTTTAGTTTATTCTCTTTATGGCCTCACTTATGATGAGGTGAAAATAGTAGATCCAGAAACAACTATTACTAAAGAAAGCTACGAAAAAATATGATTCAATTATATCATTATACTTCAGTAGAAGTTTTAAGTAAGATTCTCAATAGCCAGAAACTTAGATTTACTCAGATAAACTCATTAAATGACTTATCAGAGTATAAATATGGGATTGAATTACTTAAACAAAAAATGGTAGAATACGAACAAAATAATTTTATCAAAAATCATTTTGATACATCTTTATTAGATCAATTTTCTTTCTTAAACTCCCTATGTTCTGTTTCTTTTACGGAAAATAGGGATGCATATTCTTTTTGGAACAGTTATTATGTTCCAAAAAACGGAGCTATCTGCATAGGAATGTATAGAGAATTAGAGCCTGTTTAAATTTTGTAATTTGAAATAAAAAGAGTGTTTCCTCTTTCCGTTCAAATGATTATTTTTAGTTACCAAGCTTCAAATAATTATGTATTGTACGGATTTAGAAGAAACACAGTG
>JAYRGX010000047.1:0-9167 GCA_041907545.1 Bacteroides sp.
CCCTTTTAGCTTTGCATTAAATGATTCAGCACTAGCATTTGTAAGTCTGTTGTTGAAGAAATTCAATATTCTCTCATAATGTTGCTTGAATGTATTTATGACGGTGTTGAATTGTGGATATCCCCACTGTTCAACTTTGTTAAACCATAATGCTAACTTCAGTCTTGCAGCATCATGACTTATTTTTAAAGAATATATTTTAGGAGACTTCTATAAATTTGATTTGGATGGTACCATTATACCTCAAATTGTCTATCGGTAATTGTAAATCATGGGAATTTCTCATTGAAAATCATGGGAATTTTGCTCTAAAAATCTGTTTCTACACTCTTCTAAGTATCTGATTTCAATCAGAGCATCTACCTAACAAAGCAGATTTTTCTACAAAGGTATTAAGTTGCTACACCCAAACACCAAATCTTGAAACCAGTGTCTTTGAAAATCTTCCTCTTCTGTCGGCGAGCGTATTTTCATCTCAATATTTGCTTTATTGGTGCCACTCCTTTGTGATGCAGAAAAATCGCCCTTGTCAGGTCAGAATGACTTGAACATAGGGAAAGTAAAACAATTAAAATTAAAGCTTATGCAGGCCCATGCGCAAAAGTCCGTGGATGAGCCAAGCCTATGCCTAACCAAATATTAGACCGCAACGGTAAAGATAGAATGGTATATCTCTGACACCCCTAAGCTCAGATCTGAACCCTTTCATCTTTGAGTTGAGAGACTCTGCCGCAGCATTAGTAGAGCGGTTTATAAAGTAGTTGAGGACTTCTTTCTGTTTTGCCTTGATACAGTCTCTGGCTGATATGATTTCCTTAATGTTGGTCTCAGAAACGTTGTGATACCACTCCTTCAGTTCTTCCTTTGCCTCATCTCTTGTCAGTTCCTTTTTTCTGAAAAAGGCTCTCAACTGGCATACCAAAGAGTAAGCCTCCTTCAGCTTGGGGTAAAGCTCAAACATGATCCTTGCCCTCACCTTGTTGTTCTCGCTCCAGTCATCGCCGCTTTTGGGCAGGATATATCTTGCCCTGGTAAGCAGTTCCACCTTAGTATCCCCGTTCGTCAATGCCTTTGGGGTGTATTTTTCGTTTGCGCGCAGCCTTGACCTGCCGCATTTCTCGCCTCTCTTATGTGGATGTCTCTTCCGATAGTATGCTCTGGCCTTCTTCCGTTGTGCCTTCTTTCTGTTGAACTCCCGCTCTTCCTTCTTCTGCTCGCTTACGGCCTTGCGCTTGAAGCGCATGCGCATCTCGTCCATGCCGTCGCACAGACGTTTGATGATATGAAAGCAGTCTATGAACTATAGTCGCATTGGGAAAGCATTGTCTGACGATGGTTTCCATGGAATCAGAGAAGTCCATCGTAACTTCCTTCACAACCTCACGGAGTTCCTGCGGTATCTGCATCAGCTGCTTCACCACATCTTCCGACTTCGTCCCTCGTACAGCGGCGATGAGTGTACCGTACTTGCCATGCCCGTCCTTGTTGGAAAGAAACGTGAACAGGTCTTTGCCGTGCATACTCTCGTCTATGCTGAGATGTTTGCCCATGTTCCAGGGCAGCAGCATCCAGTCTGAGGCATGCTCCAGTTGTTCCCACTCACGGAAACCGCTAAGATGTTCCTTGTAACATCGCTCAAGGTTGCGTCCGTCAACCTTAAAGTACCGCTCCAGAGAGCGGGCCGGTATGGGGAAGGTATCCAAATATTTTTTTTAAGACATCAGCGAACTCCTTAGAGTAACTGGTGCCTTCCGCTACGAGATTCTCATGGGGGAGAATCACGCTTGTGCCGTCTGCGTCAAGCCATCTTCGCCGGCGAACATGGAGGACAACCTTGCGGTCACGAATGGGGAAGTCATTAATATTGCGAGGCTCGGTGAAACCGTTGGGCTGAAGGTCATGCCAAGTCTGCCCCCGCAGATCACGCTCATCAAGATATATGTGAATGATACGAATCTCCAAGCCTGTCTCGGCCAATGTGCCGGTATGTTCTTCTTCGACGTTGGTTACTTCAAACAAGTCGAGAATGCCCTCGGGGAGAATCATACTTGCCAAGGACTCATAGATGGATGTGGGTGTATCGTTTGCCATGCTGCAAAGGTAGCAAATTTTTTGGAATCTTTACCGTTACGGTCTAATATTTGGTTAGGCATAGGCTTGGCTCATCCACGGACTTTTGCGCATGGGCCTTTATTTTTGCTATTTCCTACTCCGTATTTTTAATCTTTATTTTGGTTGTTCAACTTTACGAAAAGCTGGTGGTGCAAAGTTACTTATTACAATATTTCAATATAACGGTTTATTAACGACGAAATCAGGTTGCTATCCTTTTCTGTAGGATATGCCAATAATTTACAATACCTTTATCAATCCGCAACACTTGTTCGTTTATAAATATCGTTCTATTTGATTTCTTTTATTAACATTCCAGGAAAAAAATCCTTTCCAGAAACCTTTTGGAATACAGTACAAGTCAGCTCTGAACCTTTTTCTTTGTCTTCAGAAGCCATGAATCGATTATCCCAAATTTTTCCATCTACTGGTTTTACCGTGCAAGTAGGATTCATCGGCAGCAAAAAGGGCGCCACAGACAATGCCTGGATAGAATATGGCAACCTGAAGAATGGCACGGGTGACAATCGTGAAGGTTGGTGGGCAGCCACTGACTTTGTACTGAAGCGCATACCTGCATATAAGCGCACAATCACCGGTTCATGGACTACCATCTGTCTGCCTTACGCAGCCAAGCCTACAACAGGAATGAAATTCTATCAGATAGCAGGTTTCAATGCAGACAAAACCAAAGTATGTCTGGAAGAAATCACTGAGACACCAGCAGGTGTACCCTGCATCGTCTATTCAGACCATCCCGACCTCACCTTCATGGAGAGCGGTGATGAAGTAACCATCGCCTCTACAGGCAACAACAGTCTGAGAGGATTTCTCAAGACAAGTGCCCGTGCACCACTCGGCACTTTCGTTTTGGACAATGGTTCATGGAAGAAGGTAGAAACCACCCGTCCGTATATAGATGATTACACAGCCATCATCTATAAAGAAGCAGATGTAACAGTACTCAGCACTTTCACTGGTCTTACCATGGACATCACTGGAACCACCAGTGGTATCCAACAGGTATCCACAACAGATGATTCCAGCAATCAGTACTATTCATTGGATGGTCAGCATCAGAATAATCTGCGCAATAAGGGTCTTTACATTCAAGTAAACAAACAAGGTGCCCGCAAGGTGATTAAGAAATAAGTATCTGTCAGAAATTCTACAAAATTAGTAGGAGGGAAACAAAATAACCGTTTCCCTCCTATTTTTGTGCTACCCAACCTTCCCATATATCAGCAATACAATAAAAAACAGTTAAACAGAACAATTGTTCCTTCGGCCATTTCCTTATTTTATTTCCCGTATTAACATACCTGGAAAGAAGTCTCCGCCAGACACTCTTTCGAAAGTTGTAAATTTTAAATCAGAATTAATTTCCTTATCATCGTATGCCATGTATCGATTGTCCCAAATCATCCCGACTTTAGGTTTAATTATTCCTACAGCCTTATATGACATATTGCCTTTTACATCAATCACACGTTCCAAAACTTCAAATCTGGATTCTTCAGTTATATCTTCTTTAAGACCTACTTGTGCTTGTATCGTCGGATTCGTTTTTATGAGAGGTGCTTTTATTCGAAAATCAGCATAATTGTGTTGAATCTTGGCAATATTTTCATCTAATGTACGTGTCAATACTTTGACAAGAAATTTAGCAGGATCCTTCGACAACTTACTATTTACCTCCGACGTTACACTTTCAGCCTTACCAACAAAATCCATTTGGAAAAGATTCTTTTCATTTTTGAAGGCTTTCACCTTAAGAGAATCCTTTGTGCCATCTTCTGTATAATAATTATTATAAAATGTATTTGATATATCGTCTGTCCATTTTAAACGAAAAAGATAGCTAGTAACAACTGCCTGAAAACCACCAATAGAAGATATAATTTTTTCCATTTTTTCAACATTTGTAGTTATAAGACTTTTCAAAGCCCAGTTACCACTTCTCTTACTTTGATAATTGATATTACTCACAATTAAATAAGTGTTACCGATTAAATTTTCTCCAGCATCTTCCAATAGAGACAGTCCGCGAAGACTTGCACGAGCTTTATTTATCGCATTTTGAGTTGCATTATAACAACCACGTTCCCGGATTAGGTTCATATTAAAAGAACCCGTTCCCTTATCACGATTAAACCACTTCGCAACCATTTTCTGTCCGATGTTGACCTGAGAAATAAAGGATTCTATATTGTTTGTTTGATCACCATCTCCTTCTGCAAAGAAAACAGTTTTCACCCCTAAGTCATGATTATTAAAACGCTCTGGAAATGGAATTAACAAGAAGCATTTCTCAACAACATCATCAAATTTTTGATTTGGATGTTTTATCATCATAACATGCATAGAGCTTCGTTCATATTCATTATTAACATCATTCTGAGCTAAGCAAATCAATGGTAACAAAGAATAAAATATCAAGAAAAATTTTTTTGATTCTTTCAAAAGTCCCATTCTCCATTTGTTTTAAAATGAACGCCCGATGTTTTCTGGCTTCTGTCACCACCCTTAACACCCAATTTCTCTAACTGTTTTTTGATACCTTTATAGTACTTTATCAAAGTGAAAGGATTGGAAGAGCCTCTGTATATTTTATAATCAGAAGGAATGATAAATTCATCATCTGAAACAGAACGAGGTTTCACTTCAACAACATCTGCTTCAATATAAAAGCTCAATTCGCCAATATTCAATACATTAACGTGTCCGCCATCATATTTAATAATCCACTTCATAGCAATCCCAGGTATTTGAAGGCCATACAAACTTAAATTATAACCTTTTGGAACTATAATATCAGAAACATAAGCCTTAACGTCATATTTCTGTTCAGTAGAACTACCAATCATGTGATTAATACTCCCTTGATATAAAAAGCATTTTTCACCCATTATTTCTTTCCCAGTATTGTTTTTAGCAAATGAATAAATTGATGTCTTAGCAACCGAACCATCTGCATAATGCAAATCCGAAGCACTCAATACTGTTTGATATACAGTATTTTTCGTGAAGTCCAAACCCGTTTTAGTCAATTCACAGAAATGAACGAATCCGCCTTGTTCATTGTTTTTACTTCCATTATTTACCAAGTCTATTATATCAGCATTTGCAATTGTATGGCATTTGGTCGTTTCATCTATAACATGGACTTTTGCACCTTTTAAAATAACGCGAATTTTATGTACTCCATCGAAATATATTGAATTACACATGCTCTTCAAATAATCCGAATAATTTTCATATGTTTCATAAACAATTTCGCCTTCAAAAGGTTTTATTAACTGGGCTTTAGTTGCAATTGTAATAAAGTTTATTACAATGACAATGGCGATTTTTTTAATCATGATAAATTACAATTTAATAATTAAACAACAAATATAATATTTTCAATATAACGATTTATTAATGACTAACTCAGGTTGCTGCCCTTTTCCATAGGCTACGCCAATAGCTTGTATTGCCTTTACCTTTGCCATCCGCAACTCATGTTCATTATCAAATGCCTTCATAGAGAAATTCCACAGGTCACCAACTTTGGTTTTTATGTCCTTATATAGCTGCATCGCATCACCGTAACACTTTGCGTCTTGGAAAATACGAGAAAGATACACCCCTGCCTCATTAGCTGCTTCTATAGTTTGATTTGTCATCCACACTGACCGAGCCTTGGCAATATTCACTGAACAAGAATAATCTTTATATGACTTCCAAATATCTATACCTTTGGAAATAGCCAAGTCGTATTTACTGCATTGGGATGGAATCATTGATAACAAATAAAACGCCTCGTCATACTTCTCCTGTTGGGCCAATAGACTTGCTTTCTTGAGTATATTATCACCTTGGTTCTCATAATAAGACAATATTTTTTGTTTTGCCATATTTATGAAAGATGAAATTGTCTTATTGTTTTTATTTAAAGAATGAAAAGCTGAATTATAAGCTTTCGTCTCGTTTGTACCTACCCCCTTTAAGTTTAGCATCTCTGAAGCAAATATTATTCCGCTAATATTATCTGCAACCTGTAATGCTACGTCAACAGAATAAACGATTTGTTGCTGAGTCGATGACAATACATTTTTAGAAACAATATTGATTTTAGGGATTAAAACAAACTGCGTCATATAATCGTCTTGTGCCGCAAGTCCTTCAGTCGTTATGGCTGAGCAAAGACTGTTGACCAAATAATTCATTGAGCTTTTGGGTATACTCTCCTGCTGTTTCGGAGCATATACATATAAAGATATATTATTCTGAGCGTATGTAGCCAATGCAAGGTAGCATAACACCATGATAGATAAAAATTTTTTCATAATTTCCATTTTTACATTATTCACCAATCATTATTACTGCTTTTCCTAATCCACGAATATCAACCCTGTTTGGCACTTTATATTTTGACACCAAGATTTTAGACAATTCTCTAGCCCAACGCCTGGTATCATTTGGACGGCCATCAGCCTGATAAAGAGGAATGCGCACCTGTTCGAATTTTAAATAATTCTCAGAACCTGAGGAGAGGCTGTATCTGTGACTCACGGTATTATCGGATACCCAATCATCTATAATATCCGTCAACTCATCGTCACCAAACTTCTTTGTCAAGTCTAGTCCCGAACCATTATCAATCACCTTGATTTCCATAGAGACTTCACGGCCATTTTTCATCATATCATCGAAATGGTCTTGAAGTTGAGCACAAAAGTTATCCATGTTAGCAACAACAGCTTCTTCAAGGAGTACAGGGAGTTCTGCACTAAACGAAGGAGTCCCGGTACCTTGCACTCCAGCAATCTGCTTATCGGTATAGGCATCTTTGGCTGCAAGCGAGTATGTTACACTACGCTTGGGACCTGTTGTGTTAATCTGCCAATTCAGTTCAATTACGATATCTGCATTTGAATTTTTCTTTATGATATCAAGAGGCGATTCTGCTAATCCAGAACCAGTCTTACTCACTGTTACTGCATCCATAGCAGAATTCGTTCCCATACTTTTTAATACAGAAGACAAATCTTTTAAAGGAAATCCTTTGTCATTCATCAATACATTTATTTTCGTTATAACATTATAACATTCAGAACTGTTTTGCAACGCACGTTTATAATTTGGCACATCTACAACAGTACCTTGGTCATTAAACTTGTCCATAAATTTGTTATTGGCACACCAATTATCTGCGGGAACGACCATTAAGGTCGGCTTTTTAGCCTGTGCAAACGAAGATGCAGAAACTACAAGTCCCAATAATAAAAAACATATACGTTTCATCTCTTTTCTATTATATTATCATTTTCAAATCTTTTCTTTAACTCCGAACGAAGTACACGAACAGTAACTCCGTACTTCACGAAATGCTGGCTTTTCTCTTTATCTTTGTCTTTAGAAAAAAGTCCCGTCCGCCTCTCATCCTTCATAGAAACATATTTTAGATATTCTCCTTTGTCCATAAAGAATACATTAAAATAATCCTCATATTTCTCCTCGGCATTTACTTCCATGATAACAGGTCTAGTATTACAACCAGACAACCCACCTTGAACGCCTTTGAATACAACTATTCTCACAGCATTCTTTTTCGCTTGCTCCACGGCATCCGATTTGTTACGACCTACGCCCCATACTCTCAATGTCTGAGAACCATCTAATTCTACGCCAAGGCATTCTGCCTCATAATCATAGTACGCTGAAGCATTTGTTTGTGCTTTCACAGAAACACAAGACAAAAAAACGAAACTCACAAATAAAAAAAAATTAATATGACTATCCATTTTTCTAATTTTTAAAATTCATAACCAATCTTGAATGTGGCAAAACTTCTGCCCTTTTCAGATTCTTGCTTCACATTTATCTCCCTATAACTATAACCTATGCTTACAATAAATGCCGATCTACGTTCCCCAATTCTACATCCTATAGAAGGACTGATTAAAAATCCATCTCTTATCACATCACCTACATCTACAGACCAGAACGGAACTATCTCCCTTGTTTCCTGAGAAATAAAGTTGCCACGTGCGTTGACGAATATCGGCATAGCCCACTTAATGTCTGTATTACGCAATTTGTCATTATTGGCGAAATAATACATAGCTCCAACACCTATTCCTAATTTAAGATAATCATTGAACCTGTAACCATTTACAAAAGAAAAAGTTGATGTCCATGCGCTTGTTTCATGAAATTTCAAAGATGGGGAAATAGCAATATCCATAGACCACCAATAACCCTTATCTTTCAAAGAATAATCAGTATAATTCTCCTGTTTTGGTACTTGTGGCATTTTTATATTTCTTTCTTGAGCACTAATACAAACAACGCCAATACTAAACAATAAAATAAAAAATATTTTTTTCATAATCTTATTAGATATTTAAAAACCAGAATTGAGACTTCTTATAATACCTGACTGTTCCAAGGTTTTTCGAAGAGCATCTTTTGATACTGATACAATAGCTGCTATCTTAAATTCTTTGCTGGTTATTCTAACACGATCAACATTAGGATTCACGACATCAGCGAATGAAAGATAATCACCATTGTTAAAAAATGCATCAAAATAATCTGTATTTTGCTTTTCGATTTCTGGGCCTGCCATCGGCTTTTGATTAGAGAAACCTTTTTCTGAAAATCCCTTGAAGATCACGCCATGTACAGCTGCATATTTAAAATCTTCTGTAGTAGCGGTCCCCTTTGGGGTATAAACATACACTTTTACAAGGAAAGTACCTTGTACTCCTGTTTCAACGCCTTCAATATCATATTTAACTGAAGTAACGTGATCTTTCTTTGCATTGGCTCTAACGCTAAAGAGTGTTAGGAACATGACCAATACAATCATTTTTAGAAAATTATTACGCATATATCTTGTTTTTGTATTTATCATTTTCTTTTCACATTTTCTATAGGTCACTAGTGTCTCCTAAAATTACTTAATTTATTTTGTATCATTCTCATGCACAACATTTTAGGTTCAGAAAAGTATGTCCGACATTTGAATTGGGTACCTTTGCACCCATATTCAAAATGGACAAATT
>JAYRGX010000048.1:0-9035 GCA_041907545.1 Bacteroides sp.
GTAAAAAATAAAATAAATAATTACTTTAGCAATCTAATTACAGCCTGTGAAAAGTGGCACATTTAAGAGTGATATATCCGGCACATTTGTGAGTGATACAAGTGGCACATTTGGTGTGATATATTCAGTTCAGCTGCGAATAGCTATACCTATGCGGCTGAAGGAAGGAAGCAGAAAACGGTAATCGGTGGTAAGGTAACGGATTATTGCAATAACATGATTTACGAAAACGGTATATTAAAGCGGATCCCACTTGATGGAGGGTATATTGAAGGTGGAGCATACTACTTCTACTGGACGGATCATCTGTGTAATAATCGGGTGCTTGCTAATGAGGGATTTGAATCTAATGGTGAAAGAATAAATGTTGTGAATTCTGATGCTAATGGAGTGGCAACAACTGCAGCTGCTAATGCTACAAGAGGAATTAATGCAATAGGTAAGGCACTTGAAAATGGAAAACCCATAGAAGTAGGTGTTGATTATAAACCAAAACAAGTCAATAATCTAAAACCAAATGGAGATGAGATGACAGACCATTTTATTGTTGTATCAAGCAAAACAGAAACATTATTGAATGGTCAGACTACTTCAAAAATATATAACTTCTTTGAGTCGCGAAGTAGTGCCAATGGAAGATCTTCTACAAATGCTCTACAAATAAGTAATAATAAAATAGCAGGACATTATCTCGGTGGAATAGCTTTGAGTATTCCTTATACCGTCACAATAGTAAGGAGGATCAGGTAATGAGAGCATTCGTCAGTATATTGCTTTGCTGTATCTTTCTGAGTAACTGCAAAGCACAGGACCCCGATTTTAAAATATATTTAAATAATTTTGGCCAAAGCGGAACGCCTCTTTTGGTTAATGATAAACAGTCTTCTTCTGCTGTTTTTTGCCAAGCGTACGATACTCTTTTCCTGGTAAAGGCAACAAAGCCTATTCAAGAAAACATAGTAGCGAAATATATCTGCACAAATGGATTTTGTAATCCGGATGGTGGTTACTTCAGATACGACTATGGTGTAAAGGTTGGTTTAAGCAGTGACTTTATATTGGTACTTGTGTCAAAATTGCAATACGAAGGAGACTCTGAATGGGATTTCGATTTAAGAGAAACGATTCTCATCACCTATAACAACAAAGGAGAAATTCTTTCCCGTTTATCTTTAACTAAAGATAATGACAGGTGGAAGAGCAGTTTAAAGATAACCAAGCAAGGGATTACTGTGCGACAAATAAAAATTACTGAGCCTAAAATAGACCAATACCATCGTGATTTGCATTGTGAATATTGGACAACTACTTACCAAATAACTACCGATGGGATAATTAAACCCATTGATACGAGTCCGGTCTTGGCCGGCATTGTCATTTGGGATAAAATTAATGAGGAGTATTTCTTAGCAGAATGACGATGTATCTTTGTGGCTACTCGGCAAGGTATATGGATTCCGCATTGGGGAGATTCAATACTGTTGACCTCCACGCTGAAAATTATTATGCTTGGTCTCCATACCATTACGCCGCTAATAACCCATTAATAGTTATTGACCCAGACTGGCGTGACTGGTACACAAGTACAGATGGTTTAGCAACAATGTGGAAAAAAGGAAGTACAGATATTGAAGGGCATAAGAGTATTGGCGCAAATTATACGCAGAATATTGATGACCACACTTATACTCAAGATGGAGCTAAATCAATAACTTATATCGGAGTAAAAGAGGGTGATTTTGTTGTCAAAGTGCAGGTGCTTTTTGCAAAGCAGTAAGTAAATATTTATTTTATAATTAATGATTTGAATCTAATGGTGAGATAATAAATGTTGTAAATTATGATGATAATGGAGTGGCAATGTAAGATCTTCTACAAATCAACTTTATATAGAAAATAATAAGATGGTTGGAACGTACAATTATGCTCCAAAACCATTAAACTACACAGTAACAACGGTAAGGAGGAACAGATAATGAAAACATTTGTATGCGCATTACTTTGCTGCCTTTTTCTGACCAACGGCAAAGCACAAGACTCTGATTTTAAATCTTATTTGGGAAATTTTGGGAATACGAATCTTCCACTCGTAATCAGAGATCGTCAGAGTTACCATTCTGTTTTTAATCAGCACTACGATAGTGTCTTTCATGAAACTTATAAAGAAATACCGGAAGGTTTAGCTGGAAAATACATCTGTACAAAAAGATTTTGTAACCCGGATGCTGGTGTTTTTAGCTATTCCTATGGAGTTAAAATTGATTATGGGCAAGACTTTTTAATTGTACTTATAAATAAGTTCCAATACGAAGGAGATACAGAATGGAATTTTGATTTAGGGGAAATACTTCTTATCACCTATAACAATAAAGGAGAAATCCTTTCCCGTTTATCTTTAACTAAAGATAATGACAGGTGGAAGAGCAGCTTAAAGATAACCAAGCAAGGGATTACTGTGCGACAAATAAAAATTACTGAGCCTAAAATAGACCAGTACCATCGTGATTTGCATTGTGAATATTGGACAACTACTTACCAAATAACTACCGATGGGATAATTAAATCCATTGATACGAGTCCGGTCTTGGCCGGCATTGTCATTTGGGATAAAATTAATGAGGAGTATTTCTTAGCAGAATGACGATGTATCTTTATAATGCAGCTAAATTTATTAGAAATTATAATCGAGGCGCTTACTAAGCATTATTTAAATTGATATTTTTCAAAGAGAGGAAATCCTTCAGAAAGATATTTTCCGAAGGATTTCCTTTTTAATTTCGGTAAGCAAGCTTCCGTTTATCCTAACGGATCATCATCTTTATCACCATCACCAGTCCCAGAATTGCCTCCTTGCGAATCGTCATCCACAGGAGTATCTTGCAGACATAGACTGTTGGCCGTACTTGTAGCATCTACATTACAAAGGCCCAAATAAATAGCTAAGGCATCATTGCTCCAACTGGTCGGAAGTACTAGTTCCGCTTTTCCAGTACTTCTTGTAGCTATTGCCATCGTATAAACAGACATTCGTTTTATCTTATTGTATGCCAACAGCATGGCGCTATCGGTAGCCACAGCATCACCCATCCCACTGTTGTCTGTCCAACTGAAAGAAGCTTTACTCTGATTTACCGTTACAGTTGCGTCAAGTACCGGCATCAAGCTACCACGAGTCACCAAAGCTTTGCCATAGTCAATAGAGATATTCGTTCCACTACCTTTCAGTGCGTGTTTCATGATATAAGATACAGCTGCATTGAATGGAGACTGATGTGTGGAATATCCCTTATACCCAAATCGCAGGAAAGGAGTCATTGATTTTACGAAACCCACTGCTTTTGCAAATTTGACCCGCTGGCTTTGTTGCTTTTGTGTACGGGGATTATTAATGCTCACTGCCAATGCACGCATATAGTGTACCGATTTCCAAGTACTTCCTACTACTGTTCCTACTTTCCCGGAGAATCCTCCTAGAATTCCTTGCTTAATTGTTCCCATAATTTTTTCTTTTTTGTAAATTAATTAATAAATTAATTGTGTGAACTTGCTAGAAGATTTCTGCAGCAATCTTTATCGTATTGTCCATCGCACAACATTGTTTTCTTTTCGTTGCGTGAGCAAAGGTATAGGAACATTTCGGTTCAAACCTATTGTTTTTTGAAAAGGCGTTAACATTAGGTTCGCATTATAATATATAATCCTGAAAAATAAGTATTTACCCTGCGTTAATTAACTTTTATAAGCTGAGCATAATTTTACATCACCTTTTTATACTTGACTTTTTATAGTTCTTGCTCCAAACCAAAATCGTGTTTTTTTCGCTCTTAAGCAGGTGGGTGAATAGTGGAGCAGATACGGAGAGGGTGTGGAGCAGGTATTAAGTTAAGAGACTCCACAGAGTAAGTCTAAACTTGCTATGCAAAACAAATATCCAGAATATTTGGATACTATGGATAGAGATGGGATATCAGAAGGAGGATTATGAATCTCACCAAACGTGTCTTTCAGATCTTTATGCCAAAATAAGGGGATATAGCTTTTATAAATCTATAATAAGCAATGTTACATATAATTTACTAAATTTGTCGCAAACGCTTTATACAGGAACCAGAAATCGTTTATTTTTCAAAAGACAATAACAATTATGCATAGAATATATTCAGGATTGTCATATAGATATTAACAAGTAGAAAAGATGAAAATACCTACTTTAATAGTGTGTTTATTGTTGTTTACAACAAATGATTTGATTTGTCAAGATTGGGATAGAATTTCCAAAGAAATCAAGGACATACAGTTATTAGATCAACCCAATGTAAAAGCATACATAAATTGCTATTACAATTTACGAAAAGTCTCTAATAGCTTAAAACATATTCATGTTACCAAGCGAGATACTATATTTATGTTAGAATCTTATGGTGATTGGAGTTCGCTTGAGCTGAAATCAATAGTTTGGAATAATGCAGATATGATTTCCTATACATCAAATGATGCAGGAAAAAATTATGTAATAGTAGAAAAGAAACTATTCACTAACTATATGATGAAATTAGTGTCTGAATGGAATATAGAGGAGATAAAAAAGGAGGAAAAGCTAAATAAAGAAAGTATACCACAGTATTGGGTTTATGCTACGAGAATTATCATCAATGGTAAAAAACGCAAAATTGATTGCATTTATTTCAAAGATTTCTTTGATTTACAACGGGATGGCATGGATTTCACTGATTGAACCCAATTATCCTTGACTTTAGAACCTTTAAGGAGTTATAAATTCTCTCTTGTAGCCACTTATGTCTATAATGTGGCTCTTGGCTGAAATCTTTTTTTTTCGCTGTTCAATCATACGTTATATTACAATGATTATATAATGAAATATTTAAATAAGGGAATAAAAAGTATTACATATAATTTACTGAATTTGCCACAGACGCTTACCATCAGCAATCCTCTGGGTTCAGCTACGAATAGCTATACCTATGCGACTGACGGGAGGAAGCTGAAAACAATGATCGGTAGCAAGACAACGGATTACTGCAATAACATGATTTACGAAAACGGAATATTGAAGCGAATCCTCGTTGATGGAGGATACATTGAAGGCGGTACATACTACTTCTACCTGACGGATCATCTGGGTAACGACCGGGTGGTGGCAAACGCAAGTGGAACGGTAGTACAGACGAACCACTATTACCCGTTTGGGATGCCCTTCCCCGAAGGTACAGTTAGCTCTTCACAGCCTTATAAATACAACGGTAAGGAACTGGATACGGAAAGGGGACTCAATATGTATGATTAAAGGATGCTTTGTTCATTGCAGGGGCAAATAATTACAAAGAGGATGATGGGGTATTCCATGTGTGGGCGCATGGAGAACTTGATGTAATTCATGTTTATGATAAGAGCAAAGGGGAAAATATACCAATTAGAACAAGAGAAAAGTTTAATACTTTTATGAATGAGAATAGTGAGGAATGGAGAAACAGGGACAGAAATGAGCCGGCAATCGTTATTCTCCATTCTTGTGAAACGGGCAAGGAAACTCCAAACAATATGCTCCCTATTGCAAGTAAGATATCCAAAGCATTAGGTAATGCCATAGTAATAGCTCCGACTGAAAAGGTTGTTGTTGACGGCAGTACCCAAAAAGAGGTCGGTACTTATTCCACGAAAACGGTGAGAGATGGTAGAGTAACAAAAACGGTTAAAGACAGACAAGGCACATGGAGTGAATGCGCCAATGGAGAAAAGACGGACAGTTATCCGGGCAACCAGCTTCCTAGCGAGAATATGACTAAATCCTTTATGGACAGAATTCGTGATTACATGCTTAATTTGTTTAATAACAATAATTAATCTACAACTAATGAAACATTTACTAATGTATTTTATAGGAGTTGCAATAATGATAAGTTTGTACTCCTGCAAACAAAAACCAGTAGAGGTTATAACCATGAATAATACTCGTCCCATTGGAGAATTAAGGCAACTGGTTCTTAAAGGGGATACTGCAGCCTATAATGAATTGAGATACGCTGATATAGAAAGTGGGCATGACGAAGAAAAATTGGTTTATGCTATCTTTATGGCACACTGGTATAATTATCCTCCGGCTTATTATGATGTATATTTTTACTTAAAATTAGTTGCTGAGTCTTGTGGCAGGGCGATGGATGATAAAACAAAAGAGATGGCAATAAGATACTTAAAAAAGGCTGTCGAGCTAAAAGATTGTTCTGCACTCGAGTCATTAAGTGAATTATGTAAAAAAGGAGACTATGTTCCTAAAGATACAACTATGAGCAATAAATTAGAAGAGGAAAGTAAAAAACTCTGTGGATTCTAAATCCAATTACCAAATAGTGGTTTGTTATACCCTGATAGCAATTGAATATAATTGTTATTAAGGTATTTTCTTCTACACCGCCTGATCTTCTCATAGGACGGCAGGCAACGTGCAGCAGGTATATGGTCATTCACTATTCCCGATATCTTCGGACGTACTTGCATTACGGGAACCTGTACAGGGAGCTATGATGCACTTGCCCTCACTTCTCCGCTAAACGGTATTGTGGTGAAGGCTACCCGAAGCAACACCACAGATACTTACAAGGGATATGCTTCATTGTTTGGAATCACACTTACCAACCCTACGGTTCTGAGCGTGAACTATTACGACGACTATGCCTTTATCGGTTCCAACGGAATTGACTCCGGCATTGCCGCCTATGACGCCCTGACAGGCTTTGATACCCAGTATAACGGTAATATCTCCACCATGAACTGGAAGATGTCAAACGAATGCAATACACGGGAATATAAGTTCTCTTATGACAATCTTTCCAGGCTGACCGCTGCAAATTATCTGGAGAACGGAAGCGCGAATGAGCATTTCAATACGGCTTATGCCTATGACAAGCAGGGGAACATGACTTCGCTAGCACGCAAGGGTAATACGGGAACAGCCACATACGGAGGCATTGACGTACTGACAATGACTTATGCAGGCAACCAACTGGTCAAGGCGGAAGATGCCGGATCAAGTGTCAGTCTGTCTGCAAGCATGGACTTTAAGAACAACTCCAATGCCGTTAAAGAATACAGTTACGATGCCAATGGAAATTTAATACAAGATTTAAATAAGGGAATAAACGGTATTACATATAATTTACTAAATTTGCCACAGACGCTTACCATCAGTAATTCTCTGGGTTCAGCTACGAATAGCTATACCTATGCGGCTGACGGAAGGAAGCTGAAAACAATGATCGGCAGCAAGACAACGGATTACTGCGGAAATGTGATCTATGAAAATGGTGTATTGAAGCGAATCCTCGTTGAGGGAGGATACATTGAAGGTGGAGCATACTACTTCTACCTGACGGATCATCTGGGTAATAACCGGGTGGTAGCCAATGCAAGTGGAACGGTATTACAGACGAACCACTATTACCCGTTTGGGATGTCCTTTACAGAAGGAATACAGACTTCGCCACAACCTTACAAATATAATGGCAAGGAGTTGGATACGGATAGGGGACTCAATCTTTATGATTACTCGGCAAGGTATATGGATCCCGCACTCGGAAGATTCAATACGATGGATCCAAAGGCGGAGAAATATCCGTGGTTAAGCCCTTATATCTATGTTGGCAATAACCCGCTAAAGTTTATTGATCCGAATGGAAAAGAGAAAGTAATTGCACTGAATTCTAAAGATCCCAAGGATGCTTTGTTGATTGCAGGGGCAAATAACTACAAAGAGGATGATGGAGTATTCCATGTATGGGCGCATGGGGCACCTAATGCGATTCGTACGTATGACGATGATAAGGGAAAAGAAATACGTATTGAAACAGGAGAAAGATTTAACGCTTTTATGAATGAGAATAGTGAGGAATGGAGAAACAGGTACAGAAATGCGCCTGTAATCATTATTCTCCATTCGTGCGATACGGGTAAAGAGACTTCCAATAACATGCTTCCTATTGCAGCTAAAATATCCAAAGCATTAGGTAATGCCATAGTTATAGCCCCGACGGAAAAGGTCGTTGTTGACGACAATACCAAAAAAGAAATCGGTACTTATTCCACTAAGACAGTGAAAATAGGTGGAGTGGACAAGACGGTTAAGGATAAGGAGGGTACATGGAGTGAATATTCCAACGGTAAAAAGACAGACAGCTATCCGGGTAACAAACTTCCGGATAGAGATATGACCAGATCAACCTGGAATGAAATCTTAGATTTTATTTCGAATTTATTTTAAATTAAACAATCAATAGTTATGAAGCAGTTACTAATGTCATTTGTAGGAGTTATAATAACAATAAGTTTATTCTCCTGCAAACAGAAACCGGTTGAAGTTACACCAATGAACAACACCAGACCCATTGAGGAATTGAGGACGTTGGTTCTCAAAGGGGATACAGCTGCTTACGAAGAATTAGGATATGCCGATATAGAAAGTGGACATCACGAAGAAAAATTGGTTTATGCTATTTTTATGGCACACCGGTATAATTACCCTCCGGCTTATTTTGATGTTTATAGTTGTTTAAAGTTAGTTTCGGAATCTTATGGCAGGACGATGGATGAAAAAACGAAAGAGATGGCAATAAAATACCTGAAGAAAGCAGCAGAGCTAAAGGATTGTTCTGCACTTGGGGAACTGAGTATACTGTACGAAAAAGGGGAATATGTGCCCAAGGACACTGTTATGAGTAAGAAGTTGGCAGAAGAAAGCAAGAAACTCTGTGGATTCTAATTCCAATTAACAAATAGTGGTTTGTTATACCCTGATAGCAGTTGAATATAATTGTTATCAGGGTATTTTCTTCTACACCGCCTGATCTTCTCTCAGGACGGCAGGCAACGTGCAGCGGGTATATGGTCATTTACCATTCCCGATATCTTCGGACGTACTTGCATTACGGGAACCTGTACAGGGAGCTATGATGCACTTGCCCTCACTTCTCCGCTAAACGGTATTGTGGTGAAGGCTACCCGAAGCAACACCACAGATACTT
>JAYRGX010000049.1:0-8928 GCA_041907545.1 Bacteroides sp.
GGGCCGAAAAGCCCTTCACCTCTGGCTCGTTAGTAACAATATATTTTGCCAACTCAGCCACGACACCTTTTCCCCAACTTGACTTAGTAACTCGAAGGGATATATACTCACCAATACGCCAATACAGGTCTACCATTGCCTTATTGGCAAGGTGCAGCACCTCATGATGGGTATGGCGTATCATGCTCACCACTTCTGTGAAGTTGGCAACAGCATTTTGATCATTTGCTTGTATTTGAATTGGTTTATTCATTTCTCAAATGTTCTATGTAATTACTATTCCGTCATGTAATTATTGGGACTAGTCTGATAAGTATCAAACACAAATTCCATAACCAAGCTACATACACGTTTCATTTCTTCTAATATAGAAGAGTAAGCTAACATAATTTTCAATTTGTCATCAATCTTTTGGTTCCATTCAATATAATGTTTACTTGATTCAATGATTAGGTCTGCCATTGGCATCAAATATCGAAAATGAATAGGAGATGTTTCTTCTGCATTAGCTAAATATCTACCATCTTCTGTTTTCGTTAAATAGATCTGTCTTAATTCACCCCAATCAGAATGAATGGAATCGGATGCCATGCCATACAAAGTGGAATAAAGAGATTTATCTTCAAATTCTTCGAACAATCCTTTGGCACTTTTTCCTCCAAAAGCTTTGCCTCTTTTGACTAAATCTTCAATAGTAAATCCATCATCAGATAGGTCAAATAAGAATTTTGTATTTCTAACATGGCAATAGCCATCTTTTACATCTTTGTATTTATCGTAGAATTCTTTTCTGTCCTTATAAGAATATAATCTGTACTCTTTTTGTGCATCATCCCCATATTTTATAAGATAAAGCATTTTTAAGTATGCTTCATAAATAATTCTTTGATAGAGCACACATAAATTTAACTTTCCAAACTTATATGAATCAAAGAACTCTTCAAATAGACGAATCTGCTTTACGTAAAAGCCAACAATTGTTGACTGGTTTTTATTATAAACACAACAATCCTTCTCAAAAGGATCGATACATTTCTTTGCAGCAAACAAAATGTTCTCGCAAATAGGATATACTAACTTTGAATCATCGTCAAGACAGAATTTAATATCCTCTTTTCTTTGATATCTTGTAAAAGGTGTAATCATTCTTTTTCCTCCTCATTGTTTAATTCATCGCCCATACGGTATTTGATATCGTATGGGTGATGGAGTCTAGTCCCTCTTCGGTAAAACTGTAATCCACTCTTTACCACCCATTATAAGTTCGCCCCAATCGATTGCCTTACTCACAGTCTTTTGTGAATTCTCTAAGTCAATATAATTTTGTATTTTATCTGCTATATTTCTCATGATATTATATTTTTATGCTAACATCTATCTGCTTTTTTCTCATTCGTCGTCTCCTCCTGTATCACTATCTTCATCATCATTATTGTTTTGAATTAATCTGCCAGTAAGCACTTTCTGCTTGCCATCCATAAATGTCAATATAACTTTAGTGAGGCTCATGCTCGAGGCATCTCCCGAAGTGAAATAATGAGAATTATTCCAATTCCAGCTGGCGCTTTCAAATTGCTTTAAAGGGCCTGTACCCTTGAAATGCCCTACTAAACGTACGTCATTCACATCATTCGTCAGTTTAAAATAGACATCAATATAACGTATAGTCTTGGGATACGTATTGGTGTAACGAAACTTAAAAGTCAACATAGAATACTCATTATTCCAACCCCAATTATTGAAAAAGCCGTATGGAGCTTTCTTCTTTATATTCTTAATATAATTTTCGTTTTCCAAATAATTATATAGAGATATCTTCTCTCTTGTTAGATCTTCAGAATTATTGTTTAGACTATCCTTGAAGGCTTCACAGTGTAATCTGAAAGTTGCATCTTCTGCCAATTCTGTAGGTATTTTGCATACATGAAAATTCCAACAGATAATTCCTAGCTGCCTTACATCTCTATTGAAATAATAAATAGAATCCTTCTTTATGCCCATACATAAGGCGGAATCTTCCGAAAAAGATTTATTGCACAATCCGCATGTCAGTGTATGCCCTTCTAAAGGAACAATATTCCATCGATGTAATTTACGGTAATTACTTAGCATCTCATTATGCTGTTTTATCTTATTCTGACATTGAAGTACCGCATTGATGGAATCGGATTCTACTTTCGCAATGGAATCTCTCAGATGTTTTGCCCAAAACTTATTTAACTGTGTATATTTATCGTCTAAAGACTTGGTTGCAACCTGTACCTCTTTATCCAATTCTTCACCTTTCATCTGTGGTATCTCATCATTATTTTTCACTATCTTAGCATAATCCTTGTTCAAGGTAACAACGCAATTGCTATTTTCGGTCATCACATACAAGTTTTGAGCCTTCTTGTCATAGGCATAGATTTTAGTCACCCCCGATATTTGATCAAGCATCTTATCTATTATCCTTTGATAATAGCCTTTGTCATCACGCTGATAACATACAATGGCCTTTCTACTAAATGAATTATAACTCGAATATTGAGCAAATACTGAGCTTATATTGTTTAATAACAACACGAAAACGAATAAAATCTTTTTCATAGTTTTTTGTTTTCTGAATTATATATTATTATTTTAATTCATCACCCATACGATACTTTATATCGTAGTTGATGATGAAGTCAAGCTCTTCTTCTGTGAAGCCGTAGTGCTTGGCAAGTACCTTATCTATTTCATCGATGATTGGCTTGGATTTTTTTGGGAAAAATTGAGCAAATGTAACATTGCCTCTATTCTTATAAGAATATTCCGCAATCTGAATATGCTTAATCAAGTCCTTATTTAGTTTCTCAGCCAATTCATGAAGTTCTAACACATCATCATTGAGGATTGGAACACCGATATTAGATAAATATGTCTGAGTCAGGTTATAACAATCTGAAAAGGCAATCCAATAGTAGAAAAACAACGACGAATTAATGAGAAGAAAAGCAAAATCTCTGTATTCTTTTGATATGCTCTTTTTCTTGTACGAGTCTGCTATATTAAGCCCATGATTTTCTAAATATGAAAGGTCGTTCAATGCTTTATTCCATGATATTGGAGCTGCATGATAGTAAAAACAGGACTCTGCATTAAATTCGGATGAAAGTTTCTTATTTTGATTATTTATCTTTTCTATCACAGAACGCCCTACGAGTGAATGTAACTTTGGCGCACTAATAGTATTAATGCACTTTATATAATATATTTTTGAGAAAAGATAGTCCCTTTCAATACTATAGTATTTTATATATTTAGTAACATATTTGCAAGCATTACCTTGAAATCTATGCCCAATATAAATGCCCGCACGTATTTTAACACCGGTAAATAATTCAGATGGATTTCTATCTCCCGAATAATAACTACTCCAACTAAAATAGCCATTATAAATTAGTTTTTGCAACGATTCAAAGCCAGAAATTGACATCCCGCTTAAAGGAATAATATATCCTATCATAGACAACTTACTTGAAAGTGATATACATCTTTCAGCAACTAGCGCAAATAGGTTTTTTGTTATGTAAGTTTTATAATTCTTTGGTGTATAAGGAAGGCTATTGTCTGTAAATGTTACATACGGCGGATTACCAATAACGACATCAAATCCTCCATTTCCATGGATAATCTGATAGTATTCAGCAATCCAGTGGAATGGTTGATGACTTGCTTTCCATTCGTTAAAGTTCGTTCTTCCTGAAGCAGAAAACAACTGATAGTCGAGCATATCTGTAAGCGTATTCAGACGAAGCGACAACGCATTCTTCGCTTCTTTGAATGCTACACGGTCGTCTGCATCAGTAAGTTGTTGTGAACGGAAATGGTCGTAAGTCATAGAAACCTTTTCAAGTTCAAGTTCCACCTTCTCTCGGAATTCGGCTTGCGTAAACATGTCAGCAGAAGAACCTCTAACCACTTCATCTTCGGAGGCATACCCCACCAATGTATTGCCACAACGAATATTGAAATCAATATCCGGTAATGGGTCAAGACCTAAGTTAGGCAGTCGTCTGTTGGCTTCCACCACAGCCACCATTTTGAGGAATAAGCGTAGTTTGGCTATCTCGGTAGCTTCGGTCATGATGTCTACACCATAAAGATTGCGTAGGATAATACTCTTATAGATGAAGTATTGAATATTAGAACGATACTTGTTTTTAATTTCTTCCAGTTCATCCTTAAAGAGAAGTGGGTTTTGCTCATTGAACTCCTGCATTCGGTCGATACAAACTTCATAAAGCGGTTCCAATATGTTCATAGCTGCAAACAGAAAAGCACCCGAGCCACAAGTAGGGTCGAGGATGGTTATTTCTTGCAAAGCTTTGTAGAAATGACGTACCAAATGTGGATTGGTAGTTTGTCCAATCAAATCGGTAGCAAAACTACGAATATCGAGGTTGTAAGTGATAAAATCATTAATCTGAGTAATCTCACCATGGGCAATTTTGTTGATAATATTGCTGCATCGCTGCAATCGCTCAATGGATTCACGCCAAATCTCGGTAGGTAGTGCCCAAGGTTCGGGTGTCGGCTTATTCCATTGAGAGCGTCGCTCCAATAATTGAGGTTGAGTGGTATCGATACCCACAGATATTTCTTCTGGAATTTTGGCAGTCCAATCGTCAGTATAACCATGCTTTACTGCATCGAATATATACCTATCTCCACTATTTTTGAGCAATGTCCATACTTCGCCGGATGTAGTGAACGTTTCTTCCATTTCGCCGGTAGCATGTTGCACCTTATCGAAAAGGAAGGGTAGAATGCAGTTCCTGCCAATATATTCGGTAATATCCTCTTTGGTGTAGTAGGCACCCATTTGAGCACGGTCGTTGATATACTGCTCAAAGATATAGCCCAACACATCCGGATTGATATCTTTGCCAGTTGCTTCGATACGAGTGTCAAGATGCCAACGCCACTTGTCGAAGAAATCGAACAGACGTTCGAAGGCTTCATCAGCAATATCGATACCACTGTAATCACGTTCCAACTGATGCTGGTCGAACATACCGCCATTGAGATAAGGTATGCGACCATAAACATCCTCAAAATCATGAGAATGCTGTGGGTCATTCAGTCCATCTTGAAACAAGTGAATCAAAAATTGAAGATAAAACGAACGGAAAAACTTGCCTTCACCCCTTTGTTGCTTGCACCAATTCAATTTGTCACGCAGATAGTTCACGTTGCCATCAAGGAAACCTTTCTTCTGAATGAAATAACAGAACATCAAGCGGTTGAGCATCACCGAAGTGTACCATTGCTTGTTGCGGTTCTTTTTCAAGTTTGTAATTTGGTCGTCAATGCCCGTAATGAATTTCACGAAAGCATCATGTTCCTTTTTGAAACCCGCATAGAAGTCCTTGGTCACTTTCTCGCTATTGATGGCGAAGGTGCCTTGTATGCGTTCCTTAACATCAATAATAGTAGTAACCTCGCTGTTGCCAAACGAGAGCTCATCTATTTTAGAGTAGATAAAATCCGACTTCTCGGCACACTCATATTCAATGGAAACCAAGTCTCGTTTCTCCATTTGCCTTACTGGAGCCACCCATTGGTGATGTTCGGTGCCTTTCTGCACATAGATAGCGATATAATCATTGGCACTGCGGCGGAGTTTAGTATCAATGCGCTTACAGATAGCGGCAGTAGGGATGGCCTCCACTTCACACTGCAGAATCTGAAAGCCACTACGTTCAGCTATCGTGTAGAATTGAAAATCAATCTCATCGATGGTAATTAGCGGAAGCTGAGCCTGACCATGATAATTATTCCAACCCATCTCAGAGATAAACAACCCTCTGAAATCAGCTTCGCGTATATAGTCCAAAAATAGATTTTTCTTCATCTTGTGTTTTCGTTAATCGTTAAACTTAAGTCCCATCGAACAAATGATGGTATTCTCTTTATGTTCATTGGTCTCTTCCTCTATACGGCATAGCGCACCAGTGCGTCGCATCTCCAAAACATACTCCACAATATCATCGCTTGCTGTTTTATTGGATGAACGCAGCATTCTGCCCAACATAAACTTGGTCTGTTCCAACAACGGATAATTGTAGATATCATCAATGGCCAACTTCAACAATTCTTTACTTTCCTCCGTAAAGAATAGTGTAGCAGGCTGTTCATAATAGTGTTCAAGCAATGTGATGATGCGATAGCGAGTACTGAAACGGTTACCCAGTATGCCACCACTTACAGTGGCACTCTGTGTTTGAATCAGTTCAACAGCTTTGCCTACCAGTTCATGGTGTTGCTCCATGGCAGGAACACTGGGCTCATTGGCATTACATTCCAAAGCCTGCAGAATTTTCTTCTGACTCTGAGAAATCACCTCACCATTGGCATCCAACCAAGTAAGAATGTCGAAATCGTTGGCTGTACGTGCATACGTAATTACTCCTTCTTTCAATCTGCTATCCGTTTGTTTCGTAGAGTAAATCATATTCTGAAGGTTCGGAATAATCTGCTTCAACTCAGGACGTGCATCTGTGGCCGACTTCCATATCTGATAAGCCTGACTGGACAAGTCAACCTCTGATTCATCATCATCATCAAGTACACCGCTCTTCTCATTAAACATATCACGAAGATTCTGTTCGTTACCCTCGAAAAATATCTCATCAGAGCCTACAATGTTGGCATTCTCATTGATACGGTCATTCAGTCTACCACGCAAATTGATGATTTGCTCCACACCGTCGGCAGGGAAGAATGAATAGCAGAAAATCTTATCCGCAGTCTGTCCGATACGATCCACACGACCAGCACGCTGAATCAAACGGATAATAGCCCAAGGCAAATCGAAATTCACAATCACATGAGCGTCCTGAAGGTTCTGACCTTCTGATAAGACATCAGTAGCAATCAATATTCTTGTTTGTTCGGCAAGAGGCATATCTTTAATATCATTGCTGATAGGCGAGAAGTTTTCGGCACAAGCTGTAGGGTTTTCACTGGCTCCTGTAGCTACATCAATCGATGAAACACCACGCTTCTTCAACTGATTATAGATATATCGAGCCGTATCACTATATTGAGTGAAAATAATCACTTTATCGTTTTTATGATCTTCTACCAACAGTTTCTGAAGTTCATTTAGTTTCTGGTCGGCTTCCTGTTGCCAGTCGCCACATAGCTTAATCATAGCAATCAGGGTTTCGCAATCCTTTTTCAACTGCTGCTTGAGTGTACGCTTAAAATAGGTGGAAGGTAGCCAAGCCACATTATTTTTACCCGTGATGATTTTGTAATACTCTTCCGCCTTCTTCATATAGTAATCCAACTCGGAAGGGATATGCAGTGTTGCATCGACAGCGTCATCGACCGATTCTGAACCGAATAATCCTGCCGAAGTATCGGCATCCTCGCAATAATCTTCGGGCAATGTATTTTCATCACCGATAGGCAGAGGCAATTTATTATCTATGGCATAGACAAATACACAGTTGCGAAGTATATGGCGGTAGATGGTCAACAGGAATGAGAATCCACTGGAATCGATTCGCTTAAAGAAGGTACTCTTACAGAATCCCATCATACGCTGACCTGCACGAGACAGATTTTCAATCATCTGCTGTTCATGGCGAGGGGCATTCTGAATTTGGGATTCATTAATAAACTTATACAATCCGTATCGAGGAAGTTTTAAGTCTTCCATTTGAGCAATCATATCCGGAGAATACAATCTACTATATTGGTTGCCATCTTCTGTTTTAAACTTAACTGCACAAGGTTTCCTCTCAGGAAAATAGGAACGTGTCTTATCTGAAAATTCCAAATAGCATCGTCCATTGGTGGGGTCTTCTTTAGAAAAATACTGTTTGATAAAAGAACGAGTTCGACGTACCAAGAATAGCTTCATCAATTCATTCCAATCCTCTACAAACGGACTTTTTTCGAAAGCACGAACACTACGGATGAAGACATCACTGTGTTGTTGCAGGAATTGACGCTCTCCTCCCAAACTGCGAATATACTCTTCTGGTCGTATGCCTAAATCCTGGTCATCAGATATGAACAATCTGAGTTGATTGCTCAAATCACTAAAATCCTTATTGTAGGGAGTAGCTGTAAGAAGAAGCACCTTGCTATCCTGATGTTCTATTAATGCTTTGATATTTTGATAACGTTTGCCACCATTTCTAAGGTTGTGACTTTCATCGACAATAATCAAACGATAATAACGAGCAGAATCCACATCAATGGGTTTTGACATGGACATAATATCAGCTTTTAAATCATATTTTCGTACATAGCGCTGCCACATTTCCTGCAAGTTGGCAGGGCAAATAATCAAGGTGCTACTTGCATAGGTCATTTCATATATCTTGGCTATGGCACAAGCGGTTATGGTCTTACCCAAACCTACCACATCGCCAATCATCGCTCCACCACGTTTTTCATTATTCAAATGGCGTGCGGCTATTTTAACAGCATTCTGTTGGAAATCAAACAGTTCATGACGAAATTCAGGCGTCAAGGTAAATTCCTTAATACCATTGCGAGCTTCTTCACTCAAATGATAGGCAATCTTTAAATAAATAAAATAAGGAGGGATGTCTTTTTCTGCAGCCCAACTATTATCGATAACATTGATTAATTCTTCTGTAATATCTTCGCAAAATCTATCATCCCAACGGTCATCAAACCATTGGCTGAACTTTCCTGTTTCATCTACATTCGCAAATTCAGCATTC
The DNA here is from genome assembly GCA_041907545.1 of Bacteroides sp. Lineage (GTDB taxonomy): Bacteria > Bacteroidota > Bacteroidia > Bacteroidales > Bacteroidaceae > Bacteroides. The sequence goes on from JAYRGX010000049.1 coordinate 8,736, forward strand.
AATTCGCCTTGCTTTGTTAAGCCGGCATAGGTAAGATTGCTGCTGCCCATTACACAGATACGTTCAGCACCATAAACGTCTGGCTGATGAGCTATGTATAGTTTGGCATGAAGAGGCTCTCTCAAATATAGTTTCACACAGACTTTCTTTCCTTTCATTTGTGCTGAAAGTCGGCGTAAAGTCCACTCATCCT
>JAYRGX010000050.1:0-8895 GCA_041907545.1 Bacteroides sp.
AACAACTTCTCCACAGAGCAAAGGAAAGGGAAAGATTTTCTTTCTCTTTTCGCTCTGAAAATATATTATACCCTACTCGTAGCATTCCTTTTGTTCGAAGCAGTTGCATTATTCACTTGAATTCTGGGATTATATTTATGACAACTCCCAAATAAGCATTGGGAAATATGAGATTCTGTTTAGGAATCATCCTATATACAATCCTATCTCTAAAGATGATGTTGGAGACAATAGAGCCATTCAATATCTTAATAATGCTAATGTGTACATTGCAGACCAACTAAAATATGAAATAGTTAATAATCCACAGACAAAAGCTATAGAGTGCGTTAGGTTTACAATGCCTATTGATGATGCAAAACTAAGTTATGTCTTTGAAAACCTGCCTTGGGGTATAATCAAGAAGAACAGAACAGGAATAGGTGCGACCACATTGGAGCTTAATTCTCCAAGGCATAGTATTATTGTGGTACCGACAAGAGCTTTAGCCTATGAAAAAGCCAAAAGCAGTAGAATTGGGGATACTAACAAATATAAGGTCTTATATATTGGCGGCAGGATAGATGGATTTAATATTCCAACTATTCAGGACTATTTGACCGATGAGGAAATAACATACAAAAAATTTATTGTAGTTGTTGACAGTTTGTATAAACTACTTGAAGAGATTGGTAAAGATAATTATAAGGACTATTTCTTTATGATAGACGAGATAGACTCATATCAGTATGACAGTTGGTATAGACCAAATATGGAAAAAGCCATTGATTATTATTTCAAATTTCCATATCAAAATAGATGTATGGTATCAGCCACTGTAGGGGACTTCTCAAATCCTATGATTAAAGAAGAACCTGTAATAGAAGTTGCATTCAACAATCCAATGCCACGTAATATTACATTAGAACCAACAAATAAAGTGCTAAGAGGGACAATCAACAAAATAATAGAGCTTTCAGAAGCACATCCAAATGAAAAAATATTGGTTGCATTAAATTTAGTAAAAAGAGGGATTCTTCCTGTGATACTAAGTTTACCTGAAGAGTTACAAAGAGAATGTTCTGTATTATGTGGAGAAAAAAACAAAATTCATATTGAAGAATATTATAAAGAAATTCTCTCAAACCAACTACCTAGTAGAATAACATTTATGAGCTGTACTTTTTTTGTTGGTATTGATATATCGGAAAGATTTCATTTAATATCTGTTGCAGACCCTGCCTACCCTTTTACCCTATTATCTACTGATAAATTGCAACAGATTGCTGGCAGATGCAGACATCATGATGGACTTTTGAGTGAAACAATCATATATAATACTAAATGTGATTTCCCTGATGGTGATATTGACTATCAAAATTTGACAAAGGAAATCATTTCTGATGCAAATCTGTTAGTTAATTTATCGGATTCTATGTCTTCCATAAGAAATAAATTTCCCATGGTAATTAAGAAATACAATGAACTATTCATAAATGAAATTGTAGACAATTCGATGAAGAGTTATTTTGGAAGTTCCTCTGTAAGACTCGTCAGGGAATCAAATAATGAACTTGCTATTGCATATTTCAATATTGATAATATTGTCATACAAGTAAAGATGCTTCACACACTTTATTCAAAAGTTGAAAATTTACAGAAGGCATTGGCTATCGAAGGTAACAATGTGAATTTACTACCATATAAACAGGAAGAATACGATATTACAGATGAGATTCGCAACTCAATAGAAGAATTAGGAAAGGACAAAGATGAAGAGCAGAGAGAAGTAATCATTGAGGAGTTGAGAGAGCAAGAGACATTGGAAGACAGAAAGAGATTAGCCCAAGCAAGGAGGAATAATGCCACAAATAAAAACGGTATATTTCTTGAACATTTTATTGAACTTCAAAATTATGTTCCCTTCGAGGAGCTGATTAAAAAATTACCAAATTACGATAGACCTGCAGAATACAAAGATTTTTATAATGCCGTTATCTTTTGGGCGTTAGATAGAAGCCACCCAATAAAAGTGGCTTGGAAAGAACTATTTATAAAAAATAGGACATACAAAGGATATGAAATTACAGAGAAAATCAATGCTTTATGGAATGGCATATTAGGCTTGGGTGATTTATCTGTAAGGCAAGCAGTCCCACTTGCAAGACAATATTTCGTAACATTAAAGAGGAGCTCTGTTCGGGAGGAACACAGAATATTAATGAAATACAAAGTGGTTTCTTTAAATCCATTAGGGCTTATTGGACCTCCTGTATGTGTTATTCCAATACACGAAAATTTACAACGCAAAATCAGATTGTAGTCACTTCTCCCATATAAAATAGAAAGATGTGACTACACAAATTTATATCCAATCCCCTATTTTACTCACAAAAGTAGGGGATTTTTGTATATTAACATTATAATAAATAACTATTCTTACTGAATCACCAAACCATAAGCTGTAGTATAAATTCCAGAATTTCAGGAATATTTTCCATAAAATCTAAGATAAATTTACAACCTGAATAGTTATTTGAACCATCCTTATACAGAAACATAGCAAGTTTTATGTATGCTACTTGCAGAAGCCTTAATGTTTTTTGGACCATAATATTGGTTTTTAAAAGAATAGGCTTCTTGATACAATGAGGTTTAAAAAACCATTCCACCTTAAAACCATTGGACTTCTGCTTCTGCGAAAGTACTATTGTTAATTGAGACTTACATTTTATCTATTTACTAAGTACAACTTTCCCTTCATTTTTTTTTTTTGCTTTTTATTTTTAAAAGTGCTCATTACACCAGCCAATTACCCACCCCATCATCCAAGGTGGGGATACTCCCCTATGGGATAAATGGCATAAATGAATGCCCATTACTCCTCCTTCCCATTTGATAACAAGTAGTGGAATAGTCCACTACATAACTATAAATACATAGAATTATGGAAAGCTTAAAGTTTTTAGAAACAATGTCTGTTGCTGAGTTTAAGGCACAGAAAGGAGTAGAAAAAATTGATGTAAAACAAAACCCTCAAACAGGAAAATGTTTCTTTGTTTATGGTTGTGAGACAGGTGCTGTTAGCGATAAATTCACCAATGGTGAGATTACCAATCCTGTCATTTCACAAGTATGTTCACCTGAGACAGGAGATATGTTTTATATGTTACATCAAAAAGGTGATGGCGGTGCTCCAATATTGGCTACCTTGTAATATGGTCTAGAAGGTGGGAAATAGTATATTTCCTGCTTTCTTTTTTCTTTTATAAATGAATTATCATTAATACAAAATAGATATGATGAATTTAAGAGTATCATCGAAGAAACAAGCAAAAATTAAACTTGCTCTTCAAGGTTGTGCAGGAAGTGGGAAGACTTATAGTGCCTTACTTCTTGCTTATGGTTTGTGTAATGACTGGTCTAAGATAGCAGTCATTGATAGTGAGAATGGTAGTGCAGACCTCTATGCCTCATTAGGTCAATACAATGTACTTCCTTTGCAAGACAACTTTACTCCTGAAACTTATACAGAAGCAATTGAAGTTTGTGAAAATGCAGGTATGGAAGTTATTATCATTGATTCTATCTCTCAATGTTGGGATAATCTTCTTGAATATCATGCAGGGCTACAGGGTAACAGCTTTACTAATTGGCAAAAAGTTACCCCACGAATCAATGCCTTTATGCAAAGGATTCTACAGAGTGATAAACATATCATTTGCACTATGAGATGTAAGCAGGATTATGTTCTTAATGAGAAGAATGGTAAAATGGTTCCTGAGAAGGTGGGATTAAAAGCAGTGATGAGAGATGGCATAGACTATGAGTTTACTATTGTCTTTGACATTAACATGAAACATCAGGCTATATCATCCAAGGATAGGACTAATCTATTTATGGGGAAGCCAGACTTTACTATTACACCTGCTACAGGTCAAAGCATTTTGAATTGGTGCAATGATGGGATAAATGTAGAAATGATTAGGCAGCAAATCTCTCAAGCTAAGACTATTGAGGAATTGACTAAGATATATCATCAATATCCTGAATGGTATCAGCAGCTTACAACAGATTTTATGCAAAAGAAAAGCCAACTTCAAACAGAGACAAGAGAATCACAAATAAACTATAATCCAAATTTTATTAAGTATGGAAACAATGCAGTTACAGCCTGTAGGGGTTAAAAGTATGCTTTATCCAAGTAGAGCAAATCAGATAGAAGATGCTATTTACACAGAAATTGTAGATAATGTTGCAGCATCAGCAGTACCAACAATCAACAAATTGCCATTTATAGAAGCAAATACAATCGAGGTTCCTTTAGAGCACTTGAAGAATGATTGTGTAGTACCTGTATTCAGTAAAGACAATGAGATAACCATATCTCATCCTAACTTTATTGAGACAATATGGGACGCTGCCAATAATGTATTTCATGGTGAAAGTATTGAAAAACCATCCATTAGGGTTAGCCATATAATTAAAGGTAGAACTCCCGAAGCTATCAACAAGTCAGTAAAAGAGTTATTGGATGAAGACAAGACTATCTACTATGAGAGAATGATGTTTTGCTTTGAGATACCGACTATTTATGAAGATATTGCAGGCAACAGACTTAATCTTACTATAGGAGGTGTCAGAGCATACAACCATGAGAATCTCTATAGCAAAAAGTCAACAGAGAAGTTTAAGATATTTATTGGCTTTAAGAATATGGTTTGCTGCAATCTTTGTGTCTCAACAGATGGTTATAAAGCAGAATTAAAGGTGATGAGCACAGGAGATTTATTTAAGGCTGCCATTCAATTGTTCCAAGACTATAACATCTCAAAGCATTTATACTATATGAGTGCTTTTAAAGATTCTTATATGTCAGAACAACAGTTTGCTCAATTCTTAGGGAAAAGCCGATTATATCAGTATTTGCCTGTTGAAAAAAAGAAGTCTTTGCCAAATATGCTTATGACAGATACACAGATAGGATTGGTTGCTAAGGCATATTACAATGATGATAATTTCTCTCTTCCTGACAAACAAGATGTGATTTCTATGTGGAATGTTTATAATCTGCTTACAGGAGCAAATAAATCATCCTATATTGACAATTTCTTGGATAGGTCACTTAATGCTACACATTTGGCTGATGGCTTAAATCAGGCTTTATATGGTACAAATGAATATTCTTGGTTCATCCAATAATTATGTTCTGTGATAAGTTTTCCATTATGATAGGAATTTCATATTCACTTCTCCTATAAATAACAATAAGAAGTGAATATGAGTTCCTTTCATTCAGAAAAGTATTATTACACTCTTCAAGACAAGAGAACAGTTTAGCTAATTTGTTCAAATTGACAATGTATGGAATTGTTTATAAGTACCCTTTTAGGAATCATCTGTGGGATGTGTATTTTATGTGTGCTCATGAAAGATAAATAAGGAATAGTCCAGCCCTATGGCACTAATTTGTCTATTTTTGGAATGATTTTTAATGCTATATGATTGTTTATCAGCAAAAAATGCTACTTTTGCATCAGACAACAATTAAAAGTATAAGAATGAGTTAAAAGAACAAGACATATTTAGAAAAAGAAGTGTTTACTTCTTACTTGTGATATTCGGAAAATCGCCAATTAGAAGATAAGTCACCATAGTAAGTAAGTGAATGCTCACGCCATAGGGTGTGGGCTTTCCTTATTTGTGTGACTTAGGTGTTTGGCGATGCCTCCGAATTACAAATGTAGGATTGCTTGCACCTTTCTTTTTGTGGTATGTCACAAAAAAAGCATCAGATGGACAAGGATTATATCATATTTCAAGAAGATGGCTTGTTTGGAGCTAAAGACCAAAAAGGAAAAGTTATCATTCCACCTCAATATATGGAAATGCAACCATTTAGTTGTGGTTTGTCATTAGTCAGAAACCACCAATATCAGTATGCCTACATTGATGTCTTGAACAGAAAAATAGTGCCATTTGGTAAATATTCTTGGTGTGACCCTCAATTTACTTGTGGTTATGCCCGTGTGATGGAATATCACTATTTAGAAGAAAAAAATCTATGGGGTATCATTGATACATTGGGGAGTATTGTTGTTCCATTGAAATATGATAAAATATGGGCTATAAAAGAAGAGTATCTTTTCTCAATCAAAGCATTTATAAATGATAGAGAAGAGAAAATAGACCTTCATAAATTTGCCAGTAAAATAGTTCTTGATGGGCTAAATTATATTGGTGTATATTCCGTAGAAGCATTCAAACAATTGTCTAATTGTCAGAAGATATTTGTAAAAGTTATGCCTTGTTCAAGGCAGCTTTTCTTTACTCATGGTTGTAATATTGGATTTGTTGCAGGTAAGGATATTCCTAAAGAACCTGTGATAGCTATTGTTGCAAATAGCAATGGTAAGATTTTTCCTTTATTAATGGATAAGTCTGATATAGGGAAAGTTACACTACAAATAGCTAAGGCTCCTATTAAAAAGGAACTTACGCTAAATACACATCCAAATAAAACATCTTTTGAGAATTATGAAAAAGAGAGGACAAATGATATAGAAGATTGGGAAGACCAAAGGCTTGATGCTTTTGAAGGTGATGAAAGTAATTATTGGAATATCGAATAAAACAACAATTATATGAAACAGCGATTAATGATAGCCATGCTTATGATGGCAAGCGTAATAATGCTACTTAGTTGTAGCAGTAGTAGTGATGCTGATTCCCAAATTGAAATAGCAGGGAATTGGTATGTAATGCAGTATTGGGGTACGAGTATTACCAAGACTACATACGAAGAACATTCTAACAGTGGTACAGTTAAGGTGACAGAAGATGTCAAGAAAACAAAGAATGAGAGTTGGGATAAAACCTTTGATTATGGAAAAAATATATGGTCATTCAAAGAAGACAACACTATCAGTATTACGAATACAAATTTACCCGAATATCTCTATTACAATATAAGTGGCTATATTCTTGATAGTTTTGCCAAGAAACTTACTATGCAAACTAACAAAGGAGAAGTCAGTGCAATCTATGACATAACTAATTATGACCAAGACATGATAACGCTCTGTTGTAAACCAAAAATTCCTGATGGTGTTAGTATCAGTACTTATTATTCTTCAGGAATAGGCACAGGAGATAGTGGTACACTATATACCATAGTAAGCACAGATGAAACAATATATCTTAAACTAAAAAGAATGAAGTAATGACAAGAACATTTATAGAAGAACTGAATATGAAAAGACAGATAATTACTATTCTGTGTGTTATGGGAATTTTTCTCTTTAATGGCTGTCAACAACCACAAAGGAAATCTGGCACCATAAATGAAGAAAAACATACTATGACAGAAGAAGAATATAGGAATAGTATTCCCGAAGACAAGATAGCTATAGATGCTTCATTTAACCCAACTTTGAAGTTAACAAAGAAGATAAGAGAAACAACTCTAGAAAAACTGATAATAAATAAATTCAATGAAGTGTTTTCTTATTCCATCAAACACAAAAAGGATTTTGCAAATGAGCTCTATCCAACTTCAAGTCCTTATGATGTTGCCCCTGAAGTGGAACTAAAGTATGTGTCTTCCAAATCCAATTTAGCTAAAATTTATTTTCTACAAGACTACAAGAGTTTTTACAAATATAACTCTGAATATTTTGATAATGTCGTGAAAGCAGAAAATGAGAAGAACCAAGAGAGTGAAAGAAATGAAGCACAGAAAAATTGGAGCAAATACGAATAGCTATGGAATTTCCACTATCATTAGGCTTGCAAAAAGCAGGATTGCCACTTATAATAAGTGAGAATAATAATCTATGCTTCCTATTAGATACAGGTGCCACTCATAATGTTATCTTCAACTATGTTTATGAGCATTTCAAGGAAGAATTTAAAAGGCTTGATAAAAACCAATCCATCATGGGAATAGAGGGCAATTATCAAGAAGCACCTATTGTTGAAGCTACATTCAATTTTGAAGGTGTAGATTACACTTCCTCATTCTCTGTTTTAGAGGCTTCTGATGCTATGCAGCAAGTTCAAAAGGAAACAGGTATACAAATCCATGGTATTCTTGGAGTGCAATTCCTCTTAGAGAACAAATGGATTCTTGATTTCAAAAATAAAATAATCAAATAATATGGTACAAATAATAATGTTAACATTGCCTATTATAGGAATAATAGGCTATTACACTGATACAGAATGGCTTTATTACTTATGCTCCATTCTCACGCTTATAGCAACTTTAACAATGATTTTTTCTAAGCGATTATCTCAAACAATGTTTGAGATATTCATTGCATTAATCATTGGCTGTTGGATTATATCTTCATCTTTCATTGATGGTCTTTTATTAGGAAGTTGCGCATTTGTGATAATCTCCAACCTTATAACAATTTATAAATCTATGCAAATATTTCATTCATTTCAAAAAAAGTATGTTGACAAGAAGCCTGATAAAGAGAAATATCAGTCATTATCAACCATATTAAATAAGCCTACTGATGAAAAGCCTGCAAAGGAAGAAAAAGCCACATGGGTTTTGAAAGATGAAAGACCTTTTACTCAAGAAGAAATAGATGCTATAGATACAGCTATTGTTGTAGCGAGTAAAAATGGAAGGTCTGTTCAATTTACGATAAAAAGTGGTGGTATGACGTTCATACCATTAGATAATTCTTCCAACCTCAATGCTGGTGAGTTAATTGACATAACAAAGGCAACTCTAATCACATTAGGAAAACAAGGAGAAGGAGACATTTATAGAATTAAAGATTAATTGGATTTTCAGGAATAGTTATAATTAACCCTTCCTGACCATCCACCACTTATGCTATAAAGATGAAAAATATATTGGATTACTTTTATAATATAAAAGAATGGTATCAGACTACA
>JAYRGX010000051.1:0-8553 GCA_041907545.1 Bacteroides sp.
AGTGCCAAGACTTTCCTTACCGGCACACTTACGGCGCAGCTGCTACCGGAGGGTACGGTATCTCCCACCTACCTTTATTCGGTGATGTACTACGATTACAAGGGACGGGTGATACAGACCAAAGGGAACAATCCCCTGAGCGGAGGAACGGAGAAGGCATACATAGCCTATAACTTTACCGGACAGCCCCTGCAAAAGAAGCACATCCACGCAGCCACAGGTAAGAGTACACAGACAGAACTGTACACCTATACTTATGATGATGCGTTAAGGCTGAAAACGACACAATACAGCCAGAATGGAGCAGCTAGATTGATGCTGGCTTCAGGCACGTTCAATATAGCTTATGCCTATGACAAGCAGGGTAACATGATTTCCCTCAATCGCAATGGAACTTTAACGAAAGATTTAAATAAGGGAATAAACAGTATTACATATAATTTACTAAATTTGCCACAGACGCTTACCATCAGCAATCCTCTGGGTTCAGCTACGAATAGCTATACCTATGCTGCTGACGGAAGGAAATTGAAAACGGTAATCGGCAGCAAGACAAAGGATTACTGCGGAAATGTGGTCTATGAAAACGGTGTATTTAAGAGAATCTTGATTGAGGGAGGGTACATTGAAGGCGGTACATACTACTTCTACCTGACGGATCATCTGGGTAATAACCGGGTGGTAGCCGATGTAAGTGGTAATATCAAACAGACGAACCACTATTACCCTTTCGGGATGTCCTTTGCAGAAGGAATACAGACTTCTCCACAGCCTTACAAGTATAACGGTAAGGAATTGGATACGGACAGGGGGCTCAATCTTTATGATTACTCGGCAAGGTATATGGATCCCGCACTGGGAAGATTTAGTACAGTGGATCCATTGGTGGAAAAGTATTACAGTATCAGTCCGTATGCTTATGTAGGAAATAATCCGATACGAAGAATAGACCCAACAGGAATGATGTGGGAGGATCCAAAACGAGCCGAAAGGTTAAATAAATCTATAAACAACAGGATTGAAAGCATAGAAAAGAGCAGTGCGAAAATCCAAGCTCAAATTGACAAAGGTGGTTTGAGTGAAAAAAATAGTAAAACTAGAAGGTAAACTTGCCGAAAATACTCAGAAAACGGAATTATTAAATCAGTCTCTTTCTGATATTAAATCTATTGGAGATGCAGATGAAACATATAAACTTGCAGGGCCAAGCAGTAGTGATGGTATCCACGGAGTTGTTAAAGGTGATGGTATTATAAAAATAAAAGGAAGTAACACAGGACTTCATATTCACGAAATCCGGCATGCTGGACAGGCTATTAAGCGGGAGGGGTGAAATTTAACAAAGATGGTAAATTACTAAATGCAGCAACTATAAAAGAAGGTGTACGGAATAATGAAGTTAATGCCTACTATGTTAAATATTATTACTACGATTCATGCCGAGCGGGGGCAAGTTGCCTAAAGGATATAAATGATACAACATTGATGCAAATTAAAACAGAAGATGGCAGAATCGTTTATGAAAAACTAAAAGATTAAAAGTAATGAGAAAACTATTATTTATTTTACCATTGATTTTTCAGCTAATTGGCTGCGCCACAATGAAAAGTCAGAAAATTGAAAGTCGAAATGTAGCAGGGCTATATGAGAGGCAAAAAAGCACAGAGAGATTAGAACTAAAAACCGATGGTACTTATATGTTGATGAGACCTGAAGTCTTATTTACTCCGATTATTGAGCAATGCGACTATGCTTCAAAAGGCAAATGGTCACTTGTTGCAGACAATGTGCTTGAAATTACAAGTGAAAACTACTACTTACAGCAAAAAGGATTTGAATATAAATTAAAAAAAGAAAATAAATTTTCACAGGATAGTTTGTATGTCATAGTGGTTTTTCCCACTGACTTTCATCCTGTAAAGGTGGGCCTTATATTTAATAATAACAACAGTAAGTCCATTATAACTGAAAAAACATCGATTTCATTACTTAAATCAAAACACTTGTGGGATAGAAAAACGAGTACTAACCTAATTAGTCTTAATATCAATGCTGATGTGTCGGGTACAGTACTGTATAAAAGCAGGGTATTGTTTAGAATCTTTAAAGAGTATATTGATACCGAAAAATATAATCATCTTACCATTACTTTGCCAAACTTTGACCAATGTTTTTTTGAATTTGAACCTTATTATCAGAATTTAATCTACATTAAAGGTGAGAATCAAATATTGTGGCAGGGAGATATTTGGAAAAAATAGAAATAGCAAATGATTGATTCAGACAATTTACGTCATTAAATCCGAGATTATATCTGACTTCCACTAGTTGCTATCACTATATTGAATTGAAGGCGTTCTTGTATCCATTTCATTTTGTAATGAAGTAGCATAAATTCCCATATTTTACCCTGTTTACCATAAAAAGATGTGATTTATAGGCGGGATCAGTAAATAACTAGCTTTTTTGTAGAAGAAATTATGTGACATCATTTATTTCTTTATTAACTCTTTCATTAAATTTCCGTTGGCATCGTAACTGTACTCTTTAACGGCTTTGCCGCCTATGATGCCCTGACAGGCCTTGATACCCGCTATACCGTCAGTACCAAGGCTTTCCTTACCGGCATACTTACGGCGCAACTGCTTCCCAATGGTACGGTATCTCCCACCTACCTTTATTCGGTGATGTATTACGATTACATAGGGCGGGTGATACAGACCAAAGGAAACAATCCCCTGAGCGGAAGAACGGAGAAGGCATACATAGCCTATAACTTTACGGGACAACTCTTGCAAAAGAAGCACATCCATGCAACCACAGGTAAGAGTACACAGACAGAATTGTATAGCTATACTTATGATGATGCGTTAAGGCTGAAAACGGCACAGTACAGCCTGAATGGAGCACCTAGATTGATGCTGGCTTCAAACACGTTCAATATAGCTTATACCTATGACAAGCAGGGTAACATGACTTCCCTCAATCGCAATGGTAATTTAATACAAGATTTAAATAAGGGAATAAACAGTATTACATATAATTTACTAAATTTGCCACAGGCGCTTACCATCAGCAATTCTCTGGGTTCAGCTACGAATAGCTATACCTATGCGGCTGACGGGAGGAAGCTGAAAACAATGATCGGCAGCAAGACAAAGGATTACTGCGGAAGTGTGATCTATGAAAACGGTACGTTGAAAAGGATCCTCGTTGATGGAGAGTACATTGAAGGTGGACATAATACTTCTACCTGACGGATCACCTGGGTAATAACTGGGCGGTGGTGAATGCAAGCGGAGGTATAGTACAGACGAATCACTATTACCCGTTTGGAATGTCTTTTGCAGAAGGGATGCAAGACTCTTCGCCGCCTTATAAATACAACGGTAAGGAACTGGATACAGACAGGGGACTGAATCTGTATGATTTTCGGCAAGGTCTATGGAGCCGACATTAGGAAGATTTAATACTATGGATCCGATGGCGGAAAAATATTATTCGATGAGTTCATATGGATATCGTGGAAATAACCCCGTCAACAGGATCGATCTAAACGGAATGGAGTGGAAGACCAAGGAAGATGAAGAATATGCTCAATCCCTTTCGCAATTGATGACTGACCGAATGAATTCTGAAAAAAAGTCTTGATAAACTAAACGCCGAAATAGCAAAGAATCAAGAAAAAGAGAAAGGTGTTTCGGAAAACCAGGCTAAAGCGGTAGGAATGCAAGAAAATATAAACAATTTATCTTCTGGTATTTCCGAATTAGCAGCTATGGGGATGCAAAATACCAAGTATTTACCTACAGTAAAATAGATGGAAATGTTGGGGGAACTAGTACCAAAGATGGAATTATTGTAATGGAAATTGCGGGTAATAAATGCTAATCGAAGTTATATATACATAGAAAAATATTTCCAGAGAGAAATACAAAAGATGTTTTGAAATCCATAAAATAGGGATTATGAAAAATTATTATATTATATTGATATCTATTCTCTTCATCCCATTGAGTAGCTGTAAGCAAACAATGATTATAAGTGGTACTTATAGCGACAAAAATTCTCACGTATTTATTTTTTCAAAAGATTCTATATTTCAATATGAATATCAGGACTATTGTTACAGTAAATCATCTGGCATTTGGAATAAGAAAGGTGATTTTCTTTACTTAAATAGTTTTATCCAAATTGAAAGAATACCTCTTGAGTGTGTTAAAATTAAGAATAATACTGACAGTGATATTATCGTTCGCATAGAAGTAAATTCTCAAGGCAAGCCACAAACAGATTATATTTGTTGGCCATTTATAAATGGGAAACCGTGTCTTTTTGATCCAGAAAGAGGATCATATTCTTTTAAATCAGAGATTCCCATTAATAATATTTGTTTTAGAATACGGAAAAGCCCTTTCATCATTAGAGGAACAGGAAGTAAAATGTGTTATGATGATATTGAATCCGAAACAATATACCCTCATTTGTCAGTTGGAGAAAATCTTGATGTAACAGTTAATATTGTTGATTCTCTATTTGGTTACACAGTATTTAAAGATGAGAAAATAGAATTAAAAAATGGGAAAATAATTTTCAAAAACAGAGAGAAAAAAAATAAATTGTATTTGAAGAAATAATTTTCATCAGCAAGGTTATGTTTTCGTCTTACAGGTACTCTGAAACCTCTATCAAATCCCAGGGCAGTTATATCCGTCAGTTTAATGCCTGGCTTACGGAAAACGGAATTAGCCTTCAATCCATTAATTATTAAATTCTACTCACTTCTTTTTTCTTTCAATTGAATCAGTTGAAAAAGAAAAAATTACGTATCTTTGGATCCTTACCATGAGGGTAAGTGAGGGGTCTTGAAGGGGGTATTGAAATCTTGAAATGATGAAGGTTTTTGGAGGGTTTACTGTATGTATACTGTGGCGAAACCCCGTAAATCGCATAGAACCATACGGTAGAGAGTGGAAAGAAAAGAAAGACGAAGAAATTGCAAAGCAGTTACAACAACAAATTGCTAGTCGTGATAAATTTTTGGCAAAACAAGAACAAAAGATAAATGCGCAATTTGACAAAATAGCAAATAATACAAAATTAAGCACCGAAAAACGAGACCAACAAATAGCAGAGCAACAAGGAAAATTAGAAGATGTGCAAACCCAAAGGACACAATTATCCAATTTAGACAAAGGGATAACTCGATTAGGCGATTCTAAGACATCCTACACATTTAATACATTGGAAACGGGAACAACGGCAACCTTATCGTCGATGAGTGATGGAACTGTTGCTATTAATAATTACGGAACGACGGGGAGCAGAATGCACGAAACAACTCACGTAATTCAATACGATAATGGACAAATAAAATTTAACCCATTAGGAAGTAATAATAGGTTAATGCAAAATCCAATGGTATTAGGGATACAAGCGTATGCAACGGAATCCTCAATTACAAATGGAATTGTTCCTTCTTCTGATGGAAGAGTCCTCGTACTGCTGGCATTACTCCTCAAAGGTTATATAATCTAAAAGACCCTAATACAGGAATTTATATTTATCGACCTAAGAATTATAAATGATATGAAATGTATAATAAGATCAATCTTGCTCTTTGTAGGGGTTTTGCTGTTTTTTTCGTGTCAGTCCCAACGAGATATAACAGGAAAATATGTAGTAATTCAACGAGGAAAGTATCCTAAGATTATCCCTGTTACTTTTTACATTGAATTAAACAGCGACAGTACATTTATATATAATTTTCGGAGTGGTTTTCACGGAGAAGTTTCGACAGGGTTTTGGAAAACAGATAAAGATAACAAGCGAATAATAATAAACAGTTTTATACAAGACATTCGCAATATCCCTGTTGTCGTGACGGAAATGAAAAGCAATAACAATTCGTGTCCTTTGTTTGTGTTTGATAATCCGTTGAAATTGGATACTTCTATAAAATGGGCGTTGAATATAAATGATATGAATTACCCGCTGAGTACTGACAGTTTAGTTTTGGGCAAGGGGATTGTTGTCGAAAATATCTACTTGACAGGGCATATCGCACTTAGCGACAATACAGATATAATCCCTATTCCTTTGCAAGATACCATACAAAGCAAAAAATATAATGTAAAGGACTCGAATAACAATGTATATCATATTGCTTTCCCCATTTTTTTTAATTATGATATATTCCACTACAAACCATTACAGGTCAGCTTGAAGTTGAATAGAAGGACATTGCTGTTCGAGGAAATAAAGTTGAAAAAGAAATAAACCTAATCAACCTAATAAAGATTTAAAACTACCAGGACAATGAAGAAATACATATTATTAGCAAGCATAATCTTGTTTGCGGTTGGTTGTGGTAAACTAACAAGAGAAAGAGAAGTGGATAAAAGCAAACTACACGGATATGGCTATAGATTGTTTCAAAAAACTCCCGCATGGGAATTGGCTAAAGCCGTTTGAGATGATGACTTCAAGAAAATAAACGAGCTGACCAAAAAAGATAAAAATCTGATAAACTATCAAGAACCTAAATTTGATGAGACTTTGCTATTTCTGGCAATGTGGCACAATCAAAAGGAAACATTTAAGTTTTTGTTGTCACTAGGAGCTAATCCGAACCTACACGATACATACGATGGCACTTCTCCCATTATAGAGGCATGTAAAGAGCGTTTAAATATTGAATTTGTCATGATATTATTAAGGAATGGTGCAAATCCAAACGACGTCGAAATCGGGAAACGTAGAGAAGAGAATAGTACCCGATATACACCTTTAATGGCTGCTGCTAAAAGTGGGAATATTGATTTTGTCGAATTACTAGTAAATAAGGGAGCAAATCTGAATTATAAAAATGAGTTTGACCAGACGGCAATAGGTGAAGCTGTCATGTTAGAAAAATATGATGTGATTTTATATCTACTGAAGAAAGGTGTTAACTTTAGTATTCCAATGTATGAAAATATTCCCGAAGATAAGCCTGTTTATATTGCAGAAGCTCTGCAAAATATGCTCCCTGAGTTAAACTCTAGTGAATACAAAACCAAAATGTTGATAGTCGATTTTCTGAAAGGAAAGGGAGTAATCTATAAACGAGTCCCTGTTCCAGAATATGTATTAAAACAGGTGAAAGATAGGTATCCAAACAATTGGCAAGAGTACTTGGAGAAATATTGATCTTCTTTAGAAAAATATATCTGTACAAGAAGAAAAGAACAAGTTGTTGCATATAATTTACTAAATTTGTCACAGAGGCTAACCATCAGCAATCCTCTGGGTTCAGCTACGAATAGCTATGCCTATGCGGCTGACGAAAGGAAGCTGAAAACAATGATCGGTGGTAATGACCTCCCCCCCCCCTAAAAAAGGGAAGCTGACAGTTCCAACATATAAATCAATGATTTGAAATTGGAAGAACAGATTTTGCCTGTGGATAACGTTAAAGTCCTAAACCGAATGAGTTGATAAAGATTAAAAGTAAAGAGCCTTATATGTTATAAATATGGAATATTTCATCAAAGAACCATCATTAGAAGAAAAAATAATAGGCTCTGATTATCCTCAGGCTTACAAATTTGTAAAGGGATATAATCCAGATGAGCCAAGAGCTTTTTTTAGTTTGTATAAATACAAGAGTTCGTTTCCTGATTATATCCCAGAGCTTGATGGCATTATGCTATCCGGATCTGCTAAGTTGACCGATTTTATCAGTGGCGGATTCAGTCCACAGACCCTTATTGTTAGCGAAAAAGCAAAATCTATTTTGGAACAGTATCATTTATGCCCTCATAGGTTTTATCCAATGGGATTATATAAAAGAAAAATTAAGTACAATTACTATTTATTTTTCATTGTTTCAGATTATATAGACTTCATTGATTATAAAAAGACATCTTTTGTCGAATATAATATTGTAAGCGGAAAGAAATTCGGTTTAGTTTCCATAGCTTCGAAAGAAGAATTATTTTTCAGAAGAGAGATCTTTAAGAAAGAAAAAGGTATATCACAAACGATATGGGGAGATAAGATTGTAATGAATCAAAGCTTTGATTCGGAATTGGATTTTTTTGAAATCAGATGGATTGACGCTAATACTTACGTCAGCAAACGCCTGAAAAATGCAATAGAAAGCAATAGGCTGACTGGCTGGGAGTTTACTCCTACTACAAATCTCATAGTGAAGTAGAGAGATCGTAGCACCTACCCTCACTTCTCCGCTAAACGGTATTTTGGTGCAAGCCACCCGGGACAATACCACGAGGCCCTATAAGGGGCATATCTTGCCAAGCATCGCTCTTACCAACCCTAAATTGTTGAATTACGACGACTATGCCTTTATCGGTTCCAACGGAATTGACTCCGGCATTGCCGCCTATGACGCCCTGACAGGCTTTGATACCCGCTATACCGTGAGTGCCAAGACTTTCCTTACCGGCACACTTACGGCGCAGCTGCTACCGGAGGGTACGGTATCTCCCACCTACCTTTATTCGGTGATGTACTACGATTACAAGGGACGGGTGATACAGACCAAAGGGA
>JAYRGX010000052.1:0-7654 GCA_041907545.1 Bacteroides sp.
TCGCAGAAAATACATTTTTGTCAATTGCACTTTTTCGTTCGCCTGATTCTGCGATTGTAACAAAAAAAAGAGATGTTGGACCTTTAAGTCCTCCAGGCCTTTCTACATCAACTTTGCTTTGGCAAGCCAAGGATACTGCGCTCAACATTGCAGACCCTATCATTGCCATGGGAGCTTTAGTGATATTATGCTCTTCATAGGCAGCATTTCTCATGATTATTGGAAAGGCATCAATTGGGTAAGGAAGTTTTTCCATTTTTCGCCTCAGAATTTACTGTTATTTGAAAACTTTGTTGCAATAAAGGATTCAATATCGGTTCTTAGCCAGCAGTTTTTTCTGTTTAGCTTTTTTGGTGTTGGTAGCCCTTCAGGCAATGAATCATGGCAAATCCACTTCCTGATCGTCTGAGGCTGTAGTCCGAGAAGGCTGGCGACTTCCTTTACGTAAATCAGGGAAGATGCAGGAATATCTTTAGGTAACTGAGATAATAGGATGCCGCTCATTTGATCACCTCATCGATAGAGGTATGAGCCATGCTAAAAAGTGAAAAAAGCGAAGAGAGATTTAAATGAAGACTTAGAGATAGGTTATGAAGAGGTAAGGGGTCCGAGGGGGAACTGTCACTATCACTAGATTTGGCTGAGCGGCCGCTGCTCCGTGCAGAGCTATGGCTACGGCGAGATCTTGAAGCACGGTTTTTAGATTGAACACGTGGGGATGAGAAGCATTGCAAAACTGTACGGCTAATACTTCTCATGTGCTGCGAGAATCTTACCTTAGCACGAGCAATGAAGCATTTAGTTTCACTATAGGCATTTTTAAACAGAGCGTTAACCTGTGCCTCGCATTCGGCCCAATTAACTTCTGGACATGTTGATTCAGCATTTGAATCTATGATGATAAGCATCTCCCGCTCTGGTATGTCAAAAGCTGGATTATTCATTCAATGTATCCTCTTTGAGTTAGTGTATTAAAGTGGAAGAATTGTCACCATAAACCTTAGTGATGTCAACTAAGCGATTTATTTATAACTTATTGATTTATAATAAAATCAACACTAATCAACATCGATTTATTTTCAAATATCAGCCTGTTCTAAGATCCATGTCTCAATTTTCTCATGCCATTTTCTCAGCAGATCCAGTGGACGGCGGCGATAGTGTTTCTCAGCAAGAGCACTAGGCTTATGGCCCATAATCTGCGCAACAATACCGGTTGGCACTTCAACCCACTCGGCAAGCGTACCAAAACTACGGCGTAGCCCATGTACACTAATGTGCGGTAATTCAGCCTGCGCTAAAGCCCGATTGTGTGCTGAACGAGGTTCAATAATTTTGCCGCTTTTGCTATGACTTCTGAAAACCCAATTCTCCTTACTTACCTCAGCATTTGGGGCTGCGGACAGCGCGTTTAATAGGCTAGAAACATAAGGCGTGAGAGGGATGATGCGTTCTCCTTCGATTTTGTCTTTAATTCGCATGCTTGCCCATTTGAAATCGACGTCTGACCAGCGAAGTGACGCAATTTCTTCACGCCGCGCACCGGTAAGTAAAAGCACCTGAAGATACGCTGACGCAACAGGGCTACTAAGGCCACGCACGGATCTAAACCAACTTTTGAGTTGTTCTTTTTGCAAGCAATCATCGGCTTTGCTCGCAGACACTGGCACCATTTTTTTTACGTTGTAATCTTGTGCAAGATCGCCAGAAATAATTCCCTGATATTTTTTCTGATAATTACTCCATTTGATGAAAGCACGCAGCAGGCGATAAGCATGGGCAGTGACAGTCGGTCTATTTTGTCTTTCTGTACTCAGCCATGCAGCAATATAGTCCGGTGTTAGATCTGATAGCGGTAGGTCGAGCAAACAAGCTAATGGTCCAGCTGAGGTTGGGCCCTGACCTCTTTTTTTACTTTCCCCTCCACGGCTGGACAAGTTGATGTGATCTGCAATGTATCGAGTAGAATATGGACGCTTGGTTTTTGCACTGATACCGGTTCGCAATTCCTGAAGATAGTCTTCCCAGGCGACGGAGAAAGTCACTTTTGTTTTACGTGATTCTGCCTGCTGAGATGCTGCTTCTGCGATTTTTACAGCCTTAGCAATTCGCGGATCTATCCCGGTATCGATCAACGTTTGTAACCGTCTTGCCTCGTTCCTTGCTTCATCAATCCTCCAGTCATTAATGTTGCCAATGGTCATGCGAAGGGTTTTTCCCGCATAAACGCTTTGGAATACGAAGGCTTTTGCTCCGCTAGTTGCTCGGCATGCCAGAGTTGTAACATCCGCATCCCAAAGGAAGGTTTGTTTTTTTCCTTCCGGTAAAGTAAATCTGCGAAGTCTTTCGAAGGTGAGTTTTTGTCTTGAAAGCGCCATAGTCTGGTTCCAGTTGAGGATTTCTGTCTTACAGTAATGTAACTACTGGTGTAAGTAAATTTCGGGAATAAACATCAACACCTGTCAATTTCAATCAATAGGTGCTTTATGGTAATAGTATGTTTTATAATGATAAAAATGAGGTTTTGAGTGACTATTCAAACAGTTGAAAGTATATTAACATCGCATTCGTAATGCGAAGGTCGTAGGTTCGACTCCTATTATCGGCACCATTTCAACTTCCCCATTCGTCCATATTCATCCATAAATAGCATGATTCATAACGATTTTATTGTCTTTTAGTCCGTCACTGTCCATAACCATCCAGTAGAATCCGATACGGAATGTGTATAGGATTGTGTATATGTTCCTGTTCGGTCTTGGATTCCTATACACATGCCTTTAAACGATATGCAGATTCGCCGCGCTAAGCCTGAAGCTAAAGCCTATACACTTGGAGATGGGCAAGGGCTTTCATTACTTATAGAACCTAATGGAAGCAAGAGCTGGCGGTTCCGTTATCGTTTTGCCGGTAAACCAAAAATGATCTCGCTGGGTGTGTATCCGACGATCACACTTGCAGATGCTCGTTCTCGTCGTGACGATGCTCGAAAACTGGTTGCCGAAGGAAAGAATCCGAGTGAGGTTAGAAAAGAGCAGAAGATTGCTTTGCAAACGGAATCCGAAAGCGCGTTTGAAAAGATAGCCACAGAATGGCATCAGATGAAGTCTGCCAAATGGTCGGCAGGATACGCATCAGACATCATGGAAGCGTTCAAGAACGACATTTTCCCTTATGTTGGAACAAGGCCTGTGGGAGAGATTAAACCGCTAGAGCTGTTGAACGTTCTGCGTAAAATTGAGAAACGTGGTGCGTTAGAGAAAATGCGCAAAGTGCGGCAGCGTTGCTCCGAAGTGTTTCGCTACTCAATTGCAACGGGCCGGGCAGAGTACAATCCTGCGGCTGATCTCTCCAGCGCTCTCGAAGTGCATCAATCAAAACATTTCCCGTTCCTAAAAGCTGATGAGATACCGGATTTCCTGCGTGCCTTGGAGGGTTACACCGGGAGTAAGCTTGTCCAGATAGCCACGAAATTACTGATGATTACAGGTGTACGAACCATCGAATTACGTGCGGCCTTATGGTCAGAATTTGATCTGGATAACGCTATTTGGGAAATTCCTGCTGAAAGGATGAAAATGCGTAGGCCACATCTTGTGCCCTTATCGGCTCAAGCGGTAGATTTACTCATTGAGCTAAAGTCCATGTCAGGAAACTATCAGTTAGTTTTTCCTGGGCGTAACAATCCGAACAAGCCTATGAGTGAGGCTAGCATCAATCAGTTGATCAAGCGTATTGGATATGTAGGAAAAGTGACTGGGCACGGATTTAGACACACGATGTCAACGATTTTGCATGAATATGGATTTGAGTCTACATGGATTGAAATGCAACTTGCTCACAGCGATAAGAATAAAATTCGAGGTGTTTATAATCATGCTGATTACTATTCAAATCGCAAAGAAATGTTAAATTGGTACTCAAAAAAGATATTAGGATGAATAATGCTGGATCAAACATTCTCACCAAGAAACCTTTTGAGGCTTTTGTATAAAGAAGATCCTAAAAAATTCCTCAGAAACATTGATAGGGAAGACTATGAAAGCGAAATGATAAGATTATCACAAATCATAAATGACGATAAATTTTCTTTTGGCAGGCTTTCATTTGCAAGAATAAATAATAAAAGGGTTATAATCCCAAATGAATTCAGTGATATACTGGCATTGAGAAAAGCAAATGATAATCTTAAAAGAATTTATGGTGTCAGACAATCAGATAGGAATGATATTGTAAGGCATGTGATTTGCATGCTTGAAGAACCTGTCCCCTTTTTTGTATATAAGTTAGACATTAAAGATTTTTATGAAAGTATTGATAAAAATAAAATTTTGGACAAAATAGTAAAATCCTCAATTGTTTCTTATAAAACAAAAAGGTTGATAAAGCGTTTTTTTGAATTGTCTCACCTGTCTATTGAATCAGGTCTTCCAAGAGGAATCGGTTTAAGTGCCACCATGGCTGAGCTTTACCTTGAAGATTTTGATGATAAGGTTAAACGTACTAAAAGTGTTTTCTACTATGCACGCTATGTAGATGATATTATCATTTTTACGTGTGAAAAAATAAATGACTATCAAAATTTCTTTAAGGGGTTCTTGCCGGATAACCTAGACTTTAACATTTCAAAATGCAGAGAAATAGATATCCATAATAATGAAAAAGGGATGGTGGCCAATGAATTTAATTATTTAGGGTATTGTTTTTGTGTTAGAAGCGGGAAAATAAAAGGTTGTGATAAGCGAGATGTTAAAGTAACAATTTCAAAAAAGAAAATATTCAAGTTAAAAAGAAAAATCGTTCTTTCTTTAAAAGATTATTGCAATACGAAAAATTTCGCTCTTTTGGAGAAAAGAATAAAGTTTCTTACTTCTAATGTAATACTTGAAAAGGCGAAAAAAGTTTCTGATGAAGAAAGTTCGCCACTATATAGTGGTGTGTATTATAACTACTTACATATCAGATCGCATGATCAACTTAAAATTCTAGATTTATTTAAAAATAAAATGTTATTTTCATGTCGTGGTAGTTTAGGTAGTCAATTAGTAGATAAAGGAGATAGAGAATTATTAAGATCATTAAGAAAGTATTCTTTTCTGAGTGGTTTCAATAATAGAAGAAAAGTAAGTTTTACTTTCAAGGAGATAAATGACATAAGGAGATGTTGGTAAATGAAAATAAAAATAAAAAAAGGTGATTATAATAGGGTTCTACTAACCGACGTATTACCTTATGAAGTTCCTATCCTTTTTTCTAATGAAGATTTTTACCATATGATAAGTAGGGATGATTTGCCATGCGAATTCAGGGACTTATTCTCATTTGAAAATTTAAGAACTACTGTTCCGTACACATACAAAATAAAAAAAGGTCAAGCGAGTTTCCGTAGTTTGGCAATTATACATCCAGCCCATCAACTCAAAATATGTCATTTTTATAAGCAGTATGAACATCTTATAATTCATTTATGTTCCAGAAGTGATATTTCTCTGAGATACCCCAATAAGATCGGAACCTATTATTATGAAAAAGACTTCTTAAAGGATAGGGTTAGATTAAAAGATGGGGGGGTAGATTTAGTTGTTGACGGCTTCGATTTGCAAAGTCAGACTGCTTCATCATATTTCTCTTATAAGAAATATCCTTTTCTTTATAAATTCTATGAATCTTTTGAGTTTCACCGCCTCGAAAGAAAGTACGAATACATGGTGAAGTTTGATATATCTAAATGTTTTTCGCATATTTACACTCATAGTTTAGCTTGGGCTGTTAAAAATAAAAAATATGCAAAAGAAAATACGGACAGTACTCATTTTGAAGGGGCTCTTGATAAACTTTTCAGAGATTTTAATCATGGGGAGACGAATGGAATATTGATCGGCCCTGAAGTTTCAAGAATCTATGCGGAAATCATTCTGCAAAAAATAGATTTAAATATCATTGAGAAGATGAAAAAGTTGTTTAATCTTAATTTCAATGACGATTATGTAATTAAAAGATATGTTGATGACTATTTTATCTTTGTTTCTGATGAGATGCATCTCTCAAAGATTGAAATGGTGTTATCTTCTGAACTAGAACACTATAAGCTTTATTTGAATGAATCGAAAAAAGAAATAACTGCAAGACCATTTATTACAGGGTTAACGATAGCAAAATATGAATTGAAGCAAGTCATTGACAACGTTTATAGTGATATTGTAGATGTCGAATCAATGTATGAAATTAATGGATTAATCTCTAAAAACATTACGGGGGATGACTTAGAGAAGATAGATAGTGTTTTTTTGTTAGATAAAAGAAAGAAAAAATTCAGCCGTGCTGGCGAAATCATAAAATCAATTAAAGTTGTTATTAAAAGAAATGAAATAACTTTTGACCAAGTTTCGAGTTATCTATTAATGGCATTGAAGAAAAAATTATTCTTATTGTTGAAAATACTATCTCTCTATTCTTATGATGAGAAAAGATATTTAAAACTAATGAGGTTTATATCCGTGCAATTAGAAGTGATATTTTTTGTTTACTCCATGGATAATAGAGTTAGGCCGACATATGTAGCTTGTCAAATAATATTAGAGGTGAATTCATTTGCTGAGCGATTCGATGATGATATCAAAGAGGTATTAAAGAAAAATCTTTTGGATGAAGTTGTATTGTCTTTGAAGAATGTTCTTAGTTATTCAGGTGGTGGGTATGTTGAGTTTTCTAATATTCTTATTGCTTTGAAAGAATTGGGCGGTGAATATTATTTCGACCAAAGTTATTTGATTGATTTCATTGATTCCAAAAACAATGACTCCGAGGGTTTAAGTTATTTTGTAATTTGCAGTATTTTGTACTACATCAATGGGCGGAATGATTGTGCAACGCTTCTTGAAAGAATCGAGAATATTATACTTGATAAATTTAAAGATAATGCAAGCAATAGAAATGATTGCGAAATGACATTGTTGATATCCGATGTGTTATCTTGCCCTGTTCTTGATGATAATTATAAAGTTAAAGCCTATAGAGCTTTTTATCCTTCAGGAAAAAAAGCGAAGCCAACAGCTGAAATACAGCGGACTGTCAATTTCTTCAGAGGTAAGGTGGTATTTTTTAACTGGCTAGGAAATAAAAACCTTGAGCAAATTCTTTACAGAAAGGAGTTGCGAACCCCTTATGAATAGTTGTAGTATTTTGATGCTTTAACTGCGAAGTTGATTTTTGAAAATTTCAAAAATTAATGAATCACAATGCTTTCAGCATTGGCTTTTGAAACAAACGAGGACAAACGTTCGCGATAAGTTTGGTCTCTGCTGCTAATCAGACACACTATACGTTGAAGCTAAGGTGGGCCGCTATGCGGCCCTTTCCTTATTGTCCCTTAATGATGCCGCAGTTCGTGAATTAAACATTCTTTTCATGCTGCAATTTCAATTAGCACATTCTCCTATCGCCCAGACCTTATGATGAAACACATCGTCTCACCAAAGCCGAGGTAAACATGGGCATACAACATAAGCAAAAAACCACACCATCTAAGGAAGGTGCGAACAAGTTCCTGATATGAGATCATCATATTCATCCGGAGCGCATCCCAGAGGGACATCATGAGCCATCAACTCACCTTCGCCGATAGTGAATTCAGCACTAAGCGCCGTCAGACCCG
>JAYRGX010000053.1:0-7253 GCA_041907545.1 Bacteroides sp.
GCTCCCAGTGCATGCTTTCAATAGCCCAATGCTGTTTGGTTATCTGACTAAGCCGCTCTGCACTGCTATCCAGACTTGAAATGTACAGTCTTTGTTCAGATGTACTCCTGCCATCAGACTTTTTCTCGGTAGATGTGAGTATTTCTATAACGGTCAAATTGCCATTCCATTTTTCCTTGTCGACAATAAGTTCTTCCCCACGGTATATACGGCATATCCTTGACTCAATCCTGCCGTGTTCCAAGTATGGACTTTCCTTGTAGACATCAGTGGGGGTGGCGGTCTTTATAGAGTCTTCAAGCCCATAGCGCAAAGATCTTTGATTCGCCTTGAGTTCGATCACGAAGTCTGCTCCTTTATCTCTAATCTTGTCTATTATTATCGGCTGAGCCGTGTCTTATCTTGTACTCCCATAATTAAGTAACCATCTTCAATGTTCGCAATGGCAGACACATACGATATTACATCATCTTTCTCGTCCCCACAGAACGAGTTCTTTAAGTTCTTAAATTCCTTCCACTCACAATGAGCATTTTCTTGTGGATAGTTGTGAAGGAGGTATTGTTGAAGTTCTAGTTGTGTCATAAAACTATTTCTGATATTTTAAGAATTCCTTGAGAGTGATAGTTGCAAGTTTTAATCCTTTTGCTTTAACTTGTAGCCCATTATCTGAAGTTAAAAGAATTGGATTTTCTTCTTTAAATTTGAGAGCTACTGTCAATATGTTATTATCAGACGATTTCTTATTAAAATCATTTGGTAATAAATCCGGATTAGAAAGTTTCATTGAAACATTCGGCTTATCCATTGCCTTGTTGATCAAACGTAAGGCTGTTTCTACGTTTCTTTTGTCTGCCGCATCAAGTTTTATTTTAAGTTTGTCTAATTCGTCTATAACTTTAGCAGACATAACAACCTGATATTGATTATCTATCTTGGAAATAATGTCTGGACAATTCACAAATACGTTAGTGTCAATGATATAAATATTCTTCTTTGTGGCTGATCTAACAGCCTTTTGCTTTGAAGTTTCAAATTGCGAGAGGTCTATTTTCCCTTTTAGATGTAAACTTACACCATTTCCCTCAATTATATGCTCCTCTTGTTCAGCAGCCTTTTCTTCTTTTTGTACAGGTATAATTCCAGATGTTATTCTGGTTAGGTACGAATGCACATCTCTATGACAGGACGTGTTCAGTATTGATTTATCAGCAACAATTATTGTTAGCTGCTTTGCACGGCTTGTTGCAACATTGAACAAAGGTCTGTCAAGAGACATACCCATCATTGTATTAGGGATATAATAGATGCAAACATCACAAGTCATACCCTGAACTCGTTCTACAGTATCAATAAGAACATCATCTTTATTGCCATATTTGCTAATAAAACAATTTTGTAACATTCTAACTGCTGCACGGAATTTCGTCAAGACTGCGATTTTTAGTTTAGGTTGAGATGATAATATGTCCTCAACTATTTTAATGGTAAAGTCACAACATCCTTTATCTGCTTTTTCTCCAACAGGCATATTCTTAGGCACCAGAATTGTTCCACCATCTTTTGGCATGTAGGAAATAGTTGAATCAGAGAAGATATATTCAAAGTCAGCGACTGACTTCAAAGAAGTATGGTAGAATAAACTTGTCAGTTCTGCAGATTTCTTTAATAAACGATGTGTCTCAGTCAACATATATGACTTATAATCAAAGTTTTCACAGATCGTTACAAAGCCGTTTGCGAACATAGTGAAATGATTTCTTGTAAGCGTTTCTTCGCTAAGCAAAACAATTGGTTGCATCTGATTTTGATCACCAATCCATATAACCTTTTGTCCAAGATTCTTACATGCTGCAATCATTCCGAACAGAGCCTGGCTTGCTTCATCCATAATAACATAGTCAAATGGACACTCGTTATAACATTGTTTTGCCCAGCCACTAGAATTGTAAAATGTTGACAACGTAAGATTTCCAGAAATGCATGTAATCTTTTTACTATCTATAGGACTAAGATTTTTGCATGCAACAAGTTCTTCAGAAGATACATTTGTTTTCATTACACGTCTCTCTGACAAAAATATTTTAAGGCTGTCTTTTTGTGCCAGTTCTATCAATGCCCTATTAGTCATAGCCGTAACGAGTACACTCTTATTCTGACTTAATAAATACGCTACGAGTTCTGCCATCAAGTAGGTTTTTCCAGTTCCAGGAGGCCCTTGGAAAATCAGTTGAGGTGTGGATTCCAAAACTTTTACAAGACTATCGACCTGCTCTTTATTTGAATTAATTTGAGCAGGACTCCATACAATGGGTTTCTTGTCAAAGTCTAAAATTTCTTTTGCTGCCATATTGATATCGTAGTTGTCTACGATATCAATAAGATTCTGATAATAATCCATCGGTGGCTCCTGTGGGCCAAGAACAATGACACACCCTTCCTTGTTTTCAAGGAATTTAGCCATCTCTATTGACAAACCAGTAAAGCTACATAAAAGAAAGCCGTTATCGTCTGTCTTACCTTGCCATACACAATGAACTTCCGAGAATTCAACTTGATGGCGACGTATGTTACCCCAGCTAATTTCACCCCAGTTTCTTGGAATACTCATTTCCTTTTCAAGAACGACGGCTGTAAAATACTCATTCTTGCGTGGTATTCCTTTATCTTTCTTGAAACGGAGCATTAGTTGCCCAGACCCCAAAACATTGCGGTCTGCCACATTAGTTTCATCTTTTTTCAAATCAAGCTTGACAAACTGAGTAACATACACTTCATTGTCAGCCAATAATGCTAAAGCCTTAGAATTGAGTTTTTTTAAGTACTCCTCGCTTATCACAATAAGTTCTTTGTTAAGGAATCTCTTATGTTGTTCTCTTGTGTAATACATTATCTTTTAAAATTTTAAAAGTCAAATAAAACGTCTGTATTGATATTCGTATAGACATCTGAGTCTGACATTTTTTCGTCAAGACCAAAGCCTTTTATTTGTTCGGATATAGAATAAGTGATATTTTCTATCACAAAGCACGTCTTTTTTGAATACATATATCTATTGGCTATATATGCAAATTCTTTTGGAGTTATTATATCTGTATCAAATATCAGATTGACATCCTTATTGTCTTGAAATGTTTCATCAAAGCTTATACGATGTATTCTTCTATCATATCCATAATTGAGCAACAAATTATCTGGTTCTATCATTAATTCCAAGAATAACCGTGGATGAAGGTATAGCTTTCTTCCTATTGAACTAGTTACAACTACGGTTATAACCTTACCTTTGAATTTGATAATGTCTTTTACCAAACCATTTCCAAGATTAGGATTCCATTCTGAGCAGTCATAATCCTCTAATGAGTCAAGATAATCTTTTGCAGCATTACGTGCTTCCATATTTAATTCGATACGAGATTTTTCATCTATATTATCTCGTTCCGTAACATTGCCATAATCCTCTTCATCCTCATAATAATCACTGTCTGTCCTTGTTTTATTCCTAGCTTCTTCAAGCATTCGCTCAAGTTCTGCAATTCGTAGATCCTTTTCTTTAACGACATCAGCAGATACTAAAAATATCTCATTCCAGTCATCTTTGGAGAAAACGTTATTTAGTCTTCTATCAGAATAGACATCAGACAGCAGAGCTGCAGGTTCTCTATTTGAAGATATATATATCGTATTAGAATTACTAAAATATGTATATTCACCGGTATAGCCATTAAAAATGTGGACATTATCGAATATTCCTCTATATGGAAGATTACCATCTATAATATAAACCTTTGTCTGTTTATTCTTCTTCCAATCTAAATACAATTCGTTTGACCATTCCTTAGCTTTAGAGAAATCTTCTTCATTATAGATTCCTGCAATACGTAAAAATGCAAACAAAGGCTCTAATATGCTCACTTGGGTTTTATCAGAGATAGGAAGAGTAAAAGATTGGAGTACCCAACGTAAGAAAGTTTGAATAATGCTAGCATCATTAATGTTCCAGATATTTTCACATTTCTTTTCCTTGAAGGATTTACGACGTGTTATTTCTTTACTTTGATCAACGTGCAATCCCAATTGAATGAGGAACTGTTTCTTCTCTGATGTATCTGTCCATCGATTAATGTACTCAGGTATACGTTCTGATGGCAAAGTATAATCATCGCTATTAAAATAGGTTCCAATAAAACTTTGAAAAGGATAAGCAATTCCACCATTTCTTATAAATGCTCCGAGATTATCTCCAAGTCCCATATTATAAGATTTGTCTAAAATTCGAAGAAATAAAGCTTCATTGTTAACCCGTATAACAGACTTAAGTGTGTTATCAAAGTATTGATAGCCATGTAACATCCTAAACACCATCAGGAAACAAAATTGTTCTTCTGTTATTAAAGAAGTCGATAATCTTAATTCATTATACAGTTTATCTCTAACGTCTAAAGGTGAAGCCTCCGACTGGGCAAAAATTTCATTGTATCTGTTTATTGAATTAAATTGTGTTACAACATTCGACAAAACAGAAGTTGTAGAATACGATGGTAGTAAGTGTGATAATAAGAATTTGTATGTTACTCCATTACATACCAATGAAATTTCGTCTTTAATAGTATATGAAGACAAACTATTACCATCGATAGATATTATAGATCTTGCATGAGAAATTGTTAAATCTGATAATGACGCAAGTTTCATCCATCGATATTCAAATGAGGACGAATTGTATGTTAATGTACTGTTCAACCTCAACTGCTTAAATGTATGGATATAATTAGCCTTAGCGGAATCATCAGATTGTTCCACCAAAGCAATCATGCTAAGTTGTGGTATACTTGTTTTTGTAAACAGCTTAGCTGTAAATCCTGAGTTCCAATATGTTCTAAATATATTAAAGACTTGAAGGATGTCTGTTGTGATGAGAATATTATCTATATTTTTCTCTATTATTGAGAAATAAATCTCATTTTGAGGAATTAAATACGAATTCAGGACTGTATTCTGCTCTGTAACATTAAGCATATATGAATTAAGCCAATGTGGACGCGTATTAAAATACGGGAACATATTAAGTAGAGGAACAAACTCGTTATTTTGATTCCTAAAAACAGCCCATTTCCTAAGTGTTTCTTTTCCCACTTCATCTAACTTAGCACAACATTGGAACAACTTAAGACGGTCTGGGAATGTAAGACTTTCTATATTTGATTCTTGAATCTTTGTAAAAATGCTCTTTTCATC
The DNA here is from genome assembly GCA_041907545.1 of Bacteroides sp. Classification (GTDB taxonomy): domain Bacteria; phylum Bacteroidota; class Bacteroidia; order Bacteroidales; family Bacteroidaceae; genus Bacteroides. Next base: position 5,239 of record JAYRGX010000053.1, read on the forward strand.
TTGGGATTGAATATGCAAATATAGAGGATGATTTTCGAGTAAATCATTAGATATATTAAATCCTAATTTTACTAGAATGTCCTTCATCGGAACAATCTTTTCTGTTAAAAACAAATACTTATCTTTAACAGATATTTGATTTACTGTTTTCCATTGTTCTCCAAACATAAACATTGGTACTGAAGGCAATAGAGTCTTCAGTTTGCCGTCAGCTATCATCCAATTATAAAAATTAGTTCTTTGACTATCAGAAGATGTCCGCATCCAATCTGACAGAATAGAGATATTGGAAGATAAAATATTGTAGATAGCATCAATAGAGTATTTCTCAACACCGTATAAAGTTTTGGAAAGACAATCTGTGTTGATTTGTGTATTTGGGAGATGTTTACTAGTGCCGACCAATTTATAGAAAGCCACTGCACCGACTGCCTCTGAGAGTCCAGAAGCATCATAGATAATATCTTTAGAATTTACAAGTTCACCTTCATCGTTGATGATATATTTCTCCTTTTCTAATGCTTCTTTGTAGCCCCGATTAAATGAATCTACTAAAGCTGCTGTATCTTGACTACTTGATTTAAATTCTTCAACTGGAAGTAAATTTAGATATTCAGTTTCGTTTATGGAAGCACATGATGCAACCATCTTTACAATAGATTTTCCTATTGTATAAAAGATAAAATGATTCCAAGAATTATCACTCTGTACACCTTCTCTATCAGATTTTGGAATAAAGTCAGCATTAACATAGAATGGAAACTTGAACCTATGTTCATTCATAGGGAGATATGCATACAATGATAAAGCTCCTTTTTCCAAAGGGACAATATGTCCATCTGTGTCAAGCCTAATAGCAAATGAGATTGTAGTATCTTTAGTTGAAGCTATTCTGTCTGGTATTCCACTTACTTCGCCCAGAACACTTCCAGAAGTATCAATTTTTACAAGATAATTCTCTGTTTCACCTCTATTGTTCAGCCTTTCTTCACGTTTGATATAGATACCAGCAGCACTAAACATCTCATCGCTTACCTCTAAACGATCAAAAGTTTTTATGGTATAGTTTTCAATCCTATTATCAGGATCAAATGAATTGACTAATGAAATTGTCTTACCGTCTTCTGATTTATTTTTTTGGATAGTCAAGCATTCATCATCGCGCATCAACTGCACTCGATTCGTATTTCGAAGAAACAGCATGAAACGCGGCTCGTTGAATACTTCCTTAATTGCTTCACTATAATTTATCAAAGTATCATTATCCATTTTTAGTGCAATGGATACATTCTCTTTCTCACTAAATATGGATTCTTTATCAACTAATGATGAATTATCTGACCAAATAGGAAGTAGTTGCCATGGAATATCTTTAACTCCATTAAATTCTCTCTTGTACTTAGAATATTTCTTGATAAAATCCGATTGCTTTTCTACATCCTTATCGATGTCATTGACTAGGAAATAGAATTCTTCAAATGATTTATATATAGGATATTCTTTATCGAAGGCGAACTTATACCCTCCACTTGTTATAAAAACAGACTGAGAATTGGTGAACACTGATTTGAATCCAATTCCTTTATAGCCAGTCTTTTTATCATTGGCTCTTTTTGTGCTTTTTGCTGCTGAAGTTATTGATTCAAAATCATGTTGGTTAAATGAATAGCCATCATGGGTTAAAACAAAAAAATGATTGCCAATCTGCAATTTTACTTTAACGCCATTTTTAGATGCGGCATCGTCTGCATTTTGGAGAAGCTCAAAAAACATTCTCTTTTTACTCGAATAGAGATTTTTTCCTACCTCTTCCAGCAAATTAGCAACACTCGTATTTGTATTTGGACTTGTATGTTGTTTGAAAGATAATAAAACTGATTCTTTATATGTAAGCCTCCCGTAAAGTACATTAAAAAATGAATTAGTGCCAACTTGTATCAAGTTTGCCCAACTCTTAACGAGTTGATTCAAATTGGTACTATTTCTTCCAAGTTTGTTCTAATTTGATTTTTTGT
>JAYRGX010000054.1:0-6720 GCA_041907545.1 Bacteroides sp.
CGAAATATCTTCATCGATTCTTTGCGGAAAAAGAACTGTTTGGTTGGGAGTGTAAGGACGAAAATGTAACTTTGCCATAACGAAAAACTTTATGCCTAAAGATACAAAAACTTTAGGTAATAACAAAACCCAGGCTTGTGAAAGTCTGGGCTTTGCGCATAAAAAAAGAGGATATGTCTGTTTTGACACACCCTCCTTATACTTTCTAATTCTTTCTAATTCTCAGACTAGTTCTTCAAATACTCTGTTAATCTTAGATTTCTCCAAAGCAAGACAGTCTAAGCAAAACAGCAGGATACGACAAAAGAATTACGTCCTTTTGTTCGGTATAGAAATACAACAGACTCTAGCTAAATTAATGCCATATAACCAAATGAGATGAATAGGGGATTATATAGAAAAACTCTGCTTTAAAATAGTAACCAGGATTGGTTTGGCACCACTAACAAAACATTCTACAGCAATAACCATTAGAATTAATCCCATAAGCCGCATCATTACATTATTTCCCGTCTCACCTATAATCTTCACCAAACGAGTGGATGCACGTAATACAAAAAATGATATCAGGTAGATGCTTGCAATCACCCCTATTAATACCCCTTTCATTTCAACGCTATTAGCATCTTGCATTAGTACAATAGCATTAGCGATAGCACCCGGGCCACACAATATAGGTATCCCTAATGGTGAAACAGAAATATCGTCTGCATACGTTTTAATTTCTTCATCCTTCAACTTTATTGAAGTATAGCGAGCTTGTAGCATATCATAACCTATTTTAAAGATAATAACTCCACCTGCTATTCGAAATCCATTCGCAGAAATACCAAAGAATTTAAAAAGGAATTGCCCCGTAAAGACGAAAACCATTAAAGTGATGAAAGCAACTAATGTGGCACGAGCTAGAACATTTTTACGTTCTTTTTCACTCAGACCATGAGTCATTGTCAAAAAGACAGGCATCGTACCCAAAGGATTGGTCAAAGTGAAGAATGATGTGAAACAGAGCAAGGCAAAAGGCAGAAGAGTTTCCATTGATGTATCTTTATTGGTTATAAGAAAATATTATTATTTGCAAAAATACAATTAAACAGGAATATTACAACAGCGAAAGAAGTTCTCTCAAATCATGGATATGATAAGTCGGTTGAAATGGCAGTACGTCCAAGCCTTTGATATCATAAAAGACTTGATGCATACCCACACTTCTCGCACCTTCAATATCATTCTTCCAACTATCGCCAATCATAAGCGAATCATTCATCATTGATTGAGTAGCAGACAATGCAAAATGAAATATCTCAGGCCAAGGTTTCAAGACGCCGATATCATCCGAAAGCACTACTTTTTTAAAATAGCCGTCAATACCCGAAGAACGCATTTTACGACATTGCAATTCCTTAAAGCCATTAGACAAAATATACATATTATAATCTGAAGAAAGATATTCTAGTACTTCGCGAGCATGAGGCATCAATTTCTCTTTTGTTGGAATAACAGAGAAAAAACTATCCGCAAAAGCCTTTGAGAGTTCTTCATTCTTCGATTCAACCGCCTCTAAAGGATATGAAAAGCGCTGCTTATTCAGCTCCTCCTTAGTCACTTTCCCATTGCCGTATTCAGCCCAAAGCTCCACATTTCGTGCTTCATATAAATCATAAAAATGAGAAAACGAATCAAAATAACGTTCATAATTATACTTGTGATACATCTCTTCAAACGTATCACGTGCATTTAAAGAAAAAGCCCAAAGGGTATCATCAAGATCAAAAAAAAGATTTTTATACTTACGTGCCATAAACATTAAAAACAAAGCTGTGAGAAAACCCCACAGCTCTATCTATACTATATATTTGAATTACTATTATTTCACTTGAACAACCAAGTACTTCGATACATTCCAAAAATCTTTTGGATTAGTAATTTTAAGGACTAGTTGTCCTTTATCATCTTTTTCAAGTGAATAAGAACTAGCTGGATGAGTTGTCAGTAACTCTGCATCTTTAGCATAAAGTTTAATTTCTTTGGTTGTACGAATATCAACTTGAGTAAAATAATCTTTATTCACATCACCATCTTTGAGCACTTTCCCTTTCTTGAACAACCCGGTATCAGTCAGTATCTTCTGAGCTTTCAATTCTTTTTTAGTACCAAAGACAAACCAAGCAGCATTCATAGCCTTGTCTTGTTCAGCCACAGTCTTTGCTTTGGACTCATTCTCTGCTGTAAGAACCTCCTTATCGGACTTCAATCCCGTAACAGCGTCATCCAATTCTTGGATACGGATATTTTTCGCAGCTAATTCTGCTTGCAGTTCTTCTATACGCTGAGCTTTCTCAGCCAATTCAGCTTGCAAAGATTCCACAGCTTTCTTCAATTGTGCAGAGTTATACTTGCTGTTCTTCAACAAGGATTGAAGTTTTGCAATTTGTTCTTTATTAGAATCCATCTGCTTCTTAATAAATTCAATATCAGAGGCTATCTGCTGTTTAGCAGAGGCAGCACCTTCTGTTACTGTTCCACGCTGGAGATCAACACGACTCTCAGCAGCATTTATTTGGCGGAAGCCTTCGGATATTTCATTAAATGTACCCATCATCTCATCCAATTCCTGATTTCTTTGAGACAAGACTGTCAAAAGAGAATCATTTTCAGCCTTTAGTTGGTCTTTATTACCACCACCTGTGTTGTTACATGACGCCAAGGCAGCTGCGCATACAATTAAAACAGCAAACTTTTTCATACGCTTTCGTTTTACGTTTGTTAATGAAGTTATTTAATCGTCTATTCCTGCTATTATTATCACAATTTCTCCGCGAGGTTCATTTGCGCTGAAATGTTGAACTAACTCAGTCAAAGTTCCTCGCACTGTTTCTTCGTGGACTTTTGATATTTCCCTCGAGACAGAAGCCTGTCGGGTATCTCCAAAATATTCCGCGAATTGCATCAAAGCTTTTAAGAGCCGACGTGGTGACTCATAAAAAATCATTGTACGGGTTTCTTCAGCCAAGCCCTTCAGGCGAGTCATGCGTCCCTTCTTTTGAGGCAGAAAGCCTTCGAAACAGAAGCGATCACAGGGTAATCCTGAAGCAACCAGTGCAGGCACAAAGGCAGTAGCACCAGGCAGACATTCCACATCTATATCATTTCGGACACATTCACGAACGACCAAAAAACCAGGGTCAGAAATTCCTGGTGTCCCCGCATCCGAAATCAAGGCGACTATTTCACCCGCTTTTATTCTATTAATAACGCTCTCCACCGTTTTATGTTCATTAAACTTATGATGGGATTGCATTAAGTTCTTGATCTCAAAATGCTTCATCAGAATGCCAGAAGTACGCGTATCCTCTGCCAAGACCAAGTCGGCATCCTTCAAAACACGAATGGCACGAAATGTCATATCATCCAAATTACCTACAGGAGTAGGAACCACATAAAGTTTTCCCATAACACTTGTCTATTGACTCAACTTTAATAGAATTATATATACGGAACAAAAGTAGAAATAAATAATTAAATAACCCTGGAAAGCAAACAAAAGTGCTATTTTTGCCAAAAAATAAAGATTAAGACTCATGGTATTATTTTCAGAAGACCACATACAAGAAACCAATCGTAGAGGAAGAATAGAAGTCATTTGCGGCTCTATGTTTTCTGGCAAAACAGAAGAGCTTATCCGCCGATTAAAGCGCGCTAAATTTGCAAAGCAACGTGTCGAAATATTCAAGCCGGCTATTGACAATAGATACTCTGAAGAAAATGTTGTTTCGCATGACAGCAATTCCATACCATCGACTCCCCTTGACACCTCAGCCAGCATCCTCCTTTTTACATCCGAAATTGACGTAGTGGGCATTGATGAAGCGCAATTCTTCGACAATGGATTAATTGATGTCTGCAATCAGTTAGCAAATACAGGAATACGCGTCATTGTAGCAGGACTCGATATGGATTTTCGTGGTATACCTTTTGGCCCAATGCCCGGATTATGCGCAATAGCAGATGAAGTATCAAAAGTACATGCTATTTGCGTTAAATGTGGGCAACTAGCTTCATTTTCCCACAGGACAGTAAAGAATGATAAGCAAGTCTTACTAGGGGAAACTGCCGAATATGAACCTTTATGCAGAAAGTGCTACATTAAAGCAACAAAAGAAGATAACTGGAAATAAATACGCATCAAATATCATCGCCACCTTGCGCTTTAAAAATAATTACGACTATAACACACTGATAGACAGATAAAACAAAGCAGGAATAACAATAATGATAAAACTTTTCCGTAAAGACCTTTGTTATTTAACACAAAAGTGCTTATCTTTGCACCCGCTTAACAAAAGAAAATGATTCGCTAGCTCAGCAGGTAGAGCACAACACTTTTAATGTTGGGGTCTTGGGTTCGAGCCCCAAGCGGATCACAACTATCAAGATAGAGGGAATTTCGGAAACGAGATTCCCTTTTCTGTTATAAAACGATTTTATGCGCCAATACGTTGGTTTTAGAGGGATAAGTCAGATGTTAAACCCGGCGACCAACGAGAAATTTCGGGAGGTAAAATGACGTATCGGGAACGATTTGTGTGACACGTAACACACATTTTCTTTGCCCGAATGTGTGACACTGATTCTTTCCAAGACTGCTCTAAGGTTGCCATTAAAAACCACAACAATGGCAAAAGAAATTATTTCTGTCGTTTATGACAGAAGAAAGACCTTTGAGAAATTCGGCTACGGTTACGCAGAGATTTTAATCTATCTGGGCCGAAAACAACGCAAGTACATAACATTAGCCAAGTGTACACCTGACGAAGTACCCAACATCGTATCTTCTCCGGCTACAAAGGAAAAGATGCAGAAGTGCAGAGACATACTTTCAACGATGTCTGTTATGGAAGAAGAAATGTCATGTGCAGTTTTTGACATCCACTACCTGGGCAAAAAGCCTAAAGTTAGACCGAACTATTACAAAGGAACGGACCAGACTACTAATTTCATCAATTTTATGAAAGACTCCATCGAGACGGAGGATGTTTGTGCGGGTACACGCAAACACAAGAGGACTACTTTAGACGCAATCAAGCGTTTTGGTAAGATTCGGACATTTTTCGATTTGACGCCTAAGAACATTCTTATGTTCGATAGGTGGCTACACGATGGCACACGCACAGATGTTTCAGTACATACGTATCACAAGCATCTCAGAAAAGTAACACGTTTTCTTCGTATGGCTGATATGATTCCTATAGATCCATACGAAAGGGTAAAGATAAAGCGTGGAAAGAGCAAAGAACGTCAGCCACTCACAGAAGATGAGCTAAATCAATTAAGAACGATGAAATTAAACCAAAAGCTGGCTCAAGTGCGTGACCTGTTTATTTTCTCCGCTTATACCGGCCTTGCATACTGCGATGTACAGGTGTTCGACTTTGATTTGATGACTGAGAAATCAGCCGATATATATTATATCGACGGACAGCGTTTGAAAACAGGAATACGATTTTTTACGCCGATATTACAACCGGCGATGGACGTATTGAAAAAGTATAACTTTGAATTGCCTAAGATTTCGAACCAAAAGGGAAACGATTACCTTCATGTCATTCAAAGTATGATGGGATTAAACAAGAGCCTCACGTTTCATGTTGCACGCCATTCTTTTGCCACTTTAGCACTTTCCCACGGCGTTCCTCTTGAGGATGTTGCTCGCATGTTGGGACATGAAGACGTGCACACTACCCTCATTTATGCCAAAATACTCAAGAACACCATTCAGCAATTTTCTACCGTGTTACAGAAATCAATTCAATGACACTGTACCAATCTCTGTAAAAGCCACAATAGCCAAACCTGTTGCGGCTTTTATATAATAGGCTGTTACATTATTATTCCATTATATCAATCATATAATATCATAAGACTTTATACAACTAATTCATTAATGCAATAATCAATTATTTCATACGGAATCATTTCGGCAACATAAAAATAATTATACCGCATACTCACTTGTTTCTAGTTCATTGATATAAAAATATACTTTGCAGAATTTGTTTAGCAAGTTGTACTTTTGTGCGGACAAAACGGAGTTTCGTTTTCAAAAGTAGCTTGCAACTTCTGCGAAGTTGTGGAAATCGTTCGCAACTCGGATTTTTTAATATCATTAATAATATTGCATTATATAGATGGGAAACACATGTCAAACGGTCACTATATCGTTGTTCACCAATAAGGTCCGTCTTATCAATGTAGTCCATACGCAGATTGTCAAAGCGGTCACGAATAGGCAAGCCTTCTGTGCCATATCTTCTTCATACACGCTCCCCAGAAGAATTGTCCCGCCATACGTGTTAGCAAATACTGAAAAGGTTCCTCACAGTCCTTCCTTGCGGAGAGTTACACATGGCTTTATATAAATCACTTAATCTTGGCATAACTATTACTATCTAATAATATAACTGATTTGTTAGCATAAACTTGAAAAAGCTCCTGCAAACTACTGCCTTTTCCTATATAGCCAAATACCAACTTATCGCATACTTTGGCAATATATTCATTCCGATGGTCAGCCGCTGATTTAGCTGTCCGAGTAGCTGCTGATGAAGTAGAGACAATTAGCAAACTTCCATCATCTAATAACTGCTGTAGCTCTTCGGGCATCTTCTTATAGATGCTTCTGGCTAAAACCAATATTATCTTGTCATGACGTTTTTGGAG
>JAYRGX010000055.1:0-6516 GCA_041907545.1 Bacteroides sp.
TGACGATGCGCTGAGAAAGTCTGTCTACCTGGCTATAGCAGAGATTGAAAAGAAATGGTATCAACCAATTTGGAACTGGGGAATGATATTTAATCAGTTTTTGACTATATTTGAAAATCGAATTAAGCTATAAACCCTAATCCGATTACCTGTAAGTTTTAACGTTTACACAAAATATGGGATAGTCCCTAAAAAAACTGTGCCCAAAGTACTTAAACCTTTGTCATATTATCTACAGTATGTTGTAGGTAGATACTTTGGGTTTAGCCTTTGGGCACAGCTTATATAATGCGTTTCTTACCGTTTATTTAGCATAGCTTACTGCACGTGTTTCACGAATTACAGTAATCTTTACTTGTCCCGGATAAGTCATTTCATCTTGTATCTTCTTAGCTATTTCACCGGATAAGTTTTCAGTCTGCTTATCGTCAATCTTGTCAGCTCCAACTATTACGCGTAGCTCACGTCCTGCTTGAATAGCATAAGTCTTTGTTACACCCGGATATGACATAGCGAGTTGCTCAAGGTCATTCAAACGTTTGATATAAGCTTCTACTATTTCGCGACGTGCTCCCGGGCGTGCACCTGAGATCGCATCACATACTTGTACGATTGGTGCCAATAAGCTGGTCATCTCCACTTCATCATGATGGGCGCCAATAGCATTGCAGATATCTGGTTTTTCTTTGAATTTCTCTGCAAGCTTCATACCGTAGAGTGCGTGTGGCAATTCCGGTTCTTCATCAGGCACTTTACCTATGTCATGGAGTAAACCTGCACGTTTAGCTTTCTTAGGATTCAATCCAAGTTCTGAAGCCATTACAGCGCAAAGATTAGCTGTCTCACGAGCATGTTGGAGTAGGTTTTGTCCGTATGAAGAACGGTATTTCATCTTACCGATAATACGGATAAGTTCAGGATGAAGTCCGTGGATACCAAGGTCAATCGTGGTACGTTTACCCGTCTCAATAATTTCTTCCTCTACTTGCTTACGAACTTTAGCTACCACCTCCTCAATACGGGCAGGGTGGATACGTCCGTCGGTAACAAGCTGATGCAAAGCCAAACGGGCTACTTCACGGCGGACAGGGTCGAATGCTGATAATACGATAGCTTCAGGGGTGTCATCCACGACGATTTCAACCCCGGTAGCGGCTTCAAGTGCACGTATGTTTCGTCCTTCACGTCCAATGATGCGCCCTTTAATTTCATCCGATTCAATGTGGAACACTGTAACGGAGTTTTCAATGGCAGTTTCTGTTGATACTCTTTGGATTGTTTGTATAACGATGCGCTTAGCCTCTTTATTGGCTGTCAACTTGGCATCATCCATGATGTCGTTGATATAAGACTGGGCCTGGGTTTTCGCTTCTTCTTTTAAAGATTCAATCATCCGCTCTTTTGCTTCATCAGCTGAAAGACCGGAAATAGTTTCAAGCTTTTCAATCTCTTGTTGCTGTAACTTATCCAGTTCTTCTTTCTTCTTCTCTATTATGCCCAATTGAGCGTCCAAATTCTCTCTTACAGCTTCTGTTTCCGACCTTCTACGTTGGATTTCTTCCTGACGTTGATTCAAGACGAGCTCACGTTGTTTTAGTTTGTTTTCAGCCTGCTGTATCTTTTGGTTGCGTATGGCAACTTCTTTTTCCAAGTCTGACTTTTTGTTCAGGAACATTTCCTTCACCTCAAGCAGCTTATTTTTCTTAATTACTTCTGCTTCCGTTTTTGCCTCTTTCAGGATATTATCATACTTATTCTTTAATCCATATTTAAAGAGTATATACGATAACGTACCTCCGACAATTAAGCAGGCAATGGATGCTACTATTATTACTACTGTCATTGCTATAAGTTTTATATATAAATAAAAACGCACTGCAAAAGCTACCCCATTTAAAGGATTAGGCTTAATACAGTGCGCAAGTTTTTCGTTATAACTGTTTCAAAAATAGACTGAATTCCTACTCTTTCTTAAAATAGTCTTCCAGTACTTTTGTCAATTCGTTAATCTTTTCAGCATACGGCTGTGTATCATTACGATCTTTTATTTGTAGGTTTTCCAAAGCAAATTGATAGGCTACCATTGCAATAATCTTCTCCGGAGCTACATTTTTATAATGTTCACGATACGCATTAAGCCGCATATCTACCTGTTTGGCAGCTTCTCTAACCATTTGTTCCTCTTCAAACCGTATGGTCAGAGGATAGGTAGATCCTGCCATTTGCAGATTTATTTTTATTTTATCGTTCATACATGCTCTTTTATTGATTTAATAAAGCGATGCATTTATCGACTTCACGCACTAATTTCGACAATCGCAGCTTCGTCTCTTTTACGTCGCTGCCGTTAAGGCTGATTGTCATTGCTGTTTTTAGGTTTGTATAGTCAACATTCAAAGCTCCATATTCGGCTTGTACCTGTTTGCATTCTTCCTCTTTCTTCTTAAGAAGTTGCTTTAATTCAGCATTTTCGCGCTTCAACTCATCGTGCAGATAGATAAGATGGCGCAATCTGGCTTCAAAGGTACTTAATCGCTTCTTTTCTTCTTCTGTCATTACTATACCAAAATTCTACACAAAAATACAATTTAGTTGTAGATTACAAAAACTTTTCGTGTAAAAATGTAATATTGTTACTCAAAGTTCCTTACTTTATAGCTTGCCGATGTTTATAGTTGCTGTTATCTTTGCAATAATTATCAAAATAGCTGTTATCGGTGTTTTAGTTATAATTTAATGAAGAGAAAATTCTTATGAGAATATTGGTTACTTATGCCGTGCAAGACGAATTTACGGAATTGAAATTTCCCGGAGTGAAAGATGGAGAGGAAGTACAGATTGGTTATCTACGTACCGGATTGGGAAAGGTGAAATCTGCTTTTTATTTGTCTGAAGCGATTAATCATGGAGAACCTGATTTAGTGATTAACATTGGTACGGCGGGAACGGTAAATCATCAGGTAGGCGATATCTTTGTCTGTCGTCAGTTTGTTGATCGTGATATGCAAACACTAACGGACTTTGGTGTTGAGTCTGAAATAGATACTTCTGCTATGCTTGCACAAAAAGGATATTGTCGACATTGGGAACATGCCGGGGTTTGTAATACCGGAGATACTTTCCTGACTGACTTGGAAGATGTAAAAGGTGATGTGGTGGATATGGAGGCTTATGCCCAGGCATTAGTCTGTCGTGCTAAAAATGTCCCTTTCATCGCTGTAAAGTATGTAACGGACATTATTGGGCAGAACTCTATAGAGCAGTGGGAGGATAAACTTGCCGATGCACGCGCTGGACTGGATCATTTTTTCAATAGCCTGCTTAAAGAGATCTGATTTATTGATCTTCAATAATTATGCGCCATCGTTTGGAATAACCAAATGTCGGCGCATCTTGTTTTTGGGATATAGGCTGTCTATGTTTCTTTATATATTCGATTATATCATTTCCCGAACCATAAATATGGGTTTAGTTAGGTCGACTCATTCTTTTGATTTGAGAGTCTTAAATGAGAGTATGTAATAAGTGGTGCCCACAGCAATCAGTAGAAGGATAATTTTTAGCCATGGATAGGATACTACGAAGAAGACACAATTGAGCATTGTTATCCATAGTAGAGTTATGGATAATATTTTAGCTTTTAGTGGCATGGCTTTATGCTCTCTGAAATTACGGATATATGATCCGAAGTACTTATGCCGGATAAGCCAATTGTATAATTTTGGTGAGCTTCTGAAATAGAGAGCCGCAGTAAGCAATAAGAAAGGAGTTGTAGGAAGTAAAGGCAGAAAAATTCCTAGAATGCCTAAACATAAAGAAACGGTTCCGAGTATTGCGTAAAGTAACTTCATAGTGCAAACCTAAAAGATATGATTGGAAAATGCAAATATATCTCTTTTATACTTGTTAAATCCAAAGTTATCGTGTAGGTTTGTGTCTGATACAGACTACTGAAAATATTGTTGCTATGGTTTTTAGAAAGCAAACTTTCCTGGTTTTTCTATTTCTGAGTGTCGTCATTTCGTTGCATGCTCAGACAATAGCCGATTCTTTGGCTATTGCGTCTGCAAGATGGACTACAACATCAATGAAAAAAGGGATAATATGTCGCGAAGCGGAGATTTCCTCTTTGTATGGAGTGCCTCAACATATAACTTTACTTGAAATCACTCCTCACAAGCATAAATTTGATGTTTTAATCCATTCACCCAAACAAATCACAAGTACGGCAGCGAGACAATCCGGTGCGGTTGCTGCTATTAATGGTTCGTACTTTAATGTGAAGGAGGGTACTTCTGTTTGTTATTTACGGAGAGATGGAGTGGTGGTGGATACTACAAAGAACGGGACTTTGGGCACTGTAACGACCGGTGCAATCAAAATACATAAGGGTAAGCTGACGTTGATATCGTGGAATAGAGTCTGCGAAAAGACATGTAAGCTAAAGAGAGGAACAGTTTTGGCTTCCGGTCCATTAATGCTTCTGGATGGAAAGAAGCAGGACTTATCAGCATGTAACCAGAACTTTGTCCAGACCAAGCATCCAAGGAGTGCTGTCGTTGTTACAAAGGATAAGAAGGTATTATTAATCGTTGTGGACGGGCGATTTAAAGGTAAAGCCGAAGGCGTTAACATACCCGAATTGACCCATCTCATTAAAGTTCTAGGTGGAAGGGATGCGATTAACCTTGACGGTGGGGGATCTTCTACCTTATGGTGTGTCTCAGCTTCCGCAAACGGGGTAGTAAATAAGCCTTGCGATAATAAGACTTATGACAATCTAGGTGAACGTGAGGTTGCAAACTCCCTCTGTGTTTATGAGAAATAGGACGAAGCTGACTTGTGACATTTTGCACATCTCTATGTGAGCACAATTCTCCTAATTTTAATAGCTTTGTCATATCTTTCTCCGTTTTTGTTGCTTAATTTACTTTCAATTTTAAATATAAAAGCAATGAGATCAGTTCGTTATTCATATCTTATTCTTCTACTTTGTGTCTTGCAACTGACAGGCTTGCAGGCAGGCAATCTACAAGCCAAAAGAGAAGTGGCATTAAAAGGAGTGGTTACCGATAATCGTAACCAGCCGGTGGCAAATGTTGTTGTGACCGATGGGGTGAATTTTACTCAGACGGATGTAAAGGGACATTATCAACTGCTTTCTAATCCTGATGAATCCAAGTTTGTTTATCTATCAATTCCGGCGGAATATAAGGTTGCTGTGGAGAATGCTTTGCCGATAGGATATTATGCCCGGATAGATGCGACGAAAAAGAAAGAACAACATAATTTCCAGCTGATCAAACGGGATGCTTCTGCAGATCGTTTTACTTATATAGCAATCTCCGATCCTCAGGTAAAGAATGAAAAGCAATTGGAACGTTTCCGTAAAGAGACTGTTAGCGACTTAGCAGAGACTTTGGAGAAATGCTCTACTCCTGATGTATATGGCATGCTGTTGGGGGATATTGTATGGGATGCCATGCCTTTATTTTCTTCATATAGAGATGCAATATCCGGTCTACATGCGACAATGTATCATGTGATAGGCAACCATGATTTTGACTTGAAATATCCGGCTTTAAATCTTGCAGAGAATAAATCAGAGTATGGTGAACATGCATACAATGATAACTTTGGTCCAACAGATTACTCTTTTAATGTAGGGAAAGTCCATATTATTGCAATGAAGGATATAGATTATAAAGGTCAGAGAAAATATATCGAGGAGTTCACTCCGGCACAGTTGGATTGGTTGAAAAAGGATCTTAGTTATGTGACACCGGGGAGTACCGTCTTTCTGAATTTACATGCTCCTGTGGCGAATGTTTCTACTACTGACGGGAATTTGCGTAATGCGGAGGAGTTACTTGGCATATTGAAAGATTATAAGGTGCATGTTTTTGCCGGACACACTCACTATTACGAAAACAGAATGGCGACTCCGGATATTTACGAACATAATATTGGAGCAGCTTGTGGTGCATGGTGGGCTGGAGGAGTGAATCGATGTGGTGCTCCTAATGGATATCTTGTGGTTTCAGTCGATGGCAATAACATCTCATGGCAATATAAAGCTACCGGGCTTTCCGAGGATTACCAGTTTAGAATTTACAAACCCGGTGAGTTTAATAGCCAAGCTAAATATCTTGTTGTCAATGTTTGGGATTATGATCCGGCTTGGAGGCTTTCTTACTATGAAGATGGAATTGAGGTGCCGGGAGCACTTGAGTCTTTTGCCGATGAAGACCAAGCATATATTACGGATCATACTGAAATCCTGAGGGGTATTGATGTTAAAATTCTATCTTTGCATTAAAAAGAATATATGAATTACGATAACTTCCTTCGTTTTATCTTTCCTGATGGCATGTTTGATTACTTCGAGATGGTTGGTTTCAATGAACTTTCGGATAAGGTTGAAATCTATTTTGAGGAGAAAAATACTCTTTCTGAAGAATATGATCATGATAAGCTTGAGAGCAAAGGGTTCTATGAAGAAGTTCGTATGTATGA
>JAYRGX010000056.1:0-5961 GCA_041907545.1 Bacteroides sp.
CGAAATATCTTCATCGATTCTTTGCGGAAAAAGAACTGTTTGGTTGGGAGTGTAAGGACGAAAATGTAACTTTGCCATAACGAAAAACTTTATGCCTAAAGATACAAAAACTTTAGGTAATAACAAAGCCCAGGCTTGTGAAAGTCTGGGCTTTGCACATAAAAAAAGAGGATGTGTCTGTTTTGACACACCCTCATTCAATCTTGATTCTCCAGTGACGCATGGTCAAAACGTTACAAAAGAAAACGCTAGTCCTGTTATAGCAGCTAATAAAGCACAACTATCCCTTAAAGACACCATCTATATTGTCAAACAAGATACTGTATGGTTGGAAAGAGAGAAAGTAAATCAAGTCTATGAGAGTGAAGTGCAGCCTAACAGTTATGATAAGAGGGTTCACCGCTATCGCAAAAGATGGGAAAGTCTGATACCCACTCATATCAAGCTACAATATGCAGGAAATATGGGTTTTTTATCCATGGGAATGGGATGGGATTATGGAAAACATAATCAATGGGAGACCGATGTTCTTTTCGGCGTAATACCAAAGTACCAATCTAAACGTACTAAAATGACCTTTACATTGAAGCAAAATTACATGCCTTGGAGCTTACCTTTAGGTAAGGAGATGTATGTGGAACCATTAACATGTGGAATATACTTTAATACGGTATTCGGAAATGAATTCTGGGTGAAAGAACCTGAACGCTATCCAAAAGGATACTATGGCTTCTCTTCGAAAATACGCACACATATATTTTTAGGACAACGACTGACGTGTAATGTTAACCCTCAAAAACGATTTTTAGCGAAAGCTGTCACCGTATTCTACGAGATCAGCACTTGCGACCTCTATTTGGTGAGCGCACTCACTAATAAATATCTTAAGCCAACAGACTATCTAAGCCTTTCATTCGGTTTGAAAGTGCAATTGCTGTAAAAAGGAAAGTCATATTTGCTTCACGCAGACATGACTTCCGAGAATTTATGGAATAAATTTAGTAAAAAAGGATGAGTTTGTCTATAATACAATGGCATTTAGACAAATTCCTCTACCATATAAGTGCCGTTATAAACGTCATTTATATAATCTTCAGCAATATTCGCTAAGTTTTCACAGGCTTCATCAGCGCTCTCTCCATAAGCAAAGCATACGGAATTATTTTTCAGATAGGCATAAAATTCACCGTTGAATGTCGATTCAATAATATAATCATCTTTGCCAAGTTCCATGTTGACTCCTTTCTTTATTTTTTCTTATGCAAAGATGGCTAAGCTTTATTACGTCACGATGTAAGTGATATGACAAAATGGTAAAACAATAGTTGGCACAAAAAGATCCATAGGCAAAACCGGATTATACTACAGTTTCCATGATAGATATAAATATCGCTAAAATATAAATCCATCCAACGGGATATCTCCCTTTTCACTGCAAAAAGAAACTTTACAATGGATATCTAAGAATTAATAAAAGACACATTGGAAATCGCAAAAAAGGGAGTATAGAGCCTTCCTAAATTTTGTGTAAACTATATTTCGGGCTCGAGATTTAACCGAGTTCTAGAGCTCGATTCTATGTACAAAGATATAAAAACTTGGATAGTGCCATAAAAGAAGGAAGGTGTGTCAAAAGGCAAAAAAATAGCGGAACGCCCCTGTTACAACATGCTGTAACAAGGGCGTTTTTATGAAATAGGGGCTTTTGACACACCTCCATCGAATACTAACTCTCAAAAGATATTATAAAACTTTTGAGATGGTATTTTAAGCTAACTGGCTTTAATTATCAATAAGAGCGTGCAAACAATGCGCGACACGCCGATGGCTTACCGGTTACCATACATTTACCTGATTCTTTGTCATCCCCAAGGAATGTTTCAAAAGGTATACAACGTATTGTAGCTTTGGTATCTTCTTTAATTCGCTCTTCCGTCTCAGTAGTTCCATCCCAATGAGCCAATATAAATCCACCTTCTTCAATCTTTTCCTTAAATTCATCATAGCTGTCAACTTTAGTAATATGAGCATTACGGAAATTGAGGGCTTTCTGATAAATATTATTTTGAATTTCTTCCAATAATTCCTTCACGTATTCTTCAATACCATCACATGTACGGGTTTCTTTCTCCAAAGTATCACGACGCATCACTTCCATGGTATTATTTTCAAGATCCCGTCCTCCCATTACAAGGCGTATCGGTACTCCTTTGAGTTCATAATCTGCAAATTTAAAGCCAGGACGTTTGTTATCAGCATTATCATATTTCACTGATATGCCTAAAGCTTTAAGCTTTGTCACCATTCCTGCCACCTTCTCATCAATCTTTTGAAGTTGCTCTGCATTTTTATAAATAGGCACAATAACAACTTGTATCGGAGCCAAATGTGGAGGCAAAACCAATCCATTATCATCAGAATGGGTCATAATCAAAGCTCCCATCAAACGAGTGGATACACCCCATGAAGTGGCCCAAACATATTCCATCTTATTCTCCTTATTAACAAACTGAACATCAAATGCCTTTGCAAAATTCTGGCCTAAGAAGTGGGAAGTTCCACTTTGTAGTGCTTTACCATCCTGCATCATAGCTTCAATAGTATAAGTATCCAAAGCACCTGCAAAACGTTCGTTCGCAGATTTCACACCTTTGACTACGGGAACTGCCATATATTTTTCTGCAAACTCAGAATAAACATTCAACATACGTATAGCTTCCTCTTCTGCTTCTTCACGGGTAGCATGTGCCGTATGTCCTTCCTGCCACAAAAACTCTGCAGTACGCAAGAACAGACGAGTGCGCATTTCCCAACGAAAAACGTTAGCCCATTGGTTACACAATATAGGCAGATCGCGATACGAATTAATCCAATTTTTATAAGTGTTCCATATTATTGTTTCAGATGTAGGACGAATAATAAGCTCTTCTTCCAGCTTGGCAGCAGGATCAACAACTACTCCCGAACCGTCTTCAGCATTCTTCAAACGATAATGTGTAACTACAGCACATTCTTTTGCAAAACCTTCTACATGCTCGGCTTCCCGACTAAGAAAAGATTTCGGTATTAATAATGGAAAATAAGCGTTGACATGGCCGGTTTCTTTAAACATGTCATCAAGTTGTCGCTGCATTTTTTCCCAAATAGCATAGCCATAAGGTTTAATCACCATACAACCTCTCACAGCCGATTGCTCAGCTAGGTCGGCCTTTACCACCAATTCATTATACCATTGCGAATAATTTTCGCTGCGTTTGGTTAGATTCTTTAATTCTACCGCCATTTTATTCGTATTTATAGATTCCGAGACTCAATTAAACAGTCGGCAAAATTACGATTTTTTGTTTAAACAGCGTACTTAAAGTCTAAAATAGTAATGAAATAAGATTTAATAGTAATCGCATTTCAGCTTTCATCACAGATATCACATATACTCAATTTTATATGAACAGGAAAAACTATATATTTATTCTATTTGCACTCCTATCGCATATATTCAATTCTATACATACAAGGAAAAAAGACTTTATATTCGCTCAATTAGTGCTACTACCACATATACTCTTATCTATTACACTTATAAGGTTTTCTATTTCTTTAATCCGAACTTCTGCTACAAATATTCAAATTTAAACCCTTGACTATTGATAGAAGAGCAATTACATTTCAATACTATTTGCTTAAAACTTTGCATAAATATTAAATTATGCCTTCAAAGACATTAACATTGCATTTCAGCACTATTTGTTTAAAACTCCAACTACGCTGAGATATTTCAAATGCTGCAGGAAAAAAATTCTGTAATCCGATCAGCTTAGAATAATCTAATCTTTATACTATAGTTCAATACCTTTTCTAAAACAGTCATATCTGCATGCCCACAGACTATTCAATCAGGATATTCAATGCGTTCGCCAAAATTGTAGCTTGCAAAGCGACCTGCACTCTTTTCATTTACAGGATCAGATTGATCCCATGGCCATCCGCCAAATTGAGTACTCCTATAATCAGAGAAAGCCTGACGGAGTTCACTCTCGGTATTCATGACAAAAGGTCCGCGTGCTGCTATAGGCTCCTTAATAGGCTCACCCTCAAGAAGCAACAATTGAGCCGTTTTATCCCCATTATTAACATGTATATCAACATCACCAAGTAGTTCCGCATAATAGTGATCCTTAATCTGGTGACCGTCAATCATCACTGGAGAATCACCAAAATTATAAAGTGTCCTATTCAAAGTTCGTGAAATACCAGGAATTATAAAATCAGCATTAGCTTCCAATGTAATTAGCCATATACCAACGTGATTATCTCGATCATATGCCCATGATGCTAGAACTGGATCCAATGATCTAATTCCTTTATATTCTCCTGCAATCAATTTGACTTCAACCTTACGTTGCAAATTATCATATTCTACAACTACAGGAATATCTTCATTCCAAAACATCTTATAATCAGGAGATGCAAATTTATTCTTTTTAGGGAGGTTAAGCCAAATTTGGAACAGCTCCATCGGGTTTACATCATTATCATTAAGCAAAGGGAACATTTCCGAATGTTGTGTTCCAGCACCTGCCGTCATCCATTGTACATCCCCCTTACCATATCGTCCTTTTGCACCTTTGGCATCAAAATGATCTGCAAAACCGTCAAGCATCACTGTCACGGTTTCAAAGCCACGATGAGGATGTACAGGAAATCCCGGAATTCTATCACCATAATACATTCGCCAAGGTGATTTCATATCAAAATCTTCACCTACATTTTTACCTGGGCTCATTGAATCCGGAGCCATATTCCCATTACCTTTAGGAAATAAATCCTTATGATGAAAAGCTATGATAAATGGATTCTGCACAGAAAGTTGAAAATCCATTTTTGCTATATTTTTTACTTCCATATTAATCTATAAATAATAAAATAATTACTCAAGAACTATTGAAGTTGCCTTATACGAAGATCAATATTAGCTTCATTTTTAAGTTTTTCTTTTAACAATTCTATTTTAGTTTCGCCATAGTGATATGGATATAGAATATGAGGTTTAATCTTTTTTGCAGCATTTACAGCTTGATCAACAGTCATAGTGTAAGGCTGATTCACCGGTATAAATGCAATATCCACTTTGCCTAAATGAGACATTTCCGGAATATCTTCAGTATCGCCTGCAATATATATTTTAAACTTACCTATAGTTAGTAAATATCCATTATCGCGTCCCTTAGGATGATATACAAATCTTTCAGGAGTTGTATTATATGCAGGAACGGCTTTTATATGCAATCCAAATTGCAAATTCAGAGTTTCTCCATTTCGTAAGCTCTGTCCTTTACCAAGCTTTTTCTGACAAGATTCATTCGATATCAATTTTGTAGTTTTCTTTTCTATTGCAGAAATGGCTTTAGTATCAAAATGATCACTGTGCTCATGCGTGATTAAAATAGCATCAGCTTTAGGCAATTTTGAAAAATCTGCATACATTGATACAGGATCCACATACAAGATGTGATTATTATAATCTAACATTAGACTCGCATGCTTTATAAAAGTAATCTTGAGGGTTTTACCATTTTCCAACCGGAAAGAATCATTTTCAAAGTTATTAATATAAGCAACTTCTTGAATAGGTGGAGTTGCGTTAGCAGGAGGTGGTACCATATTATTTCTTTTAATTAATATTGTATATAACAAGGAGCAATATAGAAAAGATTTATGAGATTCCAATCATTACAATAAATTTGAATATCGAAACGTATTTATAAAACGTGAGCCCATCCTAAATATCACAGTATAAATAAGCAGAGTAATACGTTTATCCTTATAAATCAATACAAGATCAAAAGAGTTCGTACACATTAAGATTAGCATATTATATAAAAAGAGAATTTGGATGAGTTTTGGTGATCGAAATGTCATTTGTTGTATTGGGTATTTATATTGCGGGGGATATGATCCAAA
>JAYRGX010000057.1:0-5882 GCA_041907545.1 Bacteroides sp.
CTTAAGAGCGATTGATGGGATGAATGGGGCGACTTTGCAGTCGCCTGTTCAGAAAATTGCTGCATAGACAAACTCCCAAGCAACTATGATATGAAAAGAGGATGTGTCTGTTTTGACACACCCTCTTTTTATTCGATAGAACAGATAAAGTTTATTTCAATCCAGCTAGAGCTTTCTTAGCTGTAGCATTGTTTGGATCAATAGCCAAAATCTTATTCCAATATTCTTTTGATTTAGCAGCATCACTAGTCACTGCAATATAGTAATATCCTAAATAGCTATAACATTCAATCAATTGTGAGTTATATTTAGGATTATTAGCAGCCAATATAGCAGAAACTGCAGCTTCATAATATGGCTTCGCTAACCCCTTTGTTGTTTCAGGATCCAAAGCGGAATTTGTTCTTGCACGCCATAAATTACCTAAATGGCTTTCAGGAGCTTTCACTGAAACTTGAGCAAATATTGAGTCTGCAGTCTGTAGAGCTGCATTTTTTTCACCTTGAGGCATCTTCAATGTATCAGATGAAGCTTCAGTATAATACATCCGACCCAACTGGAATAACAAATCAGGAGTTTGCGCCTCTGGTTTTAATGAGTTATAATAAGTTTTATAGGCACTTATAGCCTCTGAATATTTTCCTTCACTTTCATATGCCTCAGATACCTGTTGCCATAATGAAGTCAAAGTAGAATCCTTTACAATAGCTTTTTTGAAAGCATCAACCGCAATATCATACTTTTTTAAACCCATTGCAATAAATCCATGGTACTGATAATCCAATGCTGAAAAATCAGCATTATCTGATTGATTGAAGAATACTTCAGCAGCCTTTTCAGCTTCCTCATAATGCTTCATATCTGTATAATTATACATAGCAAGGCGATTGAATGCAGCATGGCGTGGATTATTTTTCAATCCACCTTGAACAACTTCAAGAGACTTATCGAATTGATGGCTCATAAATAAAGCAAAAGCATACTTCAAACGCTCATCATCTGTAGCTTGAGGAGTATTTATGAAATTAGCATACATCTCACAAGCTTTCGAAAATTTATTAGTTGAATAATATATTTCCGCTAGTGCCTTATCTGCTTCTAATGAATTAGGATCAATTGTTTTTAATTGTTCCAATTTATCAATAGCCAAACTAGGATTTGCAGATCTATACACCTGAGCATATTTTAAATAAGCTTCTTTATAATTAGGATTAAAATAGATAGCTTGCTCATATAACTGACACGCACGACCAGCATCTTTCTGTGCAAGTGCAATATCTCCCTCCAAAACAGAGACAGCTGGACTTTTTTTATCCGCCTTCTTCGCTAGATCTAGGTATTTTTGGGCATCAGTCAACTTGTTAGCATTCAGATATGCATATGATACAGCAGTTAATAAATCAACATTTTTCTTATTTTTACCCTTGATTAATTCACTAAATTCCCCTTCGGCCTGAACGGGATTACTTTGAATCAATGTTTTTATCTTGTCCAAACTCACTTTCCAATCATCAAGTTGTTGAGCTTGAATCATACCGCTAATAAGCAGTGCACTCATTAAAAAGAATAAGTTTCTTTTCATCATAATCTTACTTTTTATTAATCACTCATCTTTGACATGTACCACACGTATAGGCTGCGTTGCTGGAACGAGTCCCGATTTTAAAATAATACGTTGTCCTCTATCTGAAGATAGAAAAGAGGAAAATCCCCATGGAAGCGCATTTCGAGGATCATTCATTAAAGCATATATACTCCTCACTAAAGGATAATTACCATAGAACAAATAAGCCTGATATGGCTTATAGCTATTTTCAGGAGTAGCATCATCAGAATAGCTAACAGACATTACTTGTACTTCTTTCGTAAAAGAAAGTCCAGTTGAATCATTCTTATCGCTTAACCAATTCACACCAATCACACCAATAGCATCTGGATTATGGGCTACATAATTAATAACTTCCGGATTTGTCTTTAACGCTTTTACGTTATTTGAAAGAGGCTTTCCTTTACAAATTGAATCAACAGCAAAACGAACTGTACTAGAGTTCTTATTATCAAATACTATAGTAATATTACGTAACTTTGAAGAAGCATATATATCCTTCCATTTAGTCACTTTTCCTGTCAAAATCTTCTGTATCGTACTCACACTTATTAAAGTGTCAGGATTACTCTTATTTACAATTAAAGCTAATCCATCTGTCGCTAATTTAATTTCTTGAGGAAAAAACTTACGACTATGGAAGGAAACCATTTCTGATTGCGTTAGCCTGCGGCTAGTTATAGCTAACCGCAAGCTGTCACGCAATAAAAGATTCACAGCTTCCACTTCAGTAACATAACGAGGAACAATACTGGCAGAAGGATAAAGTCCTTCAAAAACATCTATTTCCTGTTGTACTATCGGCTCAAAACTTTCATCCGCAGCTATCGTTATAACTCCAGAAGAATAGGTATCAGTACGACCATCCTTTGGTTTGTCCTGACAAGAGATTAAACCAAATAGTAAAGGAATAAATAGTAACCAATAATGCTTCATCGCTAAGAATATTACTGTAATCTAAATATAATAGGAACTGTATATTTCACAGAAACAGATTTACCATTCTGTTTTCCAGGGATCCAACGAGGCATAGACTGAATTACACGAATAGCCTCCTTATCACAATATGGATCCAATGTTTTCAACACTTTCACATCGCGAACTTTACCATCTGAACCTACAACGAACTGGCAAACAACACGTCCTTGAACGCCATTCTCAGCTGCAATAGTTGGATACTTCAAGTTCTTAGAAATGAATTGCATTAATTCACCTTGACCACCAGGAAATGTAGGTGGCTGTTCTACCATATCAAAGACTTGTTCCTCTTCTTTAGCAGGAGCCTGTGTAACGACCTGCTTCAAATCTGCAATATCCTTACCATTCTGTTCATCATTACCTTTTACGTCAGCAATTGAAATAGCAGTTTTATTTTCAGTAAGGTCTTGTTGACTCTTTATTTCATCTTCTTCACGAACTTCAGAATCTTTCTTAATTACAGGAGCCGTAAACTTAATAGAGCTCTTCAATGGAGGAGGAGGAGGAGTACTAGGATCAACCTTCTTCTGTTCCTGCTTCACTTCCGGCTCGTCCAATTTAGACAACGCAGTAACTTCAGTCATAACTTCCTTATCTTTCGGCGTAGCTAACTTTATCAAAGTTGGAATACTAAAACCAACTACTGCAATAGCAATAACCAAAAGCATCGCAAGATTATGCCGTTTTGACGAATTTTCCCGTAGTTTATATGCGCCATAGGCCTTATTCTTGCCTTTGAATATGAGGTCACACCATTCCAAAGATGTCAAATCTATTTTTGCCATTTTTATATACTATTTTAGGTGTTACACATTAATTCTCAGTACTATTAGATAGCGAACCCTTTGTTTCAAAGTTCTTCAGCAAAAACTTATCACCTGCTAAAATATCCGTTATCACATATTTACCTATATTACATATCTGCATCTCATCTAGAGCGTCAATCAGATTCTTATATGTTGCATCATCAGTAGCTTTAATGATAACAACCGGAGTATCTTTTCCGTTCTTTATTTCAGATACTTTATCTAAATAGTCAGCTTCCGAGATCTGCATATTAAGCTTTTTCTCTTTCAGCTCTTTAACCTTAGCCATAGCAGCCTGATTTCGTCCCAACAACATTGCACGAAGACCATCAGCAGAATAGTTTGTTTCTTTTAAAGAGGAATAGTCATTATATTTAGGCACTCCATCATAATAAAAGATTTTATCCTTACCATCCAATAATAAAGTAATAGCCGTAGAAGCTTTTATTTTCGTCTGTTGATCTTCGGTTATGTTCTTATCATTACTCGGCATACTAATTTCCATCGTTTGAGGTTTACTCAACGAAGTACAAAGCATAAAGAAAGTAATCAAAAGCATGTTCATATCAACCATCGGAGTGAAATCCACCCTAACAGTCATCTTCTTCTGCTTAGTTTTACCACCTTTTTTATTGCCGCTTTCTTGTATTTCAGCACTCATATTATCTTTATTATTTATCTTCAGCAGTTGTTTTCAAAGAAGTTATCAGATTATATCTGTTTTCTCTAATATCCTGAAGAGAAGTCATAACCTTTTTAATCACCGAATAGGGAGTTTTTTGGTCAGCTTTAATTGCAATACGCAAATCCGGATTAGTCGTTTTCGCTGTACGCACCCAAGACTTAAACTGATTATCCAAACTATCACAAGGTATACCCTGATCCTTCAAGACAGCATCTTGTTCTTCCTGTGACATTTCAAGAAATTTCTTCATACTCTTCATTGGAACACCAAATGTAGCCATTTTCGAAAATTTCTGAACTTCATCAGGAGTAAAAGACACTCCATACTCTTCTCCCATACCTTCCAAGACAGCACGCATATCCGGCTGCTTATCCAAACTCATAAATATTTTCCCTTTCGTATCAATCAAGATCTGCAAAATATTAGTTTCGGGAATCTTAATTTCAGAAACGGAAGCTGGAGTTGAAACTTGTACCGGCTCTTTCTTCACAAATGTTGATGTCAACATAAAGAAAGTAAGCAGCAATACAGTCACATCACTCATCGCCGTCATATCTATGAATGTACTTTTTTTACTTATCTTCGCTCTACCCATAGCAATTATAATTTATAGGGCTCACGATATTAATGAGTAGCTGCAAAAGTCTGTACGATAGAGAAACCAACCTCATCAAGACTGTATGTCAACTTATCAATTTTATTGGTATAGTAGTTATAAGAAATAACAGCAAGTGCACCAGTCAAAATACCGAAAGCTGTATTAATCAACGCTTCAGAAATACCAGTAGAAAGAGCAACTGAGTCAGTTCCACCACCTGCACTCAAAGCTGCAAATGAACGGATCATACCGATTACAGTACCAAGAAGACCCATCAACGTACCAAGAGTTGTAATAGTAGCAATAATAGGTAAATTCTGCTGCATCATAGGCAATTCAAGAGCTGTAGCTTCTTCTAATTCCTTCTGAATAGCTAAAATCTTTTGATCCTTAGACAATGTCGCATCTTTTTCTACTTCAGCATACTTAACAAGAGTAGAAGTTACAACATTAGCTACAGAACCACGTTGCTTATCGCAAAGTTCTTTAGCTTTTTGCATATCACCAGCAGATAAAGCTTCTTTGATACCTTTTACAAATTTCACCAAACCACCTTTACCAAAAGCTGAGCGAATCGCAAAATAGCGTTCAATACTCAAAGCTAATACAGTAAGCAAAAGAGTTTGGATAATAGGTACAATGATACCGCCTTTGTAAATAGTACCTAATAAGTTACCAGGAAGAGGGTGATTATTGGGATCATTATTCATAAAGTTAGCGGGGTTACCGAACACAAAATGAAAGATACAGATTGCCAAAACTAGACAGCCAATAATAACCAAACCTGCAGATTTAATTCCTGTAAAAGAGACATTTTTCTGATGAGTAGTTTTCATAATAATACTTTTTTTGATTTGATTTGTTGTTAAAATTAATATAATTATTAGTATTTATCAAACTTCTAAGAGAGTCATTTCACACTCGTATCCTTACTTTCTATCAAATAAAAGCTTTCAGCTTTTATTCAAAACAAAAAGCGTTTATTGGGCAGTAAAGATACGAAGTTTTTGTAGATATGCTTAATCGTTAGAAAAATGATTTACTCGTTTTAAGTTCTTTTAAGCATGCAAATCTCTTTATAACGAATAAAAAGAGAATTTGGATGAGTTTTGGTGATCGAAATGTCATTTGTTGTATTGGGTATTTATATTGCGGGGGATATGATCCAAACGCTCAGGAGGATCCCTCTGGGGGGATATCATTTGTCGG
>JAYRGX010000058.1:0-4875 GCA_041907545.1 Bacteroides sp.
CGAAATATCTTCATCGATTCTTTGCGGAAAAAGAACTGTTTGGTTGGGAGTGTAAGGACGAAAATGTAACTTTGCCATAACGAAAAACTTTATGCCTAAAGATACAAAAACTTTAGGTAATAACAAAACCCAGGCTTGTGAAAGTCTGGGCTTTGCACATAAATAAAGAGGATGTGTCTGTTTTGACACACCCTCGTTTTCTTAACTCTAAGATTTACTTCTGACGAATATAAATATTGATCGGAGTACCAGTCAAATTCCATTTATCTCTCATCTTATTTTCCAAAAAACGGCGATATGGTTCTTTTACATATTGCGGAAGATTTGCAAAATAAACAAAAGAAGGAACCTGAGTATTAGGCAACTGTGTGATATATTTAATTTTAATATACTTCCCTTTTGTTGCCGGAGGGGGATATGCTTCGATCAGTGGTAACATTTCCTCGTTCAATCGGGCTGTAGGAATACGAGTCATTCTATTTTGATAAACACTTTGAGCTTCTTCTAGCACCTTCAAAATACGTTGTTTTGTAAGTGCCGATCCAAATATGATAGGAAAATCAACAAATGGTGCAAAACGAGAGCGTATAGCATCTTCAAATGTCTTCATTACTTTCACTGTTTTATCTTCTACCAGATCCCATTTATTAACGACAACAACTAGTCCTTTCGAATTCTTCTGAATGATAGAGAATATATTCAAATCTTGACTTTCAACACCTCGCGTCGCATCAATCATAAGAATACACACATCGGAAGCTTCGATAGATCGAATAGAACGGATAACGGAATAATATTCAAGATCTTCATTTACTTTATTTTTCTTCCTTATACCAGCCGTATCGACCAGATAGAAGTCAAAGCCAAACTTATTATATCGTGTATAGATAGAATCACGAGTAGTACCTGCTATCTCTGTTACTATATTTCGTTCTTCCCCTATAAAAGCATTGACAATGGATGACTTTCCCGCATTAGGACGACCGACAACAGCAAAACGAGGAATATCCTCATCCAATAACTCTTCAGCCTCTTTTTTAAAGTTCGCCACAATAAGATCCATCATGTCCCCAGTACCAGACCCTGTTATTGCAGAAACACAATAAGGATCACCCAATCCTAAAGAATAGAACTCTGGAGCATTATATTGTAGCTCATTATTATCAGTCTTATTAGCAATCAAAAGAATAGGCTTCTTAGCACGACGCAAAATAGTGGCCACCTGCATATCCAAGTCAGTAACTCCATTCATAACATCAACAACAAACAAGATAACATCTGCTTCATCAACAGCCATCAAAACTTGTTTCCGAATCTCTTCTTCAAAAATATCATCAGAATTCACAACCCATCCTCCAGTATCTACTACTGAAAATTCTCTTCCAAGCCACTCACTTTTGCCATATTGACGATCACGAGTTGTCCCAGCCTCTTCATTCACAATAGCGTGACGAGTTTTTGTCAGACGATTAAACAATGTGGACTTACCAACATTAGGACGTCCCACTATAGCAACTAAATTTCCCATATATCTATCTAATTGTTAACGACTTCTCAGCCGCATAAATACTATTAATCCAATTGATAACCAAATTGACGCAGCTCCTTATCCGAATTTCGCCAATCTTTATCTACTTTCACAAAAGTCTCTAGAAAAACATTTTTTCCAAAGAAACGCTCCAAATCTCGCCTAGCTTCAGTTGATACTTTTTTCAAGGCCTTACCTTGCTTACCTATTATAATCCCCTTCTGAGAGTCGCGCTCCACAAAAATAATGGCATTTATATGAATATGCTTATTATCTTCTCTAAATTGCTCTACAACAATTTCTACAGAATAAGGAATCTCTTTATCGTAATAAAGCAATATCTTCTCACGAATTATTTCAGTAGCAAAAAAGCGGGCCGGTTTATCAGTCCATTGATCTTTATCAAAGTAAGGAGGAGAATCGGGAAGTAACTCTTTAATCCGCCTCATTATATACTCTACATTGAACTTATTCATAGCAGAAATAGGTATAATCTCTGCTTTTGGCAAAATCTCCTTCCACGATTCGACTAAGCTTACAAGTTTACTTTGGTCTGTTAAGTCAATCTTATTAATAAGCAACAGCAAAGGCATATCTATGCGAGCAACTTTCTCTATAAAATCACTATGCTTATCGGGAGTCTCAATAACATCGGTTACATATAGTAAAATATCTGCATCACTCAACGCCGAATTAGAAAAGTTCAGCATCGATTCCTGCAATTTGTAAGCTGGTTTTAGCACTCCAGGAGTATCTGAAAAAACAATTTGCATATCATCCGTATTATGTATTCCCATAATACGATGGCGAGTTGTCTGCGCTTTAAATGTAGCAATCGACACACGTTCGCCAACTAATGCATTCATCAACGTAGATTTCCCGACATTAGGGTTACCGACAATATTTACAAAACCTGCTTTATGCATATTATTCCAGTTTTTCAATGAGACAAAAAAACGCATCAAATCGAAATAGGATGCGTTTTCAATATATTATAGCGATTGTATAACTTCCACTTTACTGTTTCTTGCCATCATATCCCCATTTAACATATACAGCTCCCCAGGTAAATCCAGCGCCAAAAGCTGTAAAGATAAGATTATCTCCCTTTTTGAGTTTATCTTCAAAGTCCCAAATACAAAGAGGAAGAGTACCAGCACTAGTATTGCCATATCGTTCGATATTAATCATAACCTTTTCGTGAGGAAGTTCCAACCGATGAGCAACAGCGTCAATAATACGCAAATTAGCCTGATGCGGAATAACCCAAGCAATATTATCTTTATCCAGATTATTTCGTTCAGCAATAGTAGCACAAGAATCAGACATATTAGACACAGCATATTTGAAAACAGTCCGACCTTCTTGATAAATATAATGCATTTGATTATCCACTGTGAAATAAGAAGACGGACAGACAGAACCACCAGCTTTCATATGCAAAAATGGCAGTCCTTTACCGTCAGTTCTCAAAAGCGAATCCATTACACCATAATCTTCAGTAGTCGGTTCCATCATAAATGCAGCAGCACCATCACCAAAAATAGGGCAAGTCGAACGATCTGTGTAATTCACAACCGAAGACATTTTATCTCCACCAACTATGATAATCTTTTTATATCTACCTGAACGTATAAAGTTCGCAGCAGTCTCTAACAAATATAAAAAACCAGAGCACGCAGCCTGCAAATCAAAAGCAAATGCATTTTTCAGCCCTAATTTATCACACAAGATAGAAGCCGTAGACGGGAAATGATAATCAGGAGTAGTTGTTGCAACTATCACCAAATCAATATCGTCTGGATTTGCCCCAGTTTTTTGCATGAGTTGTTTAGCTGCTTTACGAGCCATGTAAGAGGTTCCCAATCCCTCTTCATTCAATATATGTCTTTCTTTTACCCCGATACGGGTCATAATCCATTCATCATTGGTATCTACCATTTTTGACAACTCATCATTAGTCAAAATATAGTCTGGTACATATCCGCCAACGCCTGTAATTACTGCATTTATTTTTTCCATCAATTCTATGCTAGGTAATACCCAAACAACGGAAGTCTAAAAGTCTGTCAAGCAGCTCCTCTCAGACAACCGATATTCAAGCTGTAAAGTCATTTAAGCTGCAAATTTAAACAGCTGCTTCTTTTTCTATAGCAAGTTTTCCTCTATAGTATCCGCATGCTCCACAAACAGTATGATACACATGCCATTCACCGCAGTTTGGGCAAATAGCCAATGTAGGAGCTACTGCTTTGTCATGAGTTCTTCTCTTTGCAGTCCTTGTTTTAGACTGTCTTCTTTTAGGATGTGCCATTTTTCTTAATCTTTAATTGTTATCTAATATTTTTTTTAATTCATTCCAGCGAGGATCCACTTGAGAATCATCTTTATCTGCTACATCATTTGAGAAATCTTCTTCATCAGCGACCAAGGCATCATCATCTTCTTCATCAGCAGAAGATGTTCGCATATGCTTGCTCAACTTTCCACTCATTGATTTATTACACTTCCCAACGGGATGCACGTGTTTCATCGGAATCGATAATGCTATAAATTCATACATAAACCATGCCACGTTAATCTCACCTTCTTCTTCTGGAATTACGATCAGATTATCTCCTTCTTCAGCATATTCACGACCTAATTTAACAATAAGTTTATCCACAGAAGAAACCAATTGCTCCATATCATCCAAACAACGATCACATGGTACCCAAACCAATCCCTCTGTATTAAAACTTAATTCGAAAGCATGTGATGTTCTCTTTACAACCAGTTCGACTACAACCTTGCCCTTTTGAACTTCAGGGCCATCTATAATAGCAAAAAACTGGCTATCAAGCACAAATTCATATTTACATGAATCTGCGTTCATTCCTTTCAAGTCTATTTTATATTTATCAAACCGTCCCACAGCTTGTTATAATTTATTCGGGGCACAAAGATACAAATAAATATCCTCATAATTCAGAAATCAACCATGAATTATTTATTTTTTAAGATCAAAAATATTATATTATCCGACTCAAACATATTAATTCTGCATAAAACAAGGAATTACAGAAGGCTTTTGAGGCGCTTCATAGGAAAAATAGTAAGGAAATTATACAACAAAAAACCATGTTATTTAAATACTTTCAAGATAACAATAAATAATTAACATGCTAATTGAAAAAGAGAATGACAAAGAGCAGAATTATTATGTGATACTATCGCCAACATCCATTATCAAGATCAAAAGAGTTCGATACACATTAAGATTAGCATATTATATAAAAAGAGAATTTGGATGAGTTTTGGTGATCGAAATGTCATTTGTTGTATTGGGTATTTATATTGCGGGGGAT
>JAYRGX010000059.1:0-4182 GCA_041907545.1 Bacteroides sp.
CTCTGCCCGGCTTCAGCTTTACGTCTCGATGGAGTGCCGAGTATGAAGTCGATAAATCCATTTCGTTCAAGTGACCGTAGGGAAGGCGTTAATGGATTTGCGGCTTCAGACCGGTGCGGAATGAGACTGGTAAAGATGCGCCGGTGATTCTTTTGCTTCGTTTTCTGTTCACACAGAAAATGAAGACTCTGAATCATACAGAAAATTCAGATTAAACAGATGCAGAATAAGACTGATAAAGATGTGCCGGTGGTTCTTTTGCTTCGTTTTCTGACCAAACAGAAAATGAAGATTAAAGGCGAGATACTATCCCTATTTCTATAAGGATAAATTCTGCTTAGTTTACTTTACAGTTTTAAATGTATATAATAGTATTGCAAATACGTATGTAAAATAAACAATTATAGGCATTTCGACTTGAAAAATGCAGAAAAACTCAGAATAGTTTGGAAGTCGTTTATTTTACATTTAATTTTGTAACCATATTTATTGCAATATGTCAACTAAAATAAACAACATAATGAAATTGTCCCTTCCTGCTGGTGTGATGAGCACATCATGGCTCGAGAGTCAGGGACTTAGTCGGACTGAACAGGGAAAGTATGTCAAGTCTGGCTGGCTTACACGTATGGGGACCGGAATATACAGATTCAGTAACGAGACTCCTATGCTTTATGGCGCATTGGCCTCTTATGAAAGGCAAATGGGGGGAAGTTACCGTATCGGAGCTTCGGCCGCACTGGAACTTCATGGTTATTCTCATTATGTTGCCGTTGGCAAACCTTTGGCATACGTGTTCACGCCATTAGATCATAGACTTCCCAAATGGATGACCTCTTATGATTGGGAACGAGCAATAAGGGAATTTTCCACTAAGGTGTTCGATGGAAGCATAGGTGTGACACAGATGGAACATGAAGGTTTGACTTTACAAGTTTCCACCCCTGAGCTTGCTATCATGGAATGTCTTTTGCTCGCTCCAGAATACTATAATCTTACGGATGTATATTATCTGATGGAGATGCTTACCACCTTGCGGGCCGGTATGGTGACTAAGCTGCTTGAGCAATGTTCGTCCTTTAAAGTAAAACGTCTGTTTCTATATATGGCAGAAAAATCTAAACATGCGTGGTTTAAACGTCTGGATTTATCAAACGTTACTTTGGGCAGCGGACCTAGAAGCCTTGCTAAAGGTGGGGTGAAGGACGCAAAATATAATCTGGTTATACCAAAAGAATTAGCTGATTATGAATAATGTCTATAAAGAAAAAGTACGTTTGTTGCTGCGAATTCTTCCGATAGTGGTAGATGAAGAATGTTTTGCTATACATGGAGGAACAGCAATCAACCTGTTCGTAAATGACTTATTACGTCTTTCTGTTGATATAGACCTTACTTATATTCCTTTGGAAAACAGAACTTCAAGTCTCAACCATATCAATGAAGCCTTAGTGAGGATTAGTTCAAGGATAAAAGAGCTTTTGAAGGGAGTAAAAGTGATTCCGCGGCTGGATATATGCAAACTGACTTGTGAATACCATGGTTGCCAAGTGAAAATAGAAGTTAACCAAACTAAGCGTGGTATTGTTGGAGGTGACCCTGTGATGATGCTGTTGTGTGCGGAAGCTCAAGATATGTTCGAGATGGAGGTAGAAGCAAGAATCGTTCCGCTTACGCAACTTTATGGAGGTAAGATTGCAGCTGCCTTATCTAGACAGCATCCACGTGATATGTTTGATATAAATCACATGAGTCTTTCTTTAGAGGAAGCCAAATATGGATTTGTTTTTTGTCTCTTGGGTAGTGATAGACCCATATATGAATCTTTTGCTCCGAGTCTCATTGATCAGCGGGAAGCCATAGAAAAACAGTTTGCAGGTATGTCCGATCTGAATTTTACTTATGATGACTATGAAGAGACTAGACATAAACTGATAGAGAATGTCAAAAATATCATGACCGAGGAGGATAAACATTTTCTTGTTTCTTTCGAACAAGGTAGTCCTGCATGGGAGAAATCATCTTATGAAGAGTTTGCTGACTATCCTTCGGTAAAGTGGAAACTTCTGAATTTGAGCAAGCTTAAGAAAAGCAATCCGAAGAAGTTGGAGAAAGGAGCAGAGCTGTTATACGATATCTTAGATAGCAAATAGATAATACTGTTTATTTTGTATTCCAACCTAAACTTTCATGCCATGCAATTTGAACAGTTGTAGGAGAATGAATAGTCGTGGGAATAAAAAGGAATACTCTAAAGCTGCTGGGAATATACATGCTTGATCTCTTTATAAGTCTTCATTTCTTTATAGATTGAATTTTCATTCTTCTTTATGGAAAGAAGAACGAAACAAGAAGAACCACCGGCGCACGAATTTCACTCCAAATCAAGCGGTCTGGGCTTGAAAATTCATAAACGCAGTCGTTCCTCCTTTGAACGGTATGAATTTCCTAAACCCATACTCGCCCGATTTGTAGAGCGAAAGTTCGTGAAGCCGGAGAGCCTACGGACTTGGATTGGATATCATTAGCACTTATTGGATGCAATTGAACGTATATTTTATGGTTGGTACTACCATAGTACAGCTACTTATATGAAAACGTTGATATTGTCCAATCCGCGTCCAATCCACTCTGCCCGGCTTCAGCTTTACGTCTCGATGGAGTGCCGAGTATGAAGTCGATAAATCCATTTCGTTCAAGTGACCGTAGGGAAGGCGTTAATGGATTTGCGGCTTCAGACCGGTGCGGAATGAGACCGGTAAAGATGTGCCGGTGGTTCTTTTGCTTCGTTTTCTGGCCACCCAGAAAATGAAGACTAATTGATATTATATGAAGCAATACACACGTGTAAACTAAAAATACTGCTCTACTGCAAAGCGAAACTGATCTATGAATATTTGTTTAAATGCACTCATGTTGTTTTGTTCATAAAAGAGAAGCATAGCTTTCTTATAATCAATAGAATCTATTGAACGGAATGAAATAGGACAATATTTGTTAGCGATAAGAATGGCGTTGCTAGTGATACGAGCAGTTCGCTTGTTACCGTCTTCGAAAGGCTGAATATACGAAATAAGTACTAATGCCAACAGGGCTTTTTCGAAGATATTGTCTTTCCCATTTATCAGATTACAGGTGTCATGCATAGCCTCGCGAATTTGAAATTCATTATCTATGGGGCGATAATTGGTGCCGGTGATACCGACACGGCGAGTACGAATGTTCCTTGCCACTCCCATATCTTTTACCAGCAAGCTATGGATATCTTCTATTTGCGATATGGTAAGAGGTGTAAGATAATCAGGCTCTTGTAGAATGAACTTTAAAGCCTCTTTATGATTGAGTAGCATAAGGGTTTCTTCGCGTGTTTTTCCCTTTGCCTCCTGACTTTCCTTTAGCAGACGTTCTGTTTCTAGCAGACTATATGTGTTGCCCTCTATTTGTGATGACTTCCAACTAAGGTCAATGCCAAGACGTTCCATCTCCTTGTCATACTCCACTTTTGAAAGTAGTGTGGCATTATGAGTAAATTGTTTCTGCAATTCATCAAGTATTGATAATTCTTCGTTGGTAAACAATGTGACTTTTGGCAGGACGTTTTGTATTAGATTGAAATTGAATCCTGTCTGAACCTCACGTTCATCGACTTCCTTTGAAAAATAAGTGTCGATGTCGTAAGTCATCATCACTAAAGCTTGAGCAGTGAGCGAATATTCTGTAGCACGAGCCTTTCCAGATGAAGCGATATCGTTATTGACTATGCCGTTGGCAATAGCACGCTTTAATGTTGCATCGCTTACCGTAGAAGTAATCCCTTCTGATATATCCTTTCGCGAAGAACCTGGGTGAAATTTCAGAAACCGCAGAATTGAAGTCATCAAATCTTTGTCCATAGTCCGTGATAATTATTTAATCGGCTCAAATATACAAATATTTCTGGTTTATCGGCTCAATTTGATCTAATAAATAGCTTTTTTAAGTGATTTTTGAG
The DNA here is from genome assembly GCA_041907545.1 of Bacteroides sp. GTDB lineage: Bacteria > Bacteroidota > Bacteroidia > Bacteroidales > Bacteroidaceae > Bacteroides. The sequence continues at coordinate 3,992 of JAYRGX010000059.1, forward strand.
CCGATTTTTTCATTCTTCTGCACAGATTAAGTCTTCATATCTTTGGCTCAAATTGAATTTTCATGAGGGTGTGTCAAAACGATGCATCCTCTTTTTTTATTCACAAAGCCCCGACTTTCTCAAGCCAGGGCTTTGCTATTTCCTAAAGTATTTGTATCTTTAGGCATAAGCTTTTAATTATGCCAAAGATA
>JAYRGX010000060.1:0-3042 GCA_041907545.1 Bacteroides sp.
TGATAAAACTCTTCTTCGAGACCTCTTTGATAAAACTAAATTTCAAAATGACAAAGAACGATTTGGACCAAATGGGCCAAGTTTATTTAATTATTAATAACGTCCCATTTTTAATGGGACACTAGTGTATATATTTAATTAATTAAAAGCGAATGATTATGAAAAAAGTAATTCTAACAGCAGCATTTATGATGTTTGTCAGTGGGAATGTATTTCTGGCAAACGCTCAGGATCCCGTAAAGAAAGAGAAACCGGTAACAGAGCAAAGCAAAGACTCCACAGCAAATAAACCTGCGAAAGAGGATTCTACTCCGGAGAAATCGAAGTCAGAGGAACCAAAAAAGGATCAACCTAGTGACTCCCCTGCAAAAGATTCTCCTACTGTGGATAAATCTACGCAGCCTGCTAAATAAGAGTAAGCACACTAACAATAAAAGCCGCTCCCACCTTGTCTATTCCCGGGAGCGGCTTTTATTATGCTATTTTTAATAAGACAATTCATATCATTTGAAACCCTTGCCAAAGATTTCCTTCCGGAACAGGAGCTGCAACTTCAATTTGCTCCTTAGATACCGGATGAACAAAGCGCACATACCGGGCATGCAGACAAATGCTCCCATCGGGATTGGAACGGGGAAAACCATATTTCAAATCTCCCTTTATCGGGCAACCCATCTTAGCCAACTGACATCTTATTTGATGATGTCTTCCTGTTTTAAGATCAATTTCCAATAAGTAATAGTTTTCCGACTTACCTATCAGCCGATAGTATAAAACGGCTCTTTTACTATTTGGAACTTCTTGATCGTGAGCATAAGACTTATTCTGTCTTTCATTACGCACCAAATAATTTATGAGTTCTCCTTCCATTTCTTTCGGTGGAGTCTTAACAACAGCCCAATAAGTCTTCTTGACTTCACTATTCTTAAACATCTCATTCAAACGAGATAGTGCCTTACTCGTTTTGGCAAATACAACAAGACCGCTTACAGGACGGTCCAGGCGATGCGCGACACCTACAAAGACATTACCGGGTTTATTATACTTTTCTTTCAGATACAACTTCACAGTCTCTGACAAAGGAATATCGCCGGTCTTATCTCCCTGAACAATCTCGGAAGCGGTCTTATTAACTATGATAATATGATTGTCTTCGTATACGACAGTCATAGATTACATATTCATACCACCATCTACTTGAATAACTTGTCCTGAAACATAAGAAGACAAGTCTGAAGCAAGGAACGTTGCTACATCAGCAACATCTTCAGGACTACCTCCACGGCGCAAAGGTATCTTTTTAGCCCATTCAACTTTTACTTCTTCAGAAAGAGAAGCAGTCATGTCTGTCATAATGAATCCGGGTGCAATGGCATTTGCGCGAATACCGCGTGAACCAAGCTCTTGTGCAATCGATTTCGCTAACGCTATCATTCCAGCCTTAGATGCAGCATAGTTAGCTTGTCCTGCATTACCATGCACTCCTACCACAGAAGCCATATTGATAATGCTACCGGCTTTTTGGCGCATCATAATAGGTGTACAAGCATGAACAAAGTTAAATGCAGATTTCAAGTTTACATTAATAACCATATCCCATTGTTGTTCGCTCATACGCATCATCAGACCGTCACGGGTAATACCTGCATTATTAACCAAGATATCAATACGTCCAAAATCATTATGAATATCTCCGACAACTTTTGCGGTATCTTCAAAATTTGCTGCATTTGATGCATAACCTTTGGCTTTCACACCTAATGCTTCTATTTCTTTCTCCGTATTTTTTGCATTTTCATCTATAACTAAATCTGTAAATGCAATATTTGCTCCTTCAGAAGCAAACTTTAAAGCAATTGCTTTACCTATACCACGTGCAGCGCCAGTAACGACTGCAGTCTTTCCATCTAATAATCCCATAAAATTTATTATTGATTAATATTATTGTCCATCTTACGCAAAGCCCCAAATACGATATTAACAACGTACTTATCCCGCGTATTATCATCAAGATTTGCCCCTATGTGTCCACGAATATAAGGAACCTCGATACCTTTCACGCAATAATGTAAAAGATCGGCAGTCATGTCTATATCGTCTATCTGAAATACGCCTTTCTCCATTCCTTCACGAAGAACTGCTTTAAAAAATAGTATTTCTTTTGCATCAAACCGCTTACGGACTTTTTCGACTCTCCATATATCGCGAAAAAAATTAGCGCGTAACGTTCCATTTCTAAACACAGCCTCTTTAACTGCATCCAAACGGGTATAAATCATTTCTATAATCTTCTGGTCCGGCGATATATTCTTTTCTACCACACGTTTCATCGTTTCGGAGAGTATATCAAGCTCAGACTCTACAACAGCTATGTATATATCTTCCTTACTCTTAAAATAGGTATACAGAGTCCTTCTACCCTTCTTAGAAGCAAGAGCGATATCATTCATTGTCGTATTTTCAACTCCCATCTTAGCAAAAAGCTGACGGGCGACATCTACCAACTTAGCTTTTGTTTTTGAAACTGCCATGAAATAATTGCACAATGCTAATTTATTTGAGCAAAAGTAAGATATTCTCATGTATTCCACAAGGAAAAACATTTTTTTATAAATGCAGATTATAATGGATTCGACAAAAAGAAAAGAATATATACATCTATTTATCAATACATTACGATTTATCACTTATTTTATTCACAAAATAAACTTCTTTTTATTTGCTATTCTAATGAAAAGCGCTACCTTTGCAGTCGAAATGATCGCGGAGTGGAGCAGTTGGTAGCTCGTTGGGCTCATAACCCAAAGGTCGTCTGTTCGAGTCAGGCCTCCGCAACAAAGAAAAGACTACTTCATATCAAATGAAGTAGTCTTTTTAATTTATGCTTAAGATAAGCACATTTAAGGGATCATACCGAAATTCTGAGGGATTACGATTTTAAGCATAAATTTTCGATAATCTGAATAAGAAGAAGGACACATCCCTGACTCCTCTGAGTAGTGCTCTGAACTGCTTAATTTTTGCATTAAAAGACTCGCTAGC
>JAYRGX010000061.1:0-2766 GCA_041907545.1 Bacteroides sp.
TTGATATGTTCAAGAAGGTAAAAAAATTCCTTGATGAAAACCGTGATAATTTTGCCTTCCTACCGGAAGATCAGAAAGAAGTGATCGTTTGTTTGAAAGCCATGAATGAAGATATGGAACCTTGGGAGCACATGCCTTCTTACAAGAAGATAATGACTAATCTGAATGGACGTTTGAATGAGTGCAAATCATCCCTTATAGAAACTATCAAGACCGGTTACAACAAAGTTTTCGATGAGTTGGAAGAATATGCTGCCGGTATAAAAGTCGACAGGGATAAGTTTGCCACACGAGATACAACTATCCTGCAAAAAACCAATAGCAACAATTTTTATGCACTGCAAGCCAATGCGAATGTAACAGATTTTTATGAAGAGCAGATGAAACTTATCAACGAAGCTGTTCCAAAGCCGCCGGTTTCCAGACCTTATCCTCCTGCACCAGAAGGAAATGGCGTTGTGAAAGAACCGACTGTCACCCCACGTACCCGCAGAATTGTGCATTTGAATACGCACACTACCCATCCCATACATTCGGAGGAAGACATCGACTTATATCTGCAGCGATTGAAAGAACAACTGATGCAGTACATTGGTGGCGGCAACGATATTATTGTTTCATAATAACGGAATAAAATGGATACGAACAAACTGAAACGCTTCGCCGGTGAAGCCCGCAATATATTGATTGACGGTGTGAAACAACGCCTCTCTGCTTTGGGTATCAGAGAGGATGGTACTATAGAAGAAAAGCCCGAGCTGAAAGATGGCGGTGCTGTCTTTATGGGTGACACCCAAACTGTGGATTTTTATTATCAGTTTGAGTCCTTGTCCAATCAGTTGAAAAATCACTCTTATTGTGATGTGATAGAGGAAGTGGCTTACACTTGGTTCAACCGTTTGGTAGCCATTCGCATCATGGCAAAGAATGGGTTGATTCCTCCTGTGTTGGAATATGAAAGCGAGCAAGACCGTATTCCTGTCTTGGTATCAGATGCCCGTCAAGGGAGAATGCCGCAGATGAATGAGGAAAGTCGACAGAAGCTGGAAGTGCTTTTGGCTAATGATGCGCTGACTGATGAGCAGTTTCAGGTATTGATTGTAGCTTATTGCCATAACAATCCAGTTATCAATAAGTGTTTTGGCACTATCTCCGACTATACGGAATTGTTGTTGCCAAGCAATATCTTGAAAAAAAACGGATTTATTGACCATCTCAATGATGATGATTACATTTTGGACGAAGATTATAAGTCGCCCGAGCTAATAGGCTGGCTTTATCAGTTCTATATTTCTGAACGCAAGGATGAGGTATTTGCTAAGAAAGGTAAGTTTGAAGCTGATGAGATTCCGGCAGCCACCCAGATATTCACGCCCAGCTGGATTGTGAAGTATATGGTGCAGAACACCGTGGGGCGCATCTATCTGGACAACAACCCTTATTCTGACATCAAAGACGGCATGAAGTATTTAGTGGAACCTACAGAACCGACCCCTACCGATGCCATCTATCATTTTGATGACATTCACGATTTGACATGTGCTGACTTGGCATGTGGCTCAGGTCATATTCTAAATGAATGTTTTGACCTGCTCTATCAGATTTACATTGAAGAGGGGTACAATCGGAGAAAGGCTATAGAAGATATGTTCCGATACAATCTGACAGGGGTAGACATTGATACTCGTGCCAAGCAGCTGGCTACATTTGCACTGATGATTAAGGCTTGCCAAAAAGATAATAGCTTTATTGATGCTCATGTTTTGCCAAGAGTGTTAACTATGCCTCAAACTTATGATGAAGAAGAAAATGGATCTATTACTAATTTCATTTCTCAATTTTTTCAAGGTTCAGAGACCAAACAGATAACAAGTGAACTTGTTGATGCTTTCAATTTAATGAAAGATGCTAGCAGTCTTGGTTCTATCATGAAATTTACTATTTCTGAGAGCACTCGGTATGTCTTAGCTCAAACTGTAGATTATTGGAAACAGCAATCTTTTGTACCAAAGTCTATCCAAAACAATATGCCTGGAATGGAGCTAATCCTTTCGCTTACCCAAAAGTATTCTGTTCTGGTGATGAATCCCCCTTATATGAAGGCTGCGAATATGAATGATATTTTGAAAGAATATGTTGTGAAGCATTATGAAAATGGTGCCTTAGATTTGTATTCTGTTTTTATGTATTTCGCTATGCAAAATATATTGAAACACGGTAAAATATCAATGATTGTTCAACCTACCTGGTTAGTTAACTCGTCGTTTGGAGTAATGAGAAATTATATCTTGGATAACTTTGGAATTAATAGTTTATTACACATGGGTAGGGGCAATTTTGGAAATGATTGGGGATCAATTGCATTTACATTATCCGAGGGAGAACAAAATCCAAATACGATGTTTTTTAAACTATATGAGAGGACATTTTATAGAATTGAAACAGAACATATAAGTTCTTTATTCCTAGCGGCAAAAACAAAAATAGAGTTTAGATACCCATTTTCTCAATATTCATCTATACATTTTTCGTTAGGTACAGGAAATGAAGGTCAGAGAATCTGTTATATGTGTCCTAAGAATAAGTTTAGAAGATTAAAAAATTCACCTTTTTGCTATACCTTCTCTGACGACATAATTAGAAGCTGTTTAAAAATTAATTGTAATATTTATTAAGCATGATTTTACAGAAAGCCAATTGCACCATAGCCACAGCTGTTTCTGCATGATACTCGTAGTCAATCGTAAGCCTTCTGAAATTTTCAAG
>JAYRGX010000062.1:0-2357 GCA_041907545.1 Bacteroides sp.
CACGTTTTAGCCATTCTATGCCATCAGCTTCGCTGCCAATAAATAATGAAGTTGGCACAAACTTATTAGTCAGAGATTTTTTTTCTTCATAAATAACTGCTTGTGATGCAGTGAAGAACATCTCATCGCGTTCAACATAGCGTTCTCTAAGACCCGACTGGAATTGCTGCGCATCTATTGGAACAGCAAGTCCACGCTCAATGTATGATGAGATTAACCGATCATAAAGAATTTTAGGACTTCTCTCAATAATTGATGTTAGCTTATTGCCAACCTCATTTACGATTGGGAGATGCTCTAAATGTTCATCTATAAAATCCCACACACTATTAGGCAATTCTTGGGTAAGACTATTACGTACACGCTCTGTACTTTTATAACAAGATATTACCAAATCTTGTTTTACCGCTGTAGATGTTGTTTGTGCGTTATAACTGCCTTGTTTCTTGTCCAGACCTCGTACAACAGAAACTATAAAGCCGGCTTTTGTTAATGCGCGTTGTATTGAATTCCAAACAGCAGCGGAAGTGTTTGAAAACTCAACCGTCATCCAACAGCCAGGCTTTAAAATCCTATAGTATTCGATGAAAGCGGCAGTCATCAAATCAGTATAATCCTGAACAGTTTTGTTTTGAGCGGAGTTTTCAATGGCTTCTTCCTTATTGTCTGTGAACACATTTAGCCACGCTTCATGAATGAAGTTTAGTTCAGAGTACATCAAATTATGTCCAAACGGTGGGTCGGTAAAAATATAATCCACGGATTCAGAATTGATGTTTTGTAAATCTGTAGCAGATGATATTTGGTTTACGCAGCGATGTAACGCCTCTGGATTCATCCGAAGGATATCGTCTAACTTACTTAAAAATAACTCAATTATATTTCTTTCAGCTAAAGCACTTGGCACAAAGAGCGCATTAGGAAGTGCCCCTGCTAAATTGATTTTTCCATTCTTAAGTCCAATATTGTGCAATAAAGACCCCGTTTTAACTAAAATGGAAGTTAATACAAAACGAAGAATAGGAAGGTCTTGCATTAGAGACCAAAGAGCAGAGAAGATAAGAAGATTACGCCTTGTATATAGAAGTGAAACATCCGTATAGCCAGCCCTTTTGAGTTCTGCTGTTTTTACTCCATCAGGAATAGTACCTTTTGGGAAAAAGCCATCAGGTGAAAGAGATTCTATTTCTTGTATAAGCTGAAAATCATAGTCGTCAGGTACTTTGGTATAACGCTTTCCATTGTATTTATAACAAATAAGGACAGGACGCTTCTTTGGAACAATAGCGACATCACCATTGATAGACACAACCGTTTCTTTTGCAATGGTATTCTGAGTCTTGTTAATAATAGAGCCACAATGAGGACAAATAATGCAATCCTTAATGTTGTTATCTTTGTCTAATGATTCCGTCCAATAAGACAACTCGCGTCCACAATTATCACAGATTAATTCGTCACTCCATATAACATATGATATTACTCCATATCCAAGGTTTTTGTGCTTGGTCTTATATAGATACCCGTATTTTTCATTAACTTGCTCAGCTACTTGTTTAGCTTTCGCAAGAAAAAAGTTATTGCTTACGGGCTTGTTAAAGTTGTATGTAATGAAGGAAGCTATCGGTGATAAATCACCTAAAATACAATGTCTGATTCCTGTATCACCCTGAATACTATAGTGTTGTATCTCCGATACATCAGAGCATTTGCCAGCAGCGACTCCTGTCATGCCAGTTCCCGCAAATCCATCAAAAATAATATCTCCTGGTTGTGTGTAATGAAGAATATAACGCATGATGGCTGGGTGTGGAACTTTTGTATGATAAGAATGCGCCATATATATAGCATTACTCTTTCCTTCACTAACATCACTGGCATACGGTTCCTTCACCTCAAAATCTGCTTTGCGCTTTCCCTCACGCTCCAACTGTTTCTTTTCTTCTTCCCACTGCGCAATGAAATCATTAAGCCAAGGGTTGGGACAAGCAGTGTAATACGGAGGGTCGGATAATCGGATGATGTCCTCGTCCTTTCCGATGGGGAATCCCTCAATCTTCTTTAGTTCTGGTAATTTATTGCGAAGTTCTTCACGAAAATACTCTCTTCTTGCATTATCATTAGGAAACTCCATACCCAAGCAAGTTACAGGAACATCATTTATTTTTGTTTCCTCAAACTCATCGTCGAGGAATAGCTTTTGTTCTTTATTCATGTCGGAATCTTATTGTTATTTGATAATTATGCGAACATCTTCTGGACGGTGACCATGACTTTTGTCCTCAATGTATCTAGCTAAAGCATCGAGTGCTTCTTGCTTTTTCATTGGCTTTGAGAAAATACGTAGCATGTCAGAA
>JAYRGX010000063.1:0-1576 GCA_041907545.1 Bacteroides sp.
ATCTCCATCACATTTACGCCAATTCTTTGATTTATTCCGACAGTCTTTTCCATTGACATTTATTTCTCTATTGTAATAAACGGTATCACAACCTCTAGGAAGTGTGAGCCACCATGCGTTATCTCGTTTTTTCCAGCAAAACAGTTTGAATTGCGCCAAACCAGCCAGTTTTCGTGAACTAAAAGGTCTTTCACTATTTCTTCGTTATTCTGTAGAAATTCATTTTTATAGTTTTCATCTTTATACATCAGATAGCGATCACCTCTACTATCTTTTTCGTAGAGATATGTTTTTTCTGATTGTTTTAATGCCCTCCAAGAGTGAGCCATAATATTACCATGATCGGTTGTTATGTATATAATAAAACCTTGCTCATGTAGAAGTTTAGTGTTTTCAGCTGCATCTTTTGCCCAATTCACCGTTAAGTCATACAAATCTTTATTGTTTGACGAACTATGCATTTTATGATCTAAACTTGCATCAACAAATGCTTGCTTATATCTATTATAGTCGCTCGCAAGAAGACTATCATAAGTATATGATACTTCATATTTGCTCATTCGTTTTGAACGGTTTGAATTTTCAGTCCAAAAATCATTCCACAATTTTTCTTCTTGGATTGGATTCTGAGTATATGACACATTAGGAATGTTACCTTTGAAGATGGCCTGCCTAGATAATTTTGTTATTGATGGAAGCCACGACATAGTAATATCTTTCTTTGTGCTGAGACCTTCTTCAGTTAGAAATCTATCTAATACCAAATATTGCCAGTAGGACATGCCATCAATTACGATAAGTGCAATCTTGTCTGTTCTATTGTATTTATTAAAGATATGAGGTAAAATCTTATTTACAATTTTGGGCCTAATAACATGATTTGAAGAAGCTAGTGAGAAATATTTAGAATCTAAGTATTGCTGAAAATCTGTATTTATCAATGATAGCGCAGACTCTACCTTATCATAGCAACCTTGACTTATAGCTTTGAGCAGGACCGATGATATAGAGTCTATTGTTTCAACATTATCCCAAATCAAAGGAATGGACAGCAATTTATCACATAACACCTTTGGGTCTTCACCAAAATAATTTGCTGCTTCTAAGACCATCTCTTTAGTATCTTTTACTGAGAGATTATATGTGTACTTCTTCTTAAACAGATATGAAGCAATACCAAATGATAACTGTGACATTCTTAGCTCGGTTTCGTCATAAGCTGGCATGAGATCTGACACAGAGAAAGTCGGAGCTATAAACATCTGATTCCTTAAATCAGGGAGGACTTCATCAGGGGTATCCATTATGTAACACACTCTTTTGTTAGAGAGTTTGTCATACATTTCATACCTTATTCTCAACTCTAATGAGTTCTTAATAGGCAATAAGAGTAATCCACATTCAGCAAGTACTTGCTGCTGTGTCTCTGGATTATTTAAAAATCCATCAGGGTTCTTTACCAAACTTAGTCTTTTGCCTTGAATACTAAGACTGGATTCTATTCGTCTTATAAACTCATCCATCAATTCTTATTGTTAAGATATGATTTACATCAGGCACCACACTTCGTCCTTTT